>NZ_CP108677.1:5701920-7127401 GCF_035994945.1 Streptomyces sp. NBC_01216
CGACGGCGAAGCCCTCTCCGTGTGGCGCGCGACGGTCGGCAAGGAGCAGGTGCCGCTCCTGCTCGACGCGGGCGCCGACGCCCACGAGCTGACCGAGCAGGTACCGGAGCGGGGCTCCGCCACGCTGGAGCTCGTCCTCACCGGCCGGCAGGCCGGCCGGCTGCGCGAGAAGGGGGTCGCACTCGCCGAGCACACGCTGACCTCGCAGGCAGAGAAGCGGGTGGCCGCGGCGGGGGACGGCGTGTTCCGCCCGTACGGCGGAGAGAACGGCCTCAAGCGGGAGGTCCTCGCCACGGCCCGGAGCCATCCGGGCCTCACCAAGGTCGTCTCCCTCGGCAAGACGGTCAAGGGCCAGGACATCCTCGCCCTCAAGGTCAGCAAGGGCGCCGCGAAGTCCAGGGACGGTTCCCGCCCCGCCACCCTGTACATGTCCAACCAGCACGCCCGTGAGTGGATCACCCCCGAGATGACCCGGCGGCTGATGCACTACTACCTCGACGGGTACGGCAAGGACACCCGGGTCACGAAGATCGTCGACTCCACCGAACTGTGGTTCGTGCTCTCCGCCAACCCGGACGGCTACGACTTCACCCACGCCGATCCCGCCAACCGGCAGTGGCGCAAGAACCTGCGCGACAACGACGGCGACGGCCGGATCGAGCCGGGCGACGGCGTCGACCTCAACCGCAACTTCGCCTACAAGTGGGGATACGACAACGAGGGTTCGTCGCCCGACCCGGCCGACGAGACCTACCGCGGCACCGGCCCGATGTCCGAGCCGGAGACGAGGGCCCTGGACGCCTTCCAGAAGCGAATCGGCTTCCGGTACGGCGTCAACTACCACTCGGCCGCCCAGCTCCTGCTCTACGGCGTCGGCTGGCAGGTCGCCACCGACACCCCCGACGACATCGCGCTCAAGGCGCTCGCCGGCACCCCGCAGAAGCCGGCGGTCCCCGGCTACCGTCCGCAGGTCTCCTCGGAGCTCTACACCACCAACGGCGAGGCCGACGGCCACGCGGCCAACGTCAACGGGATGCAGATGTTCACCCCGGAGATGTCGACCTGCGCCACCGCCTCGCGCGTCGACCCGAACGACGACTGGGAGCCGGCCGACTGCGCCTCCGTCTTCACCTTCCCGGACGACGAGCGACTGATCCAGGCGGAGTTCGCGAAGAACGTCCCCTTCGCCCTCGCCGTCGCCGAGAGCGCCTCCCACCCGGACCGTCCGGTCTCCCTCACGGGCCTGGACGCCCCGGACTTCACCCCGGACGCCTTCACCACCTCCTACGCCCGCGGCGGCGGCCAGGAGGTCTCGGTCACCGCGCGCGGGTCGCTGGTGGCCAAGCGGCTCAAGTACCGCGTCAACGGGGGCCGTACGCACACCGGACGGCTCACGGCGTGGCGCGGCGGCGAGACCTACGGCGGTGAGGACAACCTCTACTTCGACCAGTACCGGGGCGAGGTGGCGGGCGCCGGGCCGGGCGACACGGTCGAGGTCTGGTTCACCGGCCGCACCCGCGGAGGGAAGACGACCTCGTCGGCGCCGTTCACCTACACGGTGGCCGAGCGTCCGCGGGGCGACGTGCTGGTCCTCGCGGAGGAGGGCGGGACGTCCGCCGCGCGGCACGCCGCCGCCTACACCGAGGCGCTCGCGGCCACCGGCCGCCGCGCCGTCGTCTGGGACGTCGCCACCCGGGGCACCCCGGACCCGCTCGGCGTGCTGAGCCACTTCCGCGCGGTCGTATGGTACACCGGCGCGGAACAGCCCTCGGGTCCGGTCATGCTCGCCGTCCGCGCCTACCTCAACGAGGGCGGCAAGCTGGTCGTCGCGGGGGAGAAGTCCGGCGGATTCGTCGACATCGGCCGTGCCGACTCCAACGACTTCGCCCAGTACTACCTCGGCGCCTACCACCGCGCCGGCCTGAAGGGTGCCTCCGCCTTCGCCGGTTCCGGCGGATTCGGAGGCGTCCGGGCCACGCTCGGGCCCGCCGCGGACAACCCGCTGGACGACGCCGGCGCCTACACCGTCACCTCCGACACCCTGAAGCCCGACCGGTTCCCGCGGTTCCGTAGCTCCTCCGCGGGCGACTACCCCGGTCTCCGCACCCCCTTCGAGCCCTACGAGGGCTCGTACTTCGCCGCCGCGCGTCATGCCGACGACACCTGGACCCGGCTCAGCCGGACCGTGGACCTCACCGGGGTCGACGCCGGCGCCGCGCCGGCCCTGAGGTTCCAGGTCAGCTACGACACCGAGCCGGGCTACGACAACCTCGTCGTCGAGGCGCACACCGTCGGACAGGACGACTGGACCACCTTGCCCGACGCCGAAGGCGGCACCTCCTCCGCGGCCCCGGCCGACTGCGGCGAGGGCTACTACGTCGGCGGTCACCCCTTCCTCACCCACTATCTGACGGTGGGCGAGGACGGCTGTGCCACGACCGGCACCACCGGTACCTGGAACGCCTTCACCGGCCCCTCCAACGGCTGGCAGCGGGCGTCGGTCGACCTGAGCGCCTACGCGGGCAAGAGGGTCGAGCTCTCGCTCTCGTACATCTCGGACCCCGGCACCGGGGGGATGGGCGCGTTCGTCGACGAGACCGCGCTCGTCGTCGGCGGCACGCCCGGGGGCGGCGAGGGCTTCGAGACGGCGCTGGGTGCCTGGTCCGTGACGGGGGCGCCGGCCGGCAGTCCCGGGAACGGCGGTGACTGGGTGCGCTCCCCGGGCCTCTTCCACTCCCAGGCGGCCGTCACCACCCGGGACACCGTCCTCCTCGGCTTCGGACTGGAGCACCTCGGGAACGCGGCGGAGCGGAGGCAGATCATCGGAAGGGCGCTCGGTTCCCTGCGCCGCTGACCTGGATGAATCGGCTCATACGACCTCGCGCGGCCCGTTACTCGTGAGTAGCGGCAGGACGCCACCGTTCCCTTATGAGCGGCGGTGCGCTCAATGTCACCCCCCGTCTTTCGGGGGGGTAGGGTCGTAAGCGGTCGGGGACATCCCATACAGCTCGCCGGCGTCGAAACCCGGCGTACCAACGAGGAGATCGGTTTCGTGACGATCCGCGTAGGCATCAACGGCTTTGGCCGCATCGGTCGTAACTACTTCCGCGCGCTGCTGGAGCAGGGTGCTGACATCGAGATCGTGGCTGTCAACGATCTGGGTGACACCGCGACCACTGCTCATCTGCTGAAGTACGACACCATCCTGGGACGCCTCAAGGCCGAGGTCACCCACACCGCCGACACCATCACCGTCGACGGTCACACCATCAAGGTGCTCTCCGAGCGCAACCCGGCCGACATCCCGTGGGGCCGGCTGGGCGTCGACGTCGTCATCGAGTCGACCGGCATCTTCACCAAGAAGGCCGACGCCGAGAAGCACATCGCGGGCGGCGCGAAGAAGGTCCTCATCTCGGCCCCGGCCAAGGACGAGGACATCACCATCGTCATGGGCGTCAACCAGGACGAGTACGACCCGGCGCAGCACCACGTCATCTCCAACGCCTCCTGCACCACCAACTGCGTGGCGCCGATGGCCAAGGTCCTCGACGAGAACTTCGGCATCGTCAAGGGCCTGATGACGACGGTCCACGCGTACACCAACGACCAGCGCATCCTGGACTTCCCGCACTCCGACCTGCGTCGCGCCCGCGCCGCCGCGGAGAACATCATCCCGACCACGACCGGTGCCGCCAAGGCCACCGCCCTGGTCCTCCCGCAGCTCAAGGGCAAGCTGGACGGCATCGCCATGCGTGTCCCGGTTCCCACCGGCTCCGCGACCGACCTGGTCGTGACGCTGCAGCGCGAGGTCACCAAGGACGAGGTCAACGCCGCGTTCAAGAAGGCCGCCGACGACGGCGACCTCAAGGGCATCCTGTACTACACCGAGGACCCGATCGTTTCCTCGGACATCGTCAGCGACCCGGCCTCCTGCACCTTCGACTCCTCCCTGACCATGGTCCAGGAGGGCAACACGGTGAAGATCCTCGGCTGGTACGACAACGAGTGGGGCTACTCCAACCGCCTCGTCGACCTCACGGTCTTCGTCGGCGGCCGGCTCTGATTCCCGGGGTGGCCACCCCTTGATGTGAGCGCAGGGCTCGGACAGCGTAACGTCGCGCTGTGCGAGCCCTGTGTCGTGTGCTCCACCGCGTTCCAAGGAGTCAGTACGAAGATGAAGACGATCGACGAGCTTCTCGCCGAAGGCGTCGCCGGCAAGCGGGTATTCGTCCGCGCCGACCTCAATGTGCCGCTGGACGGCACCACCATCACCGACGACGGCCGTATCCGTGCCGTGGTCCCCACGATCAAGGCGCTCGCCGGCGCCGGTGCCCGCGTCGTGGTCGCCTCCCACCTGGGCCGCCCCAAGGGTGCCCCGGACCCGGCCTTCTCACTCGCCCCGGCCGCCGCCCGTCTGGGTGAACTGCTCGGTGCCGATGTCGCGTTCGCGACCGACACCGTCGGTGACTCCGCCGCCTCCACCGTCGCGGCCCTGGCCGACGGCGGGGTCGCCGTGCTGGAGAACCTCCGTTTCAACGCCGGCGAGACCGCCAAGGACGACGCCGCGCGCGGCGCCTTCGCGGACCGGCTCGCGGCCCTCGCCGACGTCTACGTCGGCGACGGTTTCGGTGCCGTGCACCGCAAGCACGCCTCGGTCTTCGACCTTCCGGCCCGCCTGCCGCACGCCGCCGGCTACCTCATCGCGACCGAGGTCGGCGTCCTCAAGAGGCTCACCTCCGACGTCAGGCGGCCCTACGTGGTCGTCCTGGGCGGCGCCAAGGTCTCCGACAAGCTCGCCGTGATCGACGAGCTGCTCGGCCGGGCCGACCGCATCCTGATCGGCGGCGGCATGGCGTACACCTTCCTCTACGCCAAGGGCTACGAGGTCGGCGTCTCCCTGCTCCAGAAGGACCAGGTCGAGATCGTCAAGGAGTACATGCGACGCGCCGAGGACAACGGCGTCGAGCTGGTGCTCCCGGTCGACGTGCTGGTCTCCGCGGACTTCCCGGACCTCAAGACCAAGGCACCCGCCACGTTCGAGACCGTCGACGCCGACAAGATCCCGTCGACGATGCTGGGCCTCGACAGTGGCCCGAGGACGAACGCGCTCTACGCCTCCAAGATCGCCGATGCCGAGACCGTCTTCTGGAACGGTCCGATGGGCGTCTTCGAGCACCCCGACTACGCCGGCGGCACCGTCGCCGTCGCCCAGGCCCTCGTCGACAGCAGCGCCTACACCGTGGTCGGCGGTGGCGACAGCGCCGCCGCGGTCCGGACCCTGGGCTTCGACGAGAACGCCTTCGGCCACATTTCGACCGGTGGCGGCGCCTCCCTCGAATACCTCGAGGGCAAGACGCTCCCCGGCCTCGCCGCACTGGAGGACTGAGAAAAAGTGAGTTCCCGTACCCCGCTGATGGCGGGCAACTGGAAGATGAACCTCAACCACCTCGAGGCCATCGCCCACGTCCAGAAGCTCGCCTTCGCGCTCACCGACAAGGACTACGACGCCGTCGAGGTCGCGGTGCTGCCGCCCTTCACCGACCTGAGGTCCGTGCAGACCCTCGTCGACGGCGACAAGCTCAAGATCAAGTACGGTGCCCAGGACATCTCGGCGCACGACTCCGGTGCCTACACCGGTGAGATCTCGGGCCTGATGCTGTCCAAGCTGAAGTGCGCCTACGTGGCCGTGGGTCACTCCGAGCGACGTCAGTACCACGCGGAGTCGGACGAGGTCTGCAACGCCAAGGTGAAGGCCGCGTTCACGCACGGACTGACCCCGATCCTGTGCGTCGGCGAGGGCCTGGACGTCCGCAGGGCGGGTGAGCAGGTCCCGCACACGCTGCGCCAGATCGACGGCGGCCTGAAGGACGTCCCGGCCGAGCAGGCCGAGTCCGTCGTGATCGCCTACGAGCCGGTGTGGGCCATCGGTACCGGTGAGGTGGCCACCCCCGAGGACGCGCAGGAGGTCTGTGGCGCGATCCGCGGCCGTCTCGCGGAGCTGTACTCCCAGGAGCTGGCCGACAAGGTCCGCATCCAGTACGGCGGCTCGGTCAAGGCGGGCAACGTCGCCGCGATCATGGCGCAGCCGGACGTCGACGGCGCCCTGGTGGGCGGCGCGGCACTGGACGCCGACGAGTTCGTCAAGATCGTCCGCTTCCGCGACCAGTGAGTATGCCGTAGCGGCGATCCGTCGTACCCTTGCGGGGGCCGGGCAGGCGTGCACCGTCTGCCGGCCCCCGTAGTTCGTCTCCATCCGGGAATTGCCAGGAAGTAGGGTCCAGCCGTGGTTATGGGGTTCTCGATCGCCCTGATCGTCTTCAGCGCGCTGCTGATGCTGCTCGTGCTGATGCACAAGGGGAAGGGTGGCGGCCTCTCCGACATGTTCGGCGGCGGCATGCAGTCGTCCGTCGGTGGCTCCTCGGTCGCCGAGCGTAACCTGGACCGGATCACCGTGGTGGTCGGTCTGATGTGGTTCGCGTGCATTGTCGTACTTGCCGTGCTGATGAAGGCGAATGGCTGAGCGCAGCAGTTTGTAACTCCAATCACTGGACGCGCGTTGGGCCTTACGTAGACTGGGGCATCTTCGAGCACCATCACGCAGGGAGTTACGACCGTGGCAAGTGGCAACGCGATCCGGGGAAGCCGGGTCGGAGCGGGGCCGATGGGGGAGGCCGAGCGGGGCGAGTCGGCACCGCGCCTCCGCATCTCCTTCTGGTGCTCGAACGGGCACGAGACGCAGCCGAGCTTCGCCAGTGACGCGCAGGTCCCGGACACGTGGGACTGTCCGCGCTGCGGATTCCCGGCAGGTCAGGACCAGGACAACCCGCCGGACCCGCCTCGAACCGAGCCGTACAAGACGCACCTCGCGTACGTGCGCGAGCGACGCAGCGACGCGGACGGCGAGGCCATCCTCGCCGAGGCGCTCGCCAAACTCCGCGGCGAGATCTGAGCGTGGTGTGACGACGTGACGGAAGGGGCCTGGCCCACGAACCGAGTTCGTGGGCCAGGCCCCTTCCGTCGGTTTCGCGCCGAATCCGCGAGGTGTTCCGGCGGCGTTCCCCGGTGAGCCGCCGGCCGGGCCCCGCGCACCGCGACCACCGGCCGCCGTCCGGCTCGCCACGGGCTCGCCCGCCGTCGCGTCCTTCGCCCCGCGATCAATTAGGTTGGACGGGCAGCGGGGCAAGGAGCAGCACGAGAAGAATGGGCGATGTCCGAGATGAAGACCGAAGGCCGAACCAGGCTCAACCAGACGCCGGAGTGGGCCGCCCTCGGCAAGCACCGTGAGCAGCTGGGCGACACCCATCTGCGCGAACTGTTCGCCGCCGACCCGGAGCGCGGGGGCACGTACACCCTGCGGGTGGGCGACCTGTACCTGGACTACTCGAAGAACCTGGTGACCGACGAGACGCTGGCGCTGCTGCGCGAGCTGGCCGCCGCGACGGGGGTCGCCGACCTGCGCGACGCCATGTTCCGCGGTGAGAAGATCAACACCACCGAGGGCCGCGCCGTCCTGCACACCGCGCTGCGTGCCCCTCGCGAAGCCGTGATCGAGGTCGACGGCGAGGACGTCGTCCCGGGCGTGCACACCGTGCTCGACAGGATGGCCGTCTTCGCCGACCGCGTCCGCGCGGGCGACTGGACCGGCCACACCGGCCGCCCGGTGAAGAACATCGTGAACATCGGCATCGGCGGCTCCGACCTCGGCCCCGCCATGGCCTACGAGGTCCTGCGCTCCTACACGCAGCGGGACCTGACGTTCCGTTTCGTCTCCAACGTGGACGGCGCCGACCTCCACGAGGCCGTCCGCGACCTCGACCCGGCCGAGACGCTCTTCGTCGTCGCCTCGAAGACCTTCACCACCATCGAGACGATCACCAACGCCACCTCCGCGCGCAGCTGGCTGCTCGCCGGACTGGGGGCCGGTCAGGAGGCCGTCGCCCGGCACTTCGTGGCCCTGTCGACCAACGCCGGGAAGGTCGAGGAGTTCGGCATCGACACGGCCCACATGTTCGAGTTCTGGGACTGGGTCGGCGGACGCTACTCCTACGACTCCGCCATCGGCCTCTCCCTGATGATCGCCATCGGCCCGGACCGTTTCCGCGAGATGCTCGACGGCTTCCACCTCGTCGACGAGCACTTCCGCACCGCGCCGCCCGAGGAGAACGCCCCGCTGCTGCTCGGCCTGCTCGGCGTCTGGTACGGCGCGTTCTTCGACGCCCAGTCACACGCCGTGCTGCCCTACTCGCACTACCTGTCCAAGTTCACCGCGTACCTCCAGCAGCTCGACATGGAGTCCAACGGCAAGTCCGTGGACCGCGAGGGGCGGCCCGTCGACTGGCAGACCGGACCGGTGGTGTGGGGCACTCCCGGCACCAACGGACAGCACGCGTACTACCAGTTGATCCACCAGGGCACCAAGCTCATCCCCGCGGACTTCATCGGTTTCGCCGAGCCCGTCCGCGACCTACTGCCGGGCCTGGTCGCCCAGCACGATCTGCTGATGGCCAACTTCTTCGCCCAGACCCAGGCGCTGGCCTTCGGCAAGACGCCCGAGGAGGTACGGGCCGAAGGCGTTCCCGAGGAGCTGGTCCCGCACAAGACCTTCCGCGGCAACCACCCGACGACCACGATCCTGACGAAGGCACTCACCCCCTCGGTCCTCGGCCAGCTCGTCGCGCTGTACGAGCACAAGGTGTTCGTCCAGGGCGCGGTGTGGGACATCGACTCCTTCGACCAGTGGGGCGTCGAGCTCGGCAAGGTGCTCGCGAAGAAGATCGAGCCGGTGCTGACCGGGGGCGGCGGAGGCGAGACGCTCGACGGCTCGACGGCCGCACTGGTCGGCACCTACCGCTCCCTGCGCGGTCGTTGATCGGATGACCACGGGGGAGAACACGGTGCCCGGCCCGGTGCGGCTGCGTCCGCCGCGCCACACGGTGAACCGGCGGGCCGTCGCCTGGTGGCGCACCCGGTCACTGCTGGTGGCCGCCACGCCCGTCGCGGTCCTGGCGGTCCTGGGCCTCCTCGTCGGGCCCGCCCGGTACGGGCTGCTGCTCGCCGCCGCCGTCCTCGCGGCCCTCGGCCTGGCGGGCGCCGTGTTCCTCCCCCACTGGTGGTTCCGGGTACACCGCTGGGAGGTGACCGACGACGCCGTCTACGTCCGTACCGGAGCCTTCCGGCAGGAATGGCGGATCGCGCCGATGTCCCGCATCCAGACCGTCGACACCGTCCGCGGCCCGTTGGAGCAGGTGTTCCGTCTCGCCACGGTGACGGTGACCACGGCATCCGCCCGGGGCGCGCTGCGGCTCGAGGGACTCGACCACGAGCTCGCCGCCGAACTCGGCGAACGCCTGACCCGGATCACCCGGGACACCCCCGGGGACGCCACATGACCCCGCGTGAGGGGGCCGGCTCCGACGGCATACCGGAGGGTCCGGAGTGGCGGCGCCTGGACCGTCGCACGGTCCTGGTCACCGCAGCCGTCCTCACGGGTGTCGCCTCCGGCGGCGCGGTACCCGCCGTCCTCGCCCTGAGCACCGCCCTGCCGTGGTGGCGGGCCGCCGCCTGGGTCCTGGCCGGAGCCGTCCTGCTCGTCGCCTGCGGCACGGTCGCCGACCACGTCCGCTGGCGTCGCACCCGGTACCGCATCGGCGCCGAACGCGCCGAGCTCCGTACCGGACTCCTGCTGGTCAAGCGCCGCTCACTGGCCCGCGCGCGCATCCGCACCGTGGACCTCACCGCCCACCCGCTGCTCCGTGTCCTCGGGCTGGTGCGGGTCCGCATCGGCACCGGTGAGAACACCGGGGGTGGCGAGTCCACCCTCGCGCTTGACCCGGTCACCCGGGCGGAGGGAGAACGGCTCCGCCGTGTGCTGCTCGCCCACACCGTCCGGGACGGAGTGGACGGCCGTCACGACGGCCTCCTCGCCACCCTCGACCCGCGCTGGATCCGCTACGCGCCGGTCTCGTTCCTCGCCCCGCTCCTCGGCTGCGCCGCGGCCGGGGGCGTGCTTCAGGTCAGTGAATGGTTCGGCGCCCAGGCCGCGGTCATCGAGTGGGCGGGGGAGCGCTTCGAGGACGCCTCGCTCCTCTGGGCGATCGTCGTGCTCGTCCTGCTCGCCACGGCGGTCGGCGCGGTCGGCGCGCTCGGCCTGTGGACCGGGATGTGGTGGAACCACCGGCTGGAGCGGGAGCCGGGCGGCACCCTGCGGGTGCGCCGCGGGCTGTTCACCACCCGCTCGGTCTCGATCGAGGAGCGCCGGCTGCGCGGCGTGGAGATCGTCGAGCCGCTTGGCGTACGGCTCTGCCGCGCCGCCCGTGTGGACGCCGTCGCCACCGGTCTCACCCACGACGACGGGGACCGCCACGGAGAGCACAAGACCCTGCTGCCGCCCGCGCCCCGGGCGATCGCGGACCGGGTCGCGGCGCAGGTGCTGCGGGAGCCCGTGTCCCCGACGTCCGCGCCGCTCATCGGCCACCCCCGGGCCGCCCGCGCTCGTCGGCTGCGGCGCGCCCTGGGCGGTGTGCTCCTCCCGGTCGCGGTCCTCACCGTCCTCGGCGCGTCGGTGGCGAGCGGGCTGCTGGACGTCGCGCTGCTCTGCGCGCTCGCCGGCGTTCCGCTCGCCGTCCTGCTCGCGCTCGACGCCTACCGCGGTCTCGGCCACGGCGTCAGCGGGGCGTACCTGGTGACCCGTTCCGGCAGCCTGCGCCGCGGCACCGTCGCCCTGCGGCGCGACGGGGTGATCGGCTGGACGGTGCGGCAGACGTACTTCCAGCGGCGGGCCGGCCTGCTCACCCTGACCGCGACCACCGCCGCCGGTTCGGGCGCGTACGCCGTCCTCGACACCGGCGAAGGGGAGGGGCTCGCCTTCGCCGACGCGGCGGTGCCGGGTCTCCTCGGACCCTTCCTGGAGCCCGTACCGCCGACGAAGACGCCGCCCGCGACGACGGAGGCCCGGCCCACCGAGAGGTGAACCGGGCCGTGCCGGGCCGCTGTCAGGCCGCCGTGCTTCGCAGAGCCTGTCGGGTGACCTGCGACCGACAGGCTCTCAGGCGGAGGCCGGCGGATACAGGTCGCGCGGCAGCTCGGAGGCCGCCGCCGCGTCGAGGAGCCACAGTGTGCGCGAACGCCCGCGGGCGCCCGCCGCCGGGGCCTGGATCTCTCCCGCGCCGGACAGGGCCATGGCCGTGGCCTTGGCCTTGTCCTCGCCCGCCGCCAGCAGCCAGACCTCCCGCGCGTGCCGGATCGCCGGCAGCGTCAGCGAGATACGGGTGGGCGGCGGCTTCGGCGCGCCCCGGACGCCGACGACGGTGCGCTCGGTCTCGCGCACCGCCGGCAGCTCCGGGAACAGCGAGGCCACGTGGGTGTCCGGGCCGACGCCGAGCATCAGCACGTCGAAGGCGGGCACGGCCACGTCCGGGTCTCCGTCCGCCGGCCGGTAGTGCTCCGGACCGGCCGCCGCGGCCAGCTCGGCCGCGTAGGACTCGGCGGCGGCGTCGACGTCGCCGCCGGACGGTCCGTCGGAGGCCGGCATCGCGTGCACCCGGGCGGGGTCCAGCGGGACGGCGTCCAGCAGTGCCTCGCGAGCCTGGGTGACGTTGCGGTCCGGGTGTCCCTCCGGCAGGAACCGCTCGTCGCCCCACCACAGGTCGAGCCGCGACCAGTCGACCGCGTCCCGGGCGGGAGCCGAGCCGAGCGCCGCGAGCAGGCCGTTGCCGTTGCGTCCGCCGGTGAGGACCACGGAGGCCGAGCCGCGGGCGGCCTGGGCGTCCACGACGCGCGTGATCAGCCGGGCCGCCGCGGCCTGCGCCATCAGTTCCTTGTCCCGGTGGACGACCAGCTGCGGAGCGCTCACTTGGCCGCCTTCCTGGCCGCCGTCTTCTTCGCGGCCGGGGCGGGTGCCGGGGCGGGCTCCCGGGACTCGGCCTCGGGGTCCTGGGCGGGAGCCGTCCGGTGTGCCTCCTCGTCCAGCCGGTCGAGGCCGAAGCGCAGCGCCGACGCGTAGGTGTCGTCGGGGTCGAGCCGGCGCAGCTCCTCCGCGATCAGCTCGGCCGTCTCGCGGCGCTTGAGCGCCACGGCACGGTCCGGCTGCCCCTCGATGGAGAGCGTCGCGAGCGAGCCGTCCGGGCGGTCGAGCACGATCGGCCCGCGGTCGGTCACCAGCCGCACGGAGGTGAGGCCCGGACCCGCTGACGCGGAGCGCCGCACCGGGATCTTCAGCCGGTCCGCCAGCCACATGGCGAGCAGCTCGACGCTCGGGTTGTACTCCTCGCCCTCCACCTCGGCCGAGGTGACCTCGCAGGCGACCTGGTCGAGCGCGGCGGCCAGCATGGAGCGCCAGGGAGTGATCCGGGTCCACGCCAGGTCGGTGTCGCCCGGGGTGTAGGTGTCCGCGCGCCCGGTCAGCTCGTGGATCGGCTGCTCGGCCGCGTAGGTGTCGGTGACCCGCCGTTGGGCCAGCGCGCCCAGCGGGTCGTTCGCCGGGTCGATCGGGGCGTTGGCCGCCCACCAGACGACGACGGGGGCGTCGGGCAGCAGCAGGGGCAGGACCACCGACTGCGCGTGGTTGACGACCTCGCCGTACAGCCGGAGGACAACCGTTTCGCCGGTGCTGGCGTCGGCGCCGAGGCGTACCTCGGCGTCGAGCCGCGCCTTGGCCCGGTCGCGCGGCGAGCGCGAGACCCGTTTGATGACCACCAGGGTGCGCGAGGGGTGCTCGCGGGAGGCGTCGTTGGCGGCCTTCAGCGCGTCGTAGGCGTTCTCCTCGTCGGTGACGATGACGAGGGTGAGCACCATGCCGACAGCCGGCGTGCCGATGGCCCGCCGGCCGAGCACCAGCGCCTTGTTGATCTTGCTGGACGTGGTGTCCGTCAGGTCGGTCTTCATGGCCGCCGCCAGCTCCGTCCGTCTCGTGCGAGCATTTCGTCCGCCTCGACCGGGCCCCAGGTGCCGGACTGGTACTGCGCGGGTTTGCCGTGCCGGTCCCAGTACCGCTCGATCGGGTCGAGGATCTTCCAGGACAGCTCGACCTCCTCGACCCGCGGGAAGAGGTTCGAGTCGCCGAGCAGGACATCGAGGATGAGCCGCTCGTACGCCTCGGGGCTGGACTCCGTGAAGGACTCGCCGTAGGCGAAGTCCATCGACACGTCCCGGACCTCCATCGAGGTGCCCGGCACCTTGGAGCCGAAGCGCATGGTCACGCCCTCGTCCGGCTGAACCCGGATGACCAGGGCGTTCTGGCCCAGCTCCTCCGTCGCCGTCTGGTCGAAGGGGGAGTGCGGTGCGCGCTGGAACACGACCGCGATCTCCGTGACCCGGCGGCCCAGACGCTTGCCGGTCCGCAGGTAGAAGGGGACACCCGCCCAGCGGCGGTTGTCGATCTCCAGCTTGATGGCCGCGAAGGTGTCGGTCTTCGACTTGGGGTCGATGCCGTCCTCCTGCAGGTAGCCGACGGCCTTGGCGCCGCCCTGCCACCCGGCGCCGTACTGGCCGCGCACGGTGCTCGCGCCCAGGTCCTTGGGCAGCCGGACCGCGCCGAGCACCTTGGTCTTCTCGGCCGCGAGGGCGTCCGGGTCGAAGGCCGCGGGCTCCTCCATCGCGGTGAGAGCGAGCAGCTGGAGCAGGTGGTTCTGGATGACGTCCCGGGCGGCGCCGATGCCGTCGTAGTAGCCGGCCCGGCCGCCGATGCCGATGTCCTCGGCCATGGTGATCTGGACGTGGTCGACGTAGGACCGGTTCCAGATCGGCTCGAAGAGGGTGTTCGCGAAGCGGAGCGCCAGGATGTTCTGGACGGTCTCCTTGCCCAGGTAGTGGTCGATCCGGAAGACCTCGTCGGGCGGGAAGACCTCGTGGACGACCTCGTTGAGTTCCTTGGCGGAGGCCAGGTCGTGGCCGAACGGCTTCTCGATGACGGCGCGACGCCAGGAGCCGTCCTTCTGGTCGGCCAGGCCGTGCTTCTTGAGCTGCCGGACGACCTTCGGGAAGAACTTCGGCGGCACGGACAGATAGAAGGCGAAGTTGCCTCCGGTGCCCTGCGCCTTGTCCAGCTCCTCGATGGTGGTCTTCAGCTGGTCGAAGGCGTCGTCGTCGTCGAAGTCGCCCTGGACGAAGCGCATCCCCTGGATCAGCTGCTGCCACACCTCCTCGCGGAACGGTGTGCGCGCGTGCTGCTCGACGGCGTCGTGGACCTCCTGCGCGAAGTCCTCGTCCTGCCACTCGCGACGGGCGAAGCCGATGAGCGAGAAGCCCGGCGGCAGCAGGCCGCGGTTGGCGAGGTCGTAGACGGCGGGCATCAGCTTCTTACGGGACAAATCGCCCGTGACGCCGAAGATGACCAGACCCGACGGCCCCGCGATGCGCGGGAGCCGTCGGTCTGCGGCGTCACGGAGCGGGTTGGCTCCGTGGACTGCGCTCAAGGTGGTTACGCCTCCGAAGGTGCGAGGCGCTGGAGCTCCGCCTCGGTGGACTTGAGCAGGTCGTTCCAGGACGCCTCGAACTTCTCGACGCCCTCGTCTTCCAGCAGCTGTACCACGGCGTCGTACGTGATGCCGAGCTTCTCGACCGCCGCCAGCTCGGCACGGGACTGGTCGTAAGTGCCGCGCACGGTGTCGCCGCTGACCTCTCCGTGGTCCGCGGTCGCCTCCAGCGTGGCCTCCGGCATGGTGTTGACCGTGCCCGGCGCGACCAGGTCCACCACGTACAGGGTGTCCTTGTACGCCGGGTCCTTGACGCCGGTCGACGCCCACAGCGGGCGCTGCTTGTTGCCCTGCGCCTTGTCCAGCGGGGCCCAGCGGTCGGAGGAGAAGACCTCCTCGTACGCCTCGTAGGCCAGACGGGCGTTCGCGAGGGCCGCCTTGCCCTTGAGACCCGCGGCCTCCTCGGTGCCGAGGGCGTCGAGGCGCTTGTCGATCTCCGAGTCCACACGGGACACGAAGAAGGAGGCCACGGAGTGGATCTTGGAGAGGTCCAGGCCGCGCTCGCGTGCCTTCTCCAGGCCCGCCAGGTAGGCGTCCATGACCGCGCGGTACCGCTCCAGCGAGAAGATCAGCGTCACGTTGACGCTGATACCGAGGCCGATCACCTCGGTGATCGCCGGCAGACCCGCCTTGGTGGCCGGGATCTTGATGAGGGTGTTGGGCCGGTCGACCAGCCAGGCCAGCTGCTTGGCCTCGGCGATCGTGGCGGTCGTGTGATGGGCCAGACGGGGGTCGACCTCGATGGAGACCCGGCCGTCCTGGCCGTCCGTGGCGTCGAAGACGGGACGCAGGATGTCGGCGGCGTCCCTCACGTCAGCCGTCGTGATCATGCGGATGGCCTCGTCCACGGTCACCTTGCGGGAGGCCAGGTCGGCGAGCTGCTGCTCGTAGCCGTCGCCGTGTGAGATCGCCTTCTGGAAGATGGACGGGTTGGTGGTGACACCGACCACGTGCTGCTGGTCGATCAGCTCGGCCAGGTTGCCGGACGTGATCCGCTTGCGCGAGAGGTCGTCCAGCCAGATCGCGACGCCTTCGTCGGAGAGGCGCTTGAGAGCGTCTGTCATGGGAATTGCATCTCCATTAGTCGTGCGTAGGGGCGTCAGCGCGCGGCCGCGGCCAGGGATTCCCGGGCGGCGGCGGCCACCGCCTCGGGCGTGAAGCCGAACTCGCGGAACAGGACCTTCGCGTCCGCCGAGGCGCCGAAGTGCTCCAGCGAGACGATCCGGCCGGCGTCGCCCACGTACTTGTGCCAGGTCAGACCGATACCGGCCTCGACCGCCACACGGGCCTTGACCGACGGCGGCAGGACGGAGTCCTTGTAGTCCTGGTCCTGCTCCTCGAACCACTCCACGGACGGCATCGAGACCACCCGGGCCGGGACACCGGCGGCCTGGAGCCGCTCGCGGGCCTCGACGGCCAGGTGCACCTCGGAGCCGGTGCCGATCAGCACGACCTGCGGCTCGCCGCCCTCGGCGTCGAGCAGCACGTAGCCGCCCTTCGCCGCGTTCTCGTTGGGCTCGTACGTCGGCACGCCCTGGCGCGTCAGCGCCAGCCCGTGCGGGGCGCCCTTGCCGAACACACGGGTGTGCCGCTTCATGATCTCGCGCCAGGCGATCGCTGTCTCGTTGGCGTCCGCGGGGCGGACGACGTTCAGACCGGGGATCGCGCGCAGCGAGGCGAGGTGCTCCACCGGCTGGTGCGTCGGGCCGTCCTCGCCCAGACCGATCGAGTCGTGGGTCCAGACGTAGGTCACCGGCAGGTGCATCAGAGCGGACAGGCGCACGGCGTTGCGCATGTAGTCGGAGAACACCAGGAAGGTGCCGCCGTACACGCGGGTGTTGCCGTGCAGCGCGATGCCGTTCATCTCGGCGGCCATCGAGTGCTCGCGGATGCCGAAGTGGATGGTCCGGCCGTAGGGGTCGGCCTCCGGCAGCGGGTTGCCCTCGGGGAGGAACGACGACGACTTGTCGATCGTCGTGTTGTTCGAGCCCGCCAGGTCGGCGGAACCGCCCCAGAGCTCCGGGATGACCGCGCCCAGGGCCTGGAGGACCTTGCCGGACGCGGCACGGGTGGCCACGCCCTGGCCCGCCTGGAACACCGGGACGCGGGACTCCCAGCCCTCGGGCAGCTCGTTGGCCTGGATCCGGTCGAACTCGGCGGCGCGCCCCGGGTTGGCGGTGCGCCACTCGGCCAGCGACTTCTCCCACTCGCCGCGGGCCTCGCGGCCCCGGTCGCCGAGCGCGCGTGTGTGGGCGATGACCTCGTCGGAGACCTCGAAGGTCTGCTCCGGGTCGAAGCCCAGGACGCGCTTGGTGGCCGCGATCTCCTCGTCGCCCAGGGCCGAGCCGTGCGCGGCCTCGGTGTTCTGCGCGTTCGGGGCGGGCCAGGCGATGATCGAACGCATCGCGATGAAGGACGGACGCTCCGTCTCCGCCTCGGCGGCCCTGAGGGCCGCGTACAGCCCGGCCGGGTCCAGGTCGCCGTTGGCCCGCGGCTCGACCCGCTGGACGTGCCAGCCGTATGCCTCGTACCGCTTCATCGTGTCCTCGGACACGGCCGTCTCGGTGTCACCCTCGATCGAGATGTGGTTGTCGTCCCACAGCAGGATCAGATTGCCCAGCTTCTGGTGACCCGCCAGCGAGGACGCCTCCGCGGAGATGCCCTCCTGCAGGCAGCCGTCACCCGCGATCGCGTACACGTGGTGGTCGAACGGGGAGGTGCCGGGGGCCGCCTCCGGGTCGAACAGGCCACGCTCGAAACGGGCGGCCATCGCCATGCCCACGGCGTTGGCGACACCCTGGCCCAGCGGGCCGGTCGTCGTCTCCACACCCGCCGTGTGGCCGTACTCGGGGTGACCGGGGGTCTTCGAGCCCCAGGTGCGGAAGGACTTCAGATCGTCCAGTTCGAGACCGAAGCCCCCCAGGAACAGCTGGGTGTACAGGGTCAGGGACGAGTGGCCGGCGGACAGCACGAAGCGGTCACGCCCCACCCAGTCCGGCTCGGCCGGGTCGTGCCGCATCACCTTCTGGAAGAGGGTGTACGCGGCGGGCGCCAGGCTCATGGCCGTACCGGGATGGCCGTTGCCGACCTTCTGTACGGCGTCCGCGGCCAGGATGCGAGCGGTGTCGACGGCCCGCTGGTCCAATTCGGTCCACTCGAGGTCTGTGGTGGTCGGCTTAGTGCTCACCCTAGGTCAGGGCTCCTCTCCACATGGTCTAGAAGCCGGTGACTGAGGGTGTACCGGCGGTGTCGAGCCTACCCCCGAAGAACCGCCCTCTTTTCGGCTCCTGGCCCCTCAGATGAGCGGACAGAGCCAGAGTGCCGCCCCCTGTGCCCGTTCGCCTCCCGAAGGCTTGTCCACGGCTCGGTACGAGCCCCCAACACGACCCCACCCCCGCGAAGATCGGTGTCTGGGCAACGTCTAGAGTGGCGTGGTACGCGCAAGTCTTCACCCCGACCTCGCCGGGGAGCTTGCTGGGAATTCTCTGTCAGGGGTGTGCGTGACGGCCGTCGAGTCCCGACCCGCAGGGGTCGTCTTGACTCCCAGCCCGGGGGGCCATCGGCCGTTCGGGGCTCGCGTCAAGGCGTTCGTGGCGCTGACCAAGCCGCGGATCATCGAGCTGCTGCTCATCACCACCGTGCCGGTGATGTTCCTCGCCGAGCAGGGCGTGCCGGACCTGTGGCTGGTGCTCGCCACGTGCTTCGGCGGCTACCTGTCGGCGGGTGGCGCCAACGCGCTGAACATGTACATCGACCGCGATATCGACGCGCTGATGGACCGGACCTCGCAGCGTCCGCTCGTGACCGGCGTCCTCACCCCGCGCGAGGGGCTGGTCTTCGGACTCACCCTGGCCGTGGTGTCCACGCTCTGGTTCGGCCTGCTGGTCAACTGGCTTTCCGCCGCGCTCTCGCTCGGCGCGCTCCTCTTCTACGTCGTGGTCTACACGATGATCCTGAAGCGGCGCACCACCCAGAACATCGTCTGGGGCGGCATCGCCGGCTGTCTGCCGGTGCTCATCGGATGGTCCTCGGTGACCGGTTCGATGTCGTGGGCCGCGGTCATCCTCTTCCTCGTCATCTTCTTCTGGACGCCGCCGCACTACTGGCCGCTGTCGATGAAGGTGAAGGACGACTACGCCCGCGCGGGCGTGCCGATGCTCCCCGTGCTCGCCTCGAACAAGGTCGTCGCCCGGCAGATCGTGGCGTACAGCTGGGTGATGGTCGCCGTCTCCCTGCTGCTGACCCCGCTCGGGTACACCGGCTGGTTCTACACCGCCGTGGCGCTCCTGACCGGCGGCTGGTGGCTCTGGGAGGCCCACGGCCTGCTGAACCGGGCGAAGGCGGGCGCCACCGGGGCCAAGCTCAAGGAGATGCGCCTCTTCCACTGGTCCATCACCTACGTCTCGCTGCTCTTCGTGGCGGTGGCGGTGGACCCCTTCCTCAGGTAGCCGAGGGGTCCGTCGTTCTCCGACGGGACCCCGGACTCCGACGACGGCCGGCGCGCGTGGGACAGCCCACACGCCCCGGCCGTCGCCAGTCGATCTACCGCTCGGTAGCATCCTTGTCATGGCAGACACCAAGCAGGCGGAGCGCAAGGCGGCCAGGCTCGCCCGGCAGATCCAGGCGTTCTCCGAGAAGCACGGCGGCGCCGAGGGGCAGCTCGCCTACATCGGCCAGATGGGCACCCGGATCGTCCTCGTGGGCGAAGACGGCCGCTGGGGCGACCTGGTCGCCCCCTCGTACCCCGTCGCCGAGAAGGCGGCGGAGAAGGCCGGTCTGACCCTCCACGAGGAGTTCGACGGCGAGTTCGCCGCCAAAGTCGTCACCGGCCCGTACGAGTGGACCCGGATGGCCGGGATCCAGATCGGCGGACCCGCCGACCGGTAAGGCCGGTCCAGGCAACAACCTCGCGTGGGGCTCACCCGTTAGGACCTGTGGAAGCACGTCCACACAGGGAGCCCCCGAATGATCGAGACCCCGAGCCTGGCGGACCAGCACTGCCACGGGGTGCTCCGAGCGGAGCTCGGCCTCGGCACCTTCGAGGCCCACCTCGGCCCGGCGGCCGGGCTCCCCGCGCCCGGCACCACCTTCTTCGACACCCAGACCGGCTTCGCGGTGCGCCGCTGGTGCCCGCCGCTGCTCGGCCTGGAGCCGTACTGCCCGCCGGCCCGCTACCTCGCCCGGCGCCGGGAACTGGGCGCCCCGGAGTCCGGGCGGCGCCTGCTGCGGGCCTCCGGCATCACCGCCTATCTGGTGGACACCGGCCCCTCGGGCGATCTGACGGGCCCCGCGGAGCTCGCCGCCGCCGGGGCGGCCGAAGCCCACGAGGTCGTCAGGCTGGAACGGCTCGCCGAGCGGGTCGCCGACTCCTCCGGCACCGTCGAGGGACTGCTGGCCGGTCTGGCGGCGGCCGTCCACGGAGCCGCCGCCACCGCCGTCGCGTTCAGCTCGGTCACCGGGGTGCGCCGCGGGCTCGCGTACACGGCCGAGCCGCCGGGGCCCGGGGAGGTCCGCGGGGCGGCCGGGCGCTGGCTCTCCGGACGACCGGCGGGAGGCCGGCTCGACGACCCCGTCCTGCTGCGCCATCTGCTCTGGATCGCCGTCACCGCGGGACGGCCGCTACAGCTGCACACGGGCGGCGAGGACCCGGCCGCGCTCGCCGGTTTCGCGGCCCGTACCGCCGGGCTCGGCGCCGATCTCGTGCTGCTGCACGGCAGTCCGGACCACCGGCAGGCCGCACGGCTCACCGGCCGCTTCCCCCACCTGTACGCCGACCTCGGTCCCGCCCTCGCCCGGACCGGAGCGCGGGCGGCGGCCGTCCTCGCCGAGGTCCTGGAGCTCGCCCCCTTCGGCAAGCTGCTCTTCTCCAGCGGGGCGCGGGGCCTGCCGGAACTGCACCTCGTCGCGGCGAGCGTCTTCCGCGGCGCCCTCGGCCGGGTGCTCGGCGAGTGGGTCGGCGAGGGCGCCTGGTCCCTTCCGGACGCCCAGCGCGTCGCGAGGATGATCGCCTCGGGCAACGCGCGACGCGTCTACCGGCTGAAGGACCGGCCGGCCGGGTGACCCGGGCCGGTCCGGCCGGCACGCGTCATCCCGCGGGCGCTCAGGCCGACGCGAGCGCCGGGTCCGGCTGGGCCGGGATGCCGGGAGCCGTCACCGGCCGCTCCCGCAGGGCCAGGAGGAGCCGCAGGACCGCGATCCACATCAGGGCGGAGCCGAGCATGTGCGCGGCGACCAGGAGCTCCGGGACGCCGGTGAAGTACTGGAGGTAGCCGATCCCGCCCTGCGCGAGCAGCACCAGGACCAGGTCGCGGGCGCGGGCCCGGGTGTCGTCCGGAGCGTCCACCACCCGCAGGGCCAGCCACATCGCGAGCGCGAGCGCGCAGACGACCCAGGCGGCGATCGCGTGGACGTGGGCGGCGGCCGTCCAGTCCCAGGGCATCCGCGGGACCTCGCTCTTGTCGCCGGCGTGCTTGCCGGAGCCGGTGACCGAGGTGCCGAGCACGATCAGCAGCGCCGATACCGCCACGATCGCCCAACCCAGCTTCCGGACCGGGCCGGGGACCCGGGGGCGGGGCATCGTGTCGCCCTCGCGGGTGCGCTGCCAGGTCAGCACCGCGACGGTCAGCAGACCGTTGGCGGCGATGAAGTGGCCGGCGACCGTCCACGGGTTCAGGCCCATCCACACCGTGATCCCGCCGATCACCGCGTTGCTCATGACGATCCAGAACTGGGCCCAGCCCAGCCGGGTCAGCCCGCGGCGCCAGGGTTTGGTGGAACGGGCCGCGACGATGGCCCAGCCGACCGCGGCGGACAGCACGTACGTCAGCATCCGGTTGCCGAACTCGACCGCGCCGTGGAAGCCCTGCTCGGGCGTGACGAAGAGGCTGTCGTCCGTGCACTTGGGCCAGGTGTCGCAGCCGAGACCGGAGCCGGTCAGCCGGACCGCGCCACCGGTGACGATGATCACGACGCTCATCACGACGGCGGAGAGCGCGGCGCGCCGGAGGGTCCGCGGGGACGGGGTCCAGCGCCGGGCGATGAAGGCGAGGGGGGTCTGCACGGGCCCTATCGTAGGCCGGGGCTTGTGCACGCTTTCACGAGGGGGCGTCGCGGGGGAGGAATGTCTCCGGACGTCATCAACCGGTCACTCCCAGCGGAACCACTTCGCCGCCGCGCCCAGGCCCAGCACCGCCCACACCGCGAGGACGGCTGCCTGGCCCCAGGGCATCGCCACCCCGTCCCGCAGGACGTCGCGCAGTCCCTCGGAGAGCGCCGAGACCGGCAGCAGCTCCAGGGCCGCGCGCACCACCCCCGGGAACCTGTCCAGCGGCACGATGACCCCGCCGCCGACCAGGAGCAGCAGGAACACCAGGTTCGCGGCGGCCAGCGTGGCCTCGGCCCGCAGGGTGCCCGCCATCAGCAGGCCCAGCCCCGAGAAGGCGGCCGTCCCGAGGGCGAGCAGCACCAGCACGGGGAGCGGGCCGCCGTGCGGCGACCAGCCGAGCCCCAGCGCGATCGCCGCCAGCAGCAGCACCTGGAGCACTTCGGTGACCAGCACGGACAGTGTCTTGGACGTCATCAGGGCCCAGCGCGGCAGTGGCGAGGCGCCGAGCCGCTTGAGCACCCCGTACCGGCGCTCGAAGCCGGTCGCGATGGCCTGGCCGGTGAAGGCGGTCGACATCACGGCCAGTGCGAGGACGCCCGGCGCGAGGAAGTCGACGGCCGCGTCCGCACCCGTGTCGACGATGTCGACCGTGGAGAAGAGCACCAACAGCAGCGAGGGGATGATCACGGTCAGCAGCAGCTGTTCACCGTTGCGCAGCAGCATCCGCGTCTCCAGGACCGTCTGCGCCGCGATCATCCGGCCGACGGGGGCGGCCCCCGGCCGGGGGACGTGGGTTCCCGTGCTCATGACCGCAGCTCCTTGCCCGTGAGTTCGAGGAAGACGTCTTCGAGGGTGTGGCGCTCGACGGTGATGCCGCTGGGCATCACACCGTGCTGGGCGCACCAGCTGGTGACGGTGGCGAGGAGCTGCGGGTCGACGGCGCCGCTGATCCGGTACGCCCCCGGGGTGAGCTCGGCCGCGGCCGAGCCGTCAGGCAGTGCCTTGAGGAGCGAACCGAGGTCGAGCCCGGCGCGTCCGGTGAACCGCAGGGTGTTCTCGGCCCCGCCCCGGCAGAGCGCCTCCGGGCTGCCCTGGGCGGCGACCCGCCCGGCGTCGATGATGGCGACGTCGTCGGCGAGTTCCTCGGCCTCGTCCATGAAATGTGTGGTCAGGACGGTGGTGACGCCGTCGGCGCGCAGCTCCCGGACGAGTTCCCAGGTGGCCCGGCGGGCCTGTGGGTCGAGACCGGCGGTCGGTTCGTCCAGGAAGACCAGCTCGGGGCGGCCGACGACGGCCATGGCGAGCGCGAGGCGCTGCTGCTGTCCGCCGGAGAGCCGGCGGTAGGCCGTCCGGCCGCAGGAGCCGAGCCCGAGTCGCTCGATCAGGGCGTCGACGTCCAGCGGGTGGGCGTGCAGGCGCGCCATGTGGCGGAGCATCTCGTCGGCGCGGGCGCCGGAGTAGACGCCCCCCGACTGGAGCATCACCCCGACCCGGGGACGCAGCCGGGCGGCGTCGGCGACCGGGTCGAGCCCGAGGACGCGCACGGTGCCCGCGTCGGGCTTCCGGTATCCCTCGCAGGTCTCGACGGTGGTGGTCTTGCCGGCCCCGTTGGGGCCGAGGACGGCGGTCACGGTGCCGGCCCGGACGTCGAGGTCGAGGCCGTCGACGGCGGTCTTGGTCCCGTACCGCTTGACCAGGCCGCGGACCTGGACGACGGACTCGTATCGCATGCCGGAAGTCTAGAGAGCGCCCGGGGCCGCTCCGCCCACCGGGCGGCTCATTCGTCCTACGAATGATCGTTTACGCAGGTCAGGTAAGCCTTACCTGAGTGACGCACGGCACCGCCCCCGTGTTCGACCTCGCTTGTCAGGCTTCGATGAATTACGCAACAATGGCGTTGTGAAATACGTCGGCGAGGCCCCGGAGGAACTCGCGACCGGTGAGCGGTCCACCCGCAACCGGGTCGCGCGCTCCATCCTGGACCACGGCCCCTCGACCGTCGCCGACCTGGCGCAGCGACTCGGCCTCACCCAGGCGGCGGTACGCCGCCATCTCGACGCCCTGGTCGCCGAGAACGTCGTCGAGGCGCGTGAGAAGCGTGTCTACGGAGCCCGCACCCGAGGCCGCCCCGCCAAGGTCTTCGCGCTGACGGACTGCGGCCGGGACGCCTTCGACCAGTCGTACGACACACTGGCCGTGGAGGCCCTGCGCTGGATCGAACGGAACGCGGGAGGAGAGGCGGCCGTCGCCGCCTTCGCCCGCGACCGCTTCGAAGCCCAGGCGGAGTCCTACCGCGAGGCGGTCGAGTCGGCGGGGCCCGCCGAGCGCACCGAGGCCCTGGCCAAGGCCCTGAGCGCCGACGGGTACGCTGCGACGGCGCGGAACGCGCCGGTCGGCGAACAGCTCTGCCAGCACCATTGCCCGGTCGCCCACGTCGCCGAGCAGTACCCCCAGCTGTGCGAGGCGGAGACGGAGATCTTCTCCCGCCTCCTGGGGACCCACGTCCAGCGGCTGGCCACCATCGCGCACGGCGACGGCGTCTGCACGACGTTCGTCCCGCACGGCGCCCCACAGACCAACCCATCATCAGCATCCGCAAGCACGGCCGGGAGGAACCCCGCATGACCACCGAGATCAGCCACCCCGAGCTCGAGGGCCTGGGTCGGTACGAGTACGGCTGGGCCGACTCGGACGCGGCCGGTGCCACCGCCAAGCGCGGTCTCTCCGAGGCTGTCGTCCGCGACATCTCCGAGAAGAAGAACGAGCCGGAGTGGATGCTGAAGCTTCGGCTGAAGGGTCTGCGCCTCTTCGACAAGAAGCCCATGCCGAGCTGGGGCTCCGACCTGTCGGGCATCGACTTCGACAACATCAAGTACTTCGTGCGGTCCACCGAGAAGCAGGCCGAGTCCTGGGAGGACCTGCCCGAGGACATCAAGAACACCTACGACAAGCTCGGCATCCCCGAGGCGGAGAAGCAGCGCCTCGTCGCCGGTGTCGCGGCCCAGTACGAGTCCGAGGTCGTCTACCACCAGATCCGCGAGGACCTGGAGGAGCAGGGCGTCGTCTTCGTCGACACCGACACCGCGCTCAAGGAGCACGAGGAGCTCTTCAGGGAGTACTTCGGCACGGTCATTCCGGTCGGCGACAACAAGTTCGCCTCGCTGAACACGGCCGTGTGGTCCGGCGGCTCCTTCATCTACGTGCCGAAGGGCGTGCACGTCGAGATCCCGCTCCAGGCATACTTCCGCATCAACACCGAGAACATGGGCCAGTTCGAGCGGACGCTGATCGTCGTCGACGAGGACGCCTACGTCCACTACGTCGAGGGCTGCACCGCCCCGATCTACTCCTCCGACTCCCTGCACTCCGCGGTCGTCGAGATCATCGTGAAGAAGGGCGGCCGCTGCCGCTACACGACGATCCAGAACTGGTCGAACAACGTCTACAACCTGGTCACCAAGCGCGCCGTGGCCTACGAGGGCGCGACCATGGAGTGGGTCGACGGAAACATCGGCTCCAAGGTCACCATGAAGTACCCGGCCGTCTACCTGATGGGCGAGCACGCCAAGGGCGAGACCCTGTCCATCGCCTTCGCGGGTGAGGGCCAGCACCAGGACGCCGGCGCCAAGATGGTCCACATGGCCCCGAACACCTCCTCCAACATCGTCTCCAAGTCGGTGGCGCGAGGCGGCGGCCGGACCTCCTACCGCGGTCTCATCGAGATCGGCGAGGGTGCCCCGGGCTCCAAGTCGAACGTCCTGTGCGACGCCCTGCTCGTCGACACGATCTCCCGCTCGGACACCTACCCGTACGTCGACGTCCGCGAGGACGACGTCTCCATGGGCCACGAGGCCACCGTGTCCAAGGTCTCCGAGGACCAGCTCTTCTACCTGATGAGCCGCGGTCTCACCGAGTTCGAGGCCATGGCGATGATCGTGCGCGGCTTCGTCGAGCCCATCGCCAAGGAGCTGCCGATGGAGTACGCCCTCGAACTCAACCGGCTGATCGAGCTGCAGATGGAAGGCGCGGTCGGCTGACACGCCCCGCGGACCACACCAACGACCCGGGCTCAGTCGCTGAGCCCCGCGAGCCCGCCGCACGGCGGCAGGTTCCCGGCCGGCACCGCAGGGTGTCCGGCCGGACCGGCCGCCCGCACCCGGCGGGCGCGTACGACGAGGCAGGAAGAGAGCAAGACGACAGCCATGGCTGAGGCTCAGAACTCCCCCGAGGACCTTCGCTCCGCAAAGGTCCAGGGGGGACCCCCACCGGCGGGCTCCACCACCGCCGGCTCGATCGCGGTGGCCGCCGAGTCCACCGTCGCCACGCGCATGAGCGCGCCCCCGTCCTTCGACGTCGCGGACTTCCCGGTCCCGCACGGTCGCGAGGAGGAGTGGCGGTTCACGCCGCTGGAGCGTCTGCGGGGCCTGCACGACGGCACCGCCACCGCGACCGGCGAGGGCGTCAGGGTCGAGGTGGACGCCCCCGAGGGCGTCACCGTGGAGACCGTCGGACGTGACGACGCGCGCCTGGGCAAGGCCGGCACGCCCGTCGACCGGGTGGCCGCCCAGGCGTACTCCGCCTTCGAGAAGGCATCGGTCGTCACCGTCGCCAAGGAGGCCGTCCTCACCGAGCCCATCCGGATCTCCGTGCACGGCCAGGGCGGAACCGCCTTCGGCCACCAGGTGATCGAACTCGGCGCCTTCGCCGAGGCCGTCGTGGTCATCGACCACACCGGCGACGCGGTGCTCGCCGCCAACACCGACTACCTCCTCGGCGACGGCGCCAAGCTCACGGTCGTCTCCGTCCAGGACTGGGACGAGAAGGCCGTCCACGTGGCGCAGCACAACGCCCTGCTCGGCCGCGACGCCTCCTTCAAGTCGGTCGTGGTCACCTTCGGCGGCGACGTCGTCCGGGTCCACCCACGCGTCCGGTACGCCGGGCCCGGCGGCGAGGCCGAGCTGCTCGGCCTGTACTTCACCGACGCCGGCCAGCACCAGGAGCACCGCCTCCTGGTCGACCACAACACTCCGCACTGCAAGTCCAACGTGGCCTACAAGGGCGCGCTGCAGGGCCAGGACGCGCACGCCGTCTGGATCGGCGACGTGCTCATCCAGGCCGCGGCCGAGGGCACCGACACCTACGAGCTGAACCGGAACCTGGTCCTGACGGACGGCGCCCGCGTCGACTCCGTGCCGAACCTGGAGATCGAGACCGGCGAGATCGCCGGCGCCGGCCACGCCTCGGCCACCGGCCGCTTCGACGACGAGCAGCTCTTCTACCTGATGGCCCGCGGGATCCCGGAGGCCGAGGCCCGTCGCCTGGTCGTCCGCGGCTTCTTCACCGAGCTGGTCCAGCAGATCGGCCTGCCGGACCTCGAGGAGCGCCTCATCGCCAAGATCGAGGCCGAGCTGGAGGCTTCCGTCTGATGGCCTTCGTCCGAGTCTGCGCACTGAGCGAACTGGAGGCCGACACCCCCAGGCGGGTCGAGGTCGACGGCACGCCGGTGTCGGTCGTCCACACCGACGGCGAGGTGTTCGCGATCAACGACATCTGCTCGCACGCGAACGTCTCACTCTCGGAGGGCGAGGTCGAGGACTGCGCCATCGAGTGCTGGCTGCACGGCTCCAGCTTCGACCTCCGCACCGGCAAGCCGTCCGGCCTTCCCGCGACGCGCCCCGTCCCCGTATACCCCGTAAAGATCGAAGGGGACGATGTGCTCGTCTCCGTCACCCAGGAGTCCTGAGTCACCCATGGCAACGCTCGAAATCCACGACCTGCACGTCTCCGTCGAGGCGGAGAACGGCCCCCGCGAGATCCTCAAGGGCGTCGACCTGACCATCAAGCAGGGTGAGACCCACGCCGTCATGGGCCCCAACGGCTCCGGCAAGTCGACCCTGGCGTACTCCCTCGCCGGCCACCCGAAGTACACGGTCACCGGCGGCACCGTCACCCTCGACGGTGAGGACGTCCTGGAGATGTCGGTCGACGAGCGGGCCCGCGCCGGTGTCTTCCTGGCCATGCAGTACCCGGTCGAGGTTCCC
Source organism: Streptomyces sp. NBC_01216 (assembly GCF_035994945.1). Lineage (NCBI taxonomy): Bacteria > Bacillati > Actinomycetota > Actinomycetes > Kitasatosporales > Streptomycetaceae > Streptomyces > Streptomyces sp. NBC_01216. The sequence goes on from NZ_CP108677.1 coordinate 5,729,538, forward strand.
GGTGTCTCGGTCTCCAACTTCCTGCGTACCTCCGCCACCGCCGTCCGCGGCGAGGCACCCAAGCTGCGCACCTGGGTCAAGGAGGTGAAGGAGGCCATGGCGAAGCTCCAGATGGACCCCGCCTTCGCCGAGCGCAACGTCAACGAGGGCTTCTCCGGCGGCGAGAAGAAGCGCCACGAGATCCTCCAGCTGGAGCTCCTCAAGCCGCGCATCGCGATCCTGGACGAGACCGACTCCGGCCTCGACGTCGACGCCCTGCGCGTCGTCTCCGAGGGCGTCAACCGCGTCCGCGAGACCGGCGAGGTCGGTACCCTCCTGATCACGCACTACACGCGGATTCTCCGTTACATCAAGCCCGACTTCGTGCACGTCTTCGCGAACGGCCGCATCGCCGAGTCCGGCGGCGCCGAGCTCGCCGACAAGCTGGAGAACGAGGGCTACGAGGCGTACGTGAAGGGTGGCGTATCCGCGTGACTTCTGCCCATCAGGGGCTCTCCGGCCTCCTCGACACCGAGGCGATCCGCAAGGACTTCCCGCTCCTGGATCGCGTGGTCCACGACGGCAAGAAGATCGTGTACCTCGACTCCGCGGCGACCTCGCAGAAGCCGCGCCAGGTCCTCGACGCGCTCAACACGTACTACGAGCGTCACAACGCCAACGTCCACCGCGGCGTCTACACGGTCGCCGAGGAGGCGACGGCGCTGTACGAAGGTGCCCGTGACAAGGTCGCGGCCTTCATCAACGCGCCGAGCCGCGACGAGGTGATCTTCACCAAGAACGCCTCCGAGTCGCTCAACCTCGTGGCCAACATGCTGGGCTGGGCCGACGAGCCCTACCGGGTGGACCACGAGACCGAGATCGCCATCACGGAGATGGAACACCATTCCAACATCGTGCCGTGGCAGCTGCTCTCGCAGCGCACCGGAGCGAAGCTGAAGTGGTTCGGCCTCACCGACGACGGCCGTCTCGACCTCTCCGACATAGAAGAGGTCATCACCGAGAACACGAAGATCGTCTCGTTCACCCTGGTCTCGAACCTGCTGGGCACGATCAACCCGGTGGAGACGATCATCCGCCGCGCCCAGGAGGTCGGTGCGCTGGTCTGCATCGACGCCTCGCAGGCCGCCCCGCACATGGTGCTGGACGTGCAGGCCCTCCAGGCCGACTTCGTGGCCTTCACCGGGCACAAGATGTGCGGCCCGACCGGCATCGGTGTGCTGTGGGGACGGCAGGAACTCCTGGAGGACCTGCCCCCGTTCCTCGGCGGCGGCGAGATGATCGAGACGGTCTCGATGCACTCCTCGACCTACGCGCCCGCCCCGCACAAGTTCGAGGCGGGTACGCCCCCGATCGCCCAGGCCGTCGGTCTCGGCGCGGCCGTGGACTACCTCGCGGCGATCGGCATGGAGAACATCGCGCGCCACGAGCACGCGATCACCGAGTACGCCGTCCGCCGCCTCCAGGAGGTGCCTGACCTGCGGATCATCGGCCCCACCACGGCCGAGGACCGCGGCGCCGCGATCTCCTTCACGCTCGGCGACATCCACCCGCACGACGTGGGCCAGGTCCTCGACGAGCAGGGCATCGCGGTCCGGGTCGGGCACCACTGCGCGCGACCGGTCTGCCTGCGGTACGGAATTCCTGCGACCACGCGGGCGTCGTTCTATCTGTATTCCACCCCGGCCGAGGTCGACGCCTTGGTCGAGGGTCTGGAGCACGTACGGAACTTCTTCGGGTAGGGGTTGGCCGTGAAGCTGGATTCGATGTACCAGGACGTCATCCTGGACCACTACAAGCACCCGCACGGGCGCGGTCTGCGGGACGGCGACGCCGAGGTGCACCACGTCAACCCGACGTGCGGCGACGAGATCACCCTCCGGGTGAAGTACGACGGCTCGCGCGTCGCGGACGTCTCCTACGAGGGCCAGGGCTGCTCGATCAGCCAGGCGTCCGCCTCGGTGCTGAACGAGCTGCTCGTCGGCAAGGAGCTGGCCGAGGCGCGGAAGATCCAGGCCGCCTTCCTGGAGCTGATGCAGTCCAAGGGCCAGATCGAGCCGGACGACGCGATGGAGGAGATCCTGGAGGACGCGGTCGCGTTCGCCGGGGTCTCCAAGTACCCCGCCCGGGTGAAGTGCGCGCTGCTCAGCTGGATGGCGTGGAAGGACGCGACGGCCCAGGCGATGGGTGACGGGCCACAGGAGTCTGCGAGGGAGTCGGCATGACCGAGAACGCTGAGGCCACGATGAAGCCGGCCTCCGAGGAAGAGATCCGCGAGGCGCTGTACGACGTCGTCGACCCCGAGCTGGGTATCGACGTGGTCAACCTCGGTCTCATCTACGGCATCCACGTCGACGACTCCAACGTCGTCACGCTGGACATGACCCTGACGTCGGCGGCCTGCCCGCTGACCGATGTGATCGAGGACCAGGCGAAGGCCGCCACCGACGGCCTCGCCAGCGAACTGAAGATCAACTGGGTCTGGATGCCGCCGTGGGGCCCGGACAAGATCACGGACGACGGTCGCGAGCAGCTGCGCGCGCTCGGCTTCAACGTCTGACCGAGGCGCCGTCGCCCCCGCGACGTCCCTCACGAACGGCCATGCCCGCCGACCGCACCGGCGGGCATGGCCGTTCGTCCGTCCGCCGTCCCGGCCTCGGTCCGGGCACGCGGGAGAGAGGCCGGTGCGCGGCGGCGGGTCCACGGACGGACGGGGGACACGGACGGGGTGTCACGGACCGGGGGATCACGCTCTCCGCGGCCGGGTCACACGCCGTACGGCGCGACGCCTGCCGCCTGGGCCAGCGTCGGGGCGAAACCCTCCTTGCGGAAGCGTTGGTCGACATAGACCAGTCCCGTCACCAGCGGCGGAAAGACCGACGAGACGATCTGGCCGACCAGCGAACCGATCATGGCGATCACCAGCCCCGGGCCGATCAGGGCCAGGACCTCGGCGGGCGACTGAGGCTCCGAGCCGTCGACGGGGAACGCCGTCGGTGCCGCGGCCACGGCCCCGAACACCTGCTGCAGAGCGAAGTTGACCGCCGAGGCGATGAAGGCCGCGGCCACCAGCGCGCCGAAGACCCGCCACCAGGAGCCGGTGACCAGGTGCCAGGAGCGGCGGAGCGCCGCCACCGCGCCCTGGCCCTCCACGACGGCCGCGGTCGGCGCCAGGCTGAGCTTCACCCACAACCACGCCGTGAGCGGCAGGATCGCCAACAGGATGAGCAGGCCGACCAGCGGCAGCGCGAAGGACGGGCCGCCGGAATCCGTGGCCGTGGCGATCAGGGCGACCATCAGCCCCACCACCCCGAGCAGGAACAGGGCGGCCGGGATCAGCATGAGCAGCATCGTCAGGAAGACCGTGCCCAGCACCGCAGGCATGCGCGACCAGGCGCGGTGCCAGATCAGACCGAAGGGCGCGGGGCGGCCCAGGACCGCTTCCTGGAGCACGGCGGGGCAGGCCGCGTAGACCACCCCGGTCGCGAGGTACATCACGATCATGGTGACGAGCCAGACGCAGCCGAACGCGATGAGCAGCGGTCGGCCGTCGTCCCAGGACGGGCTCTGCCCGTCCGGCAGGTCGAAGATGCCGGGCAGATGATCGCCGACGGTGGCCCAGGCGACGCCCACGGCCGCGCCGGCGATCAGCAGCGCGCCCGAGAAGGCGGCCAGCGCGATACCGAGCAGCGGTTTCCAGTAGCGGCCGAACACGGTGAAGGCACCGGTCAGGATCTCACCGAAGCGAAGCGGCGCCAGGGGTATCACCCCCGGCTTCGGCGGTGGCGGCGGTGGCTGGCCGTAACCGTACGGCCCCGAGTGATACGTCATGCGGGACACCGTATCCGCAGCCGATGTGTACGGGCGTACACAGTCTTGGGTACCGTCTCCCCATGGGATACGGACTGCTCGCGGGGGCCATCGCCGCCGAGATCGTCGGGACGACGGCGATGAAGTACAGCGAGGGCTTCTCCAGGCTCTGGCCGTCGGTGATCACGGTCGCGGGCTACCTGCTCGCCTTCGCCCTGCTCGCCCAGACCCTCAGGACGCTCCAGATCGGCACCGCGTACGCGATCTGGTCCGGGGTGGGCACCGCGGCCGTCGCCGTCATCGGCGTCCTCTTCATGAACGAGTCCGTCGGCGTCGCCAAGATCGCAGGGATCGCCCTGATCGTCGCGGGCGTCGTGGTCCTCAACCTCGGTGGCGCGCACTGATGCCGGCCGGAACGCCCCGTACCCGCCGCCATGACCCCGACCGGCGCCGACGGCTGGTCGACGCGGCACTGCGGGTCGTGCGCCGACGCGGCATCGGAGGGCTCAGCCACCGCACGGTGGCGGCCGAGGCGGACGTGCCGCTCGGCTCGACCACCTATCACTTCTCCTCCCTCGACGACCTCCTCGTCGCCGCCCTGCGCCGTGCCAACGAGAACTTCGGACTGCTCCTGCTGCGCGAGCGGGAAGGGCTCGGCGCGGCCGGATCGGATCTCGCGGCCGAGCTGGCCCGGCTGGTGGGGGAGTGGATCGGCGGTGAACGCACGGCCGTGCAACTGGAGTACGAGCTCTACCTCGCCGCCCTGAGGCGTCCCGCCCTGCGCCCCGTCGCCGCCGAGTGGACCGACACCGTGAGCGAGGTCCTGGCCGGCCGCACCGACCCGGCCACGGCGCGCGCGTTGGTCGCGCTGATGGACGGCATCTGCCTGCACGTGCTCCTGACGGGAGGACGCTACGACGAGGAGTACGCCCGGGAAATGCTGGGCCGGCTCCTCGGACCCCGCTGACACCGGGGCGCGCCGCCGGTCCAGCCCGGGGCGGCTGCCCGCCGAGGGCACCGTCCGCGGCGCGCGCTGCCGCGGTCACCCGGAGGAGAGGAGCGGACAAGACCGCGCCGCCGTCCTTGTCGTTTCCGCCGGGCGGCCCGACCGGCACCTGAGACCGGTTGGCCCAGGCGGGGGCCCGACCGTTAGGTTTTCCGCATGACCACTGCTCCTCGCACCACCGGCGCCGTCGCCGCCGGCCTCGCCACCATCGCCGGTGACGGCACCGTCCTCGACACCTGGTTCCCCGCCCCCGAGCTGACCGAGACGCCCGGCCCCGCCGGAACCGAGCGGCTCGTCCCCGATGCCGCCGTCGCCGCCCTCGGTGAGGGTGCCGCCAAGGCCCTCGGTGTGGACGCCCGTCGCGGCGTCGAGGTGGTCGCCGTGCGCACCGTCATCGCCTCGCTCGACGAGAAGCCGCTCGACGCCCACGACGCGTACCTGCGGCTGCACCTGCTCAGCCACCGGCTGGTCAAGCCGCACGGCCAGAGCCTCGACGGGGTCTTCGGCCTCCTCGCCAACGTCGCCTGGACCTCGCTCGGCCCGGTCGCCGTCGACGACGTCGAGAAGGTGCGGCTCAACGCCCGCGCCGAGGGCCTGCACCTCCAGGTCACCTCGATCGACAAGTTCCCGCGGATGACCGACTACGTCGCGCCCGTCGGCGTCCGCGTCGCCGACGCCGACCGTGTCCGCCTCGGCGCGCACCTCGCTGCCGGCACCACCGTCATGCACGAGGGCTTCGTCAACTTCAACGCCGGCACCCTCGGCACGTCGATGGTCGAGGGCCGGATCTCCGCCGGAGTCGTCGTCGGTGACGGTTCCGACATCGGCGGCGGCGCCTCCACCATGGGCACCCTCTCCGGTGGTGGCAACGTCGTCATCTCGATCGGCGAGCGCTGCCTGATCGGTGCCGAGGCCGGCGTCGGCATCGCGCTCGGCGACGAATGCGTCGTCGAGGCCGGTCTGTACGTCACCGCCGGAACCCGGGTCACCCTGCCGGACGGCGCGGTCGTCAAGGCCCGTGACCTGTCCGGTGCCTCGAACATCCTCTTCCGCCGCAACTCGGTGACCGGCGCCGTCGAGGCCCGCCCGAACAACGCGGTGTGGGGCGGTCTCAACGAGGTCCTGCACAGCCACAACTGACCACCGGCGGTCCACCCGGGCGGCGTCCGCTCCCACGCCGGGACGCCCGCCCGGACCTCCCGCCTCGGCTCACGTCCCGACCAGCCGCTCGTAGGCGGCACGCAGTCCGTCGGCCGCCTCCCGGTCGGCGGACTGCAGCGGTTCCCGGACGTGATCGCCGAGCAGCGCCTTCGTCGTCACCGCGCCCGGCAGCCCGTCGGCCATCATCAGCTCGACCAGCGGCAGCGTGCGCGCGTGCAGGCGGGCCGCCCCGGCCGTATCGCCCGCGTCGAAGGCGTCGAGGACGGCCCGCATCGCGCCCGGCGCCACATTGGCCACCGTGCTGACATAGCCGGCGCCGCCGACCGCGTACAGCGGGAGATTGAGTTCCTCGCTGCCCGAGTAGTACCCCAGCGAGGTCTCCGCGATCAGCCGGGCGGAGCTCAGCAGGTCGCCCGCGCAGTCCTTCACGGCGACGATCCCCGGGTGAGCGGCCAGTCGCAGCAGAGTGTCCGGCTCGATGCGGACGCCGGTGCGGCAGGGGATGTCGTAGAGCATCACCGGCAGGGCGGTCGCGTCCGCCACCTTCAGGAAGTGCGCCTCGACGGCGGCCTGCGGAGGGCGGCTGTAGTACGGGGTGACCACCAGCAGGCCGTCCGCGCCCGCCTCCTCGGCCTGCGCGGCCAGGGTGACGGTGTGCCGGGTGTCCGCGGTGCCGACCCCGGCCACGATCGACGGTTCCGGTCCGACGGCCGCGCGCACCGCCCGGACCAGCGCGGCCTTCTCGGCGTCCGTCGTCGTCGGGGACTCGCCCGTCGTGCCGTTGAGGACGAGACCGTCGCAGCCCTCGGAGACGAGGCGGGCGGCGAGCCGGCGGGCCCGGTCGAGATCGAGCGCGCCGACGGGGGTGAACGGGGTGACCATCGCGCACAGGGCGCGGCCGAAAGGGCGTTCAGTGCTCATCAGGCAGTCTGCGCATAACAGACCCTGAAGGTCTACTTAGTTCTTCTTCGGGTGAAGCTCAAGCAGTCCTGAACGGTGGGTGGCGTCTCCGCGGGCCCGGCGGCGGTCCGCGCCGAGCGCCCGTCGTCCGAGGGTGGGGAACCCTCGTCCGAGGGCGGGAACCTGCGGCGTCCGGTGGCTCCCTCAGAGGAGCAGTTTGAACCCGTCGTGGCTGCGGGCGAAGCCCAGCGAGGCATAGAAACCATGGGCCCGGGTCCGCTGTTTGGAGCTCGTCAACTGCACCAGCGCGCAGCCGCGTTCCCGCGCCCGCCGCACCGTGCGCCGCATCAGCTCGTGGCCGAGGCCGTCGCCGCGCCGGTCGGCCCTGATCCGCACCGCCTCGATCAGGGCCCGCTCGGCGCCGCCCTTGCCCAGGCCGGGGATGTACGTGACCTGCAGGCAGCCCAGGACCGTCCCGTCCTCGTCCACGAGCACCAGCATCTCGTTGCGCGGATCGGCCTCGATCTCCGCGAAGGCCCGTTCGTACACCCCGGTCACGACGACGGAGGCGGGGTCCACCACCCTCCCCTCGTCGGCCAGCAGGGCGAGGACGGCGGGGAGCTCGGTTCGGGTGGCGGCGCGAAGGATCATGCCGCGAAGTGTGCCCGACCGGCGGCGCCGCGCGGCACGACGGCTGACGCGTCTCCCCTTGTGGTGAGTGCCAATCGGCCAAAGAACGGCGAAGACTCATCCCTTGGACAACCGCGACGGCGATCGGGGAAGAACCACACCCGGGACGTCGTCCATCGAGGGGAAGCGCGATGCCGCTGCGTCGGCGGGCCGGGAGCAGCGTCGCGGAACTGGGCGGCGGTGTCTCCGGTCTCACCGCGGCCATGGAACTCGCCGAACCGTCCCGCCAGGAAGACGGTCAGTCCCACGAGGTCTCCGACGGCGGAGGAACTCTCCGCAGGCAGCGGGCCGGAGCCGCCCAGCCCTTCCAGGAAGGCCCGTGCGCTCGCCGTGTACGCCTCGGCCTCCGCCATCGTCGCTCCCGTCCCCCAGCGGCTCCACCAGCCGCATGGTCCCTCCGAGGTCCAGCCGGCCGGACCGGGGTGGCCGACGCGTACACCTCCGAAAGTCGCTCCGCCGACGGCGTACCGGTCGACAGCGCCGCCGCCACGGGGAAGGGCTTCTTCCGGGCCGTCAGATCCGATCCGTCCGGCTTCCCGGTGAGCGAGGGATCACCCCAGATCCCCCGTACGTCGTCCACCAGCTGGAAGGCCATGCCGAGGTCCTCGCCGAACCTCGCGCAGGCGGCGACCCGTTCGGCGTCGGCCCCGGCGTACAGCGCCCCCAGTCGGCACGCACACGCCATCAGCGAGGCCGTCTTGCCGCTCACCATCCTCCGGCACTCCTTGAGCTCACATACCGGCGTCGTTCGAACGCCAGGTCCAGCGCCTGCCCCTGGAGCGGCCGCAACAGGGCCTCGCCGAGCGCGGACGCCGCGGACCGGGCCACGGTCAGTGGCGCGGGCGGGTCGAACAGCCTCGCCAGGGTGAGCGGCAGCGCGGCGTCCGCGGCCCGCTCGACGGCCGCCCGGCGCCTCACTCCCTGCGGTACAGCCGACTACCGGCGGCGAGCCCGACGCCGGAACGCGCCGCGGACGCAGGTGCAGGACGGCGCCGTCCGGCCTCATGTGTTGCGCCCGCACGTCGATACGGCCCCAGCCGTCGGCGCACACGGGACGCCCGGTCGGCCCCCGGTCCGCGTACCAGCCCGCGCGGCTGATTCCCTCCGGTCTGCCGGGGACGCGCCCGTGTGGGCGTCCGCGGGCGTCCACGCTAGGCGCTTCGGGGCCGCGGCGACAGACGGCCGCCGGGCTCCGGGGGCGGACGCCCCGCCCCGCCCGCGCTCCGGGAGGACGCGGGCGGGGCGGCGGCGCGAGCGGCGGTGCTACGGGCGGAAACGCAGCACCTGCGGGTCGTGGTCGCTGTTCTGGTCCGCGAACTCCGCGTTGATGTGGACGCTGTCGTACTCGAAGTGACGCACGCCGGGGCTGGTCAGGATCTGGTCGAGGACCTGGCTGTTGCCCTGGTAGACGTATGAGTAGCGCTCGCTGCGCGGCAGCGACTTCACCGCCGGGTACAGCGCCCCGCCGTCCGTCAGCGCCTTCGTGGTCCCGGAGAACTCGAAGTCGTTGATGTCGCCGAGGACCAGCACGTCGGCCCGCTTGTCGACGGCGAGGACGTCCTTGACGAACGTGTTGACGGCCTGCGCCTGCAGGAGGCGCTTGGTCTCGGAGGAGCGGACCGGCGGCTGGTGGTGCGAGGTCAGGCTCTCGTCGCCGCCCTTGGAGCCGAAGTGGTTGGCGATCACGAAGACGGTACGGCCGCGGAAGCTGAACTCGCCCGCCAGCGGCTTGCGGCTGTCGTCCCAGGCCGGGTTCTCCGGGTCGATCCGGCCCGGTGAGAGGGTCAGCGCGGCGCGCCTCTTCGCGCCGTGCGTCACGCCGGTGGCCGTGGTCGCGTCGCCGCCCGCGCGGTCGGTGAAGGAGACCCGCGCGGGATTGAAGAGGAAGACCTGACGGATGTTGCCTCCGGGCTGGCCGCCGTCCTGGTTGTTCTCCGGGTCGATCGAGCGCCAGGCGTACGCCGGCCCCCCGGCGGCCACGATGGCGTCCGTGAACTTCCGGAGCGTCTCCTCGGCCGTCACCGTGCCGTCGTTCGTGGCGCCGTTGTCGTCCTGGATCTCCTCCAGCGCGACGATGTCGGGCGAGGCGAGGTTGCGCACCACGGCCGCGGCCAGCGCGTCGAACTTCTCCTGCGGGTCGGACGGGTCGAGGTTCTCGACGTTGTACGTCGCCACCGCCAGCTCGTTCTTGTGCTGCTTGTCCGTGGTCTCGCGCTTCAGGCCGCGGTCGACGACCTTGCCCAGCGTGCGGGCGGCCAGCGTGTAACCACCGTACTGGTTGAAGTCGAGCGGGCCCTCGGTCGGGCCGGCGAGCACGTCGCCGACGTTCGCCTTGGGGAAGGGCTCCTCGGCGACCGGCGTCAGCGACTGGATCTGGAGCCGGCCGCCGTTCTGCGCGTCGTACGAGCCGTAGACCGCGCCACCGCGCCGGTTGCGGTTCTCCCAGGGCTTCACCGTCACCCAGAGCTCGTAGTACGGGTCGGTGGCGCCGACCACGCGCGAGGTGCCGATGCGGACGTTGGTGCCCTCCAGGGACTCGTAGTAGTCCAGGGCGTACGAGCGGGGCCTCAGCGTCAGGCCGTTGACGGAACCGTCCGCGGCGGGGTCGCCCGCGGGGGCGTACGCGTCCGGGACGGAGAAGGCCGAGATCGTGACGGGGGCGGGCACCGGGTTGCCGGAGGACAGCACGGTGACCGTCGGCTTGGAGAGCTGGGTCACCGACTGGTTGCCCGACTTCAGGCCGCCGGGCACGTACTCGCCGACCGTGCCGTTCACGCTCACCGCGTCGCCGACGGCGACGGTCGGGACGGAGCTGGTGAAGACGAAGACGCCCTCGCTGGTGGCCGGGTTGTCGTCCGCCTTCGGGTCCTGCATCCAGAAACCGCGCGAGCCGTACGCGCGGACACCGGTGACGATGCCCGTGACGTCGGCGACCTGCCGGCCCACGAGGGGTGAGACGCGGGTGGTGCCCTGGATGTCGTGGATGCGCACGCCCGCGGCGGGGGCGCTGTCCTCGGCGACGGCGCCGCCCGCACCGGCGAGCAGGCCGGCGGCGAGCGCGGCGGACACGACGGCGGCGACGGCCGCCGATCTCGGTATGGAGGAAGGCATGAGGGTGCTCCGAAGTCGCTTGGAGGATCGGTCGATGATATCTACGCGCGTCAATCTCTTGTGAGAGCAGGGAACTTGTCAAGAGTCGACGGGTGTACGAAGGCTGACGGCCCCGTGAACCGGCGGGCACGGCCCCGAAAGCGTCTACCCTGAATTCCGCCGTGGCCCACGAACGCTCCGAGGAGAAGACCGCAGATGGCATCGGACCGCCCCACCCTGCCCCCCGTGCGGCTGCACACCGACGCGGAGCTGGCTCGGGACGCCCTGGTCACCCCTCTGCTCGCCCGCGCCGTCCGGCTCGCCCGCTGGGCAGGACCCGAGACCATGGTCGGCGCCGGCGGTGAACTCGTCGACGAGCAACTGCCCGCCGCGGCAGAGGTCCTGGGGCTCTCCGCGGACGAGGACGGCGCGGCGTACGCGAGCGAGGCGTGGCGCGTGGCGGTCGACACCGGGCTGCTGGAGATCGAGGACGGCGACGAGGACCGTCCCGGTGCGGTGACCGCCGGCGGGAACCTCGCCGTCGTCACCGGCGGAGCGCCCCTCGACGTCCTCGGTCTCTGGCTGGACGCCCTGGAGGCCGTGTTCGCCGACGCCACCGCCCCGGTGCTGGACGACCTGGCGGAAGTCATCGGCGAGGACGGCGAGATCGACTTCGAGCTGCTCGACTGGGACCCGGAGGCGGAGGCCGAGTTCCTGGAGGGCGTGCTCGGCAACCTCTACCTGCTGACCGTCGGCGACGGCGGCGCGGGCGAGGGGGCCGTGCCGCTGCCGGCGCTCGCCGCGTCGATGATCGTCCCGGACGACATGGGCGAGCCGACCGACGACGTCCTGGAGCAGGTGTCCGAGGCGATGATGCGCCTCGACGACCAGTTCCGGCTGCTCGAACCGATCGGCCTGGTCGCCTACCAGCCCGTCGACGAGGCGCTGATGGCCGAGGAGGGCGAGGAGCCCGCGCCCCCCGCGGACGACGAGGACGTCACCCGCTACGGGATGGTCCGGCTGACGCCGCTCGGCCTGTACGGCGTGCGGGCCCGGATGCTGGAGGCGGGCGTGGACGCGCCGGCCGTCGGCGACCTGGCGGACAAGGGCGCCGACGCGCTGCTCGACGGCCTGGCGTCGTACCCGGAGCCGGCCGCGCGCGCCGAGACGGTGCTGTGGCTGGAAGGCCGGGACGCCGTGGCCGCGGCGCGCGAACTGCTCGGCGCCGCGCGCGGGGCGGACACGGGCTCGCCGCTGCGCCGCCTGCACTGCCAGCAGGCACTGGCCCTGGTCGGGCCCGAGGCGGAACCGGCGGTCCGGGAGGTGCTGGACGACGCCGAACTGGGAGGTCTGGCACGGGTCTGGCTGGCGGAGCGGGGCGCGCCGGACATCCCGGCCCCGCCGGAGTCGATGATCTTCTGGCTGGCGGTCGACACCATCGCGGCACAACTGGACGCGGATGGGGACCTGGCGGAGCTCCAGGACCTGGTGGAGGGCCTCACGGGTCGCCACAGCGGGTTCTTCGACAGCGCCTGGCGGGTGGACCACCCGGCGACGGCGGAGGTCCTGGAGGCCATGGGCCGTGTGCACCGCGACAAGCGGGTCGCGAAGGAGGCCCGGAAGGCGGCGTTCAAGGCACGCTCGCGGACATAGGCGTGACGGCCTGACCACGACGCCCGCGTGACCGCTCGCACCGACGTGCCGGGGTGAGCGGACGACTGCCCCGCCCGCCCCGGTCGCGACGACGGCCTGACCGAGACGACGGCTTGAGCGCTTCGGCTGCCGGGCCGGGGCCCGGCCGACGGACGCGTCCGGTCCGGCCTCCGTCCCGTCAGGTCCGCAGGTGCGAGGCGCCGTTCAGGTCCAGGACCGTGCCCGAGGACCACTCGGCCTCGGGGGAGGCGAGCCAGAGGACCGCGGCGGCGATCTCCTCCGGCGTGCCGACCCGGCCGAAGGGGCTCTGTGCCAGGATTCCGGGACCTTCGGGCCCCGTGAGACGGTCGGCGACCCGTTCGGTGGCGAAGAATCCGGGTGCCACCGAGGCGACACCGATGCCGTACGGCGCCAGCGACACCGCGAGGGACTGCCCCAGCGCGTGGACCGCGGCCTTCGTCGCGCCGTAGGCCGGGTGGTCCGGTTCCCCCCGGAAGGCGCCGCGCGAGCCGATGTTGACGATCCGTCCGCCCTCGTCCCGGTCGATCATGCGCCGGGCCACGAGATGGCTGAGATTCGCCGTGGCCAGCAGATTCACGGCGACGTGCCGCTGCCAGACGGCCACCCACTCCTCGTACGGTGTCTCCGGCAGCGGATGACGGATGTTCACGGCGGCGTTGTTCACCAGCACGTCGATCCCGCCGAGCGCCTCGGCGGCGGCGTCCACCACCGCCGCGGCGCCCGCGGGGTCGGCGAGATCGCCGCCGGTCAGGGCATGGCCGCCGCCGTCGAGGGAGTCGAGCGTCGCGAGGGCCTCGTCGGCGCGGGAACCGAAGTGGACGGCGACGCGGTCCCCGTTCGCCGCGAAGGCACGGGCCACGGCGCGGCCGAGTCCCCGGGAGGCTCCGCTGACGAGAACGCGTCGGCCGGTGGGGGGCAGGTTCATGGTCGGTCGCCTCTCTGTTCAACCGCTGTTTATACGCGAGCGGGACCGTGTGCTCCGACACCAGGTGACCCCAGGGAGACGCATCAGCATGCCGCTCAACCGCAGAGAATTCGCCAAGAGGTCCGCCGCGTCCGGCGCGGGTCTGGCCCTCACCGGCGCCGTCGGCGCGCTCGCCACCGCTCCGGAGGCGCTCGCCGCCGCCGACGACCGCCACGGCCACGGCCATGGCCACCGCCTCGGCTACGGCGAGCTCGTCGAGGACCCCCTGGGTGTCCTCGCCCTGCCCGCCGGATTCACGTACCGGGTCATCACCCGCAGCGGGGTCACCAAGCTGGAATCCGGTGAGTTCACCCCGTCCAACCACGACGGCACCGCGACGTTCGAAGGCCGCCGGGGTGTCACCCTGCTCGTGAACAACCACGAGCTGAAGGGACCCCGCTCGAAGTGGGCGTACCCCGTCCCGCTCACCGAGGGCCTGGTCTACGACCCCGCCGCGGCCGGTGGGTGCACGGTCGTCGAGGTCCACCGCGACGGCAGCGTCGCCGAGTGGGTCGGCATCGCCGGCACCTCCACCAACTGCGCCGGCGGACGGACCCCCTGGGGTACCTGGCTCACCTGCGAGGAGAACTCCGACCGGGCCGGCGAGAACGGCATGACCAAGGACCACGGCTACGTCTTCGAGGTCGACCCGCACGACCGCCGCGCCAACCGCGACCCGCGGCCGGTCAAGGCATTCGGCCGCTACGACCACGAGGCCGTCGTGATCGACCCGCGGACCGGCCACGCGTATCTCACCGAGGACGACTCGAAGCCCAACGGTCTCCTCTTCCGCTGGGTCCCGCCGAAGGGCTTCGCGCACGGCCGCGGCCGGCTGGCCACCCTCGCCGACGACGCCGGCGTGCTCCAGGCCCCGAAGTGCTTCGACGCCGCCGGACGGTTCGTGGACGATCTCTCCCGCGCCACCCGGATCGGCACGGTCTACGGCGTCGACTGGGTCGACGTCCCCGACCGTGACGGCCGTACCGTCGCCGTGCGTGAGCAGTTCGCCGAGGGCGAGGTCACCCGGGCCCGCAAGCTGGAAGGCATGTGGTGGGCCGACGGCGGCGCGTACATCGTCTCCTCGTTCGCCCGTGGCGAGAGCCCCGGCACCCCGCACGACGGCCAGGTCTGGTTCTACGACCCCAAGCGCCGCACCCTCACCCTCCAGGTGCTGCTGGGCGTGAACCCCGCCCCGGACGAGGACGGCGCCTTCGACGGCCCCGACAACATCACCGTCTCCCCGTACGGCGGCCTGGTCATCGCCGAGGACGGCGAAGGCGTCTCGCACCTGTTCGGCGCGACCGAGCGGGGCCGTACCTACCCGATCGCCCGCAACGACCTGAACGACAGCGAGTTCACCGGTGTCGTCTTCTCGCCCGACGGCGACACGCTCTTCGCCAACATCCAGACGCCGGGCATCATGGTGGCCATCACCGGCCCCTGGCGTCGCCAGCCTCGCCGCTGACGGCGCGCCGCGCGGAACGTCGGCCAGCGCGCCCGCCGTGTCCTCGCGCGGGAGCCCTCCGGACCCCGTCCGGAGGGCTCCCGCGCACTCGGCTACAGAGCCTGGGCGCCGGGCTTCACCATGCCGCGCACGGTGCGGGACTTCACGAAGTCACCGATCGCCGTCATCTCCCACTCGCCCGAGAACTGCTTGACGAGCTTGGCCATCATCACGCCCGTCTGCGGTTCGGCGGTCGTCAGGTCGAAGCGGACCAGCTCCTCGCCGCTCGCCGCGTCCAGCAGCCGGCAGTACGCCTTGGTCACCTCGGTGAACTTCTGGCCGGAGAAGGAGTTCACCGTGAAGACCAGACCGGTGGCATCGGCCGGGAGACGGCCCAGGTCGACCACGATGACCTCGTCGTCGCCGGCGCCCTCGCCGGTCAGGTTGTCGCCGGAGTGCTTGATCGCGCCGTTCAGGATCGAGAGTTTGCCGAAGTAGCAGCTGTCCAGGTGGTTGCGCTGCGGCCCGTAGGCGATGACCGAGGCATCGAGGTCGATGTCCTTCCCGCGCGATGCGGGCTCCCAGCCGAGGCCCATCTTGACCTGGGAGAGCAGCGGCCGGCCGCCCTTGACCAGGGAGACGGTCTGATTCTTCCGGAGGCTGACCCGGCCCTTGTCGAGGTTGATCTTGCCGCCGGCCGCCGCGGCCGGCGGGGCCGCCGGGGGAGTGGCGGGCATCGGCGGCGTCGCGGCGACCCGGGGGTCGACCGGGGGCGTGGCGGGGGCCGGGGGTACCGCCGCCGGGGTGGTGGCGGGCTCCTCGTCGACGGAGACACCGAAGTCGGTGGCGATGCCGGCCAGCCCGTTCGCGTATCCCTGGCCCACCGCGCGGGCCTTCCACGCGCCGTTGCGCTGGTAGATCTCGACGACCACCAAGGCCGTCTCCGCGCCGAGCTGCGGCGGGGTGAAGGTGGCGAGCGCGCGGCCGTCGTCGGCGTCCCGGATGGTCGCCGTGGGCTCGATGCCCTGGAAGGTCTGGCCCGCCGCGTCGGGGCTGGCGGTCACGACGATCTTCTCGATGCCGGCGGGCAGGGCGCCGGTGTCCACGACGATCGCGTCCGGGGCTGTGCCGCCGCCGGAGCGGTAGGCCACGCCGGGTCCGGCCGGCTGGTTGTAGAAGATGAAGTCGTCGTCCGAGCGCACCTTGCCGTCGGCGGTGAGCAGCAGGCCCGAAACGTCGAGCCGCACCGGAGCGGCGACGTCCACCGCCACGCGAGCAGCGGAGAGAGGGATGTTCGAGCCGGGGGTCATTGCGGTCATGCCAGGGCTAACGAGCGAGACGGCTTTGCCGTTCCCTTACCTTCCGCTCGCCTCCTACCCCCTTCGGCGGGCCTGCTGACGGGGATGGTTCCGGGCGGTGCGTTCGTTCCCGAACTTGTAGGACCCGGTCCAGCGGGCCATCACCAGCTGGGCGTCCCCGGCGGTCGCCTCCGCCAGGAACTTCTCCGCACGGCCTCCGCGCAGCGTGCCCGCCGCGCGTCCGTGGTGGGTGAGGACGACGGTGCCGTCGGCGTGCTGCGTGTAAGAGAATCCATGAGGACGAGGCATGGCGGCATCCTTTCGTCCCGGGGGCGGATCCGTCAGGTGAGTATTTCTCTTCACACCCCTTCGGGGGCGCTGGAAGCCGGTTCCGCACGCGGGACGTCGACGAGGTGCGACGGGAGACCGACGCGCTACTACGCGCACTCCCTGGACGTCATCGAGCAGCGGGAACGCTCCTTCGCCGCTCGGTTCGACATCTTCCGCTCATGCTGCCTGCGAGCGCCGCTGCCGAGCTCCGGGTACAAGTCGACAGTCTGGATGAGGTGCTGCGCAGGCGAACGCATCACGAGCCCGTGGAAGATCCGGAGTCGTCGTGGTGGCATCGCAGATGCTGACCGTGTCCATGTCGTCCTCTGGTTCGCGGTGACCTCGTCACCGGTAGGTGGTCGACGGGATTCCGCACCGGGTTCGGACCGGGGTGCAGTGGCGTGACCTGCCGGACACAAGCCCCGTCAGGCGGGCGCGCTCCTGCGGGCGGCACGACCCTCGTGACGCAGTGCGGCCCCCGTCACCACCGCGCCGAGCCCCTCCCACAGGCCGACGCCGAGGAAACCGGCGGGCGCCCGGCCGGAGACGACCGCGAGGGTGAAGACGGCGCAGGTCAACAGCCGGAAGGGCACCGTCCACCGGAAGAAGGACTTCCAGTCGGCCAGCGAGGCCAGCACGTAGTACACGCCCATGTTGAGCGCGGCCATGGAGGAGGCGGTGAGGAAGACGAGGGTGTGGTCCCCGTCCGCCCGGCCCGGGGCGGGCACGGGTTCGAAGCCCATCGCGGCGAGCAGGACGTCCGGGGCGAGGAGCCCCACTACTCCCATGGCGGCGGCGAGCACTCCGAAGACCGCCATGGTCCAGCCGGAGAGGGAACGGGGCAGTCGCACGACGGTCCTCCGCGAGATCGAATCTATGCTCGGATCATGAGTGACCTTGCATACCGTGTCGCGGGGCCTTCCGACCAATCCGCTCTCGACGGGCTCGACGACTCCTTCGACACCGACCACGTTTACGAGGTCGCGGCGGGCGACATCGGCTTCGGGCTCCGGCTCGTCCCCGTCGACCCGCCGCTGGTCAAGGTGTTCGCCGAGGATGCCGAGGACCCCGGAGACGGTCCGGACGGGGGAGACGCCGGCCACGACGGCGCCGCGGGTGTGCACGAGATCGTCGCCGTCCACTCCGACGGCACGCTCCTCGGCGTCGTCACGGTCGCCCACCAACGGTGGAACCGGCGCCTCGTCGTCCGGCGGATCACCGTCGACCCCGCTCACCGCGGCCGGGGCATCGGTGGCGAACTGATGCGCCGAGCCCTGGCCCACGGTCGCGAACGGGGCGCCCGGACCGCCTGGCTGGAGGTCAGCAGCGTGAACGTCCCGGCGGTGCGAGCCTATCGGCGGATGGGGTTCCGGCTCTGCGGACTGGACACCACCCTCTACACCGGCACCCCGTCCGAGGGTGAGACCGCCCTGTTCATGGCCAGGCCGCTCGGCTGAGGGTCCCCTCGGGCGGCCCGCCGCCGGAAAGCGCGGCTGTTCCGGGCGCGACCGCCCGGACGGAGGTCACCCGAAAGGCTCCGGACCGGTCGGACCACGGCGTCCGGCCGGTTCCCTCCGCGTCGCCCGCCCCGTACCGGCCCGCTCAGGCCAGCGCGGCCTTCATCATCGCCCGGGCCACCGGGGCGGCCAGTCCGTTGCCGCTGACCTCGGAGCGGGCCGCGCCCGAATCCTCGATCAGGACGGCGACCGCGACCTTCTCGCCGGTGTCCGGGTCCTCGGCGTAGGACGTGAACCAGGCGTAGGGCGTCTTGCTGTTGTTCTCGCCGTGCTGCGCGGTGCCCGTCTTGCCGCCCACCTCGGCGCCGGGGATCGCCGCGTTGCCGCCGGTCCCCTGTTCGACCACGGTCACCATGGCGCTGCGCAACTGCTCGGCCGTCTCGGACGACACCACCCGCCGGGTGTCCCCGTCCTCGAAGGACCGGAGTGTGTCGCCGTCCGAGTCGACCACCTTCGAGACCATGTGCGGGGACGCCAACAGCCCGTCGTCGGCGATCACCGCGGACACCATCGCCATCTGGAGCGGGGTGGCCGTCACGTCGAACTGGCCGATGCCGCTCAGCGCCGTCTGCGCCTCGTCCATGCCTGACGGGTACACGCTCGGATAGGCGCGCACGGGCACGTCCCGCTCGGTGTCGTCGAAGCCGAACTTCTCGGCCATCGCCCTCACCTCGTCCTGGCCGAGGTCGACGGCAAGCTTGGCGAAGACGTTGTTGCAGGAGTACCGCAGCGCGGTGCGCAGCGTGGCGTTCTCGCAGGGGGCGGAGGCGTTCTCGTTCTTCAGTACGGTCCGGGTGCCCGGCAGGGTGTAAGGGTTCGGACTGTCGGTCGGCGTGTCGACCGAGGCGTACCTGCCCTGCTCCAGGGCCGCGGCGGCGACGACCAGCTTGAAGGTCGACCCGGGCGGCAGCGGCTGCCGCAGCGCCCGGTTGACCAGCGGCTTGTCCGCGTCCGTGGTCAGTTCCTCCCACGTCGAGCCGTCCGTCAGACCGGCGATCTTCGACGGGTCGTAGCTGGGCGTGGACACCATGCCGAGGACGCGGCCCGTCTTCGGGTCGAGGGCGACCGCCGCGCCCTTCTTGGAGCCGAGCGCCTGGTAGCCGGCCTTCTGGACGTCCGGATCGATCGTGGTGAGCACGTCGCCGGGCTGTTGCCGCTCGCCGGTGAGTGCCTCCAGCGGGTTCTGCAGCCGGCTGTCGGTACCGTCCAGGACGTCCGCGTAGATGCCCTCCAGCTGCGTGGCGCCGTACGCCTGCGAGCTGTAGCCGGTGACCGCCGCGTAGAGCTCGCCGTCGGTGTGGTCGCGCTTGTAGGCGAGGTCGCCGTTCTCCGTTCTCACCGAGCCGGTGACCGGTGTGCCGGCCACGACGATGTTCCCGAGCGGCTGCGCGTACCGCGCCATGATGTTCCGCCGGTTGTGCTGGTCGTCCGCGAGGGCCTTGCCTTCGTACGCCTGCACCCAGGTGGCCCGGCCCAGCAGGGCGAGGACCAGGAGCAGCGAGAAGACCGAGGCGTGCCTGATCGTCTTGTTCATCCCACAGGGGGACGAACGAAGCGACAGGGGGCGTTCCGGAAGTGTCCGGTTTCTCAGTCAACCTTCATCCGGGCGGTCGGCGGCGAGAGGCGTGTCACATCCCTCGGGCCGTGTGCCGGGCCGCGGCGGCGTACGGGGGTGCGCGCCCGGGTGCGATTGACCCATGATTTCGGACCGTGAATGCACCTCCTGTCCGGTCACCACCCGGCCTAGGGTGATGCTCATGAACGAGATCACCACGCCGGGGTCCTTCGCCCCGTTGCTGACCCGTGCCACCGATGCCGAGACCACCGCCGACCCGAGCAGCGTGATGACCCTGCTGGCCGATTCCGACACGACCGGCGGGCTGCTCACCAGCTACCGCTCGTCCTTCGCGGAAGGCGCCGTCGGCGCCCCGGCGCACTTCCACACCAAGGCGTCGGAGCTGTTCTTCGTGCTCGGCGGTTCGCTCCAGGTGCTGGTCGGCGAGGAGGTCACGGTGCTGGAGGAGGGGGACTTCCTCCTCGTGCCGCCGCACACCCCGCACGCGTTCGCGGCGGCCCCGGGGGCCGAGGCCGACGTCCTCTTCGTCTTCACGCCCGGGATGGCCCGCTTCGACTACCTGCGCCTGCTGGGCCGGGTGATGCGCGGCGAGGCGGGCTTCGAGGAGATCGAGGAGTCCTCGGAGCGCTTCGACAACCACTACGTCGACAGCCCGGTCTGGCGGAAGGCGATCGCCGAGCGCGGCTGAGGTGCCGGGTCGCCGGGGGCGACCCGCGAGGCCGGCAGCGGCGCGATCTATAAGCATCTCTTGGGGTAAAGCCTTGATCTTATAGGATTGACGTATGGTCGAGGGGGCTCCAATCTGGAGGCATGGACGTCACACACCCTCTCGGCGGCGCCGAGTTCGCGCCCCGGAACACCTACCTCAACACCTCCACCTGCGGGTTGCTGCCTCGCCGGACGATCGAGGCGGTCACCCTGCTCGCCGAGGAGACGGCGGACGGGCGGCCGGACGGCGCCGGCAGCTTCGACATCGTCGCCGAAGCCCGCGCCACCTACGCCCGGCTCGTCGGCGTCCACTCCGACCGGGTCGCCGTCGGAAGTTCGGTCTCCGTCCACGTCGGCCTGATCGCGCAGTCCATGCCGGCCGGGGCCGAGATCCTCTTCGCCGAAGGCGACTTCAGCTCGGTCATCACCCCGTTCACCGTCCGCGGTGACCTCAGGGCACGCTTCGTCCCGCTGGAACGGCTCGCGGAGTCCGTTCGTCCCGAGACCGCGCTCGTCGCCTTCTCCAGCGTGCAGTCCGCCGACGGCCGCACGGCCGACCTTCCGGCCGTGCGCGCCGCCGCGGCGGCGCACGGCGCCCGCACCCTCCTGGACGCCACGCAGTCGGCGGGCTGGCTGCCGCTGCGGGCGGGAGAGTGGGACTACACGGTGGCCGGCGGCTACAAGTACCTGCTCTGCCCGCGCGGTGCCTCGTTCCTCACCGTCACCGAGGAGGCGCAGGACTCACTGCTCCCGATCCACGCGGGCTGGGTCACCGGCGAGGAGCTGTGGACCAACAGCTACGGTCCGGTGCGTGAACTGGCCCGCTCCGCACGGCGGTTCGACGAGCCGCCGGCCTTCCTCTCGTACCACGGGGCGGCTCGCTCGCTCGCCCTGCTCGAGGAGACCGGCATCGAGCGGATCGAGCAGCACAACAAGGCGCTCGCGGCCCGCTTCCGCGAGGGACTCACCGCCCTGGGCCACGCGCCGGTGCCGGACGTCTCCGGCGTCGTCGGCATCCCCGGCATGGGTGACCGCCAGGACGACCTGCGGAAGTCCGGCATCCTGCTCTCCGCCCGCGCGGGCAACCTGCGCGCGTCCTTCCACCTGTACAACTCCGTCGGGGACGTGGACCGCGCACTGGAGGCGCTGGCCGGCTGAGGGCCTGTCGGGCCCAGGCATCCGTGACCGCGCGTCCGCGCGCCCTCCGGGTCACCGCCCCGCCGAGCGCCGCGCCCAGCGCCTCCAGGGAGGAGAGCGCCGCGTCCGCCGTGGCGTTCACCCCGTAGGGGTTGACCCGGATCATCTCCTTCGCCAGCGCACCACCACCCGCGGCCGGCGGCAGCGAGGAATCCGCCGTCGGCGAGGACGACCAAGCCCACCTGACCCAATCGGTAGAGGTGCGCGGTACCGGCTCCGGCTCGGGGATATCGGCCGCAGAGTTCCCGGTTCGAGCCCCGGGGTGGGTAAGGGCTACGGCTGCGGGGGCAAGGCGTCCCCGAGGTAGGGGGTAAGGGCGGAAACTCCTGCGGCTGCCTGCCCAACGGTCGGGGCTACGGGAATGAGGCCCGGCACATGCGAATGGTTGCCGGCGGCGTCGAGAGCACCGGAGAGGTCCGGGTCATCTGCGGCGTGTGCAGGAGCGGCAAGAGCGAGCCCCGAGAGGGCGAGTGCTGCGGCAGTAACGATCTTCTTCATGCCTTGCTGAACGAACGCCCCGGGGTGGGGAAACGGTCCCTCACCCCATCGGAGCCCGCTAGCCCAACGGCAAGAGGCGTCGCGCCTAAGACCTGTATCGACTGCGCAGAGCCCGCGACGCACCGCCGACGCTGCGAGCGACACCACGGGGCGTACGAGCGCCGACCGACCGTCCGCAACCGACGGGCACGGAGTCGGCGACGAGCGGCCCGGAACGACGCTGCCGCACGGCTCCGCCGGATCATCGAGCGGAAGGGGACCGCGTGGTGTGACTGGTGCCTCGACGACTTCCCCACGGTGGACGTGAACGTGGACCATGTGCGGCCCCTCTCGATGGGAGGGACCGACACGGACGGGAACGTTCAAGTGCTGTGCCGGGGATGTCACCAGCTCAAGACGGAGACGGAGTTTGGGCATGCTCCGTTCGGGCTACCGCACGTGAGACGCGCCCACGCCACTGATTCCGCCGATAGGCGAACCAGGGGCGAAGGCATTGTCCATTCCGCTCATGAGCGAGTCCCCGGCAGCGAACACGTTCTGATTCGTGGACGCGTCCCAGTTCTGTCCCCCGGTGTCGCCGAGCCCCAGGATGCCGCTTCCTGGGGTCGCGGGTGGTGCGTCGTCGGCATGTGCGACTCCAGTCATGCCGAGTGCGGCCCCGGTGATAGCGAGTGTGGCGAACATGCGCCGAGCGGTGTTGTTCATACCGCGCCAACGAGGACGGCCTCGGCGGGTCACGGCGTACGGCCGGCAGGCCAGGGCCTTGACCTGGGCGGTCTGCAGTGCGGTGAACGCGCGCGGGCGGCCTGGGCGTGTGCGGTCGGCCAGTCCCGCAAGGCGCTGGCCGGCGAATCGGCCCCGCCAGGTGCGCACGGTGTCCAGGTGCAGGCCCGTCTCCCGGGCGATCGTTGCGTTGGAGCGTCCGCGCGCCGCGTGCGGCACGACCTGCGCGCGCAGCCGCATCCGGTACTCGCTCTTGTGGCCGTAGGCCATCTTCTTCAGCCGTTGGCGCTCGACGCCGGTCAACGTTATCGGGCGCGCAGTGGCAACGGGCGTGGGCGGCGGACCGATCGGTAGAAGCGGATCATGGCGGGTCGCGGTCTGCCGCGCGCGCCGCGGAATGCCGGGGCGCCTGCTGCACTGAAGGCGGGGAGGCGCGCGCGGGATGGCCGTCCTTCCCGCGCCGGCCGTGGTGCACGTGCGCCTGGGGGTGTCTGGCCGGTCTGGCTATGCGGCGGGATAGCGGCGGGGCACGGCGGGTGCCACCCGGTGGCAGGGACGGATCAGCTCAGCATGACGAGGTATCCGGCCGCGATGGCGATGCCGACGACGGTGAGGGTGTAGACGGCGAGCAGGCGCCGTGACATGACCCGGCTCAGCAGTCCGAGTTCGGGAACGTTGACTCCGGCTGCGGAGATGATCAGGGCGAAGACCGCCCCCAGACTCATACCGGCCTCGTGCAGGGCGGCCGCGATGGGCAGAAAGGCTTCGGTGGAGACGTAGAAGGGCGCGCCGAGAACCGCGGCGACGGGCACGGCGAGGGGATTGCCGGGCCCGGCCAGCCGGGCGACGAGCTCCTGTGGCACGAGGCCGAGGATCGCAGCGGCAATGGCGACGGAGACGATCAGCGGTATCGCCAGGCTGCGGGCGAGGTCCAGCGCATAGCGCAGGGCGGGGCGGGCCTCCGCGCGCCATCCGCCCCATGCGGCGGTATCGGTGAACGGGTCGTATAGCGGGGAGGCACAGGTGTCGTCCGCCGCGGCCGGGTGGGTCACCGGGCCGCTTTCGGAGGTGACCACCGCGGCGGACGCTTTGGCGGGGCGCAAAGCGCGCTCCAGGTGGGCCACGTCGGCCATCAGCGCGGCGAGCAGCACAGCCAGACAGGTCGCCACCACGTAGGCCACGGTGACTTTCCAGCCGAACAGCGGGATGAGGACGGCGACGATGACGGGGTCAAGGACCGGCGAGGACAGCAGGAAGGCGGTCAGCGTCGCCGTCCGGATCCGCGCGTTGATCATCCCGATGACCACCGGGACCGCGGAGTACGTGCAGAAAGGGGTGAGGAACCCCAGCAGGATCCCCTTCGCCGCTCCGGGCAGCCGGCCGCCGCCGAGCCAGTTCTGCAGGCGGGATATGCCGATCCTGCGGGCCATCAGCGCCATGAGCGCCGAGACCACGACCAGCAGGACGGCCAACTCCACCAGCAGCACGCCGAATTCGGTCAGCGCGGCCGACAGCCGATCACTCACCCCTCTCACCTGTCTGCCAGGGCGCCAGGGCTCGCGAGCTGTTCGCGACCCGCACCGGTGCGAGCCCCATGACCACCTCGGCGGCGGTCGGGAACTCGTCCAGGCAGTCCGGGTTCACACGCACGTGGCTGGCAGTCCCGACGCGCTCGACGAACACGAACTCCAACTCGGCGAGACGACGGACATGAGCCGAGACCGTCGACTGTCCCACGCCCGTCGCGGCGGCCAGCGCCCCGATCGTCATGGACGTGCGCTCGGTGGCCAGCAGGTGAAGCAGCTGCAGCCGGGTCGGGTCCGCCAGGCACCCGAACCAGCTCGCGTACGCCTCCGCAGAAGAGCGGTCCAGCATGACTCTCTCCCTCATTCCCATCCATCGTTCATCGACGATGATAGCTCATGGGGGAGTGGCGTCTTCAGCCGACGCACGGAACGCCACGCAGGAAACGCCCGACATCCACGACACGGTCGGCGACACGCAGGGCCGCAGGGCGCCAAGGGGTGACGCGACCCTGCACGCGCCCCGGCCTCACGTCAACCCCCGAAGGACTCACGACGCAGACCGCTTAGCGCTGTGTCCACCACGTGAGCGCTGCCCCGCTGGCCGTGGTGGCGAGGGCGACCAGCCATCCGGGGATGCGTTGCACGGTCAAGTGCACTTCTCCGCAGCGGAGTTCAAACGCGGGGGCGGGCTTTCCGGCCCTCTTGGTCTTTTCCATGTCTCTGATTCAACGCAGAGCGCAGACCGTGCACCATGTGGCGTTGGCTAGCGGATGAAGTACGTCGGACCTGATCGCCAAACGTGCAGGTCAGCGATCTGCCGCGTCTTGAGCTGCCGAGTCCCCTTCCCTTTTTGGTTCTGTCGCAGGTGTCGCCGTAACCTATACCACCCCATCTGACCTGGCCTTTTGCTATTCGCCACCCCCTTGCGCCACCACCTTCGCGTGCAGGAGGACCTATGCCGCGTAGACCCCGCCCCCGTGCTCGGTACCCGGATGCCCCGAACTGACGGCCCGTGGTGGCCGCTGTGCCGCTCACGAGCGCGGTGCGGGTGGGACCGTGCCCAGGGTGAGGCGGCCTCCCCCCGAAGTCCGCGCCGACGCGGCGGGCACGGTCCGGGGTCCGCGCGCCGGCGGCCGGCGACGGTGTCCCGCCCGGGCGTCCGGCCGGGGGCCGGCCCTCGTACAGTGCAGGCATGAGTGATCACGTGGTGCTGCGGGTGAAGGGACGAGTGCTCGTCGGTCCGGAGGACGTCCGGGACGAACTGTGGTGCGTCGACGGGCGGATCACCTTCACCCGCCCTTCCCGCGAGGCCCTGACGGTACGGGGCTGGGCGCTGCCCGGCCTGGTCGACGCGCACTGCCATGTCGGGCTCGACCGGCACGGGCCGGTGGACGACGCCACCAGCGAGAAGCAGGCGCTGACCGACCGCGACGCGGGCACGCTGCTGATCCGCGACGCCGGTTCGCCCTCCGACACCCGGTGGATCGACGCGCGCGAGGACCTGCCGAAGATCATCCGGGCCGGCCGGCACATCGCCCGCACCCGCCGCTACATCCGCAACTACGCACATGAGATCGAGCCGGCGGAACTGGTCGCGTACGTGGGGCGGGAGGCGCGGCGCGGGGACGGCTGGGTCAAGCTCGTCGGCGACTGGATCGACCGGGAGGCCGGGGACCTGACGGCCTGCTGGCCGCGGGCCGAGGTCGAGGCGGCGATCGCGGAGGCCCACCGTCTCGGCGCCCGGGTCACCGCGCACTGCTTCGCCGAGGAGTCGCTGCGGGACCTGGTGGAGGCGGGCATCGACTGCGTCGAGCACGCCACCGGGCTGACCGAGGACACCATCCCGCTCTTCGCGGAGCGGGGTGTGGCGATCGTCCCGACGCTGGTGAACATCGCGACCTTCCCGCGGCTCGCGGACGGCGGAGAGGAGAGGTTCCCGCGCTGGTCGGCGCACATGCGCCGGCTGTACGAGCGCCGCTACGACACCGTCCGGTCGGCCTACGACGCGGGTGTCCCGGTCTACGTCGGCACCGACGCGGGCGGTTCGCTGGCGCACGGCCTGGTCGCGGCGGAGGTCGCCGAGCTGGTCAAGGCAGGCATCCCGCCGCTGGAGGCGCTCTCGGCGACGGCCTGGGGGGCGCGGTCCTGGCTGGGCCGCCCCGCCCTGGAGGAGGGCGCGCCCGCGGACCTGGTCGTCTACGACGAGGACCCGCGCGCGGACGTCCGCGTGCTCGCGGCGCCGCGGCGGGTGATCGTCAACGGGCGGGTGATCGGCTGAGAGCCTGTCGGGTGGTCTTCGGCCGGCAGCGTGCGTGTCAGGGTGTGACCGCCCGGTCAGAGGCCACCCGACAGGCTCTGAGGGCTCGTCGGGTGGCTCGGTGCTCGTGTGGGGGTCAGGGGGTCAGGAACGCCAGGCGGGCCTTCTTCTCGGGGATGAAGACCTCCGGAAGGTCCACCTCCGGCAGGAGGACTTCCGGGCCCAGCACGAAACCCGTGCGGACCAGCCGGGCGATCGCCTTGTGGTTGTCGGTGTCCGGTTCGGCGACGGCGCGGGTGCGGCCGGTCAGCGCGAAGTCGGTCAGCTCGGCGAGCAACTTGCTGGAGAAGCCCGGCTCGGGAGTGGTGGCCGGGGCGAGGAAGAGGTGGACGCCGATGTCCCCGGGCCGGACCTCGTAGCACGCGGCCACCCGGTCGGCCGACGGCTCGTACGTCTGGAAGAGTGCCACCGGCTCGCCTTCCAGGCGGGCCAGGAAGCCGTGGTGGGTGGTGAGCGAGTCGAGGTGCGCGTAGATGTTCCGCACCTGCTCGACGGTCGTCCCGCCCATGCCCCAGAACCGGGCGCGCTCCTCGTTGACCCAGCGGTGGATGAGGGGGGCGTCGGCCTCGGGGTCGACGCGGTCGACGCGGACGGTGCCGAAGCCCTCCACGGCGCGCAGGTGGACGGGCTCAGTGGGCGTCATGGGGATGCTCCTTGGAGAGGTGGTGCCAGTCGGTGGTGACGGGGACGAGGTCGCCCCGCAGCCAGAGGGGCAGTTGGTCACGGTGGTGGGGGTCTCCGGCGACCCCCGAGGCGCCGAACGGGACGACCCAGAGGCTGTCGTCCCGTTCCGCCAGGTCCCATACGTAGCGGGCGGCCGAGCTCCGGGCGCTGCGGTCGGTGAAGCCGGGGACGCTGGAGGTGGACAGCACGCAGTCGTGGTCCCCGGCGAGGCCGGGCCACTGCGCGTCGTCGTGGTCCGGGAGCGCCTGCCAGGGGGCGAGCCGGTGCGTCACGCCCCAGGCTCCCGGCTCCGGGCCGGTGGCGACCTCCTCGAGTGCCTCGCGGACGATCCGCGCGATGTCCGCCACCGGCACCGGACCGGCGACCAGCAGGGTCTCCAGGGCGTAGGCCACCCGGGGGCCGAGCGCCAGCCAGGGCTGGAAGACCGCGGGATACGGGGTGGGTTCGCGCAGCGGGGCGAAGACCGGGTGTCCGGTGATCCGCCGCACCACGGCCCCGCGTACGGCTGCGTACAGGCCGGCGTCGGTGCTCTCGGCGTCCATGCGCCGGTCCCAGGCGAGGAGCCGGTCCCGTATCCGGGTGGCGGCCGGGGAGAGCGTGCCGGGAGCGGTACCGGAGGGCGCGTCGCGCGCGGCGACGACGCGGGAAGCGGGCGTGACGCCGGACGCCGTGCCGCCGGGTGGCCGGGGCGTGCCCGCCGCCCGTACCACCGCCAGCAGGGGCGCGGCGGACGGGTTGTCGGTGTCGGTGTGGACCGACGCCATCGCGCCGGCCGTCCAGGCGGCCGACGCGCCGAGCAGGGTGTCGATCCGCGCCGCGCGGTGCGCCGGGGCGAACTCCACGCCGAGCGGGGCCGCGAGTCCCCGGGCGTTGGCCATGACGGCATGGCCGCGGACCTCGGCCCGTGGCAGCGGGGCCGGTGCCTCCCGCCACCGGTGACGTGCCTCCCAGGCGGGCACCACCCGCAGGGAGTTGGCCCGGTCGCGGACGGGTACCCGGCCGGCGACACGGTGCAGCAGGCCGCCTTCGGTGTCGGCGGCCTGCACGACGTTCACCGGTTCGATCCACCCGTCGACGGCGCGGTCCACGTCGGCGACGCGGTGTGCGCCGAGCAGCGCGCTCAGCGCACCGAATCCCAGCTCCCCGGTCACCCGGGGCACGCAGCGCAGACTGACGGCCTCCCAGGACGCCGTGGCGCCGGTGTCCTCGTCCCGTTCCGGGCCGTCGGCCGCTCCGGGAGCCGCTCCGACCGGTCCGGTGACCACCGGACCCCGGTCCGTCTCGATCACCTCGGTCGCGACCGGCTCGCCGCCCGCGACCTCCACCGTCTCGACGTGCGCGGACGCGGGACGCCAGCCGTCGGGGCCGAGCGCCTCCACGCCGCCGCCGGCCCGTCGGCGCAGGCGTTCCCGGTACAGGTCCTGGTAGTCGGCCATCGCGTTGGTGATCGCCCACGCCACCCGCCCGGTGTGGCCGAAGTGCGGCAGCCCGGGGACTCCGGGGACGGCGATGCCCACCACGTCGTACTCCGGGCAGGCGAGGCGGATCTGCTGGTAGACCCCGGGCGCCTCGATGAACCGGTGCGGGTCGCCCGCCACGATCGGGGCGCCGCTCGCCGTCCGCTCGCCGGACACGACCCAGCCGTTGGAGCCGGCCGTGCCCGGCCCGTCGGTGGCGAACAGCTCGGTCCACTCCTCGCCGAGCCGGGTGGCGACCGTCTCACGCCAGATTTTGGCCGGGAAGCCCGCGAAGAGGATGTGGGTGGACAGCCAGACCGCCAGCGGCGTCCAGGGCTCCCAGCGCCCGGCGGAGAGTCCGGTCGCGGCGAACTCCGCGGCCCGGCCGGCTCCCGCCGGAAGGCCGTCGTTGACGCCGTCCGCGTACGCCCGCACCCACGCGCCGGTCTCCGGGTCGAGCCGTTCGAAGCAGCGGCGTGCGGTGTCGGCGAGGCGGGCCCGCCGTACGAAGGTGTCCCAGGGGACCTCGGCGGCACCGAGGAAGGCCGCCGTGGTGCCCTGGGCCCGGTGGCGTTCGACCTCCAGCTGCCACGCCCGGTCCGTGGCGGTCACGCGTCCCTGCGCGAAGGCGAGTTCGCGGGGATCGGCGGCCCGCAGATGCGGAATCCCCCAGGCGTCCCGGTAGACCTCGATTGTCACTCTGATCCCGATCTCTTAGGTTAGGCTGTCCTAACTTATGCGAGGGGTGTCCGGGAGGCAATCCCGGACCCGAGGGGAGGAGGGTGCGATGGGGCACGGTTGGGAGGGGGTGGTCCTCAGGCTGCTGCGCGGCAGGGACTTCACGTTCACGGTGACGGGCGCCGAACAGGTCACCGAGCACTATCGTCGCGTGTACGTCACGGACGGCGGCCTGCTCGCCGCCGCGGGCGTCCATCCGACGATGTGGGTGCGGATCTGGTTCGAGGGCGGCGGCAAACCGCACCAGCGCGCCTACACTCTGGTCGACCCGGACCCCGAGGCCGGCACCTTCGGCCTGGAGTTCGCCCTGCACGACGGCCTCGCGAGCCGCTGGGCCCGCACCTGCCGGCCCGGCGACACCGTGGCCGCCACCCTCCAGGGCACCGGCTTCACGGTTCCCGAGCCGCGGCCCGGCCGCCTGTGCGTGGTCGGCGACGCGGCCTCCCTGCCCGCCGTCAACTCCCTGCTCGACGCCCTGCCCGGTGTCCCCGCCACCCTCTGGTTCGAGACCGTCCACGCCTCGGACGAGGGCTTGCCGGTGCGCCTCGACCCGGACCGGCACGAGCTGCGCCGGGTGCCGCGCGAGCGGGACGGGGCCGCCCTGGTGGAACGCGTGACGGCGGAGCTGCCCGGACTCGTGGGCGAGGACCCGTACGTCTGGATCGCCTGCGACACGGTCACCACCCGCACGCTCAGCGCCCGGCTGCGCCGCCGCGAACTCGGGCTCCCCAAGGAGCGGGTGCACGCCCTCGGGTACTGGCGGCCCTCCTGACGTGGCTCCCCACGCGGCGGTGCGGGGGGTCTTCCGGGTGGCGGCCTCCCGGTCCGGCGGGTTCGGGTGCCGGGTTGACTTTCCGTGACCCGGGGCGGGTCCCCTTCGTTGGTCAGCCTTGCGCGCGTGACGGCGACCGGTGCGACGCGCGGGGCGCGCGGGAACGGATGTGTCGAAAGAATCGAATGCGGGCACGGAAATCCCCCGTTGGGGTGAACTCACCTCAGGTGTCTGCTGGTTCACTCTCCGTGCGTAAAGATTCCGGTGTCTCGAGTCGCCGACGCCGCACGGGCCGCGTGTCCCCGCGGTGCGCGGCCGGCGACGCCATGTCTCCCTGGGGGTTCCGCCACCGTGAACAGCAACACCTTCCGCCTGCCCGTACGCCGAACCGCCGCGGCCGTCGGCGCGCTGGCCGTCGGGCCCGTGCTTCTGGCGGCACCCGCGGCGCACGCCACGGGCGGTGAAGGGCGAGCCACCGCCGTCGTCCTGCGGACCGGCCTCGATGTCTCCCTGCTCGACAAGACCGTGGAGGTGCCGCTGCGCACCACCCTCAACGAGGTCACGGCGCCGGAGACGCAGAGCCGGACGGCGCTCACGGTGAACGTGCCCGGTGCCGAGAAGGACCGGCCGATCGACCTCCTGCGGGCCGAAGTCGCCACCTCCAGGGCCACGGTGGACGAAAGGAAGGCCGAGGGATACGTGAACCTGGTCAAGGCGCGGGTCCATGTGCCCGGCCTGCCCCTGCTCTCCCTGATCGAAGCCGAGAAGGTCACCGCCAGGGCGCTGTGCGAGGTGGGGGAGCAGCCGATCGCGGAGGCCGGCGTCCTCGGGCACGTGACCGTCTTCGGCAAGAAGACCACCCTCTCGACGGGCGGCCGGACCCAGGTCACCGTGCCCGGCGTCGGCGAGGTGGTCCTCGACCTGTCCCGTACCTCGACGACCTCGCGCACCGCGGCGGCCACCGCCCTGGAACTCAAGGTGGAGGTCGACCCGCTGAAGTTGGGTGTGGCGGAGGTCAAGGGCGTGGTGACGCTGGCCGAGGCGACCTGTGCGACTCCGAAGGACACCCGGACCGGCGGGAAGCCGACGGAACGGCCCACCGAGCGACCCGCCTCGGAGCCGGCCGACGGGGGTGGCGTGACGACCCAGAACGGGGGCTCGAACCCCGCCGGGCAGAGTCTCGCCGAGACCGGCGGAAGCTCCACGACCCCGTACCTGGCGGGCGGCGCCGTCGTCCTGCTCGCCGCCGGCGGCGGGGCGCTCGTCCTGGCCCGCGGACGCGCCCGCGCCTGACGCAGGCCGCCACCAGCAGGGGGGACGGGGGCCCGGGGCCGTCGGGGAAGCCGAAGGCCCCGGGGGGCGGGAGCCTGGGCGCGCGGAGCGGTGTCGGGGAGCACCGGGGGGTCCGCGCCGCCCGCCACGGGGCCGAGGTGTGCCGGCCCGGTGGCACACCGCGGGGAGGACGGGGCCGGCGGCCCCGCCCTCCCCGCGGCACACCGGCACCCCGCGAGCCCGCTCCGGCACACGCCGTCTGCGTGCCCCGCCGGATGTCAGCCCGCGATCAACAGCGCCTGGTCCAGGGCCTGGAGGAACCGGTTCGTCGTCGCGCGGTCGCGGACCGCGAGACGCAGCCAGTGCCGGTCGAGGCCCGGAAACGTGTCGCCGCGCCGCGCCGCGAAACCGAGCGCCCGCAGCCGCTCGCGCACCGCGTCCGCGTGGGCGATCCGCACCAGGACGAACGGGCCTTCCGCCGACGCCACCGCCCGCACCTCGTCGAACTCCGCGAGTCCGGCCAGCAGATGCGCCCGCTCGACACCGATCCGGTACGCCGCGCGCTCCGCCTCCGCCAGCGCGGCCCGGGACATGCACGCCTCCGCCGCCACCAGGGCCGGCGTGGACACCGGCCACAAGGGCTGTGCCCGTTCCAGGGTGGCGATCGTCTCCCCGTCCGCGAGGACGTAGCCGATGCGCAGCCCCGCGAGACCCCAGGTCTTGGTCAGGCTGCGCAGAACCACCAGGCCGGGCACGTCCGTCCGCCCGGCCAGCGACTCCCGCTCGCCCGGCACCGCGTCCATGAACGCCTCGTCCACCACCAGGGTGCGTCCCGGCCGCGCCAGTGCCGCGAGCGACTCGGCGGGGTGCAGCACGGACGTCGGGTTCGTCGGATTGCCGACGACGACCAGGTCCGCGTCCGCCGGAACGAGCGCCGGATCGAGACGGAAGCCGTCCTCCGCGCGCAGCAGGACCCGGCCCACCTCGTGCCCGGCGTCGCGCAGCGCCGCCTCGGGCTCGGTGAACTGCGGGTGCACCACCACGGGGCGTCTCGCCGGCAGGGCCCGCGCCAGGAGCACGAACGCCTCCGCGGCGCCCGCCGTGAGCAGTACCCGCCCGGTCGGCAGATCGTGCCGCTCGGCGACGGCGGCCCGCGCGGACCGACCGTCCGGGTACGCCGCGAGGCTCGTGAGCGAGTCCGCGATCCGCTCCCGCAGCCAGTCCGGAGGGGTGTGGGTCCGTACGTTGACCGCGAGGTCGACGAGTTTCTCGTCCCGTACCTCCGCGTCACCGTGGTGCCGCAGATCGTGGACGTCAGTGTGCGCGTGCGTTTCCATGGCCGCCGTCGGGTGGGTGGGGATGGTGGGGGGTGAGCGGAGTCCGGGAGCCGGGCTGGGTGGGGGTGGGTCGAACGCCGCCTGACCACGGGTGTACCCCCGCGCCCGTGGCAACAACCGCACGGAGGCGGCGTCTTCGTCCGGACGAAGCGGGATGGAACGGGCGAGAGCGCACGTAGCGTGCCGCGACCGTCGCTTCGGCACGACGAGTTCGGCCCCGTCCCCGGTCTCGGCGGCGGCCAGCAGCGCGGCCGCCTCGGCCACCGACGCCGTCCCCGACACCGCCAGCGGCACCGCCGACGGATGCGGCACCGGGACGGCGGCCAGCGCCCCCGACGCGTACGCCAGCACCGGGACGCCGAACCGCTCCGCCGCGCCCGTGATCCCCGGCTCGTCGGCGCGTGTCCGCAGCGTCGCCAGGGCCCGTACGGCCGAGACCGGCAGCCCGGCCTCGCGCAGCGCCGCCTCGACCAGACCCGCCACCTCCTCGGCGCGGACCCCCGAACGCGCCCCGACACCGGCCACCACCCGACAGCCGGGCCTCGCCTCGTCTCCGGCGTCCGCCCCGGCCGTCCGGCCGTCTCCGCTCGCGTCCCCGGCGCTCATCGCGTCCCCCAGAGCAGGAACACCGGAGCCACCGGGGCGGCCGACGAGGCGTCATCGGGCAGCAGCCGCTGGGAGCGGAGCAGGACGCCCCCGACCGAGAACCCGGAGGACTCCAGGGCCGAACGCAGCGGAGTCAGCCGTTCCCGAGCCGCCGCCGCCACCACGACCGCCCGCCGCGCCCGCCGCGCCGCGGTCAGGACGACCGTCCGCGGGTCCCGGCAGCCGTCTCCGACGAACACCCCGTCCGGATCGGAGAGATGGGACAGGACCGTCGGCGCCGCCCCGCGCACCACCCGCACCTCGGCGCCCAGCGCCGCGGCGTGCCCGCGGATTCGTGCGGCGCCCGCATCGGTCTCCTCCACCGCGACCGCGCCGGCACCGAGCCGGGCGCACTCCACGGCCACCGAACCGCAGCCCGAGCCGATGTCCCAGACCAGGTCCCCGGTCCTGGGCCCCAGCCGGGCGAGGACCAGCGCCCGCGCCTCGTACGGCAGCGGCGGTGCCACGGCCGGGGCGTCGCCCTCCCCGGTATTCCGGCCGGTACGGGGGAAACCGGAACCCGCCCGGGAGCCTTCCCCGGACCGTGCGCCGGCCGTCGCCCCCGGCAGGAACTCCGTGTCCGGCAGCGCCCAGTGGCCCGGACCGGTGAGCGGCCCGGACACCGCGGGCGCGTGCCGTTGCGGCCGGGACTCGTCCAGGCACAGGACCAGGTCCACCGCCTCCCAGACACGGCACATCGCCTCGTGGGGGGTGACCCGTTCGAAACGCTCGCGGAAGGGGTCGCCGAGGGCCGAGAACACCACCAGCGTCCGGGAGTCCACCCGGTGTACCAGGGCCGC
Organism: Streptomyces sp. NBC_01216; assembly: GCF_035994945.1. Taxonomy (NCBI): domain Bacteria; kingdom Bacillati; phylum Actinomycetota; class Actinomycetes; order Kitasatosporales; family Streptomycetaceae; genus Streptomyces; species Streptomyces sp. NBC_01216. The sequence goes on from NZ_CP108677.1 coordinate 5,763,669, forward strand.
GCCCAGTTCCGCCGGACCCACCCCGGGGCCGGGCAGTACCGCCACCTTGGGGTGGACCCGGCACACGTTGACCGCGCGGTCGAGCGCGGGCCCGTCCCAGGCCGCGGCCCCGTCCACCACGACGGCGTCGTCCCATGCCGGCCGAGGGCGCGCGAAGGCGAGTCCCACCGCCCCGGCTCCCCTGCGCGCGGCCGGGGCGCGCACGAACAGCCGGCCGCCTGCCGGGACGGACTCCGGGGCGCCCGGTGCCTCGGCGCGCGCCTCCGCCACCGGCGTCGCCTCGCTCGTCCAGGAACCCCCGCCACCCGCGTCCGCGTCCGCGCCGGAACCGGTCACCGTGAACACGTGAACACCCTCCCCGCGACCCGCTCGGCGAGGTGCGCCGGGCCCCGCCGATCCGATAGCAAAGGCCCATGGCCGTACTCGTCGCGCTCGGCGCGTTCCTCATGACGCTGTTCGGCGGGTGGACGGCGCAGCGCGTCACCGACCGGCGCCACCTGGTCCTCGGGCTTGCCGGCGGACTGATGCTCGGCGTGGTCGGACTCGACCTGCTGCCCGAGGCGATGGAGGCCGCGGGGAACGAGGTCTTCGGCGTGCCTCGGGCACTGCTGCTGTTCGTCGGCGGCTTCCTCCTCGCACACGTGGTCGAGCGGCTGCTGGCCGTCCGCCGGGCCGCGCACGGTCTCGGGGCCGACGAGCGGGTCCCGCAGGTCGGACTGACGGCCGCGGCGGCGATGATCCTGCACAGCCTCATGGACGGCATCGCGCTCGGCGCGGCCTTCCAGGTCGGCGGCGGCATGGGAGCCACCGTCGCGCTCGCCGTGATCACCCACGACTTCGCCGACGGCTTCAACACCTACACGATCACCAGCCTGTACGGGAACGCCCGGCACAGAGCGGTCGCGATGTTGGTCGCGGACGCCCTCGCACCGGTGGTCGGCGCCGCGTCCACGCTGCTGTTCACCCTTCCGGAGGAGCTCCTCGGCAGCTATCTCGGGTTCTTCGGCGGCGCTCTGCTCTACCTGGCCGCCGCCGAGATCCTGCCCGAGGCCCATCACGAGCACCCCGCCGGCTCCACCCTGCTGTGCACGGTGTCGGGCGTGGGCTTCATCTGGCTGGTGGTGGGTCTGTCCGGCTGAGCTCACGGACCCGGCTCCGCGCTCCGGCCGGGCCGGCAGTGCGCGACGAACCGCGCCGCGGCCTCCGGAGCCCCCGCCCAGTGGGTGTGCACGTAGCTCGCGTGCACTCCCTGCCGGACGAAGCCCTCCAGCCGCCGCTCGGGCTGCCGAAGCCCCCACGCGGCCTGCGCGCCGGCGCCCGGTTCGATCACGGTCCGGTGGAACTCGTGCCCGCGCATCCGCGCGCCGGTGGCGGCGAGCGGGCTGTCGCTCACCGCCACCGCGTCCCGGTACCCGAGCGTGAGGCGCTCCGACATCCGCGCGTCGGCGTCGAGGACCCCGCACATGGGCGTCCCGTCCAGAGACCGCGCCAGGTAGAGCAGCCCGGCGCACTCCGCGGCGACCGGCGCCCCGGAGCGCGCCAGTTCGGCGACGGCCTTGCGCAGCGGCTCGTTCGCGGACAGCTCGGCGCCGTACATCTCCGGGAACCCGCCGCCGATGACGAGCCCCGCGGTGCCGTCGGGCAGTCCCTCGTCGCGGAGCGGGTCGAAGACGACGACGTCCGCGCCCGCCGCGGAGAGCAGCTCCGTGTGCTCGGCGTACGAGAAGGTGAACGCGGCGCCGCCGGCCACGGCCACGACCGGCCGCCGGCCGGCCGGCGGGGCGCCCTCGTCCCGCCGGACACCGGCTACCAGCGTGCGCGCGTCCCACGCCTCGGTGCTCAGTTCGGGGGCGCTGCGGGCGAGCGCCAGCAACGCGTCCAGATCGCATCCGGCGCGTACCTGCTCGGCCTGCGCCGCGACCGCCGCCACGGCGGCCGTCTGCCGCTCCGCCACCGGCACCAGACCCAGGTGCCGCGACGGCGTCGCCACCGCCGGAGCTCGGCGCAGCACGCCGAGCACCGGCACGCCCGACCCGCCGAGCGCCTCGCGCAGCAGGTGCTCGTGCCGGTCGGTGGCCACCTTGTTCAGGATCACCCCGCCGATCCGCACTTCCGGGTCCCAGGACGCGAAGCCGTGCACCAGCGCCGCCACCGACCGGGACTGCGACGAGGCGTCCACGACCAGCACCACGGGCGCCTTCAGCAGCTTGGCGACCTGTGCGGTCGAGGCCAGTTCGCCCTGGTCCGCGGCGCCGTCGTACAGGCCCATGACACCTTCGACGACCGCCAGGTCGCAGCCGCGCGCCCCGTGGGCGAAGAGCGGTGCGATCAGGCCCGTACCGCACATGTACGCGTCGAGGTTGCGGCCGGGCCGGCCGGTCGCCAGGGCGTGGTAGCCCGGGTCGATGTAGTCCGGGCCGACCTTGTGCGGGGACACCGCGAGACCGCGGTCGGCGAACGCGGCCATCAGGCCGGTCGCGACCGTGGTCTTGCCCGCGCCGGAAGACGGCGCGGCGATGACGAGACGTGCTACCACTCGATGCCCCGCTGGCCCTTCTGACCCGCGTCCATCGGGTGCTTCACCTTCGACATGTCGGTGACGAGGTCCGCGAAGTCCACGAGTGCGCGCGGCGCGTTGCGGCCGGTGATCACGACATGCTGCTGCCCGGGACGGTCGCGCAGCACCTCGACCACCTCGGCGGTGTCGATCCAGCCCCAGTGCAGCAGGTAGGCGAACTCGTCGAGGACGTAGAACTTGTACGCCTCGGCGGCCAGGTCGCGCTTGACCTGCTCCCAGCCCTCGCGTGCCTTGTCCTCGTGGGACTGCTCGCCCTCGGCGACCTCACGCTGGATCCAGGACCAGCCCTCGCCCATCTTGTTCCACGTGACGGTGCCACCCTTGCCCGTCTCGCCGAGCGCCTTGAGGGCGTTCTCCTCGCCGACCCGCCACTTGGCGGACTTCACGAACTGGAACACCCCGACCGGCCAGCCCTGGTTCCAGGCGCGCAGCGCCATCCCGAAGGCGGCGGTCGACTTCCCCTTGCCGACACCCGTGTGCACCATCACCAGCGCGCGGTTGCGGCGCTGACGGGTGGTCAGTCCGTCGTCGGGCACGACGGTAGGCTGCCCCTGCGGCATTAAGCGGCCCTCCTGGTTGCTTGTCCGAATTGTCCGGCTTGTACGTCCCTGACGAGTCCGGCGATCGAGTCCGCACGCAGTTCGTCCAGGGTCACCACGGTGCCGCCCAGGTCCCGGGCGAGATTCCCGGCGAGTCCGAGCCGTACCGGCCCGGTCTCGCAGTCCACGACGACGGCTGCGGTGCCTTCGGCGGCGTGCAGCCGCGCCGCGCGGGCGGCGAGCGCCACCGGGTCCTTGCCGCCGCCGGTCGCCCGGCCGTCGGTCACGACGACGAGCAGGGGGCGGCGCGAGGGGTCCCGCAGCCGCTCGACGCGCAGCACGTCGTGGGCCTTGAGGAGCCCGGCCGACAGCGGCGTACGCCCGCCGGTGGGGAGCTGTTCGAGGCGGGCCGCCGCCGCGTCGACGGACGAGGTCGGCGGCAGCGCCACCTCGGCGTACCGGCCGCGAAAGGTGATCAGGCCGACCTTGTCCCGCCGCTGGTACGCGTCGAGGAGCAGGGAGAGCACGGCTCCCTTGACGGCGCTCATGCGCTGCCGGGCCGCCATCGAACCGGAGGCGTCCACGGCGAACAGCACCAGATTGCCCTCACGGCCCTCGCGGGTCGCCTGCCGCAGATCGTCCCGGCGCACCACCAGCCCGGGACCGGTGCGCCCGCGGGTCGCCTGGTGCGGCGCGGCGGCACGTACGGTCGCCGACAGGTGCAGCCTGGTCAGCGCGCCCCGCGGGCGCACCGCGCCGGTGGTCCTGCCGTGCTCGGTCCGGGCCCGGGAGCGGCGCCCCGCGGCGCCCTCGCCGAGTCCGGGCACGCTCAGCGTCTTCGTACGGAAGGGCTCCGCGGCCCGTACGGCGGCCCGTTCCCCCGCGCCCGGCCCGCCGGGGGCCTGCGTCGGCGAAGGCTCGGACGGGGTCTCCTCGGCGCCGGTGCTCTCCGGCGCCGGCTCCGGGCCCTCGCCCTGCGGCGGCACACCGCCGCCCCCGCCGCCCCCGCCGTCCCCGCCGTCCCCCGGCCCCGGGTCCGGATCGTCGTCGCCCTCGTCCTCGCCCTGGAACCGCTCCAGCGTCTCGTCGAGCTTGTCCTCGTCGAGTCCGGGCGCGTCGAAGGGGTTGCGCCGCCTGCGGTGGGGGAGGGCCAGCAGCGCCGCCCGGCGGACGTCCTCGGAGGTCACGTCGGTCCGTCCGGCCCACGCGGCCAGCGCCGTGGCGGTCCGCGCCATCACGATGTCGGCGCGCATGCCGTCGACCTCGAACGCGGCGCAGGTCGCGGCGATCTGCAGCAGCGCCGCGTCCCCGAGCACCACCCGCGGCACCAGGGCGCGGGCGGCCGTGATCCGGTCGCGCAGGGCCGTCTCCTCCCCGGCCCAGCGCGCCGCGAAGCCCACCGGGTCGTCGTCGTAGGCCAGCCTGCGCCGCACCACCTCCACCCGCTGCTCGGGCTCACGCGAGGCGGCGACCTCGACGGTCAGGCCGAAGCGGTCGAGCAACTGGGGGCGCAGTTCGCCCTCTTCGGGGTTCATCGTCCCGACGAGCAGGAAACGGGCCGCGTGCCGTACGGAGACACCCTCGCGCTCGACGTACGACGAGCCCATGGCGGCGGCGTCGAGCAGCAGGTCGATCAGGTGGTCGTGGAGGAGGTTGACCTCGTCGACGTAGAGGATGCCGCGGTGCGCGTCGGCGAGGAGCCCCGGCTCGAAGGCTTTCACGCCCTCCGCGAGGGCCCGTTCGATGTCGAGCGCGCCGACGAGCCGGTCCTCGGAGGCACCGACGGGCAGCTCCACCATCCGCGCGGGACGGTCGGCGGCCGGGCCGGCCTCGTGCGGGCCGTCCGGGCAGGCCGGATCGGGCGCGCCCGGGTCGCAGCTGAACCGGCAGCCCGCGACCACCGGCACCGCCGGCAGCAGGTCCGCGAGCGCGCGGACGGCCGTGCTCTTGGCGGTGCCCTTCTCGCCGCGGACGAGGACACCGCCCACCGCCGGGCTGACGGCGTTCAGCAGCAGCGCCAGCCGCAGGTCGTCCATGCCGACGACGGCGGTGAACGGGTACCGGGTGCTCATCGGTCGATCCTTCCTTCGCGTTCGCTGTGCGTCTCCCACGGGGCGTGCGGCCCTCGTGCGCGCGTGGTGCGGGTGGTGTCGTGTGTCCCGCCCGTGAGGCGCGGGGCGTCCACGGGCGCGGTCACGGAGCGCCCGGCGGGATGAAGGGCAGACCGGCCGGCGGCCCGGTCTCGATGAGCCGGAGCAGCGCGTCCGTGTCGGCGTGTTCCTCGATCAGGTCGCCCAGCCGGTCCAGCTGTTCCTCGCGCAGCGCGCCGAAGGACGTGTCCGGCGCGGGGACGAAGCGGCGTGAGGCGCCCGCGGCCACCTCGCGCAGGAACGCCCGGCGGAATCCGTCGCTCTCCAGCGAGCCGTGCCAGTGCGTGCCCCAGACGGCGCCGACCCGGCAGCCGTCCAGGAAGGGGGCCCCGCCCAGGACCTCGGCGACGCCGTGATGGATCTCGTAGCCCTCGACCCGCTCGCCGAGCGCCTCGCCGACCGGACGGGCCAGTGTCTTGCCCGCGGCGAACCGGACCCGTACCGGCAGCAGGCCGAGCCCGTCGACCGTCCCGGCCTTCGACTCGACCTCGTCCTCGATCCGCTCCCCGAGCGCCTGGAAGCCGCCGCAGATGCCGAGGACCGGCCGGCCCTCCGCCGCCCGCCGCGCGAGGGCGTCCGCGAGGCCGCGCTCGCGCAGCCAGGCCAGCGCCCGTACCGTGCCGCGGGTGCCCGGCACGATCACCAGGTCCGCGTCGACGAGCTCCTCGGCCCGGTCCACGAAGCGCACCACCACGCCCGGCTCGGCGGCCAGCGCGTCCACGTCCGTGAAGTTGGACATGAGGGGCACGGCGCAGACCGCGACCCGCAGTACGTCCTCGCCGACGGGCGGGGCCACGACCGACTCGCGGACCGCGCCGCGCATCGAGACCCGCAGCCCGTCCTCCTCGTCGATGCCGAGCCCGTGGGCGTAGGGCAGAACGCCGAAGGTCCGGCGTCCGGTCAGCCCGTGCAGCATGTCGAGCCCCGGCTCCAGCAGCGTGACGTCGCCGCGGAACTTGTTCACCAGGTAGCCCGCGATCAGTTCCTGGTCCTCCGGTGCCAGCAGGGCCGTCGTGCCGAAGAACTGGGCGAACACCCCGCCCCGGTCGATGTCGCCGACCACGAGCACCGGCAGTCGCGCGGCGCGCGCGATGCCCATGTTCACGATGTCGGTGCGCCGCAGATTGATCTCGGCCGGACTGCCCGCCCCCTCGCAGATCACGGCGTCATACGTGCCCCGCAGCTCCTCCAGGCACGCCAGGACCGGCTCGAAGAGCTCCTTCTGCCGTCCCCCGTGATAGCCGCGCGCGCTCAGCTCGCCGACCGGCCTGCCCATCAGGACGACCTGGCTGGAACGGTCGCTGCCGGGCTTCAGCAGCACCGGGTTCATCAGGGCCGTCGGCTCCACTCGCGCGGCCTGCGCCTGCATGGCCTGCGCCCGCCCGATCTCCGCGCCCTCGCGGGTCACGAAGGAGTTCAGGGACATGTTCTGGCCCTTGAAGGGGGCCACCTTCACGCCCCGGCGGACCAGCCAGCGGCAGATGCCGGCCGTGACGACGCTCTTTCCCGCGTCGGACGTGGTCCCGGCGACCAGCAGTCCGCCCCTCATATCAGCCTCCGCTTGATGGCACCTATGATCATCCGGCCGCCCGCGCAGGTCACCAGCGTCAGCGCGGTCACCCGTCGCGAGAGCCGTACGGCCCGTTCGATGTCGGCGACCTCCACGTCCCGTCCGGGCGCGTTCAGCGCGGGCCGGTGCTCGACCCGTCCGCCGTACGAGAGCGTCCCCCCGAGCCGTACGCCGAGCGCCCCCGCGAACGAGGACTCCACCGGACCGGCGTTCGGGCTGGGATGCCGCCCGGCGTCGGCCCGCCAGGCGCGCAAGGACCCGCGCGGGTCGCCGCCGGCCACCGTGGCGAGCGCGGCGGTCAGCCGGGCCCCCGGCCAGCCGGCGACGTCGTCCAGCCTGGCCGAGGCCCAGCCGAAGCGCCGGTGACGCGGGGACCTGTGGCCGACCATGGCGTCCAGGGTGTTCACGGCCCGGAACCCCACCAGGCCCGGGACACCGGCGGCGGCGCCCCACACGAGCGCCCCCACGACCGCGTCGGAGGTGTTCTCGGCGACGGACTCCACGACCGCGCGGGCCATCGCCGGGCCGTCCAGGGAGTGCGGATCACGCCCGCACAGGTGCGGCAGCCGTTCGCGGGCGACCTCCAGGTCCCCGGCGGCCAGGGCGCCGCCGATGGCGCGGGCCTCCCGGCCCAGGGTCGTCCCGCCGACGACGGCCCACACGGTGGCCGCGGTCAGGGCGACGGACGCGGCGGGCCGGTCCCGGACGGCCCGCGCGGCCAGCGCTCCGGCCGCCGCGGCGCCTCCGGCGCAGAGGGCGGTGTGCAACGCGCCCCAGCCGCGGTGGTCGTGCCACAGAAGACGTTCGACGGTGCCGGCGAACCGCCCGAAACCGGCGACCGGATGGCCGCGGCGGGGGTCGCCGACGAGCAGGTCCGCGGCCAGACCGGCGGCGGCGCCGTACGCGAATACACCGGTGGCTGCAATGCGGCCAGGCATGGCGCTGTGTCCTCACTCAGGGTCCGCGCCCTGGCTCGACGTGACCGACGGCGAGAGTTCCTGGCTCCCGGGGAGGGTTCCCCGGTCACAGTGGCGGGACCGCGCCGGATTCGCACCGGGCTTCCTCTTCTGCCGCCGTCATGGCCCCGGAAGTCCACCACGCTGCGCGAACACCCGTCAACTCACCCTTGACCTGCGGCGGGACAGTGTGCGAAGCCCCACAGCCGACCCGCGCACAGGAAGGGCGGCGCGGCCCGTACGCACAGGACGGCCGGGCGGGCCGCACCCGAAGGTGCGGCCCGCCCGGCCGTCGGTGCTCGCCGCCGTCAGGCGACGATCAGATAGATGCCGTACGCGACGGCCGCCGCGCACAGGGCGAAGCAGGCGTAGGCGCCGGTGCGCGCCAGGGCGGCGGAGCCGCCCTGTGCGGCGGCCTGCTCCTGCTTGGAGAGGCCGACGATGCCGAGGGTGAACAGGCCCACGAGGGCGACGGTCGCCACGAGGCTGACTCCGAAGACGGAGCCGAGAGCTGCCCAGTCGATCTTCATGCGTGCGTGTCCCTTGGTTCCTTAGACCGCCGCGGCGGGGGCCGCGGGGGCTGCCGGGTCCGTGGGGGCCGGCGCGGGGATGGTGGTCTTGAGCTCCTCGGCCGCGGCGACCGCGGTTCCGGTGGGCGGCGGGGTGACGGCCGCGATCGCGGTGGTCACGACACCGGCGGGCTCGTCGTCGAGGTCGTCCGCGGTGACGTTGCTGTGGTCGACCGGCTTGCGGCGGGACAGGGCCCAGATGACGCCCGACCCGGCGACCAGCAGGATCGCGACGACGACGATGCCCCAGGTGCCCTGCTTGGTGAGGAACTCGGCGCCGGCGCCGACCAGTCCGGCGGCGGGCAGGGTCAGGCCCCAGGCGACGAACATCCGGGTCGCGGTGGACCAGCGGACGACACCGCCCTTGCGGCCGAGGCCCGCGCCCATCACGGCACCGGAGCAGGACTGCGTGGTGGAGAGGGAGAAGCCGAGGTGGGAGGAGGCCAGGATGACCGTGGCCGCGCTGGTCTGGGCGGCGAAGCCCTGCGGCGGCCGGAGGTCGGTCAGGCCCTTGCCCATGGTGCGGATGATGCGCCAGCCGCCGAGGTAGGTGCCGAGCGCGATGGCCACACCGGCCGCGACGATGACCCACATCGGAGGGTTGGAGCCGGGGACGAGGACGCCGCCGGTGACCAGGGCGAGGGTGATGACACCCATGGTCTTCTGGGCGTCGTTGGTGCCGTGGGCGAGGGAGACGAGGCCGGCGGAGGCGATCTGCCCGGCACGGTAGCCCTTGGCCGTGGCCTTCGCGTCGGTCCGGGAACCGATCCGGTACGTCAGCCTGGTGGCCGCCCAGGCGGCCAGTCCGGCGACGACCGGTGCGGCGATCGCGGGGAGCAGGACCTTGGTGACGACGGTGCCGCCGTTGACCGCGGACCAGCCGGCCGACATGACGGCCGCGCCTATGAGGCCGCCGAAGAGAGCGTGGGAGGAGCTGGACGGAAGTCCGAGCAGCCAGGTCAGCAGATTCCAGAGGATGGCACCGACGAGCGCCGCGAAGATCACTTCGGTACGAATGCCCTGTTCGTTGATGATCCCGCCGGAGATCGTCTTGGCGACCTCCACGGACAGGAACGCACCGACCAGGTTGAGCACGGCGGACATGGCCACCGCCGTCTTGGGCTTGAGGGCACCGGTCGAGATGGTCGTCGCCATCGCGTTGGCGGTGTCGTGGAAACCGTTCGTGAAATCGAACACGAGAGCTGTCACGACCACAATCGCGAGCAGCAGCGTGATGTGTTCCATTTACCCAGGCAATCGTTTGACGTCAGTGGCTCGTCGAACGTAGGCAACCTGGGTGAACGGAAGGTGAACTGAGTCGGTCGGTGTGGTGTCCCCAACAGGTTCCGCGCGTTCCACTTAGTGCTCCGGAGGTCCGGCCGTCCACGATGTTCCCCACGCAAACCCGGGTAAGCCCTGCCGTAAGGGGACGGTTCCGCCCCCTCCGGGCCGTGGACGGGACCGCCCCCACGTGGGGAGGCGTGGAAGTGACCCGCGTCACCACGGCGAGGCCCCCGCGGACACCCCGGACGACGGCGGTCCGGTGGCACCCCGCCCACGGACTGCCGACACTGGGAGCGTGCGCCCGGCTACAGCGACGGCAGCGGCCGTCACCACACTGATCGGTGCCGGCGCGGCCGCGATCGCGGCCGGCCGGTACGCCGGCGACGTCGCCCTCAGGGTGCCGTCCGGACGACCGCTGCCCGGCGATCCCCGGCTCACCGTGCACGCCACGGAGCCGGACCGGGTCACCCTCACCAGGAGCCTCGTCTCCCTGCGCCCCGGTACCTACGGACTCGACGGCCCGGGGGTCCACGCCGTCGTCGGCCCCGTCCTCGACCGGGTCCCGCACTCCGCCGACACCGTCGTCCGCCGCCTGGAGCGGGTCGAGTACGGGACCCTGGAGCCGGGCACCCGCGTCCGCCTCGACCCCGCCCTGCACACCGGCACGCCGAGGTCGGCGCTCGGCGTCGACTACGAGGACGTCGAGATCCCCGGTGAACTCGGCCCACTGCCCGGCTGGCTCGTCCCCGGCCCCCGGCCCACCTGGGTCGTCGCCCTGCACGGCCTCGGTACCACCCGGCACCAGCCCCTCAACCTGGTCCCCTTCCTCAGTCGCCGGCAGATCCCGGTCCTGATCCCCGCCTACCGCGGGGACGAGGGCGCCCCGCCACCCCCGGACGGCCTCGGCCGCCTCGGCGACTCCGAATGGCGCGACGCCGACGCCGCCGTCCGCTACGCCGTCCGCCGCGGCGCGCGACACGTCGTCCTGTGCGGCTGGGGCACCGGCGCCACGATGGCCTTGCACGCCGCCGCCGACTCCGGCGTACGGGACGCGGTCCGCGGGCTCGTCCTGGACTCCCCGGTCCTCGACCGGGAGGCCACCCTGCGCGCCCTCCTCGCGGCCCGCCACGTGCCCGGTCCGCTGCTGCCGCTCGCCGTCCACGCCGCCCTCAGCCGGGCCGAACTCCACGGCGAACGGCTCCAGGAGGCCGCCGACCCGGCCGCCCTGCGCGTCCCGACCCTGGTCTTCCACGGGCCCGACGACCTGCTCGCGCCCTGGGAGCCGTCCCTTCGGCTGGCCTCCCGCCGCCCCGGACTCGTCACCCTCCAGACGGTCCGGCAGGCCCCCCACGCGTCCATGTGGAACGCCGACCCGGTCCGTTACGAGGAGGCGCTGCGGCGCTTCCTCACCCCTCTGATGTAGGGCGGGCTCCGGGGCCGCGGGCCCCTGGCGCGGGACGCGAGCCGGGGCCCGGACGCGGTCCGGCCGTCCCGCACGCCGCACGCCGCACGCCGCACGCCTCGCGGACCCGCTCCCGCGGAACGCCCTCGCGATCCGTTCCGGAGCCTTCGCGACCCCCGTTCGCCCGCCGCTCCCGAGGGCTTTCGCGGTGGATTCGGATTCCGATTGGGCTTTCGGGCCGCCAGCGGGAAGACTGCCCCCGTGACGTCTCGACAGCCTGATGAGCATTTGGCGCGCAACTCCAGACTCCGACTCGTCCGTCCGCGGGCACTCGCGACCGCCCGACGGGCCGTGACGACCCGGCGGACACGGCCGGCGCCGCGTCCGCCGGAGGGCACTCCGCCCCGCGCGGAACTGGCCCGCCAGGCGCGGACCGTCCTCGCCGACGCCGTACGGATCGCCCGCTGGGCCGCCGACGGACGCGCGGCCGGACTCGTCGCGGTCACCGGCCCCGGCGCCGCCTCCGCCCAGGAACGCGCCGCCCTCGCACTGGACCTGACTCCGGACCAGGTCCGGGCCGGCTGGGACCGGGCCCGTCTCGCCGGGCTCGTCGAGATCCACGGCGACACGGCGCGCCCCGGCTGGCGGCTGCAGGCATGGGATCGCGACGACTCCGCCGTGCTACGCGGCTGGGTCGCCCTGTTCGACGCCTGGTCGCTGGTCCACCCGGCGCCCGAGGGGGTGGCGCCCGGCACCGTCGCCGAGGTCGTCGAGGCCGTCCCCCAGGTCCTCTCGCTCCTTCAGCTGTCCGCGGGGCCGGTGGCCGCCCCGGCCCTCCTCGACCTGCTCCGCCGACGCGTCGAGGAACTGCGCGAGGAACGCTGCGAGGTCCCCTGCGGCCCCCGGCCCCCTGGGGACACCGCGCCCCCCGCCCGGGAGGCCGTTCCCGGCGCGCCGGAGACCGGCGGACTCTGTCCGCTGCTCGCCTGGGCCCTGGACGGCCTCGCGGCCGTCGGAGCCCTGACCCTCGGCCCCGACCAGGCGACCCTGACACCCCTCGGCAACTGGGCGGTCTGGGTCAAACTGGAGCAGATCTGCGTCGCGGCCCAGAGCCCGGCCGGGAACATCGAGCAGTCCGCCGAGGACATGCTCCGCGGCTGCGCCCGTCTCACTCCGGGGCCGGCCCGCGACGAGTACCGTGCCTGGCTGGCGGCCCGGACCTTCTCCAGCGCGGTCACCGAACTCCTGGCTGTGGCGCGCGGCGAGGACGCCCTGCTGCGCGGTCTCGCGTTCGAGGCCCTCCGGGTCGTCGGCGCCCCCGCCGAGACCGAGGTCCGGGCCGCCGCCGAGGAACCCCCGCTCCGCCCGTACGCCCTGCTCTGGCTCGCCGAGTACGACGGCGCCGACCCCGACGACGCGCAGGAGGTGCTGTCCCGCGAGGAGGCGACCTGGCTCTGGGTCGACACCGCCGCGGCCGTCGCCGACCACGGAGAGAGCGCGCTGCTCGTCCGCCACCTCGACTCCGCCGTGCAGGGCACGGTCCCGGCCCTCCTCGACGAGGTCCAGGCCGTCGGCCACCCCCGGACGGTCCAGGTCCTGGTCGCGCTCGCCGCCGCGCACCCCGATCCCGCCCTCGCCAAGGCCGTACGGCGAGCCGCCTTCCAGGTCCACACCGGCGGAGTCTGACCGCCCAGCCCCGGGAGCCGCCGAGTGAACCGTGCCCCGCCGGGCGATGCGCCCGGCGGGGCACGGTTCACTCCGAGACTCCCGGGGCGTACGTCCCGAAGGACCAGATGTTGCCCTCGGAGTCCCGCGCCATGTAGTCCCGCGCCCCGTAGTCCTGGTCCGTGGGCGGCATCACGATCTCGGCGCCGTGCTCCACGGCCCGCGCGTGGTGCGCGTCCACGTCGGCGACCCGGACGTACACCCCGACGGGGCCGCCGTCCGCCATCAGCCGGTCGAACTCGGTACCGGTGCCCTTGCTGCCCAGCATCACCAGCCCGTTGCCGTGTGAGAGCTCCGCGTGGACGACCTTGCCGTCCTCTCCCTCGAACACGGACTTCTCGGTGAAGCCGAACGCCTCCGTCAGCAGGGTGACGGCGGCCTTCGCGTCGTCGTACATGAGGGTCGGACAGATGTCGGGTGCCTCGCCCATCCCGATCACTCCTTCTCGCTCGCTCCGCCGGAATGTGACCCGGGTCTCAGTCTGACAGTCGTCGCCGGTGTGTCAGCGGAAGGTGTCGCACCGGGCCATGTCGCCGGTCTCGAAGCCCGTACGGAACCACTGCCGGCGCTGCGCCGCCGACCCGTGGGTCCACGTCTCGGGTGTCACCCGGCCCTGGAGCCTCTCCTGGACCCGGTCGTCGCCCACCGCCGCCGCCGCATCCAGACCCTCCCGGATGTCCGCTTCCGTCAGCCGGGTGAGCAGCGGGCGGCCGGTCTTCGCGTCCGGAGCCGACGTCGCGTGGTGCGCCCACACGCCCGCGTAGCAGTCCGCCTGCAGTTCGACCCGTACGGACTGGGAGGCGGCTCCCGCGCGCCCGTCCCGGGCGCGTGCGAGTGCGCCCGTCTGGTTCTGGACGTGGTGTCCGTACTCGTGCGCCACCACGTATGCCTGCGCGAAGGGACCTCCGGTCGCACCGAACGTGGTCCGCAGCTCGTCGAAGAAGCCGAGGTCCAGGTAGACCCGCCGGTCGCCCGGGCAGTAGAAGGGCCCGACCGCGGAGGTGGCCGAGCCGCAGGCGGTGGACACCCGGCCGGTGAACATCACCGTGCGCGCGTCCCCGTAGCGGCCCCCGCGCCGCGCGTACTCCGCGCGCCAGTAGTCCTGGAGACTGTTGACGACCGCCACGATCCGGCAGTCGTCGCGGGTGTTCGCGTCCGCTCCCGTCCGGCAGGTCCGCTCCACCCGGGCGGCGGACGAGGCGCTCGCGGCCCGGTCCTCGTCACCGGCGGAGAGGCCCAGCTGTTCGGGGCCCACGCCGAACAGGACGCCCAGGACGAGGGCGATGAGCCCGACGATCCCGCCGCCGACGGTGGCCCCGCCGCCGGGGACGCGGTTGCCGCGGACGTCCCGCACCTCCGAGGTGTCCAGCTCGGCGTCGTCGTCGAACCGCATGGGCCACCGTCCTCCGCGTCGTGCCGCGGCCCTGGCCGCGGCCCTCCGGCCGAGTATCGATCACTCCGAACGGCCCCGCCCCTTGTGCGCGGCGGCGGAGAGGGAGGGGCGGCACCGCCCACCGCCGAGAGCATGTCCGAAAAGCAGTTGCAAGCGACCGTTAGACTGGCTGCATGGCCATTCTCCTTGCGCACGCGTAGCGGCGTCGAAACCGTCAGAGCCCTTCCGCCGTCCATCCCCGCCCTGGAGTCTGTCCGTGATCACCGCTTCCGGCATCGAGCTGCGCGCCGGCGCCCGCATCCTCATCGAGTCCGCTTCCTTCCGCATCGCCAAGGGCGATCGCATCGGCCTGGTCGGCCGGAACGGCGCGGGCAAGACCACGCTCACCAAGTGCCTCGCCGGTGAGGGGCAGCCCGCCGGCGGCACCATCGCCTGCTCCGGAGAGGTCGGCTACCTTCCGCAGGACCCGCGTACCGGGGACCTCGACGTGCTGGCCCGCGACCGCATCCTGTCCGCCCGTGGTCTGGACGTGCTGCTGCGCAAGATGCGGCTGAACGAGGAACGCATCGCCACCGGCACCGGGGCCACCCGCGACAAGGCGATGAAGCAGTACGAGCGCCAGGAGACGGAGTTCCTCACCAAGGGCGGGTACGCCGCCGAGGCGGAGGCGTCCACCATCGCGGCGGCCCTCGGACTGCCCGACCGGGTCCTCGGCCAGCCGCTGCACACCCTCTCCGGCGGCCAGCGCCGCCGTGTCGAGCTCGCCCGGATCCTCTTCTCCGACGCCGACACCCTGCTCCTCGACGAGCCCACCAACCACCTCGACGCCGACTCGATCGTCTGGCTGCGCGACTACCTCAAGACCTACCGCGGCGGCTTCATCGTCATCTCGCACGACGTCGACCTCGTCGAGACCGTCGTGAACAAGGTCTTCTACCTGGACGCCAACCGTTCGACCATCGACGTCTACAACATGGGCTGGAAGCTCTACCAGCAGCAGCGCGAGGCCGACGAGAAGCGCCGCCGCCGCGAGCGCCAGAACGCCGAGAAGAAGGCGGCGGCCCTCAACTCGCAGGCCGACAAGATGCGCGCGAAGGCCACCAAGACCGTCGCCGCGCAGAACATGGCCAAGCGCGCCGAGCGCCTGCTGTCGGGCCTGGAGGCGGTCCGGGTCTCCGACAAGGTCGCCAAGCTCCGCTTCCCGGAGCCCGCGCCGTGCGGCAAGACGCCGCTCACCGCCGAGGGCCTGTCCAAGTCGTACGGCTCGCTCGAGATCTTCACCGACGTGAACCTCGCGATCGACAAGGGCTCGCGCGTCGTGATCCTCGGCCTCAACGGCGCGGGCAAGACCACCCTGCTGCGCCTCCTCGCGGGCGCGGAGAACCCGGACACCGGCGAGGTCACGCCGGGGCACGGTCTCAAGCTCGGCTACTACGCGCAGGAACACGAGACGCTCGATCCCGAGCGCACGGTCCTGGAGAACATGCGCTCCTCCGCGCCCGACCTGGACCTCGTCGAGGTGCGCAAGACGCTCGGCTCCTTCCTCTTCTCCGGCGACGACGTCGACAAGCCGGCCGGAGTGCTCTCCGGCGGCGAGAAGACCCGGCTGGCCCTGGCCACCCTCGTCGTCTCCTCGGCGAACGTGCTGCTCCTGGACGAACCGACGAACAACCTCGACCCCGCCAGCCGTGAGGAGATCCTCGGCGCCCTGCGCACCTACAAGGGCGCGGTGGTGCTGGTCACCCACGACGAGGGCGCGGTGGACGCGCTGGAGCCGGAGCGGATCATCCTGCTGCCGGACGGTGTCGAGGACCTGTGGGGACCGGACTACAAGGATCTGGTGGCCCTCGCCTGACGGGAGCGAGCCGGGGTGCGGGCCGCGCCCGCGACCGGCGGGCCGACCGCTTCGGCCCTCCGCTGATCATTCCGGTATGGATCATTCGGCTCATGGGTGATCCTTCATCTGAGTGAGTGCGTCTCATACCCCCGGTGCGGCACCCGGCGGAATCCTTCCGTCAGGTGTCGCGCCGTCCTCTTTCCCGACGGACGTGCTGACCTGGGACTTCCCGCGCTCGGCGGCTTCCCCGCGTGTCTCGCACGCATCGGAATGAGGGCTTCCGGTCGTGTCGGCGCCTTGTCTTCCGGCGAACCCGGCGGAACGGACCTCGTCGAATGGGTGGCCAGGACGTCCGGAAGGGGTGATCATGAGAAGT
This sequence comes from Streptomyces sp. NBC_01216, assembly GCF_035994945.1. Lineage (NCBI taxonomy): Bacteria > Bacillati > Actinomycetota > Actinomycetes > Kitasatosporales > Streptomycetaceae > Streptomyces > Streptomyces sp. NBC_01216. The sequence continues at coordinate 5,780,048 of NZ_CP108677.1, forward strand.
CCAGAGCGCACTTCCCATGAGGAGGCACGGGTGGCCGAGACTCTGAAGAAGGGCAGCCGGGTGACCGGCGCCGCGCGCGACAAGCTCGCGGCAGACCTGAAGAAGAAGTACGACTCCGGTGCGAGCATCCGGGCGCTGGCCGAGGAAACCGGCCGCTCCTATGGATTCGTCCATCGGATGCTCAGCGAGTCCGGAGTCACACTGCGTGGACGTGGCGGAGCGACGCGAGGCAAGAAGACGTCCTCGGCCTGACTCGGGGCGCGGTTCGTCGGGTCCACCGGTTCCGAGGTGGCCACCCGGTCGGCCGTGCGGTCGACCGGGTGGTTACTGTGCAGTCACTTAGTGGCCGAAGCGGTTACTGAGCGATCGCCCAGTGCTGCACCGGAACCGGAGGCGCCCCATGACTTCGCTCGACTCTGTGCTCGTGTTCGACAAGGACGGTGTACGGCTCACCGTCGAGGACGCCGTTGCCACGGTGACCCTGACCAATCCGGCGAAGCGCAACGCCCAGTCTCCCGCTCTGTGGCGGGCGTTGGTGGAAGCCGGCCGGTCATTGCCCGGCAGCGTGCGGGTCGTGGTACTGCGGGGAGAGGGCCAGTCCTTCTCCGCGGGTCTCGACCGGCAGGCGTTCACGCCCGAGGGCTTCGACGGCGAGCCGTCCTTCCTCGACCTGGCACGGGGTTCCGACGAGGACCTCGACGCGGTCATCGCCGAGTACCAGGAGGCGTTCACCTGGTGGCGCCGCGGCGACCTCGTGTCGATCGCGGCCGTCCAGGGGCACGCCATCGGCGCCGGCTTCCAGCTCGCCCTCGCCTGCGACCTGCGGGTCGTCGCCGAGGACGTGCAGTTCGCCATGCGCGAGACCAGCCTGGGCCTGGTGCCGGACCTCACCGGCACACATCCCCTGGTCTCGCTCGTGGGCCCTGCCCGCGCGCTGGAGATCTGCGCCACGGGCCGCTTCGTCCACGCCGACGAGGCCGAGCGGATCGGCCTCGCCAACATCGCCGTGCCCGGTGCCGAGCTCGACGCCGCGGTCCGGGACCTCGCAGCGGCCCTGCTCGCCGCTCCCCGTGACGCGGTGATCGAGACCAAGGCGCTGCTCCAGGGCGCCTCCGGCCGCACCTACGAGGAGCAGCGCGTCGCCGAGCGGGCCGCCCAGGCCCGTCGCCTGCGCGACCTGGCCGGCCTGGGCGACTGAGAGCCTGCCGGCCGAAGGCACCCGACAGGCTCTGACCCGCGCGAGCCACCGCGGACACCCCGTCGGCGGACGCCGGCCGGGACACCCTCACCGCACCTCGGACACCAGGACCGTGACCGCGGTCCCCGCCGGAGAGGCCGCGGTCAGGGCCGCGCGGACGGCTCGGGCCACGTCCAGGGCGCGACGGCCGGCGGTCACGGCGCACTCCACCCGGAGCGCGTCCGGCGCGCGGTGGACCGGCGGGCCCAGGGCGTCCGTGAGTGCGGCCACGCCCGCGACGGCCCGCACGGTCACCGCGACCGGGTCCGTCACGGCCGGCGAGGTGTGCCCGGGGGGTGGCGCGACGTCCGGGTCCTCGGCGGTGCCCGTCCCGTCCCCGACGAGTTCCGTCACCCGCAGATCCACCCGTACGGCCCTCAGGCCCAGCTCCGTCTCCGCCGCGGCGCAGAGCGCCGCGCGGACCTGCTCCGCCAGGGCGGGCAGTGGGTGGTCACCCGACACGGCGAACTCCGCCGTGATCCCCAGCGGTCCCGGCGGCAGCCCGCCCGGCGGCAGCCCGCCCGGCGGTACGGGCGAGGGCACACCGGGCGGCCCGTTCCCCGCCGAGTCCGCCGGCCCGGCCGCCGCCTCCGGGGCCGCCACGAGTCCCACCCGCAGGCGCCCCGGGATCACGCCGTCCACCCGGCCGGCGGCCCGCAGCAGCACCGTCCGCGCCGCCCGTTCCGCCAGCCACACGCCGTCCCGCTCGTCCCCCAGTGGCAGTAGCAGGCCCGGCCCCAGCCGCCCGCGTACCGCCGCCGCCCATCCCGCTTCCGCACGCGTCGTCATCAGTCCAGCCTGCCGCATCCCCGGCGCGCGACCGGGTAAGCGCACTTAATGTGAGCGAAGGAGCTGAAAACAGCCCCGATCTCCCTCGATCCTCCGGAAGGGGCGAACGGCGATGAGCGAGACCACGCATTCCGACGGACTGTCCGTGACCAAGCGGGGCGGCGGCCCCCCGGCTACCCGCGGACGCACGACGATCGCCGACGGCGTCGTCGAGAAGATCGCCGGCCTGGCCGCGCGGGACGTCGTCGGCGTCCACGCCATGGGCAGCGGTCTCTCCCGCACCCTCGGGGCCGTTCGCGACCGGGTACCGGGCGGAGGCAGCGCCAAGTCGAACGCCACCAGGGGTGTCAAGGCCGAGGTCGGCGAGGTGCAGACCGCCCTCGACCTGGAGATCGTCGTCGACTACGGAGTCTCGATCTCCGAGGTGGCCGGCGAGGTCCGCGAGAACGTGGTCGCGGCCGTGGAGCGCATGACCGGCCTGGAGGTCGTCGAGGTCAACATCGCCGTCAGCGACGTGAAGCTGCCGGACGAAGAGGACGAAGAGCCGGAGCAGCGGCTCCAGTAGCCGCGGGCGGCCGGGCGGAAAGGGCTCAGCATGAGCATGGCATCGGTCGGCCTGGTGGCCGGCATGGCCCTCGGCTTCGCCGGATACTTCGGCGGCTTCGGGGCGTTTCTCCTGGTCGCGGCCTTGGGGGCGATCGGATTCGTCGTCGGGCGCTTCCTCGAGGGCGATCTCGAAGCCGGCGACTTCTTCCGGAGTCGCGCACGCGGCGACCGGCGGCGGTGACCCGGGTGGCAACGGTTCCGGTCGGAGCCGCGGGCCGCGGGGCGACCACCATCGCCGACCGGGTCGTCGCGAAGATCGCCGCACGGGCGGCACGGGAGGCACTCGTCTCCCTGCCCGGGGAGGCTTCGGCACCGCACGCCTCGGTCGTCGTCCACCGGGACACGGCGCGGGTCTCGGTAAGCCTGGAGCTCGGCTATCCCGCCGATCTCAGCCGCCAGTGCGGCGCGGTCCGCAGCCGGGTGAGGCGGCGGGTCGAGGAACTGGCCGGTCTGGAGGTGCCGGAAGTGACCGTGCACGTCGAGCGGCTGTACTCGCCGCACACGGCGCGCGACTCCGCCCGGGGGAGGCTGCGGTGACCGCGGAACCCGGCACGGAGCCCGTGCCACCGGCGCCCCCCGCCCGGGAGGAGCGGCCCGACGCGGTGCCCGCGCGCCGGTTCTGGGCGGTACGGCGCGTCCCCGCCGGGCTGGTCGCCCTGATCCTGCTCGGAGCCACCGGCCTGCTCCTCTACGACGTCGCCGCGGTGCGGGCCGGCCACAGCGCCATGCAGTGGCGGCGCGACCTCGCCGACGACCTGGCCACGACCCCCCTCGACAACGCCTGGGTGCAGGCCGGGGCGGCCCTCGCCGTACTCCTCGGCGTCTGGCTCCTCGTGCTGGCGGCCACCCCCGGCCTGCGCGCCGTGCTGCCCATGCGACGGCGCCACGCCGACGTATGCGCCGGGCTCGACCGCGACGCCGTCGCGCTCATCCTGCGCGACCGGGCCATGGAGGTCTCCGGCGTGCAGTCGGCCCGGGTGAAGGCGAGACGGCGCAGGGTGGCGGTGCGCGCGGTCTCGCACTTCCGCGAACTGGACGAGGTGCGGGCCGACCTGGACACCGTGGTCGCCACCGGCATCGAGGAACTGGGGCTCGCCCGCCCGCCGGCGGCGACCGTCCGGGTGACCCGCCCGCCGAAGAAGGGATGAGGATGACCGTCGTCCTGCGCCGCGTCAACCGGATCGTGCTCGGCCTCGTGGGGCTGGCCCTCGTCGCCGTCGGCGGGGCGGTGCTCGCGGCCGGCCTGGACCTGCCCGTACCGGACTGGTGGCCGTGGTCGGGCCCCGCCGACGTGCTGCTGAGCCGGGCCGAACGGCAGCGGTGGCGCGACGAAGGCTGGTGGTGGCCCGCGGTCATCGCCCTGCTCGGGGTTCTGGTGCTGCTGTTCCTGTGGTGGCTGCTGGCCCAGTTCCGCAGGGCCCGGCTGCGGGAGGTGGTGATCGACACCGGTGACGGAGAGGCCGCGGTCGTCAGGGGACGGGCCCTGACAGGCGTCCTGGTGGCGGACGCCGCCGCCCAGGACGGTGTGGCCGGCGCCCGGATCGTCCTGACGGGCCGTCGCACCGCACCGCGTGCCCGGGTCGCCCTGCTCCTCGAGCCGCACGCCTCGCCGGGCGAGACCCTGCGCGGACTGACGCACGAGGCCCTGGCGCACGCCCGGACCTCCACCGGGCTGCCGTCCCTTCCGGCGGAGGCCCGGCTGCGCGCGGTCAGGCACCGGGCGCGCCGGGTCTCCTGACCCGGGACCCGCGGGCCCCGTGCCGGGCGGGCCGTCAGAAGCCGTGCCGCGCACCGCCGTCCACCTGCAGCATCACCCCGGTGAGGTACGAGGCCGCCGGTGACAGCAGGAACGCCGCGGTGGCACCGAACTCCTCGGGCCTGCCGTAGCGGCGCAGCGGGATCCGGGACTCGTTGGCCGCGCGTGTCGCGTCCGCGTCGCCCGACAGGGCGTCCAGGGCGCTCATCCGGTCGGTGGCGATCCGGCCCGGCAGCAGGCCGACGACCCGGATGCCCCGGGGGCCCAGGTCCGCGGCGAGGGACTTCGCGAATCCGGCGAGCCCGGGCCGCAGACCGTTGGAGAGGGCCAGGCCCGGGATCGGCTCGTGCACCGAGCCGGACAGCACGAAGCCGATCACCCCGCCCTCGGTCAGCGTCTCCGCGGCGGCGCGCGCCATCCGCACCGCGCCCAGGAAGACGGTGTCGAAGGCCGCCGCCCACTGTTCGTCGGTGTTGTCGGCGCCGAAGCCCGGCGCGGGACCGCCCACGCTGATCAGGATGCCGTCGAAGCGTCCGAAACGGGACCGGGCCTCCGCGATCAGGCGGCCGACGGCCTCCGGGTCGGCGTTGTCCGCGGCGACCCCGGCCGCGCCCGGTCCCAGTTCCGCGACCGCCTCGGCGACCGGCTTCTCCTCCCGCCCGGTGATCACCACCTTCGCGCCCTCGGCGAGGAGCGCCTCGGCGGATGCCCGGCCGAGCCCTCGCGTCGCCCCGGTCACCACGTACACACGGTCGTTCAGTCCGAGATCCATGGGCCTATCCTGCCGTCTCCTCCCACGGCAGGGCGAGGGCGGTGTTCACCAGCCCGATGTGGCTGAATGCCTGGGGGAAGTTGCCCAGCTGCCGCCGCGCCACCGGGTCGTACTCCTCCGCCAGCAGCCCCACGTCGTTGCGGAGGGACAGCAGTCGCTCGAACAGTTCCCGGGCCTCCTTCACGTGCCCGGTCAGCCGCAGGGCGTCCGCCAGCCAGAACGAGCAGACCAGGAAGGTGCCTTCCTGCCCGGGGAGCCCGTCGACCGAGGCGCCCTCGGTGCTGTACCGGCGGAGGAAGCCCTCGTGCAGCAGTTCCGCGCGCACCGCCTCGACGGTTCCCGCCACCCGGGGGTCCTCCGGCGGCAGGAAGCCGACCTGCGGGATCATGAGGGTCGCCGCGTCCAGTTCCCGTGAACCGTACGACTGGGTGAAGGTGTTGCGCTCCGGGTCGTAGCCCTTCTGACAGACCTCGGCGTGGATCTCCTCCCGCATCGCCCGCCAGCGCGCCGGGTCGCCGTGCAGCGAGGGGTCTGCCTCCAGCATCCGCACCGCCCGGTCGGCCGCCACCCACGCCATCACCTTGGAGTGGACGAAGTGGCGCCTGGGCCCGCGCACCTCCCAGAGCCCCTCGTCCGGCTGCCGCCAGGTCGACTCCAGGAAGCCGAGCAGGCTCAGCTGGAGGTTCCAGGCGTGACGTTCGGCCGGGATGCCCGCCTCCCTGGCCCGGTACAGCGAGTCCATGACCTCGCCGTACACGTCGAGCTGGAACTGGTCCACGGCCGCGTTGCCGGTCCGTACCGGCGCCGAGTCCGCGTGGCCGCGCAGCCACGGCAGGGTCGTCTCGGGCAGCCGACGTTCCCCGGCCGGCCCGTACATGATCTGGAGGTCGGCCGGATCGCCCGCCACGGCGCGCAGCAGCCAGTCGCGCCAGGCCGCCGCCTCCTGGACGTAGCCGGCCTCCAGCAGCGCCCCGAGCGTCAGGGTCGAGTCGCGCAGCCAGCAGGAGCGGTAGTCCCAGTTGCGGACACCGCCGAGTTCCTCGGGCAGCGAGGTGGTGGGGGCGGCGACGATGCCGCCCGTCGGGCTGTAGGTGAGCGCCTTCAGGGTGATGAGGGAGCGCAGCACGGCCGGCCGGTAGGGGCCCTCGTAGGTGCACCGCGCGGACCAGTCCCGCCAGTCCATCAGGCACTGTTCGAGGGCCGAGTACGGGTCGATCAGCTCCGGACGCGGCTCGTGCGAGGGGTGCCAGGTGAGGACGAAGGCCACCTTCCGGCCCGCCTCCACCGTGAACGAGGAGCAGGTGGAGAACTGCTGGCCCCAGGTCTTCACCTCCGGCTCGCTGCGGAGCCAGACCGAGTCGGGCCCGGCGACCGCCACCCGGTGGCCGTCGGCGCGCCGGACCCAGGGCACGATCGAGCCGTAGTCGAAGCGAAGCCGCAGCACGGAGCTCATCTCCACGCTGCCGCTGACGCCCTCCACGATGCGCATGACGTCGGGTGCCGTGTCCCGCTGCGGCATGAAGTCGACGACCTTGACGGTGCCGGTGCGGGTCTGCCAGTACGTCTCCAGGACCAGGGAGTCACCCGCGTAGCCTCGCCGGGTGCACTGGGTGGCGCCCTTGGGCGCGATCCGCCAGTGGCCGTTGTCCTCGTCGCCCAGGATCGAGGCGAAGCAGGCCGCCGAGTCGAAGCGCGGCAGGCACAGCCAGTCGATGGATCCGTCGCGTCCGACGAGCGCGGCGGTCTGCAGATCGCCGATGAGGGCGTAGTCGTCGATGCGTTGCGTCACGCTCTGGCGTGTTCCCGCAAGAGGCGAAGGTCAATCAGCGGGGCGCCGGTGGGTGTGCCGGACGACGGGGTACGCGGGGCGGGGCGGGCACCCGGAGGGAGCCGCGCCGTGCGGGACGGGAGCGGTGACGCGGCGGGAGCCGTCCGCCCCGCGTGCCTGTCGGGTGATCTCCGAGCGGGCGGTCGTGCGCGTCGGTCGAAGGCCATCCCACAGGCTCTCAGCCGACGGCCGCGGCCGGTTCGGGGCTCTCCGCGACCCCTTCGGCGCGGGCCGCGGCCTGCCGGTCACGCTTCTCGCGACGCACCAGGATCACCCAGCCCACCGGGACGCCGGCGGTGAAGAGCCACCACTGGACGGCGTACGCCATGTGCGCGCCGATCGAGTCGTGGTCGGGCTCGGGGATCGGCTCGGGCGTGCCGCCGGCGGGCTCGGGGCCGGTCTGTTCCAGATAGCCGCCGAGCACCTCGCGGCCGAGCAGTTCCTCCTGCTGCCCGCTGTTGATCAGCATCACCTGGCGGTCCGGCAGGCCGCGCAGGTCCTTGATCCCGCTGGCGTCGGTGGTCTCGTCCGCCTTCAGCCGGCCGGTGACCGTGACCTCGCCCCGGGGGGCGGGCGGGACGTCGGGGTATGCCTTCTGGTCGGCCGCCGCCGGGACCCAGCCGCGGTTGACCAGGACGGTCCGGCCGTCCTCGAGTACCAGCGGGGTGAGGACGTGCACGCCGATCCGGTCGTCGGCCGAGGTCCTGCGGCGGACGACGACCTCGTGCGCGGTGTCGAAGGTGCCGGTGGCGGTGACCCGCCGCCAGTAGTCGGCCCGCGGGACGGTGTGCCCGACGCCGGTCAGCGTCTCCATGGGGACCGGTTCCGCCCGCAGGTTGTCCGCGATCAGGGCGTTCTGGGCGACCCGGCGCTCGTGCCGGTGGAACTGCCAGAAGCCCAGCTCGATCATCGTCGGCATGAGGACGAGGGCGACGAGGGTGAGGATCACCCACTGCCGGGACAACAGGAAGCGGTACACCCCATGACGGTACAACCGCGGTCACGGGGTGCGCGCAGGGGGGCTCCGGTCGCTCGGGACGGCCGGGCCCTCAGACCTTGTCGACGATGCCCACCTTCCCCTCCGACCGGGCGCAGTGGGCGCCGCAGTACCAGGTGCCCTCGACCTCGACGCCCTGGCCGATGATCTGGACCCGGCAGTGGTCACAGATGGGCGCCATGCGGTGGATGGCGCAGGAGAAGCAGTCGAAGACGTGCACCGCGCCCTGCGCGTGCACCTCGAACGACATGCCGTAATCGTTTCCGCAGACCTCACAACGTGCCATGCGCCACAGGGTGGGGCCCCGGGCGGCGGAAGAGTGGGACGCACGCCCGGCGCGTCACCCGTCTGCCGGGTCCACGTCCCGCAGCAACTGGGTGAAGGCCGCCTCGTCGACGATCGGCGTGCCGAAGGACTTCGCCTTCACCGTCTTGGAGGTGGCCGCGTCCGGATCGTTCGTCACCAGCAGGCTCGTCAGCCGGGAGACGCCGCTCGCCACATGGAGCCCGGCCTCGGTCGCGCGGTCCTCCAGGAGCTCGCGGTCGATGGAGGTGTCGCCGGAGAACGCCACCCGCATACCCTGTTTGAGCGGTTTGTCGGATGTGTAACGTCCGGGGTTCGGATACGGGCACGGTGGGCGCTTCCGTGAGGGGCGCCAGCCGTTCGCGTGGTACGACGCCTGGTGACCGACCCTCGGCGCGGCCGGCGCGGACACCCACTCCGTCAGCGGCCGGCACTCCAGCAGCGGCAGCCGCACGCCGCGCTCCGCCGCCGCGCGCAGACTCGGCCGGAACGCCTCGGCCAGCACCCGGGCGTCGTCCAGCGCGTTGTGCGCGCGCCGCTGTACGACGCCGAAGTGCGCGGCCAGCGACTCCAGCTTGTGGTTGGGCAGCGGGAGCGACAGCTCCTTGGCGAGCGCGATGGTGCACAGCCGCTGGCGCACCGGCGCGGTCCGCTCGGCACGCGCGTACTCCCGGGCGATCATCGACCAGTCGAAGAGCGCGTTGTGCGCCACCAGCACCCTGCCGTCGAGACGGGCGGAGAACTCGGCGGCGATCTCCGGGAAGAGCGGCGCGCCCTCCAGGACGTCGCTGGTCAGGCCATGGATCCAGACCGGACCGGGGTCCCGTTCCGGATTGACGAGCGTGTACCAGTGGTCCTCCACCTCGCCCTGGGCGTCCAGCCGGTAGACGGCAGCCGACACTATCCGGTCGTCACGGGCGAGGCCGGTGGTCTCCACGTCGACGACCGCGTACCCCTGGGGGTAGGCGGTCGGCCACGGCGCTGCTGTCGTACGGTCGTCGAGCATGGTCACTGAGAATACGGGCAGCCGCCGACACCGCGTCCCCCGGTTCCGGAACCGGGCCCCCGGTTCCGGCCATCCCATGGGCACGTGAGGGCTGAGAGCCGGCCGCCCGGAGGGGACGACGGGTCAGCCGACCGGGCCCCGCGGCGGCCCCGGAACCGCCAACAGTCCCTCCACCAGGGCCCGCACGGACACGGCGAAGAGGTGTCCGGTGTCCACCGGGCGGGCCAGCGCGCGGGCCAGGGCCGGGTCGGGCGACGTGTCGCCCTCGGCGTTCCAGAGAACCTCCTCGCCCGGCGACTGGACCGGGGCCCGTTCCCGGTTCCGCTCCACCAGGACGTAGCCGACGACCTGGAACTGCACGGCGCGGACCACCCGCGCGGCCCGCGTGCCCCGCAGCCCCGCCGCGTGCACCTCGCGGGCCAGGGCGCGCTGGGCGGGCAGGAACATCCGTTCCGTCAGGCCCCGCTCGTGGACCATTGCCACCAGGTGTGGGCGTTCGCGCAGATCGCGGCGGAGAGCGTCGGCCACGGAGACGATCCGGTCGACGGGGGTGCGGCCGTGGGCGGTGACCGCGGCCAGCTCCGCCACGGTCCGTTCGACGAGCGCGTCCAGGAGGGACTCGCGGTTTCCCACGTGCCAGTAGATCGAGGTGACCGCGGTGCCCAGCTCGGCCGCCAGTCCGCGCATCGTGAGCGCGTCCGGACCGAGCTCCCTCACCAGCGCCGCGGCGGCGCGCAGGACCTCCTCGCGGGTCAGCGCGGAGCGAGCCATGGTCTCCTCAAGTCTCTTGTTCGCACGGGTATTTACCCTTCATCGCGCGGGGTGTAACTGTGTTACACGCTGACGGTTCCCCGAAGGGCGGTACCTCATGGCACGCGTACGGTACGGCGCGCGCACGGACGCCGAGATCGCGGCGGCCCGCGCGAGGCGATCCTCGCTTCCCGACCTCTGGTCCACCGGCGTGGTCGCCGTCTGGGAGACCGACCCCGAGGTGGTCGCGGCCGTCCTGCCGCCTCCGCTGAAACCCGTCGGGGATCCCCTCGTCCGGGCCACCCTCTCCCGGGTGGACCTGTCGGGTCACCCCCTCGGCGCCGGCTCGGTCGCCGTCGCCGCCGCCCACGGCGACCGGGAGGGCTGGTATCCCCTGGTCATGCCGATGACCCACGAGCGCGCCCTGGTCGGCGGACGCGAGGTCTTCGGCGAGCCCAAGAAGCTCGGCGAGGTCACCGTCGAGCGGGAGGGCACGGCCGTCCGGGCCGCGCTCGCCCGCCACGGTGTCGCCTTCGTCGAGGTACGCGGCGCGGTGTCCGGCCCGCTGCCCCTGCCCGAGCCCGCGGAGAAGACCGACTTCTACTACAAGTTCCTTCCCGCGGTGGACGGTTCCGGCTTCGAGGACGATCCCGTCCTCGTCCACTGCGTCCGCCGCGAGAAGGTCCGCCGGCTGGAGCGTGTCATCGGCGACGTCGTCCTGCGCGAGTCCCCGTACGACCCGGTCGCCGACCTCGCCGTCCGCCGGATCGTCGGGATCACCCTCGGCGAGAAGACCACCGGCCAGTGGGGCCGGGTGGCCGAGCGGGTGAGCGCCGCGAGCCTCGCGCCGTACGCCCACCAGCGCTACGACGACCCGGGGCAGAGCCTCGACGGCCCGCCCGAAGGGAGCGCGTGATGGACCTGCGCGCGGGACAGGTCGCCGTCGTCACCGGGGCGGCCGGCGGCATCGGACTCGCGATGGCCCGCCGATTCGCCGCCGAGGGACTGGCCGTCGTCCTCGGCGACGTGGAGGAGCCCGCGCTCGGCCGGGCCGCCGCGGAGTTGTCGGGGGACGGCGCCCGAGTCCTCGCCCACCCGGTCGACGTCACCGACTCGGCGTCCGTGACGGCCCTCGCGGACGCCGCCTATGACACCTTCGGCGCGGTACACGTGCTGTGCAACAACGCGGGTGTCGCCTCGGGCGCCGAGGGCCCGATGTGGGAGCACGAGCCCAACGACTGGGCATGGGCCTTCGCCGTCAACGTGTGGGGCGTCTTCCACGGCGTCCAGGCATTCGTCCCGCGCATGATCGCGAGCGGCGGCCCCGGGCACGTCGTCAACACCTCCTCCGGGGACGGCGGGATCGCCCCGCTGCCCACCGCCTCCGTCTACGCCGTCACCAAGTCGGCCGTGGTCACCCTGACCGAGTCGCTGTACGCGCAGCTGAGGGCCCGGCGCGCGCCCGTGGGCGCTTCCGTGCTCTTCCCCGGCCCGCACATGCTGCGCACCGGCTTGTGGGAGTCGCACCGCAACCGGCCCGAGCGGTACGCCAAGCAGCGCCCGCGCCGGACCCCGTACCGCAGCCTCGACCAGTGGGAGGCGGCCATGAGGGCGGCCGGGCACGAGGTCGCCTTCACCCCCGTCGAGGAGGTGGCCGGGCACGTCGTCGACGGCATCCGTGCCGACCGCTTCTGGATGCTGCCGGCCGGCGAGCACAGCGACCGTCAGATCAGGGCGCGCTCCCAGTCCATGCTCGACCGCGCCGACCCGACCTATCTGGAGAGCTTCATCCTCGACTGAGGGGCTTCGCCATGAGCGATGACGATCCGTATCTGATCATCTCCTCCGACTGCCACGCCGGGCTGCCGACCGAGCGGTACCGGCCTTACCTCGACTCCCGGTTCCACCGGGACTTCGACGAGTTCCTCGCCGGCCGGGACGCCCGCCGCGAGGCCATGACACGGCTCGGCGTGCGCAACGAGACCTTCGCGGAGAAGTGGTTCAGCGACAACGAGGAAGGACTGCGCGGCGGCTGGGACGCCGCCCGGCGGCTCAAGGAACTCGACGGCGACGGCGTCGCGGCCGAGGTCGTCTTCCCCGACGCGGACGCCGTCGACAGCCGGACCGCCGCCCCCTTCGGCGTCGGCCTCGGCCTCTCCGGCGACCAGGACCCGCGGCTCGGCATGGCAGGCGCGCGGGCCCACAACCGCTGGCTGGCCGAGTTCGTGGGGAGCCACCCCGAACGCCATCGCGGGGTGGCTCTCCTGCCGGTGACAGCCGACACGGACGAGGTCGTCGCCGAGATCCGCCGCGCCAGGGAGTCGGGCCTCGGCGCCCTCATGATCCCCTCGATGTGGGTGGACAAGGAGCCCTACCACGACCGGCGCTACGACCCGGTGTGGGCCGCGGCGGCCGAGGCCGGCATGCCCCTGGTCACCCACTCCGGCGCGGCCCCCCGGGAGGAGTACGGCGACCACCTCGGCATCTACGTCAGCGAGGTGACCTGGTGGCCCGCCAGACCGCTCTGGTTCCTGCTCTGGTCGGGGGTCTTCGAACGCCACCCAGGGCTGCGGTTCGGCGTCGCCGAGTCCGGATGCTGGTGGCTGCCCAACCTGCTGTGGTTCATGGACCGCCTCTACCTCGGGGCCCACGGCGGCAAGAAGCTGTCACCGTTCCCGGGACTCCGGCGGCCCCCGAGCGAGTACCTGGACCGGCAGGTCTTCGTCTGCGCCACCAACACCAAGCGGCGGGAGCTGGCCCAGCGGTACGAGATCGGCGTCGACAACATCCTGTGGGGCTCCGACTTCCCGCACCCCGAGGGGACCTGGCCGGCCACCCGCGCATGGCTCCGGCGGACCTTCCACGACATTCCGGTGACCGAGACCCGGCGGATGCTGGGACTGTCCGCCGCCGAGGTCTTCGGCTTCGACACCGCCGCACTGGCGCCGGTCGCCCGCCGGATCGGCCCCACCCCCGCCGAACTCGGCCAGCCGGCCGACCAGACGGCGGTGGAGGCGTCCTGGGCCCGCTCCCGCGAGGTCGGCCGCCACTGGCTGACGGACCACGACTTCCCCGCGCTGGGAGTGACACCGTGAACGGCGACGACCGGTACACCGTCATCTCGGCCGACTGTCACGCCGGCGCCGACCTGCTCGACTACCGGCCCTACCTGGAGAAGCGCCACCACGACGACTTCGACGCCTGGGCGGCCGGCTACGTCAACCCGTACGAGGACCTGCTCGCCGACACCGCCGACCGCAACTGGAACTCCGCGCGCCGGCTGCGCGAACTGGAAGCGGACGGCATCGTCGCCGAGGTCGTCTTCCCCAACACCGTCCCACCGTTCTTCCCCTCCGCCTCGCTGATGGCCCCGGCGCCCACCCGGCAGGAGTACGAACGGCGCTGGGCGGGCCTGCGGGCCCACAACCGCTGGCTCGCCGACTTCTGCGCCCGGGCGCCGGGCCGCAGGGCGGGGGTGGCACAGATCCTCCTCAACGACGTCGACGAGGCGGTGCGGGAGATCCGCCGCACCAGGGAGGCGGGGCTCACCGGCGGCATCCTGCTGCCCGGCACCCCGCCCGGCAGCGGGCTCCCGGAGCTCCACTCACGGACGTACGACCCGATCTGGGCGGTCTGCGCGGAGCTGGAGGTCCCGGTCAACCACCACGGCGGCTCCGCCTCACCACCGCTCGGCGACGAACCGGCGGCGCGCGCGGTGTTCATGGTCGAGACGACCTGGTTCTCGCACCGGGCGCTGTGGCACCTGGTGTTCGGCGGGGCCTTCCGCCGCCATCCGGGACTTCGGCTGGTCCTCACCGAACAGGGCTCCGGCTGGATCCCCGGCGTCCTGGAGATGCTGGACTACTACCACGCCCGCCTCGTCCCGGCCGGCTCCCGGACCGCCACCGCGGAGTCCCGGTTCGGCACGGGCCTCGCCCGGTCCGCGGACAGGCGGCCCAGTGAGGTGTGGCGCGAGAACTGCTTCGTCGGTGCCAGTTTCATGCGCCCGCACGAGGTTCCGCTGCGCGACCGGATCGGCCTCGACAAGATCATGTGGGGCAGCGACTACCCGCACGACGAGGGCACCACGCCGTACTCCCGCGAGGCACTCCGCATCGCCTACGCGGGGCTGCCGCCGGCGGAGGTCGCGGCGATGGCGGGCGGCAACGCGGCCCGCGTGTACGGCTTCGACCCGGCGCTGCTGGAGCCGCTGGCCGCGCTGCACGGGCCGACGGTCGCCGAGATCGCCCGGCCCCTGACGGAGATCCCGCGCGACGCCACCAGCCCCGCCTTCGCGTCGGGCGGGTCGGTCCGCGTGTGGTGAGCGCCCGCGGGGAATACTCCGCGTCGTGACCGACGAGACCGGGACCGCAGCGACCGAGCACGACGAAGCCCACGGGGGCGGCCTCGGTACCCGCCTCAACTGGCTCCGAGCCGCCGTCCTCGGGGCCAACGACGGTGTCGTCTCCACCGCGGGCCTCGTCGTCGGCGTCGCCGGCGCGACGGCCTCCCGCTCCGCGCTGCTGACCGCGGGCCTGGCCGGACTGCTCGCCGGGTCGATGTCGATGGCGGCGGGCGAGTACGTGTCGGTCTCCACCCAGCGAGACTCGGAGAAGGCGGCCCTGGCCCAGGAGAGACGCGAACTGCGCGAGCGGCCCGAGGAGGAGCTGGCCGAGCTGACCGAGCTGCTGTCCGCCCGCGGCCTCTCACCGGCCGTCGCCCGCGAGGCCGCCGAGCAGCTCACCGACCGCGACGCCCTGCGGGCCCATGCCCGCGTGGAACTGGGCATCGACCCCGACGCGCTCACCAACCCCTGGCACGCGGCAGGCGCGAGCTTTCTCGCCTTCACGGTCGGCGCCCTGCTGCCGCTGCTGGCGATGGTCCTGCCCCCCGCCCCGGCCCGGCTCTGGATCACGGTCGTGTCGGTCCTCGCGGCCCTGGCCCTCGCCGGCTGGGGGAGCGCCCGCCTGGGAGCCGCCCCGCCGGGCCGGGCGGTGCTCCGGAACACCGGGGGAGGGGCGCTGGCGATGGCGGTGACCTACGCGGCCGGGTCACTGCTGGGCGCGGCCGGAGTCTGACGCCCCGGCCGGCGGCGACGGTGTGGGCGGCGACCGGCCGCCAGGACCGGGCCCCCGGGGGACGGCAGCGTGCCGGTGCCCTCCCCGGCGACGGCGGATGCGCCACGACCGGAGTACGGTGAACGTCGTACGAACGTCTGCACAGCCGAGGACCGCCCCCATGCGCGCCACCACCATCCACGCCCCCTTCGACATGCGCGTGGAGGACGTGCCCGACCCGGTGATCAAGGAGTCCACGGACGTCGTCCTGCGGGTGCTGCGCGCCTGCATCTGCGGCAGCGACCTGTGGGCCTACCGGGGCGAGTCCGCCCGGCGGCCCGGCCAGCGCATCGGCCACGAGTTCCTCGGCATCGTCGAGGAGACCGGTGCCGACGTCACCGGCTTCGCCCCCGGTGATCTGGCCGTGGCCCCCTTCGTCTGGTCCGACGGGACCTGCGCCTTCTGCGACGAGGGCCTCCAGACCTCCTGCCCACGGGGCGGGTTCTGGGGCTCGGTGGGCTCCGACGGCGGCCAGGGCGAAGCGGTCCGTGTCCCCTTCGCCGACGGCACCCTCGTCCGGCTTCCCGCCGAGGCGGCCTCCGACGACCACCTGCTGACCGGTCTCCTCGCCCTCTCGGACGTCCTCGGCACCGGCCACCACGCGGCCCTCGGCGCCGGTGTCAAGCCGGGCGCCACCGTCGCGGTCGTCGGCGACGGGGCCGTGGGCCTGTGCGGCGTGCTCGCCGCCCGGCGGCTCGGCGCGGAACGGATCATCGCGCTCGGCCGGCACACCACCCGCACCGACATCGCCCGCACCTTCGGCGCCACCGACGTCGTAGCCGAGCGCGGCGAGGCCGCAGAGGCGGCCGTCCGCGAGCTCACCGGCGGCCACGGCGCCCACGCCGTCATCGAGGCGGTCGGCACGGAGCAGTCGATGCGCACCGCCGTCGCCATCGCCCGGGACGGGGGCTCCGTCGGCTACGTCGGCGTCCCGCACGGCAGCGGCACCGGCCTGGACCTCTCGGTGATGTTCGGCCGGAACATCTCGCTGCGCGGCGGGGTCGCCCCGGTCCGCGCGTACATCCCGGAGCTGCTCCCCGACGTGCTCGACGGCACGATCGACCCGGGCCCCGTGTTCGACCTGGCCGTCGGCCTCGACGGCGTCCCGGCCGGATACCGGGCCATGGACGAGCGCACGGCCCTGAAGGTCCTCGTCACGCCGTAGGCGTACCTCGGGCGCGGTCCGGGGCGGGCCGGTGTCCTCAGGCCCCGAGCCACTCGGGCGCGTCGGCCCCCGCCGGGCCCGGGGGACGCGACCAGTCCGCCGGCCCTCCGTCGTACACCACCGGCGACCGCGCGTACCGCAGCCGCCCGGCCGGGCCGTCCCGCTCGGTGAGGTGGGGCTCCGGCTCGTACCGGGGGAGCGCGGCCGACAGCCAGTGGCCCGTCTGCGCCAGCGCGAGCCGGACCAGCCGGGTGCCACCGTCCCGGTCCTGCTCGGTGAGGGAGCGCAGCACGGCCGCCGCCAGCAGATAGCCCGAGCCGTGGTCCAGTGCCTGCGCCGGCAGGGCACCCGGCTGCTCCGTCGAGCCCTCCGTCACCGCGATCCCGGTCGCCGCCTGCACGAGGCTGTCGAATCCGCGTCGCTCGCCCCAGGGGCCGTAGTCGCCCCACGCCGACAGCCGGGCCACGACGAGACCGGGGCGGTGCAGACCGAAGCGGTCCAGGGCCCCCGGGCGGTAGCCGGTGACCAGGACGTCGGCGGAGTCCAGGAGGTCGTCGAGGGTGCGGCGGTCCGACGGGCGCGTCAGATCCAGCGCCGCCGTCCGCTTCCCGATGTCGCCGTCCGTGTGCTGGTCGGGGAGTTCGGGCCGCTGCGGCGGGTCGATCCGCAGCACGTCCGCGCCCAGCAGCGCCAGCGTCCGGGTGGCCACCGGACCCGCGATGACCCGGGTCAGATCGAGGACGCGCAGCGGACGTCCGTCGGGTGCGGTGAGCCCCGCCGCACCGCCGGTGCCCCGTGCCGGCTTCCCGGTGCCGTGCCGTGTGCCACGCTGCCGGAACCGGGCCGGAACCGCGTCGTCGAGGCGTTGCGCCGTCAGCAACGGGCGCGCCGCCACCTCCCGGCCCTGCGGATGCGCGGCCCACTCCCGCGGGGTGCGCAGGGCGACGGCCAGGCCCCCGGCGGCGTACACCGCCGTCTCGACCTCCGTCGCGGGCCGCTCGGCGATCACCGCCGCCACGGCCTGCGCCGATTCCTCGCGCACTCCGAGCGCGGCCAGCAGCGCGGCCCGGTGGTGGGGATAGTTCGCATGGGTCCGGACCCAGCCGTCCGCCGTTCGCCAGAAACGGGACAGCGGCGCGAAGGAGACGGGCGCCCGCCCGTCGATCCGGAGATGACGCTCACTCACGAACGCGGTGGCGACGGCCCCGTCGTCCACCCGCACGCGGCCCGTACCACCCTCCCGTTCGGCGGCGGCCAGACCCGCGACCGCGACCGTCGACCGGGCCAGGGTCATCACGGGCAGCCGGGCGGGCAGCAGACCGGGCGGACCGCCGTACGACACCCGGCGGAGCAGGGCGGGATCGCCGCCCAGGGCCGACCACAGCGACTGCGTGGCACCGTGCGGGGTGTCGTCCATCCACTCGTTCATGGACGCATGATGGCACTCCGTGCCCCTCCGCGAGGCCGGAGTCCCGTGCCACGCGCACGGGTCCCGGTGCGGCACACCGCACCGGGACCCGCCGGGAACTACCTGCGCACCGCGTCGAGGGCGTCGATCAGCCCCGCGCCGTAGAAGCCGTTCTTCTTCTTGCCGCCCTCGCACACCGCGTCGACGACACCGTCGCCGTTGATGTCGTAGGGGTTGGTGCAGGCGCGGTCGTCGGCCTGCGCGTACAGCAGGGCCTTGAGCGCCGCCGGGCTCGCGTGAGGGTGGGTCGACTTCAGGAGCGCGAGCACACCCGCCGCGTGCGGCGAGGCCATCGACGTGCCGGCCTTGTAGTTGTAGCCGCCGTTGACCGTGGTCGACAGGATACGGCCGTTCACCGCCGGGGCGTCCGGGGTCTGGTACTCGGTGCGGTCGCCGCCCGGGGCGGAGACGTCGATGACGCCGAGACCGTAGTTGGAGTACGAGGCCTTCAGGTCCTTGGCGCCGGTCGCGGAGACCGTCACCACGCCCGGCAGCATCGCCGGGTAGTCGAAGCAGGTCTTCGGGTCGATGACGCGGTCACCCGGGGTGGAGTCGTTCGGGCTGCTGTTGTCCACGATCGAGTCGGCCGCGAGGTCGAACGCCGAGTTCCCGGCCGCCGCGACGTTGACCGTGCCCCGGCGCTCGGCGTAGCGGGTCGCGCGGGTCACCGCCTCGATCAGGGCCTTCTGGTCCGCGTCGTTCTTGCAGGCGAACATCCACGGGTCGGTGTAGTAGCTGTTGTTCGTGATGTCGACGCCGTGCTCGGCGGCCCACACGAAGCCGCAGACGACGGCCTCGGTGAAGAAGTAGCCGTCCGGGGTGGAGACCTTGATGCCGGCGACCTTCACGCCCGGCGCGACGCCGGTGACACCGATGCCGTTCTTGGCGGCGGCGATGGTACCGGCCACGTGCGTGCCGTGGTCGCTCTCCCCGGGGTTGGGGCGCCACGAGCCGGGCGTGGTGTCCGGGACGCCGGACACGCAGTTCGCCGAGGCCCGCGCGTTGAAGTTGGGCGCCAGGTCCGGGTGGGTGTCATCGACACCGGTGTCGATGACACCGACGGTCACCCGGCTGCTGCCGAGCGTCCGCTTGTGTGCCTTGTCCGCCTTGATGGCCGGCAGGTCCCACTGCAGGGGCTCCAGCGCGTCCTGGTCGTCGCCGGCACGGGCCGCCGCGGCGGCGGCCTCGGCGGGGGTCAGCTCCTGGTCGCCCTCGCCGACGGAGTCGTCGGACTGGACGGAGAGCGGGGCGGTACGCGTGGCGCCGGCCGACACCACACCGCGGGCCTTGCGGATCGTCTTCGCGAACTCGGGGTTCTGCGAGTGGACGACTATCACGCCTATTCGGTCATAGGAGATGACCACCGAGCCGCCCGCCGCCGCGATCGCCCGCTTCACCGAGGCGCCCGTCCAGCGGCCACCGGCGATGTTGACGACGTACGACAGCTCCGGGCCGTCGGCCGAGACCGTGGTCGCCGTCGGCGCGTCGCTCAGCTCGGCCGCGGAGGCGCCGGTGGGCAGGAAGCCGAGCGAGGCGGTGAGCGCGAGTCCGGCGGGCAGAGCGAGTACTCGGCCGCGTCGCGATCCCAGATGAGCCATGGGTTCTCCACATCATCCGTATGTACTGACCGCGCGCCGGTTGCGCGCAGTCAGGTGCATGACGAGTGAAGTTATCGCTGATCTTCCCGGCCCTTCAATGAGTTGAGAGGACTTGATGAAGATCCGGCGCAATAAAAACGTCGGCGGTGAACCGCGTCGCGCCGTCCTCCGTGCCGTTGTGCAGGGACGGAGCTCCGTCCGGAGCCCCGTCCCCCAGCCCCTGCGAGGCACCGTCCATGACCACCGCACCCGCGTCCCGAGGAGACTCCGTGGCCACCGAAGCACCGCCGCCGCCCCACGGCGGCACGGACGCCACCCCCGCCCCCGTCCAGCCCACGACCGAAGCGTTCGTCGAGGTGCAGGAAAGTCCGGAATTCGCCGAACTGCGCCGCACCTACCGCTCCTTCGCCTTCCCCCTGACCCTCGGCTTCATCACCTGGTACCTGCTCTACGTCCTGCTGTCCAACTACGCGGGCGGCTTCATGGGGATCCGGCTCTTCGGCAACGTCAACGTCGCCCTCGTGCTCGGTCTGGGCCAGTTCCTCACCACCTTCCTCATCGCCTGGCTCTACTCGCGGCACGCGGCCGGGCGCCTCGACCCGAAGGCCGAGGCCATCAAGTCCCGTATGGAGGCCGACGCGTGAGCAGCACCTTCCAGGCCGT
Source organism: Streptomyces sp. NBC_01216 (assembly GCF_035994945.1). Classification (NCBI taxonomy): domain Bacteria; kingdom Bacillati; phylum Actinomycetota; class Actinomycetes; order Kitasatosporales; family Streptomycetaceae; genus Streptomyces; species Streptomyces sp. NBC_01216. Next base: position 5,800,103 of record NZ_CP108677.1, read on the forward strand.
CCGGCTGGCGGCCGAGAACGCCACCAGTGAGCACCGGACGCTGATCATCACCCTCTTCGGACTCTTCGTCGTCGCCACGCTCGTCATCACCGTGTGGGCGGGACGCCAGACCCGGAGCGCCGCCGACTTCTACGCCGGCGGCCGGCAGTTCACCGGCTTCCAGAACGGTCTCGCGATCTCCGGCGACTACATGTCGGCCGCGTCCTTCCTCGGCATCGCGGGCGCCATCGCCCTCTACGGCTACGACGGCTTCCTCTACTCCATCGGCTTCCTGGTCGCCTGGCTGGTCGCCCTGCTCCTCGTCGCCGAACCACTCCGCAACTCCGGCCGGTTCACCATGGGCGACGTCCTCGCCTACCGGATGCGCCAGCGGCCCGTACGCACGGCCGCCGGAACCTCCACCATCGTCGTCTCGATCTTCTACCTGCTGGCCCAGATGGCGGGCGCCGGCGTGCTCGTCTCGCTGCTGCTGGGCATCACCAGCGACGGCGGCAAGGTGGCGATCGTCGCCCTGGTCGGCGTCCTGATGATCGTGTACGTCACCATCGGCGGGATGAAGGGCACCACCTGGGTGCAGATGGTCAAGGCCGTCCTGCTCATCGCGGGCACCCTCCTGATCACCTTCCTCATCCTGCTCAAGTTCGACTTCAACCTCTCCGACCTGCTCGGCGCCGCCGCCACCAACAGCGGCAAGGGCGCGGCGTTCCTGGAGCCCGGCCTCAAGTACGGCGCCACCGGCGTCTCGAAGCTGGACTTCCTCTCGCTCGGCATCGCGCTCGTCCTCGGGACCGCCGGCCTCCCGCACATCCTGATCCGCTTCTACACGGTGCCGACGGCCAAAGCCGCCCGTAAGTCCGTGAACTGGGCCATCGGCATCATCGGCGCCTTCTACCTGATGACGATCGTCCTCGGCTTCGGCGCCGCGGCCCTGCTGAAGAACGGCGACATCATCGCCTCCAACAAGGCCGGCAACACGGCCGCGCCGCTCGCGGCGCTGGAGGTCGGCGGCGGCGCCGGATCGACCGGCGGCGCGATCCTGCTCGCGGTCATCTCGGCCGTCGCCTTCGCCACCATCCTCGCCGTCGTCGCCGGACTGACCCTGGCCTCGTCCTCGTCCTTCGCGCACGACATCTACGCCAACGTCATCCGGCGCGGAGAGGCCACCGAGAAGGAGGAGGTCCGTGCCGCCCGCTGGGCGACGGTCCTCATCGGCGTCGTGTCCATCGCGCTCGGCGCGCTCGCCCGCGACATCAACGTCGCCGGCCTGGTCGCCCTGGCGTTCGCCGTCGCCGCCTCCGCGAACCTGCCGACGATCCTCTACAGCCTGTTCTGGAAGAGGTTCACGACCCAGGGCGCGCTCTGGTCCATCTACGGCGGCCTGATCTCCTCGGTCGTCCTCGTGATCTTCTCGCCGGTCGTCTCCGGGAAGCCCGGCTCGATGGTCAAGGGCGCCGACTTCCACTGGTTCCCGCTGGAGAACCCGGGCCTGATCTCGATCCCGCTGGGCTTCCTGCTCGGCTGGCTCGGCTCGTTGCTGTCCAAGGAGGAGCCGGACAAGGGCAAGTACGCCGAGCTCGAGGTCAAGTCCCTCACCGGTGTCGGAGCGCACTGAGTCGCACACATTCCGCATTCCCGGACGCGGTCCTGTCGTAGAGTTCTACGACAGGACCGCGCCGGTCCTCGTGACAATGGGGCCGTGCCCCGCGCCGGTGCGCTCACGTAGGCTCGGGACCACAGGGTTCAGACGAACGGGGAGGAGGCCGCGATGCTGCTCGACACGTACGGCCGCGTGGCCACCGACCTGCGCGTCTCACTCACCGACCGGTGCAATCTCCGGTGTACGTACTGCATGCCCGAAGAGGGCCTGCAGTGGCTGGCCAAGCCCGATCTGCTCACGGACGACGAGATCGTCCGGCTGGTCCGCATCGCGGTCACCGCACTCGGCGTCACCGAGGTCCGCTTCACCGGGGGCGAGCCTCTGCTCCGACCCGGACTGGTGGGCATCGTCGAGCGCTGCGCGGCGTTGGAGCCCCGCCCCCGGATGTCACTGACGACCAACGGCATCGGACTCAAGCGGACCGCGAGCGCGCTGAAGACCGCCGGCCTGGACCGCGTCAACGTCTCCCTCGACACCCTGCGGCCCGAGGTCTTCAAGACCCTCACCCGGCGCGACCGCCACCACGACGTCCTGGACGGCATGGCCGCCGCCCGCGCGGCGGGCCTCACCCCCGTCAAGGTCAACGCGGTCCTGATGCCCGGACTCAACGAGGACGAGGCCCCCGACCTGCTGGCCTGGGCCGTGGACCACGCCTACGAACTGCGCTTCATCGAGCAGATGCCCTTGGACGCCCAGCACGGCTGGAAGCGCGAGGGCATGATCACCGCCCAGGACATCCTGGAGTCGCTGCGCACCCGCTTCGAGCTCACCCCCGAGGGCGGCGAGGAGCGCGGCTCCGCCCCCGCCGAGCGCTGGGTGGTCGACGGCGGACCGCACACCGTCGGCGTCATCGCCTCCGTCACCCGCCCGTTCTGCCGGGCCTGCGACCGGACCCGGCTCACCGCCGACGGCCAGGTGCGCACCTGCCTGTTCGCCACCGAGGAGACCGACCTGCGCGCCGCGCTGCGCTCCGGGGCACCGGACGAGGAGATCGCCGGGATCTGGAAGACCGCGATGTGGGGCAAGAAGGCCGGTTCGGGTCTGGACGACCCGAGCTTCCTCCAGCCGGAGCGCCCGATGTCAGCGATCGGCGGCTGACTCCCACTCCGCCAGGGGCACGACGTCCTTGAGGAACCCCCGGACGCCCAGGAACTGTGACAGGTGCTCCCGGTGCTCCTCGCACGCGAGCCAGGTCTTGCGGCGCTCGGGCGTGTGCAGCTTCGGGTTGTTCCAGGCCAGGACCCAGACCGCGTCGGCGCGGCAGCCCTTGGCGGAACAGATCGGGGACTCTTCACTCACCGGATTGATCACCGGGACATTGTCCAACAATGGCGATGCCGGGCAGCCACGGGGGGAGCTGCCCGGCATCGGTCCGTCGCTCCGACGGGGGATGCGGAGCGCGTAGGAAGTATGTCACGGGGAATGGGGTGTGGTGCACCGGAACTTCATGATTGATCTGAGCTTTTCCTGAGCTTTTCGACCCCGTTGATGATCACTCTGTCCGTGCGCGGGACCGTGCCGAGGTCATTCCGAGGGGTCCGACCCGGCTTCCGTTCCGGCTTCCGTGCGTGTTTCCGTTCCCGGACCACCACCGTCCTCCGCCGCGTCGTCCCGCTCGTCCCCGCCGCGCAGCATCGGGCGTGCCGGAGGCGGTACGAACGTGGAGGGGAGGGACGGCGCGTTCTCCCGCCCCGCGTTGGCGATGACCACCGCCACGTACGGGAGCAGCAGGCCCAGGGCCAGTGCCACGAACGCCACGTGGCGCTCGACGTTCCACAGGACGGCCGCCGCGATGACGGCCAGCGTCCGCACGGTCATCGAGATCACGTACCGACGCTGCCGGCCGCGCACGTCGTCACTGAGACCCTGCCGGGCTCCCGTGATCCGGAAGACCTCGCTCGTGCTTTGCTTCCGCATCACCCACCACCACCAGGCGTCACTGCCGGACCCTCCCTGGTCCGGACCTCCTTCCACGGTACGCCCGACGCCCGAGCCGGAAGAGACCGGGTCACGTATGGAGCCGTCCGACATGCGCCGTATGGCGGACGGACCGAGACTGGGCCCGCATGCGCAGATCGCGCCGCACGAGGAGGCGACCATGGGTTGGCTGTGGGCAATCATCGTGGGATTCGTGCTCGGCCTGATCGCGAAAGCGATCCTTCCGGGCAAACAACAGATCCCGCTGTGGCTGACGACCGTATTCGGAATTCTCGGCAGTGTGCTCGGAAATGCCGTCGCGACCTGGATCGGGGTCAACGACACCAAGGGCATCGACTGGACACGTCACCTGCTCCAGATCATCGGCGCGGTCGTGGTGGTCGGCGTGGGCGACATGCTGTGGGCCTCACTCAAGGGCGGCAGGCAACGGGCGTGACGCCTGTTCGCGCCGGGGGCCCGGTGCGCGCTCGCCGGCGCGCACCGGGCCCCCGGCGCGAACGGTCCCGGACCATCACCGGGTCCGGGACGTCAGCCCTCGGTGCCGACCTCGATCGCCGCCAGGTTCTTCTTGCCCCGGCGCAGGACCAGCCAGCGCCCGTGCAGCAGGTCGTCCGCGGACACCTCGGCCTCCTCGGCCGTGACCTTCGCGTTGTTCACGTAGGCACCGCCCTCCTTCACCGTGCGCCGCGCGGCGGACCTGCTGGGTGCCAGACCGACCTCGGTGAACAGGTCCACGACCTGACCGAGCTCCGTCACCCGCGTGTGCGGCAGCTCGGAGAGCGCCGCCGCCAGCGTGGCCGCGTCCAGCTCCGCCAGATCGCCCTGCCCGAACAACGCCTTCGAGGCGTCGACGACGGCCGCGCACTGGCCGGCCCCGTGCACCAGCGTCGTCAGCTCCTCGGCCAGCGCCCGCTGGGCGGCCCGCGCCTGCGGGCGCTCGGCGGTCTGCCGCTCCAGCTCCTCCAGCTCCTCGCGGGTCCGGAAGGAGAGGATGCGCATGTACGTCGAGATGTCCCGGTCGTCCACGTTCAGCCAGAACTGGTAGAAGGCGTACGGAGTGGTCATCTCCGGGTCGAGCCAGACGGCCCCGCCCTCGGTCTTGCCGAACTTCGTGCCGTCCGCCTTCACCATCAGCGGGGTCGCCAACGCGTGCACCTCCGCGCCCGGCTCCAGCCGGTGGATCAGGTCGAGGCCGGCCACCAGATTGCCCCACTGGTCGGAGCCGCCCTGCTGGAGGGTGCAGCCGTACCGGCGGTACAGCTCCAGGAAGTCCATGCCCTGGAGCAGCTGGTAGCTGAACTCGGTGTAGCTGATCCCCTGCTCGGACTCCAGCCGCCGGGCCACCGAGTCCTTGGAGAGCATCTTGTTGACCCGGAAGTGCTTGCCGATGTCCCGCAGGAACTCGATCGCCGAGAGCCCGGCGGTCCAGTCCAGGTTGTTCACCATGACCGCGGCGTTCTCCCCCTCGAAGGAGAGGAACGGCTCGATCTGCGTGCGCAGCCGGGCCACCCAGTTCGCGACCGTCTCCGGGTCGTTCAGGGTGCGCTCCGCGGTCGGGCGCGGGTCACCGATCTGCCCGGTCGCCCCGCCGACCAGCGCCAGCGGCCGGTGACCGGCCTGCTGGAGCCGGCGAACCGTGAGCACCTGCACCAGGTGGCCGACGTGGAGGCTGGCCGCGGTCGGGTCGAAACCGCAATAGAACGTGACGGGACCGTCCGCGAGAGCCTTGCGCAAAGCGTCCTCGTCGGTGGACTGGGAGAACAGCCCCCGCCACTTCAGCTCGTCGACGATGTCCGTCACGGTGTCCGGTCTCCTTGATCGATGGTCGTCACGCCGCCCTCAGTCTAGTACTCCAGTTGTAGATCGCGATCTTCATGTCTGGGCGGCTTGTCGCTGATAGTGGCTGGCCTGGGATCGGGCCTGGTGGCGGCGTCGCCAGTGGGACCAGTCGAGCCGGTGAGCCGCGTCGTGGACGGGCCGGACGACGAGCGCGGTGAACAGGTGCTGGATCTCGTTGCAGGTGAGCGGTATCAGCCCGTCCGGCTTCGAGTGGCGGGCATGTTCGTCGGCGCGGACGACGGTGAGGAAGGCGTGGGCGAGCATCGCGAGGGTGACCCAGCGGTGCCAGGACGTCCAGCGTCTGACCTGGTGCTCGTCCAGTCCGGCCAGGCCCTTGCCGGACTGGAAGGTCTCCTCGACCGTCCATCTGCGCCCGGCGACCCGCACCAGAGTGGACAGCGGAACCCGGATTGCCGAGTAGCAGCGGTAGAAGGCAAGTTCACGGGTGCGCCGGTTGCGGCGGACGAGCAGCTGACGGTGGCCCGGCCGGTCGTCGGCGATGTCGGCCAGGGCCCAGTCGTAGAAGCGGTGCCCCTTGGCGCCGGCACCAGCGGAGAGTTTCTGCCAGGCCCGCTTCGGCAGCATCTTGACCAGGGCGTCGGCGCGGAGCTTGCCCGCTCGGGTGGCGATCTGGTGGTCACAGGCCACGGCGAGCACGTAGCCGGTCTCGCGTCTCTCCAGCTCGGTCCGCAGATGCGGGTTGCCTCCGTAGACCTCATCGCCCGCCACCCAGGATGCGGCAACGCCGGCATCCAGGGCGCGGCCGATCATGCGGGCGGCGAGGGCGGGTTTCGTGGTAAAGCCGACGGCGTCGGGTATCCCGGCGGCCCGGCAGCGGGCCGGGTCCTCGGTCCAGGAGCGCGGAACATACAGCTCCCGGTCGATCGCCGCGTGCCCGAGCGGGGTTGAGTAGGCGAGGTAGACGGCGACCTGGCTGTTCTCGATGCGGCCTGCGGTGCCGGTGTACTGGCGCTGCACGCCCACCGTGCCGGTGCCCTTCTTCAGGTCGCCGGTCTCGTCCACGACCAGCACCGCGTCCTCGTGGTGCAGGTACTCAACGACGAAGCCGCGGATGTCATCGCGTACCGCGTCGGCGTCCCACCTGGCCCTCGACAGCAGGTGCTGCAGACCGTACGGGGCCGCGTCCCCAGCATGCTCGGCGAGCGTCCAGCAGTTCTTGCGCGGCAGGCCCGACAACAACCCGAGCACGAACGCCCGTGCCCGGCGCCGGGGTTCCACCCGGACGAACCGTCCCGCAATACGGCCCATCAGGGCCTCGAACGCCTCCTGCCAACGGGCAGGATCTATACTGTGACCCGCGGCCACCGTCTGATCTTCTGTCTTCACACACCGATGATCACCGGTAATTGTCGAAAACGATCAAATTCGTGGGCCAGGTGGCCACGCGCGCGGCGACAAGCTCTGCCTTGTACATCGCAACAGGCCCAGACTCGTTCACGACCATGAGCCCCGCCGGAAGGTACTTACCTCCGCTAACGACGATCACGGGCTTGCTGTCGCGGTACTCGATCGACAGTGTGCCCACGTCTTCGGGCTTGACCTCGTCAGCCGAGATCGGCGCCGGAACCGCTGTTTCAGGTGTGAGCTGAACCGGGGCCGGTCCTTTTGCGTCGGGCGTGGTCTCAGTCATGGCCTCTCCTTGCTTGCCGGCGCAATACCGACCCGGCCAGAGCGTCGCATCACGGAGCGGCACCAGTCCATCACTCTCGAGAAGAGGGCCGGAAGTCAGCTTGGTGGCGCGAATTGACCCCTGTACTCGGAGGTGTACCCCCATGCCCTGTCAAAGTAGGTCAGGCCAGGCATGGTGGATGACTCATGGAGTCGAAGGCGGGTAGGGAGAAGCGCCCACAGTGGCCGGCCCCACCGACCTGATCCCGCAGTCCTGCAACGAAATCCAGCGGTATTCATGACCATCATCGTCCAGTCCGTCCATGACGCGGCCCACCGTTTCGTCTGGTCCCGCTGGCGATGCCGCCACCAGGCCAGATCTCAGGCCAGCCACTATCAATGCTAAGTCGACCGGACATGAAGATCGCGATCTACAACTGGAGTACTAGGCGGGTCATACGCCCTTGCTGACCGAGCTCATGTTGAAGTCGGGCACCCGCAGCGCGGGCATCGCCGCCCTGGTGAACCAGTCGCTCCACTCGCGCGGCAGTGTCTTCTCGGTCCGCCCCGCCTCCGAGGCCCGCGACAGCAGATCCACCGGCGACTCATTGAAGCGGAAGTTGTTCACCTCACCGACCACCTCGCCGTCCTCGACGAGGTAGACGCCGTCCCGGGTCAGACCCGTCAGCAGCAGCGTCGCCGGGTCGACCTCGCGGATGTACCAGAGACAGGTCAGCAGCAGGCCGCGCCGGGTGGAGGCCACCATCTCCTCCAGGGACCGCTCGCCGCCGCCGTCCAGGATCAGGTTCCCGGCGGCGGGCGCCACGGGCAGGCGGCTGAGCGCCGCCGTGTGCCGGGTGGTGACCAGGTGCTCCAGGCGTCCCTCCCGCATCCAGTCGACCGGAGGCACCGGAAGGCCGTTGTCGAAGACCGAGGAGTCGTCACCCGAGGAATGCGCGACGACGAACGGCGCCGACTCCAGGCCCGGCTCGTTCGGATCACTGCGCAGGGTCAGCGGCAGCGGGGAGAGCGTCTCGCCGATCCGGGTACCGCCGCCCGGCTTGGAGAAGACGGTACGGCCCTCGACGGCGTCCCGTGCCGCCGAGGACCACAGCTGGTAGATCAGCAGATCGGCCACCGCGGTCGGCGGCAGCAGCGTCTCGTACCGCCCGGCGGGCAGGTCGACACGCCGCTCCGCCCAGCCGAGCCGCCGCGCCAGCTCGGCGTCCAGCGCGGCCGGGTCGACGTCCTTGAAGTCCCGGGTGGAACTCCCGGCCCAGGCCGAACGGGAACGGTCGGGGGACTTGGCGTTCAGCTCCAGGGTGCCGTTGGGCTGGTCGTGCCGCAGCCGCAGACCCGTCGAGGTGCCCAGGTAGGTCGAGGTCAGCTCGTGATGGGCGAAGCCGTACAGCTCGCGCCCGCCGGCCCGGGCCCGGGCGAAGGACTCGCCGAGCGCCGGCGCGAAGTCCGTGAACACGGCCGACGAGGTCTCGGCGGGCGCGTCGGTGAAGTCGGGGGAGGTGTCGATGCCCCGGACGAGCGGCTGCGCGTCCTCGGCGGGACCGGCGGCCCGCGCGGCCTCCTCGGCAGCCCGCACCAGCGGCTCCAGGTCCTCGGCGGTCACCGCGGAACGCGAGACGACACCGGAGGCGGTGCCCTGCGCGCCGTCCACGGTGGCGACGACGGTGAGCGTCCGGCCGCGCGTGACCCCGTTGGTGGTCAGCGCGTTGCCCGCCCAGCGCAGATTCGCCGAGGACTCCTCGTCGGCGATGACGACACATCCGTCCGCGCGGGACAGCTCCAGGGCCCGCTCGACGATCTCGTGCGGCTTGCTGACGCGGCTCATCGACCGGCCTCCTGCGTCGTGTTGAGGATGTTGACGCCCCGGAAAAGGGCGGAAGGGCAGCCGTGGGAGACCGCGGCCACCTGGCCCGGCTGGGCCTTGCCGCAGTTGAACGCGCCGCCCAGCACGTAGGTCTGCGGGCCGCCGACCTGCTCCATCGACCCCCAGAAGTCGGTGGTCGTCGCCTGGTACGCGACGTCCCGCAGCTGACCGGCCAGCCGGCCGTGCTCGATGCGGAAGAAGCGCTGTCCGGTGAACTGGAAGTTGTAGCGCTGCATGTCGATGGACCAGGACCGGTCGCCGACGACGTAGATGCCGCGCTCCACGCCGCCGATCAGATCCTCGGTCGACAGACCGCCGGGGTCGGGCCGCAGCGAGACGTTCGCCATCCGCTGCACCGGTACATGCGCGGGGGAGTCGGCGAAGGCGCAGCCGTTGGAGCGGCCGAGACCCGTGAGCTTCGCGATCCGGCGGTCCAGCTGGTAGCCGACCAGGGTGCCGTCCTTCACGAGGTCCCAGCTCTGGCCCGCGACCCCCTCGTCGTCGTAGCCGATGGTCGCGAGGCCGTGCTCGGCGGTCCGGTCACCGGTCACGTTCATGATCGACGATCCGTAGGTGAGCTTCCCCAACTGGTCGAAGGTGGCGAACGAGGTCCCCGCGTACGCCGCCTCGTACCCCAGCGCCCGGTCCAGCTCGGTGGCGTGCCCGATCGACTCGTGGATGGTCAGCCACAGGTTCGACGGGTCGACGACCAGGTCGTACGTCCCCGCCTCCACGCTGGGCGCCCGCATCTTCTCCGCCAGCAGCTCGGGGATCCGGTCCAGTTCCGCGTCCCAGTCCCAGCCGGTCCCGGTCAGGTACTCCCAGCCCCGGCCGACCGGCGGCGCGATCGTCCGCATCGAGTCGAACTCGCCGGTCGTCTCGTCGACCGCGACGGCCGTCAGCTGCGGGTGCAGCCGCACCCGCTGCTGGGTGGTGACCGTGCCCGCCGTGTCCGCGTAGAACTTGTTCTCGTGGACGGTCAGCAGCGAAGCGTCCACGTGCGCCACGCCGTCGGCACGCAGCAGACGCGCGCTCCAGTCGGCGAGCAGCGCGCTCTTCTCTGCCCCGGGGACGTCGAACGGGTCGATCTCGTACGAGGAGATCCAGGTCCGGTCGGCGTGCACGGGCTCCTCGGCGAGCTCCACACGCTCCTCGGACCCGGCCGCCGCGATCACCTTCGCGGACAGCTTGGCCATGGCGACGGCCTGCGAGGCCACCCGGGCCGCGCCGTCCATGGTCAGGTCGACACCGGAGGCGAATCCCCAGGCCCCGCCGTGCACCACGCGCACCGCGTACCCGAGGTCCGTGGTGTCCGAGGAGCCGGAGGGCTTGGCGTCCCGGAGCCGCCAGGAGGCGCTGCGGACCCGCTCCAGGCGGAAGTCGGCGTGCTCGGCGCCGAGGGCACGCGCGCGCGCGAGCGCCGCATCGGCGAGCGCCCGCATCGGCAAGGCGGTGAACGTCTGATCGATGTCGTGGGGCACGGCTGATTTTCCTCCAGGCACTCACCGGATTCGCTACGGCACGCAGTGAATCACGGCCCGGGGGCACCATGTCCGGCGATTTCCCACGACACCGGGCACGGGTCCGGCCGTTCCCCGTGACGTGCTGTCACCCGGACGAGGTCCGCGGACGAACGGGCGGGTACGGGAGTCGTTCCCCCCAACCGCCCGTGAACGGCGCGCACGGTGCGGCTTCAGCCGCGCGGGGCGTGACTCCCCGCGACTGCCGTGAACGCCGCCCACGCGGTCGGCGTGACGACGACGGACACCGGCGCCGCCCGCGGGCGCGCGACGAGGCCGGGGACACGGGCCGTGGCGTACCCGGGCGGACTGGCCGATCCCGACGGTTCGGTGGCCGAGATCCTACGGACGGAAGGAGCCGGGATCCCGGTCGCCGGGAGGTCCGGCCGCCCCCGGCTTCCCCGCCGCCGTCCGCCGCCTGGTCACCTCAGACGAGCGCCCGCGCGCCCCCGCCCCGGGGAGCCGTGACCCGCTGCCGCGGGTCGGCCGCGGCGGGCCGGGAGCCGGGACACCTCAAGCCGGTTCTGTAGGGACCCGACAGGGACCGGATTGAGGCACTGTCGGGGACCGATTCCTCGTGAGGCGGATCGGACCGATAGGTTTCCGGTATCCAGACCGCTATCGAAAGGGTGATCAGTTGAGCCGCTCGGTTCTCGTCACCGGAGGAAACCGGGGCATCGGCCTCGCCATCGCCCAGGCGTTCGTCGAGGCCGGCGACAGGGTCGCCGTGACCTACCGGTCCGGTGAGCCGCCGGCCGGCTTCCTCGCCGTCAAGTGCGACATCACCGACGCCGAGCAGGTGGAGCGGGCGTACAAGGAGATCGAGGAGAAGCACGGTCCCGTCGAGGTGCTGGTGGCCAACGCCGGCGTCACCAAGGACCAGCTGCTGATGCGGATGTCCGAGGAGGACTTCACCGTCGTCGTCGACACCAACCTGACCGGCACCTTCCGCGTGGTCAAGCGCGCCAACCGCGGCATGCTGCGGGCCAAGAAGGGCCGCGTCGTGCTGATCTCCTCCGTCGTCGGACTGCTCGGTTCGGCCGGGCAGGCGAACTACGCCGCCTCCAAGGCCGGCCTGGTCGGCTTCGCCCGTTCCCTCGCCCGCGAGCTCGGTTCGCGCAACATCACGTTCAACGTCGTCGCACCCGGTTTCGTCGACACCGACATGACCAAGGTGCTCACCGAGGAGCAGCGCAAGGGCATCGTGTCCCAGGTGCCGCTGGGCCGCTACGCGCAGCCCGGGGAGATCGCCGCCACGGTGCGCTTCCTCGCCTCGGACGACGCCTCGTACATCACTGGAGCCGTCATCCCGGTTGACGGCGGATTGGGCATGGGTCACTGATCACCATGAGCGGAATCCTCGAGGGCAAGCGCATCCTGATCACGGGTGTGCTGATGGAGTCCTCCATCGCCTTCCACGCCGCCAAGCTGGCCCAGGAGCAGGGCGCGGAGATCATTCTCACCGCCTGGCCCCGGCCGTCGCTGACCGAGCGCATCGCCAAGAAGCTGCCCCGGCCCGACAAGGTCAAGGTGCTGGAGCTGGACGTCTCCAACGACGCGCACCTCGCACGCCTGGAGGGCCAGGTCCGCGAGCAGCTGGGCGACCGGCTCGACGGCGTCGTCCACTCGATCGGCTTCGCCCCGCAGGACGCCCTGGGCGGCAACTTCCTGAACACGCCGTTCGAGTCCGTCGCCACGGCGATGCACGTCTCGGCCTTCTCGCTGAAGTCGCTGACGATGGCGCTGCTGCCGCTGATGACCGAGGGCGGTTCGGTCGTCGGCCTCACCTTCGACGCGCAGTTCGCGTGGCCGCAGTACGACTGGATGGGCCCGACCAAGGCCGCCCTGGAGGCCACCAGCCGCTACATGGCGCGCGACCTCGGCAAGCAGGACATCCGCTGCAACCTGGTCTCGGCCGGTCCGCTCGGTTCCATGGCCGCGAAGTCCATCCCCGGCTTCTCCGAGCTGGCGAGCGTCTGGGACAGCCGCGCCCCGCTCCAGTGGGACCTGTCCGACCCGGAGCCGGCCGGCCGTGCCATCGTGGCCCTGCTCTCCGACTGGTTCCCGAAGACCACGGGCGAGATCGTCCACGTCGACGGCGGCCTGCACGCGATCGGCGCCTAGGAGCCTGTCGGGTGGCCTCTGGCCGGGTGGTCACGCCCTGGCATGCGCGGGACTTCCGCAACACGTCCTGGAGGCGCCTGTCGCGCGGCGGCGGGAGCGGTCCCGCCGCCGCGCGACGAACGGAGGCCGGGTGGCCGCCCCTCATGGGGGCGGCCACCCGGCCTCCGTCGTGCTCCCGCCGTCCCGAGTCGAAAAGTTCGGCGAACCACCTCAAAATGGTCCAAGCGTGACATTCCGGATACTGACGGGGAGGAGGTACGGGCATGCGTGCGCTCCACCACAGGTCCGCCGCGCTGGCCTCGGCCGCCGTTCTCTTCACCGGGATCGCCGTCGCCGCCGAGGTGCGCGCCGCTCCCACCCCCACCGAGGACGTCCCGACCGCCTCCGCCCCCGGCGAACACCCCGAGGACTTCGGCGCCTCCTGCCGCACCGTCGTCCAGGGCTCGCGCGTCACCGCGTACTGCCACAACCCCTACCCCGACACCGATCGTGTCCGGCTGCACGTCGAGTGCGCCCGTTGGTGGGACGTCGACACCGACAGTGCCCCGGCCGACGTCGACCCGACCGCCTACGTCCAGGTGACCGGGCGGTGTTGGAAGGAGGTCCGGACCGCCTGGGTCACCCACCAGCCGGCGGGGCCTGCTCCGTCGTCGCCGGACCTCTGAGGCACAGGAACGGATAGCCGGCCGCCTCGACCGCGGCCGTCTCCGCGTCCCGGGTGCGGATGGCCTCGACCAGGCGCGCGTGGTCCATGTGGTGTTCCGGGCGCAGTTCCCCGCCCACGTCATCGCGCAACCAGGACCGCAGCACATCGCCCAGATCCGCGTACACCTCGGTCAGTACGTCGTTCCCGGAGGCCGCCACCACCGCGTGGTGGAAGGCGGCGTCAGCCGTCACGAAGCGCTCCGCGTCCCCCGTCTCCCACGCCTCCTCGCGTCGGCCCAGCAGCGTCTCCAGCTGCCGCAGATCCCGCTCCGTCCGCCGCTGGGCCGCGAGGCGCGCGGCGGAGGACTCCAGGGTGGACCGCAGCTCCGCCACGTGCCGGGGGTCGGAGTGCGCGAACCGCCGGTGCATGACGCCCGCCAGTTCGCTCGTCGCCAGGACGTAGGTGCCCGAGCCCTGGCGGATGTCGAGCAGGCCGTTGTGCGCCAGGGCGCGCACCGCCTCGCGAACGGTGTTGCGGGCCACGCCCAGCTGTTCGACGAGTTCCGGCTCGGTGGGGATGCGTGAGCCCACGGGCCACTCGCCGGAGGTGATCTGGTTCCGAAGCTCGGTGATCACCTGATCGGAGAGCGCGGAACGCCGGGGGGTGCCGAGCGCCATGGGGACACCTGCCTGTCGTTTCGGATTGGACAATCAATCATCCCATGATTCTATGATGGCGCCATGCCTGACGAGCCGCAGACCCTCGACCCCGCCGCGCCAACGGCCCTGGTCTCCTCCGCCGCACCCGTCACCACCGCGCCGGCGGACACCCCCGTCGCGGCCGGCTCCGCCGTGCCGGACCGCGCCGGCCCCTGGGCCGTCCGCCTCGTCGTCGTCGGGCTCGTCCTCGCCGCGGTCAACCTCCGCCCCGCCATCACCAGCCTCGGCGCCCTCCTCGAAGAGGTCCGCGACGGCCTCCACATGAGCGGCACCGCCGCGGGCGTCCTCACCTCCGTCCCGCCGCTCTGCTTCGCGGTCTTCGGCATCACCGCCCCGCGCCTCGCCCGCCGCTTCGGCGCCGCCGCCGTCGTCTGCGCGGGCATGGCCGCGATCTTCGCCGGCCTCGCGCTCCGCCCCTTCGCCACCGGCACCGTCGGCTTCCTCGCCGCCAGCGCCCTGGCCCTGATGGGCATCGCCGTCAGCAACGTCCTGATGCCCGTCATCGTCAAGCGGTACTTCCCCGACCGCGTCGGCACCGTCACCGGCCTCTACTCCATGGCCCTCGCCCTCGGCACCTCGCTCGCCGCCGCGGCGACGGTGCCCGTGACCGAGGCCCTGGGCGGCGGCTGGCGTACCGGACTGGGTGTCTGGGCGATCCTCGCCGCCTGCGCCGTCCTGCCCTGGCTCCCCCTGGCACGCGACCGCGGGACCAGGCCGCGCGCGGGCTCCACCGGCCGGCCCACCGCCGACGGACAGGCCGCCCCGCCGCGCGTCACCCGCAGCCGCACCGCGTGGGCCCTCGGCGTCTTCTTCGGTCTCCAGGCCACCGGCGCCTACATCACCATGGGCTGGATGCCGCAGATCTTCCGGGACGCCGGTGTCCCGGCCGGCACCGCCGGAGTGCTGCTCGCCGTGACGATGGTGATGGGCGTACCGCTCGCCTTCGTCATCCCCCGGCTGGCCACCCGGCTGAGGAACCAGGGCCCGATCGTCGTGACCCTCGGCCTGTGCGGATTCGCCGGCTACACCGGCCTGTACCTCGCGCCCGCCGGAGGCGCCTGGGCCTGGGCCCTCCTCCTGGGCGTCTCCAACTGCGCCTTCCCGCTCGCCCTCACCATGATCGGCATGCGCTCGCGCACCGGTGCCGGAGTGGTCCGGCTCTCCGCCTTCGCGCAGAGCGTCGGCTACCTGATCTCCGTCCCCGGACCCCTCCTGGTCGGTGTCCTCTACCAGCACAGCGGTGGCTGGGGACTCCCCCTCGCGCTGATGGCGGGGCTGATGCTGCCCCAGATGATCGTCGGGACGCTCGCGGGACGGGACCGGGCGGTCGAGGACGAATGCTGAGATGCGACACTGGGGCCATGCCCGTGCTCGACCCGAACCCCCAGAACGGCCAGAAGAAGCTCCTGCTCGTGCTCGGCGCGATGCTCGGGATCTCGGTCGTCATCGCCGTCATCGCCACCCTCGCCTCCCCGTGACCGCCCCGGGGCAGAGCGTGAGCATCACTCGGGCCCCCGGCTTCGCGCCGGGCGCGGAGGGGGGCTGTCCCCCGGTCCCCTAAGGGCCGGTGTCAGGGTGAAGTGGGTGGATCACCGGATGGGACCGGCGTTCCAGGCTCCGTACGTTGGAGACCACGCACCGGACGACCCACCCCACGGAGGCGGCCATGCCGGCCCACACCCGCACCCCGGCCACGGCACCGTCCGCCGGCGGCCTCGACGCCCGTCTTCCCTGGTGGTCCCTCACGCTCCCGGTGGCCGCGTTCGTCGTGCTCTTCGCCCTGATGACGCACTCCGGCGGGGCCGTCGCCACCGGCGGCGACCCGGGCGTCACCCGGCCCCTCGAACAGATCCGGCACACGCTGCCCCACTGACTCAACACCCTGCGCCCGACGGGCGGTTTCATGCGAAGCTGGAACCCATGAGCGTCGATACACCCCGCAGGATTGTGCTGCTCCGGCATGCCAAGGCCGACTGGCCCCAGGTGTCCGACCACGAGCGACCGCTCGCCGAGCGCGGCCGCACGGACGCGCCGGTGGCGGGCCGCAGGATCGCCGACACCGGGATCTCCTTCGATCTGGCTCTCTGCTCGACCGCCGTCAGGACGCGTGAGACCTGGAAGCTGGCCGTCCAAGAGCTGCCTCACCGCCCCAGGACCGTGTACGAGGATCGGCTGTACGAGGCATCGCTCGGCGAGCTCATCGCCCTGCTCAACGAGACCTCCGACGAGGTGGACGACCTCCTCGTCATCGGGCACAACCCCGGCATGCACGCGCTCTCCGACGCCCTCGCGGGCTCGGCGGAGGGCGACGCGCTGGCCCGGATGACCCGCGGCGGCTTCCCGACCGCGGCCTTCGCCGTCGTCGGCTTCAACGGCTCCTGGAAGTCGGTGGAGCACGGCGTCGGCACCCTGCTCGACTACTGGGCCCCGCACGACTGAGAGCCTGCCGGGTGGCCTTCGACCGACAGGCGGGCGTGCCAGGGCGTGACCGCCCGGTCAGAGGTCATCCGACAGGCTCTGAGCTTAAGAGGGCCGGGCCGGTTCTCCGGACGCCGCGCCTTGCCGCGCCCGCCTTCCGGCCGCGGCCGTCCGACAGGCTCCGAACCCTCCGGCATCCACACGGAGACGACAGAAGACCCGGTCACCCCCACGGTGACCGGGTCTTCTGCCGTCCGTCAGTGCAGCAGGTCCTCGCCGCCGTCCGCGGCCTCCACCTCCTCGCGGGTGATGCCCAGGAGGTAGAGCACGGCATCGAGGAAGGGCACGTTCACCGCGGTGTGGGCGGCCTCCCGCACGACGGGCTTGGCGTTGAAGGCCACCCCGAGCCCGGCGGCGTTCAGCATGTCCAGGTCGTTGGCCCCGTCGCCGATCGCCACGGTCTGCGCCAGCGGCACCCCGGCCTCGGTGGCGAACCGGCGCAGCAGCCGCGCCTTTCCGGCGCGGTCCACGATCTCGCCGGTGACCCGTCCGGTCAGCCTGCCGTCCACGATCTCCAGGGTGTTCGCCGAGGCGAAGTCGAGCCCCAGCTTCTCCTGGAGGTCGTCCGTGACCTGCGTGAAACCGCCTGAGACGACGCCGACCTGGTACCCGAGCCGCTTGAGCGTCCGGATGAGGGTCCGGGCGCCGGGGGTGAGCCGCACCTCGGCCCGGACCTTGTCGACCACGGACGCGTCGAGCCCGGCGAGCAACGCCACCCGGGCGTGCAACGACTGCTCGAAGTCCAGCTCCCCGCGCATCGCCGCGGCGGTGACCTCGGCGACTTTGTCCTCGCAGCCCGCATGGGCCGCGAACAGCTCGATGACCTCGTCCTGGATCAGCGTGGAGTCGACGTCCATGACGACGAGGCGCTGCGCACGACGGTGCAGTCCGGCGGAGACGACCGCCACGTCCACGCCGATCTCGGAGGCCGCGGTGGCCAGCGCGGTCCGCAGCGGCTCCGTCTCACACCCGGAGACGGCGAACTCGACAGCCGTGACCGGGTACTTCGCGAGGCGGAAGATCCGGTCGATGTTGCCGCCGGTCCCGGCGATCCTCGACGCTATGGCCGCCGTCGATTCGGCCGTCAGCGGGTTCCCGAGGACGGTGACGTGCGAACGGCCGCTGCCGCGTGGCCGGTTGTCACCGGTACCCGAGATGATCTCGGCCTGCAGTTTCAACGACTCGGCCCAGCTGTGCACGGTGGCGCGCAACTCGCCCTGCGAGGCGACGGTCGGCTCGGTGACGAGCGCGCACAGGACGAGCCGGCCGCGGGACACGACCTGCTCGATGTCCACGACGTCGACGGAGTAGGCGGCGAGGGTGTCGAAGAGCCCGGCGGTGATCCCGGGACGGTCCTTCCCGAAGATCTTGACGAGAAGAGTGGGAACGTCTGAGGTCTGCGATGCGCTCATGGTGCCTCCACCGTATCGGGCACGGGGTGCCACCAGCCTCCCCGTCCCGAGTGCCGGACACCCCTGCCGGCCTCGGCGGGCTCCGCTCCGGGCTCCCGGACACCGCCGCGTGCCGGCGACGGGACGCCCGGCCGGAGCCCGCCCGACAGGCTCTCAGCCCCCTCCCGGGCGTCCGTCCGGCGGCGCAGGGCCGCTCCGGTGGCCCGGGCGATCCGGCGGGTGCGGTGGGGGAGTGGGTGGTGGAGGCACGACGGGACCGAAGTCACGACCGCGCCGGGGACCCTCACCAGGACCGGGACCACCACCGCTCCGGGCGCCTCCACGGGGCCGGCCGTCACGACCCTGCCCGCGGCCGGGGAAGCGGATCGGCCCCGCCACGGTCGGCGCGGCGTGCAGACCGTGGCCCTCCCCGCCGCCTCCGTGGCCGTCCCCGCCGTCCTCTCCGTCCGTGTAGGGATTCCGCTCACCGCCCGGCGGCACGTACGGCCGCGACGGGACGTACGGGCCCGGCAGCGGCGCCCCCGGCAGCGGCGCCCCCGGGTCCCCTCTCCCCGGGACCGACCGCCCGCCGGCCACCAGCGCCCCCACCGCTCCCGCGACCCCGCCCCACAGGGCCCCCAGCACCAGAGCCGCCGACGGGTTCCCGTGCAGCTCCACCCCCGTGTCGAAGGCGTCGATCCCCAGAACCGACAGCGAGGCGTCCACAGACACCCCGCTCCACAGCACCACCACCAGGAGCGCCGGAGCCGTCACCACGGCCAGCCGTGCCCCGCACCGCCCCGCGAACGCCCACCGCCCGAGCCCGCCGCGAGGCGTCCGGGACGCCGCCAGCACGCCGGCGCTCAGCATCATCGCCCCCGCGGCGACCGCGAGCAGCCAGACGGTCCCGTCCAGCTCGGCGAGCCGCGCCACCGTCACCGGACGGCTCACCGACGGCCCGCCCGAGCCCAGCAGCGCGTCCAGCGGGCCGGGCAGACCCTTCGCCGCCGAGCCGCGCACGGCGCCGCTCCACGGCACGAACAGGCCGAGCGGGACGCCGACCCCGACGCCGTTCGGGGCACCGAGCAGCGCCGCCCCCAGCACCCGGCGGGGATGGTCGTCACCGGCCGCGGCATACCCGGCCGCGGCGTAGCCGGCGGCCAGCGTCACCAGCCCCGCGGCGGCCAGCGCCGAGGCCGCCGGCCGCACCGTGCGCCGCAGCGCGTCGGAGAACCGCCCCGGGGGAAGCGGCGCCCGCCGGGAGCAGAGCAACGCGAGGAGGACCACCGCCAGGACCCAGCGTGCCGCGCCCGTCAGTGACTCGGCCGTGTCCACCGAGAAGCCCACCGACGCCTTCGCGTCCACCAGGTCTCCGAGCCGGTCCGGCAGCAGTCCCCCGACGTCCCCGAGCCCCGGCACACGGAGCCCGCCGTCCCCGCCCGGCGGCGTCCCGGTACCCCAGGCGGTCCCGTCGATCGTCACCACGTCGTGGCCGGCCCAGGCCAGTCCGCCCACGGCCGCCAGGAACACGGCCGTCAGGACCACCACGCGGAAGGTGAGTTCCGCCACCGGGATGTACGGCCCGCGGTGCCGTAGTGAGCGCAACAGGAGGAAGCCGAGGATCGACGCCCCCACCAGGGCGACCCCGAGTGGCGTGAAATCGACCGCGGTCCGCGCCGCCGCCCCCTCCAGCCCGTACGCGGAGACGTCGCCCCTCGGTGTCACCGAACCGCCCACGGCCAGCACGACCACGGCGGCGGTCATCGGGCCGAGATCGCCCACCGTGTCCGCGCCCAGGAGACGCAGCCCCAGTGCCGCGGTCGCCGTCATCCCCACCAGCGCCCAGCCCACGGCGGCGACCGAGCCCAGGATCACCTCGATCGGGGACGCTCGTCCCCGGTCACCTCTCGCCGTCACCAGAGCCCCCTGACCGATGCCGAGTTGCCCACTTCGTGCATGATCCGTACGCACTCGTGGGCGCTTACCACTCTCCGGGCTGATTTCTCCTGCTGTCAACGGCTCGCGCACACGCCGGGGGAGCGCGTCCGCCGCGCGTCCGCGCCGGGTCTTCACACCGCCCGACTTTCGGATCGGGGACCGGGCCTGAAATAGTTCCCCCGGATGTTCGCCATCCCTGGACTCCCGCGACGGGAGCGCATCGGGGGACAAGTAGTGGGGCATGGAGTGCCGGAACTCGTACTGGAATTGAACGGAAGGACCTGGACGCTCGATCCGTCCAGGTCGTACACGCTCGGACGCGATCCACAGGGCGACCTGGTGATCGACGACTCCAGGGTGTCGTGGCGTCATGCCACCGTGAGCTGGAGCGGGCGGAGTTGGGTCATCGAGGACCACGGCTCCACCAACGGCACCTACGCGCAGGGCCGACGGGTCCACCAGTTGGAGATCGGCCCCGGCTCGGTCCTCCACCTCGGCAACGCGACCGACGGCCCGCGGCTGGATCTCGCCGCCGCCGGTGCCCCTGCGCACCAGGCCGCCGCGGCCCAGGCCCCGCCGGCGCAGCCCGCGCCGCAGCCCGGCGCCCCGGCCGGCTGGGCCGCCCAGCAGACCCCGCCTCACCAGGCCCCGCCCCAGCAGCAGGGCGGGCAGCCGCAGTTCCAGCCGCCCCGGTTCCCGGAGCAGCAGGGCGGCCAGGGCGCCGCCGCGGGCGCGCCGCCGGTCTACGGTGACCGCAGCCCCACCACCTTCCACCAGCTGGCCCTCGGCCACGTCATGCGGATCGGCCGCGCGCTCGAGAACGAACTGGTCGTCTCCGACCTCCAGGTCTCGCGCAACCACGCGGAGTTCCGCGCGACGCCCGACGGCCGCTTCGAGATCCATGACCTCGGCTCCCACAACGGCACCTACGTCAACGGTCAGCCGATCGCCAAGAACGGCTCGGTCCTCATCGGCCCGAACGACATCGTCGGCGTCGGCCACTCGACCTTCCGCATCGTCGGCGGCCAGCTCGAGGAGTTCGTCGACACCGGCGAGGTCTCCTTCTCGGCCCGGCACCTCACCGTCACGGTCGACGACGGCAAGCAGATCCTCCGGGACGTCTCCTTCGGCGTCCCGGAGAAGTCGCTGATCGGCGTCATCGGTCCGTCCGGCTCGGGCAAGTCCACGCTCCTCAAGGCGCTCACCGGATACCGCCCGGCCAACGAGGGCGACGTCCTCTACGACAACCGGAGCCTC
The DNA here is from genome assembly GCF_035994945.1 of Streptomyces sp. NBC_01216. Lineage (NCBI taxonomy): Bacteria > Bacillati > Actinomycetota > Actinomycetes > Kitasatosporales > Streptomycetaceae > Streptomyces > Streptomyces sp. NBC_01216. The sequence continues at coordinate 5,821,124 of NZ_CP108677.1, forward strand.
TACCGGCAGTTCGCCGAACTGCGCCAGCGCATCGGGCTGGTTCCGCAGGACGACATCCTGCACAAGGAGCTGACCGTCCAGAAGGCGCTCCGGTACGCGGCCAAGCTCCGCTTCCCCGGCGACACCGCGGCCGCCGAGCGCGAGGCCCGCATCGACGAGGTGCTGCGCGAGCTGAAGCTCGACCCTCACAAGGAGAAGAAGGTCACCTCCCTCTCCGGTGGTCAGCGCAAGCGGGTCTCCGTCGCTCTGGAGCTCCTCACCAAGCCCTCGCTGATCTTCCTCGACGAGCCGACCTCCGGCCTCGACCCGGGCATGGACCGTGACGTCATGCAGCTGCTGCGGGCCCTGGCCGACGACGGCCGTACGGTCCTCGTCGTGACCCACTCGGTCGCCGAGCTCGGTCTGTGCGACAAGCTCCTGGTGATGGCGCCCGGCGGCTCGGTCGCCTACTTCGGCCCGCCGGAGGAGGCGCTGAACTTCTTCGGCTACGACACCTGGGCCGACGTCTTCTCCGCTTTCGAGAACTACCGCGACTACGACTGGGCGGGCCGCTGGAAGGGATCGCAGCACTACCAGATGTACGCCGCGGACATCGACGCGGTGGCCGCGCAGCCGGTCCAGATGTCGCAGCAGGCGATGGCCAGACCGCCCAAGCCGCAGGGCTGGGGGTCCCAGCTGTGGACGCTGATCCGCCGCTACGCCTCGGTGATCGCCTCCGACAAGGGCTTCATCGGCCTGATGGTGATCCTGCCGGCCGTCCTCGGCGTGGTCTCGGTCGTCATCCCCGCCGACTTCGGCCTGGCCCCGCCGAAGCCGCCGTCCCGGTTCAACGGCGACGCCGGCACGATCATGCTGATCCTCGCCGTCGGCATATGCTTCTCCGGCGCCGCCAACTCCGTCCGCGAACTGATCAAGGAACGGGTCATCTACGAACGGGAACGGGCCACCGGCCTGTCCCGCTCGGCGTACCTGATGTCCAAGGTCATCGTCCTCGGCCTGATCACCGCCGTCCAGGGCGTGATCATCTGCGGCATCGGCTTCGCCACCCGCGAGCTGCCCGCGGAGGGTCTCGTCCTGCCGCCGGCCGTCGAGCTGTGCGTCACGATCATCGCGCTCGGCTTCACCTCGATGATGTTCGGCCTGGTCATCTCCTCGCTGGTGAAGACCGCCGAGAAGACGATGCCGCTGCTCGTGATGTTCGCGATCGTCCAGGTCGTCTTCACCGGCATCCTGTTCCAGGTGTACGACTCGCCGGGCCTGGAGCAGTTCGCCTGGCTGATGCCCTCGCGCTGGGCCATCGCCGCCGCGGGCTCGACCCTCGACCTCGCGCACCTGATGCCGCCGTGGGACCGCGAGGACCCGGCCAACCTGGACCCCCTGTGGGAACACACCGTCGGCCAGTGGGGCCTCAACCTCACGATCCTGCTCCTCATCGGCGTCGCCTGTGGCTTCGCCGTGGCGCGCCTGCTGCGCCGCCACGAGCCGGAGGTCATGCGGAAGTAACCGTGCTCACGGGCGGTACACGCCCGCGGCGACGCCGGAGGGCAGCACCCCTGTGGGTGCCGCCCTCCGGCGTCGCCGCCTCGGAGCCCGTCTCGGCCGAAGGCCGCCCGACAGGCTCTCAGCGCGCTCAGTAGGCGCTGTTGACGTTGTCGATCGAGCCGTAGCGGTCGGCCGCGTAGTTGGCGGCGGCGACGATGTTGGCGACCGGGTCGTACTGGTCGAACTTGGTGCCGGGCACGTGGTATGCCTTGAAGGTCGGGTAGATGACCTGGAGGAGCCCCTTCGAGGGCACGCCGTTGATGGCGTTGATGTCCCAGTTGTTGATGGCCCGCGGGTTGCCGCTGGACTCACGCATGATGTTCTTGTGCAGGCCGTGGTAGCTGCCCGGAATGTCGTGCTTGTCCATGATGTACAGCGCCTCGCGGATCCAGCCGTCGAGGTTGTTCGCGAAGACGGGCTTGCGCGCGGCGGCGCGGCTCGCGGCGGTCTTCGCCGCGGCGCGCTTCTTGGCCTCGGCCTTCGCCTTCGCGGCGGCGGCCTTCGCCTTGGCCGCCGCCTCGGCCTTGGCCTTGGCCTTCGCCGCCGCCTCGGCCTTCGCCTTCGCGGTGGCCTTGGCCGCAGCCTCCGCCTCCTGCTTGGCCTTGAGGCCCACCGTGGTGTGCTGGTCGGTCAGGCTCGCACGCAGGGCCTTGGCCTGCGTGCTGTCGGCGTTGTACGCCCAAGCGGCCTGCTGGGTGTTCGCCAGCGCCTGAGGCTCCACCTCGGCGGCCGCGTTGCCCGGGACGAGAGAGAAGGCGAGAGCTGCGGCGCCAAGCGTGGCGACACCGGCGATCGATGCCTTGTGGGTCTTGGTCAGACGGCGAAGGCCAGAAGTGTTCGCAGACATGCAGGACTACCTCTTCGAATAGCAGGGGGTCGCTCAGGCCGGGGGCGGCACTGCGCCTCCTCGGCGGCGACGGCTGCAATTCTTAGCGGCGGCAAAATGCCCTGGCAAAGGTGTGATCTACGACCCCGGGTAGTGGATCAGCGGCCCGCGATCTTCGCCCCGAAACCCCTGCAATGCCCGTTTTGGCGTACTGATCTGTCCCTTATGCGTCCACTAGGGGTACTAGTAAGTGACATGGGTCCTATGTGCGGGCTCACATTGGCCAGGTAACGAACTGACCAGGTGTTGCATCAGCAATGCGAGCGGTGACGGGAACCCTTCGGGAGGAGGAGATGGACGTCCCCGAACTCGTGCAAGAGGTGCTGCCGCTCCCGCACCGCCGTGTACGCCCGGTGCGGCGCGGGCCCCCGCGATCGCCTCCAGCATCAGCAGGTGCGAGGCCACCGGCTCGTGCAGCCCGTCAGCAGCCCGTCGACCACCCGCACACCACGCGCCGGCGTCACCACCAGATCCGTCCACCCCGACGCCCCACGGCCCCCGACGCGTCCACCGCGGACTCCAGGGCGCGCACGACCGTGGTCCCGACCGCCATGACCCGTCCGTCCGCGCCGCCGCGACCAGCCGCGCCCGTCGCCGCCGGTACCGCGAAGCGTTCCGGGTAGGGCGGCTCGTGCGTCCGCCGACGCCACCCCCGTGTGCAGCGTGAGCGGGCGAACCGCACGCCCCGCCGCTCCGGCTCCGCCACCAGCCCCGCCGTGAACGGCCGGCCCGCGCTCGGCATCTCCGCCGAACCCGCACCATTCGGCGAGGGCCAGCAGAACACCGTCTGGTACACCCGCCGACCGGGCGTCCAGCACCAGGTCCCAGCCCCGCCCGTCCGGCGCGCTCGCCAGCGCCCGGCCCAGCTCCTTCGACGCGCCCGTGACGATCGCGACAGCCATGACATCCATCCCCCTCGGTACCGGCCTTCGCCCCGACGCCGTCCAGGGTCCGGCAGCGACCCGGCCCGCCGCCTCGTCCTCCAGGGGCCCCGACCGGGCACGGCACTTCGACCCAGGGCGTGTCGCGGAAGCAGCTGCGTCCGCCCGGAGGGCGGGGCCCGCGGCGCCTGGTGCGTGCGATCGCGAGGCGGAGGATCGTCCTCGTACCGGGCGTCGTACTCGGATGACTCCGACAACGCGGGGAGCGTGCGTGCCAGGCGTCACGGACCGGGAGGGACTCTCGCAACACGTCCGTGATCAATACACCTAGGCCCGTGGTCCCGGACCGGGGCCGTCTCCGGACGGATACGCACCGTCACACCTCACCGGTACGGTGAGTGCATGAGTCATCGACCGCGCTCCGGCCTCGCCGCCGTGAGCACCGCACTGCTGGCGATGAGCCGCCACCTGGAGGTGCGCGACGTCCTCAAGACGATCGTGGCCTCCGCGCGCGAGCTGCTCGACGCCGAGTACGCGGCCCTGGGGGTGCCGGACGACCACGGCGGCTTCGCCCAGTTCGTGGTCGACGGCGTCGGCGAGGAGCAGTGGCGCGCCATCGGCCCGCTGCCACGCCAGCACGGCATCCTCGCCGCCATGCTCCACCGGGCCGAGCCCGAGCGGCTCGCCGACGTCCGGAAGGACCCGCGCTTCGAGGGCTGGCCCCCCGCCCACCCGGAGATGTCCGACTTCCTCGGCATGCCCATCCGGGACGGCGAGGAGACCATCGGCGCGCTCTTCCTGGCGAACAAGCGCTGCCGCGACACGCGACCGGCCCCCGGGGACGGCTGCGGGTTCACCGCCGGGGACGAGGAACTGCTCGCGATCCTCGCCCAGCACGCCGCCATCGCCCTGACCAACGCCCGCCTGTACGAGCGCAGCCGTGAGCTCACCATCGCGGAGGAACGTTCCCGCCTCGCCCACGAGCTGCACGACGCCGTCAGTCAGAAGCTCTTCTCACTGCGGCTCACCGCCCAGGCCGCCGCCGCCCTCGTGGACCGCGACCCGGTCCGTGCGAAGGGCGAACTCCAGCAGGTGGCCGCCCTCGCCGCGGAGGCCGCGGACGAGCTGCGCGCCGCCGTCGTCGAGCTGCGGCCGGCCGCGCTCGACGAGGACGGTCTCGTCCACACCCTGCGGACGCAGATCCAGGTGCTGGACCGCGCCCACAGCGCCCGCGTCACCTTCGACAGCCCCGGGATGCGCGCCCTGCCCGCCGCTCAGGAGGAAGCCCTCCTGCGGGTCGCTCAGGAAGCCCTGCACAACGCGCTGCGGCACGCCCGGCCGGCCCTCGTCGCGGTCTCCCTCGCCAGGCGCGGCCAGGGTGCCCTGCTCACCGTCCGGGACGACGGCACGGGCTTCGAACCCCGTACGGTCCGCAGCGCCGGCCGGCACCTGGGACTCGTCTCCATGCGGGACCGGGCCGGCGGCGTCGGCGGGCGACTCACCGTGACATCGGCGCCCGGCCGAGGCACCACGATCGAGATGGAGGTCCCCGGTGGCTGAGAAGACCATTCGCGTCCTGCTCGTCGACGACCACCAGGTCGTCCGGCGCGGGCTGCGGACCTTCCTGGAGGTCCAGGACGACATAGAGGTCGTCGGCGAGGCGGCCGACGGCGCGGACGGGATCGAGCGGGCCGAGGAGCTGCGGCCCGACGTCATCCTGATGGACGTCAGGATGCCCGGCATGGACGGCATCGAGGCCCTGCGCAAGCTGCGCGAGCTCGCCAACCCGGCACGGGTGCTGATCGTCACCAGCTTCACCGAGCAGCGCACGGTCGTCCCCGCGCTGCGCGCGGGTGCCTCCGGGTACGTCTACAAGGACGTGGACCCCGAGGCGCTGGCCGGGGCCATCCGCTCCGTCCACGCGGGCCACGTCCTGCTCCAGCCCGAGGTGGCCGGGGCCCTCCTCTCGCAGGAGGACGCGCCGAGCGGCACGGGCCGCGGCTCCACCCTCACGGAACGCGAGCGCGAGGTCCTCCGACTCATCGCTGACGGGCGGTCCAACCGGGAGATCGCGAGGGCGCTGGTGCTCTCGGAGAAGACCGTCAAGACGCACGTCTCGAACATCCTGATGAAGCTCGATCTGGCCGACCGGACCCAGGCGGCGTTGTGGGCGGTACGGCACGGCCTGAGTGCCTGAGTGCCTGAGTGCCTGAGTGGCCCGGCGCTCGGCCGGCGGAACGGAGGAAGGGAACGGAAGAGGACTTCCGTTCCCTTCTTCATACCGTCGGGTGTATGTCCCCCGTTCGGCGCAACCCGGAGAGGGTGGTGGCGTTCTCCATGGCGTGCTGCGGCGGCCCGGCCGCAGCGGATACCAGGAGGAACCCGAAAGTGAAGAAGCTCAAGAAGGCCGCCGCCCTCACCATGGTCGCCGGGGGCATCGTCGCCGCCGGCGCGGGGGTCGCCTCCGCCCAGGCGGACGCGCACGGCCAGGCCCTCGAATCGCCGGGTGTCGCCTCCGGCAACCTGGTGCAGGCCCCGGTGCACGTTCCCGTGAACGTCTCCGGCAACACCATCAACGTGGTCGGCCTGCTCAACCCGGCCTTCGGCAATACCGCCGCCAACGGCTGACCCCGGCGCCCCAGGCCCGGCCCCCGGACGATCCCCCCGGAGGCCGGGCCTCACGCGCTCCCGCGCCGGGCGCCGCGACACGGCCGCACCACGCGCGGGACCTCAGCGTTCCCGCTCCCGCTCCTCCACGTAGGCGTTGTACGCCGCGACCCGGGCACGGCGCGCCACCCGCTCCACCGGCCGCAGCGCCGCACCCCGCGCGGCCATCTCCGACGCGCTCGCAGCGCCCCCGTGACCGCCGTCGTACGCCAGCCCGACCAGCAGCCCCACCCGCCGCGCCAGCTCCAGGACCCGCACCGCGCGCGGCGGGTACCCGGGGGCCAGGATCTCGGCTCCCGCTTCCGCGCGAGCCCGGTACGCCTCCCGCGCGGCGTCCGCCGCCGGGCCCGAGGCCGCCACGTCCAGTCTGGTCAGCGCCGTCGTGGCATCCCGCAGCGCCTCCGCGAGCTCCCGCTCCGCCTCGCCCAGCGAGGGCACGTCGGCCGGCGGAGCCTCCCGCACCGCCAGGCACCGCCAGACGACCTCCACCCGCACGTCACCCGCCGGACCCATCTCGGTGACCCGAGGCACGAGACCGTACGGCGCGCCGAAACCGGTCACCGCCTCCTCGGCCTCCATCGCCCGCGCGTTGAACTCCGCCGGTCCGCTCAGCCCCAGCGGATGCCCCGGCGCGGGCAGCGCCACCCGCCACCCGGTCACCCCGAGCACCCGCAGCCGCCCCAGCGCCAGCGTCAGCCCGACCGGCGTCGCCTCACCCGGCAGCCCCTCGACGCGGTGCACCGCGTCCTCCCCGACAATGGCCGACGCCGCCTCGTCCGGCGACACCGACCCGGCCGACAGGGCATTGCCCCAAGCGGCCAGACGCCCTGAGCGTGGTTCCGAAAACATGCCCCCAGCCTAGGGACTCCGACGGCTGGGCAAGGGGGCACCGGACCCAACGGCGAACCTGAGGACCGCCCCGCTCCGTCAGTGGCGTAGGTTTTCCCTGGACGCCGCGCCCACAGGCGCCAGGCGACGACACGACTCGACCGCAAGGGGAGACAACGCGCTCATGAGCGATGTACTGGAGCTGGTGGACGTATCCGTGGTCCGCGACGGACGGGCTCTGGTGGACGAGGTCTCCTGGTCGGTCAAGGAGGGCGAGCGCTGGGTGATCCTCGGCCCCAACGGCGCCGGCAAGACCACCCTGCTGAACATCGCCTCCAGCTACCTCTTCCCGTCCTCCGGCACCGCCCGGATCCTCGGCGAGCGGCTCGGCGGCGTCGGCACGGACGTCTTCGACCTCCGACCGCGCATCGGCATGGCCGGTATCGCCATGGCCGAGAAGCTCCCCAAGCGGCAGACGGTCCTGGAGACCGTCCTCACCGCCGCGTACGGCATGACCGCCACCTGGCACGAGGACTACGACGCCGTCGACGAGGAGCGCGCCCGCGCCTTCCTCGACCGCCTCGGCATGACCGACTACCTCGACCGCAGGTTCGGCACCCTCTCCGAGGGCGAGCGCAAGCGCACCCTGATCGCCCGCGCCATGATGACCGACCCCGAGCTCCTCCTCCTGGACGAGCCCGCTGCCGGACTCGACCTCGGCGGCCGCGAGGACCTGGTCCGGCGCCTCGGCCGCCTCGCCCGCGACCCGTACGCCCCCTCCATGATCATGGTCACCCACCATGTCGAGGAGATCGCCCCGGGCTTCACACACGTCCTGATGATCCGCCAGGGCAAGGTGCTCGCCGCCGGACCGGTGGAGACCGAGCTGACCTCCCGCAACCTCTCGCTCTGCTTCGGCCTGCCTCTCGTCGTCGAGCACGTCGGCGACCGCTACACGGCCCAGGGACTCCCGCTCAAGTAAGCACCCCCGGGCGCCGGTTGCATCCTCCGCCAGATCACCGCCCGAGCCCCGCCCGGGAGACTCCCGGGGCCGACCGCGCCCTGTCCCCGGCGCCCCCGCCGCCCTACCATGACGACGTGGACATCGACGCGTGGCTCTGGTGGCTGATCGGCGCGGTGGGACTGGGCATCCCACTCGTTCTGACCGCGATGCCCGAATTCGGGATGTTCTCCGTCGGCGCGATCGCCGGAGCCGTGACGGCCGGTCTCGGTTTCGGCATCGTCGCGCAGGTGATCGTCTTCGCCGTCGTCTCGGTGGCTCTGCTCGCGGTGGTCCGCCCCATCGCGGCCCGTCATCGCGACGGCCCGCCCCGGCACGCCAGCGGCATCGACGCCCTGAAGGGCCGTCAAGCCGTCGTACTGGAACGGGTCGACGCCGACGGCGGACGCATCAAGCTCGCCGGCGAGGTCTGGTCGGCCCGCGCCCTCGACTCCGCTACGGCCTTCGAACCCGGCGATCAGGTCGACGTCGTCGACATCGACGGGGCGACCGCCGTCGTCATGTGACCGAACCCCCCACGCGAGGGCGCGCGGTCTGGGAAACTGGATCTTCAGAAGCACACCCGGCAGTCAACCCGCAGCGAAGGGCACAGGGAACACGATGTCAGCAGTCATCATCGTCCTGATCATTCTGGTGGTGCTTGTCTTCATCGCCCTGATCAAGACGATCCAGGTCATCCCGCAGGCGAGCGCCGCGATCGTGGAGCGGTTCGGACGCTACACCCGCACGCTCAACGCGGGCCTGAACATCGTCGTCCCGTTCATCGACTCGATCCGCAACCGAATCGACCTGCGCGAACAGGTCGTCCCCTTCCCGCCGCAGCCGGTGATCACCCAGGACAACCTGGTCGTCAACATCGACACCGTCATCTACTACCAGGTGACCGACGCCCGCGCCGCGACCTACGAAGTGGCCAGCTACATCCAGGCCATCGAACAGCTCACCGTCACCACCCTGCGCAACATCATCGGCGGCATGGACCTCGAACGGACCCTCACCTCCCGCGAGGAGATCAACGCCGCCCTCCGGGGCGTCCTCGACGAGGCCACCGGCAAGTGGGGCATCCGCGTCAACCGCGTCGAGCTCAAGGCGATCGAGCCGCCGACCTCCATCCAGGACTCGATGGAGAAGCAGATGCGCGCCGACCGCGACAAGCGCGCCGCGATCCTCACCGCCGAAGGCATCCGCCAGTCCCAGATCCTCACCGCCGAGGGCGAGAAGCAGTCCGCGATCCTGCGCGCCGAGGGCGAGGCCAAGGCCGCCGCCCTGCGCGCCGAGGGCGAGGCCCAGGCCGTCCGCACGGTCTTCGAAGCCATCCACGCCGGCGACCCGGACCAGAAGCTCCTCTCGTACCAGTACCTCCAGATGCTGCCGAAGATCGCCGAAGGCGACGCCAACAAGCTGTGGATCGTGCCCAGCGAGATCGGCGACGCCCTCAAGGGCCTCTCGGGCGCGTTCGGCAACCTCGGCGGCGGAGCCCCCGGCTTCAACACCGGTGCCGTGCCCGGCAGCCGCACCGGTACCGAGACCGAACGCCGCGAACAGCCCCCGGTCGACTGACCCGTACACGCGATCGTGCATGATCGGTGCGAGCCCCTCGACCCTCACGGGCGGGGAGGCGACTCACTGACCATGTAAGGGAGATGGCGTTGTCCATCTGGGAGATCCTGGCAGTCTTCGCGGCCGGCGTCGGAGCCGGCACCATCAACACCATCGTGGGATCGGGAACACTCATCACCTTCCCGGTCCTGCTGCTCACCGGCCTCCCCCCGGTGACGGCCACCGTCTCCAACGCCCTCGGCCTCATTCCCGGTTCCGTCAGCGGCGCCATCGGCTACCGCGAGGAACTCAAGGGCCAGCGCCGCCGTGTCCTCCGCCTCGGCGCCGTCGCCGCCGTCGGCGGCCTCACCGGCGCCGCGCTGCTGCTGACGCTCCCGCCCCGGGCCTTCGAGACGATCGTCCCCGTCCTCGTCGCCCTCGCCCTGGTGCTCGTCATCCTGCAGCCCCGCATCTCCAGGGCCGTCCTGGCCCGCCGCGAGCGCTCCGGAAGCCCCGGCGACCCCGACGGCGGGACGCTGCTGCTGACCGGACTCCTCCTCGCCAGTGTCTACGGCGGGTACTTCACCGCGGCCCAGGGGATCATCTACCTCTCCCTCATGGGCATGCTCCTCGCGGACAGCCTCCAGCGTCTCAACGCCGTGAAGAACGTCCTCGCCGCGATCGTCAACAGCATCGCCGCGCTCTTCTTCCTCTTCGTCGCCGACTTCGACTGGCCCGCCGTCGTCCTCATCGCCGTCGGCTCCGCCATCGGGGGCCAGATAGGCGCCAAGGTCGGACGCAGACTCCCGCCCACCGTCCTGCGCGGCGTCATCGTCACGGTCGGCACCGTCGCCATCGTCCAGCTCCTGCTCCGCTGACCCGTGCAACCCCGCCCCGGGGCCTGTTCCCTCCCTCCGGAGGGAGGGAACAGGCCCCGGGGCGGACGGCCCTCAGGCCGCCGAACCCGAAGCCGCCAGCCATTGCGGCAGCCCGGACCGCTCACCGGACCGCATCGCCAGCAGCATCGCGTCCGCGGGCGTCGGCACGAACGGCTGGTGCAACAGCGGCATCCCCGCCTGCTCCGGCGTCCTGTCGGCCTTGCGGTGATTGTCCTCGGCGCAGGACGCGACCGTGTTCAGCCAGCTGTCCCCGCCGCCCTGCGCCCGCGGTACCACATGGTCCACGGTCGTCGCCCGCCTCCCGCAGTACGCGCACCGGTGCTGGTCCCGCACCAGCACACCTCGCCTCGACCACGGAGCCTGTCTTCGGAACGGCACCCGGACGTAGCGGCAGAGCCGGATCACCGTGGGCACCGGAAGATCGACGGCGGCACCACGCATGCGCAGACCGGGATGCTCCTGCTCCACGACGGCCTTGTCCTGAAGCACCAGCACCACGGCACGGTTCAGCGTGACCGTGGAAAGCGGTTCGAAGCTCGCGTTCAGTACCAGTGTGTCCCGCATCCTGCGCACCTCCCGTACACCGGCCCAGCCCTCGTGGCAGGGCTTCCGGACGTGGATCAACTCTGGCCGGGCGCGCCGGGTTGGACAACGCAATATCCGTGCGGAACGAAAAGATGCCCGCTTCTGATCTCTCCAAGACCAGAAGCGGGCAAACAACAGACGAACGCTCAGCTGCCTTCGGGCCCCGTGTACTCGGCGACCAACTGGGCCCGCCCCAACGTATGGAAACGCAGGTTGAAGCCCACGGCCGCGGGCGACGCGTCCTCGTCCGGACCGAGCCTCTCCTGATCCACCGCGTACACCGTGAACACGTAGCGGTGGTTCTCCCCGGCCGGGGGAGCGGCCCCGCCGAAGTCCTTCGACCCGTAGTCGTTGCGGACGTGCGTCGCACCCGTCGGCAGCCCCGCGAACGCCCCCGAGCCCGCACCGGCCGGCAGCGCGGTCACGGACGCGGGGATGTCGAACAGCACCCAGTGCCAGAAGCCGCTGCCCGTCGGCGCGTCCGGGTCGAAGCAGGTGACGGCGAAACTCTTCGTCCCCGCCGGGAAGCCCTCCCAGCCCAGCTGCGGGGAGACGTTGCCCGCCGCGTGGACCTGAGTGTCCTTCAGCACCCCACCCGGCACGATGTCCTCGCTCACCACGGTGAACTCCGGCACCGGCGGATGGAAGTCGTGAGGGAGCGGCGCCCTCTTCACCTCGGCCACCTTTTCCTCGGCCACGTCCGAACCTCCGTATCGCCAGCTGCGGGACCACCCCGAGCTTACGACGCGGCGGGAGGTGAGAAGGGCGACCGGGCTTCCGACACTCCCGCCGTCCGCTCCCCGTGCTCCCCGGGCCACCGGAGCCCGCGGCCAGGCCGGCCCACCGCCGCACCCGAGGGACGCCACGGCCCGGCGCCTGGAGCCCGCCCCGGACACCCTGTCAACGACGCGCTTTCCCAAGGAGATTGAAATGATTACAGGAAGGTCACTACGATTGGATCTCGAACCTTCGCGCGATCGAGCACCCTCAGGGGTGGCTGCGAAGACACCGCCGCGGCCGTGCACCTGCACGGAGCCGGGAATCACCCTCCCTCATCGCCTGGTCCGCGGCCCAACGAAGAAGGAGCCCGCCTCCGTGGCGTCCCACCGTCGTCCCAAGCAGCAGAGCCGCACCCGCACGACCGTGCTCACCGCTACCGCCGCCGCGGCCGTGGCCCTGACCTCCCAGGCCGCCCACGCCGACCCCAAGCCGACCAAGAGCGAGGTCAAGGCGGCGGTGGACAAGCTCTACCACGAGGCGGAGGTGGCCACCGAGCAGTACAACGGGGCCAAGGAGAAGCAGGAGAAGCTCGAGTCCCAGATCGACGCCCTGCAGGACAAGGTGGCCCGCGGTCAGCAGGACCTCAACACGCTGCGCTCCGGCCTCGGTTCGCTCGCCGCAGCCCAGTACCGCTCCGGCGGCATCGACCCCTCGCTGCAGCTCTTCCTCGCCTCGGACCCGGACGACTACCTCGACCGGGCGTCCGTACTCGACCAGGCGACGGCCAAGCAGGCCCAGTCCATGGAGACGATCCAGACGAAGCAGCGCGCCCTCGCCCAGCAGCGGACGGAGGCCCAGGCCAAGCTGACCGACCTCGCGGACGTCCGCAGGACGCTCGCGGCGAGGAAGAAGGAGCAGCAGGGCAAGCTCGCGGAGGCGCAGAAGGTGCTCAACACCCTGACCGCGGCCGAGCGAGAGAGGATGCGCGAGGACGACGTGCGCGCCGGCCGCGCCGCCGGCGAACGGGTCGAACTCGGCAAGGAGACCCCCGCCTCCGCCCTCGGCGCCGCCGCGCTCCAGGCGGCCGCCACCCGGGTGGGCAAGCCGTACTTCCGCAGCGCCACCGGCCCCAACGCCTTCGACTGCTCCGGCCTGACCCAGTGGTCCTACGCCCAGGCCGGCGCCCGGATCACCCGCACCACGTACACCCAGATCAACGAGGGCACCCGTATCCCGCGCAGCCAACTGAAGCCGGGCGACTTGGTCTTCTTCAACAACACCTCACACGTGGGGCTGTACGCGGGCAACAACACCGTCCTCCACGCCCCCTACCCGGGTGCCTACGTCCGCTACGAGTCGATGAACACCATCGGCAGCTTCCAGGCCGCGGTGCGTATCTGAGCACGGCACCGGCCGGGGAGGGTCCGTCGGCACTGCGAAGGACCCTCCGGAACGGCCCGGTCAGAACCAGTTGCGCTTGCCGCCGACGTCGGCGAGCCACTGGTTGAGGTAGGCGGCCCAGTCGGTGCCGTGGAAGTCGTGCAGACCCACCCGGAAACTACGGAACGAGTCGCTGCCCTCGCTGAACAGGCCCGGCTTCTTGTCCATCTCCAGGACGACGTCCATCTCGCGGTCGTCCGCGACGAAACTGACCTCGACCTGGTTCAGCCCCCGGTACTGCTGGGGCGGGAAGAACTCGATCTCCTGGTAGAACGGCAGCCGCTGCCGGGTGCCGCGGATGTGCCCCCGCTCCATGTCCGCGCTCTTGAAGCGGAATCCGAGCTGGATGAAGGCGTCGAGGATCGCCTGCTGCGCCGGCAGCGGGTGCACGTTGATCGGGTCCAGGTCACCCGAGTCCACCGCCCTGGCGATCTCCAGCTCCGTGGTCACACCGATGTTCATGCCGCGCAGCTGCTGCCCTTCGATCGCGGTGACCGGCGTCTCCCAGGGAATCTCCAGCCCGAACGGCACGACGTGCACCGCACCCGCCTTCACCTCGAAGGCACCCCCGAGCCGGACCTTGACGAACTCGATGTTCTGCTTGAACTCCTGCTCGCCGCCCTCGACTTCGACCCGCGCCTGCAGCCCGACGGACAGCCCCTCGATCTGCTGGTCGACCGACCCGCCCTGGATCCGCACCTCGCCCTGGACGACCCCGCCGGGGACGACGTTCTCCTCGGTGAGCACCGTCTCCACGGACGCGCCGCCGGCGCCCAGGCTCGCGAGCAGCTTCTTGAATCCCATGTCCACTCCTTGTTGGGTCCTGACCCCTACATACGCGCCACGACCGTAGCCGGTTCCCCGTACGCGACCGTGCGCCCCCCGGTAGGCTCGGTGGCCATGAGCGAGAACCCCGGCCGTACGCCGCGCCCACGGGGGCGTAGGGCCGGGGCGATCGACCCGGGGTCCCACGCCTTCCGGGGCCGTACCGTCCGCGGCGCCGCGATGTTCGGTGCGGCCGGGCACGCGTACTCCCCCTATGGCATGTCAAGGCGATCCGCATGAACGTTGACTTCCTCGCCCGTCCCGCCGAGGAGGTCGCCCCCAGGCTGCTCGGGAGCGTCCTCGCCTGCAGGACCCCCGAAGGGGCCGTGAGCATCGCCGTCACGGAGACCGAGGCATACTCCGGTACGGCCGACCCGGCTTCCCATGCCTACCGGGGCCAGACTCCCCGTAACGCCGTCATGTTCGGACCCGCGGGACACCTGTACGTCTACCGGTCCCACGGTCTCCATTGGTGCGCCAACGTCGTCACCGGAACAGACGGAGTCGCTTCGGCCGTCCTCATCCGGGCAGGCAGGGTCGTCGAAGGGGAAGACCTGGCGCGCAAGCGGCGAGGAGCGGAGGTCGGGAGTGCACGCCTCGCGCGGGGTCCGGGGAACCTCTGCCGGGCGCTCGGCGTCACGGCGGAGCACAACGGCACAGACCTGCTGACGGGCACCTCGGTCGTGCTGTCCGAGGGTGAGGCGGTACCCGCTGCGCTGATCCGGGTGGGCCCACGGGTGGGCGTGAGCAAAGCCCACGACTGGCAGCATCGCTTCTACATCGCCGGTGACGCGACGGTCTCGGCGTACCGGTTGAGTCCGAGAGCCATGAGGGGGGCTTGACTCAACTTGACTTGGATGCTCCGGACGCCTAGTGTTTTCCGAGCCGCTTGAGAAGGGCCCTGCTTGTTCAAGCATCCCGGAGCGGTCAACCACTACCTACGACGAACCCAAGCCGGGTCTTTTTCAGCGTGCCGAAAAAGCATTCGACTGACTCGATTATGAGTCCCCCGGGAATTCGGCTAACGTAGTGAACACGCCGGAAGGGCCCGGAGCGAAAGCGAACGGGACCGGAAAGCACCGAGGAAATCGGACCGGGAAGGTCTGGTAGAGTCGGAAACGCAAGACCGAAGGGAAAATGCCCGGAGGAAAGCCCGAGAGGGTGAGTACGAAGGAAGCGTCCGTTCCTTGAGAACTCAACAGCGTGCCAAAAATCAACGCCAGATTAGTTGATACCCCGTCCATCTTCGGATGGTCGTGGTTCCTTTGAAAGTCCTGTCGGCCCTTGTGGTGGGCAGGCGACATACACAGCGAGGACGCTGTGAACGACCGGTCCTATTCCGACTGGTCGTTCCGCTCTCGTGATGTGTGCACCCGCGGCCCT
Organism: Streptomyces sp. NBC_01216; assembly: GCF_035994945.1. NCBI lineage: Bacteria > Bacillati > Actinomycetota > Actinomycetes > Kitasatosporales > Streptomycetaceae > Streptomyces > Streptomyces sp. NBC_01216. The sequence goes on from NZ_CP108677.1 coordinate 5,836,340, forward strand.
TCATCGGGCATTGGTCGGGTAAACATTCACGGAGAGTTTGATCCTGGCTCAGGACGAACGCTGGCGGCGTGCTTAACACATGCAAGTCGAACGATGAAGCCCTTCGGGGTGGATTAGTGGCGAACGGGTGAGTAACACGTGGGCAATCTGCCCTTCACTCTGGGACAAGCCCTGGAAACGGGGTCTAATACCGGATAATACCGGCTTCCGCATGGGGGTTGGTTGAAAGCTCCGGCGGTGAAGGATGAGCCCGCGGCCTATCAGCTTGTTGGTGGGGTAATGGCCTACCAAGGCGACGACGGGTAGCCGGCCTGAGAGGGCGACCGGCCACACTGGGACTGAGACACGGCCCAGACTCCTACGGGAGGCAGCAGTGGGGAATATTGCACAATGGGCGAAAGCCTGATGCAGCGACGCCGCGTGAGGGATGACGGCCTTCGGGTTGTAAACCTCTTTCAGCAGGGAAGAAGCGAAAGTGACGGTACCTGCAGAAGAAGCGCCGGCTAACTACGTGCCAGCAGCCGCGGTAATACGTAGGGCGCAAGCGTTGTCCGGAATTATTGGGCGTAAAGAGCTCGTAGGCGGCTTGTCACGTCGGGTGTGAAAGCCCGGGGCTTAACCCCGGGTCTGCATTCGATACGGGCAGGCTAGAGTGTGGTAGGGGAGATCGGAATTCCTGGTGTAGCGGTGAAATGCGCAGATATCAGGAGGAACACCGGTGGCGAAGGCGGATCTCTGGGCCATTACTGACGCTGAGGAGCGAAAGCGTGGGGAGCGAACAGGATTAGATACCCTGGTAGTCCACGCCGTAAACGTTGGGAACTAGGTGTTGGCGACATTCCACGTCGTCGGTGCCGCAGCTAACGCATTAAGTTCCCCGCCTGGGGAGTACGGCCGCAAGGCTAAAACTCAAAGGAATTGACGGGGGCCCGCACAAGCAGCGGAGCATGTGGCTTAATTCGACGCAACGCGAAGAACCTTACCAAGGCTTGACATATACCGGAAAGCATTAGAGATAGTGCCCCCCTTGTGGTCGGTATACAGGTGGTGCATGGCTGTCGTCAGCTCGTGTCGTGAGATGTTGGGTTAAGTCCCGCAACGAGCGCAACCCTTGTCCTGTGTTGCCAGCATGCCCTTCGGGGTGATGGGGACTCACAGGAGACCGCCGGGGTCAACTCGGAGGAAGGTGGGGACGACGTCAAGTCATCATGCCCCTTATGTCTTGGGCTGCACACGTGCTACAATGGCCGGTACAAAGAGCTGCGATGCCGTGAGGCGGAGCGAATCTCAAAAAGCCGGTCTCAGTTCGGATTGGGGTCTGCAACTCGACCCCATGAAGTCGGAGTTGCTAGTAATCGCAGATCAGCATTGCTGCGGTGAATACGTTCCCGGGCCTTGTACACACCGCCCGTCACGTCACGAAAGTCGGTAACACCCGAAGCCGGTGGCCCAACCCCTTGTGGGAGGGAGCTGTCGAAGGTGGGACTGGCGATTGGGACGAAGTCGTAACAAGGTAGCCGTACCGGAAGGTGCGGCTGGATCACCTCCTTTCTAAGGAGCACTTCTTACCAGGCTTGCCTGGTCAAGGGGCCAGTACACCGGCGAGTGTCCGGTGCTGGTTGCTCAAGGGTGGAACGTTGATTAGTTGGCGTGAGAGTCCTGTGGGACCACTAGTACTGCTTCGGCGTGGAACGTGGATCTTGTTCGGGAGGCTCGCGCTTGGCACGTTGTTGGGTGTCTGAGGGTGCGGCCGTGAGGTCGTTGCCTTCGTGATGCCGGCCCCAGTGAACCTGTTGCTTGTCGACGGGGTGATGGGTGGCTGGTCGTTGCTTGAGAACTACACAGTGGACGCGAGCATCTGTGGCCAAGTTTTTAAGGGCGCACGGTGGATGCCTTGGTACCAGGAACCGATGAAGGACGTGGGAGGCCACGATAGTCCCCGGGGAGCCGTCAACCAGGCTTTGATCCGGGGGTTTCCGAATGGGGAAACCCGGCAGTCGTCATGGGCTGTCACCCATGCCTGAACACATAGGGCATGTGGAGGGAACGAGGGGAAGTGAAACATCTCAGTACCCTCAGGAAGAGAAAACAACCGTGATTCCGGGAGTAGTGGCGAGCGAAACCGGATGAGGCCAAACCGTATGCGTGTGATACCCGGCAGGGGTTGCGCATGCGGGGTTGTGGGATCTCTCTTTCACAGTCTGCCGGCTGTGAGGCGAGTCAGAAACCGTTGATGTAGGCGAAGGACATGCGAAAGGTCCGGCGTAGAGGGTAAGACCCCCGTAGCTGAAACATTGACGGCTCGTTTGAGAGACACCCAAGTAGCACGGGGCCCGAGAAATCCCGTGTGAATCTGGCGGGACCACCCGCTAAGCCTAAATATTCCCTGGTGACCGATAGCGGATAGTACCGTGAGGGAATGGTGAAAAGTACCGCGGGAGCGGAGTGAAATAGTACCTGAAACCGTGTGCCTACAAGCCGTGGGAGCGTCGCATGCAAGCTTGCTTGTATGTCGTGACTGCGTGCCTTTTGAAGAATGAGCCTGCGAGTTTGCGGTGTGTTGCGAGGTTAACCCGTGTGGGGAAGCCGTAGCGAAAGCGAGTCCGAATAGGGCGTTTGAGTAGCACGCTCAAGACCCGAAGCGGAGTGATCTAGCCATGGGCAGGTTGAAGCGGAGGTAAGACTTCGTGGAGGACCGAACCCACCAGGGTTGAAAACCTGGGGGATGACCTGTGGTTAGGGGTGAAAGGCCAATCAAACTCCGTGATAGCTGGTTCTCCCCGAAATGCATTTAGGTGCAGCGTCGTGTGTTTCTTGCCGGAGGTAGAGCACTGGATAGGCGATGGGCCCTACCGGGTTACTGACCTTAGCCAAACTCCGAATGCCGGTAAGTGAGAGCGCGGCAGTGAGACTGTGGGGGATAAGCTCCATGGTCGAGAGGGAAACAGCCCAGAGCATCGACTAAGGCCCCTAAGCGTACGCTAAGTGGGAAAGGATGTGGAGTCGCAGAGACAACCAGGAGGTTGGCTTAGAAGCAGCCACCCTTGAAAGAGTGCGTAATAGCTCACTGGTCAAGTGATTCCGCGCCGACAATGTAGCGGGGCTCAAGCGTACCGCCGAAGTCGTGTCATTGCAGTATGTACCCCCAACGGGGACTGTGATGGGTAGGGGAGCGTCGTGTGCCGGGTGAAGCAGCCGCGGAAGCGAGTTGTGGACGGTTCACGAGTGAGAATGCAGGCATGAGTAGCGATACACACGTGAGAAACGTGTGCGCCGATTGACTAAGGGTTCCTGGGTCAAGCTGATCTGCCCAGGGTAAGTCGGGACCTAAGGCGAGGCCGACAGGCGTAGTCGATGGACAACCGGTTGATATTCCGGTACCCGCTTTGAAACGCCCAGTATCGAGCCCATTGATGCTAAGGCCGTGAAGCCGTCCTGGATCCTTCGGGTGAAGGGAAGTGGTGGAGCCGCTGATCCAAGGTGGTAGTAGGTAAGCGATGGGGTGACGCAGGAAGGTAGTCCAGCCCGGGCGGTGGTTGTCCCGGGGTAAGGGTGTAGGCCGTGTGATAGGTAAATCCGTCGCACGTTAAGGCTGAGACCTGATGCCGAGCCGATTGTGGTGAAGTGGATGATCCTATGCTGTCGAGAAAAGCCTCTAGCGAGTTTCATGGCGGCCCGTACCCTAAACCGACTCAGGTGGTCAGGTAGAGAATACCGAGGCGTTCGGGTGAACTATGGTTAAGGAACTCGGCAAAATGCCCCCGTAACTTCGGGAGAAGGGGGGCCATGTCTGGTGATGAGTCTTGCACTCTGAGCTGGGTGTGGCCGCAGAGACCAGCGAGAAGCGACTGTTTACTAAAAACACAGGTCCGTGCGAAGCCGTAAGGCGATGTATACGGACTGACGCCTGCCCGGTGCTGGAACGTTAAGGGGACCGGTTAGTGATCTTTCGGGGTTGCGAAGCTGAGAACTTAAGCGCCAGTAAACGGCGGTGGTAACTATAACCATCCTAAGGTAGCGAAATTCCTTGTCGGGTAAGTTCCGACCTGCACGAATGGCGTAACGACTTCTCGACTGTCTCAACCATAGGCCCGGTGAAATTGCACTACGAGTAAAGATGCTCGTTTCGCGCAGCAGGACGGAAAGACCCCGGGACCTTTACTACAGTTTGATATTGGTGTTCGGTTCGGCTTGTGTAGGATAGGTGGGAGACTTTGAAGCTGTGACGCCAGTCATGGTGGAGTCGCCGTTGAAATACCACTCTGGTCGTGCTGGATGTCTAACCTCGGTCCGTGATCCGGATCAGGGACAGTGTCTGATGGGTAGTTTAACTGGGGCGGTTGCCTCCCAAAGAGTAACGGAGGCGCCCAAAGGTTCCCTCAGCCTGGTTGGCAATCAGGTGTTGAGTGTAAGTGCACAAGGGAGCTTGACTGTGAGACCGACGGGTCGAGCAGGGACGAAAGTCGGGACTAGTGATCCGGCGGTGGCTTGTGGAAGCGCCGTCGCTCAACGGATAAAAGGTACCCCGGGGATAACAGGCTGATCTTCCCCAAGAGTCCATATCGACGGGATGGTTTGGCACCTCGATGTCGGCTCGTCGCATCCTGGGGCTGGAGTCGGTCCCAAGGGTTGGGCTGTTCGCCCATTAAAGCGGTACGCGAGCTGGGTTTAGAACGTCGTGAGACAGTTCGGTCCCTATCCGCTGTGCGCGTAGGAATATTGAGAAGGGCTGTCCCTAGTACGAGAGGACCGGGACGGACGAACCTCTGGTGTGCCAGTTGTCCTGCCAAGGGCATGGCTGGTTGGCTACGTTCGGGAGGGATAACCGCTGAAAGCATCTAAGCGGGAAGCCTGCTTCGAGATGAGTATTCCCACCTCCTTGAGAGGGTAAGGCTCCCAGTAGACGACTGGGTTGATAGGCCGGATGTGGAAGCCCAGTAATGGGTGGAGCTGACCGGTACTAATAGGCCGAGGGCTTGTCCTCATTTGCTCGCGTCCACTGTGTGGTTCCCGGGTTGCGAACAGTCGCACCGGTTGAACCAGCTCCACTACTTAACTAAAGAGTGTGCTTGTTCGCTAGAACCCGATAGGGTTTCGGTGGTCATAGCGTTAGGGAAACGCCCGGTTACATTCCGAACCCGGAAGCTAAGCCTTTCAGCGCCGATGGTACTGCAGGGGGGACCCTGTGGGAGAGTAGGACGCCGCCGAACAATCTTTCAGGACCCTTGGTCCCAGCGTTCACGCTGGGACCAAGGGTCCTTTTGTTTTTACCTTGAATTGTTTCGAAGCGCGTCGGAGTGCCGGCTGCGCGAGAATGACTGCAGTACCCGAAGACAGGAGTCACGTCGATGTCCACCAACTCTCCCGACGACCGTCCGGAGCGCGAACCGCGTCGTAGGGACGGTGGCGAGCGGGGCGGCTTCCGTGGGCCGCGTCGTGATGACAACCGTGGTGGTGGCGGTGGCTACCGTCGTGACGACCGTCCTCGTGATGACCGCCGTGATGACAACCGTGGCGGCGGTTTCCGTCGTGATGACAACCGTCGTGATGACAACCGTGGTGGTGGCGGTGGGTATCGCGGGCGTGATGAGCGTCCGTCGTTCCCCCGTGACGACCGCCGTGACGACCGGCCCCGCGGCCCCCGTCGTGATGACAACCGTGGCGGCGGCGGTGGCTACCGTCCTCGTGATGACCGCCGTGACGACAACCGTGGCGGCGGATTCCGTCGCGATGACAACCGTGGTGGTGGCGGTGGGTATCGCGGGCGTGATGAGCGTCCGTCGTTCCCCCGTGACGACCGCCGTGACGACAACCGTGGCGGCGGATTCCGTCGCGATGACAACCGTGGTGGTGGCGGTGGCGGCTACCGCGGCCGTGACGACCGTCGCGATGACAACCGTGGTGGTGGCGGTGGGTATCGCGGGCGTGATGAGCGTCCGTCGTTCCCCCGTGACGACCGCCGTGACGACCGGCCCCGCGGCCCCCGTCGTGATGACAACCGTGGCGGCGGTTTCCGTCGTGATGACAACCGTGGTGGTGACAACCGTGGTGGTGGCGGTGGCTACCGTCGTGACGACCGTCCTCGTGACGACCGCCGTGATGACAACCGTGGTGGTGGCGGTGGGTATCGCGGGCGTGATGAGCGTCCGTCGTTCCCCCGTGACGACCGCCGTGATGAGCGTCCGTCGTTCCGTCGCGACGACCGTCCTCGTGACGACCGGCCCCGCGGCCCCCGTCGCGATGACAACCGCGGTGGCGGTGGCGGCTACCGCGGCCGGGACGACCGGCGCGATGACAGCCGGGGCGGCTACCGCGGCCGGGAGGACCGGGGTGGCTACGGTCGCCGGGACGACCGAGACCGTGACAGGCCGGAGCGCGCGCCCATCAAGCGGCTGCCGATCCCCTCGGACGTCACCGGCGAGGAGATCGACGCGGATGTGCGCCAGGAGCTGATGAGCCTGCCCAAGGGCCTCGCGGAGGACGTCGCGCGCAACCTCGTCATGGTCGCCAATCTGATCGACGAGGACCCCGAGCAGGCCTACGCGTACGCTCGCATCGCTCTGCGGCTCGCCTCCCGCGTCGCCGCCGTCCGCGAGGCGGCCGGCTTCGCCGCGTACGCGACGCAGAAGTACTCCGAAGCGCTGGCCGAGTTCCGGGCGGCGCGGCGGATGACGGGCAGTGTCGAACTGTGGCCCGTCATGGCCGACTGCGAGCGCGGCATGGGCCGGCCCGAGCGGGCACTGGCGATGGCCGGTGAACCCGAGGTGCAGAAGCTCGACAAGGCCGGGCAGGTCGAGATGCGGCTCGTCGCCGCGGGTGCCCGTCGGGACATGGGACAGATCGACGCCGCCATCGTGACCCTCCAGAGTTCCGAGCTGGCGTCCAGCGCCGTCCACCCGTGGACCGCGCGGCTCCGCTACGCCTACGCCGATGCCCTGCTGGCCGCCGGTCGTGAGCGTGAGGCCCGCGAGTGGTTCGCCAAGGCCCTGGAATCGGACAAGGACGGCGCCACGGACGCCTCCGACCGCCTCGCGGAGCTGGACGGAGTCGAGTTCGTCGACGCGATCGACAAGCTGGGTGACTCCGAGGACGTCATCGGAACCGGCACCGCGGACCTGGAGCCCGCCGAGGACGCGGAGTCGGAGGAGAGGGACCTGGAGTCCGACGGGGACGACGTGGCGGACGACGACGCGCCGGCCGACTCCCTCGTCACCGAGAACGACGCCGACGGCGAGCGGCCCGCCGCCGCCCCGGTCACGGACGGCGCGGCCGACGACGCCACGGGCGTGGACGGAGACGCGGCCGGAGACGCGGACCGCGGCAACTGAGTGGGCGCGTGAGGAAGGGCGGCATCCCGATCGGGATGCCGCCCTTCCCTGTCTTCGGGGTCCGTTCCCCCGGCTCAGTCCAGCGCCAGGCTCCTGAGCACCAGACCCGTTGCCGGCTTCGGACCGAACGAGGTCGACTTGCGGGGCATGGTGACGCCCTGACGGGCCAGGTCCCGGACGACCTCCTCCCGTACCGGATGCATCAGGACCGCCGTCCCGCCGCGGCGTTCGGCCTGGACGACGGCGGCCTCGGTGTCATGGATGTAGCTGATGTCCTCGGGGGCGTCGGGGATGCGCCAGACGTGCTCGAGCAGGGTGTCGTGCAGAACCGTGGCATCCAGGGTGCGCCAGGCCGCGGGGCGGTCCGTGCGGATCGTCCGGGCGAGGAGCTCCGGCGCCGGCCGGTCGACGAGGTGGAAGGCGCCGTCCCCCGCCAGCAGGAAGGCGTTGCCTTCGGCCGCCGCCTCGGCGAGAGCCGCCAGGGCCGATGAGCGCGGTCCCTCGACCCGCCGGACGCGGAAGTCGCCCTCCAGGGCCGCCAGCGCGTCCGCCACCGGAAGGCGGTGGAGAAGCCGATGGATGGCGCGGACCCGCAGCGGGTAGCGGGCGGTGTCGATCAGGAGGACCAGGCCGTAGTTCCACGGGCTCGGGGAGACGTGCTCCTCGCGCAGCCGCAGGTACGTCGCCCAGCGGTGATGCCCGTCGGCGATGAGGGCCTGGTGCCCGGCGAGGTCCGCGGCGACCACGGCCAGTTCCGTCGGGTCCGTGATGGCCCAGAGGCGGTGGCTGAAGCCGTCCTCGGTGGTCGTGGCGAGCAGCGGCTCACTCCGGACGGTCCGCTCGATGACCTGGGCCGCCGCGTCGCCGTCGCCGCGGTAGGTGAGGAGCAGCGGCTCCAGATTGGCCGCCGTGGTCCGCATCAGCGCGGCGCGGTCCTCGACGATGTGCGGCATCACGTCCTCGTGGGGGAGCACGATGCCTTCGTCCGGGCCGGACAGTTCCAGGGCCCCGATGACACCACGCTGGAGGATGCCGTCGCCGCTCTGCTCGTACACGTACAGCGCGGGCTCCGGGTCCGGGGCGAGGACGCCGTCGGCCAGCCAGCGGTCCAGGGTGACGGCGGCCTTGCGGTGACGGGTGCCGGCGGTGATGGCCTGCGGAAGGATCAGCCGGACGATGTTGTGGGGGTCCGAGGACTCCAGGTGGTGCAGTCCGTCGGGCCGTACGACGACGTCGTACGGAGGTGAGGTCACGGCGGCCAGGCTGCCGACCCGTTCGGGCACGTAGCGAAGCCCCCGGAACGGGACGAGACGCAGACCGTCGGCGCGGACGTCTTCGGCCGCGGGACCTGAGGTGTTCATTACGCAATCGTAAGTGCGAGGTGGCAATGAGCGATGATCGGGGGGCAGAGCGGGTACCGCGCGGTGATGTAGAGGAGTACGAGGGCATGGGTGACGTGGGCCGGGGTCGGCAGAGCAGGAAGCGGCCGGGCGGCAGCGCACGGGCGTTGCACGAGGCGTACGACACGGCACTGCTCGATCTGGACGGTGTGGTGTACGCGGGCGGTGAGGCGATCCCGCACGCGGTCGACGCGCTGGGCGCGGCGCGGGACGGCGGGATGCACCTCGCGTACGTCACCAACAACGCCTTGCGGACGCCGGAGGCGGTGGCGGCGCATCTGACCGAGCTCGGTGTGCCCGCCGCGGGAACGGATGTCATCACCTCGGCGCAGGCGGTGGCCCGGCTGATCGCCGACGAGGTGCCGGAGGGCGCCCGGGTGCTGGTGATCGGCGGTGAGGGGCTGCGGGTGGCGCTGCGCGAGCGCGGGCTGGAACCGGTGGACTCGGCGGACGACGACCCGGCGGCGGTGGTGCAGGGGTACGGCGGTCCCGAACTGCCGTGGGCGCGGTTCGCGGAGGCGAGCTACGCCGTGGCGCGCGGCGTGCCGTGGTACGCCTCGAACACGGACCTGACGATTCCCGGCGCGCGGGGGATCGGGCCCGGGAACGGGGCGGCCGTGGAGGTCGTGCGGATCGCGACCGGAGCCGAGCCGAAGGTGGCGGGGAAGCCGCTGCCCCCTATGCACCGTGAGACGGTGCTGCGGACCGGTGCCGAGCGGCCGCTCGTGGTGGGTGACCGGCTGGACACGGACATCGAGGGCGCGTTCAACGGGGGAGTCGACTCGTTGCTGGTGCTGACCGGCATCACGGACGTGCCCCGGCTGCTCGCGGCGGTTCCGGAGCACCGGCCGACGTACGTGGACGCGGATCTGCGGGGACTGCTGTCCGGGCAGCCCGAGGTCGCCGACGCCGCGACGGCCGGCGGGTTCGCGTGCGGGGGCTGGACGGCCTCGGCGGACGCGGGAGCCCTGGTCCTGGAGGGCACGGGCGACGCCATGGACGGTGTCCGGGCTCTGTGCGCCGCGGCCTGGACCGAGGCGGGCGCCGGCGCCTGCGGTCTGGACGCGGAGAAGGCCCTCGGTCGCCTGGGGTTCTGAGCGGACCCCCGCGTCCCGGACGGCCGGGGCGGAGCCGTCTCCGTTGCCGCGCCGCCGCCTCCCGTCCGTACCGGCGAGCGCACGCGAGGAGGCGGACCCCCGCGTCCCACGAGGTTGGCAGGGTAGGCTAACCTAACCGAATCGTGGGGTGTGTCGGGGCGTCACCGGGACACGGCCGAGTGGAACGTCGGGAGTACGGGCATGAACGGTCAGCCTCAACGGCTCAGCGCGGATGCGGTCACGCTCGCCTACGACCGGCGGACCATCGCCCGTGACCTCTCCGTCGCGATACCCGATCACTCCTTCACGGTGATCGTCGGACCCAACGCCTGTGGCAAGTCGACCCTGCTGCGTGCCCTGTCGCGGATGCTCAAGCCGTCCGAGGGGCGCGTCCTGCTGGACGGGCAGTCCATCCACACCCTGCCGGCCAGGAAGGTCGCCAGGACCCTCGGCCTGCTGCCCCAGTCGTCCATCGCACCCGACGGGATCACCGTCGCCGACCTCGTGGGCCGGGGACGCTACCCGCACCAGGGTCTGTTGCGGCAGTGGTCCTCCGAGGACCAGCGGATCGTGCGGGAATCGATGGCGGCGACCGGCGTCGGCGAGCTGGCGGACCGGCACGTCGACGAGCTGTCCGGCGGACAGCGCCAGCGGGTGTGGATCGCGATGGCCCTCGCCCAGCAGACCCCGCTGCTCCTGCTCGACGAGCCCACGACCTTCCTCGACATCCAGCACCAGATCGACATCCTCGACCTGTGCGCCGAGCTGCACGAGACGCGGGGACGGACTCTCGTCGCCGTCCTGCACGACCTGAACCAGGCCGCCCGCTACGCCACCCACCTCATCGCCGTACGCGACGGAGCGGTGGTGGCCGAGGGCGCGCCGTCCGACATCGTGACGGCCGAACTGGTGGAGCGGGTCTTCGGCCTGCGCTGTCAGGTCATCGAGGACCCGGAGACCGGCACGCCGCTGGTGGTTCCGGCCGGACGCGGGGCCCGCGCCCGGCAGATGCCCGAACCGCTGCTCCGGGCGTGAGGCCGCCAGGACGCCGGCCGTTCGTGTCCGCCGGCCTGGGCGTGCGCTTCCGCCGGACGTACGCGTCCGGCGGGCCCGCCCTCAGAGCAGTGACCGCAGCCGCAGCAGATCGCGGAAGCCGGCCTCCAGCCGGACACGCCCGGACGCCCATGCCTTCGCGAAGTTCAGCTCCCCGCCGACCATCGCCACGAGGTCGTCGCCCGTCATCGCCAGCCGGATCTGCGCCTTGCCCGGCGGCGGGCCGACCACCGTGTCCCGGACCTCGATCCGGCCGTCGGAGAGGCGGCCGGTGAACGTCGTGTCCAGGTCCGTGACGTGGCAGCTCAGGGTGCGGTCGAGCACGGCGGCGCCGCGTACCTCGCCGTCCGCCCGCGCCAGGTTGTCCGAAAGCCTGTCGAGTGCGTCGCGGCACTCCGTGATCGTCGCCATCGCGCTCGACCGTACCTCAGGGCTTCGCGATAGCGTCGGGGCATGAGCGACCTGAATCCTGCCCCGGAGGGCCCCGGGACGTCTCCGGGGGGCCCCGGGACCTCCCCGGAGGGCATCGGAACCGGCCCGGGGGCCACCGGGGCCCCCGCGTCCGGCGACGGGGCCGGACCGGAGCACACCGGCGACGCCGAGGACGGCCCGGTGGCGGGGGCCCGCGGCCCCGGCAGGGACGGCACGGCCTTCGAGCCCGCCGCCCCCACCCCCCTCGGCGTGGAACGCGTCCCCACCGGGCATCCCCGGGTGGACACGCTCCTGGAACGTCTCGCCGACGCCGACCACCTCGCGGCGGACGGACACCTGGAGGTGTACGAGGATGTACACCGCGGGCTGCGCGACGAACTGAACTCGCTCGACGCCGCCCGCCCGGGGCCGGGCCCCGCCCCCGATCCGTACGATCACAGGAGCTGAACCGAACGTGGCAGGAGTGGCACGCCGCCGTCTCGACGCCGAGCTGGTACGCCGCAAGCTCGCGCGCTCGCGCGAGCACGCCGGCCAGCTGATCGCCGCCGGGCGGGTGTCCGTCGGCAAGACCGTGGCGACCAAGCCCGCCACCCAGGTCGAGACCGCCGCGGCCATCGTCGTCGCGCGGGACGACGACGACCCCGACTACGTCTCGCGCGGGGGGCACAAACTGGCCGGTGCCCTCGCGGCCTTCGGCCCCCTCGGACTGCGGGTCGAAGGCCGGCGGGCACTGGACGCGGGCGCCTCGACCGGTGGCTTCACCGACGTGCTGCTGCGCGCGGGCGCCGCACCAGTGGTCGCCGTCGACGTCGGCTACGGGCAGCTCGCCTGGTCGCTCCAGAGCGACGAGCGCGTCATCGTGAAGGACCGGACGAACGTCCGCGAGCTGACACTCGACCTGATCGACGGGACCCCCGTCGACCTGGTCGTCGGCGATCTCTCCTTCATCCCGCTCGGTCTCGTCCTTCCCGCCCTCGCGGGCTGTACGGCGCCCGACGCCGACCTCGTGCTCATGGTGAAACCGCAGTTCGAGGTGGGCAAGGAGCGACTCGGTAGCGGCGGCGTGGTGCGCGACCCCGAGCTGCGCGCCGACGCGGTACGGAACGTGGCGCGGCAGGCGTCCGCCCTCGGACTCGGCGTCCTGGGCGTCACGGCGAGCCCGCTGCCGGGCCCGTCGGGCAACGTCGAGTACTTTCTGTGGCTGCGGGCAGGGGCGCCCGCACTGGATCCGGCGGATGTCGACCGCGCCGTGGCGGAAGGACCTCGTTGACCTCAACTACCGCACCCTCTGCTCCCCGTACCGTCTTCCTGCTCGCACACACCGGCCGGCCGGCCGCCGTGCGCAGCGCCGAACTCGTCGTCCTCGGCCTGCTGCGCAGCGGGATCGGCGTGCGTGTCCTGGAGGCGGAGGCGGCCGATCTGCCGCTGCCTCCGTCCGTCGAGACGGTCCCGGAGGCATGCAGCGACGCGCTCGAAGGCTGTGAACTGCTCGTGGTGCTCGGCGGTGACGGGACGCTGCTGCGCGGCGCCGAGTTCTCCCGTGCCTCGGGCGTGCCGATGCTCGGCGTCAACCTGGGCCGTGTCGGCTTCCTCGCGGAAGCCGAGCGTGACGACCTCGACAAGGTCGTGGACCGGGTGGTGACGAAGGCGTACGAGGTCGAGGAGCGCATGACGCTCGACGTCGTCGTGTACGAGAACGGCGACGTCCTGCATCGCGACTGGGCGCTCAACGAGGCCGCCGTGCAGAAGGTCTCGCCGGAACGGATGCTGGAGGTCGTGTTCGCGATCGACGGGCGGCCCGTCACCGGGTTCGGCTGCGACGGCGTGATCTGTGCGACGCCCACCGGCTCGACGGCGTACGCGTTCTCGGCGGGCGGTCCCGTGATCTGGCCGGAGGTCGAGGCACTGCTGATGGTGCCCATCGGAGCGCACGCGCTGTTCGCCAAGCCACTGGTGACGACGCCGGAGTCGGTGCTCGCGGTGGAGGTCGAACCGCACACTCCGCACGGCGTGCTCTGGTGCGACGGACGCCGGACGGTCGAACTCCCGGCCGGTGCGCGGGTCGAGGTGCGGCGGGGGGCGGTCCCGGTGCGACTGGCCCGTCTGCACCACGCCTCCTTCACGGACCGGCTGGTGGCCAAGTTCGCGCTGCCGGTCTCGGGGTGGCGGGGCGCGCCCCGCTGAGAGGCTGTCGGGTGGCCTTCGGCCGACAGGCTCTGAGCAGGTCCGCGCTCCCGCGCGGCGTCTCCCCGGGGAGGCTCGCGCGGAAGGCCCGCGGGGGACGGGTCCGCGGGCCGGCGGCACGGGCGCCCGCTGGGCCCGGAGAGAGCGACGCACGCCGTCCGGCACCTCGCGCCGTGGTGCGCGGGCCCCGGCAGGGCCTGTCCGGTCCGGGCGGTGCCCGCCGCCGTCCTCCGGGTCGCCCACTCCGACGAGTGACACGGACACCGCCGACCTGGGGTTTCGCCCGGTTCCGGCAGGGGCCGTCGCACAGCGGTGCCCGGACCTCGTAAGGTCTTCCCCGTGTTGGAGGAGATGCGGATACGGTCGCTCGGGGTCATCGACGACGCGGTGGTCGAGCTGTCGCCCGGTTTCACCGCGGTGACGGGTGAGACCGGTGCGGGCAAGACCATGGTGGTGACCAGCCTGGGGCTGCTGCTCGGCGGGCGGGCCGACCCTGCCCTGGTACGGATCGGCGCGGCGTCCGCCGTCGTCGAGGGGCGGATCAGTGTGCCCGAGGGCGCGTCCGCCGCCGTCCGGGCCGCGGAGGCCGGTGCCGAGCTGGACGACGGCGTCCTGCTCGTCAGCCGCACGATCTCCGCCGAGGGACGCTCGCGGGCTCACCTCGGCGGACGTTCCGTGCCGGTCGGACTGCTCGCCGAGCTCGCCGACGAACTCGTCGCCGTGCACGGCCAGACCGACCAGCAGGGCCTGCTCAAGCCGGCCCGGCAGCGCGGGGCGCTCGACCGGTACGCAGGCGAGGCCGTCACCACGCCGCTGGCCGCCTACGGGGAGGCGTACCGACGGCTGCGCGCCGTCGTCGCCGAACTGGACGAGATCACCACCCGTGCCCGTGAGCGGGCGCAGGAGGCCGATCTGCTGCGTTTCGGCCTCGCCGAGGTCGAGGCCGTCGAACCGAGGCCCGGCGAGGACGTCGAGCTGGCCGCGGAGGCCGAGCGGCTCGGGCACGCGGAGGCCCTCGCCTCCGCCGCGGCCCTGGCACACGGCGCGCTGGCCGGGAACCCCGAGGACCCCGAGGGCGTCGACGCCACGACCCTGGTCGCGGGCGCGGGGCGTGCGCTGGAGGCCGTACGGGCGCACGACGCGGCACTCGCCGCGCTCGCGGACCGGATGGGGGAGATCTCCATCCTGCTGGCCGATGTCGCGGGTGAACTCGCCGGGTACGCCGACAACCTGGACGCCGACCCCTTGCGGCTCGCGGCCGTCGAGGAGCGGCGCGCGGCACTGACCCAGCTCACCCGGAAGTACGGCGCGGACGTCACCGGCGTCCTGGCCTGGGCCGAGGAGAGTGCGGCCCGGCTGGCCGCACTGGACGGCGACGACGAGCGCATCGGCGAGCTGACGGCCGAGCGCGACGAGCTGCGCGCGGGACTCTCGGGCCTCGCGCAGGCGCTCACCGACGCCCGTACGGAGGCGGCTGCCCGCTTCGCGGAGGCGGTCACCGCCGAACTCGCCTCGCTCGCGATGCCGCACGCGCGGGTGTCCTTCGACATCCGTCAGACCGAGGCCGCCGACGAGGCGTCGGGTGTCGAGGTCGGCGGCCGGTCCGTGCTGTACGGGCCCTCCGGCGCCGACGAGGTCGAGCTGCTGCTCGCTCCGCACCCGGGCGCGCCGCCCAGGCCGATCGCCAAGGGGGCCTCCGGCGGTGAGCTTTCCCGTGTGATGCTCGCGGTCGAGGTCGTCTTCGCCGGGACCGACCCGGTGCCGACGTATCTCTTCGACGAGGTCGACGCGGGTGTCGGCGGCAAGGCCGCCGTGGAGATCGGCCGCCGCCTCGCCAAGCTCGCCAGGTCCGCGCAGGTCGTCGTGGTCACCCATCTTCCGCAGGTCGCGGCGTTCGCCGACCGGCAGCTGCTGGTGGAGAAGACCAACGACGGCTCCGTGACCAGATCCGGCGTGACCGTCCTGGAAGGAGAGGACCGGGTGCGCGAACTGTCGCGGATGCTGGCCGGCCAGGAGGACTCCGAGACGGCCCGGGCTCACGCGGAGGAGCTCCTCGCGACGGCGCGCGCGGACCACTGACGGAGCCGCCCCGCCGGCCCGCGACGCACCACCGGCCGCTTCCGCGACCGGACTTCTCCGGAAGGGGACGCCTCGGGCCGTACGGGTCGGCGTGTGCCGGACGGGACGACGACGAAAGGCCCCGGAACGGTGGGACCGAGGGGGCGCGGGGGACCTGTCGGGGCGGCCCCGGTGGTCGCGGCCGTCGGAAAGCGTGATCGCCGGTCCGGCCGTCCACGCGGGGCGGCGCTCGTCACCGCGGCGGTGTACGGAGACCGGATCAGCGCGCTGGGGCGCTCACCCATGTGAGTGATAGCGGCGGCGGAGTTGGGGCGTCGGACACGGGAACGAAGCCACTTCGGTCCCGGAACGTGCGTACGGACTGGCATCCTTGGGCGCGTGACACAGCTCCGTACGGTCCAAGTGCTGGGCGGCGGCAGCGCGGGCAGCAGCGCTCACGTCCGATCACTTGCCGCGGGGCTCGTGGCGAGGGGCGTGCGTGTGACCGTGTGCGCCCCGGTCGAACTCGACCGCGCCTACGACTTCATCGGTGCCGGCGCGCACTTCGTGCCCGTACCCCGCCGCAACGACCCCGCGACCGTGGCCGCGTTGCGTGGCGCCTGCTCCGGCGCGGACATCGTGCACGCGCACGGCCTGCATGCCTCGGTACGGGCGATGCTGGCCCTGGCGGGCGGCGCGCGGACGCCGTCGCTCGTGACGACCTGGCACACCCGCAACCAGGTGGACGGCGCGCGCGGCGGGCTGCTGCGGCTCCTCGAACGCCGGACGGCACGGGCCGCCACCGTCGTCCTCGGGACCTCCTCCGAACTCGTGGAGCGGGCGCGACGCCGCGGCGCGCGCGACGCCCGGCTCGCCCCGGTGACCGTTCCGGTCTCCCGCGCCCCGGTGTGCCTCCACGACGGCAAGGCGCGGGCGGAACTCGGGGCGGTGGACCGGCCGTTGCTGATGGCGGTCGGCGCGCTGGTACCCGGCCGCGGATACGGAGTCCTCCTCGACGCGGCGCGGGAGTGGCGGGACCTCGACCCGCAGCCGCTGCTCGTCATCGCGGGAGAGGGGCGGGAGCGAGCCCTCCTGCGGCGGCGGATCGAGACCGAGGAACTCGGTGTCCGGCTGATCGGCAGCCGCGACGACGTGGCGGAGCTGTTGGCGGCGGCGGACGTGGCGGTCCTGCCTTCGCGGTGGGAGGCCCGCTCGCCGCTGGCACAGGAGGCGCTGCGGCTCGGCGTGCCGCTGGTCGCGACCGCCGTGGGCGGGGTGCCGGAGCTGGTCGGTGACGCCGCCGAGCTGGTCCCCTGGGGCGACGCGCACGCCCTGGCGGAGGCGGTACGCGGCCTGCTGGACGATGCCGACCGCCGGATGGACCTCGCGGCGGCGGGCCGCGTCCAGGCCGGCACATGGCCCACGGAGGACGAGACGATCGCGCACGTCCTGAGCGTGTACGACGAGTTCTCGGGCCGCTGAGAGCCTGTCGGGTGGCCTCTGACCGGGCGGTCACGTCCCGGCAGGCACGCTGTCGGCGTTGGCGGGACGCCCCGGTAGCTCCGCTACAGCGGTATCCCGGCGCCTTGGGATCGCACTCACCAGGCCGCGTCCGTCTTTTGATCGAAGGTCACCCGACAGGCTCTGAGAGACCGGGGTCCGCCCCTCGCGACGCCGCTCAGTCCGTGTGCCGCCGGGCCCGCAGGGCCAGCGACAGGGCCAGGACCGTCTGCGGGTCGTCCAGGTCGGTGCCCAGGAGTTCCGAGATGCGGGCCAGTCGGTTGTAGAGCGTCTGGCGGTTCAGGTGGAGTTCGCGGGCGGTCTCCGCCTTCCGCCCGGCATGGGCCAGGTACGTCTCCAGGGTGGGCAGCAGCGGCGGGCGCGAGGTGCGGTCGTGGTCCCGCAGCGGTCCGATCGCCCGGTCCACGAAGGCCGCCAGGTCCGGATGGTCCCGCAGCCGCCACAGCAGCAGGTCGGTGTCCAGGCGCCGGGCGTCGTACCAGGGTCGGTCGCTCAGTCCCTGTGCCGCCGTCGCTGTCTCTCCGGCGTGCCGCAGCGATGCCGACGCCGCCGCCCAGCCGCCCGCGACACCCACCACGACCACCGGCGGGTGGCCACCGGACCGTCCCAGGACCCCACCCCCGGGCGCGCCCAGCCCGGCCCGATCCACGCCTGCCCGCAGCGCCGCCGCCACCCGGTCGGCCACCGCCGTACGTTCCGACTCCGACCGCAGGCCCAGCAGCAACGGCACCCGGCCCTCCACCGGGCGGACACCCAGCAGTACGGGAACGCCCACCGAGGACAGCTCCTCCAGCACCGCCCGGGCGAGCAGTGCCCAGTTCCCTGAAGGGGACAGCTCGGAGGCCAGTCGCATCACCACCGGCAGCAGCGGGCCGTCCCCCGGCTTGAAACCGAGCACCCGTGCCTGGGCGGGGGCGTCCTCGGCGGTGATCCTGCCCTCGGCCAGGTCGGTCAGGAAGTCCCCCCGGCCTCGCGCCGCCAGCTCCTCCTCCTGACGTGCCTGCATCAGTACGACCGCCAGGATTCCGGCCGCCCGCTCGGCCGCCATCCGGTGCACGGAGGAGAGGGGCGCGGAGACCGCGAGGAGGACCAGGCGGGCGCGGACCGAGCCGGTGCCCGGTCCCCCGCCCGGCACGTCCACGAGCACGGCGCCCGTGGGCGGCCCCGCCTCGCGGGCCGCCCGCTGGCCGCGCAGGCCGTCCCACACCTGCAGGGGGTCCGCGGGGGCGGTGTCCGAGCCCGCCGCGTAGAGCAGCTGGCCGTCCGGAGTCTCCAGGAAGACGGGATTGGCCGTGAAGTCGGCCAGGATCCGCAGGACCTGGGGCACCCCGCCGCCGCCGAGCAGTGCCTCGGTGCACTGCCGGTGCACCTCGTCCGCCTGCCTCAGCAGCGCGTAGTGCCCGTTGACGATCTCGGTGTGGATCTCCTCGGTGACCGTCACGAACGGCACCTCGCGGTGCAGCTGGACCAGTGGGAGGCCCGCCGACCGCGCGGTCTCCACGATCGTCCCCGGCAGGCGCGAGAAGCGCGGGCCCAGCTCCACCACCAGGGCGGCGATACCCCGGTCCGCCAGCCGGCGGACGAAGGCGCGCTGCTCGGCCGGTCGGGTGCCGAGCCCCAGTCCGGTGGTGAGAAGCAGCTCGCCGCCCTTGAGCAGCGACGCGATGTTCGGCACCTCGCCGGCGTGCACCCAGCGGACCCGCCGGTGCAGTCGGTCGGCGCCCGCCACGACCTCCGGGAGCCCACTGCGGAGACCGGGCAGATCGAGCGCCCGCTGCACGGTGATCCCGCCCTGACTGTCCATGGAGCCGGACGCTACCTCCGTCCCTGTTCCGGCGACATCACCCCGCGGGCGCGAGACTCGACGGTTCGTCCAGCGGGGCGACAACTCGTCCACTCCGGGCGGTACTTCCGGGACCGGATGTCGCGTGTGTCGTCCGTCACGGCCGGGTCCGTCCGCCGGAGTCCCGCCGTCGGTGAGTGAGGCACGGAGGCCGGCCGGTGACCACCGGGTCCGGGCCGGACGACCCGCCCGGCCCGGACGAACGGCCGCGCTCTCAGCTCAGCACCGGTCGGCCGAAGGGCACCCGACAGCCTGTCGGTCTCAGTCGGCGGGAGTGATGTTGTGGTTGAAGCGGAAGACGTTGTCGGGGTCGTACGCGGCCTTGACCGCGGCCAGCCTCCGGTAGTGGTCGGGGCCGAAGCCGGAGACCAGCCGCTGTTCGCCCTCCGAACCGATGAAGTTCAGGTACACGGCCCCTGTCGACCACGGCGTGGCGTCGGCCCGCACGTCGCGGACCCACTGGACCGCCCGCGCGTCGTCCGCCGGGTCATCCCACACCCCGAAGGGGTGGACGGCCCAGGGCGCGTCGCGCCAGGGCAGGGGGTAGTCCGTCGGCCCCCGGGCCACCTGTCCGCCCATCGGGAACAGCACGTGCTGCGTACCGGACGGCACGATCATGTGGTCCGCGCGGGCGCAGAAGGCGGCGACCGCCTCGTCGGGGAACGCGGTCAGGTACTCCGCCGACCAGTAGTTCCGCATCCCCGGCGGGTCGTCGAGCATGCACTGGAAGTCGGCGTACGGCACGTCCATGACGACCTCGGCGAGCGGTCCCTGCGCGAACAGCGGTGCCGCGAACTCGCGGGCTTCGGAGACCGGACCCGCCCAGGTCACCAGGGCTCCGCAGACCAGCCCGCCCACCAGTTCCTCGGGCACGAAAGGCTCGGGCGGCGCGGTGAGGTAGATGACCCCGCCGCCGGCCGCGTCCGGTGCGGAGGCGAGCAGGTCCCGGTACGCGCGGACCACCTGTGGCCCTGCGTCGCGGTCGAACAGCAGCAGCACCACGCTGAACTCCGGCAGCGGGTGGACGCGCAGCGTCAGCGAGGTCACCACCCCGAAGTTGCCACCGCCGCCGTGCAGTGCCCAGAACAGTTCGGGGTTGCGTTCGGTGTCGGCGTGCAGGTGCTTGCCCTCGGCCGTGATCAGCTCCGCCGCGAGCAGGCTGTCGCAGGCGAGGCCGAACTTGCGTTCCAGCCAGCCCGAACCGCCGCCCAGCGTGAAGCCGCCGACACCGGTCGTCGAGGCCCGTCCACCGGTGACCGCGACGTGGAACGGCTGGCAGGCGCGGTCCAGATGCCCCATCGTCGATCCGCCGCCGAGGCGGACCGTCATGTTCTCCGGATCGGCGACGACCGTGTGCATCCGGCGTAGATCGACCACGAGTCCGCCGTCGTTGAGGGCGGAGCCGGAGACGCTGTGCCCGCCGCCGCGGACGGCGATGGGCAGACCCGCCTCGCGTCCGAAGACGACCGCGTTGGACACGTCGTCCTGGGAGGCGCACTGCGCGATCACGGCGGGCCGCCGGTCGATCATCCCGTTGAAGACGACCCTGGCCTCGTCGTAGCCGGGATCGCCCGGGACGAACACGTCGCCCGCGAGATCCTCGCGGAGCCCGGCGAGGGCACTGTCGGGGACGGTGGTGTGGGGAGCCATGGAGTGCCCCCCTTTCGTACGGGGGGACAGGACTCTCCCATCGTAGGTCCGTGTCCCGCCCGGCGCTCCTCAGCCCCCGTACGCCCCGCTCGCCGTCAGCCGCAGCGCCGTGTCGATCAGCGGCACGTGGCTGAACGCCTGCGGGAAGTTGCCCACCTGCCGCTGGAGGCGCGGGTCCCACTCCTCGGCGAGCAGCCCCAGGTCGTTGCGGAGCGAGAGCAGCCGCTCGAAGAGCCGGCGGGCCTCGTCCACCCGCCCGATCATCGCCAGGTCGTCGGCGAGCCAGAACGAGCACGCGAGGAAGGCGCCCTCGTCGCCCTCCAGGCCGTCGACACCCGCCTCCTCACCGGCGGTGGGGTAGCGCAGCACGAAGCCGTCCTCGGTGGACAGCTCCCGCTGGATCGCCTCGATCGTGCCGATGACCCGCTTGTCGTCCGGCGGCAGGAACCCCATCTGCGGAATCAGCAGCAGCGAGGCGTCCAGCTCCTTGGAGCCGTACGACTGTGTGAAGGTGTTCCGCTCCTTGTCGTAGCCCTTCTCGCAGACGTCCCGGTGGATGTCGTCGCGCAGCTCGCGCCAGCGCTCCAGCGGGCCGTCGGCGTCCCCCGACTCGATGAGCTTGATCGTGCGGTCCACCGCCACCCAGGCCATCACCTTGGAGTGCACGAAGTGGCGGCGTGGTCCCCGCACCTCCCAGATGCCCTCGTCGGGCTGGTCCCAGTGCGTCTCCAGGTACCTGATCAGCTTGAGCTGGAGCAGCGAGGCGTAGTCGTTGCGGGACAGGCCCGTCATGTGGGCGAGGTGGAGCGCCTCGGTGACCTCGCCGTACACGTCCAGCTGGAGCTGGTTGGCCGCGCCGTTGCCGACCCGGACGGGGCCGGAGTTCTCGTAGCCGGGAAGCCAGTCGAGCTCGGCCTCGCCGAGCTCCCGCTCCCCGGCGATCCCGTACATGATCTGGAGGTTCTCCGGGTCGCCGGCGACCGCGCGCAGCAGCCAGTCCCGCCAGGCGCGGGCCTCCTCGCGGTAGCCGGTGCGCAGCATCGAGGAGAGGGTGATCGCGGCGTCGCGCAGCCAGGTGTAGCGGTAGTCCCAGTTGCGCACCCCGCCGATCTCCTCGGGCAGGGAGGTGGTCGGCGCGGCGACGATGCCGCCGGTGGGCGCGTACGTCAGGGCCTTGAGGGTGATCAGCGAGCGGACCACGGCTTCGCGGTAGGGGCCGTGGTAGGTGCAGTGTTCCACCCAGTCCCGCCAGAAGTCCTCGGTGGCCTCCAGCGAACCGTCCGGGTCGGGCAGGGCGGGCGGTTCCCGGTGCGAGGGCTGCCAGCTGATGGTGAAGGCGATCCGGTCGCCCGGGGCGACGGTGAAGTCCGAGTACGTCGTCAGGTCCTCGCCGTGTGTCTCGGTCTCGGTGTCGAGCCACACGGAGTCGGGTCCGGCGACGGCGACCGTGCGGTCCCCGACCTTGTGGACCCAGGGCACGACCCTGCCGTAGCTGAAACGCATCCGCAGCGCGGACCGCATGGGCACCCGGCCGGAGAGGCCCTCCACGATGCGGATCAGCTGGGGGGCGCCGTCACGCGGAGGCATGAAGTCGGTGACCCGGACGGTGCCCTGCCGGGTGTCCCACTCGGACTCCAGTACGAGCGAGTCGCCGCGGTAGCGCCGCCGGTCGGCCGCCGGCGGGGTGGAGCCGTCGGGGCCGGCCGGGCCGATCCGCCAGAACCCGTGTTCCTCGGTGCCGAGGAGTCCCGCGAAGACGGCGTGCGAGTCGAAGCGTGGCAGACAGAGCCAGTCGACACTGCCGTCCCGGCAGACCAGGGCTGCGGTCTGCATGTCTCCGATGAGTGCGTAATCCTCGATGCGCCCGGCCACGTGCAATCTCCAGTCGAACGGCCACGTCCGCCCCGCGGGGCGCTTACTACAAGTCAGCGGTCAACTGATCGTTGACGATCGGCAGCGAGTGTCCGAGCAGGATACGACGCGCTTCGCGGGGCCGCAGCGTCGTACGGGTAACGTCGATGCTCCGTTCGGGCCAGGAGGGCTTGACGCCCCGAATGCGGCGGCGTGGCGTGGCCACGCGAGGGCGTGTCGCGGTCCGTGTGCACCCGACTGCCCCGTGTGGCCGGAAGCGGTCTCCCGCTGTCGCTGATACCCTGGTACCCCGTGGACCGGTGGGAAACGGCGAGAGCCGGAACCCCCGAAACCGCAGCGACGGCACCCCCCGATTCTTCCGGAGGGCACGCCGGAACGCACCTTCAGAACGCGACCACGGGAGCCCCCTCTTGGCGATGCCGCCCAAATCCACGACGACCAAGCACATCTTCGTCACCGGGGGTGTCGCCTCCTCCCTCGGCAAGGGCCTGACCGCCTCCAGCCTGGGTGCGCTCCTCAAGGCGCGGGGCCTGCGGGTCACGATGCAGAAGCTCGACCCGTACCTGAACGTCGACCCGGGCACGATGAACCCCTTCCAGCACGGCGAGGTGTTCGTCACCAACGACGGCGCCGAGACGGACCTGGACATCGGCCACTACGAGCGCTTCCTCGACGTCGACCTCGACGGCTCGGCCAACGTCACCACCGGCCAGGTCTACTCGCAGGTGATCGCCAAGGAGCGGCGCGGCGAGTACCTGGGCGACACGGTCCAGGTCATCCCGCACATCACCAACGAGATCAAGTCCCGGATCCGCCGGATGGCGACCGAGGACGTCGACGTGGTCATCACCGAGGTCGGCGGCACGGTCGGCGACATCGAGTCGCTGCCGTTCCTGGAGACCGTCCGCCAGGTCCGGCACGAGGTCGGCCGGGACAACGTCTTCGTCGTGCACATCTCGCTGCTGCCCTACATCGGTCCCTCCGGCGAACTGAAGACCAAGCCGACCCAGCACTCGGTCGCGGCCCTGCGCAACATCGGCATCCAGCCGGACGCGATCGTGCTGCGCGCCGACCGTGAGGTCCCCACCGCCATCAAGCGCAAGATCTCGCTGATGTGCGACGTGGACGAGGCCGCGGTGGTCGCCGCGATCGACGCCAAGTCGATCTACGACATCCCGAAGGTGCTGCACACCGAGGGCCTGGACGCCTACGTCGTGCGCAAGCTCGACCTGCCGTTCCGCGATGTGGACTGGTCCACCTGGGACGACCTGCTCGACCGCGTCCACAACCCGGAGCACGAGGTCACGGTCGCGCTCGTCGGCAAGTACATCGACCTGCCCGACGCGTACCTCTCGATCACCGAGGCCATGCGGGCCGGCGGCTTCGCCAACAAGGCACGGGTCGCGGTGAAGTGGGTCACCTCCGACGAGTGCAAGACCGCGGCGGGCGCGCAGAAGCACCTCGGCGACGTCGACGCGATCCTGGTCCCCGGCGGCTTCGGCGACCGCGGGGTCAACGGCAAGATCGGCGCGATCCGGTACGCCCGGGAGAACAAGGTGCCGCTGCTCGGCATCTGCCTGGGCCTCCAGTGCATCGTGATCGAGGCCGCCCGGAACCTCGCGGACATCCCGGAGGCGAACTCCACCGAGTTCGACGCCGCGACCGCGCACCCCGTCGTCTCGACGATGGAGGAGCAGCTCGCGTACGTCGAGGGCGCCGGCGACCTCGGCGGGACCATGCGTCTCGGTCTGTACCCGGCGAAGCTCGCGGAGGGCTCGATCGTCCGGGAGGTCTACGACGACCAGCCGTACGTGGAGGAGCGCCACCGCCACCGCTACGAGGTGAACAACGCCTACCGCGCGGAGCTGGAGAAGAAGGCGGGCCTCGTCTTCTCGGGCACTTCCCCGGACAACAAGCTCGTCGAGTACGTCGAGTACCCGCGCGAGGTGCACCCCTACCTGGTCGCCACCCAGGCCCATCCGGAGCTGCGCTCGCGTCCGACGCGTCCGCACCCGCTGTTCGCGGGTCTGGTCAAGGCCGCCGTGGAGCGCAAGACGGGCAAGTAGGCACAGGAGTTAACGTTGCCGGGGTACGGGTCCCACCAGGACCGGTACCCCGGTTTCCCTGTGTGCCGCGAGTCGTGTCTGGGAGGACGCAGATGGAGTTGAGGGACACCCCCGAGGAGTGGCGGGTCGTCGCGACGACGACGCCCTTCCGGGGTCACAAGACGAGTGTCCGCACCGACGACGTGGTCATGCCGGACGGCACCGTCGCGAGCCGTGACTACCAGGTCCACCCCGGGTCGGTGGCGATCGTCGCCCTGGACGAGGAGGACCGTGTCCTGCTGCTCAAGCAGT
This sequence comes from Streptomyces sp. NBC_01216, assembly GCF_035994945.1. Classification (NCBI taxonomy): domain Bacteria; kingdom Bacillati; phylum Actinomycetota; class Actinomycetes; order Kitasatosporales; family Streptomycetaceae; genus Streptomyces; species Streptomyces sp. NBC_01216. The sequence continues at coordinate 5,861,135 of NZ_CP108677.1, forward strand.
ACCGGCACCCCGTGCGGCAGCGGCTCTGGGAGATCCCGGCCGGCCTCCTCGACGTGCCCGGCGAGAACCCGCTGCGCGCCGCCGAACGCGAGCTGTACGAGGAGGCCCACGTCAAGGCGGCGGACTGGAAGGTCCTGGCCGACGTCTACACGACCCCCGGTGGTTGTGACGAGGCGGTACGGATCTTCCTCGCGCGCGGACTGTCGGAGGCGGAGGGCGAGCGCTTCGAGGTCTCCGACGAGGAGGCCGACATGGAGTCGGCCCGGGTGCCGCTCGCCGAGCTGTCGCGCCGGGTGCTCGCGGGCGACGTGCACAACACCTGTCTGGTCGTCGGTGTCCTCTCGCTGATGGCGGCGCGCGGCGGGGACGGGGTCGACAGCCTGCGCGCGGCCGACGCGCCCTGGCCGGCCCGTCCGTTCGAGCGGTAGACCACCCGGAGGTTCCGGTGTGACCATCTGCTGATCCGATCGGGGGATCTGTCCGCCGCGCTCCGCCGGGTCGCGACCACGCCCTGAACTACGCTCGGGATCACCCGTGCGGAGCCCCCGCGGGATCGGCTCGTGCGCAGGTGGACGGGAGCGTGGCCCGTGACGGATCAGGCGGTGGCAGCGGGCGGAGTACGGCAGTTCTTCGGGCGGCAGCGGGAACTCAAGGCCCTGCGCGCCGACATCGAACGGACCGGACTCGACACCCTCGCCGGCCGCAAGGCCCCCCGCGCCCGCGTGCTGCTCATCGCGGGGCGGCCCGGGTCCGGACGGACCGCACTCGCCCGGGAACTCGCGGCCGGACTGGGGGAGCGCTACCCCGACGGGGTGTTCTCCGCCCGGCTCACCGAACCGGGCGGGGTCACCGTCCCCACCGCGCGGGTCGCCCAGGGGCTGCTCCAAGACCTCGGCGTCACCGAACCCCCGGGCGCGGGGGAGGACGAACTCGCCGAACTCGTCCGTGGAGCGCTGGCCACCCGCCGCACCGTGCTCCTCCTGGACGACGCCGTCGACGCCGAGCAGGTCGACCCCTTGATCCCGGACAACCCCGACGCCCTCGTCCTCGCCGTCGCCCGCGGCCCGCTCACCGGAATCCCCGACGTCCGGCCCTGCACGCTCGGCGGACTCGACCCCAAATCGGCCATCGAGCTGCTCACCACGCTCACCGGCTCCGTCCGCGTCACCGTCGACCCGCAGGCCGCCGAGACCCTCGTCGAGGAGTGCGGCGGCCAGCCCGCGGCCGTGGTGCTCGCCGGCGCCTGGCTCGCCACCCGTCCCAAGGCGTCCGTCGCCGATCTCGCCAAGCGGCTGCGCTCTCTCTCCGGCGACCCGCTGACCCGCGCGTTCCGACTGGTCCACGACTCCCTGGCGCCGTCCGCCGCCCGGACGTTGCGGCACCTCGCGCTCGCCCCGCTGGGCCTCGTCGACGCCCACACCGCCTCCGCCCTGGCGGGCTGCTCGGTCTCCGCGGCGAGCGGCACCCTCGACGGCTTCGTCGCCCTGAACCTCCTCACGCGGGGCGGCGACGGCCGGTACGAGGTCCCCGGACACCTCGCCCCGCTGCTGCGCGCCGAACTGGACGAACGTGACCGGCCCCCCGAGGTGCAGCTGGCCCGGGCCCGGATGCTGGAGCGGACCGTGCGGCTCCTCCAGTCCTGCCGCGCGGTCACCGAACCCGAGGGGTCAGCCGCCCGCAGGAAGCTCGCCGGGATGCCCCGCGCGCTGCGCTTCCCGGACGTTCCGGCCGCCGCCGACTGGCTGGACGGCCGCCGGCCCGTGCTGCTCGCCTCCGCCCGGCTCGCCGTCGCCGACGGCGAGTTCGACACCCTGGCCCGACGGCTGATCGCCGCCCTGGTCCGGGCGCTCACCGCGCACCGCGGCGCGCGGGCCGCGGCGCCCGAGTTGTACGGACTGCACCGGCTGGTCCTGGACGTCGCCGAGCGGCGCGGACTGCACCGGGAGCGGGCCGCGGCCCTGCTGAACCTGGCCGACCTGGACGCGGGCACCGGCCGGACCCGGGAGGCCCTCGCCCGGTACCGGACCGCGCTGGACGCCGGGCGGGCGGCGAACGACCCCTACGCGATCGGCCGGGCGATGGAATCCGTAGGCGGGTCCTACCAGGAGCTGGGGGACTGGCAGCGCGCCGGGGACTGGTACGCCCGCGCCCTGGCCCAGCGACTGGCCCGGGACGAGCGGGCCGACCAGGCCCGGCTCTACGCGCGGCTCGGCGCGGTGCAGACCTACGCCGGCCGCTACGGGGAGGCCCTGCGGCACTGGCGGGCCGCCGCCGCGGGCTGCCGCCGCGAGGCCGATCTTCCCGGCTACGCGAGGGCGTTGAGCGAGGTGGCCCGGGTCCAGGAGTACGCGGGGCGGCCCCAGGAGTCCCTGCGGACCTGCGAGGAGGCGGTGGAATGGGCGCGCCGGGCGCAGGACGTGCGGCTCCAGGCGGCGCTCCAGCTCAGACTGGCCGACACCCTGGACCGGCTCGGCGATCCGGCGGCGGCCCGACTGCACCGGTCCGCGGCGGACCGGCTCCTCCAGCCCCACCCCTCCGCCTGCGAAATCCGCAGTGCTTCTGTCGAAGATTAATGCTTTGCAAGGCTAGACAGCGGGAACTCCTTCATTAGACTGGTCTGGCCGCAATCGAACGCGGTCTGCCCCGGTGTGCTGTCATGCATATGGGTATGTATCGCTATGCCCCCAGTTTCCCCCTGATTCAAGGACCGTGATCGACGATGAAGGTCGGCATCCCCCGCGAGGTCAAGAACAACGAGTTCCGCGTGGCCATCACCCCCGCCGGTGTCCACGAGCTCGTCCGGAACGGCCACCAGGTCTTCGTCGAACGGAACGCCGGTCTCGGCTCCTCGATCCCCGACGAGGAGTACGTCTCCGCCGGTGCGCGGATCCTGCCCACCGCCGACGAGGTGTGGGCCACCGCCGACCTGCTGCTCAAGGTCAAGGAGCCCATCGCGGAGGAGTACCACCGCCTCCGCAAGGACCAGACCCTCTTCACCTACCTGCACCTCGCCGCCTCCCGTGAGTGCACGGACGCCCTCCTCGCGTCGGGCACCACCGCCATCGCGTACGAGACCGTCGAGACCGCGAACCGCGCGCTCCCGCTGCTCGCCCCGATGTCCGAGGTCGCGGGCCGCCTCGCCCCCCAGGTCGGCGCCTACCACCTGATGCGCTCGGTCGGCGGCCGCGGCGTGCTCCCCGGCGGAGTGCCCGGCACCCACGCCGGCGAGGCCGTCGTCATCGGCGGCGGCGTCTCCGGCTGGAACGCCACCCAGATCGCCGTCGGCATGGGCTTCCATGTGACCCTGCTCGACCGCGACATCAACAAGCTCCGCGAGGCCGACAAGATCTTCGGCACCAAGGTGAAGACGGTCGTCTCCAACGCCTTCGAGCTGGAGAAGGCGGTCGTCGAGGCCGACCTCGTCATCGGCGCCGTCCTCATCCCGGGCGCCAAGGCTCCGAAGCTGGTCACCAACGAGCTGGTCGCCAAGATGAAGCCCGGAAGTGTCCTTGTCGACATCGCCATCGACCAGGGCGGCTGCTTCGAGGACTCCCACCCGACCACCCACGCCGAGCCGACCTTCCGGGTTCACGACTCGGTCTTCTACTGCGTCGCCAACATGCCGGGCGCGGTGCCCAACACCTCCACCTACGCGCTCACCAACGCCACGCTGCCCTACATCGTGTCGCTGGCGAACAACGGCTGGGTCGAGGCCCTGCGCCGTGACGCCTCGCTCGCTCTGGGCCTCAACACCCATGACGGCAAGGTGGTTTACAAGGAGGTCGCCGAGGCGCACGGTCTCGAGCACGTCGAGCTCGGCACCCTCCTGGGCTGACCCCCGCCGACCCGCCGTCAAGGCGCGTCGTCAACCTCACGCATCCGGCCGGACCTTGTCGAGCAAGGTCCGGCCGGATGTGTGTCCGGCCACGCCGGAGGCCCTGTTCAACTCGCCTCGAACGTAACCCTTTAACCGTTTCGCGCCCCCCTGAAACGTGCGGATGCGTGGCCGTGCACCCTTGACAGCGGGGTGTTCGGTTGCCGACACATCGTGCCGGGTCCGGCGGATTGTGTTGCTGCGGACCGGTGACACGCCATAGAGTCGCCAACCGTCGGCATGGTGCCACGCTGACCTATCGATAAATGTTCCTGGTCACATCCAAGGAGGTAAGACGACTTGTGAATGAGTCGACATTTACTCCCGGGGGTGGACAGCCAGGAATCCCTGTCGGCTCCGTCGCTGTCCGAACCTCCGCGGCCCACGCGGCCGATCAGCCCATGACGACAGCCCACACGATGAAGATGATGGACGGCCTACACGTGAACGCCACGGCCGGCAACGAGAGTGGCCGAGAGTCCACCCACTTCGCCGCCTACGACGAGGTGCCCGAGGGGCACTTCTACGACCCTGACGCCGAGTACGAGCCCGACCCGGAGTACGCGGCCACGCTCGCACCCGACGCTGCCCGGCAGCGCCGCGAGCGGATCGGCCCCACCGGACGGCCCCTGCCGTACTTCCCGATCCCGGGCCCGCTCACCGACCACGGGCCCGCGAAGATCATCGCGATGTGCAACCAGAAAGGCGGCGTCGGCAAGACCACGTCGACCATCAACCTGGGTGCCGCGCTCGCGGAGTACGGCCGCCGGGTCCTGCTCGTCGACTTCGACCCGCAGGGAGCCCTGTCGGTCGGTCTCGGCGTGAACCCGATGGAGCTCGACCTCACCGTCTACAACCTGCTCATGGAGCGGGGCATGTCGGCGGACGAGGTGCTCCTCAAGACCGCCGTGCCCAACATGGACCTGCTGCCGAGCAACATTGACCTCTCGGCCGCCGAGGTACAGCTGGTCAGCGAGGTCGCGCGCGAGTCGACGCTCCAGCGGGCCCTCAAGCCCCTGATGAACGACTACGACTACATCGTGATCGACTGTCAGCCCTCGCTCGGCCTGCTCACCGTGAACGCCCTGACGGCCGCTCACAAGGTCATCGTGCCCCTCGAGTGCGAGTTCTTCGCCCTGCGCGGCGTGGCTCTGCTGACCGAGACGATCGAGAAGGTCCAGGAGCGGCTCAACCCCGAGCTGGAACTCGACGGCATCCTCGCCACGATGTACGACTCCCGGACGGTGCACAGCCGTGAGGTGCTCGCCCGCGTCGTCGAGGCATTCGACGACCACGTGTACCACACGGTGATCGGCCGGACCGTGCGCTTCCCGGAGACCACGGTCGCCGGCGAGCCCATCACGACCTACGCCTCCAATTCCGTGGGCGCCGCCGCCTACCGCCAGCTCGCCAGGGAGGTGCTCGCCCGGTGTCACGCCGAGTGAGTCTGCCCGGCGCCGACGAACTGTTCCGTACGACCGGGGGGATGGCGCTGCAGGCGTCGTCACCGCGGCGGGGCGAGGCCCGGGTGCCGGCCCCCGCGGGCGAGAGCGACACGGAGGCGGCGGAGGGCTCGGCACCGACGGAGCACACGGCGGCGGAGCCGGAGCCCGCGTCGGAACCTCGGGCTCGCACCGCCGAACCCGCCGGCCCCCCGCCGGCGCGACGCCGGGGCCGGTCGCCGAACCGGCGGCCGAGCGGACGGGAGCGGCACGACGAGAAGATCACGGTCTACGTGTCCGCCGAGGAGCTGATGGACCTGGAACACGCGCGCCTGGTGCTCCGGGGCGAGCACGGCCTCGCCGTGGACCGCGGCCGGATCGTCCGCGAGGCGGTGGCGGTGGTCCTGGCGGACCTGGAATCCCGCGGCGACGCGAGCATCCTCGTGCGCCGCCTGAGGGGCCGCTGACGGTAGCCTGCGGGCCTGCCGCTCTTCCGTTCCCCTTCTGGACCCCGATGCCCCCGCCGTCCGCCGAAACGTCCCGCCCGTCCCGCCGACGCGTCCTCGGACGCGGCCCCGGCGCGGCCCCGGCGGACCCCGGCGGCACGGCACACGCGGACCCGCCCGGCCCGCCCGGAACACTGCCGGAGACGTCTCCCGCCGCACCGGAGGTTCCGCCGGATGACGAGGCGGACGACCAGGCGGACGCCGCCGACCGCCCGCCTGCCGGCACGCCTGTCCCGGCGGGTGGCCCGCGGGAGGCCGACGGGGCCTCCGCCGGCGACGGCCGGTTCACCGTGCGGCTGGCGAACTTCGAGGGACCCTTCGACCTGCTGCTCCAGCTGATCTCCAAGCACCGGCTCGACGTCACCGAGGTCGCCCTCTCACAGGTCACCGACGAGTTCATGGCACACCTCCGCGCCATGGGGCCCGAGGGAGACCTCGACCAGACCACCGAGTTCCTCGTCGTCGCCGCTACCCTGCTCGACCTCAAGGCCGCCCGCCTGCTGCCCGCGGCCGAGGTGGAGGACGAGGCCGACCTCGCCCTCCTGGAGGCGCGGGACCTGCTCTTCGCCCGGCTGCTCCAGTATCGCGCGTACAAGCGGATCGCCGAGATCCTCGACGGGCGATGGGACACCGAGGGCCTGCGTTTCCCCCGCACCGTCGGCCTGGAGCCGCACCACGCGGCGCTGCTCCCCGAGGTCGTCCTCGGCATCGGCGCCGAAGGATTCGCCCGGCTGGCCGCGAAGGCCATGCGGCCCCGGCCCGCGCCCCAGGTGTACGTCGACCACATCCACGCCCCGCTCGTCAGCGTCCGTGAGCAGGCCGAGGTCCTCGCCGCACTCCTCAGGGAGCGCGGGACGGTCAGCTTCCGGGAGCTCGCCGAGGACGCCGAGGACACCCTGACCGTCGTCGCCCGCTTCCTCGCCCTCCTGGAGCTGTACCGGGAGTGCGCCGTCGCCCTCGACCAGGAGGACGCCCTGGGGGAGCTCACCGTCTCCTGGACCGGCGGCGACGGCGCGACCCGGGTCACCGACGAATTCGACCGCGCGACGGAGGACACGGTATGAGCGACCTCAAGCCCGCCCTCGAGGCCGTCCTGATGGTGGTCGACGAACCCGCGACCGAGGAGCACCTCGCGAAGGTCCTGGAGCGGAGCCGCCGCGAGGTCGGCGACGCCCTGCGCGAACTCGCGGACGAGTACACCGTCCAGGGCCGCGGTTTCGAGCTGCGCCTGGTCGCCGGAGGCTGGCGCTTCTCCACCCGCGCCGAGCACGCCGCCGCCGTCGAGCGCTTCGCCCTCGACGGCCGTCAGGCACGGCTCACCCAGGCGGCCCTGGAGACCCTCGCCGTCGTCGCGTACCGCCAGCCGGTCAGCCGTTCGCGGGTCTCCGCGGTGCGCGGAGTGAACTGTGACGGGGTCATGCGGACCCTTCTCCAGCGCGGTCTGGTGGAGGAGGCGGGCGCGGAACCCGAAACAGGTGCGATCCTGTACAGGACGACGAACTACTTCCTGGAGCGGATGGGCCTGCGCGGCCTGGACGAACTCCCCGAACTCGCGCCCTTCCTCCCCGAGGCGGACGCGATCGAGGCGGAGACGCTGGAAGGGGTGCCGTCGTTCGACCCGGACGCACCAGATGCGCCGGGTTCCGAGGACGCAGACGACAAGACGGAAATTTGATGCGAAGCAGCAGCGGCAGGAACAGCAGCGGAAACAACGGCGGGAGCCGTGGTGGCAACAGCGGCGGCCGCGGCGGCAGCAGCGGCGGCGGGCGCGGCAACCACCGCGGTGCCGGCAACAGTCGCGACGACCGGCAGAGCGGCGGCAAGCCGCGCAAGCCGCGCCCCGAGGAGCGCAGCTACGACGTGGGCGGTCCCTCCGAGGGGCCCAAGCGCGGTCGCGGCTCCGCCGCCCGCGGCGGTGCCAAGGGAGGCCCCCGGCAGTCCCCGCAGCGCGGTGGCGGCCGTACGGCGCCCGCCCGCTCGCGTGAGTACGACGCACGCGCCGAAGAGCGCAACCGGGAGCGGTACGCCGACAAGCCGCAGGTCAAGGCTCCCAAGACCTTCCCCGGTGCCGAGCAGGAAGGCGAGCGGTTGCAGAAGGTGCTCGCGCGGGCCGGCATGGGCTCGCGGCGCGCCTGCGAAGAGCTGATCGACATGGGCCGCGTCGAGGTCAACGGCCAGATCGTGATCGAGCAGGGCATGCGCGTCGAACCCGAGAAGGACGAGATCAAGGTGGACGGTCTCACCGTCGCCACCCAGTCGCACCTCTTCTTCGCGCTGAACAAGCCGGCCGGCGTCGTCTCCACCATGGAGGACCCGGACGGGCGCCAGTGCCTCGGCGACTACGTCACCAACCGCGAGACCCGCCTGTTCCACGTCGGCCGGCTCGACACCGAGACCGAGGGCATCATCCTGCTCACCAACCACGGTGAGCTGGCCCACCGTCTGACGCACCCCAAGTACGGCGTGAAGAAGACCTACCTGGCCGCCATCACCGGCCCGCTGCCGCGTGAGGTCGGCCGCCGGCTCAAGGACGGCATCCAGCTGGAGGACGGCTACGCCCGCGCCGACCACTTCCGGGTCGTGGAGCAGACCGGCAAGAACTACCTGGTCGAGGTCACGCTGCACGAAGGCCGCAAGCACATCGTGCGCCGGATGCTCGCCGAGGCGGGCTTTCCGGTCGAGAAGCTGGTCCGCACCGCCTTCGGGCCGATCTCGCTCGGCGACCAGAAGTCGGGCTGGCTGCGCCGCCTGACCAACACCGAGGTCGGCATGCTGATGAAGGAAGTCGGCATGTGACGCCGACCCCGCGCGGCCCGCGAAGGCCCGTGACCGCCACCGGCGGCCACGGGCCTTCGCCTTGCTCCCGCCGGTTCGCTCTTGTGGCCGGGACCCGCCTTCTTTATAGTCAAGAAGACTCTTATCGGAGGTGGGCGTGAGCCTCGCGCACATGCCGGAACCCCTACGGCAACCGCTCTCCACCGCCCTGGCCACCCCGGTCGGCTCGACCGCGGCCCTGGACTTCGGCAGCGGCGCGCTCTGCGTCCTCGGCCTGCGCGGCCGGAGCGGGGACGCCGCGGGCCGGGGCGGCCTCCCCCCGGAGGCGGCGGCGTGAAGCGCTACGGGCACGGCCTGGTCCTCGGCAGGTTCCACCCGCCGCACGCCGGCCACCACCACCTCGTCGACACCGCCCGCGACCGCTGCGAGCGCCTCACCGTACTCGTCCGCGCCTCCTCCGTGGACAGCCTGCCGCCGGCGGACCGCGTCGCCTGGATGCGGGAGATCCACCCCGACGTCCTGGTGGTCGGCGCAGTCGACGACATCACCGTGGACCTCCAGGGCCCCGACGTCCGGGCCTCGCGCATGGCCGTCCTCCGCGCCGCGGTCCCCGAGCGCGTCGACGTGGTCTTCACCTCGGATGCCCGCGGTGAGGAGCTCGGCCGCCGCTTCGACGCCGACGTCGTGTACGTCGACCCGGACCGGACGCGCTTCCCCGTCTCCGGCACCGCCGTCCGCGAGGACCCCGCCGCCTGCTGGGAGTACCTGAAGCCGCCGGTGCGCGCCGCGCTCACCCGTCGTGTGGTCGTCCTCGGCGCCGAGTCCTCCGGCACCACCACCCTGGCGCTCGCCCTGACCGAGCACTACCGAGGCCGTGGCGGTGTCTGGGCGGACACTCGGTACGTACCGGAGTACGGACGCGCGTACGGCGAGCTCCGGCTCGCCGAACTCCGCGCCCGGCGGCCCGGGGCCACCTGGCGGGACGTCACCCTCCGCTCGGGCGACTTCCCGGTCATCGCCCAGCGCCAGGCGGAACTCGAGGAGGAGGCCGCACGGGCCGGGTCGCCCGTGCTCATCTGCGACACCGACGCCTTCGCCACCACCATCCGGCACGAGCGGTACCTGGGCACCGCCAGCCCCGCCACCGGGGCCGTCGCCGCCCGCGGCCGACAGCACCTGTGGCTGCTCACCGACCACCGGGGCGTGGCCTTCGAGGACGACGGGCCGCCCGACGGGGAGCACCTGCGGCCCTGGATGACCGCACGCCTCCTCGCGCGGCTCTCCCTCACCGGACGCCGGACCGCCGTGCTCACCGGACCGCACGAGGAGCGGCTCGCCACCGCCGTCGCCGCCGTCGACGCCCTGCTCGTCGAGGGCAGTCACCTCGCCGCCCCCCTTCCGGGGCGCCGATGACCGGCTCCCGCGCCCCCGAGGGCTACGACCGGCGCGCGTTCGAGCCCTTCGCCGTCACCGTCGACCTCGCCGTCCTCACCCTGTGCGAGGGCCGCCTGCACGTCCTGCTGGTGGAACGCGCCCAGGAGCCGTACGCCGGTTCCTGGGCCCTGCCCGGCGGCTTCGTGCTGCCCCACGAGTCCGCCGAACAGGCCGCCTGCCGCGAACTCGCGGAGGAGACCGGCCTCTCCCCGGACACCGCCGCCGGACTTCACCTCGCCCAGCTGCGGACCTACAGCGACCCCGGCCGCGACCCGAGGACGCGGGTCGTCTCCGTCGCCTACACCGCGCTCGTCCCGGACCCGCCCGAGCCGCTCGGCGGCGGCGACGCCGCCCAGGCGCGCTGGACGCCCTACGGGGCGCACGGGCCGCTCGCCTTCGACCACGACCGGATCCTCGCCGACGCCCATGACCGGGTCGGCGCCCAACTGGAGTACACCTGCCTCGCCACCGCGTTCTGCCCTCCCGAGTTCACCCTCGGCGAGCTGCGACAGGTGTACGAGACCGTCTGGGGCATCACGCTCGACCGCCCCAACTTCCGACGCAAGGTCCTCGCCACGCCCGGCTTCGTCCAGGCCGTGGCGGGGCCGCCGCGTCTCACCGGCGGACGGGGGAAACCGGCCGCTCTCTACCGGGCGGGGGAGGCCACGGGCCTCCACCCGCCGCTGCTGCGACCGGAAGGACCCCCACGTGAGCCCCACCCGCACCGCGACGAAGCAGGCCGCCACCGGCTCCCTGATCGGACTCGCCCTCGGTGACGCCCTCGGCTTCCCCACCGAGTTCAACGACGTGCCCGGCATCCTCGCGAAGTTCGGCCCCTGGCGGCACCTGGAACTCCAGGGGCGGACGAAGGCATACGTCAGCGACGACACCCAGATGACCCTCGCCCTCGGCCGCGGCATCCGCACCGCCACGGACCGCGGCGTGCTCACCCCCCAGCGCATGACCCGCCCCGTCCGGGAGGAGTTCGTCGACTGGTACCACTCCCCGGAGAACAACCGCGCCCCCGGGAACACCTGCCTGCGCGCCTGCGAGCTCCTCGCCGGCGACCGGCCCTGGCAGCAGGCCGCCCAGATCGGCTCCAAGGGATGCGGCGCCAACATGCGGGTGGCGCCTGTCGCCCTCGTCCCCGGGCTCAGCGACGAACAGCGCGCGGGCGCCGCCCAGCTCCAGTCCGGACTCACCCACGGCCACCCCACGGCCCTGGCCGCATCGGACCTGACGGCCCGCGCCGCGTACCTGCTGGCCCAGGGCGCCGAACCGCTCGGCCTGGTCGGACAACTCCGCTCCTACGCGCTGGAGAACCGCTCCCGCTATCACGCCGACTGGCTGGGCGACCTGTGGGCCCGCGCCCAGGACCCGACGCCGGAACACTTCATGGCCCGCGGCTGGGACGAGTGCCTGGCCGTCCTGGAGCGGCTGGCGGGCGTCCTGCGCACGGCCGACCCGGAGGTCGACCCGTGCGAGTACACCGGCGACGGCTGGATCGCCGAGGAGGCGTTCGCGACCGGGCTGCTGAGTTTCCTGCTCTTCCCCGACGAGCCGGTCACGGCCCTGCGGCGGGCCGCCTGCACCCGCGGCGACTCTGACTCGATCGCCTGCCTGACCGGCGCGTTCGCGGGGGCGCACCTCGGCGCCGGGGCGTGGCCCGAGGAGTGGGCGGAGCGGATCGAGTACCGCGACGAGCTCCTGGCCCTGGGCACCCTCTGGGACGCCTGACGCCCTCTGGGAGGCTGGTGCCATGACCCGGCCCCTCATCCCCGATGCCGACCTCTCCGCCGTCGTGGCGGAGCAGGCCGACCCCCTCGTCTTCGCCACCGTCTCCGGCGCGCACCTCTACGGCTTTCCGTCCCGGGACTCGGACGTGGATCTGCGCGGTGCCCATCTGCTGCCGGTGGCCGGGCTGATCGGCCTGCACGAGCCGGAGGAGACCCGCTCCCGGACGGGGGACCGGGACGGCGTCGAGATGGACCTGGTCACCCACGACCTGCGGAAGTTCGTCCTGCTGATGCTGCGCCGCAACGGCTACGTGCTCGAGCAGCTGCTGTCGCCGCTCGTCGTCCGCACCACCGAGGCGCACGCCGAACTGGTCTCGCTCGCGCCCCGAGTGCTCACCCGCCACCACGCCCACCACTACCGAGGCTTCGCCGGGACGCAGTGGCGGCGCTTCGAGAGGACGGGGGAGCTGAAGCCGCTGCTCTACACCTTCCGCGCGCTCCTCACGGGCATCCATCTGATGCGCGCGGGCGAGGTGCAGGCGCATCTGCCCACGCTCGTCGGAGAGGTGCCGGAGGCCCCCGGCCACCTGCCCGGGCTCGTCGAGGCCAAGTCGGCGGCCGAGCACGGACCCGCGGAGGTGGACCCGGCCCGGGTGCGCGCCGACGTCGAAACGCTGCACACGGTCCTCGACGCGGCGCAGGAGGCGTCAGCCCTGGCCGACGCCCCCGCCCCCGGGACGCACGACGCCCTGCACGACCTCCTCGTCCGGACCCGGCTCGCGCGGGACTGACGCGCGGCGGGCGCGCATCAGGAAGTCCTCGACCCGGTCGTGGTCGGGAGCCGCCGGGAGCGGACTGCGCACGGAGGCCCGGTCGGCCTCCTCGGTGAGGCGGTTCATCCAGGACTCGACCTCGTCCCACGGCACCTCGCCGCGCCTGATCGCGAGCAGGCGGTCCCGCTCGTCTCCGACGTCCAGGGCGAGTTCACCCGTGCGCAGCAGGTCGCGGCAGCTCGTCAGCAGCCGCAGCAGGTGCATGGCGTGCTTCCAGCGCGGTGCCCCGTACCGGCGGACGTCGGCTTCGAGCTTGCGGCGCTGGCCGCCGGCGTACCGGACGAAGGTCCCGTGCGCCCGGCGGGAGAGGAACGCCCCGCGCAGCGCGAGCAGCTCACGGCCGGTGCCGTCGAGATGCTCGACGAGCGGGGAGTGGAGGCACTCCAGGACGTTCGGGTTGGCGCGCAAGGCCAGCTCGCAGAAGCGTTCCAGCTCCCAGCTGAACTGTTCCTCGCCTGGCCCCTCCACGTGCGCCGGCGGCTTCTCGAACCGCCAGAAGAGCGGCGCCGGGGCGAGGTAGACACCCCGGCGGTCGGTGTCGCTGCCCTCGGTGGCCAGGCCGAAGGCGCGCGACCCCATGACACAGGAGTAGACGGTGTGGTGGCGCACCAGGTCTGCCGGATCCATGGGCGAGAGGCTACCGGGACTGATCACGGCGCGTCGGGTCGGCTCTTTGGCGAAGAGGTACCGCGAAGTGCTCTGACCCGCAGGCTGGTGCGGGCGCCCCTCGGGGGCATTCCCCGTCGGAGTCTGCGCGAGGGCATGGCCTCGGACGGCACGAAGACCGGCGCCCCGCGGAGCGGAAGTCAAGCGAGGGTGATCGTGTCCCCCGACACGGTGATGGGCTCCTCGGGGAGCGGCCGGGGCGCGGGACCCTGGGCCACCGAGCCGTCCGCGACGCGGAACCTGGAACCGTGGCAGGGGCAGTCGATCGTGCCGTCCGCGACCTTGTTCACCGTGCATCCCTGGTGGGTGCAGATCGCCGAGAACGCCTTGAAGGTCCCGGACGTGGGCTGGGTGACCACCACCTTCGCCTCGGGGAAGACGGTGCCGCCGCCGACCGGGATGTCGGAGGTCCGTGCGAGCACCTCGCCGGCGGACGCGGAGGCCGGTCCGCTGGTGGCGGCCGAGGGGATGTTCGTCGTGGTGGCCGACGCCGGGGCGCTCGCGGGCGGGCTGTCCGTGGCACCGGCGTCCTGGCCGCCGTCCGAACCGCAACCGGTGGCGAGGGCGGCGACGCTCCCCGCGCCGGCCAGCAGCGCGGTACGGCGGGTCGTGACATCTGGAGTCATGCCGGACAGCTTGGCCGCCTCGCCCCGCCCGCGGCGTACCGACACGCCCACACGGGTCAGGGGCCCTGCCACTGGTCCCAGGGGACCAGCTCCCGTGCCCGGCCGTCCGCGTCCCGGCGCACCTCCAGGACCGCGGTGACCGCCTCCCGTTCGATCGGCCCGTGGACGTGCGGGAACAGCGCGTCCCGGGAGCCCTCCCAGCGGACCTCGCCGGACAGCCGGCTCTCGTCCACCACCAGCACCAGGAGAGGCCCCGCGACGTCCCGGTAGCGCGCGTCGGCGACGGCCAGCGCCGACGCCTCGTCCGCCGAGCAGTGCACGAACCCCTCGGACGACAGGGAGGGCGGGGTGTAAGGGAGCGCGGGGCCGGCGGACCACGCGTCCAGCGGTACGACGTGCAGCAGCATGCCTTCCTTTGTACCCGCTGTGCCCGCCGAGGGGTCCGGCCGGCGACGGCGGGGCCGGTCCGCGGCGGGCACCGAGCGGGACCGTCCCCCGGCCGGTGCCCCGCCCCGCCCACCGAGCCACCGGCGACGGCGGGACAGCCCGTAGGCTGACCGGGACACTCTCGTGCGATCCGAAGGAGGAGGACGTGACGGTACGAGCGGTCCCAGGCGCCGTACGGACGGGGCGGGACGAGACCGGACACCCCTGCGGGGACGTCGGCTTCCGGGCCGCCCCGGACGGGGACGTCGTCCGGTGAGGACCGCACTCGTCATCGGGACCGGCCTGATCGGCACGTCCGCGGCGCTCGCGCTCGCCGGACGCGGCATCGCCGTCCACCTGCGCGACCACGACCCGGCGCGCGCCCGTACCGCCGCGGCGCTCGGCGCCGGCACGGACGAGGCCCCCGGAGGACCCGTCGACCTCGCCATCGTCGCCGTACCGCCTGCGCACGTGGCGGCCACCCTCGCCGAGGCGATGCGGGACGGGCTCGCCCGGGGGTACCTCGACGTGGCCAGCGTCAAGGGAGGTCCCCAGCGGGAGCTGGCGGACCTGGGGCTCGACCTCACCGCCTACATCGGCACCCATCCGATGTCCGGGAAGGAACGCTCGGGCCCGCTCGCGGGCACCGCCGACCTGTTCGAAGGACGGCCCTGGGTGCTCACGCCGACCCGGGACACCGACACCGAGGTGCTGAACCTGGCCCTGGAGCTGGTCGCGCTGTGCCGGGCCGTCCCCGTGGTCATGGACGCGGACGCCCACGACCGGGCCGTCGCGCTCGTCTCGCACACCCCGCAACTGGTGTCCTCGATGGTCGCGGCGCGCCTGGAGGAGGCGGACGAGACGGCGGTGCGGCTCTGCGGACAGGGGATTCGTGACGTCACCCGGATCGCGGCCTCCGACCCCCGGATGTGGATCGAGATCCTGTCCGCCAACCCCGGACCCGTGGCGGACGTGCTCGCGGGCGTCGCGGCCGACCTGGACGAGACGGTGCGGGCGCTGCGCTCGCTCCAGTCCTCCGACGAGGACAAGCGCAGCGTCGGCGCCACCGGGGTCGAGGACGTCCTGCGCCGCGGCAACGCGGGCCGGGCCCGGGTGCCGGGCAAGCACGGCGCCGCCCCGGCGCAGTACGAGACCGTCGCCGTCCTCATCAGCGACCAGCCCGGCGAGCTGGCCCGCATCTTCGCGGACGCCGGCCGGGCGGGTGTCAACGTCGAGGACGTCCGCATCGAGCACGCCACCGGCCAGCAGGCGGGACTCGTCCAGCTGATGGTGGAGCCCTCGGCGGCCCCCGTCCTGGGCACGGCGCTGCGGGAGCGCGGCTGGTCGCTGCGGACGAGTTGAGCCCCGGCGGCCCCCGGTTCCGGCCCGCTCGACGCGGTCCGGGGCCGGTCCGCCGCCCCGGTGGGGCCGAACGGGTGGCGTCAGTCGGTAACCTTGGGGGAGTCCCTCGCGTGTCCGCCGGGGCTCACCGCGTACCCAGGAAGGTGTCCCCCACCGTGGAATCCGTGATCGTCGCCATCGACGGCCCCTCTGGCACGGGCAAGTCGAGCACCTCGAAGGCGGTTGCCGCCAAGCTGGGACTGAGCTACCTGGACACCGGTGCGCAGTACCGGGCGATCACCTGGTGGATGCTCAGCAACGGTGTCGACGTCGACGACGCCGAAGCCGTCGCGAACGCCTCCGCCAAGCCCGTCATCGTCTCGGGCACCGACCCGAACCGCCCGACGATCACCGTCGACGGGTTCGACGCCGCGGGACCCATCCGGACCGAGGAGGTCACCTCCAAGGTCAGCGCGGTCAGCGCCGTCCCCGAGGTGCGGGCCCTGATCACCGAACTCCAGCGGACCATCGCCGGGAGCGCCGAGCAGGGCATCGTCGTCGAGGGCCGGGACATCGGCACCACGGTCCTGCCCGACGCGGACCTCAAGATCTTCCTCACGGCCTCTCCGGAGGCCCGTGCCGCCCGCCGCTCCGGCGAACTCAAGGGCGTCGACGTGGCCGCCACCCGGCAGGCCCTGATCAAGCGGGACGCGGCCGACTCCAGCCGCACGACGTCCCCGCTGGCCAAGGCGGGCGACGCCGTCGAGGTCGACACCACCGACCTCACCCTGGACCAGGTCATCGAGTGCGTCGTGACCCTCGTCGAGGAGCGGCGCGACGGCGACGCGACGCGGGTGGAGCGTCCCGAGTGAGCGAACGGCGACGGGCGCTCGGCCGGAACGGCGCGGAGGCCGGGCGCAGCCGCGGGCACGGGGGAGCGGGCGACCGCCGCGCGACCCCGCCCTCCGCGAGGGGCGCCGCCGTCGGGCGCGGTATCGGCATCGGGCTCATGTACGGCCTGTGGAAACCGCGCGTCCTCGGCGCCTGGCGGGTACCGGCCACGGGCCCCGTCATCCTCGCCGTCAACCACGCGCACAACATCGACGGGCCCATGCTCATGGGTACCGCTCCCCGGCCCGTGCACTTCCTGATCAAGCGGGAGGCATTCGTCGGGCCTCTCGGGCGGTTCCTGGAGGGCATCGGCCAGCTGAAGGTGGACCGGTCGCGCGCCGACCGGACCGCCATATCCGACGCCCTGGGCGTGCTGGAGCACGGTGGCGTCCTCGGGATCTTCCCGGAGGGCACCCGGGGGGAGGGTGACTTCGCCTCCCTGCGCTCCGGTCTGGCGTACTTCGCCGTGCGCAGTGGCGCGCCGATCGTCCCGGTCGCGGTGCTGGGAAGCACCGACCGCCCCGGGCGTCTGGTCAAGGCGCTGCCGCCGCTGCGCGGCCGCGTCGACATCGTCTTCGGCGACGCCTTCGAGGCGGGCGACGGCAGCGGTCGCCGCACCCGCAAGGCGATGGACGAGGCCACCATACGTATTCAGGAGCGGCTCACCGCCCACCTGAAGAACGCCAGGCGCCTCACCGGGCGCTGAGCGAGACTCTGAGTAGTGGGTCAGCACCCACCGACCACGAATGATCAAGGAACGGACTTCATGAACGACCAGCACGACCACGGGGCGCTTGGCGATGCCGAGTACGCGGAGTTCATGGAGCTCGCCGCGGTAGAGGGCTTCGACGTCGAAGACGTCGAGACCGCGATCGAGGAGGCGGGCCACGGCCCCCTCCCCGTACTCGCCGTCGTCGGCCGCCCGAACGTCGGCAAGTCGACCCTGGTGAACCGGATCATCGGCCGTCGCGAGGCCGTCGTCCAGGACAAGCCGGGCGTCACCCGTGACCGCGTCACCTACGAGGCCGAATGGGCCGGCCGCCGCTTCAAGGTCGTCGACACCGGTGGCTGGGAGCAGGACGTCCTCGGCCTCGACGCCTCGGTCGCCGCCCAGGCCGAATACGCGATCGAGACCGCCGACGCGGTCGTCTTCGTCGTCGACTCCACGGTGGGGGCGACCGACACGGACGAGGCCGTCGTCCGGCTGCTGCGCAAGGCCGGCAAGCCCGTGGTGCTGTGCGCCAACAAGGTGGACGGCCAGAGCGGCGAGGCGGACGCGACCGCCCTGTGGTCGCTCGGTCTCGGCATGCCGCACCCGGTGTCCTCGCTCCACGGCCGCGGTACCGGCGACATGCTCGACGCCGTCCTCGAGGCCCTCCCCGAGGCCCCCGCCCAGACCTTCGGCAACACCGTGGGCGGCCCGCGCCGCATCGCCCTCATCGGCCGTCCGAACGTCGGCAAGTCCTCGCTGCTGAACAAGGTCGCCGGCGAGGACCGCGTGGTCGTCAACGAACTCGCGGGCACCACCCGTGACCCGGTCGACGAACTGATCCAGCTCGGCGGCACCACCTGGAAGTTCGTGGACACCGCCGGTATCCGCCGCCGCGTCCACCTCCAGGAGGGCGCGGACTACTACGCCTCCCTGCGGACCGCCGCCGCGGTCGAGAAGGCCGAGGTCGCCGTGGTACTCATCGACACCAGCGAGTCGATCTCGGTGCAGGACCAGCGCATCATCACCATGGCCGTCGAGGCCGGCCGGGCGCTCGTCATCGCCTACAACAAGTGGGACACCCTCGACGAGGAGCGCCGCTACTACCTCGAACGCGAGATCGAGACCGAGATGCAGCAGGTCTCCTGGGCGCCCCGCGTCAACGTCTCCGCGCAGACCGGCCGCCACATGGAGCGGCTGGTCCCTGCGATCGAGACCGCCCTCGCGGGTTGGGAGACCCGCGTCCCCACCGGCCGGCTGAACGCCTTCCTCGGTGAGCTGGTCGCCGCCCACCCGCACCCGATCCGCGGCGGCAAGCAGCCCCGCATCCTCTTCGGGACCCAGGCGGGCACCAAGCCGCCGCGCTTCGTCCTCTTCGCCTCGGGCTTCATCGAGGCCGGCTACCGCCGCTTCGTCGAGCGCCGGCTGCGCGAGGAGTTCGGTTTCGAGGGCACCCCGATCCACATCTCGGTACGGGTCCGTGAGAAGCGGGGCCGCAAGAAGTAGCGGCGGGAAACGGACGACGACCGAGGGCCGGGGCGATGTGCGGATGCCCCGGCCCTCGGCCGTCGCCGCGTGGTCCCCGGTCCTACAAGCCCCTGCGGGGGCCGGGTGGCAGCGCCGCCGGAAGGTGGTGCTGCGCGGTCCAGGACACCGGCGGGGCCGCGTGCCGGGCGGACCCGCGTTCCTGTGTGTGCGTCCCCGCCGTCCCCGCGCCGACCGGCGTTCCGAAGGACCGGAAGACCAGGTCCTCCTCGCCGCTGCGATCGCCCGGGAGCGTGCGGAACGTCCGGCGGTACTCCGAGTACAGGGCGTCGTAGATCGGCGTGGCCGACTGGCCGTCGGCCATCAGGTCCTGCGCCGGGCGCATGGAGGGGATCTGGCTCGGATACGGCGGGCGGCGGGATTCGTAGGCGTGCACGTAGGTGCCAACGACCCCGTCGCCCGTCGGATGCGGGCGACCGCCGGAATGGGCCGCCCGCAGGGGTCGCGGAACCGTCCCGGTTCCGCGCGCCCGCCCCGCCCCGGGGCGCCCGCCTGCCGTCACGTGCCGGCCAGCGGCATGGCGGCGGCCACCAGTCGGCCGTTGGCCGCCGCCTTCTCCAGCGCGTCGCGCAGCAGGTCCTCGCGTGGCTGCTGGCCGATCGAGCCCACCGGAGCGGCGAAGACCAGCACGGTGTGCGACTTGTTCGCCGCCGCGCGCCAGCCCTCGGTCACCTGCAGCGGCTGATGGGCCTGCCACCAGGCGGCCTGACCGCCGCCGCCGGTGCCGGGCTGGAGCACCGAGTGCAGCTGCCCCATGGCGACCAGCACGGACCATCCCGGCAGTGTGTCCGGCCGCTGGTTCAGGTCGTTCACCGGCAGGAAGCCCTGCTCGATCAGGAGAGGCAGGAACTCGTCGCTTTCCCCGTCGGTACCGGGACGGGCGACCGGCGCGGTCGGTTCGACGACCAGCGCGGGGTGCAGCTCGCCCTCGATCAGCACCAGACCGCTGGTGACGCCGAGAACGGCCTGCTCCGGGTGGGCGGCGGTGAGCGCGTCCGTCGCCGTGATGGAGCGGACGGCGCCCTGGAGCTGCTCCTCGGCGACCTGGACGACCTGGGAAGGAATGCAGCTGGCGTGGGCGAACGCCAGGACGGCGGTCTCCTCGCCGACGAACAGCACCGTGCTCGTGCGCTCCTGCTCGGAGTCGCCCGGCGTGCGGCAGGAGGTGCAGTCGTAGCTGCCCGGGGCGTTGTCGCCGGCGAGCAGCCGGTCGGCTTCTTCGTCGCCGATCTCGGCGCGTACGTCCTCGCTGACGTCGAGCATGCGCGGCACGGGGGGCTCCCTGGACTCGTTCGTGCGACACCGGGCGGTTTCCCGGCTCGTCTCATGCAGAGTTCAACGGGAGAGGCTCGGCCGGGGTCACGCGTCGGCGTACCACAACTTGTGCGGGGGCCGTCCGCGTCCGCGAGCGCGACCGGGTTCCGGCCCGTGTCCGGTCGGGGTCCGGGCGTCCTGCCGCGGCGGGTGCCCGGCCCGCTTCCTCCGCGGCCCGCGCCCGGACGTGACGCCGACCGGGTGGGGCGCGCGGGTTGTTCCGCGCGGCACGGTCCGCCGACCAGTTCGCCCCGCCTAGCCTGCCCCGATGTCGAAGCTCCGATGGTGGACGGCCGGTGCCTGTTCCGCCGTACTGACGGCCCTCCTCCCGGGCCTGGCCGCGGCGTCCGCCTCCGCCGTCCCCGTCCCCCCCTACGCCTGCGCCCAGGACCAGTGGCCGTGGGGCTGCGTCGCCGAGTGCGAGAGCGGTGGCCGCTGGCACGTCTCCACCGGCAACGGCTACTACGGCGGGCTCCAGTTCTGGCAGCCGACCTGGGAGGAGCACGGTGGGCTGCGGTACGCCCGGCGGGCCGATCTGGCGACCCGGCAGCAGCAGATCACGGTCGCCGAGGCGGTGCTGCGGACCCAGGGATGGGGAGCCTGGCCGGTCTGCTCGAAACGGTACGGACTGAGCGGGCGGGTCCACACCGTCCAGCCCGGCGACACGCTCGGCTCGATCGCCCGCCGCTTCGGTGTCACCGGCGGCTGGAAGGCCCTGTACGCGGCGAACCGGAGCATCGTCGGGCCGGACCCCGACCGGATCGCGGTCGGGATGATGCTGCGCTTCGCGCCGCTCACCGCCGGGTGAACTCGGCGGCCTCCCCGCTGAAGGCGAGCGAGCCGCGCCGCAGCCCGTGCACCAGGGTCCCGGGCGGCAGCCCGGACGGGACACGCTGCTCGGCCAGCACGACGGCGGCGCCGGCGGACCGGGCCAGGCCGGCGAGCAGCCGGTGGGTGCGGGCCGCCACCCCCGGTGACATGCCGAGCACGGGTTCGTCGACCAGCACCACCCGCCCGGGCGCCGACAGGGCGCGGGAGACCGCCAGCATCCGCCGTTCCCCGCCGGAGAGCGTCCCGGCGGCGCGGTCCAGGAGCCGGGAGAGCTCCGGATAGGCGGCCAGGGCGTCCGCGGGGTCCCCGGGGGCCAGCTCCAGGTTCTCGGCCACGGACAGCGAGGTGAACACGGCCCGCCGGTCCGGTACGAGGCACAGCCCGCGCCGCGCCCGCTCGTGGGCGGGCATCCGGGTCACGTCCGCGCCGCGCCACAGGGTCCGTCCGGCGGTCGGCGGCACGGTGCCGGCGAGGACGCGCAGCGCGGTCGTGCGCCCCGCGCCGTTGCGGCCGGTGAGCACCGTGACGGTGGCGGACGGCACGGGCAGGTCGATCCCGTGCAGGGCCTCCAGGGGCCCGTAGCGGACGCGGACGCCGCACAGCTCGATCTCGACGCTCATGACACGATCCGCCCTCCTTCCATGGTGTGCACGGCGTGGGCGATGTGCTCGACGAGGTCCGGGTCGTGTTCGACGACGAGGACGGTGAGCCCCTCCGCGGCGAGAGCCGCCAGGACCCGGGCGAGGGCGTCGGTCTCGACGGCGTCCAGACCCGCGCCGGGCTCGTCCAGGAGGAGCGTGTGGGGGGCTCCGGCGAGGGTGCGGGCGAGTTCGACCCGGCGCAGCGTCCCGGTGGGCAGACCGGCGGCGGGCCGGTGGCGGACGGTTCCCTCACCCGTGCCTGTGTCGAGGCGTTTGTCGACAGCCCGGAGCCGTACACGGCCCGCGGACTGCTGCTGCCGGTCCGCTTCGAGCGGCTGCCCGAGCCCCCGAAGACCCGTCACACCTGCCTGTCCGTGGCCCGTTGGCAGGACGGGCGGGGCTGGGTCACCCAGGGGGACATGGACACGAACTGGGCCACGGTCCCGCAGCTCGGCTACCGACCGTGATCACTGTCCCCGGACGCCCGCCGAAGTCGCTCCCGACCACGTGCGCCACGTCGGGGCTCGAGGCCGACGTGATCGTCACGGCCCGAGTGCGGATCGACGCGGTGCCCGACAGCGTCCCCGCGCCGACCGTGGCGCCCGCCGATCCGGCCGCCGGGGGCGTCGTGGCCGCGGTCCGGCTCATCCCGGTCAAGCCTTCCGACGTGCTGATCGACGCCTTCGCCCGGGACCGGATGACCCGCGTCCTGCACCGGGCCACGGAGCGGCCGGAGGGCTGATCCCGGCCCGCTCGACGGCCGCGAACTCCGGGTGGTGGAGGTCGAACGCCGGTGCCTCGGAACGGATCCGGGGGACGGAGTCGAAGTTGTGGCGGGGCGGCGGGCAGGAGGTCGCCCACTCCAGAGAGCGTCCGAAGCCCCACGGGTCGTCGACCTCGACCCGCGCGCCGTACCTGGCGGTCCGCCAGACGTTGTAGAGGAACGGGAGGGTCGAGAGGCCCAGCAGGAAGGCGCCGATGGTCGAGATGGTGTTCAGGGCCGTGAAACCGTCCGCCTCGAGGTAGTCGGCGTACCTCCGGGGCATGCCCTCCGCGCCGAGCCAGTGCTGCACCAGGAACGTGAGGTGGAAGCCGGCGAACAGCGTCCAGAAGTGGATCCGGCCCAGCCGTTCGTCGAGCATCCTGCCGGTGAACTTGGGCCACCAGAAGTGGAAGCCGGCGAAGGTCGCGAAGACCACGGTGCCGAAGACCGTGTAGTGGAAGTGGGCGACGACGAAGTACGAGTCGGTGACGGCGAAGTCCATCGGCGGCGAGGCCAGGACGATCCCGGTGAGCCCGCCGAACAGGAACGACACCAGGAAGCCGACCGCCCACAGCATCGGCGTCTCGAAGGACAGTGAGCCCCGAAGCATCGTGCCGGTCCAGTTGAAGAACTTCACGCCGGTGGGGACGGCGATGAGGAAGGAGAGCAGCGAGAAGAACGGCAGCAGTACGGCGCCCGTGACGAACATGTGGTGGGCCCACACCACCACGGAGAGCCCTGTGATCGCCATGGTGGCCCCCACCAACGTGGCGTAGCCGAAGATCGGTTTGCGGGAGAAGACCGGGATGATCTCGCTGATGATCCCGAAGAACGGCAGGGCGATGATGTAGACCTCGGGGTGGCCGAAGAACCAGAACAGGTGCTGCCACAGCAGCGCGCCGCCGTTCGCGGCGTCGAAGACCACCGAGCCGAAGCGGCGGTCGGCCTCCAGCACCAGCAGTGCGGCGGCGAGCACCGGGAAGGCCAGCAGCACCAGGATCGTGGTGAAGAGGACGTTCCAGGTGAAGATCGGCATCCGGAACATGGTCATGCCCGGCGCCCGCATCCCGATGATCGTCGCCAGGAAGTTCACCGAGGTGAGGATCGTGCCGAAACCGGAGAGCGCGAGCCCCATGATCCACAGATCGGCGCCGACGCCGGGGGAGCGCTCCAGACCGTTCAGCGGCGCGTAGGCGGTCCAACCGAAGGCGGGCGGCCCGGTGGGCAGCAGCAGCGCGCCGACCACCATCAGTCCGCCGAGGAGGAACAGCCAGTACGAGAACATGTTCAGCCGCGGGAAGGCGACATCCGGGGCGCCGATCTGGAGCGGCACCAGCTCGTTCGCGAAACCGGCGAACGTCGGGGTCGCGAAGAGCAGCAGCATGATCGTGCCGTGCAGCGTGAACGCCTGGTTGAACTGCTCGTTGTCCAGCAGCTGGAGACCGGGCCGGGCCAGCTCGGCCCGCATGAGCATCGCCAGGAGCCCGGCGGCCAGGAAGAAGACGAACGCCGTGATCAGGTACAGGTGCCCGATCTTCTTGTGGTCGGTGGTGGTGAGCCAGTCGATCAGGACCCGCCCGTGCCGGTGCGGCGCTGATTCGACGACCGCGGGAGCGGTCTCGGTGCCCATCGCCACCTCCGGTGGTCCGGTCGTCCGGACATGATGCGTGAGTCGGGGGACGGATGGCCGGAGGCGGGGCTGACGGGCTGCTCCGGACGGCGGAACCGGGTGCGCCGGGGAGGGAATGGACGAATGCCGTGCGGCCCGTGGCGGGCCCACGGATTTCCGCGGGCGGGCCGGGAAGCAGAATTCCCCGAAGTCCGGCGCAATATCCCGGAGCGCGTCCGAAAATACGGGAGAATCGGTTGGGAACTGCCCGAACGAGTGACGAAGCCTGTGCCAAACATATGTCGAGAACCTGTGACACAAGCGTGACCGCCAGGGTACGTGGGCTTGCTGGGGCCTCTCTCGTCCGCGCGCTTCCGTCACCGTCCGGGGCCGCCTAACGTGAGGCGCATGACACCGGAACCCGACTTTTCCGCACCCCCCGAGGATGACGCGCCCGACGCCTATGTGGGCCTTGCCCGGGAGCGGGCCGAGCGGCTCGCCGGGCTGCGCGGCTGGAGCGTGGTGCGGTCCGTGCCCGCCGGCTCGATCATCACGCTGGAGTACCTGGAAGGGCGCATCAACTTCGAGGTGGACGGCGGTACGGTCACCCGCTGCTGGCTCGGCTGACGCCGCCGCCGGCGCTCCGGACGGCGTTCCCGCCCCATGAGACGAAGGGCCCCGGCGGGGAGCCGGGGCCCTTCTCGTACGGTCGTGTGCCCGGGTGCTCAGCCGCCCGTGAGAGGCCGCGAGTGCCCCGGGCGACGGCTGCCCGCCGGGGTGACCGGCGTCCGCTCGGAGCGCGCCGCGTGCGGCCGGGAGGCGGTGAGCGGCGGGGCCAGCCGGCCCTCCCCCCGCCCGACGGCGGCACGGCCGTTCCGGATGCCGACGCTCTCGCGGACCGGCTCCTCGGCCCCCGACGGACGCGGTGGGAAGAGCACCGGGCGCGGACCACCGGTCGCGACGGGGAGCGACGGAACCAGCCGGCGGCGGGCCCGCAGCCTCTCGCGCAGCCGGTCGCGCAGGGCGAGGACCGCCTCCTCCGTCCGGCCGATCACCGGCTCGCACCAGGGCAGCGCGAGCAGGATGAGCAGACCGGCGGCCCAGCCGAGCAGGACGTCGCTGAGCCAGTGCGTCCCGAGGTAGACGGTGGTGAGGCCGACTCCCAGCGCCACCACGGCCGACAGGGCGGACAGGTAGCGGCGGGCCCGCGGAGTGGTCGCCAGATAGGCCAGGATTCCCCAGGTCACGACCGCGTTGGCGGTGTGTCCTGACGGAAATATATCGCCGCCCGCGAAGAGCTCGGCGGAGCCGATCTGCGTCGCGTAGTGAGGGCCGAGACGGCCGAGTCCGAGCTTGACCGCGCCGACCGTGACATTGAGCAGCAGCAGCGCGGCGCCGAGCGCCAGCAGAGGGCGCAGCGTGTGCTGGCGCCAGGAGCGCCAGCCCAGCCAGGCCGCCACCATCACGGCCGTCGGGCCGCGCTGGCCGAGGACGACGTAGTAGTCGAGGAACCCGTGTACCTCCGGCCACTGCTGGTACGGACGGAAGAGCATGATCTTCCAGTCCAGGGTCACCAGCGAGGTCGAGAGCAGTACGGCCACGACGATCGCGAGATAGAACGCCGACGTCCCGCCGAAGAGGGCGAGACGCGTGCGGGTCATCCGCGGGACCTCTATCTTCGGCGGTTCCGGCTCCCGGTCCAGCCGGGCAAAGATGTCGGTACGCACCCAATCGACGTTACAGGGAGTGAGTAGCGAGACCGGTCGATCCCGTGCCTTCGTGATGACGATGTGATGTGGAGTAGGTCTCAGTACGGTGAATTCGTCCGACCCCGGTCGGCTAATCGCACGACCTCACGTCCTATTGCCGCCGGACGTGATTCCGGAAGCGGGTTTGCCGGTCCGGGAATTGCCCCGGGCCGTCGTCCGGCCGTAATTCCCCTGCCTCGCGGGCCGATCGGAGTGGCGTACGCCACACGGGGCGGCTCGTCGCGGTGAGAGCTGCACCACGCGCTCGCCCTTCGGACTCGCGTACGCTGACGGCTCACTCGCCCGTCGATGCCGGGCCGCCCCGAGGACACGCACCCCGGCCGGTGCCCGCCGAACGCGAGGGAAACACTGGGAGGTACGCAGATGCAGCGGACGAACACGGCCCGAACACGGCTCCGTGCCGCCGCGGGCGGCACCAACCGCTGGGTCGTCCTCGTCGTCCTCTGCGTCAGTCTGCTGCTCGTCGCCCTGGACGCCACCGTGCTCCACGTCGCGGTCCCGTCCGTCACCGAGGACCTGCGCCCCAGTGCCACCGGCCTGCTGTGGATAGTCGACGCCTATCCGCTGGTCTGCGCCTCCCTCCTCATCCTCTTCGGCACGCTCGGTGACCGGGTCGGCCGCCGCCGGGTACTGCTCCTCGGGTACGCGCTGTTCGGCCTCGCCTCCGCGGTCGCCGCCCTCGCCACCGTCCCCGAGGTGCTCATCGCGGCCCGCGCCCTGCTGGGCGTCGGCGGCGCGATGATCATGCCCGCCACCCTCTCGATCCTCCGGGCGGTCTTCCCCGACCGGCGCGAGCGGGCCACCGCCATCGGCATCTGGACGGCCGTCGCCGCGGTCGGCGCCGCCACCGGACCGGTGATCGGCGGATTCCTGGTCGAGCACTTCTGGTGGGGCTCGGTCTTCCTGATCAACATCCCGCTGATGGCCCTGATCCTGCCGCTCGGCCGCTGGCTGCTCCCCGAGTCCCGGGGCGTCGGCGACGGCCCCTGGGACGTCCTCGGCGCGCTGATGGCCGCGGCCGGCGTGCTGGGTGCGGTCCTCGGCGTGAAACGGCTCGGAGCGGGCGAGAGCCTGCTCGCCTTCCCGACCGCCGCGCCGCTGTGTGCCGGGGCGGCCCTGCTGATCCTCTTCGTCCGGCGGCAGCGCCGACGGGAACACCCGCTGATCGACATGCGGCTCTTCTCCCGCGCCGCCTTCACCACTTCCGTCGGCTGCATCGTGCTCGCCATGCTGGCCCTGGTCGGCCTGGAGCTGATCGCGGTCCAGTACCTCCAGCTCGTCCTCGGGCTCAGTCCCCTGGAGACCGGCCTTCGGCTGCTGCCGCTCACCTTCGCGGCCATGGCGGCCGGCGCCACCGGCTCGTACACTCTGCGCCGGATCGGGCCGCGCCGGATGGTCGGCTGGGGCTTCGTGCTCACCGCCGCCGCCGTGCTGCTGCTGATCCTCATGGGCCAGCACGACCGGCCGCTGCTGCTCACCGTGGGCTTCGTGCTGCTCGGTTTCGGGCTTCAGACCACTCTCTTCTCCGCGTACGAGTCGATGCTCAGCGAGGCTCCGCCGGAGAGCGCGGGTGGCGCGGCCGCGATCGGGGAGACCTCCTACCAGCTCGGCGCGGGCATGGGCATCGCGCTGCTCGGCAGCGTGATGAACGCGGCCTACGGCCCCGGTCTCTCCCGGGTCCCCGGGGTTCCCGACAGCGCGAGCCGCGCCGCCGCGAACTCCCTCGGCGAGGCGTACCAGGTCGCCGACGGCCTCGGCGGCGAAGCCGGGACCGCACTGCACCGGGCGGCCCGGCACGCCTTCGTCCACGGTCTGCACGTGACCCTGTTCGTCAGCGCCGGGCTGCTGCTGCTCGGTGCGCTGATGGCGCTGCGGCTGCCCCGGGTCATGGAGTGCACGGTGGACCCGGAGGACCTGGCGGAGCGGACACCGCCCACGGACGCCCGGAGACCGGCCGTCGGCCCCGACGGCCCGGCCGCGCGGGACGACCGGGCCGCGCGGGGGGAAGCCCGCCCGGCCGTGCGGGTTCCCGCCACGCGGGAGGCGGTCGAGCCGGCCGGCTCTGGACGCGCGGCACACTGAGCCGTAACGTCGGCGCAGATTCCTGATCAGCAACGCCACGTACCTGTTGTGCGTTCCGCCGGAGGCCCCCGCATGTCCGCATCCTCGCCCGCTGCCCCGAAGCCGCCGCCCTTCGACCCCGGCGACCCGCTCGGCATCGACGACCTCCTGGACCCCGAGGACCTCGCCGTCCGTGACACGGTCCGCGGCTGGGCCGCCGACCGGGTCCTGCCGCACGTCGCCGAGTGGTACGAGCGTGGCGAACTGCCCGCCATCCGCGAGCTGGCCCGGGAGCTCGGCTCGATCGGCGCGCTCGGGATGTCCCTCACCGGCTACGGCTGCGCCGGCGCCACCCATGTCCAGTACGGCCTGGCCTGCCTGGAGCTCGAGGCCGCAGACTCGGGCATCCGCTCCCTCGTCTCCGTGCAGGGCTCGCTCGCCATGTACGCGATCCGGAAGTTCGGCTCCGAGGAACAGAGGCGGCGCTGGCTGCCCGGCATGGCCGCGGGCGAGATCATCGGCTGCTTCGGTCTCACCGAGCCCGACCACGGCTCGGACCCGGCCGGAATGCGCACCCACGCGAAGAAGGACGGCGGCGACTGGGTGCTGAACGGCCGCAAGATGTGGATCACCAACGGCTCGGTGGCGGGGGTCGCCGTGGTCTGGGCGCAGACCGACGAGGGCATCCGCGGATTCGTGGTGCCGACCGACGTGCCGGGGTTCTCCGCGCCCGAGATCCGCCACAAGTGGTCGCTGCGGGCCAGCGTCACCAGCGAGCTCGTCATGGACGACGTGCGCCTGCCGGCCGACGCCGTGCTGCCGGAGGTCACCGGACTCAAGGGCCCGCTCAGCTGCCTCTCGCACGCCCGCTACGGCATCGTCTGGGGCGCGATGGGCGCCGCACGCTCCTCGTTCGAGTCGGCCCTGTCGTACGCGAAGACCCGTGAGCAGTTCGGCAGGCCGATCGGCGGATTCCAGCTGACCCAGGCCAAGCTCGCCGACATGGCCGTGGAACTGCACAAGGGCATCCTGCTCGCCCATCATCTCGGGCGCCGGCTCGACGCCGGGCGCCTCCGTCCCGAGCAGGTCAGCTTCGGCAAGCTCAACAACGTGCGGGAGGCGATCGAGATCTGCCGTACCTCACGCACCATCCTCGGTGCCAACGGCATCTCCCTGGAGTACCCCGTGATGCGGCACGCCACCAATCTCGAGTCCGTCCTCACCTACGAGGGGACCGTCGAGATGCACCAGCTGGTCCTGGGTAAGGCGCTCACCGGGCTGGACGCGTTCCGGTAGTCGTGTCCTGGTGGCCGGGGACCCGTCGGCCGTCGGCGGGGGGGACGGCCTTCCGGCGAGCGGCCCCGCCCTCAGCTCTGGTTGAAGAAACCGTCCTGCGCGCGGGCCGAGTGGTCCCCGGTGACGATCTGGGTGTCGGCCGGGGTCAGCAGGAAGACCCGCGTCGCCACCCGCTCGATCGATCCGCGCAGGCCGAAGGCGAGACCGGCGGCGAAGTCCACCACGCGCTTGGCGTCGGAGGGTTCCATGGCCGTGAGGTTCACGATGACCGGGACGCCGGCCCGGAAGAGCTCGCCGATGCCCCGGGCGTCCCGGAAGCCGTCCGGGGAGACGGTCGCGATCCGGCGGCCCTGCTCCTGTGCCGTGTCGGACGCCACCCGGACCCGCGGGTCCGTCACCCAGGCGTCGCCGTTCTCGGCACCTTCGGCGTACTCGTCGTCGTAGTAACGCTCGTCGTTGTCCTCGACGAGTCCCAGCCATGCACTCGCCTTGCGCACCGATCCCATGGACGCCTCCTTTCAGCGCGGTCACTTGTGGTTCCGCAATCCCTATCGTCGTCCATGATGCGGATTACGCGCCAAGTGGATAGTCGGCGCGCGAGGGATTCGTGACGGGACTGGTGCAGAACGTGAGGCCCGTTTTCTGGCGAATCGTCAGGAATATTGCGCAATGTCGGGCCTGACGGAGGGTCGGGAGGGGCCGCGCAACTCAACATATGAAAGTCGGCCCATAAGGGTGACGAGGGGGGCGTACGGGTGAACGGCACGACGGATACGATGCCCACTCGCACGTGCGCGACACACGGGGGACCGCTTGTTCGGAATCGTCAGGCCCTGCACGCACCGTCTCGGTGTGGGGCTCAGGGCGGAGTGGACGGCGCATCTGTGCGGGCTGTGTCTGGCCCTGCGGGCCGACCACGGACAGTTCGCCCGGGTGGTCACCAACTACGACGGTCTCGTCGTCTCGGTACTGACGGAGGCTCAGACCGGCACTCGCGACGGGACGGTCGCGGGCGGGCGCCGCACCGCGGGCCCGTGCCCCCTGCGTGGGATGAGGACCGCCCCGGTCGCCCAGGGCGAGGGCGCGCGGCTCGCCGCGGCGGTCTCTCTGGTGCTCGCCTCGGCGAAGGTGCGGGACCACGTCGCCGACCGTGACGGACTGCTGTCCCGCAGGCCGGTCGCCGCGGCGGCGCGCCGGGTCGCCCGGTCCTGGAACGAGGCGGGCGCGCGCTCCGGGCGGGCGGTCGGCTTCGACACGGCCGTCCTGGTCGACGCCGTCGACCGCCAGCCCGGGATCGAGGCGGGCGCCGGACCCGGTACGTCCCCGCTCGTCGTGACCGAGCCGACCGAGACGGCCACCGCCGCGGCCTTCGCGCACACCGCGGTACTGGCCGGCCGGCCCGGGAACGTCGCGCCGCTGACCGAGGCCGGCCGGCTCTTCGGCCGGCTCGCACACCTCCTGGACGCCGTCGAGGACCGGGAGGCGGACGCGGCGAGGGGTGTGTGGAACCCGCTGACCGGGACGGGTACCTCGACGCGGGAGGCCCGGCGCCTCGCGGACGACGCCCTGGGCGGCATACGGACGGCGCTGAGGGAGACCGGGTTCACCGACGGCCGGCTGACACACGTACTGCTCGCGCACGAGCTCCGTAACGCGGTGGACCGCGCCTTCGGCACGACCGCCTGCGCCCATCGGCCGGCGGACGCCGCCCCTCGGCCCCTGGCGCGCCGGCCCGGTCCCTCCGCGCCCGGGACGGTGCCCGGCCACCCGTACGCGCCGGGTCCCGATGGTCCCACGGGCCCGGACGGAACACCGCCCCCCGAGCCGCCGAACCGCCGTCGGGGCCTGATCGCCGGCTGCGCGGTCTGGGCGGGCCTGGCCTGCACCTGCCGGCTGTGCTGCGGCACCTACGAGGACCCCTGGAGCCGGCGGCGCAGGCGGGGGCTGTGCGACTACTGCGACTGCTTCGAGTGCTGTGACTGCTGTCAGTGCGGCGATGGGGGTCGCTGCGACGGCTGTGACTGCTGCGGCTGCGATTGCGGCTGCTGACGGTCCGTCCGGCGGGCCGTCCCTCACCGGCACCCACTGGCTCTCCAGCTACCCGGAGGGTTGAATTCCGGCCGTTCCCGGGCGGTGGCCTGCGGACGGCGACGATGTGCTCCCCGGCACGCGGCGGCCCAGGACACGACCGGCGTCGACGGGAAGGACCTGACCGGCCGTGCCCGATCACCGTCGGCCACGCCCCGGCCCACGCGTCCAGGGTCACCTCGGGACGGCGATGCTGGTGGGCCGCGCCGCCAACGGCGGTGGGCGGTCCGCGACCTTCTGGGCGGAGCCGCTCCCGGACCTCCTCGCGAAGCCCTCCCCGGGCCCACGGCGGAGGTCGGTTCCGGGTCGGTCCGGCGGTGTTCCCCGTATCCACCCGGCGTGTACCGGCGGCACACCGCCGTCCGTGCCCGTGCGCCGAATGCACCCGTGAAGTCCCTTGTGTGCGGCGGTAGTTGAGCTTCGTACGGCCGAAAGGCGCCCTTGCGAGGCCGCCCGGGGCGGGCCGAGACTCCCCCACAGCGCCGGCCCCTGGCCGCGCCTCACGGGCCCGACACCCCACTGCGGGCCCTCGATTCCCCCCTGGAGGAACGCGAAGTGAGGATCAAGCGCACCATCCCCACCACCCCCCACGGCCGTGTCACGAGACGGCTCCGCCTCGCCGCCGTCACCACCGGTCTCGTCGCCGCCGCGGCGCTCGCCGTCCCCACCGCGAACGCCGACACCGCCCAGACCTTCAGTGCGTCACAGCTGTCCGCCGTGGGTGACGCCGTGCTGAGCGCCGACGTGGCCGGAACGGCCTGGCACGTCGACCCGGCGACGGACAAGCTGGTCGTCACCGTGGACTCCACCGTGTCGAAGGCCGAGATAGCCGAGATCAAGCAGCGAGCCGGAGCCAACGCCGGGGCGATACGCGTCGAACGCACGCCGGGCCGGTTCACCAAGCTGATCTCCGGCGGTGACGCCGTCTACGCCAGCGGCTGGCGTTGTTCCCTCGGCTTCAACGTCCGTGACAGCGCGGGCAACTACTACTTCCTCACCGCCGGCCACTGCACCGACGGCGCGGGCACCTGGTACTCCAACTCCGCCCGGACGAACGTGCTCGGTTCCACGGCGGGATCCAGCTTCCCGTACAACGACTACGGCATCGTCCGCTACACCAACAGCTCCGTCTCCAAGCCGGGCGCGGTGGGCAACGTGGACATCACCAGCGCCGCCAACGCCACCGTCGGCATGTCCGTGACCCGGCGCGGTTCCACCACCGGCACCCACAGCGGCTCGGTGACCGGCCTCAACGCCACGGTCAACTACGGCGGCGGCGACGTCGTCTACGGCATGATCCGCACCAACGTCTGTGCCGAGGGCGGCGACTCCGGCGGTCCGCTCTACTCCGGCAGCCGCGCCATCGGTCTCACCTCCGGCGGCAGCGGCAACTGCTCCTCGGGCGGCACCACCTTCTTCCAGCCCGTCACCGAGGCGCTGAGCGCGTACGGGGTGAACGTCTACTGAGCGACCCTGGCCGGAGGGCTTTCCTCCGGTGCGCGCCATGACACCGTGAGACGAACCAGGTCCCCCGGCCGGACGCGGCCGGGGGACCGCCGCGTGACGGGGAGGGCCGCGCCGGCGGCCGGCGCAGCCGACGGACGGAGCCCGGGCCGGCCGCTGCCTCCCGCCCTCTTCGCCCGCACCGGCGCCGGCCCCCGCCCCGTCTCGTCGGCGCCCTGAGGCGCGCTCCGGGACGTCCTACGGCTTCACGCCCATCTCGTCCGCGAGCGGCTCCGCCGCGGGGTTCCGCTTCAGGGACGTCGTCACGAGTGTGATCGCGGTCCCGGCGACGGCCCAGGCGGACAGGACCAGGAGCGGGCCGGTGACACTGTTGCCCTCGAAGTACGCGAGGGAACGGGCCACCCAGGTGCCCGCGCCCGGTGGCAGGGCCGGGCCGATCGCGTTCCAGAAGGGGGGAAGCATCGGCAGCGGGAAGGCGCCGCCCGCGCTCGGGTTGCCCGCGACCACGATCAGCAGGATCGCCAGGCCGATTCCCACGATGCCGAAGACCGACTGGAGGGCCAGGGTCGCCGCGCCGACCGCGAAGACGACCAGGGTGCCCAGGCCCCACAGGGCCACGACGCTGCCCGGCAGGGCGCCGAGGACCGGGCCGACGATGACGGCACCACCCAGTCCGCCGAGGGCGGAGTAGACCGCGAGCGTGGCGAGCCGGATGAACGCCCGGGGCATGTCGGCGGGCCGGGAGCCCGCGCTGATGGCCAGGATCGCGGCGCAGATGTAGCCGCCGACGCACCAGCCGACCACCAGGTAGAACGCCGAGAGGCCGTCGAAGTCCTCGGCCGAGGCGGGGGCGACGTCCACGGTCCTGACCGTGCGGCCGTCGGCGGCCTCGATCCGGGTGAAGAGCCCTTGCAGGGTGGAGGACAGCACCGTGCCGCCGCCGGAGGCGACGAGCAGGGTGTCGGTGGTCCCGGCCGGGTCCACCAGCAGGGCGCCGTCGATGTCCCGGTTCAGGATCTGCTCGCGGGCCGCGGCCTCGTCGGTGACCGTCCGGGGGGCCAGCGGCTCGCCGGGAAGCCTCTCCAGCCGTCCGACGAGCTGGGCGGAGACCTGCTGCGGTGCGACCACGCCGAAAGGGACGTCCCGGGGCTGCGGATGGTGCAGCGCCCCGACGTACGAGGTGATGAAGAGCAGCTGGAGGGCGAGGACGCCGACGACGAGCAGGGCGGCTCGAGGGGTGACGGCGCTCTTCAGCTCATCGGCGAAGGTCATGCCCTCACGCTCCGGGGCCGGGGGCGTCCGCGCAGGTGGGATGGGTCCGTATGGCTGACCCGCGCGCAGTATCGTACGTTCGTTCGATATGAGTTAGGGTGAAGGGGAGGGGGTGGGAACATACGTACGAATCGATGCGGGAGGTGCGCATGCCGGGATTCACGCATCTGCATACCGCGTCGGGTTTCTCCCTGCGCTACGGCGCCTCGCACCCCGAGCGGCTGGCCGAGCGCGCCGCGGAGCGCGGCATGGACGCCCTCGCCCTCACGGACCGGGACACGGTCGCGGGCGTGGTGCGCTTCGCGAAGGCGTGCGAGAAGGCGGGCGTCCGTCCCCTGTTCGGCGTCGACCTCGCGGTCGCGCCGCCCGCGCGGCCGTCCTCCCCTCCTGCCCGCGGGCGCGGCCCGGCCGCGACGTCCGGAAGCGGCGGGTGGCCCGGGGTGGGGGAGACGCGGACCTCGGCGCGACGAGTGCCCGTGCGCGGCGGGGCCTTCGTGGACGAGTCCGCGACCCGGGCCGTCCTGCTCGCCCGTTCCCGGGCGGGCTGGGCCGCTCTCTGCCGGACGATCACCGCCGCCCACGCCGCCGGCGGCCGGCCCCTGCTGCCCTGGGACGCCAACCACGGCGAGGGCCTGTTCGTCCTCCTCGGTCCCGAGTCTGATGTCGGCCGCGCCCTCGCCGCGGGCCGCCCCGACCGGGCCGCCCGCCTGCTCGCCCCCTGGCGCGAGCGCTACGGCGACGCGCTGCGCCTGGAGGCCGTCCACCACGGCCGCGACGGCGCCGGCCCCGGCTCGCTGCGGCTCGCCGCCCGTACCGTCGGATTCGCCGCCGAACAGGGGGTCCGTCCGGTCCTCGGCAACGCCGTCCGCTACGCAGACCCCGGCCAGGGCCCGGTCGCCGACGTCCTCGACTCCGCCCGTCGCCTCGTGCCGATCGACCCCCGCAAGGAACTCGACGGCGGCCGGTCCTGGCTCAAGGGCGCGGATGACATGCGGGCCGCCGCCGAGCGGATCGTGGAGGCCGCGGGCTTCCGCCGGAACGCCGCGCACCGGCTGCTCGAACAGACCCGAGCGGTCGCCGAGGAGTGCCTGCTCGACCCCCAGGACGACCTCGGCCTGGGCTCCGCCCACTTCCCCGAACCCCGCCTCGTGGGCGCCGGGCACCGCACCGCCCAGCGCGTCCTCGCCTCCCGGGCCGCCGCGGGCATGGTGCTGCGCGGCTACGACCGCGGCCGCGACCGCCGGGTCTACTGGGACCGCGTGCACCACGAGCTCGACATCATCGCCCACCACGGCTTCGCCACCTACTTCCTGACGGTCGCCCAGGTCGTCGACGACGTACGGCGGATGGGTATCCGGGTCGCCGCCCGCGGCTCCGGGGCGGGGTCGCTCGTCAACCACCTCCTCGGCATCGCCCATGCCGATCCGGTCGAGCACGGGCTGCTGATGGAGCGCTTCCTCTCCAAGAACCGCGTCGCCCTGCCCGACATCGACATCGACGTCGAGTCCGCCCGCCGGCTGGAGGTCTACCGCGCGATCATCGGCCGCTTCGGCGCCGAACGCGTCGCCACCGTCGCCATGCCCGAGACCTACCGGGTGCGCCACGCCCTGCGGGACGTGGGCGCCGCCCTGTCCATGGACCCGGCCGAGATCGACCGGCTCGCCAAGGCGTTCCCGCACATCCGGGCCCGGGACGCTCTCGCCGCCCTCGACGAACTCCCGGAACTGCGCGAACTCGCCGGGGAGAAGGAGCGGTACGGCAGGCTCTGGGAATTGGTCGAGGCCCTCGACGCCCTGCCGCGCGGCATCGCCATGCATCCCTGCGGGGTGCTGCTCTCGGACGCCTCGCTGCTCACCCGCACACCCGTGGTGCCCACCAGTGGAGAGGGGTTCCCCATGTCGCTGTTCGACAAGGAGGACGTGGAGGACCTCGGACTGCTCAAGCTCGACGTGCTCGGGGTGCGGATGCAGTCCGCGATGGCGCACGCCGTCGCGGAGGTCGAGCGGGCGACGGGTGCCCGGGTCGACCTCGACGACCCGGAGCAGGTGCCGCCGGGCGATCCGGCCACGTACCGGCTCGTCCAGTCCACCGAGACCCTCGGCTGCTTCCAGATCGAGTCGCCGGGGCAGCGCGACCTGGTCGGCCGGCTCCAGCCCGCCACCTTCCACGACCTCGTCGTGGACATCTCGCTCTTCCGGCCCGGCCCGGTCGCCGCCGACATGGTCCGCCCCTTCATCGAGGCCCGCCACGGCCGCGCGCCCGTCCGCTACCCCCACCCGGATCTGGAGGAGGCGCTGAGGGAGACGTACGGCGTCGTCGTCTTCCACGAGCAGATCATCGAGATCGTGCGGATCATGACCGGCTGCGGCCGGGGCGAGGCCGACCAGGTGCGGCGCGGGCTCTCACATCGCGAGTCACAGGGCCGGATCAGGCTCTGGTTCGCCGGGCGGGCCTCTCTGCGGGGATACGACGACGCCGTCGTCGCCCGTACCTGGGAGATCGTGGAGGCATTCGGCTCGTACGGCTTCTGTAAGGCGCACGCGGTGGCCTTCGCCGTGCCGACGTACCAGTCCGCCTGGCTCAAGGCGCACCACCCCGCCGCCTTCTACGCCGGGCTGCTCACCCACGATCCGGGGATGTATCCGAAGCGGCTGCTGCTCGCGGACGCGCGGCGACGGGGGGTGCCGGTGCTGCCGCTGGACGTGAACCGGTCCGCCGCCACCCATCGGATCGAACTGGTGTCTGATTCTCCTGAGGTGTGGGGCGTGCGGCTCGCACTCGCCGACGTCCACGGCATCAGTGAGGCGGAGAGCGCGCGGATCGAGGCGGGACAGCCCTACGCCTCGCTGCTCGACTTCTGGGAGCGGTCCCGGCCGCGCAAGCCGGTCGCCGAACGGCTGGCTCAGGTGGGCGCGCTGGACGCCTTCGGCGCCAACCGCCGGGACCTGCTGCTCCATCTGGCCGAACTCCACCGTACCCAGCGCGGAGCCGCCTCCTACGGTGGGCAGCTCCCGCTCGCCCAAGGCCGGAAGACCGCGCCCGTCGGCCTGCCCGACCTCGACGAGTCCGAGCGTCTCAGCGCCGAACTGGGCGTGCTCGGCATGGACGCCTCGCGCCATCTCATGGGTGACCACGACGCCTTCCTGCGCGAACTCGGCGTCGTCTCCGCCAAGCGGCTGCGCGAGGTCCCGCACGGTGCCACCGTGCTCGTTGCGGGAGCCAAGGCGGCCACCCAGACCCCGCCGGTCCGCTCCGGCAGGCGGGTCATCTTCAGCACGCTCGACGACGGCACGGGTCTGGTCGACCTCGCCTTCTTCGACGACGCCCACGTGGCCTGCGCGCACACCGTCTTCCACTCCTGGCTGCTGCTCGTCCGGGGCGTGGTGCAGCGACGCGGCCCCCGCAGCCTCAGCGTGGTCGGAGCGGCGGCCTGGAACCTCGCCGAGCTGGCGGAACTGCGCGCGACCGGCGGTCTGGAGGCGGTGGGCGCGCGGCTCGCGGAGCCCGCGCCCGCCTCCGCCGGCCCCGGTGACAACGGCCGCCGGATCACCATGGAGACCGGGTACGCGATGAACCCCTGGGCGGACCTGAAGCCGGCCGGCGAGGGTGTGCGCGCCCCGGCGAAGAAGCAGAGGAAGCTGTGGCACCAGAGTCCGGGGAGCGCGGGATGATCCTCTGTGTACGGTTCCGGGTCGAGCCGGACCGCCAGGCACTGCTCCCCCGGCTGGTCGCGCTGCTGGGCGAGTTCACCCCGGTCGTCGAGGCCGCGCCGCCCGACACCCTGTTCGCCGACGTGCGCGGCGCGCCGCGCTACTTCGGCTGGAGCCCGGTGGAACTGGCCTCGGTGGTACGGGTCAGGGCGCTCGCCCTGTACGGCGTCGACTGCGTCATCGGGGCCGGTCCGAACCCGATGCTGGCCCGGATGGCGGCCCGCGACGCCCGACCCGGCAGCACCCCCGTCGTCGAGGACCCGGCCGCCTTCCTGCGGGACCGTCCGGTCGGCGCGCTCGACGGGGTCGGGCGCGCCCTGGCCCGCACGCTCCGCGGGTACGGCCTGGACTCCGTCGGCCGGGTCGCGGACGCGCCGCTCGCCGTGCTCCAGCGGCTGGTCGGCGCGCGGACCGGACGCGAACTGGCGGAGCGGGCGCGGGGCATCGACCGCACGCCCGTCGTCCCGAACGCGGCCTCCCGCTCGATGGCGGCCGAACGGTCCTTCCCGAACGACGAACTGGACCAGGACGTCCACCGCAAGGCGCTGCTCTCGCTCGCCGCGGAGCTGGGCGCCGGAATGCGGACGGAGGAGCGGGTCTGCCGTTCCCTGACGGTCACCGTGCGCTATGCGGACCGGTCCGTCACCAGCCGTACCCGGACGCTTCCCGAGCCGACCGCGCACTCGGTGGCGCTCGCCTCACTCGCCTACGCGGTCCACGCGTCGTTCGGGCTCCAGCGGGCGCGGGTGCGGGGGATCGCGCTGCGGGCGGAAGGGCTGGGCCCGGCGGAGGGGACGGCTCGGCAGCTCACCTTCGACCCGGCCGACGAGAAGGCCCGGCGGATCGAGGAAGTGGCGGACCGGGCGCGGGCGAGGTTCGGGCCGAACGCGGTCCTGCCGGGATCGCTGGCGGCCTGAGAGCCTGTCGGTCGAAGGCCACCCGGCAGGTTCTGAGCGGCCCTCGGGCCTGGTGGTCCGGTGCGGCGGCGGCCCGGGGGGCGCGCACCGGCGGCGGTCCCGGGTGTCCTGTTCACTCTTCTTGACGACAGGTCAGTTTTTACCGACGCGTAACTTCCCAGTGAAGGCTACTCGTCCGTAGCTTGGTGGGAGCAGAGCATCCCCACTTGTGGTCCGGACCGCAGGGCTCCACGCATCCACCATTTCCCCTTGAGCCGCAAGGAGATCGCACGATGCTGCCCTGGAAGCACGCGCTCAGAGCCTTGTCCGTCCTGCTGCTGACCGCCGCCGCCCTCATCGCCCCCACCGCCTCGGCCCAGGCCGCGACCGCCCCCAGCCGGGGCTGGAACGACTACTCCTGCAAGCCCTCGGCCGCCCACCCCCGCCCCGTCGTCCTCGTCCACGGGACCTTCGGCAACTCCGTCGACAACTGGCTGGCCCTCGCGCCGTACCTGGTCAACCGCGGGTACTGCGTCTTCTCGCTCGACTACGGCCAGCTGCCCGGCGTGCCCTTCTTCCACGGGCTCGGCCCGATCGACAAGTCGGCCGAGCAGCTCGACGCGTACGTGGACCGGGTGCTCGCCGCCACCGGCGCCGCCGAGGCCGACCTCGTCGGCCACTCGCAGGGCGGCATGATGCCGCGCTACTACCTGAAGTTCCTCGGCGGCGCCGAGAAGGTCAACGCGCTCGTCGGCATCGCCCCCGACAACCACGGCACCACGCTGCTCGGTCTGACCAGGCTGCTGCCGTACTTCCCCGGAGCCCAGGACCTGCTCGACGCCAAGGTCCCGGGCCTGGCGGACCAGGTGGCGGGCTCGCCCTTCATCACCAAGCTCAACGCCGGCGGGGACACCGTGCCGGGCGTCCGGTACACGGTCATCACGACCAAGTACGACGAGGTCGTCACCCCGTACCGCTCCGGTTTCCTCTCCGGGGCGAACGTCACCAACGTCGTCATCCAGGACAAGTGCGCTCTGGACCTCTCCGAACACGTGACGATCGGGACGGTGGACCGGGTGACGTTCCACGAGGTGACCAACGCCCTCGACCCGGCCCACGCGACCCCGACCACCTGTCTGTCCGTGATCGGTTAGCGGTCGTAGCGGCCCGTCGGCAGCGACCTGCGGCGGGCCGAGACGAAGAGCACGGCCGCGCCCAGCACCAGGACGGCGGCGCCCACGGCCGCGAGGTACGGGGCCGTGGCGTCGCCCCCGGTCTCGGCGAGACGCTCGCCGGAACCGGCGGCGGCGGGTTCGTTCGGCGCGGCGGACCTCCCGGAAGCCGGGGCGGAGGTGGCCGATCCGGCCTCCGCCCCGGCCTCGCCCGGCGCGTCGGCCGGTGCCGCGGCGGTCGCCTTCGCGCCCGTCGCGGCGTCCGCGTCACCGTGCCCGCCGTGCTCGACGGACGACTTCTCCGCGCCGTCCTCGATCTGCTGGTCGGTCGGGGCGGACGCCGTCGGTGCCGGGGTTCCGGACGTGTCGACGTCGTCCTCGCCGAAGACGACGTCGGAGCACGTGTAGAACGCCTCGGGGGAGTCGGAGCGCTGCCAGACCGAGTAGATCAGGTGCCGGCCGGACTTGCCGGGCACGGTCCCGTCGAAGACGTAGTCACCGTTCTCCATCCGCGGGTCGGTCGCCGTCACGAACGGCTTCTCCTCCAGGTCCGACCATTTCAGCGGCTTGGTGGGGTCGTAGCCGTCCCTGGTGACGTAGAGCGCGAAGGACCCCCGGTGCGGCGCCGTCCCCTTGTACCGGAAGGTGTGCCGGCCCGAGGCGAGGGCGACGGCGGGCCAGTCGCCGCGCGCGAGGTCGAGCCCGCGGTACTTGTCGTTGCCGGCGCTGCACAGCTTGCCGTCCGGGATCAGCTCGCGGTGCTTCCCGGCCGCGTTGGCGATGTTCACCGCGTTCCAGTCGTAGATGGCCTGGGTACCGCTCGCCGCCACCGCCGCCTTGCACGCCGCCGACCTGGGGCTCTCCGGCCCCTCCGCGTAGCAGGCCGACACCCGGCTCACCGGATCGGTCATCGACCCGTGCGCGGCGGCCGGAGCGGCGCCGAGCCCGACCGGCACGAGCGGCGTGATGCCGAGAGCGAGGACGACGGCGGCCGTGCGGCGGCGAGAGGTCATGACGGGCGACTCCTTCGAGGGGGGAACGGAATCCGAGGGGCGCGGGGGAGCCCGGTGCGCGGACCCGTCCGCCCCCGGCGCTCAGCAAGTTAGCCGCCGCGCACGGTGGAAATCCCCGCAGTAGGCCGGAGACGACGATCCTTATGGTCGCTTTAAGGCGTTGCTAAGAGGCACCTCAGACGGGGGCGCGACGAGGTGATCCCGCGTCGCGGGCGCGGTCCGGATACGAGACCGGCGACCGGCGAGCGGCGCGCGGACCGTCCGTACGATCGTATGCACTGCCGACGTACCCTCAACTCGCCCCCGTTCGAGTGGGTTTCGGGGTCCGAGCGCCGTGATCCGGTATCCCTGGCGGGCGACACCACCCCCACCGGAGGACACCCCTATGCGTCACCGCCTTCCCCTCGCCCTCGGAGCCCTGATGATCGCCGCCACCGCGATCGCCACGACCGCGGCCCACGCCGGCCCGGCCGACGGAGTCACCGTCGACCCGACGGGCACCGTGTCCGCCGACGGCGCGGTCACCCTCTCCGGCACCTATCGCTGCGTCGACGACGCCGCGGGACCG
The DNA here is from genome assembly GCF_035994945.1 of Streptomyces sp. NBC_01216. NCBI lineage: Bacteria > Bacillati > Actinomycetota > Actinomycetes > Kitasatosporales > Streptomycetaceae > Streptomyces > Streptomyces sp. NBC_01216. The sequence continues at coordinate 5,902,406 of NZ_CP108677.1, forward strand.
GTCTTCGTGAGCAGCGCGCTCGTCCGGCAGGACCGGTCCACCGGCATCGGCGGCACCCGTGCCGTCTGCGACGGCAGGGTGCGCGCCTGGTTCCACTCCGGAGTCGTCGAGGAAACGGTCCGCCAGGAGGGTGCCCGGGCGCGGGCCGCCCTGACGCAGCTCGGGCCCGGTCCCCTGGGGCTCCCGTTGCCCCGTCTGCGCGCGACCGGGGAGGCGCACATCGCGCCGGTCCGAAGCAGTTGACGGAATGTCAGGTGGCCGGTCGGCCTCAGAGCCTGTCGGGCGGCCTCTGACCGGGTGGTCGAAGGTCACCCGACAGGCTCTCGGAGGGCCGCCCGACGGGCTCTCAGTCCGAACGGCGCAGCGCGACGAGCGGCACGCCCCCGCGTCGGTCGGCGCCGAGCGCCTCGAACTCGGCCGGGGTGCGCGGCGCGTGGCCGACGGAGCGCATCAGCCGTTCGGCCAGCCTCGGGTGGCGGCGGGCGTAGTCGGCGAGCGCGCGCCCCGACTCCTCCGGGGGCAGCGGGACGGCCGTGCCCTGGTAGGCGCGGCGGCCCACCTGGTAGCGCACCTCGGGGGTGGCGAGGACGTTGCGCAGCCACTGCGAGCGTTCTCCGTACCCCGAGGCGATGAGGTACGCGCCCGGTTCGGGGAGCCGGGCGACCACCTCCAGCACCACCTGCCGGGGCCGGCCGGACACCCGGCCGGTGTGCGTGAGCAGCACCATGCGCTGCCCCAGCAGTCCTCCCAGGCCCAGGCGGTAGAGCGTGATCGGCGCGCGCAGTACCGCGCGGCGGAGCCCCTTCGTGGGCGGTCCTCCCTTGAGCGGGTTGAGCATGGTGCGGTTCCCCTCTCCGTTCTTCGGCGGGTTGCGGGTGTGGTGTGGGCGCGGGTGGCCGTCAGCGGTGTGGCGGGACCAGCAGCGTGACGATCGGTTCGGCGAGGGCGGCCAGGTCGACCGTGGGGTCGAACAGCCACTGCAGGACGCATCCCTCGATGGCTCCCACCAGTACCGCGGCGTGCGCCGACGGGGTGACGGAGGCTTCCGCGCCGTGTGCCTCGGGCGCCGCCAGCAGTCCGGCGAGGACCGCCCGGTAGTCGCGGTAGAAGGCGGCCATGTCGATCCAGGCCGGCTTCCGCGCCCCCGCGGACCAGACGTCCAGCAGTGCCAGGGCGAGGTCCCGTTCCCGGGCCAGCAGCTCCACCACCGAGCGCACCAGGAACGCCAGCCGCTCGGAGGCGTCGCCCGGATGGTGTCCGACCTCCGACAGCAGGGCCTCGGAGCGGGCCGCGAGACCGTCGTACGCCGCCCGCAGCAACTCCTCCCGGCTGCCGAAGTACAGGTAGACACTGCCCTTGGCGATGCCCGCCTCCCGGGCGATGTCCTCGATCCGGCTGTCGGCGTAGCCGTGCCGGGCGAAGACCCGCACCGCGGCGGCCAGGATCTCCTCGCGCCGCGCCTCCCGGTTCACCCGCTTCGGCATCCCACCACCCCTCCCGATAATGACTGACTGGTCAGTCATTATTGCGGACGGCTCTGCGGATGGCCAGGCCGAACGACGGAGCGGGGCCGCGCCTCCGTCGGCCGGCCTCTGGCCGACGGCCTCAGTGCCCCAGCAGGTCGATCAGCCCCTCACGCCCCAGGACCTCGAGCTCGTCGAGGGCGACGACGGCGCGGGCCGCCGCCTCCGGGTCGGCGGCGGCGAGACCGCTCGCCGTGAACTCGTCCTCGTCCAGGCGCAGCACCTCGCTGCCGTCCGCCGACACCCACAGATCGAGGTCGAGGTCCTCGACCACCACCTTGCCGCCGGCGACGGAGGCCGGCCGGGTGATGTCGCAGTACCACCCCTTGAGCGCTCCGCCGCCGGAGCGCACCTCCTTCACCGCGTACCAGCGGTCACGCCAGTAGTGCTCGACGAAGACGTCCCCCGGCTCGAAGCGCACGAACCCGAAGTCCCGCACGCCCCGCGCGGCCCATGGGGCGCGGACCGTCAGCCGGACCCCGTCGTCGGTGACGACGTCCGCCGGGTAGCGGATCTTCGTCCGGCCCGCCTTCGTCAGTACCACCTCAACCGAGCGAACGGACATACCGGACCTCCGTCGCGCAGACCTCGTAGCCGAACCACTTGTTGATCGCCAGCATCGGCTCGTTGCCGGTGTCGTTCCCAGTGAACGCCTCCGTGCATCCGCCGGCGCGGGCGCGGTGCAGGGAGTGGTTCTTGGCGAGCTTGGCGAGGCCGCGGCCCCGGAAGGCGGGATCGGTGCCGGTCATCCCGGTGCTGTAGCGGCCCGCCCCGTCGGTCTGGGCGGCGCTGAAGGCGGCGGGGCGGCCGTCGACGACGGCGACGGTCGTCAGCTCGGCGTCGAAGAGCGGGTGGTTCCAGGTGGTCGCCAGCCAGTGCTCGTAGTCCGTGAGCAGGGCTCCCACGTCGCCCGGCTCGTCCGCGGTCGTGAGCGCGTCCAGGGCGAACAGCGGTCGCGGATCGTCCGCGTACGCCGACGCCGGACGCAGTTCCACGCCGGTGGGCGGCTCCTGGAGCGGCGGGAGCGACGAGCCGGTCAGGTCGAGCCGGAGGAAGTGGGCGGAACGCCGGGAGACGTAGCCGCGCCGCTCGGCGAACGCCCGGTTTCCCGGGGCGTCCAGGACCCAGCTGTACAGCGTCGTGGCGCCCTTCTCCGCCAGGTGCTCCTCGGCGGTCCGGGCGAGCAGTGCGCCGGCCCCGCGGCCCTGGTGCCCCGGATGCACATAGACGTTGAGGGAGCCGACGTGCGGCTCCGGCGCGTCGTGCGCGATCCGGACCTGCGCCGTCCCGACGAGCTCGCCGTCGGTCGTCTCGGCCACCAAGGGGCGTTCGTGGCCGTCGGGATGGGACCGCGCCCAGTCGAAGGCCAGTTGCCGGGCGGTGGAGAGCATGAAGGGAAGCGCGGCGCGCCGGACCAGGGCGAAGCGTTCGGCGTCCTCGGGACGTACATCCCGCACGATGAGGGGCATGGGCCCGAAGGTACGTGCGGATGTGGTGGGGGTGCCTCCCCATTTTCCGGGGATCGGGGGCAGAATCGGGCTGTGACCTTGCGTATCGTCGTGGACACCGACTCCACCACCGCTCCCTACGAACAACTCCGCGCCCAGATCTCGGAGCGGGCCCGCTCCGGGGTGCTGCCCGTCGGCTTCAAGCTGCCGACGGTGCGCGGCCTGGCGGAGGACCTGGGCTTGGCGGCCAACACGGTCGCCAAGGCATACAAGGCGCTGGAGGCGGACGGCGTGATCGAGACGCGCGGTCGGCTCGGCACCTTCGTCGCCGCGGCGGGCGACGAGGCGGAGCGCCGTGCGGCGGCGGCGGCGGCCGGTTACGCGGCGGAGGCCCGGCGCCTGGGCCTGAGCCGGGAGGCGGCGCGGGCCGCGGTCGAGGACGCGCTGCGGGCGGTGTACGGAGCCTGAGCGCCTGTCGGGTGGCCTCTGGCCGGGCGGACCGCCGAGGGAAGGACCCCTGCCGGGGAGGGGCCAACGCCGGGCGAGCGCGGGGAACGGGTGCGCGGTCTAGAGGTACAGGCCCGGCTCCGGCGCGCGCGAGCCCGGCACGCCCGCCGCCGGAGTGCCCCGGCGTAGGGCGAAGAGTTCCGCGAGCGTCGCGCCCTCGCGGCCGACGCCGTCCTCTGTGCCGAGCCATGTCACGGCTTCCTCGCGGGTCAGGCCGCCCACCTCGATCCGCGCCAGGCACCGGCCGGGGCGGACCACCGCCGGGTGCAGACGCTCCAGGTCCTCGTTGGTCGTCACACCGACGAGGACGTTGCGGCCCTGCCCGAGCAGTCCGTCCGTCAGGTTCAGCAGCCGGGAGAGCGCCTGGCCCGCCGTGTGTTTGGCCTCGCCGCGGATCAGTTCGTCGCAGTCCTCCAGAAGGAGCAGCCGCCAGCGTCCCTTCGCCGTGCCCTCGTCCTCGCCGATCGCGATGTCCATCAGATAGCCGACGTCGTTGAACAGCCGCTCCGGGTCCAGGACGCAGTCCACCTGGCACCAGTCCCGCCAGGACCGGGCGAGCGTGCGCAGGGCGGAGGTCTTGCCCGTTCCCGGCGGGCCGTGGAGGAGCAGCAGGCGTCCGGCGATGTCGTCCGGGGTGACCTTCATCAGTCGGTCCATCGCGTCGGCCACCGGCGCGGTGTAGTTGGGGCGGATCTCCTCCCAGGTGCCCGCGCTGATCTGACGCGTCGTGCGGTGCGGTCCGCGCCGCGGGGAGACGTACCAGAAGCCCATCGTCACGTTCTCGGGCTGCGGTTCCGGTTCGTCCTTCGCCCCGTCCGTGGCCTCCTTGAGGACCCGCTCCGCGAGGTCCGCACCCGTCGCGGTGACGGTGACGTCGGCGCCCCGGCTCCAGCGGGAGACGAGCAGCGTCCAGCCCTCGCCCTCGGCCAGGACGGCGCTGCGGTCGTCGTCCTTGGCGGCGCGCAGCACCGTCGCGCCCGACGGCAGCAGGGACGCGGCCGGTTTCACCCGGTCCAGGGTGGTGCTGTGGGAGTGCGGTTGCTCGCCCGTCGCGAAGCGGCCCAGGAACAGCGCGTCGACGACGTCGGCGGGTGAATCGCTGTCATCGACGTTCAGCCGGATCGGCAGCGCCCGCTGCGGCTCCGACGGCTCCGGTGGCGCGGACGGTACGGGCGAGGTGGCAGACATGGCGACCATGATCCGGCAACGGGGCATGCCGCGCACGGTGTTTTGGGCGGGTCGTTCCGCGGGTGACGGCAGCGCGGGACGCTGGCTCGAACTCGATGCTCCGTCCAGGGCTTTCCATTACCGAACGTGACGGTTCGTCGGGGTCGACGGGGCTCCTTCCGGACGCGTGTGACGGGCCTTCACAGAGCGCTTACGTAACCGTCTTGGCATGGACACTTCCAGAGTGGCCGGTGCGCTGCTACTACCTAGTAACGCAGAGATCCTGCTACAGGGAGGTTTCATGAAACTGTCGCGAATCACGGCGTTCACGTCTTCGCTCCTGCTCGGCGCCGTCCTCGCTCTCACCGCCGGCACGGGGGCCGCCCAGGCCGCCGAGACCGCCGCGCTCGACTACGTGGCCCTCGGCGACTCCTACTCCTCCGGTGTGGGGGCGGGGAGTTACGACGGGGCCAGTGGTAGCTGCAAGCGTTCCACCCGTGCCTTCCCGGTCCTCTGGGCGAACGCGAACGCCCCCGCCTCCTTCGCCTTCACCGCCTGCTCGGGCGCCCGAACGGGTGATGTGACGAGCAGCCAGCTCGGCCCCCTCTCGGCCGCCACCGACCTCGTCTCGATCAGCATCGGCGGCAACGACGCCGGCTTCGCGGACGTCATGACCACCTGTGTCCTCCAGTCCGAATCCACCTGCATCAACCGTGTCAATCAAGCCAAGAGTTACGTCGACACCACGCTGCCCGGAAAGCTCGACTCCGTGTACTCGGCGATCAGATCCAAGGCGCCGGCCGCCCGGGTCGTCGTCCTCGGCTACCCCCGCTTCTACAAGCTGGGCGGCAGTTGCATCGCCGGACTGAGCGAGAAGGAACGGAGCGCCATCAACAACGCCGCCGACTACCTCAACGCGGCCACCGCCAAGCGCGCGGCCGACCACGGCTACACCTTCGCGAGTGTCGTCCCCGCCTTCACCGGCCACGAGATCTGTTCCGGCTCCGCCTGGCTGCACAGCCTCAACTGGCTGAACATCGGTGAGTCGTACCACCCCACGGCCTCCGGTCAGTCCGGCGGCTACCTCCCGACCTTCAGGAACGCGGTCTGACCCGGCCCACCCGTGCCGGTGGCCTCCTCCGTCGAGGTCGCCGGCCCGCCGTCGCCGGGAACGTCTCCCGGCTCCCGGGCGCTCCGGCACCCGGAAGCCCGATCCCCACGCCCCCCGGGGCCGTGGCCGCCTTGCGGGCGGTGACCCGGGGCGCGTGCTTCACGGGTGCGAGGCGCGCGGCGCGCGTGCCGATGCCGTGACGACATCCGCCACGCCGGACCCGGCCCCACGATCCGTCCCCGCGCCGCTGCCGGAGCCTTGCTCCCGCAGCAGCGCGTACGCCAGCCCGCCCAGCGCCAGGAGCAGCAGGGCGATCCCGGCCGCGAGCACCAGCACCGCACGCCGCTGAGGACCTTCGCCGTCCGTCGGCACCGCACGGGTCGCCGCGTCATCTCCCAAACCCGACGGCGGCGCCGTGCCGGCGACCGCGTCGTCCGAGGTGCCCGGGGACCGGGCCGGGCCGGACGGCCCCCCGCGCACCGGCCCGGAACGCGGCGTGCCGCCGGCCTCCGCCAGGTGCAGGCGCCGCTCGGCCTCGACGGCCGGCAGGCGCTCCTCCGGGTCCTTGCGCAGCAGGTCTTCGATCACCGGGGCCAGGGCTCCGGCGCCCGAGGGAGGCGCGGGCTCCTCGTCCATCACGGCCCGCAGGGTGCCCTGCCCGGTGTCCCGCCGGAACGGCGAGCGGCCCTCCACCGCCGTGTACAGCAGCACGCCGAGCGACCACAGGTCCGAGGCGGGGCCGGGACCGTGGCCCGACACCCGCTCGGGGGAGCGGTATCCGAGGGACCCGGCGAACCCGTCGGCCGTCGCCGGGGGCGGGCTCCCCTCCTCCGACGCGATACCGAAGCCGGTCAGCACCACGCGGCCGTCGTTGGCCATGAAGACGTTACCTGGCCGCACGTCCCGGTGCAGTACCCCGGCCTCGTGAGCGGCGCGCAGCGCGGCGAGCACCCCGGTGCCGACATGAGCGGCGCGCTGTGGAGACATCGGACCCTCGGCGTCCAGGACCTCGGCGAGGGTGAGGCCGCGGACCAGTTCCATCACGATCCACGGGCGGGCGTCCTCGACGGCCACGTCGTGGACCGTCACCACGTTGCGGTGCGAGATCCGGGCGGCGGCCCAGGCGTCCCGCTCCACGCGCGCGTACAGACGGCGGCGGTCCGCCTCGGCGAGTCCGGCCGGGGCCCGCACCTCCCGCACGGCGACCTCACGGCCGAGCGCCTCGTCCCGGGCCCGCCAGACGGTCCCCGTCCCGCCCTCGCCGAGGACGTCCAGAAGCCGGTACCGCCCTGCGACCACGGTCATGGCGCGTCCCCTGTCCGCCGATGGGTCCCGTGGGACATGTCTGCCCCCGTGAGTGGTGGTTCGAACGTGACCGGACCGGCCCCGGCGCGGTGGCTCGAAGGCGTTCGGACCCGTCCCGGGTGATCTTGGTGGTGGAGATCACACACCGTCAGGTGATCGTGCGTGACGTGCTTGTGTGCAGGATGGTTCGTGACGGTTCGACAGGTGTTCACGCGCTGTCCAACTCGCCCTGGAATCGCACGGATTCGGAGAGTGACCGTCAACCCCCGTACGGGTGCGGTGAATCGCGCAGGCGGGATACACGGGTGTCACTGCGGGGCGATAGGGTTAACCTGCCCGGGCCGGGTGCCCTCGTCAGGGTGGGGAGTGACATGGAACAGATAACGATGCGCGGCAGGCCGAGAGTGCCTGCCATCACATGCGGGAGCAGTGCGACCAGTTCGCGCCTCGACCGTCATCTCGCGGTGCTGGGCGGGCCTGCCGTGCCGCAGCGCGAAGCGGCCGAGGCGACCCTGCTCATGCGTGAACTGACCGCCCGAGACCGCACGCACAGCCGTCGTAGCAAGAGCGCGCGCGTCTCGCTCTTCGCTCCGCTGCGCCGACTGCGCCGCTCACTCTTCGGCAGCCGCGGCTAGGGGTCTCCCGCGGATCTCCCCGCCGGGCTCGCGCTGCCCGGCGCCGCACCGCTCGACCTTCCGGCCCGGCGGACGGTTGGGCGTACCGGTCGCCCGTCGGTCCATGACGCCCCCACAGCCCACGGGCTCGGGGGCACCCCACCCCATGGACCCTCCGAGACCGGCCGGCCGATGCTCCTCTCCGACCCGCCCTCAGGCCACCACTCCCCGCTCCCGCAGTTCCCGCAGCTCGGCCTCCGTGACGCCCAGTTCCCCGAGTACCTTCGCCGTGTGCTCACCCAGCGCCGGGACGCGTTCCATCCGTGGGTCCGGGCCGTCCGGGAACGTCACCGGGGGGAGCAGTGAACGCAGCGGTCCCACCGGCGAGTCCACCGCCCGCCAGCGATCACGCGCCGCGAGTTGCGGATGGTCCGCCAGGTCCGTGACCGTGTTCAGCCGCGCGCAGGCGATGCCCGCCGCCTCCAGCCGTTCCAGTGCCTCGGTCGCGGTCAGCGGCGCCAACGCCTCCGCGACCGCCGAGTCCGTCCGGTCCCGGCCCGCCACCCGGGCCGTGTTCGTGGCGAACTCCGGATGGTCGGCGAGCTCGGGCCGCCCCAGGACGCGTTCGGCGAGCCGCCGCCACTCACGGTCGTTCTGCACGGAGAGCAGCACCCGACTCCCGTCCGCCGTGGGATAGGCGTCGTACGGTGCGATGACGGCGTGTGCCAGACCCGTGCGCGCCGGGGGTTCGCCCCCGTGCATCGAGTAGTGCAAGGGGTGCCCCATCCATTCGGCCAGCGCGTCGAGCAGCGACACCTCCACCGGCCCGCCCCGCCCGGTGGTCCCGCGCCGCACCAGCGCGGCGAGGACGCCCGTGTACGTGTACATTCCCGCCGCGATGTCGGCCGCCGGGATCCCCGACTTGACCGGCCGCTCCTCCGTTCCGGTCACCGACACCAGCCCGGCCTCGCATTGCACGAGCATGTCGTAGGCCCGCTTCCGCGCGTACGGCCCGCCCGGTCCGTAGCCCGACACGTCGACCGCGACCAGTCGCGGATGAGCCGCACAGAGCGTGGCCGCGTCCAGACCGAGCCGCGCCGCCGCACCCTGCGCCAGGTTCTGTACGAACACGTCGGCGTCCGCGACCAGTCGCCGGACCAGCGCCAGACCGCGCGGGTCCTTGAGGTCGACCGCGACCGACTCCTTGCCCCGGTTGCACCAGACGAAGTGCGAGGCGAGGCCCCGGGCGGCCGTGTCGTAGGCACGGGCGAAGTCACCGCCGTCCGGGCGCTCGATCTTGACGACCCGGGCGCCGAGATCGGCGAGCTGCCGCGTGGCGAAGGGAGCGGCCACGGCCTGTTCGACCGCGACCACCGTGATCCCCTCCAGGGGAAGTGGCTGAGTGCTCATGACAGACCTGCCTACCGTGCGGGTGCCGGGTCTGTCACCTGTGGACCGCGCTCCGGACGACACCGCGGAACGTGCGGTGCGCCTTTCCCGGCCCCCCGTTCCGCCGCCCGCGTGCCCTGGCCCCGTCGTCCGGCCTCCGTGTGCCCGTGCGACCGGCGGCCCGCCGCGGGGGAGGCGTTCTCGACGAGTCGTCCGGGCACCTCGCCGGAACACGCGGCGCGGTGGCCGTCCGCGCCCGCCGGACGACGAGGCCGACGCGCCGTACCGGACCTCGTCCGCGTGCCGGAGGCGTCGCGGGCCGAACACTGCTGCCGGACACCGGCAGTGCGGGGAGGACCGCCGGGCAGAGACCATGAAGCCCGCCGTCGGGAGGGAGGACGTCCGTGGAGGAGACCGGTGCGGCCCGCAGCGTGACGGGTGCGCGCAGGGGGTCCGGCGTGGCTCTGACGCTTCTGCTGCTGCCGTTCGCCGGCCACGGACCGGCCAGGGCGTATCTGGGCCTTGCCGCCCACACGACGCTCGCCTTCCCGTCACTCACGGTGTCCGTGAGCCTGTACACATGCGCCGTACTCCGGCTCGGCGGGCGGTAGGCAGCCCCGCGGGGGCTGACGGGACCCGGACCGGCACCGGCACCGGCACCCGGGCGTCGGACGGCCCGCCCCGTCCGACGCCCGCCGTCAAAGGAGCGCGAACTGTCCTTCCGGGCCCTCCTCGTGGTGGTCGAGGACGGACGCGGGGCGCCGCGCCGTGCCCGGTACCGGCAGTATCCCGGCCGCCCGCAGCTCCGTCCGGGACCATCCCGGCCGGCGCGCGAGTGCCCCGCGCTCCGCTTCGCTCCGGGCCAGCAGGGCGAGGATCGTGATCAGCTCCAGCAGCTCGGAGGTCCACTCCTGGGGCCAGGCGGCAGGCCCGATCGCCTCCAGGCTGCCCGGCTCGGCGGCTGCCGTGCGGTGCGCGAACCACTGCTCCAGCATCCGTGCCCCGGAGACGTGGAAGTCCCAGACCTCGGCGGGCACGGGGGAGATCCGCCCGCTCCCTCCACCGCCCGGATCGCGCGACGCGGCCACGATCAGCGTCTCCCCGGCGACGTCGTACGACAGCTCCCCGGGGCGGCCCGGGAGCGGAGCCCGCACGTAGGGGCGCCGCCCGCCCGGCAGCCGGGGCTTCTCGCCGGAGTGCGCGCCACGCAGCTGGACATCGGTGAGGCGCCGGCCGAGTGCCATGCCGGAGCGCCAGACCTCGGGGTCGCGGGGCAGCGGCACCCGGCATCCGGTGGGGGAGGGGAGCGCCGACGCCACCACCCAGGCCAGCAGGTCGGCCGCGGAGACGGGCTGTCGGTACCACTCGGTCAGCAGTGCCCGCAGACCGGGCGCGACATTGGGCTCCCGTCCCCCGGGCCGCCGGAACAACGGACGGATGCGGCCGGGGCGTCCGGCCGGCGACCGGCCGTCGGGCAGGGCGCCCGTCACCAGCAGCGCGGGGCCGGCCGCGCCCGGCACGTAACCCTGCTCGACGACGAAGAGCTGCGCCGCGTCGGCGACCCGCCACAGCTCGGGCCGGGCGGCGTCGATCAGCCGGTGGTCGGGGAGCAGCCACTGCTCGTCGAAGGGGCCGTGGGCGAGCCGCACGGGCGCGGGGCACGGTCCGCTCTCGCGGGCGAACCGGCCGGTCCCGGTGCGCTGACCGGGCAGCGCCGCCACCGAACTCGCCGTCGTACGGGCCCGGCTGGGTCGGAACAGCCTCTCCCGCTCTTCCGCGCCCGCTGACGTCAGCCGGTCCCAGCGGGTCCGCAGCGTGCGGACGTCGGGCGCCACGATCCAGGACCGCCCGAGCCGCAACGGGGCCACGGACCAGGGCATGAGCTCGTCGAGCAGCGGCATGTCGTCGAGCCGCGGGTCTTCGGTCACGTCCCGCATGGTAGTGCCGGGCCCTCCGGGTTCGCCCCCGTCGCCGTGACCGGCGGGGTACCCCGCACCGTCGCCGGGTCGGCCGCGCGGGGCCCCGACGAGGCCCGTCCGGCGCCGCGGCGTCCACCGTGATGGTCAGTGCCGCGTCTCGACCGTCACGGTGAAGGAGAAGCGGTCGCCGCGGTAGCGGATGCGGGCCACGTCCACCACCCGGCCGTCCTCGTCGTAGGTCACGCCCGTGTAGTGCAGGATCGGCGACAGCAGCGGCACCTGGAGCAGGGTCGCCGTCTCCGGGTCCGCGAGCCGGGCCTCGACGGTGTCCGTGATGCGGCTGATCCGGACGCCGACGACGTCCCGCAGTACCTTCGTCATCGGCCAGCGCTCCAGGTCCGCCGGGTCGACCCGCGCCGCGAGCTCCGGGCGCACCGCGTTCTCCGCCCAGTTGGTGGGCTCCCCGCTCTCGCCGTCACGGCGCAGCCGCCGGTAGGCCACCACCTCCGGCAGGTCCGGGAAGTACTCGGACAGTTCGCCCGGTACCGGCTCGGGACCGTGGCCGAGCACCGTCGTCCGCTCGCCGGACTGCTGGGCCACGATCGCGTCGATCGAGCCGAGCAGCCGGCGCGGGGTGGAGCGCCGGGCGCCCGGTTCGATGAAGGTGCCGCGCCGCCGGTGCCTGCTGATCAGGCCCTCCTCCTCCAGCTCCTTCAGGGCCTGGCGCATGGTCAGCACGCTGACGCCGTAGTGCGTGGCGAGCTGTTCCTCGGTGGGCAGCCTTAGCGAGGCGTCGGGCGCGCGGCCGAGTATCGAGGCGCGCAGGGACTGCGAGACCTGGTACCAGAGCGGCAGCTTGCGGTTCAGGACCAGCGAGTCGGGGGCGAAGGCGGTCACGGCGTTCTCCGTACGGCGGCTTTACTACGACCGGAAGTGGCGCTCAAGACCCTGCCACACGTCGTCGTACCCCTTCTGCAGATGGTCGGCGCCCGCTGCCTGGGCGGTGGCCGTGACGGGCCAGCGGGTCTCGAACATGAAGGCCAGGCCGTCGTCGATCTTCTGCGGCTTCAGCTCGGCGGCGCTCGCCCGGTCGAAGGTCTCCCGGTCGGGGCCGTGCGCGGACATCATGTTGTGCAGCGAGCCGCCGCCGGGCACGAATCCCTCCGCCTTGGCGTCGTACGCGCCCTCGATCAGGCCCATGTACTCGCTCATCACGTTGCGGTGGAAGTACGGCGGCCGGAAGGTGTCCTCGCCCACCAGCCAGCGTGGGGCGAACACCACGAAGTCGACGCCCGCGAGACCGGGGGTGTCGGACGGCGAGGTCAGCACCGTGAAGATCGAGGGGTCCGGGTGGTCGTAGGAGATCGTGCCGATGACGTTGAAACGGCGCAGGTCGTAGACGTACGGCGTGTGGTTGCCGTGCCAGGCCACGACATCGAGCGGCGAGTGGTCGTAGGTCGCCGACCAGAGGTTGCCGCAGTACTTGTTGACGACCTCGACAGGGCCCTCGACGTCCTCGTAGGCGGCGACGGGCGCGCGGAAGTCACGGGCGTTGGCGAGGCCGTTCGCGCCGATGGGGCCGAGGTCGGGCAGCTGGAAGGGGGCCCCGTAGTTCTCGCAGACGTAGCCGCGGGCGGTCTCGTCCAGCAGTTCGACCCGGAAGCGGACCCCCCGCGGGATCAGCGCGACCTCACCCGGGTGGGCGGCGAGCAGGCCCAGCTCGGTGCGCAGCAGGAGGCCACCGCGCTCCGGGACGATCAGCAGCTCGCCGTCGGCGTCGCTGAAGACCCGGTCCATGGAGGTGTCGGCGTGGTAGAGGTGCACGGCCATGCCGCTCCGCTGGGCCACGTCGCCGTTGCCCCCCAGCGTCCACAGGCCGGCCAGGAAGTCCGTGCCGGGCGCGGGCGCGGGCAGCGGGTTCCACCGGAGCCGGTTGGGGTCCGCCACGGCCTCCGTGAAGGGCGCCGAGCGGACGGCGCCGCTGTCGATCCGGGTGAACGGCGGGTGGGCCGCCGACGGACGGATCCGGTAGAGCCACGAGCGGTGGTTGTGGGCACGCGGCTCGGTGAACGCGCTGCCGCTCAGTTGCTCGGCGTACAGGCCGAGGGGCGCGCGCTGCGGCGAGTTGCGGCCGTGCGGCAGCGCACCCGGCACCGCCTCCGAGCCGTGCTCGTTGTCGAAACCGGTGCTGTACGTCAGCGACTCGGCCGTCTTTCTCGCCTGCGCGGTGGTCTCCGTGGTCATCGCCCGCTCCTGTCCTGAGCCCGCAAGGGAATCCTATGGAAGACCGTAGGATTCCGCGACCGCTCACGTCAACGGGGTGCCGGCGAGTCTCGGTTCGACGTGATGTGCGCATGAGGGGTTCCAAAAGATGAACATTGCTCTACTCTCTCGCCCATGTCGTGGACCCGCAGGCTCCTTGTCGCGCTCTCGGTCGTTCTCGCGGCGCTCGCCGCCGCCCTCGTCACCGCCTCCGGGGCCCAGGCCCACGAGGAGCGGCCCGTCACCTTCCCCGACGGCTCCGGCAGCGTGCCGGTGCTGCGCACGGGCGAACCCGATCTCCTGGTCTGCAAGACCGACCGGGCCGACTTCGAACGCCGGACGGCGAACTTCCCGGACGCGCTCAAGGTCCGGAACCAGGAGCTCTTCGCCCGGTGCTCCCGCACCGGATACCGCCACATCCAGCAGGCCGTCGACGCCGTCGACCGCCCCGGCATGACCATCGCCGTCCTGCCCGGCCTCTACGAGGAGGAGCCCTCACTCGCCCCGCCGGCCGGATCCTGCGCCGCGCTGAAGGCCCCCAGATCCGCGCTCGGCTACCAGATCCTGTCGTACGAGCAGCAGAAGCAGTGCCCCCACAACCAGAACCTGGTCGCGATCCTCGGAAAGAAGGACCTCCAGATCGAGGGCACCGGCGCCTCCCGCCTGGACGTCGTCGTGGACGCCAAGTACGCCAAGCTCAACGCCGTCCGGGCCGACAAGTCCGACGGGATCTACTTCCGCAACTTCACCGCCCAGCGCACCACCTTCAACTCGCTGTACGTCCTCGCGGGCGACGGCTTCGTCATCGACGACGTCCTGACCCGCTGGAACGACGAGTACGGCTTCCTGACCTTCGCCTCCGACCACGGCCTCTACAAGAACTGCGAGTCGTACGGCAACGGCGACTCCGGCATCTACCCCGGCTCGGCCTCCGACATCAACGACGGCCGCGGCTACGACGTCCCGCGCCATTCCATCGAGATCACCGGCTGTCGCAGCCACCACAACATGGTCGGCTACTCGGGCACGGCGGGGGACTCCGTCTACGTCCACGACAACGAGTTCGACCACAACATGGGCGGCGCCTCCATGGACTCCGCCTTTCCCGGCCACCCCGGACTCCCGCAGAACCACGCCCGCTTCGAGCGCAACCTGATCCACGACAACAACCAGAACTACTACCGCTACGTCGACGACGGCACCTGCGCCGCACCGCCGGTCGAGCGCGGCTACGAGCAGGGCGTGGTCTGCCCGCAGATATCGATGCCGCCGGGCACCGGCATCATCACCGCGGGCGGCAACTGGAACCTGTACGAGGACAACTGGGTGTACGGCCACCAGCGTGCCGCGTTCTTCCTGAGCGCCGTCCCCGCCTTCATCCGGGGCGAGTCCGCGTGGGGCAAGCAGACCGACACCTCCCACCACAACCGCTACGCCGGCAACCACCTGGGCGTCGACCCGTCCGGGAGGTCCCGCCCCAACCGCACGGACGTGTGGTGGGACGGTCAGGGCAGCGGCAACTGCTGGCAGGCCGACGCCGGCGCCTCCACCCCCGGAGCCCTCCCCGCCTGCGGGACCCGCCGCGGCGACGTCTCCGGGAACACCGGCCGCCTCGTCGGCGAACCCGTCAAACTCGCGCAGCTCCTGGTGTGCGCCGACTACAGCGTCCAGGCACGACGGCTGCCCGCCGGCTGCGACTGGTACGGCGCCCGCGGCATCCAGCGCGTCGAGACCCAGCTCGCCCTGGCGTCCGCGCTCGTCCTCGCCCTCGTCGGCGGCATCCTGTGGTGGCGCCGGCTCCGGGGCAGCCGGCTCGCGGGCGCCGCGACGCTACTGGGCCTCGTGGGCCTGGCCCTCGAGGTGGCGGGCTCGACCCTGCGGCTCACCGCGGGCCCGGTCCCCGCCGTCGCGCTGCTTCTCATCGGCCTCTGGTGGGCCGGAGTGGGCCTCGCCCTGCGCCCCCACCACCCCGCCTTCGCCCGGACCACGCTCGCCCTCGGTGCCCTCACCCTTCTCGACGCCTTCGACAAGGCGGTGCTGATGATCCCCTGGATCCCGCTCGGACCGGCCTGGCCGCGGACCCTCCTCGCGGTCGTCTGGGTCCTGTGGGCCGTGGTGGCGGCGGGCCGCGCCGCCACCACCGCGGCACCACCCGCGCACGAGGAGGTCACCGGCCGGACCGGCACCGGCCTCCCGGCCGGAGGCACGGCGTGAGGCCCGCCGCACGGCCGGTCGACGGCCGCCGCGCCGTGCCGTACCGGACCCGCATCCCGACCGTGGTACTCACCGCCGTCGTGACCGCGCTCCTCGCCGCCGGCTGCGGCGGCCGGGCCACGACGCACCACAAGCCGGGCACCACCCACCAGGAGGCGACCGGGGGCAGCGGCACGCTCCTCGCGGCCGAGGACGGAGCCGGACACCGGCTGCGGCAGCTGCCGGCCGCCGAGGCCCCCGCCGTGCGGGTCGAGGCGCGACCCGACACCGAGGGCGGCTGGAACATCCACCTGACCGTGGAGAGGTTCCGCTTCACCCCGGAGAGCGTCGGCGGAGCCGCCATCCCGGGCCGCGGCCACGCCCGGCTGCTCGTCGACGGCAAGGACACCGCCCGCCTCTACGGCCCCTGGCACCACGTCCCAGCCGGCGCCCACACCCTGACCCTCCGCCTCCACGCGGACGACCACACCGTCTGGGCCGTCGACGGCAGGCCCGTCGAGACGACCCTGCGTCTGACGCCGGCCACCTCCCCGACCGGCACCACCTCCCCCTCCTCGCCTCCGTCCCCGACCTCCGTCCCCGGCCGCACCCTCACCCTCACCGTCACCGGCACCTCCGTCCAGCCACCCCCCTCCCGTGTCGAGCTGAGGAAGGGCGAACGCCTCACCCTCCGCGTCACCACCGACCGCGCCGACACCCTCCACGTCCACGGCTACGACCGTGAACTCTCGCTCCGGCCGGGCGAGCCGGGCACCCTCACCCTCACCGTCGACCGGACCGGCCTCTTCGAGGTCGAGACCCACGAGTCCGGGCTCGTCCTCACCCAACTCGTCGTCCGGTGACCGGCGCCCCCACCGTCGTCCTCGCCCACGGTGTCGGCTCCCGCCACGACCTCCCGCTCTCGCCCTTCTACGCCTACGCGGGAGCCTTCGCCGCGCTCTTCGTCTCCTTCCTCGCCCTCGGTCTGCTCTGGTCCGCCTCACGGTTCCGCGGGGCGACCGCGGGTCACCCGCTGCCGGCCGCCGTCCAGCGATGCGCCGACGCCCCCGCCACCCGCACCGCCCTGCGTGTGGCCGGTCTCGCCGCCGCCCTCACCGTCCTGCTGCACCTCCTCCTCGGTCCCGACGACCCCGACCGCAACCCCGCGCCCGGAGCCGTCTACGTCCTCCTCTGGGTCGGACTCGTCCCCGCCTCCCTCCTGCTCGGCCCCGCCTGGCGCCTCCTCAACCCCCTGCGCACCCTCCACGCCCTCCTGCCGCACCCCCGCGCACCCCGCCCGCTGCCCGCCGGGCTCGGCATCCGGCCCGCCGCCGCCGGCCTCCTCGCCTTCGCCTGGCTCGAACTCGCCGCCCCCGCACCCGCCTCCACCACCGCCCTCCTCGGCCTCCTCGTCGTGCACACGACCGTCCAGTTCCTCGGCGCCGCCCGCCACGGCCCGGACTGGTTCGCCCGCGCCGACCCCTTCGAGGTCTACTCCTCCCTGCTCGCCCGGCTCTCTCCGCTCGGCCGCCGCACCGACGGACGGCTCGTCCTGCGCTCCCCCTTCCACGGCCTCGACTCCACACCGCGGACCCCCGGCCTCGTCGCCTGCGTCTGCGTCCTCCTCGGCTCCACCGCCTACGACGGCCTTTCCGACAACCCCCGCTGGCTCACCACCCTCCAGACCTCCCCCCTCGGCCCGTCCACCACCGCGACCCTCGGTCTGCTCGCCACCGTCTCCCTCGTCGCCGCCCTCTACGGACTGTGCGCCGGCACCCTGCGACTGATGGACCGCACCCTCGCCCACCCGCTCTCCGCCTTCGCCCACTCCCTCCTGCCCATCGCCCTCGGCTACCTCGTCGCCCACTACTTCACACTCTTCGTCACCGAAGGACCACGTACCGTCATGATGGCAGTGGGTGCTGACAACGCCCTCGCACCCGACCCGCCCCTGGGCCCCGGCGGCCTCGCCACCCTGCAGGTCGCCGCCGTCGTCACCGGCCACGTCCTCGGCGTCGTCGCCGCACACGACCGCTCCGTGCGCCTCTTCCCGCCCGCCCGCGCGGTGGCCGGCCAACTCCCGCTGTTCGCGCTGATGATCGTGTACACCCTCGGCGGCATCGGCCTGCTCGTCGCCTGACGCCGGGCGCGCGCCCGGCGTCAGGCGACGAGCAGGCCCTCGCGCGACCGACGACCCGACCGGAGCGGCATCATGGTCCCCGTGCCCCAGTCCCGCCGCCAGAACCCGCCCACGCCGCCCGCCCCGCGCCCCGCCCTGCGGCGCGCGCCCGTCCAGCGGCGGAGCGCCGAGCGGCTCGCCCGGATCCTCGACGCCTGCGCCGAGCTCCTCGACGAGACCGGCTACGAACAGCTCAGCACCCGGGCCGTCGCCGTCCGCGCGGGCGTTCCCATCGGCTCCGTCTACCGCTTCTTCGGCAACAAGCGGGCCCTGGCCGCCGCCCTCGCTCACCGCAACCTCGACCGCTACGCGGAACGGATCACCGCCCGCCTCGCCGGGCTCCCCGCCGTCGACGGGCGCGGCGCCATCGACACCGTCCTCGACGAGTACATCGCCATGAAGCGGACGGTGCCCGGCTTCGCCCTGGTCGACTTCGGGGTCCCGGCACCCGGCGAAGCCGGGGAGGACGACCCCAACCACCTGGTCGCCGGCCGTCTCTGCGAACTGCTCGCGACCCCGCTCGGCCGCGCCGACGACGACACCCTGCGCCGTAAGATCCTGGTGGGCGTCGAGGCCACCGACGCCCTGCTCCAGCTCGCCTTCCGGGCCGATCCGGCGGGGGACCCCGACCTCATCGCCGAGACCCGCGAACTCCTCCACGCCTATCTGGCGCCCGCCCTTTCCTGAGCGCGGGCCCTTCCCGAGCCCTTTCCCGAAGCGGGTTCCTGCCGGGTGAGGGTCTTCCGGCGGCGGGTCCTTCCCCGGTGCGGGCATCTCCCACGGCGCTCGCCGGTGCCGGGCGCGCCCGCCGTGGGCCCGCGTGCCCCGCGCATCCGCCCCTCGCCGGGCTTCCCGTGCCCGGGTGCGAGCCCTCGCGCCCTCCGTCCCGGCCCTCCCCTTCATGCCTACCGGTCGGTATGCTCGGCCCAGCCCGTCGCCGCCCGCCCCAGGGGAGACCGCCATGCCCGACGCCAGGTCCGACGCCATGCCCGACGCGACATCCACCGCCCTGCGCATCTGCCCGCTGTGCGAAGCCACCTGCGGACTGACCCTGACCCTGGCCGGGACCCGCGTCACCGGGGCCCGCGGTGACCGCCAGGACGTCTTCAGCGCGGGCTTCGTCTGCCCCAAGGGCGCCTCCTTCGGCGAGGTCGACGCCGACCCGGACCGCCTCAGGACGCCACTCGTCCGAACCGACGGCGAGCTGCGCGAGGCCACCTGGACCGAGGCCTTCGACCACATCGCCGCCCGGATCCGCCCGCTCGTCGAGGAGTACGGGCCGAACGCCGTGGGTATCGTCCTGGGCAACCCCAACGTGCACACCATGGCGGGCGCCCTCTACCCGCCCCTCCTCATCGGCGCGCTGCGGACCCGAAACCTCTTCACCGCCTCCACGCTCGACCAGATGCCCAAGCACGTGTCCAGCGGGCTGCTCTTCGGCGATCCCTTCGCCATTCCCGTCCCCGACCTGGACCGGACCACGCATCTGCTGATACTCGGAGCCAACCCGCTCGAGTCCAACGGAAGTCTGTGCACCGCCCCCGACTTCCCCGGCCGGCTCAAGGCCCTGCGCCGACGCGGCGGCACCCTCACCGTCGTCGACCCGCGCCGGACCCGCACCGCCGCGCTCGCCGACCGGCACATCGCCCTCCGGCCCGGCACCGACGCCCTCTTCCTGGCCGCCCTCGCCCACACCCTCTTCGACGAGGGCCTCACCGACCTCGGTGCGCTCGCCGCCCATGTCGAGGGCGTGGCGGACGTCCGTGAAGCACTGCGGGACTTCACCCCGGAGGCGGTGGCCGATGCCTGCGACCTCGACGCGGCCACGCTGCGCGAGGTCGCCCGCGAACTCGCCGCGGCGCCCTCGGCCGCCGTCTACGGACGGATGGGCAGCTCCACCGTCGAGCACGGCACCCTCGCCAACTGGCTCGTCGACGTGCTCAACGTCCTCACCGGAAACCTCGACCGCCCCGGCGGGGCGCTGTTCCCGCTGTCCGCCACCGCGCCCGCGCCCCGCCCGGCCGGCCCCGGCAAGGGCTTCGCGCTCGGCCGCTGGCGCAGCAGGGTCTCCGGGCATCCCGAGGCCAAGGGGGAGTTCCCGACGGCCGCGCTCGCCGAGGAGATCGAGACCCCGGGGGAGGGCCGCATCCGCGCCGTGATCAGCATCGCGGCCAACCCCGTCCTGTCCGCCCCGGACGGACGCCGTCTCGACGCGGCCCTGGGCGGCCTCGACTTCATGGTCTCCGTCGACCCCTACCTCAACGAGACCACCCGTCACGCCGACGTCGTGCTGCCCCCGCCGCCGCCCTCCCAGAGCGCCCACTTCGACTTCGCCTTCAACGGCTTCGCCATCCGCAACCAGGCCCGCTACACCCCCGCCGCCGTTCCCCTCGAGGACGGACGGATGGACGAATGCGAGATCCACGCCCGTCTGATCCTCGCCGTCTCCGGCATGCACGGCGCCTCGCCGTCCGCCGTCGACGACCTCGCCGTCGACTCCGCCCTGGCCAAGGCCGTCGCCCAGGAGCACTCTCCCCTGCACGGGGGCGACCCCCAGGAGCAGGCCCGGCTGCTCGCCGGACGGACCGGGCCCGAGCGGCGCCTCGACCTGATGCTGCGCCTCGGACCGTACGACCTCATCCTCGAAGACCTCCTGCGGGCACCGCACGGCATCGACCTCGGACCACTGCGCCCCCGCCTGCCCCAGGTGCTCAAGACCCGCAGCGGGCGCGTCGAACTCCTGCCCCAGCCGCTCGCCGCCGATCTGCCCAGACTGCGGGCCGCACTGGCCTCCCGCCGGGACGGCCTGGTCCTCGTGGGCCGTCGTCACCTCCGATCCAACAACAGCTGGTTGCACAACGTCCCCTCCCTGACCGGGGGTTCGAACAGGTGCACCCTCCAGGTCCACCCGGCGGACGCCGACCGTCTCGGCCTCGCCGATGGCAAGCCCGCCAGGATCAGCTCCGTGGGAGGTGCGCTGGAGGTCGAGGTGGAGGTCACCGACGCGGTACGCGCCGGAGTGGTGAGCCTGCCACATGGCTGGGGCCACGACCGTCCCGGCGCACGGCTCACCGTCGCGGCGGAACGTCCGGGAGTGAACGTGAACCAACTGCTCGACGGCTCCCTGCTCGACCCGCTCTCGGGCACCGCCGTGCTCAACGGATTCCCCGTGGACGTGACGCCCGTGCCATGAGGCTCGTGCCACGACGCCTTCGTCGTGCCCCCTCTCGTGACGCCCTGCCCGTGAGGTTCCCGTGATGCCCCGGCCCGGTGCACGGCCGGCATCGCTCACCCCCTGGGCGTCGCCGGCAGGCGGTCCGCCCCTGGGCGGACCCGGGTCGCTCCGGGCGGTCGGCTGGGCGGGTGGGAGCCGGGTCCAGGACCGATGGGGTGAAGATCGGAGGGTGGTGCGGCGCTGCCGCCACCTCCTCTCTCCCCGTCCCGGCAGATAGTCAGATTATCGACTTATTGTCTGGCGTCATCACGACGGGAGCACCGCATGAACGTTCCGATGGTCCGTCCGCTGCTGTCCACCGCCCTGGCCGCCGTCGCCGTCGGCGGCGGCTTGCTGGCGGGCGCGTCGAGTGCCGACGCGGCGGTCGGGGATGGAGGTGACATCAAGATCCAGCGTACGGACACGGACCCCGACACCCGTGCTGACCATGCCCGGGTCTGCCGATTCCACCTGGCGGCCTTCAACTTCGAGACGCTGCGTGAGGTCGACTGGGAGATCGCGCCCCAGCCCCAGACCGCCGGTGCGACCTCCGGCGGTCGCATCACGCTCCGCGGCGGAATGGGGCACACCGGGGACATGGATCTGGCGGAGGGCCGCTACAGGCTGACCTGGACCTTCGACGACGCGAGCGAGCCCGGAAAGGAGAAGGGCTTCCGGGTGGACTGCGACAGCGACCCGACGGGCGCTCGGCCCGACGGCGACGGAGGTGATGGCGGAGGAGGTGGCGGGGACGGCGGTTCCTCCGAGGCCGGTGCCTACGGAAGCGGCCGGAGCGGTGCGGAGGGCGGCGCCGCCGAGGTGGACGGACCAGACGGCGCCCCGGGCCGCCGGGGTGACCCGGGTGACGGTGACGGCGTCGCGGACCCACGCGCCGACCGCGCCGAGGCCCGCTCCCCGCATGGTCCGGTCGGTGCCGGCGGCGGCGGTGTCGCCGAGGTCGCCGCCGAGGGCGATTCCGCCGTCGGGGCCGCGTCCGCCCTCGCCGCCGGGCTCGCGGGCGCGGCCGTGCTGATGCTCGTCCGCCGGTCGCGCCGGCGCGCCGATGGCGCGGCGTAGATCTCGCTCCGCCCGGAGACGGCGCCGCCTCCTCCGGCTCCTGCGCACCGTCGTGGGAGGCGTGTCCCTGGCCGTCGGGGGCGTCTGGTGGGCCCAGGGCGGGGAGCCGCCCGACCCGCCGGCCAGTACAGCCTCCGCGGCGGACGGGCACACCGACGGCCCGGCGGCCCGCGCAGGGTCGCCGCGGCCGGCCGGACCGCCCGCCCGGGCGAGGCCCGGCGCCTCGTCGCGCCCCCCGGCCGGACCGTCGCCCACGCCGCTGCCCGCCTCGCGCGCCACCCGCCTCGCCATCCCCGCGATCACCATCGAGGCGCCGGTGCGAGCCGTCAGCGTGGACCGGGTGGGACGGCTCGGCTCCCCGCCGGTCGACAACCCCCGGGTCGTCGGCTGGTACGCGCGCGGCGCCGCGCCGGGCGAGCGCGGCACGGCCGTCTTCGTCGGGCACCGGGACACCCGCACCGGACCCGCGATCTTCCTCAACCTCGACTCGCTCAAACCGGGCAACACCGTCCGGATCGGCCGGGCGGACGGTCGCGTCGCCGTCTTCACGGTCGACAAGGTGCGGACGTACACCAAGACCGCGTTCCCCGACACGGAGGTCTACGGGCCCACCGGCCGTCCCGAGATCCGTTTGCTCACCTGCGGCGGAGCCTTCTCGCCGAAGACCGGATACCAGTCGAACATCGTCGTCTTCGCCCACCTCACGGACGTCACCCGACGTCTCTGAGGGGCCGGCCGCCGCTCCGCCCGCCGGGCCCGCCTCACCCGGCGGGTCGCCCGTGCGGGGAGCGCTCCGAGGGCCCCGGGGGAGGGTCCGGATCCGGACGGCGGGTAAGACCCGCCCTGGCGTCAGAAAACTAACAGCGCTAGTTTGGGTGGCCATGACGAACCGGCCGGTCACACGAGGAGACAGTCGATGAAGGCCCACGACGCGATGTACATCGGCGGAGCTTGGCGCGCAGCAGCCTCCTCCGGCACGATTCCGGTGACCGATCCTTCGGACGAGCGGATCGTCGCGCACGTCCCGGCCGGCACCCCCGAGGACGTGGACCTCGCCGTCCGCGCCGCCCGCGCGGCCCTGCCCGGCTGGGCGGCCACCGCGCCCGCCGAGCGCGCCGCCCGCCTCGTGGCGCTCCGCGACGCACTCGCCGCTCGTGCGGAGGAGATCGCCGCCACCGTCACCACCGAGCTCGGCGCTCCGCCCAGGCTCGCCGCCGCCGTCCATACCGGCCTGCCGATCGCCGTCGCGGGCTCCTTCGCCGAACTCGCCGCCACGCACCCCTTCGAGGAGAAGGTCGGCAACTCCACCGTCTACGCCGAGCCCGTCGGTGTCGTCGGCGCCATCACGCCCTGGAACTACCCGCTCCACCAGATCGTCGCCAAGGTCGCCCCGGCGCTCGCGGCGGGCTGCACCGTCGTCCTCAAGCCCGCCGAGGACACCCCGCTGACCGCCCAGCTCTTCGCCGAGGCCGCCCACGAGGCGGGCCTCCCGGCCGGGGTCTTCAACCTGGTCACCGGCCTCGGACCGGTCGCCGGCCAGGCACTCGCCGGGCATTCGGACGTCGACCTCGTCTCCTTCACCGGGTCCACCGCAGTCGGCCGGCGGATCGGCGCCCTCGCGGGCGGGGCGGTCAAGCGGGTCGCCCTGGAGCTCGGCGGTAAGTCGGCCAACGTCATCCTGCCCTCCGCCGACCTGGCGAAGGCCGTCGCCGTCGGCATCGCCAACGTCATGTCCAACTCCGGCCAGACGTGCAGCGCCTGGACTCGGATGCTGGTCCACACCGACCGGTACGACGAGGCCGTGGCGCTCGCCGCCGAGGCCGTCGCCGCGTACGTACCCGGCGAGCGCGTCGGCCCGCTCGTCAGTGCCGAGCAGCAGCAGCGCGTCCTCGGCTACATCGAGAAGGGGATGGCGGAGGGCGCTCGGCTCGTCGTCGGCGGTCCCGATGCCCCCAGGGAGACCGGCTACTACGTCTCCCCGACCGTCTTCGCCGACGTCACCCCGGACATGACCATCGCCCAGGAGGAGATCTTCGGCCCGGTCGTCTCGATCCTGCGCTACCGGGATGAGGAGGAGGCCCTCGCGATCGCCAACGGGACCGTGTACGGCCTCGCGGGCGCCGTCTGGGGCGAGCCGGAGGCCGCCGTCGCCTTCGCGCGGCGCATGGACACGGGCCAGGTCGACATCAACGGAGGCCGATTCAACCCGCTGGCGCCGTTCGGTGGTTACAAGCAGTCGGGCGTCGGGCGCGAACTGGGCGCCCACGGCCTCGCCGAGTACCTCCAGACCAAGTCCCTCCAGTTCTGAGCACCCGAGGAGCCAAGAGCGTGATCCGCGCCGCCGTCCTGCCCGCCGTCGGATCTCCGCTGGAGATCACCGGCATCGAACTGCCCGAACCGGGCCCCGGCCGGGTCCGGGTCCGCCTGGCAGCCGCCGGGGTGTGCCACTCCGATCTGTCCCTGTCCGACGGCACCATGCGCGTGCCCGTGCCGGCCGTCCTCGGTCACGAGGGCGCCGGTACCGTCGTCTCGGTGGGCGAGGGGGTCGAGCACGTCGCCGTCGGGGACGGCGTCGTGCTCAACTGGGCGCCGTCCTGTGGTGCCTGCCACCACTGCTCGATGGGTGAGGTGTGGCTCTGCGCCGACGCGCTGACCGGCGCGGGCGCCGTGTACGCGGTCACCGAGGACGGCACCGAACTCCATCCCGGGCTCAACGTCGCGGCCTTCGCCGAGGAGACCGTGGTGCCCGCGAAGTGTGTGCTGCCCGCCCCGGACGGCGTTCCGCTCA
This sequence comes from Streptomyces sp. NBC_01216, assembly GCF_035994945.1. NCBI lineage: Bacteria > Bacillati > Actinomycetota > Actinomycetes > Kitasatosporales > Streptomycetaceae > Streptomyces > Streptomyces sp. NBC_01216. Next base: position 5,927,102 of record NZ_CP108677.1, read on the forward strand.
CGGAGGCCGCCCTGCTCGGCTGCGCCGTGCTCACCGGCTGGGGCGCGATCCACCACTCCGCGCGGGTCCGCGAGGGGGAGTCGGTCGCCGTCATCGGCGTCGGAGGAGTCGGCCTGGCGACTCTCCAGGCCGCCCGGATCGCGGGCGCGGGGCGGATCGTGGCGGTCGACGTCTCGCCCGAGAAGGAGGCCCTGGCCCGCGCCGCCGGCGCGACCGACTACCTGGTGGGGTCGGACAGGACGGCGCGGGAGATCCGCGCGCTGACGGGCGGCCACGGAGCGGACGTGGCCGTCGAGTGTGTCGGACGCGCCGTCACCATCCGTGCGGCCTGGGACTCCACCCGGCGCGGCGGACGCACCACCGTCGTCGGCATCGGCGGCAAGGACCAGCAGGTCTCCTTCAACGCCCTGGAGCTCTTCCACTGGGGCCGGACCCTGTCCGGCTGTGTCTACGGCAACTGCGACCCGGCCGAGGACCTTCCGGTCCTGGCCGAGCACATCCGCGCCGGTCGTCTCGACCTCGGGGCGCTGGTCACGGAACGGATCACCCTGGACGGCATCCCGGGCGCCTTCGCCGACATGCTGGCGGGCAAGGGCGGCCGGGCGCTGGTGGTCTTCTGACCCGGAGGCGTGCCCCGGCGTGACGGGCCCGCGAGTCCGCAGGCCCGTCGGTCCGCGGGCCCGTGGACCTGTGGGGAGCGGGCCGCGCCCCCCCGCCGGTCGAGGGGTGGACCTCAGACCGTTTCCGGCGCCGTGTCGGTGCTCCCGGCCGGGTCCGGCCGGGAGGCGTCGCCTCCCGGCGCCGGTGCGGCCGGCCTCGCGACGTCCGCGGCGCGCGCCGCGGACGTCGCGGCACCCTCCGCCTCCGTGGTTCTCGGCCGGGAGCGCGAGACGGCCACGCCGGCCAGGCAGAGCACACCGCCCGCGAGGGTCAGCGGCCCCGGCAGTTCGCCCAGGAGCACCCACGCCATGACGACCACCAGTGCCGGGACGGCGTACGTGGTGGCGCCCATGCGTCCGGCCGTCGTACGCGCCAGGGCGTAGGCCCAGGTCGTGAAGGCGAGGGCGGTCGGGAAGACGCCGAGGTACACCATGTTCAGGGTCGCCGGCACCGGGGCCCCGGAGAGCTCACGGATCAACTGCCAGGAGAAGGGCAGGCAGGCCACCGTGCCGACGAGGCATCCGAAGGTGGTGACCTGCAGCGCGCTGCCGTGCCGGAGCGCCGGCTTCTGGGCGACGACACCGCCCGCGTACGCGAAGGCCGCGAGCAGGCACAGCACCACGCCGAGGACCGAGGCGTGCCCCTTCCCGGACATGGACAGGCCCACCGCCACGGCCCCCACGAAGGACACGCCCATGCCGGCGATCAGCCGGGGCGGCAGCTTCTCGCCCAGGAAGCGGGCGCCGAGCAGTGCGATGAGCAGGGGGCCGATGTTGACGACCATCGCGGCCGTTCCCGCGTCGACCTCCCGCTCGCCCCAGTTCAGCACCACCATGTATCCGCCGAACCACAGCAGCCCCGACGTGAGGATCCCGGGCCAGGCTCCTCGGGACGGCAGCCCCTCACGCCGTATCAGCAGCACCAGGCCGAGCACGAGGGAACCGGCGAGCAGCCGGCCGAGCGCGAGGGCACCGGGGGAGTAGACCGCCCCGGCGCTGCGGATCGAGACGAAGGCGGAGGCCCACAGGGCGACGGAGACACCGGCGGCGGCGAGCGCCGGGCGGGAGGTGGTGCGGGAGTTCGGCATGGGGCGACCGTAGGCCCTGGACGGTTCGGCGCTCACCGAATTTCCGGTGGGCTGATTCCCAGCGCGGTCCGGAGCGCTTCCTCGCCCTCGGATGTCACCTTCACGGCCCGTTCGGAGCCGATCCGTACGCACCAGCGCCGCTCCAGCGCGTGGCGGCACAGGGCCGCGCCCGCCAGGCCCGCGAGGTGCGGTCTCCGTTCGGTCCTGTCGAGGCAGCCGCGCGCGACGGGGCGTCGCCCGGTGGCGGCGAGCGTGATTCCCAGGTCCCCGAACCACGCCATGCCGAGGTCGGTGAGGGCGAACCCGGTGTCCTGGCGCAGCAGCCCGCGGGTGGTCATCGCGTCGGTGACGGCGGTGCCCAGGCGCCCGGCGAGATGGTCGTAACAGGTTCGCCCCCGGGCCATGGCCCGTCCCGCGCCGTGGGCACGAAGACCGTGCGGCGGTGCGGGGACGGCGGGTTCGGCGTGGGCCGCGAGAGCCTCCACGAGATGGGCGAAGCCCGCATCGGCGAGACGGACGTACCGGTGCCGCCCCTGACGCTCCTCGGCGAGCACACCGCCCGCCACGAGCCTGGAGAGGTGCTCGCTGGTGGTGGACGGCGCCACACCTCCGTGACGGGCCAGCTCACCGGCGGTCCAGGCTCGTCCGTCGAGGAGGGCGAGCAGAAACGCGGCGCGGGTCTCGTCGGCGAAGAGGGCCGCGAGGGCGGCGAGATCTCGGGGTGCCATGCCCACCATGTTCCCGCAGGGACGTTTCGGCGGGGACCGAACGTTTGCGTCGCGCCTGTCCGCGTGCTTCCCGTTCCGTCCGCCGCTACGCGCCGCGCGCCGACTCCGTACCCCGGCTCCCCGCCCCGTACTGGATCGACAGCCCGTCGAGCAGGGCCCGCAGGCCCGTCTCGAACGCGCCCTCGTCCACCTGCTGGCGGTGCTCCGCCAGCAGGTGCGCCTGGCCCAGGTGGGGGTAGTCGGCCGGGTCGTAGGCGGTCTCGTCGTCCACGAAGCCGCGGGCGAAGGAGCCGAGCGCCGAACCGGTGATGAAGTAGCGCATCAGCGCCCCGATGGAGGTCGCCTGCGCCGGCGGCCAGCCTGCCCGGACCATCGCTCCGAACACCGCGTCCGCCACCCGCAGGCCCGCCGGGCGGCGGCCCGGGCCCTGGGCGAGGACGGGGACGATGTGCGGGTGGTCGGCCAGGGCGGCCCGGTAGGAGACGGCCCAGTCGTGCAGGGCCGTACGCCAGTCACGGTCGTCGTCCTCGTCGAACATCGACAGGTCGACCTTCGCGCTGACCGCGTCGGCGACGGCGTCGAGGATCTCGTCCTTCGTGTGGAAGTGGTTGTAGAGGGAGGGGCCGCTCACTCCCAGTTCCGCCGCCAGCCGCCGGGTGGAGACCGCGGCGAGGCCCTCCGCGTCCACGAGCGCGCCGGCCGTCTCGACGATCCGGTCTCGGTTGAGGAGGGGCTTGCGCGGTCGGGCCATGGCGCACATAGTAGGCCCGTACCCCAGAAACTAGCAGTGCTAATTAAAGGCGATCGAAGGTCGGTGCCGCAGTGAACCTGGAACTGAGCGAGGAGCAGGAAGCCGTTCGGAGGCTCGCCGCGGACTTCGTCAGCCGCGACGTCGCCCCCCACGCCGTGGCCTGGGACCGCGCCGAGGAAGTCGACCGTTCGATCGTCGGCAGGCTCGGTGCGGTCGGCTTCCTCGGGCTCACGATCCCGGAGGAGTACGGAGGCTCCGGCGGCGACCACCTCTCGTACTGCCTGGTCACCGAGGAGCTGGGGCGGGGCGACTCCTCCGTGCGCGGCATCGTGTCCGTCTCGCTCGGGCTCGTCGCCAAGACGATCGCCGCCTGGGGCGACGAGGAGCAGAAGCGGCGGTGGCTGCCGCGCCTCGCCACGGGCGACGTCGTCGGCTGCTTCGGCCTCACCGAGCCCGGGACCGGCTCCGACGCGGGGAACCTGGCCACCAGGGCGGTCCGTGACGGCGACGCGTACGTCATCGACGGCGCGAAGACGTTCATCACCAACGGCACCTGGGCCGATGTCGTGCTGCTCTTCGCCCGCACCAACGACACCCCCGGTCACCGGGGCGTCTCCGCCTTCCTCGTCCCCGCCGACGCTCCCGGACTCACCCGGCGCGCCATCCACGGCAAGCTCGGGCTGCGCGGTCAGGCCACCGCCGAACTGGTCCTGGAAGGCGTCCGTGTCCCGGCCGCCGCGATGCTCGGGCCCGAGGGCAAAGGCTTCACGGTCGCCATGTCCGCGCTCGCCAAGGGGCGGATGTCGGTCGCGGCCGGCTGTGTCGGCATCGCGCAGGCGGCACTCGACGCGGCCGTGCGCTACGCGGGCGAGCGCGAGCAGTTCGGCAAGCCCATCGCCTCCTACCAACTGGTCCAGGAGCTGATCAGCGACATCGCCGTCGACGTGGCCGCGGCCCGGCTGCTGACCTGGCGCGTCGCCGATCTGATCGACCGGGGCGAGGAGTTCGCGACCGCCGCCTCCCAGGCGAAGCTGTACGCCTCGGAGGCCGCCGTGCGCTGTGCCAACAACGCCCTCCAGGTCTTCGGCGGCTACGGCTACATCGACGAGTACCCGGTCGGCAAGCTGCTGCGCGACGCCCGTGTGATGACGCTCTACGAGGGCACCAGTCAGATCCAGAAGCTGATCATCGGGCGGGCGCTGACGGGGGTCTCGGCCTTCTGAGTACCGGGATGAGTAGCCCGGCGGATGTGGCGAAGGCCGCCTGCGCGGGACGCTGTCGCCATGAGTGAGACACCGGTCAAGCAGCAGAACACGGCCGCCTACCACCTGCAGGCGGTCCTCTCCTTCGGACTCGCCCTCGCGGCCGTGGGCGTCGGGATCTTCAACCTCCAGGCGGACGCCTGGGTGCGGTCCTTCCTCGCCATCGCGGTCCTCTATCTGACGACCTCGGCCTTCACGCTCGCCAAGGTCGTGCGGGACCGCCAGGAGGCCGGCCAGATCGTCAGCCGTGTGGACCAGGCCCGTCTGGAGAAGCTCCTCGCCGAGCACGACCCCTTCCAGAAACTCTGATCCGCCGAGCCCCCCACCCGGGGACGCGGGGGAGCGGGGCCGGGGAGCGGGCGGGCCGGGCGTCAGGGGTGGCGGTCATGCCGGCGAAGCCGGTCGTGCGGGGATGCCGTGGTGCGGTCGGCGTGGTAAGGAGGCCGGCGCGTCACGTGGGCAGGGGGCCGGGCCCGCACCCCGCCCACTTCTCTAAGCGCTTGCTCAGCTTCGTTGTATGGTGTTCGTCCTGGCGGATGAGGAAAGGGCGAACGATGAGCGTGGCGGAGCAGACGCCCGACGGCGAGGACGTGCCGTGGGGCGAGGTCACGCCCGAGGCGGCCCGGCGCCTGCTGGTCGCGGCCGTCGAGGCATTCGCCGAGCGCGGGTACCACGCCACGACGACCCGCGACATCGCGGGCCGCGCCGGGATGAGCCCCGCGGCCCTCTACATCCACTACAAGACCAAGGAAGAGCTGCTCCACCGGATCAGTCGCATCGGCCACGACAAGGCCCTGGAGATCCTCCGGGCCGCCGCCGACGGTGGGGGGACGTCCGGCGAGCGTCTCGCCGACGCGGTGCGGTCCTTCGTGCGCTGGCACGCCGAGCGTCACACCACCGCCCGGGTCGTCCAGTACGAACTCGACGCGCTCGGCCCCGAGCATCGTGCCGAGATCGTGGAACTGCGCCGCGAGTCCGACGCCGTCGTCCGCCGGATCATCGACGAGGGCGTGGCGGCGGGTGAGTTCGAGGTGCCGGACGTGGCCGGCACGGCGGTCGCCGTGCTCTCCCTGTGCATCGACGTGTCCCGTTGGTTCAACGCGCAGGGCCGCCGCACGCCGGACGAGGTCGGCGCGCTCTACGCCGACCTCGTGCTGCGGATGGTCGGCGGTGCTCAGAAGTAGTAGCGGGAGACCGACTCGGCGACACACACCGGCTTGTCGCCGCCCTCGCGCTCCACGGTCACCGTCGCGGTCACCTGCACCCCGCCGCCCGCCTCCGTCACCTCGGTCAGTACGGCGCTCGCGCGCAACCGCGAGCCTACGGGTACGGGTGAGGGGAATCGGACCTTGTCGGTGCCGTAGTTGATCCCCATCCTCATGCCCTCGACGCGCATGATCTGCGGCACCAGGGCGGGAAGCAGCGAGAGGGTCAGATAGCCGTGTGCGATGGTCCGCCCGAAGGGGCCGGTGGCGGCCCGCTCCGGGTCGACGTGGATCCACTGGTGGTCGCCGGTCGCGTCGGCGAACAGGTCGATCCGCTTCTGGTCGATCTCCAGCCAGTCGCTGTGGCCCAGCTGCTCGCCCACCCCGGCGCTCAGCTCCTCGGCGGAAGTGAAGACCCTCGGCTCGGTCATGTCCCTGTTCCCTGCCTCTCACCCGGTCGGTCCCATGTCTAAGCGACTGCTTAGTCTGGCGGGATCGAGGTCCGCTGTCAACGGGGCGGACCAGCCCTGCCAGTAGGGTCCGAGGAGTGCCCCAGATTCCGGAGAAGATCCACGAGCTCAGCGTCGGCCAGCTGTCCGCGCGTAGCGGCGCCGCCGTGTCCGCCCTGCATTTCTACGAGGCCAAGGGCCTGATCGGAAGCCGTCGCACGAGCGGCAACCAACGCCGCTACAGCCGGGACACGCTGCGTCGCGTCGCCTTCATCCGGGCCGCCCAGCGGGTCGGCATCCCGCTGGCCACCATCCGTGACGCGCTCGGCGAACTTCCCGAGGAGCGCACCCCGACCAAGGACGACTGGACCCGGCTCTCGGCGGCCTGGCGGGCCGAACTGGACGAGAGGATCGACCGGCTCGGCCGCCTGCGCGACCATCTGGCCGACTGCATCGGCTGTGGCTGCCTGTCGCTGGAGAACTGCGTGCTGTCCAACCCGGACGACGTCTTCGGCGAGCGGCTGACGGGCTCGCGGCTGATGCCGGAACGCCCTCGCGCGACGGAGGACTGAGGCGTCCCGCCCGGAACGTGCGGCAGGGGTCCGGCACCCCCGTGGTCGGACCCCTGCCGTTCTCGGAGAGCGGCGCCTCGCCTACACGGCGTCGCCCTTGCCTCCCGGGCGGGCCGGGCCGCCCGCCGTCCCGCCTCCGGCGGAACCGGCGGACTCCCCGGCGCCGCCCCGTCGGTGAACGGAACACGAGGCATCCCCGCGCCCCCGGCACACCCGCCCCCGGCACGCCGGGCCCCGGTCTCCCGCACGGGAGACCGGGGCTCCGGCCGTGACGCGTGGCGTCGGCATGGTGTGAACTCCGGTCGCTCCAGGGCCTCGTGGCCGTCACCGGACACACTGCGGTACGCGCACGGCGCTGTGCCAATGATTTTGTGGCCGGTGGCGTCGCTCTCCGTGTCCGACGCGTCGAGCCGCACGGGGCGAAACCGGCCGCAACGAGTGGTGCCGGGCGGTCCGGGGCTCCGGAGCAGCGGGGCCGTTCGCGTTCCCGGGGCCCGCCGACGCCGTGCGCGGCGTGTCGCGGCCGGCAGACGGGGGCGAGAGCCGGGAGTCGGGACCCCGGGGTCCGGGACGAAGGCGGTCGAAGCCGCCCGGGCCGGGCACCTCTCATCGTCGCGTCGGCCCTCCGCCCGGCGGTACCGGCACGCGCCCGGGGTCGTCGAGGCCGCGGGGGTACCGTCCCGAGGCCGGGCACAGGCACATCCGCGGGGTTTCCGGGTGCCGGACCCCGCCTGTCAGGCCGCCGCCGACGCCAGCGCCGGTCGTGCCTCGCCCCGGGCCCGCGCCAGCGCGGCCGCCGTGAGGACCGCACGCGGCACCACCACCCCGCAGGTCCCGCACACCGGGCCGCACCAGGGTTCGCCGCCCAGCGAGGGGCGCCACTCGACGAAGGACCCCGCGCACACCGGACAGTGCTCGCCCGGCTCGGCCTTCAGCGCGGCTATCAGCCGACGCAATACCTCGGCCAGCGACTCCGAGGGATGCACGGCGGGATCGTCGCACCGCGCCACCCCGTTGCCGCCCCAGGTCCGTCGGTGCACGTCGTCGACCGCGCCCGGCCGGCGCAGCCCCGCGTGCTTCTCGCGCCGCCGCCGCTCGGCGAACTCACGCTCGTACGCGAGCCATACAGCCCGCGCCTCCTCCAACTCCTCCAGTGCGGCCACCAGCCGCCCAGGATCGGCTTCCCGGTCCTCGGGCCCGAACCCGTGCCTGCGGCACAGATGGGTCCAGGTCGCGCGGTGCCCGTACGGGGCGAACCGCTCCAGGCACTTGCGCAGCGAGTACCGCCGCAGCGCCGTGTCGCACCCCGGATCACGCACCTGTCTCGCAAGACTCCGGAAACCGGCCATCGTTCCCCACCTCCGTCGCTCGTACTTCGGCGTCAAGGACGTTATGGAATGGACGAACGAGTGCCCCGTCCTGTTCCATCGAAATGCGGACGAGGCCCGGGAACGGCGGGGCGGGAACGGTCGGCGCGCGACGCGATGCGGAGGCTCTCGGACAATCCGGTGCCCCCGGGGACGCCGCTCGGCCGACACGCGGAGCCCCGCGACGAGGATGCCCCGAGCCTGCTCGCCACACGTGACGAGCTGACGAAGGCCCAGCTCAAGGCGGTGTCGGCGGCGGCGGGCCCGGCCCCGTACGGCCGGCTCCGCCGTGCCGGGCGGGCCTCCGGTGGCGAGGCCCCACGGCGGGAACCGGTCCACCTTCCCGACGCCGACCTCGGTGGCGTCGACCCCGTGTGGTCTGGCGAGAACTCGCCGCCGTGGCCCGACGCCGCGCCGCGGCCCCGTGGCCCGCACCGGCCCCGGCCCGCATCGGAGTCGTCCCGGCACGGACGAGACCCCTACCGGCCCCGTCGCGCCCCGCCGGGCGGACGGCCGGTCCCGTCGCACGCCCCCGTGCGGCGGAGCGAGGAGCTGGTGCGGCGGTGCTCAGGCTCCGAAGCGCCCAGCCGACGCCACCACCCGTGCCAGCTCCCGGTGGCAGATGTCGCTGTGCGCGCCCGACGGCGGGCCGCCGTCCTTGACCACCGCCGCCGTGTCCACGCTCACACAGCCGGACGCCGGAATCCCGTTCCGCAGCGCCGCCGCCAGGGTCAGCGAGGCCGTCCCCGGGACCGCCTGGACGCCGTCGTGGCCGATCGCCCACCAGCGCCGGTCGCTGCCCAGGATCGACGAGGCGTCCCGGGCCATCCGGGAGGCCAGCGGGTAGATCACCCCGAGCGCCGTGTCGTGGCGGGAGTAGCAGGCCACCACCGGCCCGTCGACGCGGCCTTGCATGTCACGCAGCGCCCCGGCCCGTCCGGGCTCGTGCGGCAGGCTCGCCGAGAAGGCGTAGTGCGAGAAGGCCCCCTGGAGCAGCGTCACCGACCGGACGTTGCGGGTACCGGGCGGCAGGCCGCGCAGCGCGTACGCGACGAGCCGGGCACCCATGCTGTGCCCCACGAGATGGACCCGCAGGCCGGGGGAGGAGCGCGCGAGACCGCCCAGCAGCGGCCCGAGTCCCCGTTCGCCGACCGCGCCCGCCCGGCGCTTCATGGTGTAGTACGTGGCCTGACGCAGCACCTCCCGCGCCCCTTTCCAGTACCGCCCGAGTCTCCCGCCGAGGGCCTCGCGGGGTGTCGGGACCCCGCCCGGACCCGCCGCCTCCTCCAGCGCGTCGGCGAACATCGCGCAGACCGCCACCGGGTCCCCCACCAGGAAGTCGGGCGGGGGCGTGCCCTCCAGGAGGGCCCGGGCGGCCGAGCCCGTGTCGGTCAGCTCCCTGATCAGGTCGCCGAACTCGGTGAAGGCGGCCTCGTCCTCCGGCTGTTCCCGCAGCAGCACGGAGAGCCGCTCCACCACCGCCTCCTTGCCGGGGTGCACCGCCGCCACCGACGCGAAGTCCGGGATCGGCTCGTCGGTGAACATGGTCGACGGCCAGACCACACCCACGTACCCCAGGCGCACGCCCGGCCTCACCACGCCCGGGAACGGGGCGAAGAACGCCGAGTAGAGGCGGGTCGCCGCCGTCCGGTCGCTGTTCCACCCGTGGGCGAACAGCACCAGATCCGTGACGCCCCGGGCGGCGAACGCCGACAGCGCCGTACGCTGCCCGGCCGCGCCGTCGCCGTCCTTGTCGAAGGTGATCTCCCGGTACGGCTCCACACTCATCCCTGCCATCGGCGATCCGTCCCTCCGTGTCGCGGACACTGCTGTCGCGGGGAGCTCGCGGCGCTCCTCCGGCGACAGCATCCTGCGCGCACGGGAGGACGGCCAGGCTTTCGGCGTGGACGCGCCGCGCGGAGCCGGGGAGTACCGCGAGCGCGGGGCCCCGCGGCGGCGGAGCCCCGCGCGACTCGGAGCCGGCAGGCTCAGCGGTAGAGCAGGTGGTCCCCGCGCACGGCCCGGAAGGCTTCCAGGTCCGCCGCCCAGGCACCCGCCACCTCGTCCGTGTCCGCGCCCGCGTCGACGAGGGTCCGCACCCGCGTGGAGCCCGTCAGCTTGTCGATCCACTGGTCCGGGCGCCAGGCGAAGCCGCTCCAGGAGGCTCTGGCGCTGATCAGCAGTCCGACGCCGGTGCGTACCGGGTCGAAGGCGGCCCGGTCGTGGACGTGCAGCTGCACCCCGCCCACCGTCCTCCCCCGGAACTTCGAGGACGTCGGAGCGAAGTACGCCTCCCGGAAGCGCACGCCGGGCAGGTCCAGGGTGTTCGCCGCCTCCGCCCAGCGCCGGTCGACCCCCTCCGCGCCGAGCAGTTCGAACGGACGGGTGGTGCCGCGCCCCTCGGAGAGGTTGGTGCCCTCGAAGAGACACGTGCCGGCGTACACGAGCGCGGTGTCCGGCGTCGGCATGTTGGGGCTCGGCGGTACCCACGGAAGACCGGTCGCGTCGAAGAAGTCCCGCCGCCGCCATCCCGACATCGTCACGGTCCGCAGCGGGACCGGTGTCGCCAGGAACTCCGCGTTGAACAGCCGGGCCAGCTCCGCCACCGTCATCCCGTGCGCCTGCGCGATCGGCTCGCGGCCCACGAAGCTCGCGAAGGCACGGTCCAGGACGGGCCCGAGCGCCGCCCGGCCGCTCACCGGGTTCGGCCGGTCCAGGACGACGAGGCCCTTGCCCGCCAGCGCGGCGGCCACCATGCAGTCGTACAGCGTCCAGATGTACGTGTAGAAACGCGCGCCCACGTCCTGGATGTCGAAGACGACGGTGTCGATGCCCGAGGCGGCGAACACCTCCGCGAGGGCCCGGCCGCTCTTCAGGTACGTGTCGTAGACGGGCAGGCCGGTCGCCGGGTCGTCGTGGCGCCCCTCTGAGCCGCCCGCCTGCGCCGTCCCCCGGAATCCGTGTTCGGGGCCGAAGACGGCCACCAGGTTCACCCGGTCGTCGGCATGCATGGCGTCCACGATGTGCCGGGCGTCGGGGGTGATCCCGGTCGGATTGGTGACCAGGCCGATCCGCTCGCCGGTGAGCAGACCGTAGCCGTCGGCGGCGAGCCGCTCGAACCCGGTCCGGACCCGGCGCCCGCCGGGGTGCCCGCCATCGTGCGCGACGGCCGCCGGTGCGGCCACCGCACCGGCCCCCAGGGCGCCGCCCGTGACCAGCAGTCCTCGTCGGGTCAGGCTCACGCGGGTCCTCCTCGGTCGCGTCCGTTGACGAGCGGGCGCTCGCGCCCCTCCCGGCGACACTGCCCCGTCGCGGCGCCCGCCACGCGCCCGCCGCTCCCGCCCGACGGACCGCGAGCACGGCGTGACCCGGAGCCGAACCCCGTCCCGGCCGCTCCCCTCGGGGGCTTCCCTGACGACATACCGACTGGTTAGTCTGCCCGTACGGTCGCAACGGAGAGGCGGGTCCCGATGGGTACGGTGCAGGGCGCTGGAGTGGTCGTCACAGGCGCGGGCGGCGGAATCGGAGCCGCGCTGGCGCGGCGCTTCGCCGCCGACGGAGCCCGGGTCGTCGTCAACGACCTGGACCCCGGCCGCACCAAGGCCGTCGCCGAGGAGACCGGCGCCACCGCGGTCGTGGGCGACGCGTCCGCCGTCGTCGAGGAGGCCCGCGAGGCCCTCGGCGGCTCCGTCGACGTGTGGTGCGCCAACGCCGGACTGGCCTCACCGGGTGACGCCTTCGCCGACGAGGCCGTCTGGGCCGCCGCCTGGGACGTCAACGTCATGGCGCACGTCCGCGCGGCCCGCGCCCTGCTGCCCGACTGGCTGGAGCGCGGCAGCGGCCGTTTCGTCTCCACCGTCTCGGCCGCCGGTCTGCTCACCATGGTCGGCGCCGCGCCCTACAGCGTCTCCAAGCACGGCGCCTACGCCTTCGCCGAATGGCTGTCCCTGACGTACCGCCACCGCGGGATCAAAGTCCACGCCATCTGCCCACAGGGCGTCCGTACGGACATGCTCACCGCCGCCGGGTCGGCCGGCGAACTAGTCCTGGCACCCACCGCCATCGAGCCCGAGGACGTGGCCGACGCCCTCGTCGACGCCATCGCGTCCGACCGGTTCCTCGTCCTGCCCCACCCCGAGGTGGCCGACTACTACCGGGCCCGCGCGACCGACCCGGAGCGCTGGCTGGGCAACATGAACCACCTCCAGCAGAAGTGGGAGGGGGCCGGCGCATGACCTCGATCTACGCGGCCATGCCCTGGCTGGCACAGCTCAGCGACGCCCAGCGCGCCCCCGTCACCCCGCCGCCCACCGTGCTGCACGCCTTCCGCGCCGCCGTCACCCGCAGCCCCGAGCATCCGGCCCTCGTCTACTTCGACGGCCGCCTGACCTACCGCGACACCGACGCGCTGTCCGACTCCGTCGCCGGCCACCTCGCCGCCCGCGGCGTGGCCCGCGGCGACCGGGTCGCGATCATGCTCCAGAACAGCCCGCACTTCGTCCTCGCGCTGCTCGGCGCCTGGAAGGCGGGCGCCACCGTCGTCCCGCTCAACCCGATGTACAAGTCCGGAGAGGTCACGCACGCCCTGCGGGACTCCGCCGCCACCGCGCTGATCTGCTCCGACCGCGCCTGGGCCGAGCACCTGCGGGACACCGCGGTCGCGTGCTCGGTCCGTGTCGTCCTCACCGCCTGCGAACGCGACCTGCAGACCCGCGACGACCCCCGCGTCCTCGCCTTCACGCGTGTCCCCACCGAGGTCGACGACCTGACCGAGGTAGCCCGGGCCGGTCACCCCGCACCCGCGGACCGCGACCCCGGCACCGAGGACGTGGCCCTGATCAGCTACACCTCGGGCACCAGCGGCACCCCCAAGGGGGCCCTCAACCTCCACCGCGGCATCATCCACAACGCCGAACGCCAGCGCACCGGCCACCCCGTTCCCGAGGGCGCCGGATACTTCGCGCTGGCCCCGCTCTTCCACATCACCGGCCTCGTCTGCGAGCTCGGCGCCTGCCTCGCCAACGCCGGCACCCTGATCCTCGCCTACCGCTTCCACCCCGGTGTCGTCCTGGACGCCTTCCTGGAGCACCGTCCCGCCTACACCGTCGGCCCCTCCACGGCCTTCATGGCGCTCGGCGCCCACCCCGGGGCCACCTCCGAGCACTTCTCCTCGTTCCTGGTGATCTCCTCGGGCGGCGCCCCGGTGCCGCCCGCCCTGGTGGAGCGCTTCCGCGCCGGCTTCGGCCCCTACCTCCACAACGGCTACGGCCTCACCGAGTGCACCGCTCCCTGCGCCGCCGTACCGCCGGAGAAGGAGGCACCGGTCGACCCGGTCTCGGGCACGCTGTCGGTCGGCGTCCCCGGGCCCGACACCCTCGTCCGGGTCCTCGACGAGAGCGGCGCGGAGGTGCCCTTCGGCGAGCACGGCGAGATCGCGGTCCGCGGCCCTCAGGTCGTCCCGGGCTACTGGGGACTGCCCGACGCCACCGCCGCCGCCTTCCCGGACGGGGAACTGCGCACCGGCGACATCGGCTTCATGGACGCGGAGGGCTGGCTGTACGTCGTCGACCGCAAGAAGGACATGATCAACGCCTCCGGCTTCAAGGTCTGGCCGCGCGAGGTCGAGGACGTGCTGTACACCCACCCGGCGGTCCGCGAGGCCGCGGTCGTCGGCGTGCCCGACCCCTACCGGGGTGAGACGGTCAAGGCGTTCGTCAGCCTGCGTCCGGGCGCCGAGGTGCGGCCCGGGGAGCTGTCCGCCCACTGCGCGCGGCGGCTCGCCGCGTACAAGTATCCGCGTGACGTCGAGGTCCTGGCGGAGCTGCCCAAGACGACAAGTGGGAAGATCCTCAGACGGGAACTGCGTTCCCCCCGGTGAAGACGAGCATCAGTGAGAGGCGGCGGCGCATGGCCAGGACCACGGACGGGAGCGGCACCCCCGTCCCCCAGAGGCTGCTGGCCGCCGCCACCCGGCTCTTCGCCGAGCAGGGCTACGACCGCACCTCCGTCCAGGAGATCGTGGAGGCGGCCGGGGTCACCAAGGGTGCGCTCTACCACTACTTCGGCTCCAAGGAGGACCTTCTCCAGGAGGTCTACTCCCGGGTGCTGCGGCTCCAGCAGGAACGCCTCGACGCCTTCGCGGACGCCGACGCCCCGGTCGAAAGACGGCTGCGTGCCGCCGCCGCCGACGTCGTCGTCACCACCATCGAGAACCTCGACGACGCCGCGATCTTCTTCCGTTCGATGCACCACCTCAGTCCGGAGAAGAACAAGCAGGTGCGGTCCGAGCGGCGCCGCTACCACGAGCGGTTCCGGGCGCTGATCGAGGAGGGCCAGCAGGCCGGCGTGTTCTCCTCCGTGACCCCCGCGGACCTGGTGGTCGACTACCACTTCGGTTCCGTGCACCACCTGTCGACCTGGTATCGGCCGGACGGCCCGCTCACCCCGCAGGAGGTCGCCGACCAGCTCGCCGACCTGCTGCTGCGGGCCCTGCGGCCCTGACGGCGCCGGCCGGCCGCGTCGGCGTCGCACCACCCGAGGCCGGCCGCCCCGGACCGCCGTGGCTCCCCGCTGTACCGGACGATCGCACGGGTCCACGCTGGAGGCATGAGCAACCGCGTACCGCGGCTGTGGAGCGCGGCGTCCGGACCCTCCCGCGCCCCGCTCACCCGCCTGCTCGCCCGCGGCGCCCTCCGGTTCACCGCCTTCGTCCGGGAACCGGCCCTGGCCGATCAGCGGCCGTTCGTCAGCCTGTGACGCACACCGCGGACCCGCCGCCGAAGACCCCCGTGACGGCATGCCCGCGCCCCGGTGCCGGTCCGCCCGCCGCCCCGGTCGCCCCGGCGGCGGAACCGGTCGGCCCGGGGCACGGGCGGACCCGGGTCACAGGTACCGCTTGAGCTCCCGGCGGGCGAGCGACCGCTGGTGCACCTCGTCGGGTCCGTCGGCCAGCCGCAGCGTCCGTGCCGCGGACCAGAGTTCGGCCAGCGGGAAGTCCTGCGACACACCGCCGGCGCCGTGCACCTGCACCGCCTTGTCGATGATGTCGACCACCGCCCGCGGAGTCGCGATCTTGATCGCCTGGATCTCGGTGTGCGCGCCGCGGTTGCCGACCGTGTCCATCAGCCAGGCCGTCTTGAGGACCAGGAGCCGCAGCTGCTCGACGGTCACCCGGGCGTCCGCGATCCAGTTCCGCACGACGCCCTGCTGCGCGATCGGCCTGCCGAAGGCCGTACGGGAAACGGAGCGGCGGCACATCAGCTCGATGGCGCGCTCGGCCATGCCGATCAGCCTCATGCAGTGGTGGATGCGGCCCGGTCCGAGCCGCGCCTGCGCGATGGCGAAGCCGCCGCCCTCCTCGCCGATCAGGTGCGTGGCCGGGACGCGCACGTCGTGGAAGACGACCTCGGCGTGGCCGCCGTGGTCGTGGTCCTCGAAGCCGTACACCCGCATCGCGCGCCGCACCTCGACACCGGGCGTGTCGCGCGGCACCAGGATCATCGACTGCTGGCGCCGTACGTCCGTCCCCTCCGGGTCGGTCTTGCCCATCACGATGAAGATCCGGCAGTTCGGGTTCATCGCCCCGGAGATGTACCACTTGCGGCCGTTGACGACGTAGTCGTCGCCGTCGCGATCGATCCGGGTCTCGATGTTCGTCGCGTCGGACGAGGCCACCTCGGGCTCGGTCATCGCGAAGGCCGAGCGGATTTCTCCGGCCAGCAGCGGCTCCAGCCACTGCTTCCGCTGCGCCTCGTCGCCGAACTGGGCCAGCACCTCCATGTTGCCGGTGTCCGGGGCGGCGCAGTTCAGGGCCGTCGGCGCCAGTTGCGGACTGCGGCCGGTGATCTCGGCGAGCGGCGCGTACTGGAGGTTGGTCAGGCCCGCGCCGTGCTCCGCGTCGGGCAGGAAGAGGTTCCACAGGCCCTGGCGCCTGGCCTCGGCCTTGAGGTCCTCCACGATCCGCGGGGTGTCCCAGGGGGAGGCGAGCCGCGCGCGCTGCTCGTGCGCCACCGGCTCGGCCGGGTAGACGTACTCGTCCATGAAGGCGAGCAGCCTCGCACGCAGTTCCTCGGTGCGGGCGTCGAATGCGAAGTCCATGACGGTTCAGCCTTCCTGGAGGGTGGTGAGGCCGTGCTCGATGAAGACGGGGACGAGCGCGCCGATGCGGTCGAAGCCGGCGCCGACGGTCTGCCCGAGGGTGTACCGGTAGTGGATGCCCTCGAGGATCACCGCGAG
This sequence comes from Streptomyces sp. NBC_01216, assembly GCF_035994945.1. Lineage (NCBI taxonomy): Bacteria > Bacillati > Actinomycetota > Actinomycetes > Kitasatosporales > Streptomycetaceae > Streptomyces > Streptomyces sp. NBC_01216. Next base: position 5,943,418 of record NZ_CP108677.1, read on the forward strand.
CTTGAACCAGGCGAAGGCCGTGTACCAGGACAGAGCGGAGGTGTCGCGGCCCGAGCGGGCGGCGTAGCGCTCGATGAGCTCGGCGGGATCGGGGTGACCGGCCGCGGACGCGGTGGTGCTGACGGGGGAGTGGGGCAGGTCCAGCTTCGCGCTGTACATCACCAGCAGCCCGAGGTCCGTCAGCGGGTCGCCCAGGGTCGACATCTCCCAGTCCAGGACCGCCTTGATGCGGTCGTCCTCGCCGATCAGCACGTTGTCCAGGCGGTAGTCGCCGTGCACGACGGTGGCGGTGGGGGAGACGGGGAGGGCCCGGCCGAGTGCGGCGTGCAGCTCGTCGACACCGGCCAGTTCCCGGTTGCGGGAGGCGTCCAGTTGCTTGCCCCAGCGGCGGAGCTGCCGGTCGAGGAAGCCCTCGGGACGCCCGAAGTCGGCGAGGCCCGCCTCCGCCGGGTCCACGGCGTGCAGGTCGACGAGGGTGTCGACCAGTCCGAGGACGGCGCCGCGGGTACGTTCCGGGCCGAGGGGAGCGAGCTGCTCGGCCGAGCGGTAGGGGGTGCCGGTGACGAACTCCATGACGTAGAAGGGCGCGCCGAGCACCCCGTCGTCCTCGCAGAGCAGCACCGGCTCGGGAACCGGGACCGCCGTGGGGTGGAGCGCGCTGATCACGCGGTGCTCGCGCTTCATGTCGTGCGCGGTCGCCAGGACGTGGCCGAGCGGGGGCCTGCGTACCACCCATTCGCCGGAGCCGTCGGTGACGACGTACGTGAGGTTGGACCGGCCCCCCTCGATCAGGCGGGCGGTGAGCGGTCCGCCGACGAGTCCGGGCCGCTCGCGGTCGAGGAATCCGCGCAGCTGCTCGGGATCGAGACCTGGCGGCTGGGCTGGGCTCATCGTGCGTACCTCCGGATGCTTCGCGGCCGGACGCGGCCGGCTGGACGGTCTTCATGATGACCGACCAGTCGGTATGTCGTCCAGGGGGGTGGCCGTCAGGTCCTCGGCGAAGCGGGTCCGCTGTCGTCGGGTCCGGCCGCGCACGGGTCCGCACCGACGTACGGGCGTCGCCCGTCAGGCGTGGCAGGCCACCGGGACGCCCCCGTTCATGGCCGCCATGTCCCCGAAGACCGCCGCCGCGTCCAGGGGGGACCCCTCGGGCAGGCCGTCCAGCTCCGCGTACGCCCGGTGCAGGTTCGCGACCAGTCGCTCACTCTCCCGCCAGGCGGCGAACTCCCCGAGGTCCGCCCGGCGCGCCGTCTCCAGCGGGGACGCCCCCTGGGTGTGACCCTCGCGGGCGAGTTCGGCGACCCGGAGCAGGTAGCGTTCCGTCGCGTCGTAGGCCGTCGGGTCGGTCACCCGGCCGTGGCCCGGCACCACTGTGGGGGCGTCGAGGGAACGGAGCAGCGCGAGCGCGCGCAGCGATCCGGAGAGCGAACCCATCGGCAGGAACGGCGTTCCGCCGTGGAAGACCAGGTCTCCGGTGAAGACGATCCCGTGTTCCGGCAGGTGCACGATCGAGTCGCCCGTGGTGTGCGCGGGCCCCGGGTGCAGCACCCGGACCTCGGTCCCGCCGGCGTGCAGGGTCAGGCGCTCGCTGTACGTGAGGGACGGCGGGGACACCTCGATGTGCCCGAAGTCGGTCTGCGGCCACAGCAGGTGCAGTTGGCGGCCGGCGGCGAGCTGCTCGGTCCGGCAGTTCTCGTGGGCGACGATCCTCGCCTCCGGGAGGAACACGCCGTTGCCGTAGGTGTGGTCGCCGTGGTGGTGGGTGGACACGATGGTCCGGGGCAGTGGCAGCCCCTCGGTGAGCACCGCCTCGCGCAGCAGTCTGGCCCGTCGTTCGGTGGCGGCCGTGTCCACGAGCAGCGTCTCGCCGCCGCCGCCCACGAAGCCGGCGTTGTTCAGGCACCAGCCGCCGTCGGGCTGGACGAAGGCGTGCACGGACGGGGCCAGTGCGACGACGTACGGATCGGTGGCAGGCAAGGAGATCCCCCCGGACGGGAACTGGCGCGTGCTCGGCTGACAGGGGCAGCCTGCCAGTCGCGCGCCCTGGGGGGAAGGACGGCCGGCGGCATCGGAGGCCGGCCGCGCCGGGACTCAGTGGTCGTCCCAGTGCCCGTCGTGGGCCGCGTGCCGGTGGCCGTCGTGGACGTAGTCCAGGTGGTCGCCGTGGGGCACCGTCGGGTGGCCGCACTCCGGCCCGTGCTCGTGTGGGTGGCCGTCGTGGGCTACGTGTCCGCCCGGCTCGCACTCGTCCCAGTGGCCGGCGTGCTCGCGGTGCAGATGGCCGTCGTGGGCGTAGTCGACGTGGCCGTCGTGGTCGATGGCCGGGTGCCCGCAGCCGGGCCCGTGGGTGTGCTCGTGTGTGGGGTGCTCGGAGTGGAGCGTGGTCATGGAGCCGCCTCGGTGAGGGATGGGGATGACATGTATAGATTAGTCCGATTTACCCCTCAGGGGTGGCTTCCCGTCCCGTTCCCGGAGGACGCGTCGCCGTCCCGGCCGTCCCCCGGGCCCCTGTCACGGCCGCCGACGCTCTCCCGGGGGACCCCCGCTTGCGGGCCGCGCACGCCGGATCGATCGTTCGAATCATGAAGGCGATCAGCTACAGCCGGTACGGCGGACCCGAGGTGCTGGAGTACGGCGAGCGGCCCGACCCGAAGGTCGGTCCCGACGCGGTGCTCGTCAAGGTGCGGGCGGCGGCCGTGAACCCCGTCGACTGGAAGGCCCAGGCCGGCTACCTGGACGGCATGATGGACGCGATCTTTCCCGTCGTCCCCGGCTGGGACGTCTCCGGTGTGGTCGTCCAACCAGGCGTCTCCGTCACCGAGTTCGCCGTCGGAGACGAGGTCATGGGCTACGTCAGGGAGGACTTCCTCGCCCGGGGCACCTTCGCGGAGTACGTCGCGGCCCCGGTCCGCACCCTCGCCCGCAAGCCCCGCACCGTCGGCTTCGAGGAGGCGGCGGCGCTGCCGCTCGTCGGACTCACCGCCTACCAGGCCCTCCACCAGGCGCTCGCGGTGCGCTCCGGTGAGACCGTCCTGGTCCACGCGGCAGCCGGCGGGGTCGGCTCGATGGCCGTCCAGATCGCCCGCCACCTGGGCTGCCGGGTCCTCGGCGCCGCCCGCGAGGCGGGCCAGGAGCGTGTCCGGGAACTCGGCGCCGAGGCCGTGCTGTACGACGAGCGGACCTTCGCCGAGCAGGTCCGCACGCTCGCCCCGGACGGTGTGGACGCCGCCCTCGACACCATCGGCGGCCCGTTCCTCCGGCTGACTCCGGACGTCCTGGCCCCCGAGGGCCGCCTCGCCTCGATCGCCGACGGGGAGGTGATCGCTCTGGGAGGGCGGTACTTCTGGGTCCGCCCCGACTCCGCGGACCTCGCCGCCCTCGCCGCACTGGTCGACGAGGGGGTCCTGACGGTCCGGGTGGCGCGTTCCTTCCCGCTGGAGGAGGCGGCCGAAGCCCAGCGGGCCAACATGGAGGGCGGGCTCAACGGAAAGGTCGTCGTCACCGTGGCCTGGCCGGACTGAGACCCCGTCCCCGTACCGGGCGGTCCGTGAACGTCCGCCCCGACGCCGCACCGTCGGCCCGGACGTTCGCGGCGAGCCGCGGGGGGATTACAGCACTACCGCCACGGCGAACCCCGCCAACGCCACCGTGCACGCCGTCGCCAGCAGGGCGCCCCGGCGCGAGAGCGCCCGGGGCTCCGCCGCGTCCAGGTCCCGGATGCGTCGCTGGGCGACCGCGAGGAACCCCACCCAGACCAGCGCCGCCCCGGCCGCCCCCGCGACCCCGACGGCCGTGATCTCGTCGTGGATCGCCGCCTTCGCGGCCAGCACGGCCACGACCGTGCAGGTCAGCGTCGTGCGCCGCCAGGCCAGCCGGGTCCGCTCCGGCTGGAGTCCCGGGTCACGGTGGACCCGCGTCACCTGCCCGCCCAGCCGAAGACGACGACCACCACCATCGCCAGGGCCACCACGGCGACGGCGAGGCTCAGCAGCGTCGGGAAGCGCGACACCGGCAGATCCTCGCCCCGCCGCATCGCCCGCTCGCACCGCACCCAGTGGTTCACCGCCCGCAGCGCGCACAGCACGCCCGCCGCGAGCAGCGCCAGAGCCAGCCCCACCCGCACCCCCCAGCGCAGGTCCGGCAGGAACTGGTCGACCGCGAAGCCGCCGCCCACCAGCGCCAGAGCGGTCCGGATCCAGGCGAGGAAAGTGCGTTCGTTGGCGAGGGAGAAGCGGTAGTCGGGGGTCTTGCCCTCGCCCCGGATCCGCTGCGGCGCGAACCACAGCCGCAGGCTTTGCACGAAGTCGCTCACGCGGGCACCTTATAGGCCCGGTTGTCCGGCCGCCCGGCGCGCGAGCAGCCGCTCGTACGCGGCCAGTCCGTCCGGCACCCACTGCCACGAGCCGAGCCGCCGTGCCAGCTCCTCCTCCGGCAGGAAGGCGTGCCAGGCGACCTCCTCCACCTGTGGTTGCACCGGCAGGACGCAGCGCACCCGGTAGACCGCCGACCACCACTTCCCCGCGACGCCCCCGGAGTCGTAGAGGAACCGGAACAGCGGTTCCGGGCGTGGGAGCCCGCGCACCCCCAGTTCCTCCTCGGCCTCGCGCAGGGCCGCCTCGTCGTACGACTCGCCGGCACCGACCACCCCGCCGACGAACATGTCGTTCAGGGACGGGTAGACGAGTTTGGACGGCGTGCGGCGGTGCACGAAGACGCGGCCCTCGGCGTCCCGCGCCAGGACGAAGACACAGCGATGGATCAGACCCCGCGCGTACACCTCACCGCGCGGGGCTTGTCCGGTGACCCGGTCGTACTCGTCGACGACGTCGAGGATTTCGTCAGCGGAGGCGTTCATCCGGCCATCCAAGCAGGCCGGAGCCGCGCACCGGCCCGTTCACCCGTCCAGGACGTACTCCACCGTCGGTCCGGCCGTCCAGCCGCCGTCGACCACCGGTTCCGCGCCCGTCACGTACGAGGCCGCGTCCGACGGCGGGAACACGACCGCGCCTGGCATCAAAACGGGAGCGGCCGGGTCCGGTCCGGACGGTTGACTGGATACACCGGTGTATCCAAGATTCGGTCCATGACGTACGACGCTGACGTGATCGTGATCGGAGCCGGGCTCGCCGGGCTCGTCGCCACCGCCGAACTGGTCGACGCCGGGCGGAGCGTCATCCTGCTCGACCAGGAGCCCGAGCAGTCCCTGGGAGGGCAGGCCCACTGGTCCTTCGGTGGCCTCTTCCTGGTCGACTCGCCGGAACAGCGCCGGATGAGGATCAAGGACAGCCACGAGCTCGCGCTCCAGGACTGGTTCGGCTCAGCGGGATTCGACCGGCCGGAGGACCACTGGCCGCGGAAATGGGCCGAGGCGTACGTCGACTTCGCCGCGGGCGAGAAGCGGGCCTGGCTGCACTCCCGTGGCGTGCGCTTCTTCCCGGTGGTCGGCTGGGCCGAGCGCGGCGGCTACGACGCGAACGGGCACGGCAACTCGGTCCCGCGCTTCCACATCACCTGGGGGACCGGGCCCGGACTGGTCGCCCCCTTCGAGCGCCGGGTCCGCGAGGGCGTCGCCGCCGGGCGGGTCCGGCTCCGCTTCCGGCACCGCGTCACCGCCCTCGGTGGGACAGCCGGAGCCGTGGACACCGTCAGCGGCGAGCTCCTGGAGCCGTCGGACGCCGAGCGCGGCACCGCGAGCGGCAGGGAGGCCACCGGCTCCTTCGCGTACCGCGCTCAGGCCGTGATCGTCACCTCCGGCGGCATCGGAGGCAACCACGACCTGGTGCGAGAGCAGTGGCCCGAGCGGCTCGGCACCCCGCCCGCGAGAATGCTGTCCGGAGTGCCCGCACACGTCGACGGACTGATGCTGGGGATCACCGAGAAGGCCGGGGCGCGCCACATCAACCGCGACCGGATGTGGCACTACACCGAGGGCATCGAGAACTGGAACCCGATCTGGGCCCGGCATGGCATCCGTATCCTGCCCGGCCCCTCCTCCCTCTGGTTCGACGCCCGCGGCCGGCGGTTGCCCGTCCCGCTGTTCCCCGGATTCGACACCCTCGGCACCCTCGAACACATCATGCGCACCGGCTACGACCACACCTGGTTCGTGCTCGACCAGCGGATCATCGGCAAGGAGTTCGCGCTCTCGGGCTCGGAGCAGAACCCCGACCTGACCGGCAAGTCGGTCCGCGGCGTCATCGGACGCGCGCGGGCCGACGTCCCCGGGCCGGTCCGGGCCTTCATGGACCACGGTGTGGACTTCGTGGTGGAACGCGACCTCGGAGCCCTGGTCCGGGGCATGAACGCGCTGACCGGCGAGCCCCTCCTGGACGAGGCGGAACTGCGGCGCGAGATCACCGCACGCGACCGGGAGATCGCCAACCCCTTCAGCAAGGACCTCCAGGTCACGGCGATCCGGGGAGCTCGCGCCTACCTGGGCGACCGGCTGATCCGTACGGCCGCGCCGCACCGGATCCTCGACCCCGGGGCGGGTCCGCTGATCGCCGTACGGCTGAACATCCTCACCCGCAAGTCACTGGGCGGTCTGGAGACGGACCTCTCCTCGCGGGTGCTCACCGAGGGCGGCGAACCGCTCGCCGGCGTGTACGCGGCCGGCGAGGCGGCCGGATTCGGCGGCGGGGGCGTCCACGGGTACCGCTCCCTGGAAGGCACCTTCCTCGGCGGCTGCGTCTTCTCGGGCCGGGCCGCGGGCCGGGCGGCGGCGAAGGCGGTCGGCTGACGGCCGCCGCCCGCGCGCGACGGCCGACGGGACCGTGGGGCGGCCTCCGCCCGACGGGCTCTCAGCTCAGGCGAGGCGTTCCGCCACCCGGAAGCGTTCCGCCACCACCAGCGTGGTGTCGTCGACGGTGAACCCGGGGTCCCCCAGCGCCTCCCGCATCTCCTCCGAGTGCCAGAAGCGCTCGTGGTCGGCCCGCCACGCGGCGACGGTGGTGTGTCCCTCGCCCTCGTCGACGGCGTGCCGGAGGCCGACCTCGCCCAGGGGCAGTACCCGAACCTCCGTCACTTCCAGGACCGCCACCTCGCGCCCGTCGGAGTCGATCAGGGCCGAACGCTCGCCCACCTCCGGCAACTCCTCCTTCTCCACCGCCCATTCGGCGAAAAGCCCGGTGGTGGAGACCTTCTCGCCGGAGAGCACCGCGGCGACCAGGCGGTCCCGCAGCGGGCCGGGGAAGGCGAGGAGACAGGGCTTGAGTGCGTGAGGACCGGTCATGCCGGCAGTCTGTCAGCCACGACCATCCCCGTCGCCCCCCGCGCCCCGGTCCCGCCCGTCGTCACCGGGGAGGACGGAGCCCACCCGGTACGACCTCCCCGCACCTCCGCGGACGAGGAGACCCCCGCGGACGCGACCTGCGGGGGTCTCGCCCTCCGTCAGGAGATAGTGGTAGCCAAGAGCCTTACCAAGGAAGGGAAGTGCACGATGGCGCAGCAGGTCCAGGGAGTCGTCGCCCCCGGCAGGGACAAGCCCGTACGGGTGGAGACGATCCTTGTCCCCGATCCGGGCCCCGGCGAGGCGGTGGTGCGGATCCAGGCATGCGGGGTCTGCCACACCGATCTCCACTACAAGCAGGGCGGCATCAACGACGAGTTCCCCTTCCTGCTCGGTCACGAGGCGGCCGGGGTCGTGGAGTCAGTCGGCGACGGGGTCACCGACGTGACCCCCGGAGACTTCGTGATCCTCAACTGGCGTGCCGTGTGCGGCACCTGCCGGGCCTGCACCCGCGGTCGTCCCTGGTACTGCTTCGCCACCCGCAACGCCACGCAGCGGATGACCCTGCTCGACGGCACGGCACTCTCCCCGGCCCTCGGCATCGGAGCCTTCGCCGAGAAGACGCTGGTCGCCGCAGGCCAGTGCACCAAGGTCGACCCGGCCGTCGCCCCCGAGATCGCCGGACTCCTCGGCTGCGGGGTCATGGCCGGCATCGGTGCCGCGATCAACACCGGCGACGTCGGCCGCGGCGACACGGTCGCCGTCATCGGCTGCGGCGGTGTCGGCGACGCCGCCGTCGTCGGCTCCCGCCTCGCCGGAGCTGCCCGGATCATCGCCGTCGACATCGACGACCGCAAGCTGGAGAAGGCGAAGGAGATGGGCGCCACCCACACCGTCAACTCCCGCTCCACCGACCCCGTCGAGGCGATCCGCGAGCTCACCGGAGGCTTCGGCGCCGACGTCGTCATCGAGGCCGTCGGCCACCCGGAGACCTACCGGCAGGCCTTCTACGCCCGCGACCTGGCCGGCACCGTCGTCCTCGTCGGCGTCCCCACCCCCGAGATGAGACTCGAACTCCCGCTCCTCGACGTCTTCGGCCGCGGCGGAGCCCTCAAGTCCTCCTGGTACGGCGACTGCCTGCCCTCCCGCGACTTCCCGATGCTCATCGACCTGCACCAGCAGGGCCGCATCGACCTCGGCGCGTTCGTCACCGAGACCATCGGCCTCGGCGACGTCGAGAATGCCTTCGCCCGGATGCACGAGGGCGACGTCCTGCGCTCGGTGGTGATCCTCTGATGGCGACCCGAGTCGACCACCTGGTCACCTCCGGAACCTTCTCGCTCGACGGCGGCACCTGGGACGTCGACAACAACGTCTGGATCGTGGGCGACGACACGGAGGCGATCGTCATCGACGCCGCCCACGACGCCCCCGCGATCCTCGCCGCCCTCGACGGCCGCACCCTGCGGGCCATCGTCTGCACCCACGCCCACAACGACCACATCGACGCGGCCCCGGCGCTCGCCGCCGCCACCGGCGCCCGAATCCTGCTACACCCCGACGACCAGCCGCTCTGGAAGCAGACCCACCCCGACCACACCCCCGACGGCGACCTCGCCGACGGCCAGGTCCTCACCATCGCCGGGACCGACCTCCAGGTCCTGCACACTCCCGGACACGCCCCCGGCGCGGTCTGCCTTCACGCCCCCGACCTGGGCACCGTCTTCACCGGCGATACCCTCTTCCACGGCGGTCCCGGTGCGACGGGGCGCTCCTTCTCCCACTTCCCGACCATCATCGAGTCGATCCGCACCCGCCTGCTCACCCTCCCGCCCGAGACCGTCGTGCGCACCGGCCACGGCGATTCGACCACCATCGGCGCCGAGGCACCCGCGCTCGACGCATGGATCAGCCGAGGCCACTGAGTCGCAGCCGACTCTCGAACCGCCTCGGCACGCCCGTCACCGGGTCGGTGAACTCCAGCGTCCGCGCCAGCAGTTGCAGCGGACGGGTGAAGTCCTCCGGCCCGTCCGGGCACACGTCGGGATAGAGCGGATCGTGCAGGATCGGCAGCCCCAGGGAGTTCATGTGCACCCGCAGCTGATGGGTGCGCCCGGTGACCGGCGCCAACCGGTACCGGGCCAGGCCGCCCCGGTGCCCGACCCGCTCGATCCGACTCTCGCTGTTGGGCTCGCCCGGCTCCTCCCGGGCCGCCGGCGCGCCCCGCTCCTTCACGATCCGGCTCCGCACCGTCACCGGGAACGCGAGCCCCGGATCGTGCGGGGCCACCGCCTCGTACTCCTTGGCGACCAGCCGGTCCCGGAACAGGGTCTGGTACGCGCCCCGGTCCTCGGTCCGCACGACGAAGAGCACCAGGCCGGCTGTCAGCCGGTCGAGCCGGTGCGCCGGCTGGAGCTCCGGCAGTCCCAGCTCGCGCCGCAGCCGGGCCATCGCCGTCTCCGTCACATGCCGGCCGCGCGGCATCGTCGCGAGGAAGTGCGGTTTGTCGACGACCACGAGCCGTTCGTCGCGGTGCACCACCCCGATGCCGAAGGGCACCCGCTCCTCGGCGGGGAAGTCCCGGTGGAACCAGAGGTACCGTCCGGAGTCGTACGGCTCCTGGCCGGACACCGGCCCCCGGACCCCGACGAAGCGGCCGTCCCGGAGCATCTCGTCGACCCGCCCGGCCCCGATCGCGCCCCCGAACCGCGCCCGGAGATGGTCCCCGACCGTCGCCCAGACCCCTTCCGGGTCCTCGGGCAGCCGCACCCGTGCCGGGTCGACGCCCTCCCGCTGGGGCAGCGGCGCGGCAGGGGTCCTCGTTCTCCGTCTCACCGGTCCACGGTATCGAGCCACCGCGACGCTGAACCGTTCCGGGTTCGATCGAGACTCTAGATCTTGACTGTGAACTGGGGTTTCGTGATTCTGCGGTCCTGGTTGGTTTCAGAACCGTCGGCTCCTGGTTCCGGCCACCACTCGCCGGGGAACACCATGGCCTGGTGCGGGCATTCACGCATGGGCGGAGCGCGGAAGCCCGCCGCCTGCGGTGCGGGCCGACTCGGCCCGTCGTCCCTGGTCTGACCTGGGGAATCGCTGGACCGTTGGTCACGTGATTGGTCACGCCACCGCCCAGAAATGCGAAAGACCCCAGATCGACTGGGGTCTCAGCTGGTGTCCGAGGGGGGACTTGAACCCCCACGCCCGATAAAGGGCACTAGCACCTCAAGCTAGCGCGTCTGCCATTCCGCCACCCGGACAAGGTGTCTGTCTTCCCGGCCGTCCGGCCGTTCCGACGTGGAAAACCATAGCAAACATTCGGGGTGGCCGATCACCACCCAGATCCCCGGTGACCCCGCCCCGCACCGTGCGCCGTACCGGCCGGCCGCCGCCCTTGGGTCCCCGGGGCGGGAAGCGGGAGGATGAGGGGGACCACCAGTCGTCATGTGGGGCACGTAGTGGGAGGAAGCAGCGTGAGCGAGTCGAACAAGGCCCGGAGTCTCAGCGGCGGGACCGGCGAGGACGAGGTCGTCGACCTCTGCCGTGACCTCATCCGGATCGACACCAGCAACTACGGCGACCACTCGGGTCCGGGCGAGAGGGCCGCGGCCGAGTACGTGGCGGAGAAGCTCGCCGAGGTCGGACTCGAACCGAAGATCATCGAGTCGCACAAGGGGCGCGCCTCGACCGTGGCCCGGATCGAGGGCGAGGACCCCTCCCGCCCGGCCCTGCTCATCCACGGGCACACCGACGTCGTGCCCGCCAACGCGGACGACTGGACGCACCACCCGTTCTCCGGCGAGGTCGCCGACGGCTGCGTCTGGGGCCGGGGCGCCGTCGACATGAAGGACATGGACGCCATGACCCTGGCGGTGGTGCGGGACCGGATGCGCAGCGGACGCAAGCCCCCGCGGGACATCGTCCTCGCCTTCCTCGCGGACGAGGAGGCGGGTGGCACCTATGGTGCCCGGCACCTCGTCGATCACCACCGTGACCTCTTCGACGGGGTCACCGAGGCCATCGGCGAGGTCGGCGGATTCTCCTTCACGGTCAACGAGAACCTGCGGCTCTACCTCGTCGAGACCGCCCAGAAGGGCATGCACTGGATGCGGCTGACCGTCGACGGCACGGCCGGTCACGGCTCGATGACCAACGACGACAACGCCATCACCGAGCTCTGCGAGGCGGTCGGCCGACTGGGCCGCCATCAGTGGCCGGTACGGATGACCAAGACCGTCCGGTCCTTCCTGGACGAACTCTCGGACGCGCTCGGCACCCCGCTCGACCCCGAGGACATGGAGGCCACGCTCGCCAAGCTCGGCGGCATCGCCAAGATGGTCGGCGCCACCCTGCGCAACTCCGCGGCCCCGACCATGCTGGGCGCCGGCTACAAGGTCAACGTCATTCCCGGCCAGGCGACCGCCCATGTCGACGGACGGTTCCTGCCCGGCTACGAGGAGGAGTTCCTCGCCGACCTCGACCGGATCCTCGGCCCGCGGGTGCGGCGCGAGGACGTGCACGGCGACAAGGCCCTGGAGACCGGTTTCGACGGCGGCCTCGTCGATGCCATGCAGCTCGCCCTGCGGGCCGAGGACCCGATCGCCCGCGCCGTGCCCTACATGCTCTCCGGCGGCACCGACGCCAAGTCCTTCGACGACCTCGGCATCCGCTGCTTCGGTTTCGCGCCGCTCCAGCTGCCCCCTGAGCTGGACTTCGCGGGGATGTTCCACGGTGTCGACGAGCGGGTGCCGGTCGACGGTCTGAAGTTCGGCGTGCGGGTGCTCGACCGGTTCATCGACGCCTCCTGAGCCTGAGGTGAGGCCGGGCCCTCCGGCTCACCCCCTCCGGCTATTCGTCCACCTGTCCGTATGTGACCGGAAAGAGTGAATGCGTTCAGGGGCTCGTAGCCCCCTCACCTCCCCCTCGTTACAGGTGGTGCGGTCCGCGGTTGGGACCGCATTTGCCAACAAGGAGGAATAATGATCAAGAAGGTCGTCGCTGCTGCGGCTGCCACGGGCGGTCTCGTTCTCGCGGGTGCGGGCATGGCCGTTGCCGACTCGGGTGCCCAGGGTGCCGCCATCGGTTCCCCCGGCGTGCTCTCGGGCAACGTCGTCCAGGTGCCGGTCCACGTCCCGGTGAACGTGTGCGGCAACACGGTCTCCGTGATCGGCCTGCTGAACCCCGCCTTCGGCAACACCTGCGTCAACGCCTGACGTTGTGCCTCGACCCCCTGAGGGTCCGAGCCAGGCCGGCCCCGGAGTGCGTGCCATGCACTCCGGGGCCGGTGGGCATTTCCGCCCCGGGCCCTGATGCCCGGAGGCCCCTTCTGAAGCCCAGAAGGCAGTAGCCGAGAAGCAGGGAACACAAGCTATGCGACAGGTCACGCGCAAGGGTCTGATCACCGTTGCGGCAGCCGGCGGCGTCATCGCCCTCGGCGGGGGTTACGCGCACGCCGACGCGGGTGCGAGCGGCACGGCCTCGAACTCTCCGGGCGTCGCGTCCGGAAATTCCGTCCAGGTTCCGGTGCACGCGCCGGTGAACGTCTGCGGGAACACCGTCAACGCCGTCGGGCTGCTCAACCCGGCGTTCGGCAACTCGTGCGCCAACGTCTCCAAGCCCGGCGGCGGGTCCCGCGCCCACGGGCGCACCAGTCACTCTCCGGGCGTCGCGTCCGGCAACACCGTCCAGGTGCCCATCGACGCCCCCGTGAATCTGTGTGGCAACAGCGTCACGGGCGTGGGCGGCCTCAACCCGGCCATGGGCAACGACTGCGCCAACGGCGCCGGGCCCTCGCACCCGGAGCACCCCGAGCACCCGGACTGCCCGGAGCACCCGGGTACTCCTGAGACCCCGGGCAACCCGGGTACTCCTGAGAACCCGGGTACTCCTGAGACCCCGGGCAACCCGGGTACTCCTGAGAACCCGGGTACTCCTGAGACCCCGGGCAACCCGGGTACTCCTGAGAACCCCGGTAGCCCCGAGACCCCGGGCAACCCCGGCGGGCCGGGGTCGCCGTCCGGGCCGAACACGCCCGGGGTCCAGGTGGTCACCCCGCCGAACGGTGCCGACGAGCTGGCTCGGACCGGCTCCGACGCGCTCGGGATGGCCGTCCCGGCCGGCGCGGGCCTGCTGCTCGCCGGCTCCGTGCTCTACCGCCGCGCGCGCCGATCGGCCTAGAAGCGTCCTGAAGATCTTGAAATCGTGCCCGGCTTGCACCAGTTCGTAACGATTGACATTTAATGGCAATCCGGGGCGAGCCGGGGGGCCGGAGTGCGATCCTCATCGGTCTTCCAGGTTTGCTGTCCGGTGAGGTGGGCCGTGCGGCGCGCACCTCACGCGTCGGAGGGGCGTCCGCGTACGCGGACGCCCCTCCGACGTCAGATGTCCCGCGTGTTCCGGCGAGTGCGGAGCGTGTCAGGAGACCCGCGCGGCGGACGACGACGGTTCGGCCGGGCCCCCTGTCACCAGGTGGCGCGAACCTGCCGGATGATGCGCCGGCGCAGCCGCACCCTGCGACTGCCGTCCCGGTGCAGGGTCAGGCGGTCCAACTCCCAGTGCTGGTACTCGGCATGGTCGGTGAGAAGCCGCGTCGCCTCCTTGCGGGAGACGCCCCGAGGCACGTACAGGTCGACGAATTCGTATTCCGGCATCGCATCTATTGTGCGGGCACGGGTCCCGTACGGATAGCGTCTGTCCCATGTCTGATGCTGCGCAGCCCACCGCTGCCGAGGTACGTGCCGCCGCCGAGGCGGTCAAAGCCGCACTGGACCGCCACCTCGCGGCGGTCGAACGCCGCACGGGGGACGACGACCCGGCCGTCTACGAAGCCTTCAACGCCCTCGCCGCGGCGGCGGAGGCGTACGACGAGCGGCTCTACGACCGGTACGACGAGGTCACGCCCTTCGAGATCCCCGGCGCCGACGACTCCCTTCCGCCGTACGCCGGACCCGAGGAGCCGCACGCTCTGAGCGTGCTCATCCGCCGTGACTACGCGGTGGCCGAGCCGAAGCGGCTGCTCGCCCAGGCGCAGCGCATCGCCGATCTGGAGAACGAGGGCGACCCGGAGACGGCCGCGCTGGTCGGTGCCAGTACCCACGCGGCACTCGGCGTACTCTTCGGCGAGTTCGAACCGGACGAAATCGCCTCGCGGCACCAGGAGTTCGGCTTGGAGGAGGGTGACTCCACGCTCTGGGTCGCGGCCGCCGAGGAACTGCCGGACCCGGGGGAGTGGCTCGACGCGCCCTTCGAACAGGCGGACCCCGAACGGATCGTCTGCCGCTTCGACGTCAGCGCGGTCTTCGACGACGAGCTGGACGAGGACCCCGAGGCCCCCGGGGCCTGACCGGAGCGGCCGCCCGGCGGCCGGTGCGCGGCGAGGGGCGGGCACCGCGGGTGCCCGCCGCTCCTTCCCTCTTCCTCACCAGTCCTGGATCAGTCCTCCGCTGCCGCCAGCAGGGACTCCAGGAGCGGCCTCAGCCGGGTCGTACGGTCCGGCGCGAGCCCTTCCGCCACGGCCCGCGGCAGCGCCTGGTCCACGCCGTGGACGACGGACAGGTGACGCTCGGCGCGGCCGAAGGCGGTGTACACCCACGCCCGGCTCAGACCGCCGGCCGCGTCGCCCGGCAACACCACCACCGCGGCCGGCCAGCGCATCGCGGCGGCCTGGTGCGCGGTCAGGGCCCAGCCGTGGCGCAGTGTCCCCGCCACCCGCTCCTTCGGCACCAGGACCTTCGTCCCCTCGCACTCCAGGTGAAGACCCTCGGCGTCGGCCGAGACGACCGTACCCGTGACCGTCCCGCCGGGCGCCGGCGCGTAGGCGACGGCGTCGCCGGGGTCGTAGCCGCCGAAGCGGCCGGGGCCGGGGTTGAGGCGCTCCTTCAGCGCCGTGTTGAGCGCGCGGGTGCCGGCTGAGCCGCCGTGGCCCACGGTGATCACGCGGGTCCCGTCGGCCGGTACGCCGATGGCCCGCGGGATCGAGTCGGCGACGAGCTGGACGGTGCGGTGGACCGCCTCGCCCGCGTCCCCGACCGGGACGATCACAACCTCCTTGCCGGGTGCCTCCACCGGGTGGAGTTCCCCGATGCCGATGCCGGAGACCAGCTCGCCCAGTGGCCCGGGGTCGGGCGTGCGGGAGACGACCCGCGGGCACACCCGCGCCGCCAGCAGATCGGCGAACACCCGGCCCGCGCCGGCGGACTCCAGCACGGCGGGGTCGCCGCCGAGCACCAGCCGGCAGCCGTCCGGCAGCGACTCCACGATCATGGCGGCGCTCTCGACGTCCAGTCGCGGGGCGTCCAGGACGATCAGCAGGTCCAGGGCGAGGGCGCCTTCCTCGTCCCGGCCAGGTCCGGCCTCGCCGGACAGCAGCGAGGCGACGGTCACCGCGTCGGCGCCGAGCCGGCGTCTGCCGTTCTCGCCGTGCACCGCGAGCGTGACCCGCAGGCCGCGCTCGCCCGCGGCCTGGGCGAGCGCGACCGGCTCGGCGCGGGCCGCCTCGCCGCCGGTGTGCAGCACCAGGCCGTGTCCTCCGGCGGTCCGGACCAGCTCCGGGCCCTCCCAGACCTCGGGGGTGACCGTCTTGACCAGTCGGGCGAGACCGTCCGCCAGGCTCTCCTCGGCGAGGGCGTAGCGGTCCAGGCCGAGCAGGACGGGAAGCCCGGCGCCTGGTGCCGCCTCCTGAGGGTCTTCCTCGTCGGGGTCCTCCGCGACGGCGTCCCCGGGGGGCGCCGCCGGGGTCTCCTCGTCATGGAAGACGAGCACCGCGGCCTCGGCGACCGCCTGCCGGACCGCCTCGTCCGGGTCCGGCACCGAGAGCCCGGCCAGCCCGGCGCTGACCTCGCCGATCTCCAGGGCGGTGTGCCCCTTCAGCGCGGCCCGTTCGAGGAGCAGGCCGACCAGCGCGACGCCGCGGCGCGGATCGTCCGGGGCGCATGACGGGCCGAGCAGCGCGCGGGCGAAGGCGTCCGCGTGCTCGGGCCGTACGCCCGGGACGCGGAGCAGTTGCCAGGGGTCCTCGCCGAGGATCTGGGCGGCTCCCTCGCCGAGCGTCGCCGCGACCCGCTCCGCCAGTGTCTCGGGGGCCCCGCCCCGGGCGAGGACCCCGCGTACCGCGGCCACCGTCTCGGGAGCGTGGTGCGTCGGGGGCTCGGCCGAGGGCCGTACCTGGGGTGCGGGCGGGGGGACGGGGGCCGCCCGCCGGGGCGCAGGTTCCGGCGTCTCGAGGAAGGCGGCGCCGTCCCGGGTACCGCTCTCCACGGCGCGTACCGCCGCCAGCAGATCGGCCGCCTCACCGCTCAGCCCCGTGCCCGCCGCGATGGGGCCTTCCTTCTCCGCCTTGCGCTGCTCGATCCGGGCCCGCAGCTCGCGCTGGGCGGCCAGCTCCGCCTGCGCCTCGGAGACTCCGGCCGCGGCGTCACCCGCGGCCGGAGTCGCCGTGGCCGCGCTCGTGTCCGTGTCCGTCTGTGCCGTCGCTCCGGCCCCGGCGGCGGGTGTGGCGTCCTGTGGCGCCGAGCGCTCCGCGGCCGGCTCCACGACGGCCTCGTCGTGCTCGGCCTCGGGAGTGGTCTCGCGGGAAGGCTCGGTCACAAGGTGCTCCAGTCCTGGTCCGGATAGCGGTGCACGGGCGCCGACACGTCGTCGAGGGCCCGACAGATCTCGTCAGGAAGACTAAGGCTCTCCACTGACAGCGCGGCCGTGAGCTGGTGCGCGTCGCGCGCGCCGACGATCGGCGCGGTCACTCCGGGCCGGTCGCGCACCCAGGCCAGCGCCACCTGGAGGGGCGTCGTCGCCAGGCCGTCCGCCGCCGTCGTGACCGCGTCCACGACCCGGGTCGCCGCCTCGTCCAGATACGGCTCCACGAACGGCGCCAGCGTCTCCGATCCGCCCCGCGAGTCCGTCGGCGTACCGTGCCGGTACTTGCCCGTCAGCACCCCGCGCCCCAGCGGCGAGGACGGCAGCAGACCTATTCCCAGATCCAGCGCGGCCGGCAGCACCTCGCGCTCCACTCCCCGCTGGAGCAGCGAGTACTCCATCTGCGTCGCCGCGAGACGGGTCCGCGTCCCGCCCGCCGCACCGAGCTGCCAGGTCCCCGCCTTCGCCAGCTGCCACCCGCAGAAGTTCGACACTCCGACGTAGCGGGCCCGGCCGCTGCTCACCGCGATGTCGAGCGCCTGCAGCGACTCCTCCAGCGGCGTGTGGGGGTCGAAGGCGTGGAGGTGCCACAGGTCGACGTGGTCGGTGCCCAGCCGCGCCAGCGAGGCGTCGAGCGCGTCGAGCAGGTGCCCGCGGGAGCCGTCCGTCCGCCGGTCGGGGTCGGGCACACTGCCGGCCTTCGTCGAGACGACGAGATCCCGCCGGGGCACCAGGCGCTCCATCAGCCGCCCGAGCAGGTATTCGGCCTCACCGCCTCCATACACGTCCGCCGTGTCGACGAGGGTGCCGCCGGCCTCCCAGAACGCCTTCAACTGGTCGGCCGCGTCGTGCTCGTCGGCGTCCCGTCCCCAGGTGAGGGTGCCGAGTCCGAGCCGGGACACGCGCAGGCCGGTCCGTCCGAGATACCTCTGCTCCATGAGCGCGAGATTACTGGCCAGGACTGCACGCGCAGAGACCCCGTGGGCATCCTCCTCCTGACGGATGCCGTGCCCGCGCGCTAGAGTCCGCCGCAAGGGACGTTACTGATCGGTAAAGAGGGTGCGGATATGCGGCTCGGCATCAACCTCGGCTACTGGGGCGCCGGTATGGACGGCGACAACCTCGCCGTCGCCCAGGAGGCGGACCGCCTCGGCTACGACGTGTGCTGGGCCGCCGAGGCATACGGCTCCGACGCGCCCACCGTGCTCTCCTGGGTGGCCGCCAAGACCGAGCGGATCGACGTCGGTTCCGCGATCATGCAGATCCCGGCGCGCCAGCCGGCCATGACGGCCATGACCGCGGCCACCCTGGACTCGCTCTCCGGCGGCCGTTTCCGCCTCGGTCTCGGCGTGTCCGGACCGCAGGTCTCGGAAGGCTGGTACGGCGTCAGGTTCGACAAGCCGCTCGCCCGCACCCGGGAGTACGTCGAGATCGTCCGCAAGGCCATGACCCGGGAACGGCTCACCTACGAGGGCGCCCACTGGACGCTCCCGCTGCCGGACGGGCCGGGCAAGCCCATCAAGCTCACCGTCCATCCGGAGCGCGAGCACATTCCCCTCTACATCGCCGCGATCGGCCCCAGGAACCTGGAGCAGACCGGCGAGATCGCCGACGGCGCCCTGTTGATCTTCCCCTCCGCCGAACACCTGGAGGACACCGCGATCCGCCACCTGCGCGCGGGCCGCGAGAAGGCCGGTCTGACGATGGACGGCTTCGACGTCCACCCGACGCTGCCCCTGGCGCTCGGGGACGACATCGACGCCCTCGCGGACGTGTTCCGTCCCTACACCGCCCTGTACGTCGGCGGCATGGGCAGCCGCAAGCAGAACTTCTACAACCAGCTCGCCCGGCGCATGGGGTACGAGAAGGAGGCCGGCGAGATCCAGGACAAGTACCTGGCCGGCGACAAGACAGGAGCCGCCGCCGCCGTACCGCGGCAGCTCATCGACCAGACGACCCTGCTCGGGTCCGTCGAGCGGATCGCCGACCGTATGCGGGCCTACGCCGAGGCCGGCGTCACCACCCTCACACTCGCCCCGGCCGGGTTCACGCTGGAGGAGCGGATCGCCGCCCTGCGCGCCGGTACGGAGGCGCTGGAGCGGGCGGGACTGGCCTGACACGCCACCGGCCGGGTCCGTCGGAGGAGGAAGTCCGCGGCCGTGGTGGGGGCTCGGGGGTCTTCCCCGCCACGGCCGTCGTGCTGAACAACGCGCCGGACCGCCCTCCGGTTACGCTCCGGCGCTCCTTCGTTCGGCCGAGTGACCCGCGTCTCGTGTTGCCCGCCGGGCCGCCGCGCATTTGACTCGTGGTCTGCGGACGTGCGGCGTGCGGACGCCCGCATGGAGGTGGCAGCATGATCACGGCCAGGAGCCTTTTCCAGGAGATCATCGACGACGACGAGTCCTTCCGGCTGTTCTGCTCCATCGCCGCAAGCGGCGAGGCGCAGGGAGGCTGGGAGAACGCCAGGATCGCCGCGCTCGTCGCCCCGGGCATGCGGGACCTGACCCCCAAGATCACCCGGCACGGCGCCGACGAGGACAAGCACGGGCGGATCTTCAACGCCCTGATGCGCAAGCGCGGCCTGGAACCCGTACCGGTCCCCCCGGAGACCGACTACACCATGCTCCTGGAGCAGCGCGGGATCGGCCTCGCCCACGAGAAGCTGCGCCGGGACGAGCCACTGAGCGAGGCCGACGTGGTGGTCTACCTCGCCCACAGCAGGGTGACGGAACAGCGGGCGGCCGACCAGATGGACATGCTGGTCACCTCCTTCGGCGACCATCCCGAACTGGGCAAGGCCATCCACCTGATCTGCAACGACGAGGAGAACCACCTCGCCTACTGCCACGAGGAACTACTGCGCCTCGCGCGCGCCGGACACGGGCGGCTCATCCAGCGGACCCTGCGCGAGTCCGCGCTCACCGAGATCGGGGTCTACCGCGACGTCAGCCTGGCCGTGATGAGCCACATGGGCCGCCTCCTGAGGTGGCCGCGGCCCAAGTCGGCCGCGCTCGCCGCCGGCATCCGCGCGATGTACGCGTGGGAGCGGGTCGCCGGCTGGCACCGGATGGTCGACCTGAGGATTCCCGAGCGGCGCAACGCGCTGGGCGGCCCCGCGACCCCCGCTCCCGCCTTCTGACCGCCCGGCGCCGAGCGGCGCGGGGCTACATCCAGCCGCGCCGCTTGAACAGCCGGTACAGGCCGCCCACGGCCCCGGCCATCAGCACGATGACCATCGGGTACGACCAGCCCCAGGCGAGTTCCGGCATGTGCGCGAAGTTCATGCCGTAGATCCCCGCGACCATCGTGGGGACGGCGGCCATGGCCGCCCAGGCCGAGATCTTCCGCATGTCGTCGTTCTGCCGCACGCCCATCTGCGCCAGATGCGCCGACAGCACGTCGGAGAGCAGCCGGTCCAGACCCTCCACCTGCTCGTTGGCCCGGGTCAGGTGGTCGACGACGTCCCGGAAGAACGGCATGGCCTGCTCGTGCACGAACGGCACCGCCCCGGCCGCCAGCCGCTGCATCGGCGCCATCAGCGGCCCGCCGGCCCGCCGGAACTCGAGCACCTGGCGCTTGGCCGCGTAGATCCGCGCCGCGGTGTTGCCCGGCTTCCTGCCGACCGGCGCGAACACATCGGCCTCCAGCTCCTCCAGGTCGACCTGGAGCTCACCGGCCACGTCGATGTAGTGGTCGACGACCGCGTCGCTGATCGCGTACAGGACCGCCGTCGGGCCGTGCCGCAGCACCTCCGGCTCGGCCTCCAGCCGTCGCCGAACCGCCGCGAGCGGCGCGCCCTCGCCGTGCCGGACCGTCACCACGAACGAATCGCCCAGGAAGACCATCAGCTCGTCCGTGCTGACGCGGTCGCTTTCCGGCTCGTAGACCACGGGTTTGAGGACCATGAAGAGCGAGTCCTCGTACACCTCCAGCTTCGGCCGCTGATGAGCCTTCAGCGCGTCCTCGACGGCCAGGGGGTGCAGCGCGAACTCGGCCGACACGTGATCGAACTCCGCCTCGGTCGGCTCGTACAGACCGACCCAGAGGAAGGCGTCCCCGCTCGCCCGGGCCTCCGCCAGGGCGGCGGACAGATCGGCGGGGCCGTCGGCACGAGCACCGCTCTTGTAGAGGGCAGAGTTCACGATCACGCCGGGTATTCTTCCCCGCCCCACCGGTTCCCGCACCCGTGCCCCGCGCCCGGCCGTGCCCCTACCCTTGCCGCCATGGCCACGTTGCTCCTCGTCCGCCACGGACGTTCCACCGCCAACACCTCCGGGGTCCTCGCCGGGCGGATGCCCGGGGTCGCCCTCGACGAGCGCGGCGCCGCGCAGGCCGCCGCGCTCCCCGGACGGCTCGCCGCCGTGCCGCTGTCCGCCGCCGTCAGCAGCCCCCTGCAGCGCTGCCGCGAGACCCTCCGGCCGCTCCTGGACGCCCGCCCCGGGCTGCCGTTGCACACCGAGGAGCGGATCAGCGAGTGCGACTACGGCGACTGGTCCGGTCGCAAGCTCGCCGAACTCAACGACGAACCCCTGATGGAAGTCGTCCAGGCGCACGCGTCCGCCGCGGCCTTCCCCGGCGGCGAGTCCATGCGCGCCATGCAGGCGCGGGCCGTCGACGCCGTACGGGACTGGAACGCCCGGATCGAGGCCGAGCACGGCGAGGACGCCGTCTACCTGATGTGCTCGCACGGCGACCTCATCAAGTCGATCGTCGCGGACGCGCTCGGCATGCACCTCGACCTCTTCCAGCGCATCCACGTCGATCCCTGCTCCGTCACCGCCGTGCGCTACACCCGGGTGCGCCCCTTCCTGGTCCGACTCGGCGACACCGGCGACCTCGCCGCGCTCGCGCCCCGGGAGAGCCCGGACACCCAGGGGACCGCGGAGGTCGGGGGCGGCGCGGGCGCACCGTGATCCATCCGCGCAGTAGGGTGGACGGGCCGCTGTAGCGCGGGCCTTCACCGCTGTCGAGACGCAAGGGAGTCAGGGACGTGTCCCGTCAGGTGTTCCTCTACGACCCACCGGAGCGTTTCGTGGCCGGTACGGTCGGGCTGCCTGGCCGCCGTACGTTCTTCCTTCAGGCGTCCGCGGCGGGCCGGGTCACCAGCGTGGCCCTGGAGAAGACCCAGGTGGCCGCCCTCGCCGAACGCATCGACGAACTCCTCGACGAGGTCGTGCGCCGCACCGGCGGCAACGCCCCCGTCCCGGCCGTCGCCCCCGCCGACATCGCGGACACCGCCCCGCTGGACGCTCCGGTGGAGGAGGAGTTCCGGGTCGGCACGATGGCACTGGCCTGGGACGGCGAGGAACAGCGCATGATCGTCGAGGCGCAGGCGCTGGTGGAACTCGACGCCGAGTCCGACGAAGACCTCGCCGATGCCGAGGAACGCCTGCTCCAGGACGAGGAGAACGGCCCGCCGATGCTGCGCGTCCGGCTCACCGGAGCGCAGGCCCGTGCCTTCGCCAAGCGCGCCCTCGACGTGGTCAACGCGGGCCGTCCGCCATGCCCGCTGTGCAGCCTGCCGCTCGACCCCGAGGGCCATGTGTGCCCGCGCCAGAACGGATACCGGCGCGGCGCATGACGGACGCCGAAGGACCCCCCGTACCCCTGGTTCCGGCCCGGTACCCCGGGCCGGCCGGGCCCCCCTCCGTCGCGGACGCCGAACTCCTCAGCCGGGGGGAGCTGACCGTCCGCGGCCAGATCCACGAGGCGTCCAACGCGGTGCTCCTCTGCTCGGTCGCCCACCGGGGCCGGCGGGCCGAATGCGTCTACAAGCCCGTCGCCGGCGAGCAGCCGCTGTGGGACTTCCCCGACGGGAACCTGGCTCGGCGCGAGGTCGCCGCCTATGCCGTCTCCGAGGCGACCGGCTGGGGCCTGGTGCCGCCCACGGTGCTGCGCGACGGCCCGTACGGCGAGGGCATGGTCCAGCTGTGGATCGAGGCCGACCCCGGCGCGAGCCTGCTCGCGCTCACCGAGGACGAGCAGGCCGGGGAGGGCTGGAAGGCCGTCGGCCCCGCGCAGGTCGGAGCGGACCGCACCGCGCTCCTGGTACACGCCGACAGCCCCGTGCTGCGCCGCCTGGCCGTCCTGGACGCGGTCATCAACAACGGCGACCGCAAGGGCGGACATCTGCTGCCCGCCTCCGACGGGCGGCTGTACGCCATCGACCACGGGGTGACCTTCCACGTGGAGGACAAGCTCCGGACGTTGCTGTGGGGCTGGTCGGGCGAGCGGCTGCCCACCGAGGCCGTCGAGGTCCTGGCCGATCTCGCCACCGCACTGGAGCCCGGCGCTCCGCTCGCCACCCGGCTGGCGGAACTGCTCACCGCGGCCGAGGTGGACGCTCTGCGCGCCCGGGTGGACGCCCTCCGGGCCGCCGGACGGCACCCGGAGCCGTCCGGCCGGTGGCCCGCGATCCCCTGGCCACCGGTCTGACCGGTCCGGTCGGCCCATCAGGCTCCCTCCGGAGTGCCCGCGTGGAGAAGCACGGACCCTCCTGGCCCGCAAGATCGCCTTATCGGCCAAGATCCCGGATCCGGTTCGTATCCGGAACAGGTGTCCGGTTACGCTCAGGACATGCATGCCTGGCCCGCTTCTGAGGTCCCCGCCCTGCCCGGCAAGGGCCGCGACCTCCGGATCCACGACACCGCGACCGGCGGACGAGTGACTCTCGCCCCCGGCCCCGTCGCCCGTATCTACGTCTGCGGCATCACGCCGTACGACGCGACCCACCTGGGTCACGCGGCGACCTACAATGCGTTCGACCTCGTTCAGCGCGTGTGGCTCGACACCAAGCGGCAGGTCCAGTACGTCCAGAACGTCACCGACGTCGACGATCCACTCCTGGAACGGGCGATCCGCGACGGCGTCGACTGGGTGGGGCTCGCCGAGCGTGAGACCGCCCTGTTCCGTGAGGACATGACCGCCCTGCGGATGCTGCCGCCGCAGCACTACATCGGCGCGGTCGAGGCCATACCGGGGATCGTGCCGCTGGTCGAGCGACTGCGTGACACCGGCGCCGCCTACGAGCTGGACGGCGACGTCTACTTCTCCGTCGAGGCCGACCCGCACTTCGGCTCGGTGTCGCACTACGACACCGAGCTCATGCGGCACCTCTTCGCCGAGCGCGGCGGGGACCCGGACCGTCCGGGCAAGAAGAACCCGCTCGACCCGATGCTCTGGATGGCCGCCCGGGAGGGCGAGCCGAGCTGGGACGGCGGCAGCCTCGGCCCCGGCCGCCCCGGCTGGCACATCGAGTGCGTCGCCATCGCCCTCGACCACCTCGGCATGGGCTTCGACGTGCAGGGCGGCGGCTCCGACCTCGTCTTCCCGCACCACGAGATGGGCGCCTCGCACGCCCAGGCGCTCACCGGCGAGTACCCGATGGCCAAGGCGTACGTCCACGCCGGCATGGTCGCGCTGCACGGCCAGAAGATGTCCAAGTCCAAGGGCAACCTGGTCTTCGTCTCGGCGCTCCGCCGCGCCGGTGTCGACCCGGCCGCCATCCGCCTCGCGCTCCTCTCCCACCACTACCGCGCCGACTGGGAGTGGACCGACCAGGTCCTCCAGGAAGCCGTGGACCGGCTGGCGCGCTGGCGCGCGGCGGTCTCGCGTCCCGACGGAGTGTCCGCCGACGCGCTCGTCGAGGAGATCCGGGAGGCCCTCGCCGACGACCTCGACGCCCCGGCGGCGCTCGCCGCGGTCGACCGCTGGGCCGCGGCCCAGACCGCGGACGGCGGGACGGACGAGTCCGCGCCCGGCCTCGTCTCCCGCGCCGTCGACGCACTGCTCGGGGTCGCCCTGTAGCCGGCGGCCCCGCCGACTACCCTTCGCGCAACCGCCCGCGGACTTCCGGCCGAAGTCCGCGGGCGGTTCTTCTTTTGTCCTGACCCGGCGCTCGATTACGCGCCAAATAGCATCCACGCAATCAACATCACGCATGAAGACCGCAGTCTCCGGCCGCTCTCAGAGCCTGTCGGGTGGCTTCTGGCCGGGCGGTCACGCCGTGGCACGCACGCTGCCGGTGTTGCCGACATGCCCCGGTGGCTCCGCTCCAGCGACATCCCGGCGCCTTGGAATCGCACGCACCAGGGCGTGACCACCTGCCGGTCGAAGGCCAACGACAGGCTCTCAGGCGTCCCCGTCCCCGTCCGTGCCCCTGTCCCCGCCCTCGCCGGCGTCGTCGCCCGCCGCGCGCGGCGGCCCGGCCTGCTCCGTACCGCCGTCCTCCGGCTGCGCCTCGGGCCCCGGACGGTCCGGCCTCGGAGGCCGTGTCCGGCTACTGGAGGGGTCCCGCAGGTACGAGGTGTCGCCGCCCTCCGTCGCGAGCCCCGGTCCCGGTCCCGGGCCCGGCTCGCGTCGCCGCAGATACCGCTCGAACTCCCGGGCGATGGCCTCGCCCGAGGCCTCCGGCAGTTCCGCGGTGTCCCGCGCCTCCTCCAAGGTCTGGACGTACTCGGCGACTTCGCTGTCCTCGGAGGCCAGCTGGTCCACGCCCAGCTGCCAGGCCCGCGCGTCCTCGGGCAGCTCCCCCAGCGGGATGCGCAGGCCGATGAGGTCCTCCAGCCGGTTCAGCAGCGCCAGCGTGGCCTTCGGGTTCGGCGGCTGCGACACGTAGTGCGGCACCGCGGCCCACAAGCTCACCGCCGGAACACCCGCGTGCGTGCACGCCTCCTGGAGGATGCCCACGATGCCGGTGGGACCCTCGTAGCGCGTCTCCTCCAGCTCCATGGTCCGTGCCAGATCGGGGTCGGACGTGACCCCGCTGACCGGCACCGGCCGGGTGTGCGGCGTGTCTCCGAGCAGCGCGCCCAGGATCACCACCATCTCCACGCCCAACTCGTGGGCGAATCCCAGGATCTCGTTGCAGAACGAGCGCCAGCGCATCGACGGCTCGATACCCCGGACCAGCACCAGGTCCCGCGGCTTGTCGCCGCCGACGCGGACCACCGAGAGCCGGGTCGTCGGCCAGGTGATCTTCCGGACCCCGTTGTCCAGCCACACCGTGGGGCGGTTGACCTGGAAGTCGTAGTAGTCCTCGGCGTCCAGCGCCGCGAAGACCTCGCCCTTCCATTCCCGGTCCAGGTGGGCGACCGCGGTGGAGGCGGCGTCGCCGGCGTCGTTCCAGCCCTCGAACGCGGCCACCATGACCGGGTCGATCAGCTCGGGAACCCCCTCGAGCTCGATCACCCAGTGCCTCCTTTTCGACGTTCCTGTCGTACGGACCAACCTTACGGCTTTCCGGCGGTCCGGCCGCAGCCCTCGTACCCGCCGAGGGCGTCCGCTGCCCTGACCCGCTACCCAGGAACTCCGCCCGGCACACGAGGACCTGGTCTCCCGGGGGACTCGGGGCACTGTTTCCGGGCGACGCCACGGCGCCCGCCCGGCGGCCCCGGACCGCGCCGCCGCCGCACCGGTTCCGGGCGCGCCGCGGGGGCGGCCCGGAACCGGACCGCCCCCGCGCGCACCGCCGTCAGGCCCGTTCGCCGAGGAACCCCTCGACCCTGGCGCGGATCTCGTCGGTGGCGAGTCCGCGGATCGTCAGCGTCGTGCGGCGGCGCAGCACGTCGTCCGCCGTCTCGGCCCACTCGTGGTCGCGCGCGTAGGCGACCTGGGCCCAGATCTCCGGGGCGTCCGGGTGGACGCGCTGTGCCAGCTCCGGGTTCTCGTTCGCCATCCGCGCGATGTCGAAGGAGAGCGAACCGTAGTGCGTGGCCAGGTGCTTGGCGGTGTCGGCGGCCATCCGCGGACCGGGGGCCGGTCCGTCCACGAGCAGCCGGTGTGCCACCGCGTTCGGGTTGGCGATGCCGGGCAGCGGCAGGCGCTTCGGCAGCTTGGAGACCGGCTCGTAGTCCTCGCCCAGCGGGTGGCCGGGCAGGGACTCCAGCTTCTTCATCACCGTGCGACCGATGTGACGGAAGGTCGTCCACTTGCCGCCGGCCACCGACAGCATGCCGCCGCGGCCCTCGGTGACGACGGTCTCCCGCTTGGCCTTGGACGTGTCACCGGGACCCCCCGGAAGCACCCTCAGACCCGCGAAGGAGTAGGTGATCAGGTCGCGCGACAGCTGCTGGTCGCGGATGGAGAAGGCTGCCTCGTCCAGGATCTGGGCGGTGTCCCGCTCGGTGACCTCGACCTGGCCGGGGTCGCCCTCGTACTCCTCGTCGGTGGTGCCGAGCAGGAGCATGTCCTCCCAGGGGAGGGCGAAGGTGATGCGGTACTTGTCGATCGGCGTGGCCAGCGCGGCCTTCCACGGGGAGGTCCGCTTGAGGACCAGGTGCGCGCCTTTCGACAGGCGGATCGAGGGAGCCGCGTTCGGGTCCTCCATCCGGCGCAGGTGGTCGACCCACGGGCCGGTGGCGTTGAGCACGAGACGGGCGCTGACGCCGAACTCGTCGCCTGTGGTGCGGTCCTTGAGCTCCGCACCGGTGACCCGGCCTCGGGTGAAGCGCAACCCGGTGACCTCCGCGTGGTTGAGGACGGTGGCTCCGGCGGCGACCGCCGCGCGGACCGTCATCAGCGCCATGCGGGCGTCGTTCATCTGGTCGTCGCCGTACACGGCCACGGCCTTGAGGTCGTCGGTGCGCAGTTCGGGCACGTCCTGCGCGGCCTTGGCCGGTGAGAGGAGGTGTCCGACGCCGTCGCCGAAGGCCGACAGGGCGCTGTAGGCGAAGACGCCGGCGCCGAGCTTGGCCGCGCCGTGCGGGCCGCCCTTGTAGACGGGCAGGTAGAAGGTGAGGGGGTTGGCGAGGTGCGGTGCCACCTGGCGGGACACCGCACGCCGCTCGAAGTGGTTCTCCGCGACCAGCTTCACCGCGCCGGTCTGCAGGTAGCGCAGACCGCCGTGGAGCAGCTTGGAGGAGGCGGAGGAGGTGGCGCCGGCGAAGTCGCCGGCGTCCACAAGGGCCACCCGCAGGCCCGACTGCGCGGCGTGCCAGGCGGTGGAGATGCCCAGGATGCCACCGCCGATCACCAGGAGGTCGTACGTCGCCTTGGAAAGCTGTTCCCGGGTCTCGGCGCGGCTCGGCAGGGAACCGGCAGCCGGGCGCGTCCCGAGGGTGGGGACGCTCTGCAGGGTGGTCATGTCGAATTACTCCTCGTCAGATCCGTCTTCGAGCCAGCCCATGGAGCGTTCAACGGCCTTCAGCCAGCTCTTGTACTCGCTGTCACGCTTGTCGGCGTCCATGCGAGGGGTCCATTCAGCGGCGCGGCGCCAGTTGGCGCGCAGCGCGTCGGTGTCCGGCCAGAAGCCGACGGCCAGGCCGGCGGCGTAGGCGGCGCCGAGGCAGGTCGTCTCGGCGACCATCGGACGCACGACCGGCGCGTCCAGGAAGTCCGAGAGGGTCTGCATCAGCAGGTTGTTGGAGGTCATGCCGCCGTCCACCTTGAGCGCGGTCAGTTCGACGCCGGAGTCCTTGGTCATGGCGTCGGTGATCTCGCGGGTCTGCCAGGCGGTGGCCTCGAGGACGGCGCGGGCGATGTGCGCCTTGGTGACGTACCGGGTGAGGCCGGCGATCACACCGCGGGCGTCGGAGCGCCAGTACGGGGCGAACAGGCCGGAGAAGGCCGGGACGAAGTAGGCACCGCCGTTGTCCTCGACGGAGGACGCCAGGGTCTCGATCTCGGCGGCGGACTTGATCAGGCCCATCTGGTCGCGCATCCACTGCACCAGCGAACCGGTGACGGCGATCGAGCCCTCCAGGGCGTAGACCGGCTTCTCCTCGCCGATCTGGTAGCCGACCGTGGTCAGCAGGCCGCTGTAGGAGTTGATGATCTTGTCACCGGTGTTCATCAGCATGAAGGTGCCGGTGCCGTAGGTGGACTTGGCCTCGCCCTCGGCGAAGCAGGTCTGGCCGAAGAGGGCCGCCTGCTGGTCGCCGAGCGCGGAGGCGACCGGGATGCCGTCCAGGACGCCGCCCTTGACGTGGCCGTAGACCTCGGCGGAGGAGCGGATCTCCGGCAGCACGGCGGCCGGGACGTCCATGGACTGGAGGATCTTGTCGTCCCACTCCATGGTGTGGAGGTTCATGAGCATGGTGCGCGACGCGTTGGTCACGTCGGTGACGTGGTGGCCGCCGTCGACGCCGCCGGTCAGGTTCCAGATGACCCAGGAGTCCATCGTGCCGAAGAGGATGTCGCCGCGCTCGGCGCGCTCCCGCAGGCCCTCGACGTTGTCGAGCAGCCAGCGGACCTTCGGCCCGGAGAAGTAGCTGGCCAGCGGCAGGCCCGTCTCGCGCCGGAAGCGGTCCTGGCCGACGTTGCGGCCGAGCTCCCTGCACAGCCCGTCGGTGCGGGTGTCCTGCCAGACGAGCGCGTTGTGGACCGGCTCACCGGTGTTCTTGTCCCACATCAGCGTGGTCTCGCGCTGG
The DNA here is from genome assembly GCF_035994945.1 of Streptomyces sp. NBC_01216. Classification (NCBI taxonomy): domain Bacteria; kingdom Bacillati; phylum Actinomycetota; class Actinomycetes; order Kitasatosporales; family Streptomycetaceae; genus Streptomyces; species Streptomyces sp. NBC_01216. The sequence continues at coordinate 5,972,641 of NZ_CP108677.1, forward strand.
TTGGTGATGCCGATGGCCTTCACGTCGGCGGCGGAGATGCCGCCCTTCTCGATGGCTCCGGCCACCACTTCCTGCACGTTGGTCCAGATCTCGGCGGCGTCGTGCTCCACCCAGCCCGGCTTGGGGAAGATCTGTTCGTGCTCCTTCTGGTCGACGGAGACGATCCGGCCGTCCTTGTCGAAGACGATGCAGCGGGACGAGGTCGTGCCCTGGTCGATGGCGGCGATGAAGGGGCCGCTGGTGTGTGCGTCGGTCACTGGTGCTCCCTGGAGGTCTCGGTGTTCATTCCCACGACTACTGCTGTACGGCTCAGGCGAACGCGATGTTGTAGATACCCGCCGCGAGGGCACCACCGATCAGCGGACCGGCGATCGGGATCCAGGCGTAGCTCCAGTCGGAGCCGCCCTTGTTCGGCAGCGGGAGCAGGGCGTGCACGATGCGCGGACCGAGGTCACGGGCCGGGTTGATGGCGTAGCCGGTCGGGCCGCCCAGCGAGAGGCCGATGGAGACGACGACGAAGGCGGTGATCAGGGCGCCGAGGACGCCGAGGCCCTTGCCGCTGTCGTTGAGGCCCTGGGTGAGCACCGCCAGTACCAGCACGACGGTGCCGATGATCTCGGTGGCCAGGTTCTGCCACACGTTGCGGACCTCGGGGCCGGTGGAGAAGATGCCGAGCACGGGGCCGGCGTTCGGAGCGGTCTTCTGGTCGACCATGCCCTCCTCGTGCGGGGGCGCGGCGATGATCTCCGGGTCCGTGAGGTGGGCCTGGAACTGGCCGTAGTAGGCGACCCAGACCAGCGCGGCGCCGATCATCGCGCCGAGCAGCTGGCCGGCGAAGTAGACCGGAACGTTGCTCCAGTCGCTGTCCTTGATCGCGATACCGACCGTGACCGCCGGGTTGAGGTGGGCGCCGGAGAGGGAGGCCGTCATGTAGACCGCGGTCATGACCGCGAAGCCCCACCCGAAGGTGATGGCCAGCCAACCGGCGTTCTGCGCCTTCGAGCGCTTGAGTACGACGGCGGCGACGACGCCGGCGCCGAGCAGGATGAGTACGGCGGTACCTATGGTCTCGCCGATGAAGATGTCGGAGCTGGACACCCGCGACTCCTTTGTCCATCGTCCAGGGGAAGGCGAACCACGGGATTCTCCGATGGTCCGCGCCCTCGAGTGAGGGCGTTGGCCGGCCCATGGCACTGTCACACCCTAGCGCGTATTGCCGTTAGGTGTTCGACAATGTCGACCGGTGAACGGAAGTTTTGCCCTCCGGTTAACAGCACGTCAAGAGGTCCTGCCCGAGAACCGTCTGCATAACGCGATCGTTACCGAGGGGCTCCGACGCTGCATCCCGAACGACCGGGCGGAAGGGGGACCGACCACCGGCGGGGCGGCCGGTCCGGGCGCGGACGAGGCCCGGGAGTGACGTGTCCTGGTGCGTGAGCGGCACCCCGGGGCCCGTGTGGCGCCGGGGTGCCGGTTCGAGGCAAAGGGGGGGGTCGGCCCCACAGGGCGTGAGCGCGGCGCCTGTGGCGCTGGGGGCGGGCCCGGGTCCGCCTCGTGACCCCGCGGGCCCCGGCGGAAAGGGTGAGCCCGGTGGGAAGGGCGGGTGTCGGCGGGGCCGGGGTTCCGTGGTGAAGGCTCCGCGCGGCGCGATGGCCAAACCCGCCACGAGGGCGGGCGCCGCCGGGGACGCGGGGCGGTCCTCGGTGAAGGCCGTGCCGGGGCGAACCTCGCCGGGCGCCGCCCTGGGGCTACTCTCGCGACACGCCCTAGAAGCGGCCTGCGCCCAGGTCGCGGGAGACGGCGCGGGCGCAGTCACGCACCGCGGCGACCAGCTCGGAGCGCAGTTCGCCGCCCGCACAGACCCGCTCCACGGCGCCTGTGATGGCCACCGCGCCTACCGGCATCCGGCGTCGGTCGTGGATGGGGGCGGCCACTGAGGCCACGCCCTCCCAGGTCTCCTCCACGTCGGCTGCCCACCCGCGCGCCCGGGTGTGGTCGAGCAGCGTCTCGAAGGACTCCGTGTCGGTGACGGTGCGGGGCGTGAAGGGCTCGCGCGCGATCTCCAGGACCTCGCTGTGCGCCACCGGGTCGTAGGCCGACAGCACCTTGCCCAGTGCCGTGGAGTGCAGCGGCTGCATCGCGCCGACCTCCAGGACCTGCCGACTGTCGTCGGGCCGGAAGACGTGGTGCACGATCAGGACGCCCTGCTGGTGCAGGACGCCCAGATGGACGCTCTCGCCGCTGGAGCGGGCCAGGTCGTCGGTCCAGACCAGCGCCCGCGCCCGCAGCTCGTGCACGTCCAGGTAGCTGTTGCCCAGGCGCAGCAGTTCCGCGCCCAGCTGGTAGCGCGAGGCCGCGTCCTGCTCGACGAAGCCCTCGGCCTGGAGGGTGCGCAGGATGCCGTGTGCCGTGCCCTTGGCGAGCCCCAGGGACGAGGCGATGTCGGACAGCCCGAGCCGGCGTTCGCCGCCCGCGAGCAGTCGCAGCATCGCCGCCGCCCGTTCAAGCGACTGGATGTTCTTCGCCATCGCCCGGCCTTTCTCCCTGTCCCCGATCCCGAAGGCTCCGTGGATCTTACGGAGTGGAGTCCCCTGGATCATGCTGTTCGGTAATGCTGAACACTATCGGTCGATGCCGACCAGTAGTTACTCTGACAGTGTCGTTCACGAACACAGGTGACCGGGAGTCCCGCGACACAGGATGCCGTCCGTCCCGTGGAACACCCTGCCCACCCTGCCACCGGCATGGTTACTCTGGCTCCGTACGCCCTCCACCGAGGGTGTGAAGCCGACAGCCGTCGCATCCCAGGGAGCTCATCCATGGCCTCGTCGCCGACCCCGCCCGCCGGCAGCCCCGACCGCGCCGCAGCCCTCCGTGAGGCACTCGCGACCCGTGTGGTCGTGGCGGACGGAGCGATGGGCACCATGCTCCAGGCGCAGGACCCCTCGATGGAGGACTTCGAGAACCTCGAGGGCTGCAACGAGATCCTGAACGTCACCCGGCCCGACATCGTCCGCTCGGTGCACCAGGAGTACTTCGCCGCGGGCGTCGACTGTGTCGAGACCAACACCTTCGGCGCCAACCTCGCCGCGCTCGGCGAGTACGACATCCCCGAGCGCGTGCACGAGCTCTCCGAGTCCGGCGCCCGGATCGCCCGCGAGGTCGCCGACGAGTTCACCGCCTCCACCGGGCAGCAGCGCTGGGTGCTGGGCTCCATCGGTCCGGGCACCAAGTTGCCGACCCTGGGCCACGCGCCGTACACCGCGCTGCGCGACGCCTACCAGCAGAACGCCGAGGGCCTGCTCGCGGGCGGCGCCGACGCGCTGCTGGTGGAGACCACCCAGGACCTGCTCCAGACCAAGGCGTCCGTCGTCGGCGCCCGCCGCGCCCTCGACGCGCTCGGCGCCGACGTCCCGCTGATCTGTTCCGTCACGGTCGAGACGACGGGCACGATGCTGCTCGGTTCGGAGATCGGCGCGGCGCTCACCGCGCTGGAGCCGCTCGGCATCGACATGATCGGCCTGAACTGCGCGACCGGTCCGGCCGAGATGAGCGAGCACCTGCGGTATCTGGCACGCCACTCGCGCATCCCGCTGTCCTGCATGCCCAACGCCGGCCTGCCGGTGCTGGGGAAGGACGGCGCGCACTATCCGCTGTCTCCGACGGAGCTGGCCGACGCGCAGGAGAACTTCGTCCGTGAGTACGGGCTGTCGCTGATCGGCGGCTGTTGCGGTACGACCCCCGAGCACCTGCGCCAGGTCGTGGAGCGGGTCCGGGGCCTCGCCCCGACCGCTCGCGAGCCGCGCCCCGAGCCGGGTGCCGCCTCGCTCTACCAGACGGTGCCGTTCCGGCAGGACACCGCCTACATGGCGATCGGGGAGCGGACGAACGCCAACGGGTCCAAGAAGTTCCGCGAGGCGATGCTCGAGGCCCGCTGGGACGACTGTGTGGAGATGGCGCGGGACCAGATCCGCGAGGGAGCGCACATGCTGGATCTGTGCGTGGACTACGTGGGCCGTGACGGCGTCGCGGACATGGCGGAACTGGCGGGTCGCTTCGCGACGGCGTCGACGCTGCCGATCGTGCTGGACTCCACCGAGGTCGACGTCCTCCAGGCCGGTCTGGAGAAGCTCGGCGGCCGTGCGGTGATCAACTCGGTCAACTACGAGGACGGTGACGGCCCCGACTCGCGCTTCGCGAAGGTGACCCGGCTGGCTCGGGAACACGGTGCCGCGCTGATCGCCCTCACCATCGACGAGGAGGGCCAGGCCCGGACCGTCGAGACCAAGGTCGCCATCGCCGAGCGGTTGATCGAGGACCTGACCGGCAACTGGGGCATCCACGAGTCGGACATCCTGATCGACACCCTGACCTTCACGATCTGCACCGGTCAGGAGGAGTCGCGCGGCGACGGTGTCGCCACCATCGAGGCGATCCGTGAGCTCAAGCGCCGCCATCCGGAGGTGCAGACCACGCTCGGCCTGTCGAACATCTCCTTCGGTCTCAACCCGGCCGCCCGGATCCTGCTGAACTCCGTCTTCCTCGACGAGTGCGTCAAGGCGGGTCTGGACTCGGCGATCGTGCACGCCTCCAAGATCCTCCCGATCGCCCGGTTCGACGAGGAGCAGGTCACCACCGCCCTCGACCTGATCCACGACCGGCGTTCCGAGGGCTACGACCCGCTCCAGAAGCTGATGGCCCTCTTCGAGGGCGTCGACACCAAGTCGATGAAGGCAGGCAAGACCGAGGAACTCCTCGCCCTGCCGCTGGACGAGCGGCTGAAGCGGCGCATCATCGACGGAGAGAAGAACGGTCTGGAGACCGATCTCGATGAGGCACTGGAGACCCGCCCCGCGCTGGACATCGTCAACGAGACGCTGCTGGAGGGCATGAAGGTCGTCGGTGAGCTGTTCGGCTCCGGCCAGATGCAGCTCCCGTTCGTGCTCCAGTCCGCCGAGGTGATGAAGAACGCGGTCGCCTACCTCGAACCCCACATGGAGAAGTCGGACGCCGAGGGCAAGGGCACCATCGTGCTGGCCACGGTGCGCGGTGACGTTCACGACATCGGCAAGAACCTGGTCGACATCATCCTCTCCAACAACGGCTACAACGTGGTGAACCTCGGCATCAAGCAGCCCGTCGCCGCGATCCTGGAAGCCGCCGAGGAGCACAGGGCCGACGTCATCGGCATGTCGGGCCTCCTGGTCAAGTCCACCGTGATCATGAAGGAGAACCTCGAGGAGCTCAACCAGCGCGGACTCGCCACCGACTTCCCCGTCATCCTCGGCGGCGCCGCCCTCACTCGCGCCTACGTCGAACAGGACCTCCACGAGATCTACCACGGCGAGGTCCGTTACGCCCGCGACGCCTTCGAGGGCCTGCGCCTCATGGACGCCCTGATCGCCGTCAAGCGCGGCGTCCCCGGCGCTGCCCTGCCCGAACTCAAGCAACGCCGGGTCGCCCAGCGCGCCAGCGCGCTCGAGGTCAACGAGCCGGAGGAAGCCGGCCGTTCCGACGTCGCCACGGACAACCCCGTGCCGGCCCCGCCGTTCTGGGGCACCCGGGTCGTGAAGGGCATCCAGCTGAAGGAGTACGCGAGCTGGCTCGACGAGGGCGCCCTCTTCAAGGGCCAGTGGGGCCTGAAGCAGACGCGTGCCGGGGACGGCCCGAGCTACGAGGAGCTCGTCGAGACCGACGGCCGCCCGCGGCTGCGCGGCTGGCTGGAGCGGCTGCACACCGAGAACCTGCTGGAGGCGGCCGTCGTGCACGGCTACTTCCCGTGTGTCTCCAAGGGCGACGACCTGATCATCCTCGACGAGCAGGGCAACGAGCGGACCCGCTTCACCTTCCCGCGCCAGCGCCGGGGACGCCGCCTGTGCCTGGCCGACTTCTTCCGCCCCGAGGAGTCCGGCGAGACCGACGTGGTCGGCCTCCAGGTCGTCACCGTCGGCTCCCGGATCGGCGAGGCCACCGCCAGGCTCTTCGAGTCCGACTCCTACCGCGACTACCTCGAACTGCACGGCCTGTCGGTGCAGCTGGCCGAGGCCCTCGCCGAGTACTGGCACGCCCGGGTCCGGGCGGAGCTCGGCTTCGCGGGCGAGGACCCGGCCGATGTCGAGGACATGTTCGCGCTGAAGTACCGTGGCGCCCGCTTCTCGCTGGGCTACGGTGCCTGCCCCGACCTGGAGGACCGCGCGAAGATCGCCGAGCTGCTCCGTCCCGAGCGGATCGGAGTCCAGCTGTCCGAGGAGTTCCAGCTCCACCCGGAGCAGTCCACGGACGCGATCGTCATTCACCACCCCGAGGCGAAGTACTTCAACGCCCGCTGACACCGTCCGCCGTGCCCGCACGGCGGCACGACCGCGCACGTCAGGAGATAGATGCCTGCATCCGCGGTGGTCGAGACGTACACTGGTCGGTCCAGTGCAGGCCGGTCTCCCTCCCCGTACCGGGAGGGGGCCGGCCTTCTCGTCCCTCCATGGAGGTGTGCCGGATGACCAGTACGGTCCCCGCGTCCTTGTTCCGTACCGACGGCAGCTCCGCCCTGCAGGCGGTGTTCCTCGACATGGACGGCACCCTCGTCGACACCGAGGGATTCTGGTGGGACGCGGAGGTCGAGGCGTTCCGGGACCTCGGGCACCGGCTGGACGAGTCCTGGCGGGACGTAGTCGTCGGCGGCCCCATGACGCGCAGTGCCGGCTACCTCATCGACGCCACGGGCGCCGACATCACCCTCGCCGAACTGACGGTCCTGCTCAACGAGAAGTTCGAGCAGCGCATCGACCGGGGAGTACCACTGATGCCGGGCGCCGAGCGGCTCCTGGCCGAGCTGTCACGGCACGCCATCCCGACCGCCCTGGTCTCCGCCTCGCACCGGCGGATCATCGACCGGGTCCTCGCGTCCCTGGGCCATGACCGTTTCACCCTCACCGTCGCCGGCGACGAGGTCCTGCGTACCAAGCCCCACCCCGAGCCGTATCTGACGGCCGCCCGTGGCGTGGGCGCCGACCCGGGTCTCTGCGCCGTCATCGAGGACACGGCGACCGGCGTGGCGGCTGCCGAGGCGGCCGGTTGCCGGGTGGTCGCGGTTCCCTCCGTGGCACCTATCCCGCCGGCCGGGGGCCGTACCGTCGTCCGTTCCCTGGAAGAGGTCGACGTGCCGTTTCTCCGGACCTTGATCACTGGTCCCCGATGATTTGAGCTTTGTCTGAGCTTCGTTTTCCCGGCGCGGGCGCACGCGAACGCTGAGCACTTGATCGTGCATTTTCCGTGACCGGGGCGTGAAGGCCCGCAGTGGTCCGCGCGAGGTATTCCGGCCACCCGTCGAAAAAGCACCGGCGTGACCTTGGTCACGCAGCGTGTGCTTCGGCGGGTGGCCTTCACGTGTCCGGCATCCGGAATGTGCGGATTCACCCCTGCCCTTGTGTCCCGGTTCAGCGCTTGATGTACGAATCACGTGCCGCATGACTATCGAGACCCTCGCATTCATGATCACCGTGCGATTACCCCTGAAGTCGCTCGGCGTCCGGTAATGCCGACGCCGCCCACTAATCTTTCGCGAGTACTTCGCCGCATATCCGCGTGCCCCCGGCGCATACCCGAGCCGCCGCGAACACAGGACCGATCGCACACCATCCCGGCCCGATCGCCCGCCCCGACCGGGCGGTAGCGGCGAGTGTTCGCCCACCCGCTGAAAACAGTGCCGGATGAGGAGACTGTCCAGGATGAACCGCAAGACCTTGGTGCTGCCGGCCGTGGCCGGACTGCTCGCGCCGCTGCTCGTCGCGTGCGGCGGTTCGGACGAGAACAGAGCCATCGTCGTCGGCACCACCGACCGGTTCCTCGCCGACAGCGAGACCCCGGCGCCCCTCGACCCGGCCTTCGCCTACGACACCGGCGCCTGGAACATCCTGCGCCAGACCGTGCAGACGCTGATGCACGCGCCTCGCGGCGGCGGCGAGCCCGTGCCCGAGGCCGCCGAGAGCTGCGGATTCAGCGACAAGGCCAGCGAGAGCTACCGCTGCAAACTGCGCGAGGGCCTCACCTTCTCGGACGGCACACCGCTCACCGCCGATGACGTGAAGTTCTCCGTCGAGCGCGTCCTGAACATCAAGTCCGACAACGGCACCGCGGCCCTCCTCGCCGGCATCGACACCATCGAGACGAAGAACGACCGCGAGATCGTCTTCCACCTCAAGACGCCTGACGCGACCTTCCCGTACAAGCTCTCCACCCCGGTCGCCGGCATCCTGAGCAAGGGCAAGTACAGCGCCACCGAGCTACGCGAGGGCTTCGAGGTCGACGGCTCCGGCCCGTACACGATGAAGGTCGAGCGCGAAGGCGACCGCGTCGCCAAGGCTGTCTTCACCCGGAACCCGAAGTACCAGGGTGACATCACCCTGCGCAACGACAAGGTCGAGCTCCGCTCCTACGCCGACGCGGACACCATGGGCCGGGCGCTCCGGAACCGCGAGATCGACGTCATGACCCGCTCGATGTCGCTGGACCAGATCAAGGACCTCACCGAGAAGCCCCAGGCGGGCATCGAACTCACCGAGGTCCCGGGCCTGGAGATCCGCTACCTCGCCTTCAACACCGAGGCGCCCTCCGTCAAGGACAAGGCCGTCCGGCAGGCCATGGCCTCCGTCGTCGACCGCGGCGCGCTCGTGAACGCGGTGTACGGCACCACCGCGCAGCCGCTCTACTCACTGATCCCCTCCAGCATCACCGGGCACTCCACCGACTTCTTCGACATCTACGGAGAGCCCAGCGCCGCCAAGGCCCGCGGCATCCTGAAGGACGCCGGCATCAAGACCCCGGTGAAGCTGACGCTGCACTACACCACCGATCACTACGGTTCCGGCACACAGAAGGAATTCGAGACGCTGCGCGAGCAGCTCAACTCCACGGGCCTCTTCGACGCGGCCATCGAGGGCGCCGAGTGGTCCACCTTCCGCCCGGCGCAGAAGCGCGGTGACTACGCGGTCTACGGCCTCGGCTGGTTCCCCGACTTCCCGGACCCGGACAACTACGTGGCGCCGTTCCTCGACGCGGACAACTTCCTCAACACGCCTTACGTCAACAAGGCGGTCCGGGAGCAGCTGATCCCGGAGTCGCGCCGCTCGGCCGACCGCACCGCCGTCAGCCCGGTCTTCGGCGAGATCCAGGAGACCGTGGCCAAGGACGTGCCGCTCCTTCCGCTGTGGCAGGGCAAGCAGTACGTCGCCGCCCGCGACGACGTGACCGGCGTCGAATGGGCGCTGAACACCTCCTCCGACCTGCTCCTGTGGGAGCTCGGCCGGGGCAGCGTCTGACCGCTCCACCAGCTCGGTGACCCCGGCCGCGCGGCGCGGCCGGCCTGGCAAGAGATCAAGAGGCAAGTTCTGTGAAGCACAACAAGTGGCTGACGGCCCCGCTCGCGGCAGGTCTGTCCGCCGCCCTGCTCAGCGGCTGCGGCACCGAGCAGGGCGGGGGCTCCGCCGGCTCGGGAGGCAGCGTGCGCGTCGGGATGTCGGACGAGATCCTGGCGACCGACCCCGCCGCCGGCTACGACCCCGGCTCCTGGCTGTTGTTCAACAACGTCTTCCAGTCCCTGCTGAGCTTCCCCAAGGGCTCCACCCTTCCCGAGCCCGAGGCGGCCGAGAAGTGCGGCTTCGAGACGGGCAGCAAGGTCTACCGCTGCACCCTGCGCGACGGCCTGAAGTTCTCCAACGGCAACGACCTGACCTCGGAGGACGTCAAGTTCTCCTTCGAGCGCGCGCTGAAGATCAACGACCCGTCCGGGCCGGTGCCGCTGCTGTCCACGATCGACTCCATCGAGACCCCGGACGACAGGACCGTCGTCTTCCACCTCAAGGTCCCCGACGCCACGTTCCCGAGCAAGATCGCCTCCGGCGCCGGCTCCATCGTCGACCACCGCGAGTACGCCCCCGACGCCCTGCGCACCGACGGCAAGGCGGTCGGCTCCGGCCCGTACACGCTGGAGTCCATCAGCGACTCCGAGGCCCTTTTCTCCGTCAACGCCGCCTACCAGGGCAACGCGCGGCCGAGCAACGGCGGCATCACGCTCAAGCTCTACAACGGCGACCGCGAGGCCCTGGCGAAGGCCCTCGCCGACAACGACGTGGACGTGGCCTACCGTGGCCTCGCCGCGGACGACATCGCCGCCCTGGAGACCTCCGAGAACACGGACGACCGGGGCGTCGAGATCGTCCAGGGCACCAGCGCCGAGGTCCAGCACCTCGTCTTCAACGTGGAGGACCCGGTCGTCGGCAAGCTCGCCGTCCGCCAGGCGATCGCCCACCTCGTCGACCGCGAGGCCCTCGTCGAGGACATCCTCAAGTCCACGGCGACCCCGCTGTACTCGATCGTCCCGGCCGGCATCGCCGGACACAACACCGCCTTCTTCGACACCTACGGCCGCCCGGACGCGGCCAAGGCCAAGAAGACGCTCCGCAAGGCCGGCATCACCGACAAGGTCAAGCTCACCCTCTGGTCCACCCCGAGCCGCTACGGCCCCTCCACCGACCTGGAATTCGGGGCGATAGCCGAACAGCTCAACAGCAGCGGACTGTTCGACGCGGACGTCCAGTCCGTCGCCTTCGAGCAGTACGAGAAGGACATCACGGCCGGCAAGTACGGCGTGTACGTCAAGGGCTGGGTGCCCGACTACCCGGACGCCGACAACTTCACCGCCCCGTTCTTCGGCGAGGACAACGTCCTCGGCAACCACTACGAGAACGCCACCATCACCGGCACTCTCCTCCCGCGGACCTCGGCCGCCGCCGACCGCGCGGCCACCGACGCGGACTTCGGCCGCCTGCAGGACCTGGTGGCCGACGAGCTGCCGATCCTCCCGCTCTGGCAGGGCAAGCAGTACGCGGTCGCCCGTGACAACGTCACCGGCCTCGAATGGACCCTGGACGCCTCCACGGTCTTCCGCTTCTGGGAGATCAAGAAGGCCTGATCTCCCTCTAGGCGGCCTGACCTGCACTTTCGCGGGTCGCGCCGCTTAGCTGTCCGCACCCGGTCCGCAGGCCGCCGAGCACGGCGTCCATGACGGCCCGGGTGCGGTCTTCTTCCCCGGGCCACAGGTGCGCGTAGATCCGCAGCGTGATGACGGCGGACGCGTGCCCGAGGACCAGCTGAACCTGCTTGACGCTTGCGCCGCCGGCGATGAGCGCGGAGGCGTAGAAGTGCCGCAGGTCGTGGGTCACCATGTGCGGCAGCTCGATGGGCTTGCGGCCCTCGCGCTTGGCCGCCTCACTCTCCTCCGCCTGGAGCGCCCTGCGGGCGCAGTTCCACTCGGTCTTCCACCGCCGGTAGTTGAGCGGCTCCCCCTCCTCCATCGTGAACAGCCACTCCTTGGAGGGGCGTGCGGCGAGATGCGCGAGGAGCGCGTCGGTGACGACCTCCCCGACCGGGACCGTACGCCGGGACTTCGCGGTCTTCGGCGGGCCGATCTTCCCGGACTGAAGCCGCTGCCGGTCGACCCGGATGGTGCCAGCCTTGAAGTCGACGTCCGACACCTTCAGGCCGAGCAGTTCACCGATGCGCAGCCCTGATCCGGCGAGGGTGACGATCGCCGCGCGGATGTACGGCGGCATCACGCGGGCCATGGCCTCGACCTGGGCGACCGTGGGCGGGGTGACCTCTTCGTCCGGCATGGCCGGGAGGGTGATCCGGCGGCATGGGCTGGAGGCGATGACCTTGTCGTCCACGGCCGCCGCCATGACGCGCACGAGGACGTCGTAGACGTTCCGCACGCTGCCGGGGCCGAGCTGGTCGGACAGGTGCTTGAAGAGCACTTGTATGTCGTTGCGGCGTATCGCCGCCATGGAGCGGGCGCCCAGTGCCGGTACGAGGTGGAGCCGTAGCGCGTTGTCGGTGATGCGCTCGCCCGCCTCGCTGGCGATGAGCGAGCCCTCCCACTTCTCGGCGTACTTCTCGAACGTGATCCGACCGGCGCGCGGGTCGACGTACTGACCGGTGACCATGCTCGCCGTGACCTCGTCGAGCCACCGCTGGGCGTCGAGCTTCCGCTCGAAGTGGCGGGCGTGCTCCTTGCCGTCGAGATCGCGGTAGCGGGCACGCCATTTGCCGTTGGGGCGCTTCTGGATGTTGGCCAAGTGGCCTCTCCTTCGTGTCGGTTGTCAGTAGTGGCCGCCGTCCTCGATGTCGTTGCTGAGGGTGCGAGCGTCGCGCTCGTCGCCCATGAGGCGGAGGCACTGCTCGTGGATCGCCCGCGAGCTGTCGGGATGAGCCTTGATGTGGTCGGCGATGGCGACCACGGCGCGGTGGAGGCGGTCGCGCGCGTCGCGGGCCTCATAGAACGCTTCGACGGCTTCTTGGACGAGCCGCCGACTGTCGATGTCGAGCCCCTCCAGGGGCGGTGACATCAGCTCTTCGAGAGGAAGCTCGAAGACGCGGCTGAAGGCGAGGGCCTCATCGAGATTAATGCGCCGACGCGGTGTGCCGTTCTCGATGCGCCAGACCGCCGTCTGGTTCATCTTCACGCCGGCTCTGGTCACCCGATCCGCCAGCTCGGTCGTGCTCCACCCTCTGACCTCACGCTCCAGGGCCACGCGCGCGGCCACGTTCCCCTCGCTGTAGAGCAGCGGCACCTCGCCGCCTTCGGGTCTGTCGCCTGCCATCGAACCTCCATCATCACCGTCGCTATCCCAATTGAAACATGAGCTTCCCGATTTGGTTAACCGCCGATCCCGAGGTACAACTCTATGCAGATCGAATCGCCACCTAGCCGAATGGGAATGCATGCGATACCTGACCACTGCCGAGGTCGCCGAGCGCTACCGCACAGCCGAGAGCACCGTCCGCTACTGGCGCCAGATCAAGAAGGGGCCGCGCGGCATCAAGGTCGGCAAGCGGGTGCTCTACCCCGAGGCCGAGCTGCTGCGCTACGAGCGCATCCTGATCGACGGCCGAGACGAGTGGGGCCTGGCCTCGTGAGCCGCCGACAGACCCGGACACAGCAACGGCCCCCGGCGCGCCAACGCCGAGGGCCGGAGATTCCCCTGCACGTCGCCCATCCCTGAACGAACGAACCGGTGAGAGGCGGGACCTTGCCCGTCCCGTCCCTCACCTGAGAGGAACGCCAATGGAGGACTCTACGTCCCCCGCCACCTCGAACACGTCCCCCAAGGTCGTCTGGCCCACCCCTGCGGTCCCCGGCCAGGGCATCCCGTGGCACCGTCCGGACCGACCCGCGACCGAAACCCGGACCGGAGTTCCGGACAACCCGGACCAGGAACCCGGACCGGCGGAGAACACGCAGCTCAGCGCCCAACTGGACCGGACCGGGAACCCGGACCATGGACCCGGTCCGGAAGCCGAGGACCGGACGGAGAGTTCCGGTCAGTCGGCTGGCGAACCCGGACCGCCGGTCCGGGTTGACCACGGTGCTGCGGAGACGGTCCCCGAACCCGGACCGGGGACTCGGGACCGCGAACGTGCCAGCCTCACAGCGGACGGGGACCAGGACGGGACCGTCGTATTGGACGACCTGCGCGCCGCGATCGGCCGGTACGTCGTCCTGCCGAGCGAGGAGGCCCTGACCGCGGTCACCTTGTGGGTGGCGGCCTCCCCCATCCAGCCCGCTCTCCAGCATGCGCCGCGTCTGGCGGTGGTGGGGCCGACCAAGGGGTGCGGCAAGTCCCGTGTCCTGGACGTGCTCCACGAGACCGTGTCCCGGCCGATGATGACCGTGAACACCTCACCGGCGGTGGTTTTCCGGATCATCGGCGAGGACCCTCCGACGCTGCTGGTGGACGAGGCCGACACCATTTTCGGCCCGAAGGCCGGCGACAAGGAGGACCTGCGTGGCCTGCTGAACGCCGGACACCAGCGCAACCGCCCCGCCTGGCGGATCTCCGGCCCGGAGCACAAGCCGACCGCGTTCCCGACCTTCGCCATGGCCGCGCTGGCAGGCATCGGCGACCTGCCGGACACGATCATGGACCGTGCCGTCGTGCTCCGCATGCAGAAGCGCAAGCCCGGCGAGAAGGTCGCTCCCTTCCGCTCCCGGCACTCCGTCCCGGAACTGAACGCGTTGCGGGACCGCCTGGCCGCGTGGCTGACCCCGCTGCGCGGGGCAGCGCACCGGCTGGTGCCACCGATGCCGGTCGAAGACCGGGCCGCGGACACCTGGGAGCCCCTGGTCATCGTCGCCGACCTGGCCGGCGGACACTGGCCCACGCAGGCCCGTGCGGCCTGCCTGGCGATGACCCGCACCGAGCTGGTCCAGGACGAACAGACGACGCTGAAGACCCGGCTGCTCCGGGACATCCGCCGCGCCTTCGAGCAACACGGCGATACGGAGGCGCTGCGCAGCCACGACCTGCTCGCCGCGCTCATCCAGGACGCCGAGGCGCCGTGGGCCGAGTACGGGACGAAGGGCCTGAACGCCTACCACCTGGCCAATCTGCTGCGCGACTTCGGCATCAGCCCGGCCAACCACCGTTTCGAGAACGGCAGGCAGGCCAAGGCGTACGCCCGCAACCAGTTCCTCGACGCCTGGGCCCGCTACTGCCCCGACCCTGCCCAACCAGCACCCGCAGCCAGCGAGGCCGTGCTCGCACGTCGAGCCCAGGGCAAGCCACCGGCCCCTCCGTCGGGGACGCTGCCCATCGGCCCGCCCGGCGGGCCTGCTGGCCCCAGGCCCACTCGCTGACACCAGCTCCGTATCCATCCGTCGCATCCGTCCCCGCGCAGGTCAGCGCGGGGACGGAGTTCCTCGCCGATACGGATCACTCCGTACCTGCGACCGCCTCCGTACCTGTCCTGACCAGCTACGGGACGGATGCAACGGACGTGACGAAGCCCCACCCCACACGACCACCGGAGCACCACCATGCCCGAAACGAGCACCGACAACTCCCCCACCCGCCGCCGCAAGGGATTCTTCGGCCTGACCCGCCGATCAGCAGCAAGCTGGAGCGAACGAGCCTCTAACGAGGCTTCGTCCGCGCTTGCCCCCGCCCCAGGGGTGGCGGAGGAGGCCGAGCGCCAGGGGGCGCCCGAGCCGGAAGAGGGTGCAGCCGAGAGCAGTTGCCCTCCCGCACCCGACTCCGCCGCCCCGAGCACTCAGCCGCCGGCCGATATCCCGCCACCCGCCGAGCAGCCCTCCTGGCGAGAGCTCGATGCCCCCGTCCTGCCCGCTCTGATGAACCGCAAGCGCACCGTGGAGAAGCGCGATCAGGAGAAGACCATCCGCTTCACACGAACAGCTGTGACCGTGATCAGCGCCGCCGCTCACCAGCGCGGCCAGAAGTTCGCCGGATTCGTCGGGGACGCCGCCCTCGCCGTGGCCCTCGGCAAGGCAGGGCTGGTCGGCAGCCCGGAGGACGATCCCGTCCGCCCGCTGATCGAGGCCATCGAGGCACACACGGTCGCGCTGAACCGCATCGGCGGCAACCTCAACCAGATCACCGCAGCCATCCACCGAGGAACAGTGCCCGAGCGTGCCGAGGCGGTGCTGGACCGCGTCGAGCAAGCAGCCGACTCCAGCTACCGACTGATAGACCAGCTCCTGGCGGAAGGCACCGCGCATGGTTCCTGACGTCTCCACCGGCTCCGACACCCGCGGACTGATCGTCTACCTCTTCGGCCCAGGCCGCCGCGACGAACACACCGACCCGCACATCGTCGCCGCCTGGGACATGGCCGGCGCCCCCGACCCCGGCCGCGACCCGACAGCCACCTACACCCAGCTCGCCAAGCGCCTCGACCACCACGTCGACCTGCGCACCCGCGAACTGGGCGGCAAGAAACCACCCCAGCACGTCTGGCACTGCCCGGTCCGCACCGCGCCCGGCGACCGCTACCTCACCGACGCCGAGTGGGCCGAGGTCGCCCGCCGCATCGTTCACGCCGCTGGCATTGCCCCCGAAGGCGACGAGAAGGCATGTCGGTGGATCGCGGTGCGCCACGCCGACGACCACATCCACATCATGGCCACCACCGTCCGCGCCGACGGACGCCGCCCCCGCACCCACCGTGACGGACAGCAGGCCCAGGCGGAGTGCCGCAAGATCGAGGCGGAGTTCGGTCTGCGCCGCCTGAAGTCCGGCGACCTCACCGCGCCCCGCACCCCCACCGGCGCCGAACGCGCCTAGGCCGAACGCCAAGGCCAGACGGTCACAGCACGGCAGTGGCTCCGTGAGCAGGCGTACGCGGTCGCCGCCGCCGTACAAACCGAAGCCGACTACTTCACCGTGCTGCAGTCCCTCGGCATCAAGGTCAAAACGCGCCTCGGCCCCGAGACAGGCGACGTCATCGGCTACAGCCTCGCCGCCCCCGGCGACACCAACGCGGCCGGCGAACCCGTCTGGTACGGCGGCTCGAAACTCGCCCCCGACCTCTCCATCAACCGCCTACGCGAACGCCTCCCCGACCAGGGTCTGGCCGACCGCCCCCGGTATGTGGCGGACCTCGCCGATCCATGGCGCCACACCACCACCGCCATACACGCGGCACGCACCGTCCTCGACTCCGGTGACGATGCAGCCGCCCAGGGCCACCTGGCCGCCTTCGGCGACGCCCTGTACAACATCGCCAACGCCGCGACCGGCCCACACCGGGCGGAGTTGCGGGCGGCAGCAGTGGCGTTCAACCGCGCCCGCCGCTCCGCCACCCGCGCCGATCACCAGGCCGCCACCGCCCTGCGCAAGGCCGCCAAGGAACTCGCCTACGCCTCCAACGAGCCGGGCGGACTCGCCATCGCCCTGCTCTTCGCTACCGTGCACCTGGCCCGCGCCGCCGCCAAGTGGCACGAACAGCGCGGCCACGAACAGCAGGCCGCCACGGCCGAAGAAGCCCTCCGCCACCTCCAGGCGGGCTACCAGCAGGCCGCCACCCCCGTCCTGGCGGACCTGGCCCGCCGCGCACCACGAGCCGCAACCGCCCGTCGCTTCGAGCAGGACGTTCGCGTGGCCCTCCCCGACCACGCCGACCGGATCCTCGCCGACCCCGCTTGGGCCGCCCTGACCACAACCCTCGCCCACGCCGAGACCGCCGGCCACAACCCCCGACGCCTCCTGGCCGAGCTGGGCGCCCAGCGAGAGCTCGACAGCGCCGAGCGCCCTGCGGAGGTCCTCAACTGGCGCATCACGGCTCAGCCGAACCGGCGCACGCAAGCAGCTCGCAGGCGAAGCACCACCAGCGGCACCTCGGTTATGTCCGCCACGCCACACCCTCCGGCCACACCAGTGGCCATGAGGCCCGAAGAGCGCAGTCGGCACCGCTGACCCCGCCCCGATGCCCCGCCACGCCTCGTGGCGGGGCGTCGGGTCCGGCTCAACGGCAGAGCTTCATGATGGTGTCGTCGAAGTCGGGAAACTCCTGTGTGGCCTGCGCGATGATCGCCGTTGCCGACGCGCGGCGGTCCGGGGCGAATTGCTCCGCGATGGCCGCCAGGTCGCGATTGGCCTGGGGAGCCCAATCCGGCTCGGGCTCGTATGAGGTGGCTGCTTCCCACGGGCCGAAGCCGTCAGCTAGCAGCCACAAGAAGGCACCCAGGTCGCGAGCGACAACGCCTGTCTCCCCCTCGGAGCCCAGGAAGACAACGGGCTGCTCTACCAGTTCCCGACCTTCACGGACCAGCCATAGCGCTGCGTACCCGCCGGTGCCGTCCTGGCCAAAAACGCGGAAGTCGTCGCCGTTCAGCTCGCCGTTGCCGGTCCACGCGCGGAACCACTCAGTGGTCTCATCGGCGGTCAGGAAGGACTCGTAAGGTTCGAAGTCGACACCATCCTCGCCAATGCACTCGAGCCTGACTGCCATGGCAGCGGCGAGCGCGGCGGGGAACTGGCGATCTCCGTTCACGGTCATGCGAACAGAGTAGCGATCGGCTTGGGCTGCCAAGCTGCTGATAGTGCTGGCGGATCTCCAGCCGAGGCACGCGTGGGGCATGCTGTCACGGTGAGTGAATCCTCAAACGAGTGGCAGGCTTGGTTGAACAGTCTGGACGCGCGTGGAAGGGCGGCAGCGGAGTCGCTGCGCGCCCGATTCGAAGCACTCGGCGCAGCCGATGCTGGCGACTGGGCCAAGTCGGAGATCTGTGAGGACCTTCCACACCTCGCGCGGTTCATGCTGCTGCGAAGTCTGTGGCGCGGTCCGATCGGCGGTTGGGCCGATCCGGATGCCATCGATCAGCTTCCTGTTGCCCAGCGGCTCCTTGCTGCTGGGGCGAACAAGGAGGATCTCGTTCGCCTGGCGCGAGCGGTCGCCTATGAGGCAGTGATCGCAACACTCGACGAGCTCGACACCGGGAGTGATGTGAACGTATCGGGCATCGATGTCGGCTGGCTCGTCATGGAGTCAGCCGAAGACGGCGCCCCGACTGGTCGAGCCCTCTCGGGCCTGCACGAAGATCTCTTGGCCATGGACCCGAGTGGGCGCGATGGAGCGGACTTGTGGCAGTAGCCCTGGTGCAGGGCCCGCAGCGCACCCTGATGCCCTCGCTGCTCGTGGCAGCGAGGGCATCAGTCGTCAGGCGGCGCGGGCTGTGCGTAACTGCGCGACCCACCTCGTGACCTCGGTCAGGTGCTCGGGCTGTAGACCGAGGTGCGGGGCGGGCTGAATGAGGAGGGTTGCCGTTCCCTTCGCAGTGCGTTCCACCGCCCATTCATGGTCGAGGCTGGTGAAGTCGTCGTCTATCCAGACGGCGGGGGCGTCGCCCAGCCATGCGTCGACGTGGTCGCGTTTCCACAGGTAGCCGTTGGGGTGGCTGGTGGTGATCTGCGGACGCGGGAGATCGACGTACGGCAGGGTCGGAAGGTCGAGGAGCGGGCCGATAAGGGCGGTGGCGTCCTGGCGCCAGCTGGTGCACCAGGCCGGGGTGACCAGGCCGGTGCGGATCACGTCCATGAGCAGGTGGCCGTGGTCGGGGTTGAGCCAGACGGTGACCGGGTTGTCGGCGCTCCGGCCGGTGGGGACGACGTCGTGACGGGCGTGGGTGGCCGGGGTCGAGCCGTCCGCGTTGGGGAAGGGTATGAGGACGCCGTCGATGTCGAGGAGCAGGTAGGGCGGGCGCATCGGTTCCTCCAAGGGAAGCCGGGCGAATGGCTGATCAGAGTTTGCGGGCGCGGATCAGCAGGGTGGTGGGCCAGTGGCCCATGCGGAGGTCGTGGAACTCCTGGGCTGAGGTGAGCCAGAAGCCCGCCTGACTGAGGTGCTTCTCCCACCGGTCCGTGGAGAACTCCCAGCGGGCGATGGGTAGGCGGGTGTGGTCGGGAAGGGTGACGAAGTCCCGGCGCGGACGGTCGTCGCCGGAGGGGCTACGGCCGCCGCGCTGCGGGTGCGGGACGGAGAAGACGAGCACCCGGCCGGGCGTGAGGCGTTGGGCGATGGCCGGGAGCAGGAGCTCGGGGGCGACGAGACCGATGGCTCCGAAGACGGAGTAGATTGCGTCGAACTGCTCGTCGGAGGCGTGCAGGTAGTGCAGGGCGTGGCCGGCGACGAAGGTGAGGCTGTTCAGCCGTCCGTAGTGGGAGCGGGCGCGGCGGACCTGGAGGCCGACCAGGTCGACGCCGGTGACGTGGGCGCCGTGGCGGGTGGCGAGGTGGGCGGCGTTGTGGCCGGGGCCGCAGCCGAGTTCCAGGAGTCGCTTGCCGCGCAGGTCGGGGCCGAGGATCTCGGCGCCGGGACCTTGGCCAGGTCGGGTAGTCCATTCCATCCGGGCGGGTACAGCAAGCGGTTCGGCGAGTCCGGCGGCCGTGCGCTGGGCGGCGTGGGCGTGCCAGGGGGATGCCTGGGCGAGCACGTCAGATCTCCAGGAGGTGGAGGACGTCGGTGAGGTGGCGGCGGACGGCCTTGATGTAGGCGGGGTCGGTGGCCGGGTCGTTGATCCAGCGGATGGACTGCTCCATGAACCACTCGACGGCCCACATGCGGTGCCAGCCCAGGGCCCAGTGTTCGGCGGTGAGCCCGCCGCGTCGGGCGAGGGCGTCGGGGGTGCCGCCGGCGGTGACGTACTGCTCCAGGAAGACGCGCAGGCGCACGGGGTGCGGGGGCTCGATGGTGCCGTGCCAGCTGGCGAGGTCGAGCAGGCCGGGGCCCGTGAAGGCGCGGGCGAAGTCGAGCAGCCTCCAGCCGCGCTCGCCGATGTGGAGGCTGGTGGGGTGGAACTCGGAGTGCACCCAGCCGAACGGCTCCAGCGTCGCTCCGGCCGAGCGGGCCTCGGCGGCCTGGGCGATCCGGTCGAGCGCGTCCTCGACGTCGTCGGCCCCCTGCCATCGGTCGGCCTTGCGCAGCCGTTCGAGGTGCTCCAGCGCCCGGGCCGGGAGCGTCCGCAGCCGCTCCTGGTCGAGGACGGGCAAGGGCGGAGCCGTACGGGTTCCGTGCAGGATTACGGCCGCGGCGACGCCGTCGAGGTCGTTGGCCTCGCGGACGGACGGTCCGAGGTCCTCCATGAGCATGCCGAGCCAGCCGTCCAGGACGGCGGAGGCGTGGACCTGGGGGACGGGTACGCCGAGGGTGTGGGCCAGGCGGAGGGCCTGGTCCTCGCTGTCGAAGGGCTTCTTGGCGTACTTGAAGATGGCCGTGGAGCCGTCGGGGAAGGTCACGCGCTCGACGCCGGACATGGACCACACGCGCACCTCCTCCCGTACGGCGGTGGTCTGGCCGGTCGCGGTGAGCAGGTTGTCGAGGAGTTCGGCGCTGGGGTTCGTGGTCACGTGGGGCTCCGGGGAGGGGTGGTGGCGTCCGGGGCGGGCGAGGGATGCCGGCCCGCCCCGGAGCCTGATCGGGTGGGTTAAGCGGCGGAGTTCACGCGGTGGGCGTAGACCTGCTCGATCCAGCCCGCCTTGAACGCGGCGAGGTCGTCGCGGAAGTTCGCCATCGAGGCACCGTAGGGCGCGACCACGCCGCCGGACTGGTCCGGCACGGACTGGCAGCCGTGCACGAGCCGGCCGCCGAGCGCGGCGTGCGCCTTGATGGACTCGATGCGGCGGTGCTCGTTGAACCAGCCGCCGTGGTAGACCTCGTCGAGCATCTCGCCCATCTCGTCGTCCAGGTCGAAGACGACGGAGGTGGCGGCGGGGAAGAACCAGCACGGGCCGACGTTGGAGATGTGCCCGTCCAGCTCGACCTTGTTGAGCGCCATGAGCGTGGCCGCCTCGCGCAGCATCCGCAAATGGTCAGCGGTGATCTGCGGCAGACCGAGGCCGGCCAGGTGCTCGTCGCGGAAGAGGTACGCGTACACCTCGTACGCGGTGGCCAGGACGCGGGCCGCGTCGGACGTGGACTCGCTGTGCTGCTTGATGAAGTCGAGCGCGAGCTGCTCGACCGCGCTCTCGGTCGTCTCGTCCGCGTCCAGGAGCTGGGACTTGACCAGCTCCCAGTCGGCGACGAGCCAGGTGTTCGACTCGAAGCGGAAGAAGTACTCGGCCGGGTCGATGGTGATGCGCCGGCCGTCGACCTGGATGCCGGGCAGGCGGCTCCAGCGCGGGTCGAACGCCTCGGGCAGCTCGACCGTGATGGCCGTGGTGTCGATGGTGGTCACCGTGTCTCCGTCTCTGATTGGCCGGTCTCGGGCACAGGAATGCCCGAGCCTGGTGTGGGCGTACGGAACTTCGGGGTGCCACCCGGACCCAAGGGGGAGTCTGGATCACGGTCGCGCCGTTCCGGGCGGCTGCTGATAAGTGAACCGGTGGTCACGCTCGGTGGGTACGGTGGAAGGCAGTTGAAGCGGTATACGCGGTTTACAGGTCCGGAGTGGAGGCGATCGTGGCGGCGCAGAGAGACCCCAATTCCCGTCTGCGCGACGTCATCGCGGCGGTCGACTGCACCTACGAGGCCCTCGCCAGAGACGTGCGGCGCATCGCGGCCGAGAACGGCGAGATCCTCCAGACCAACAAGTCGGCCATCTCGCACTGGGTGAACGGCACCCGCGCCCCGTCGGGCCGGGTAGGTCAGTACCTGGCCGAGGCGCTGTCCCGCCGAGCGGGACGCATGGTCTCCCAGACCGAGATCGGCCTCCAGGCCAGCGATGACGAAGCGCCGGCGGAATCCGACCCTGTCCTCGCCGCCACCGACCTGGGCCGCGCCGACGTCGAGCGCCGCCGCTTCCTCGCCATCGCGGCCTTCACCACCGCCGGCGTCGCCATGCCGCTCGGATACGACCACGAAGCCACTGCCCGCATGCTCCGCGCCCGCACCGGCACGTCCCTGGTCGGCGCGGAGGACGTGGACGTCGTACGGCAGATCACCGCGGCCTTCAGCGCCGCCGACGAGCGCCTCGGCGGCGGGCACGGCCTGACCACCGTCACCGCGTACCTCGCCGACACCGCCGCCCCCATGCTGCGCGGACGCTTCCCCAGCGAAGCCTTACGCCGGGCCGCCTTCGGCGCCGTCGCCGAACTCGCCTACCTCGCAGGATGGAAGCACCACGACCTCGGCCAAGAAGGCGCCGCCCAGCGCTACTACCAGGTCGGCTACAAGCTCGCCTGCGAAGCCGACCCCCACGGCCACGCCGCCTGGATGATGCGCGCCCTCGCCCACCAGGCCCTCAGCCTCAAGCGGCCCCACCACTGCGTCGACCTCGTCGAAGGCGCCCTCCGCACAGGTCTCGGCCACGTCGACGGCCAGACCGAAGCGCTCCTCCATATCACGCACGCCCGCGCCTACGCCGCGGTCAACGAGAACCCCTTGGCCGCGCGCGCCCTACTCGCCGCCGAGGACGCCCTCCTACGAGACGACGGCCCCCAGCCCAGCTACTCCCGCGTGAGCGGCCCCGCCGCCGGCACCGTGGCCAGCCACACCGCCCGCACCCTGACAGACCTCGCCGACCACATCGGCACGGAGCAGCAGCACCGGGACGCCCTCACACGCTGGGACCCCCAGAAGTACAAGCGCGTCCACGCCCTCACCCACGCCGACCTCGGCGACAGCCTCGCCGCCCAGGCCCGCGCCGACGAAGCCGTCGCCGCCTGGACCCAGGCCCTCGTGCTCATGGAGGGCATGACCTCCGACCGGACGCGCAAGGCGATCACCTCGATCCGTTCCACTCTGGCGATCTACCAGAGGCGCAAGGTACCCGGTGCCGCCGATCTCGCCCGCCGTGCTCGTGAGGCCCTCGCCTAACATGCCCAACAACCCGCCCGACGAAGGGAACACCGTGACCCAGCAGACCGACGACCAGCCCAAGGCCCTGAAGCCGGCGCTCGAATCCATGACCCTGCTGGTCGCCGCCGTCATCGTCCACGACAAGGCGACCAACCGCGTCGTCCTCCTCCAGCGCAGCGAGAACGCCAAGTTCGCCCAGGGCCTGTGGGACCTCCCCGTCGGCAAGAGCGAACCGGGCGAACCCATCACGGAGACGGCAGTCCGCGAGCTCTACGAGGAGACGGGCCTCACGGTGAAGCCCGAGTCCCTCAAGGTCGCCCACGTCATCCACGGCGCCTGGGGCGTCGAGGCCCCCAACGGCTTCCTCACCATCGTCTTCGCCGCCCACGACTGGTCCGGCAAACCAGAGAACCGCGAACCGCGCAAGCACGCCCAAGTCCGCTGGGTTGACGCCGACACCATCCCCGAAAACTTCGTGGACACCACCGCCAGCGCGCTCCGCCGCTATCTCTCCGACGGTCCCGAAGTATCCCTCGACGGCTGGCGCTAGACCTACCGGAGCCAATCTCCCGGTCTCGGTCCTCACGTCCGGCTCGCCGCAACAGCGGTTCTGAACGGCCAAAACCAACTCCGCACCTCTCAGAGCAGAGCGCGTTCAGTTCGAGTCCTCTGCTGTCCGCACGCCGGCTAGTGTTTCCAGTCTCTCAACAATGCTGCGCCATTCATCGATAATCACGGCTGGGGCATCCACCATGCTCGACCTGCCATGCAGAATGTCCGATGCCCGACCATAAACATGCCTAACTAGACGCACCAAGCCGACCGCTTCCAGTACATTTTCTGGAGGGACTAGGGCGATCACCATAGAGAGCCGCCCCGTCACGTTATTAATGTACAGAAGTGGATTCTCTGGCCGGCATACCCGATGGTATGCCTCGATAGTTGCCAACTCGATGCGAAGCCTCAACTCAAAAACTTCAATGCGCCGCCGAGATGCACCGTCAAGCTTCATGAGAAGACCCAGCCAGTGATCAATGCGCACCCTTCTCGCGCCTTATCGATTTCCAAGTTCAGATCCGCTTTCGCGCCATCCGATCCGTGGACTGCCTTGTTCCAACCACGCAGGTACGGTCCACAAATCCCGTTGAATTCATCGATCGGGTTTTTGCCAGCATGGGTCGCATTAATCAACCCTTCTGCGAAAGCCACCCTTTTCAAGGTGTTATCGAGCAGATCGATCGATTCGAGGTTGCGCGCCACATCCTGCCCCCGCGCCAACGAGTAGCGGACAACGCAGGAATGCAGGGCATGGTCAACCGCCTGCCTACACAGCCCTCTCACAACCTGACCTTCAGTCAAATAGGCAGTGGGAGACGACCGTGGCGCCCAAGTGACGATGTTTCGGGCATCATCCAGCAATACTCTCCACATCTCGTCCGTCGACTCGATGTCGATTTCGCCTTTCTCGACATCACGGCTCACTCTCCAAGCTTGTCCGTTTACCGCCCGAGCAAGGAGATGCTGCTTCAAGCGCTCATCATGAGTAAAAACTATCACTCGTCGCTCGGAACTGAGATCGACCAAAACCGACGCCAGACGGTCAACTCGAATCTCATCAAAAGCATGAACAGGGTCATCCAGAATCAAGAAAGAGAACGGCCCAGACTCGGCAGTAGAGAGCAACGGAGCAAGGAGAAAAGCGTTTCTCTGCCCAGCGCTCAGCATTGACAGCTGCAATTCTTGACCACTCGAATTGCTTACGCTTACATCAGCCCGGGTTGTCGTCAGGTGAATTCCGTTCAAGTAGATCCCAACATCCTCCAGCAGCTGCCTGACTCGCTTATCCGCCCTCTCCTTGAAGCGTTCAGTCCGCTCTTTGCGCAGCTTGTCGGCCAGAGTCGTAGAGCACTTCTTAGTCTCTTGCCACAGAGCGCTTTCCTTAGCTGTTTCCTGCTCCGTCCGCCACACATGCAGGAAGTTTTCAAGAGCCCCCCTGCGCTCACGAAGCCACTTACGTGTCACCTCGCTTGCTTCGACCGCCACGCCACTCGCCTCACCCCAGCCAGCGGTATTAGTGGAGTTCCTCAAGGCCAGGAATGCGTCCCGTACCTCCAATGCAGGCCGACTCCCGTGGTAACTCATTGCAGTGCGAAGGCGCTCTGCAACTGCCGCTGCACTCGCCGATGCAGTCCTGTGAGCGCCGCTTGACGAATGGATCAACTCAAGAACTTCTGCGACGTGACTCACAACAGCAGAAGCATCCCTGAGTTCACTCAATGCATCACGCATCTCTTCGTGGATTGGCGCCAGTTCAGCGTGCCGCTCCACATTCTCATGCAGAGTCTGCACCCAATTATCAACTGCCGAATTACAAACGGGGCATGCTGAGCCCGGTGCAACCTCAACAGCATCTTTGTAAAGCGCGTCCAAATGCTGAGAGATTCTCGGACTCGTCAGCTCAGGGACGCCCTCCAGCTTCTGGAATGCAGCATCCACGGACGACAGTGACAACCTCAGGCGTTCCACGTCTACACTGGTGACTTCTACCGTCGGCAAACCACCGTCTACGAGCTTGTGACTAATCAGCCAGCCCTCGATGCTGTCGGTAATTTCCGGCCAGGAGACATCTTCTATATCGACCGCCGGCTCCTTGAGACGAAATAGACGGTCAACTTCGGCGACTCGAACCTTTCCATCCCTGAGGGCGACATCGATCTTCTTCTTACTAGTAGAGGCAGCCTCACTCAGCTCGGAAACCAGCGCCTCCAGATGCGTGAAAGCCCCGCCCAGCGCGAGAAGATTGGCAATGTAACGCTGCAAATCATTGCTCTGCTGGACTCGCCTTTCCACCTCTGCGTAGGAAAAGACGGGCGGATGCCCTTCCAGTGCGTGACGCCATGTGCTTCCCATGTCAACACGGCGCACTTCCGCAGAGGAGGTCTTCCATTCGCCGTAGGCGTCGCTAACTTCACCGCCGTCGGTGAGTACGCACTTCAAGGTCAGCTCTTCACCCGTTCGTACGAGTGTGACCTCCGCCCACGATTTCGAACTGTCACGGGCCCGATTAATCTTTTCCCAGAGCGGATCGAACTTGCTTCGCCCCGTAGGCGCGGCTACCTCAGTCCACCATCCTGTCTTGCCTGACATCGCGGTACGAATCCCATCAGCAATGGTCGACTTGCCGGATCCGTTCGGGCCGTGATAAATGCTGATTCCAGGAGAAGGATCGATCGTCATGGAGAGCTCAGACGTAGTCCCCTGGAACCCACAGAGACGCAACCCCTTGATACTCCAGGCTTCGCCCTGAGTAGGATCGAGTGCGCCTGAGTTTTCACCCTGAAGTTGGTTAAGCAACGCCCGAAGGTTTTCCCATCCCGCCTTCGTCTTTGTAGCGCCGGCCTGCATCCTCGCGGCAGCTTCAGAAAGGTCGGCATAGGTGAGCAGAGAAAGCTTGTGCCCCGCACCACTGCGCTTCCTGCTCTCCGGAACTGCCGCATCAGGGGTTTGGTTGTTCATGACGGTCATGCCGACTCCACTGCATGGTGCTCGTGCCGCATGTAGGGACGTAATGCTAGCTGTGTGCCGGGGCAGAAGTATGGGGTTTTTGGAGCCCCTCAGCATCCACGACGCATTTATGCCTTTAGCTGGCTACGTTCCTATTTCTTACGTTATGACCAATATGATGCTGGTCGTTCCACTCGCCGGGTTCACATCAGACAGCGGAGGATCGCCTTGAGGGTGCGGGCGCCTGGCTCAGGATGCATCGACGTCGCTGCTATTTCGTGAGCGCTCGGAGTCCGCACACAGTCCGCAGGACACCCGATCAGGACCGTCGCACCCCATCGCCAGTCAACAGCAAAAGGCCAGGTCAGCGACCTACAGGAGAGATCCCCGCAGGTCACCGACCCGGCCCGTTACTAGGTCCTGTCTGAAGTTCGGATCATGAGGGCGGTGTGATGCTGCGGAGCCAGAGCATCGCACCGCACAGGTGCAGTCCGGCTTCGTAGCTGGTTGGGGTCTTGTCGTAGCGGGTGGCGATGCCCCGCCAGTTTCGGAGACGGTTGATGCACCGCTCGACGGTGTTTCTCTTCTTGTAGAGCGCGGAGTCGTGGCTGACGGGGCGGCCTCCCTTGCGGCCTTTCTTCTTCCGGTTGGCGGCCTGGTCCTTCTTCTCCGGGATGACGGCCTTGATGTTGCGTTTGCGCAGGTGAGCACGGTTGCTGCGGGACGAGTACGCCTTGTCGCCGGCTATGGCGTCCGGCCGGGTCCTCGGGCGCCCGACCGGCCCGCGGACCTTCACCTTCTCCAGCACCGGGACGAACTGCGGACTGTCACCGCACTGCCCGGGCGTGAGCACGAACGCCAGCGGACGGCAGCGCCGGTCAGCCGCCAGATGAATCTTGCTGGTCAGCCCACCCCTCGAACGCCCCAGGTCAGCGGCGGTCAAGCGGATCCGGTACCGTCGGCGAACCCGGCGTCGCTCCTCGCGGGCGGGGTCCTCTTCCTGCCGGTCTTGCGGCTGTTGTCCTTCCGCCGGGCCCCCTTTTCGGCCTCGACAGCCGCCTCCAGGGCTGCCAGCTGCTCCGGATCCAGGATCATCCCGGCGGCATGGTGGTGTGCCCGTGCTGTCGCCGAGTCCACGCTGACCAGCCCCAGGTCGACCTGGTCGCGGGCGGCAGCTTCCGCGATCACCATCTCCATCAGATTCTGGAAGATGCCCTGCTTCGCCCAGACCTGGAAGCGGTCGTAGGAACTCTGCCAGGGGCCGAACTCCTCCGGCAGGTCGCGCCACGGGCTGCCGGTCCGAAAGCGCCACATCGCCGCGTTGAAGTATTTCCGCAGGTCGGGGATAGGCCCGACCGCGGCGATCGGGAGATGGGGCTCAATCAGGGACCACTGCTCGTCGGTGAGATCGCCTCGCGCCATGGCCACTTGACTACCAAGGACACCCCGTCGCGCGCAGGCGATCCCACACATTCGTGATCTGGACTTCAGACAGGACCTAGGAGACCAAGAAGAACTGACCCGCCGCCCCGGCCGCCGCGCGCCCCGTCCGGAGAGCGCGGCGCCACGACGGTGGCACGCGAGAAGGGTTCGGCACGCGACGAGCGCGCCGGACCCTCCGCCGTACGTCCTCCGGGGCGGCGCCGCTACTGCGCGCCCGGCCGCACCAGGCCGCTCTCGTACGCGTACACCGCCGCCTGCACCCGGTCGCGCAGGCCCAGCTTCGTCAGCACGTGGCCCACGTGCGTCTTCACCGTCGTCTCGCTGACGAACAGATCCGCCGCGATCTCCGCGTTCGACAGCCCCCGCGCGACCAGCTTCAGCACCTCGACCTCACGCTCGGTCAGCGTGTTCAGCGTCTGCGGCACCTGTTCCTCACCCGAGGGCAGATGCGCCGAGTACTTGTCGAGCAGCCGCCGGGTGATCGACGGAGCCAGCATCGCCTCGCCCGCCGCCACCACCCGGATCGCCTGCACCAGCTCGGCGGCCGGAGCGTCCTTCAGCAGGAACCCGCTGGCCCCGGCCCGCAGAGCCTCCACGACGTACTCGTCCAGATCGAAGGTCGTCAGCACCAGCACCTTCGCCGGACCGTCGCGTCCCGGACCGGTGATCTGCCGGGTCGCCTCCACGCCGTCCATCCTCGGCATCCGGATGTCCATCAGCACCACGTCGGGCTGCAGCGCCCGCACCTGCTCCAGCGCCTGCAGGCCGTCCCCGGCCTCACCGACGACCGCGATGTCCTGCTCCGCCTCCAGAATCATCCGGAAACCGGTGCGCAGCAGCGGCTG
The DNA here is from genome assembly GCF_035994945.1 of Streptomyces sp. NBC_01216. NCBI lineage: Bacteria > Bacillati > Actinomycetota > Actinomycetes > Kitasatosporales > Streptomycetaceae > Streptomyces > Streptomyces sp. NBC_01216. Next base: position 6,001,515 of record NZ_CP108677.1, read on the forward strand.
GTCGTCGACCAGAAGGACGCGGATGGCCACAGGAACTCCTCTACGGGGCGGGCGGGACCGGCCCCATTCTGCCCTGCCCCGATTCGTCCGGCTCCGGCGGGCGTGCGGAGACGATCTCCAGCGGGTACACCGGGGGAGTGCCGCCGAACTCCGGGCACACCGCCTGGTGGTCGCACCAGCCGCACAGCTTCGTCGGCCGGGGCCGCCACTCCCCGGTCTCCGTCGCCAGCCGGATCGCCTCCCACAGCGCCAGCAGCTTCCGCTCCACCCGGAGCAGGTCGGCCTCCACCGGGTCGTACGTCAGCACGTCCCCGCTGCCCAGATAGACCAGCTGCAGGCGCCGCGGCACCACCCGCTTCAGCCGCCAGATCACCAGCGCGTAGAACTTCATCTGGAACAGGGCACCCTCGCTGTACTCCGGCCGCGGCGCCTTGCCCGTCTTGTAGTCGACGATCCGCACCTCGCCCGTCGGGGCCACGTCGACCCGGTCGATCACCCCTCGCAGCCGCAGCCCCGAATCCAGCTCCGTCTCGACGAACAGCTCGCGCTCCGCCGGCTCCAGCCGCGTCGGGTCCTCCAGCGTGAACCACCGCTCGACCAGCTGCTCCGCCTCGCCGAGCCAGTGGGCCAGACGCTCGCCCTCGGCGTCTTCCGCGAACAGCCCGGCCAGCTCCGGTCTCGACTCCAGAAGCCGGTCCCACTGCCCCGGAACCAGCGACTTCGCCCGCGGCGCCGTCCGCTCCACCGCCGGGGCGTCGAAGAGTCGCTCCAGCACCGCGTGCACCAGCGTGCCCCGGGTCGCCGCCTCGCTCGGCTTCTCCGGCAGCCTGTCGATCACCCGGAACCGGTACAGCAGGGGACACTGCATGAAGTCGCTCGCCCGCGAGGGCGACAGCGACACGGGGGCGCGGGGCCCCGCCGGCGGCTGCTCGCTCGTACTCATGACCCAGACCCTACGACCCGCCACCGACAGCGAGCGGCATACCATCGACGACAGACCCCTCACACCGCATGATCGAGACGCGACGCGGTACCGCGACGGAGCGGATCACACAGTTCGGCCACGAAAGGAACCCGTGAACCAGGACGACGAGCGCGGCGAGAACGACCGGCCGCGGTCCGGCGCATCGGAACCCGGGCCAGACGAACCGCGGCGGCCCGGCGGTCCCGCCGGCGGCGGAGGCGACAAGCCGCGACGTGCCGAGGAGCCCGGCGGCGGCATCCTCATGGGCCGGCCCTTCGGCGTGCCCGTCTACGTCGCCCCCAGCTGGTTCCTCGTCGCCGCCCTCATCACCTGGGTCTTCGGCGACCAGATCCAGCGCGTACTGCCCGACCTCGGAGCCGCCCGCTACCTGGTCTCCCTGTTCTTCGCGGTCGCCTTCTACGCGTCCGTCCTGGTCCACGAACTGGCCCACACCGTCGCCGCGCTCCGGTTCAAACTCCCCGTGCGCCGTATCCAGCTCCAGTTCTTCGGCGGCGTCTCCGAGATCGAGAAGGAGACCGAGACCCCCGGGCGTGAATTCGTGCTCGCCTTCGTCGGTCCGCTGCTCTCCCTCGTCCTCGCCGGTGTCTTCTACCTCACCCTCTACGCCGTCGAACCCGGCACCGTCCCCGGTGTCCTCCTCGGCGGCCTGATGATCTCCAACCTGATCGTGGCGGTCTTCAACCTGCTGCCCGGGCTTCCGCTGGACGGCGGCCGGATGCTGCGCGCCGTGGTCTGGAAGATCACCGGCAAGCCGATGAGCGGCACCGTCGCCGCCGCCTGGGTCGGCCGCGCGCTCGCCGTCGCCGTCCTCATCGGCCTGCCGCTGCTCACCCGCACGGGTCTCCTCGGGAACGAGACCGACGAGATCAGCGGCATGGACACCGTCACCGACGCCCTGCTGGCCGCGATCCTCGCCGCGATCATCTGGACCGGCGCCGGCAACAGCCTGCGCATGGCCCGCCTGCGCGAACACCTCCCCGAACTGGGTGCCCGCAGCCTCACCCGCCGCGCCATCCCGGTGGAACCGGCCACCCCGCTCTCCGAGGCGCTGCGCCGCGCCAACGAGGCCGGCGCCCGCGCCCTCGTCGTCGTCGACGGCCAGGGCACCCCCACCGGACTGGTCCGCGAGACCGCCATCGCCGGAGTCCCGCAGCACCGTCGCCCCTGGGTGGCCGTCAGCGGCCTGGCCCAGGACCTCACCGAGGGCATGCGGGTGCCGGCCGAGCTGTCCGGCCAGCCCCTCCTGGACCACCTGCGCGCCAGCCCCGCCACCGAGTACCTCGTCGTCGAGGACACCGGGGAGATCTACGGAGTGCTCTCCACCGCGGACGTGGAACGCGCCTTCGTCCGGGCCATGGCAAGACCCTCCTGATAACCCCGGTACTCTGGTCACATGTCCGAACCGACCGGTGCCGCCCGCCGACGCGGGCCCTTCAAGGTCGGGGACCAGGTCCAGCTCACCGACCCCAAGGGACGCCACTACACGTTCACGCTCGAGGCCGGGAAGAACTTCCACACCCACAAGGGTTCCTTCCCCCACGACGAGCTGATCGGTGCTCCCGAGGGCAGTGTTGTCCGTACCACGGGAAACGTCGCCTACCTTGCGCTGCGCCCCCTGCTCCCCGACTACGTCCTGTCCATGCCCCGCGGCGCCGCCGTGGTCTACCCCAAGGACGCGGGGCAGATCCTGGCCTTCGCCGACATCTTCCCCGGCGCGCGCGTCGTGGAAGCCGGGGTCGGCTCGGGCTCGCTCAGCAGCTTCCTGCTCCGCGCCATCGGCGACAGCGGAATGCTGCACTCCTACGAGCGCCGTGAGGACTTCGCGGAGATCGCCAAGGGCAACGTCGAGCGCTACTTCGGCGGGCCCCACCCCGCCTGGCAGCTGACCGTCGGCGACCTCCAGGACAACCTGTCCGACACCGACGTCGACCGCGTCATCCTGGACATGCTCGCTCCCTGGGAATGCCTCGAGGCCGTCTCCAAGGCGCTCGTGCCCGGCGGCATCCTCTGCTGCTACGTGGCCACCACCACCCAGCTCGCCCGCACCGTGGAGTCCATCCGTGAGTTCGGCTGCTACGCCGAGCCGCAGCCCTGGGAGTCCATGATCCGCAACTGGCACGTCGAGGGCCTGGCCGTCCGCCCGGACCACCGGATGATCGGCCACACCGGCTTCCTGGTCACCGCGCGCCGCCTGGCCGACGGGGTCGAGCCGCCGATGCGCCGCCGCCGTCCGGCCAAGGGCGCCTACGGCGAGGACTACGAAGGTCCCAACAAGGGCTGACGTCCCTCGGGCCTGACGTCCCGACAACGACGCCGTGCCGCCGTACACTTCCCGCCCCGCGTGTGGAAGTGCACGGCGGCACATCGACGTTCGGGCGTGTGCGGGTTCGCTTTCGGCATCGCCGTGCGCGGGCTTCCCGCGGTCCCCGTACCCCGGCTGTTCCGCCCGGCTGTGACCTGTGGCACGATGCCCGACAACTCCTTCCGCGCCACCTTCACAGGAGACTTCTCGCGTGCAGCCCTCCGCGGTCCCGGACCTCGCGCACACCCACGCCCGGCCGGTGCACTGGCTGGCCACCGCCACCGCGATGGCCGCGGTCGTCGCCCTGGCCGGCCTGATGCAGCCCGCGCCCGCGACCGCGATCACCGAGGCGGGCCCGAGGACGGCTCCGGCCGCCGTCCCCGCGGCGGCATCCGCTCCGGACTCCGCCACGGCCGAGTACCCCCTCCGGTGCGCCGGCGCGCCCACCAGGGTCGTCCGGCAGGGCCAGGGGGACCTGGACGGCGACGGCATCCCCGAGACCGTTGCGGTCGTGCACTGCGAAGCGGGATCCGGGACCCCGCCCAGCGGCATATACGTGCTCACCCGGGGTGAGCACGGCACCGCGCGTGTGGTGGCCACGCTGGTGGACCCGGCCCTGCGGAGGAGCGTCGCCGACTTCGCGGTGCGCGACGGCGCGGTCACCGCGACCCTGCTCGGCTACTCGTCCCCCGACGTGCCCAGCTGCTGCCCCGACGAGCGGGAGCGGTTCAAGTGGCGCTGGCAGGGTGGCGTGTTCGTACGCACCACTCCGGACGGCGCCCTCGCCCGGTGAACCGCGGCACACCCCTCCCGGAAGACCACGGAGCGTGAGAGTCGGGCGCCGTTCCCGTCACTCCGCGTCAGGCCCGTAGACCTCGGTCCCGTCCGAGACCCGGCGCACGTGGATGCAGTCGCCGGGGCACTCCTTCGCGGAGTCCGCCACGTCCCGGAGCAGCGGCAGCGGCACCGGTGTGGTGGCCCCCGCGTCCTGGAGCAGTTCGTCGTCGGCGCTCTTGACGTACGCCAGCCCGTCGATGTCGAGCTCGAAGACCTCGGGCGCGTACTGCACGCAGATCCCGTCCCCGGTGCAGAGGTCCTGGTCGATCCAGACCTCCAGCGCCTCGCCGGCGCCCGCCGTCGGGGCCTCGTGCTGCACGGTCATATTCCCTGCCGTTTCTGCGTCGCGTTCCTAAGTCCGGTCAAGCCTGACGGGTGTTGACCACTCACGACGATACAACCGCCCGCTTTCCGATGTTGATGGGTGGGTATTCACCTGGCGTGAGGGGAAGCGCAAGGGTGAAGATCGGACACACCCGACAGTCTTTGTGATCTAGGGGTTTCAATCACCACCCACGCAGGTAGGGTCAGGAAGCGTCCAGCTCCCCTTGGAGGAGGTGAGGACCGTGGCAGCCCACGACGACGACATCAACCGCGGCATCCGGCCGGGGCGGGGGTCTGAAGACCCCGCCGGCCAGGTTGCCTATCTCGAGCAGGAAATCGCCGTCCTGCGCCGCAAGCTCGCCGACTCTCCGCGCCATACGAGGATTCTCGAAGAGCGGATCGTCGAGCTGCAGACAAACCTGGCCGGCGTGTCCGCGCAGAACGAGCGGCTCGCCCATACTCTCCGCGAGGCCCGCGACCAGATCGTGGCACTCAAGGAGGAGGTCGACCGGCTCGCACAGCCACCGGCCGGCTTCGGTGTCTTCCTGCAGTCCAACGAGGACGGCACCTGCGACATCTTCACCGGGGGCCGCAAGCTCCGGGTGAACGTCAGTCCCAGCGTCGAGCTCGAGGAGCTCCGGCGTGGCCAGGAGGTCATGCTCAACGAAGCGCTCAACGTGGTCGAGGCCATGGAGTTCGAGCGGGCCGGGGACATCGTCACCCTCAAGGAGATCCTCGAGGACGGCGAGCGCGCCCTGGTGATCGGGCACACCGACGAGGAGAGGGTGGTGAGGCTCGCGGACACCCTGCTGGACATCACCATCCGCCCCGGCGACGCCCTGCTGCTCGAACCCAGGTCCGGATACGTCTACGAGGTGATCCCCAAGAGCGAGGTCGAGGAGCTCGTCCTCGAAGAGGTCCCCGACGTCGACTACGACAAGATCGGCGGTCTGGGCGGCCAGATCGAGATGATCCGCGACGCGGTCGAACTCCCGTACCTCTACCCGGACCTCTTCAAGGAGCACGAACTGCGTCCGCCGAAGGGCATCCTGCTCTACGGACCGCCCGGATGCGGCAAGACGCTCATCGCCAAGGCGGTGGCCAACTCCCTTGCCAAGAAGGTCGCCGAGGTGACCGGACAGCCCGCGGGGAAGTCCTACTTCCTGAACATCAAGGGCCCGGAGCTCCTCAACAAGTACGTCGGCGAGACCGAGCGGCACATCCGCCTCGTCTTCCAGCGTGCCCGGGAGAAGGCGAGCGAGGGGACCCCCGTCATCGTCTTCTTCGACGAGATGGAGTCCCTCTTCCGCACCCGCGGGTCCGGGGTCAGCTCGGATGTGGAGAACACCATCGTCCCGCAGCTGCTCGCCGAGATCGACGGCGTGGAGGGGCTGGAGAACGTCATCGTCATCGGTGCCTCCAACCGCGAGGACATGATCGACCCCGCGATCCTTCGGCCCGGCCGGCTGGACGTCAAGATCAAGATCGAGCGTCCGGACGCGGAGGCCGCCAAGGACATCTTCGCCAAGTACCTCACTCCCACCCTGCCGCTGCACTCGGACGACCTGTCCGAGCACCAGGGCTCGCGGGAGGCCGCCGCGCACGGAATGATCCAGTCCGTCGTGGAGCAGATGTACGCGGAATCCGAGGAGAACCGCTTCCTGGAGGTCACGTACGCCAACGGCGACAAGGAAGTCCTCTACTTCAAGGACTTCAACTCCGGAGCGATGATCCAGAACATCGTCGACCGGGCGAAGAAGATGGCCATCAAGGCATTCCTCGACCACAACCAGAAGGGCATTCGCGTCTCCCACCTCCTCCAGGCGTGCGTGGACGAGTTCAAGGAGAACGAGGACCTGCCCAACACCACCAACCCCGACGACTGGGCCCGGATCTCCGGAAAGAAGGGCGAGCGGATCGTCTTCATCCGCACGCTCGTCACCGGAAAGCAAGGCGCGGACACGGGACGCTCCATCGACACGGTGGCGAACACCGGTCAGTACCTGTAGGTCGCAACCGGCTGCGGATGTCCGGACCACGGGCATCCGCAGCCGGCTGTTTTTCCCCCGCAGCAAAGACGTAATCGATCTCCCCACCGGCGCGGAGTCGCTCTAGGCTCTTCGGTACCGCCGAGTCGCGCTCAGTGCGGGGACGGGCACCGCACCAGCATCGGCAGAGAGCGGTACTTGAGCGCCGCGCCCGAAGGGGAGCGCCGCCGGGCAAGGAGGGCCGCATGACCGTACGGCGAGTAATGGGCATCGAGACGGAGTACGGGATCTCCGTCCCGGGGCACCCGAACGCCAATGCCATGCTCACCTCGTCCCAGATCGTCAACGCCTACGCGGCGGCGATGCACCGGGCGCGACGCGCCCGCTGGGACTTCGAGGAGGAGAATCCGCTGCGGGACGCCCGCGGCTTCGACCTCGCCCGCGAGGCCGCGGACTCGAGCCAGCTCACCGACGAGGACATCGGCCTCGCCAACGTGATCCTCACCAACGGAGCCCGTCTCTACGTCGACCACGCCCACCCCGAGTACAGCGCTCCCGAGGTGACCAACCCCCGCGACGCCGTGCTCTGGGACAAGGCCGGCGAGCGGATCATGGCCGAGGCCGCCGAGCGCGCCGCCCAGCTGCCCGGGGCCCAGCCGATCCACCTGTACAAGAACAACACCGACAACAAGGGCGCCTCCTACGGCACGCACGAGAACTACCTCATGAAGCGGGAGACCCCGTTCTCCGACATCGTGCGCCACCTGACCCCGTTCTTCGTGTCCCGGCAGGTCGTGACCGGCGCGGGCCGGGTCGGCATCGGGCAGGACGGCCGCGACCACGGCTTCCAGATCAGTCAGCGCGCCGACTACTTCGAGGTCGAGGTCGGCCTGGAGACCACCCTCAAACGGCCCATCATCAACACCCGCGACGAACCGCACGCGGACGCCGAGAAGTACCGGCGGCTCCACGTGATCATCGGCGACGCCAATCTGTCCGAGATCTCGACCTACCTCAAGCTCGGCACCACGGCCCTGGTCCTGTCGATGATCGAGGACGGCTTCATCAACGTCGACCTCGCCGTGGACCAGCCGGTCCGTACCCTGCACCAGGTCTCCCACGACCCGGCCCTCCAGCACCTGATCACGCTCCGCAGCGGCCGGACGCTGACGGCCGTCCAGCTCCAGATGGAGTATTTCGAGCTGGCCAGGAAGTACGTGGAGGAGCGCTTCGGGGCGGACGCCGACGAGCAGACCAAGGACGTCCTGAGCCGCTGGGAGGACACCCTCAACCGGCTCGAGAACGATCCGATGAGCCTGGCCGGCGAGCTGGACTGGATCGCCAAGCGGGAGCTCATGGAGGGGTACCGGCGGCGGGACGGCCTGGACTGGGACGCGGCCCGGCTGCACCTGGTCGACCTCCAGTACGCCGACGTACGGCCCGAGAAGGGCCTGTACAACCGTCTGGTGGCCCGCGGCCGCATGAAGAGGCTCCTGGACGAGAACGAGGTCGTACGGGCCGAGACGAAGCCCCCGGAGGACACCAGGGCCTATTTCCGGGGCCGCTGCCTGGAGCAGTACGCGGACGACGTCGCCGCGGCCTCCTGGGACTCGGTCATCTTCGACCTGCCGGGGCGGGACTCCCTGCAACGGGTACCGACCCTGGAGCCCCTGCGGGGGACCAGGAACCACGTCAAGGAACTGCTGGACCGGTGCAGGACGGCCGAGGAACTGGTCCAGGTCCTGTCCGGCGCCTGAAGCCTGAAATACCCGGGCACTGGGAATCATGGGACTAGTGCCCGGGCGTTGTACCAAACTGCGGGGCCGATGTCAGACCTGGCTTGTAGGGTCTGATCTTGAGAGACCCAACCGAGCGGGCCGATTCGAGCGGGGTGAGGGATATGGCGACCAAGGACACCGGCGGCGGACAGCAGAAGGCGACGCGTTCCACGGAGGAGGTCGAGGAGACGACCGCGGAGGAGAGCTCCGACCTCAAGGAACGCCAGGAGAAGCTGAGCGACGACGTCGACTCCGTGCTGGACGAGATCGACGACGTGCTCGAGGAGAACGCCGAGGACTTCGTACGCTCGTTCGTGCAGAAGGGTGGCGAGTAGCGCGCTCGCGCCCCTCGCCCACGGGGCTCCGGCCCGCGCGCCGCGCCGCGGCGCGCGGAGACGGGCCACGTCCGTCCGGCGGGGACGCCGCACCGCTGAGTGCCTCGCCGATCCGCGGAACCTCCCCCGCGGTACATGTGGATCACGGCCACGAGACGGGTAGGGTCCGTGACGTACGGTGCATCAACTGCAATACGGCCACCGGCTCGTTGGGAGAGATCCCGACACGACGCGCCGGGCCGACTCATACCTGGAGGGACACGCGTGGAAGCCAACACTCGGAGCACCGGGCGTCTACCCGCTGCCTTCCTGACGCCGGGATCGTCCTCCTTCATGGACTTCCTCTCCGACCACTCGCCGGACCTGCTCCCGGGTCACCGGAAGCTGCCCGAGGGGGTCGTCGAGGCACCGCACGGCACCACGATCGTCGCCGCCACCTTCCCCGGTGGCGTGGTGCTCGCCGGCGACCGGCGGGCGACGATGGGCAACATGATCGCCCAGCGGGACATCGAGAAGGTCTTCCCGGCCGACGAGTACTCCGCCGTGGGCATCGCCGGTACGGCCGGTCTCGCCGTGGAGATGGTCAAGCTGTTCCAGCTGGAGCTGGAGCACTTCGAGAAGGTGGAGGGGGCGACCCTCTCCCTGGAGGGCAAGGCCAACCGCCTCTCCACCATGATCCGCGGCAATCTCGGCATGGCGATGCAGGGCCTCGCGGTCGTGCCGCTCTTCGCCGGCTGGGACGAGGGCAAGGAGAAGGGCCGGATCTTCTCCTACGACGTCACCGGCGGCCGTTCCGAGGAACACGGCTTCGCCGCCACGGGCTCCGGATCGATCTTCGCCCGGGGGTCGATGAAGAAGCTCTTCCGCCCCGACCTGACGGAGCAGCAGGCCACCACGCTCGTCGTGCAGGCGCTGTACGACGCGGCCGACGACGACTCGGCGACCGGTGGACCGGACCTCTACCGGCACATCTACCCGATCGTCACCGTCATCACCGACGAGGGCTTCCGCAGACTCAGCGAGGAGGAGTCCTCGGCGCTCGCCCGCTCGGTCACCGATCGGCGCCTGGAGCAGCCCGACGGCCCGCGCGCCGCCCTGCTCTGACCATCCGCCGCCTCTCCCGGACCACGTCCGGGGGACCCCCAGCGCCCAGCAGAAAGGGACGGATACCCGGTGTCGACTCCGTTCTACGTCTCACCCCAGCAGGCCATGGCCGACCGGGCCGAGTACGCCCGCAAGGGCATCGCCCGGGGCCGCAGCCTCGTCGTCCTCCAGTACACCGACGGCATCGTCTTCGTCGGCGAGAACCCGTCCCGGGCTCTCCACAAGTTCAGTGAGATCTACGACCGGATCGGCTTCGCCGCGGCCGGCAAGTACAACGAGTACGAGAACCTCCGCATCGGCGGTGTCCGCTACGCCGACCTGCGCGGCTACACCTACGACCGGGACGACGTGACCGCCCGCGGTCTGGCCAACGTCTACGCCCAGACGCTCGGCACGATCTTCTCCAGCGCGGGCGAGAAGCCCTACGAGGTGGAGCTGGTCGTCGCCGAGGTAGGCACCGAGCCGGCGGGCGACCAGATCTACCGGCTCCCGCACGACGGGTCGATCGTCGACGAGCACGGCTCGGTCGCGGTCGGCGGCAACGCCGAACAGATCGGCAGCTTCCTCGACCAGCGGCACCGCGACGGCATGTCCCTGGCGGAGGCGCTGAAGCTGGCCGTGCAGGCGCTCTCGCGCGACACGAACGGCAGCGAGCGGGAGATTCCCGCCGAGCGCCTGGAGGTGGCGGTCCTGGACCGTACGCGTCCGCAGCAGCGCAAGTTCAAGCGGATCGTCGGACGTCAGCTGGTGCGTCTCCTGGAGGCGGACAACGCCGCGATCGCGAAGACGGACGACCCCTCGGACGAGATTCCGGAGGAGTCGGCGGAGTAGGTCCTCCGGGGTCCTCCGTACGGCTCTTCTGCCGGCCCCCGGTACCCGCGAGCGGGCACCGGGGGCCGCGCCGTGCCGGACGACGCCGGGTCCCGCGGCGGGTCGCTTCCGCGGCCCGAAGGGGCGCGCGGCGCCGCCGGACGCGCCCGGCGGAAAGCCCGCCGCAGGCCCGGCGCGCGTTCGCCGCCCGGCCCCGTGCCGAACCCCTCGGTACGGCCCGGACGTGGCGCGGCAGCCGCCGCCGGCTTGCCCGGACGGCGGTCAGAGCCGTGGCGGCGGACCCGAGGAGGCGCGGGGAACCAGTGTGACGGGCAGGTCGCCCGCCTCCGGCCGCTCACCCGCCAGCACCGCGAGGAGCGCGGCCATGCCGCGTTCCCCGATGGACTCGGCGGGAAGCCGGACCGTGGTCAGTTCGGGCTCCAGCGCCGTGGCGAGGGCCAGGTCGTCGAAGCCGGTGACCGAGACGTCCTCGGGCACGCGCAGGCCGAGCCGCCGCACCGCCTTGCAGGCGCCCGCCGCCAGGATGTCGTCGTCACAGATCAGCGCGGTGGGCCGGGGCCCCGGCCCGGTCAGCGCGCGCACCGTCGCGGCGCGCGCTCCGTCGACGTGCAGGGGGGCCCGCACGGTGCGGACGGTCCTGCCTCGAAGCGCCTCCGTCAGCGCCGCGGCGCGCACGTCGAAGGTCCAGGACGGCACGGCCGAGGCGAGATGGACGAAGTCGCGGTGGCCGAGGCCGAGCAGATGCCGGGTGACCTGGCGCATGCCGTCGGCCACGTCGAGGTTCACCTGCGCGGCGGTCCCGGTGTCAGCGGGGTCGCTGTCGAGCATGACGAGCGGCAGGTCCGTCCCCCGGAACGCCCCCAGGGCGTCGGAGGCCATCGAGGAGGCGATCACACCGTCCAGGGCGGCGCGGGCCGAGGCGAACGGGTCCCTGGCCGGCCCCACGCCGTCCGGGGAGGGGTAGAGGACCACGCCGAAGCCGTGCCGGGCGGCGACCGTGGCGGCCCCGGTGTAGACGCGGGCGAAGAACTCGTTGGTCAGGGCCGGAACCACCAGCAGAGCGGTCCTGGTGTGCCCGAGCCGGAGGTTGCGGGCGGCGAGGTTCGGCCGGTACCCGAGCCCCGCCGCGGCCTCCCGCACGGACTCCGCCGTCCGCTCCGAGACACGGCCGCGCCACTTGTCGCCCAGCACCAGGGAGACGGTGGCCTGCGAGACCCCGACGGCCCTGGCCACGTCCCGACTGGTCGGCCGCGGTCCGCCGAGCGGCTCCGGGGTGTGCACATGCGCCTCCGCGATGACGGTCCTGGCTCTTCCGTGGTCCGCGGGCTGGACCCCCGGACTGCCGTCATGGTACGTATGACGGCAGACGTTATACGTAAAACCTCGGGGTGGGTGCCGGGGGAGAGGAGACCGGCATGGCCATCGAGGCCCAGGCGACGGGCGGCTATCGCGACATCCTCAGGGCGCCGCACGCCCTGCGGCTGCTCGTCGGAACGCTCGTCGGACGACTCCCCAACGGCACCGGCCCCCTCGCCCTCGTGCTCTTCACCCGGTCCGAGGGCGGCAGCTACAGCCTGGCCGGCGGCCTCACCGCCGCGTACGGCGTCGCCACGGCCGTCGGGCAGCCCCTGCTGGGCAGGGCCGTCGACCTCAAGGGCCAGCCGCGCGTCCAGCTTCCGGCAGCCCTCGTCTCCGCCCTCGGCATGACCGTCCTGGCCGTCTGCGGCATCGGCCACCTCGTCCTCGCCTATGCGGCGGTCCTCGTCGCCGGACTGTTCACCCCACCCCTCGAAGGAGGGCTGCGCGCCCTCTGGCCGAGCGTGCTGGGCCGCGAGGACCGGGTCCACCGGGCCTACGCGCTGGACGCCGTCGCCCAGGAGGTCATGTTCACCCTCGGCCCCCTGCTGCTCACCCTCCTCGTCGCCCTGAGGTCGCCTGCCGTCGCCCTCGTCGTCATCAACGTCCTCGGCGTCCTCGGCGCGCTCTCCGTCGTGCTCAGCGAGCCCTCGCGCGTCTGGCGCTCCGAGCCGCGCGAGGCCCACTGGCTCGGCGCCCTGCGCTCGCCCGGACTGCTCGCCCTGCTCGGCTCCTTCTTCTTCGTCGGCCTCGCGCTCGGCTCCATCACCGTCGCCGCCCTGGCGTACGCGGACGATCGGGGCGACGGACCGGCCTACGGCTGGCTGATGGCGGCGCTCGGCCTCGGCGCCCTCGTCGGCGGTGTCCTCTACGGCGCGCGCCAGTGGGCCGGGGCGCCAGAGCGGCGGCTGCGGGTGATCGTCGGACTGCTCGCGCTGGGATACCTGCCGCTGACGCTCACGCCGGGTGTGCCGGCGATGACCGGGCTCGCCGCGCTCTCCGGCGTGTTCCTCGCCCCCGCCCTCGCCTGCGGGTTCATCGTGGTGGACCGGCACGCGCCGAGCGGTACCGTGACCGAGGCGTTCTCGTGGCTGGTGACCACCTTCGGCGTCGGGGCCGCCCTCGGCTCCGCCGTCGCCGGGCCCGTCGTCGAACTCTCCGGCACCGCGGCGGGTTTCGGCGTCGCCGGAGCGGGCGGCACCGCGGCCCTCCTGGTCCTCCTGGCCACCGGCCGGGTCCTCGCGGCCCCCGGCCGCACGGCACGACACGCCGTCGCGGCCGGCGGCGGGAACCCCGGACAGGCCGAAAAGAACACGCACGCATCGGAAATTGATCGAAACGGGGCCGCCGAACCCGGTTTCAGCACACGCCGTCAGGCGTAATGTTCAGTCATGGACCGCCGCATTTTCGGGCTGGAGAACGAGTACGGCGTCACGTGCACGTTCAGGGGACAGCGCCGACTGTCTCCTGACGAAGTGGCGCGCTACCTCTTCCGCCGTGTCGTGTCATGGGGCCGCAGCAGCAATGTCTTCCTGCGGAACGGCGCCCGCCTGTACCTCGACGTGGGTTCGCATCCGGAATACGCAACTCCCGAATGCGACAACGTGACCGAACTGGTCACGCACGACAAGGCCGGGGAGCGCATTCTCGAGGGCCTGCTCGTCGACGCCGAACGCCGCCTGCACGAGGAGGGAATCGCGGGCGACGTCTATCTCTTCAAGAACAACACCGATTCGGCGGGAAACTCCTACGGTTGCCACGAGAACTATCTCGTCGCCCGTCACGGAGAGTTCTCCCGGCTCGCGGACATCCTCATTCCCTTCCTCGTCACCCGACAGCTCATCTGCGGCGCCGGGAAGGTCCTCCAGACCCCACGAGGCGCCGTCTTCTGCGTCTCCCAGCGGGCCGAGCACATCTGGGAGGGCGTCAGCTCCGCGACCACCCGTTCCCGGCCCATCATCAACACCCGCGACGAACCGCACGCGGACGCCGAGCGGTACCGCCGGCTCCACGTCATCGTCGGCGACTCGAACATGTCCGAGACGACCATGCTGCTCAAGGTCGGCGCGACCGACCTCGTCCTGCGCATGATCGAGGCGGGCACCGTGATGCGCGACCTGACGCTGGAGAACCCCATCCGGGCCATCCGCGAGGTCAGCCACGACATCACCGGACAGCGCAAGGTCCGCCTCGCCAGCGGCCGCGAGGCATCCGCCCTGGAGGTCCAGCGCGAGTACTACGAGAAGGCCGCGGACTTCGTCGACCGCCGCGGCATCCGCACCGGCACCGTCGCCCAGGTCCTGGAGCTGTGGGGCCGCACGCTCGACGCCATCGAGGCGGAGGACCTCGACCGCATCGGCACCGAGATCGACTGGGTCATGAAGCACAAGCTCATCGAGCGGTACCGGGCGAAGAACAACATGACCATGTCGCACCCGCGGGTCGCGCAGATAGACCTCGCCTACCACGACATCCACCGCCGCCGAGGGCTCTACTACCTCCTGGAGCGGAAGGGCCAGGCCGCCCGGATCTGCAACGACATGAAGATCTTCGAGGGCAAGTCCGTGCCCCCGCAGACCACCAGGGCCCGGCTGCGCGGCGACTTCATCCGTCGCGCCCAGGAACAGCGGCGGGACTTCACCGTCGACTGGGTCCACCTCAAGCTCAACGACCAGGCACAGCGCACGGTGTTGTGCAAGGACCCCTTCCGGTCGGTCGACGACCGGGTGGAGAAGCTGATCGCCGGCATGTAGGGCGTCGGTCCCACGGCACGTCGAAGGCCCCGCGCGTGCGCGGGGCCTTCGCGTGTCCCGGGCCTCCCGCGGCATCCGGTCTGATCGGGCCGCCACCCTCTAGAGTGTCCGGCAACTACTGTGCCGTCTGAGATCTGAGGAACACGTGCGCCGACTTGCCGGCCTACTGGTCGTCCCACTGCTGCTGCTCTCGACCGCGGCCTGCGGCGGCGACGACAAGGGCTCCGATTCCGCCTCGATGAAGAACGGACTCCCCGCCATCACCGCGGGGGAGAAGTTCGGGGAGAAGCCCACTCTCTCCAAGGGCGAGGGCGACCCGCCCAAGGAGCTCAAGGTCAACGTGATCAGCAAGGGCGACGGCGCGGTCACGAAGAAGGGTGACGCGATCCAGGTGAACTACCTGGGTCAGGCATGGGACTCCACCACCCCCTTCGACAACAGCTTCGACCGGGGCGAGCCCTTCGACCTGACGCTCGGCGCCGGAGCGGTCATCCCGGGCTGGGACCAGGGCCTGGAGGGCCAGACGGTCGGCAGCCGCGTGGAACTCGGCATCCCGCCGGAGCTGGGCTACGGCGAGCAGGGCCAGGGCGACATCAAGCCCAACGCCACCCTCGTGTTCGTGGTGGACATCCTCAAGGCGACCACGATCCCGAAGTCCGCCACCGGTACCGCCGTCGCCCAGGACGACAAGAACCTGCCCCAGGTCGGTACCAACACCGACGGGAAGGCGCCTTCCCTGACCGTGCCCAAGGCCGACCCGCCGGCCAAGCTCGTCTCGGACTACGTCCTCGAGTCCGGGGGCGAGGTCGTGAAGGACACCGACACGGTCGTCGTCAACTACGTGGCGGCACTGTGGAAGGACGGAAAGGTCTTCGACTCCACCTACGCGCGGGGCAAGACCGAGAACTTCCCGCTCGCCAAGCTGACCCTGAAGGGCCTCAAGGACGGCATCACCGGCAAGAAGGTCGGCAGCCGCATCCTGATCGTCGCCCCGCCGTCCCAGGCGTTCGGCGACCAGGAGAAGGAAGGCATCCCGAAGGACTCCACGCTGGTGTTCGCCCTCGACATCCTGGCGAAGGTGTAAGACTGTCCCGCACGCGCAGTACATCGGTATGAGGAGCAGTTCAGTGAGCATCGAGAAGCCCGAGGTCGACTTCCCCGGCGGCGAGCCGCCGAAGGATCTGGAGATCAAGGACATCTGGGAGGGCGATGGTCCGGAGGCCAAGGCCGGCGCCACCGTCTCCGTCCACTACGTGGGCGTCTCCTTCTCCACCGGCGAGGAGTTCGACTCCTCCTGGAACCGCGGCACCCCGCTGCAGTTCCAGCTCGGTCTGGGCCAGGTCATCCAGGGCTGGGACAAGGGCGTCCAGGGCATGAAGGTCGGCGGCCGCCGCCAGCTGATCATCCCCGCGCACCTCGCCTACGGAGACCGCGGCGCCGGTGGCAAGATCGCCCCGGGTGAGACGCTGATCTTCGTCTGCGACCTGGTCGCCGTCTGATCGGTCGTACCCGGCCGGAAACGGTCAGGACGAGGGCCCATGCCGTAAGGCGTGGGCCCTCGGCTTTTGTCTCGACACCCCGGGGCGGTACGGTCGGACGTCCGAGAAGTGGATCCGGCGGAAGAGGTGCAGGGCGTCGATGGCGATTGCCAAGGCCGAGCGACTGATGAATCTGGCGCTCTGTCTGCTCGGGACCCGTCGTCCGCTCTGCAAGCGTGAGCTGCGTGGTTCCATCGAGGCGTACATGGAAGCGGGCACCGACGACTCGTTCAACCGGATGTTCGAGCGCGACAAGGACGATCTGCGCGAACTCGGCCTGGTCATCGCGACCGTCGAGAATCTGGAGGGTGAGACGGGCTACCTCGCCCGGCGCGACTCCAACCGTCTCCCGCCCGTCACCCTGGACGCCGAAGAGGCCGCCGCCCTCGGTCTCGCCGCGAAGGTGTGGCAGCAGGCCCGCCTCGCCGGAGCCGCCAGTGGCGCCCTGCAGAAGCTCCGCGCCGCCGGCATGCCCGAGACCGAGGGCACCGACGAGGTGCAGCACGGCGCGCTCGAACCGCGCATCCCCGTGCACGAGGCGGCCTTCGAGCCGCTGATGCTCGCCTGCCGTGACCGCCGGCCGGTCGTCTTCGACTACCGCAAGGCCACCGCCGCCCGCCCCGAGACCCGCCAGGTCGAACCCTGGACGCTGGAATGCTGGCGCGGCCACTGGTATCTGGCCGGCTGGGACCGCGACCGTGGCGCCGAGCGGGTCTTCCGTCTCTCCCGCATCACGGGCAGGGTCCGTTCCCGGGTCGGCGCCTTCACCGCGCCCGTGCCCGACGTCGTCACCGTCCGGGAGACCGTCGAGCGCTGGTCCGGCGAGATCGCCACCCGCTCGGCCCGCATCCGGCTGCGCACCGGCTGCGGCTACCCGCTGCGGGCGCGCGCCCGCTCGGTCCGGGAGGGCGACGACGGCTGGGACGAGCTGGAGATTCCGTACGGGCACGGCCTGGACGCCTGGCTCGTCGAGTTCGGCCCCGATGTCGTCGTACTGGAGCCCGCCGACCTGCGGGCCGACGTGATGGACCGGCTGCGCGCCGTGGCCAAGGGCTGAGGGGACGGACGGCATGGCTGCGAACGCGATCGACCAGACGAGGCGGATGCTCTCCCTCGTCACCTACCTCCGGGAGCGCCCCGGCGCGCATGTCGCCGACGTTGCGCGCGCCTTCGGCATCACCGAGGACGAGCTGATCTCCGACCTCGACGTGCTGCCGATGTGCGGGACCAGTTTCCGCGGCGGCGATCTTCTCGACATCGACACCGACGGCGACCGCATCTGGTGGCGCAACCCGGGCGCGCTCGGTGCGGAGGCGGCCGAACCGCTCCGGCTCGCGGCGGACGAGGCGACCGCGCTGCTGGTCGCGGCACGCGCCGTGGCCACCCTGCCCGGTCTGCGCGAGAGCGACCGGGACGCGCTGCTGCGGGCCACCGCCAAACTGGAGACCGCGGCCGGCGAGACCGCCGGGCCCAGCTCCCGACTCTCGGTGACCTTCGAGTCCGAGGGCGGGGTCTTCGCCGAGGTGGACCGCGCGATCTCGGAGCGCCGCCGGCTGTGGGTGCGGTACTACTCGCCCGCACGCGACGAGCTCACCGAGCGCGAGGTCGACCCGATCCGGCTCTTCGCGGTGGGGCACACCTACATGGAGGCGTGGTGCCGCCTCTCCGAGGCCCGCCGCACCTTCCGGCTCGACCGGGTCGCCGAGATCAGGATCCTCGACGAACAGTCGGCGCCGCCGGAGATCGAACTGCGCGACCTGTCCGAGGGGCTCGTCCAGCCTTCGGCCGAGGACCCCGAGGTCGTGGTGGAGGTCGGGCCCGGTGGCCGCTGGGTCGCCGAGTACTACCCCCACGACCGGGCCGAGGAGCTCCCCGAAGGAGGACTACGCATCACCTTGCGTACGCCCGCCCCGGCCTCGTTGCGCCGGCTCGCGCTCAGGTTGGGCAGCGACGGACGGATCGTCGCGCCGCGGGAGCTGGCCGCCAGTGCCCGCCAGGCCGCGGCCGACGCCCTGGCCGCCTATGAGGACGGCGTGTGAGGAGGGCTTCCTCCACGGGCCGGGGCCCGTGGAGGCAACGGGGGGAGGCGACGTTCCCCGCGCCGGGGACGCCGCTGCCTCATCCGATGGAGTCGCGCGAACGCGCGCGTGCAGCAAGCCGAGAGAGATGAGTGGAATGTCCGTGATGCACGGAATGACGACATCGATCGCGCCGGTCTACTTCAAGGCCGCCTGCCCCGACTGCCGCTCCCGCTTCGAGCTCGCCGCGAGCGCCCTGCGCCTCGCCATCGGCGCCAGCCGCCGCACCACCTTCTACTCCTTCACCTGCCCCGAGTGCGGCAGCGCCGTCCGCAAGCCCGCGGGTGACCGGATCGTCGAACTCCTCACCGGAGGCGGCGTGCGTACCCTGCGACTGCACTCCACCGTCTGACCCCGCGGCGAGCGTGCGGAGGAGACGGTACGGGGCCGGACGCCGCCCTCGACGGGCGGATATCGCCTGACGCGGCACTAGGCTCGGCGCATGTTCTGGCCCATGCTCTCCATCGCTCTCGGATTCCTCGGCGTCGCCGTCCTCGGTGTCCTCGGCATCAAGGTCTTCCTGGAGGCCCAGCGGCTCGGCCGTCAGGTCGCCCATACCACGGACCGCATCAACCGCGCCGCCGAAGACCTCGAAAGAGCCGCCGACGGCTTGGCCCGCACTGGCGAGGCGCTCCACTGAAGCGGTGCCGTACGCTGCGCTGAGCGGCCCCGGCGGGGCCGCCCGGTCGGCAAGCAGGAGTATCCACAGGCATTGCCCTGCGTTTACTCGTGCGGGTTACGATCGCAGGCAGCACGGTGGCCGGACGCCTGTCCGACCGGCCGGGCACGCACACCCTGTCGCCTCGGTGAAGAAGGTAAAAGCTATGGGTAGGCTCGGCCCCACCGAGATCATTCTCATCCTCGTCGTCGTCATCCTGCTGTTCGGTGCCAAGAAGCTCCCGGACATGGCCCGCTCGCTGGGCAAGTCGGCCCGCATCCTCAAGAGCGAGGCCAAGGCGATGAAGTCGGACGACCAGCAGAACGCCCCCGCCGACCCGCCCCAGCCCGGCACCCCGGAGCAGGCCGCACCCCGCACCATCCAGGCCGCGCCCGGCGACGTCAGCAGCTCGCGTCCCGTGACCGAGCCTACGGACACCACCAAGCGCTGACCCGGTCCGCCGCGGCCGTCGCGCCGAGCGGCGGCCTGCCGCACGAGATGAGGACGTGGGTTGCTCAAGTCTGCCCGCAAGCAGGAGAAGGACCCCGAGGGCCGCATGCCCCTCGTGGAACACCTGCGTGAACTTCGCAACCGCATGACGAAGGGCCTGCTGGCCATCGCCGCGGTCACCGTCGTGGCCCTCGTGTACAGCGAGGACCTGATGCAGTTCCTGACGAAGTCGGTGCCCAAGTGCCCCCCCGGCGTCACCAGCGACGGCGGCAACTGCGCGATCGTCTCCTTCAACACGCTGATCGCCCCCTTCAGCACGACGATCCAGGTCAGCCTCGTGACCGGCCTCGTCGTCGCCAGCCCCATCTGGCTCTACCAGCTGTGGGCCTTCATCGCGCCGGGCCTCCACAGGAACGAGAAGAGGTACACGTACGCCTTCGTCGGCGCCGCGGTGCCGCTGTTCACCGCCGGCGCCTACCTCGCCTACCTCATCCTCCCCATCAGCGTGAAGGTGCTCATCAGCCTCACGCCCGGTGGCTCCGCGAACATCCTGTCCCTCGGTGACGTCCTCGACTTCACCCTGCGCATGGTGCTCGTCTTCGGTCTCGCCTTCGAGCTCCCGCTCGTGCTCGTGATGCTCAATCTCACCGGCATCCTGAGCGGCCGGCGCATGGCCGGCTGGTGGCGCGGCGTGATCATGGGCGTCTTCGTCTTCGGCGCCGTGATCACCCCCACCACGGACCCGATCGGCATGCTGGCCCTGGCCGGTCCGATCACCGTCCTGTACCTCGGCGCCGTCGCCTTCTCGCTCCTGAACGACCGGCGCCGCAACCGCCGAAACCCCGACGCCGAGCTCGGCGACGACGAGGCGTCCGCCCTGGACCTCACGCCCGAGGCCGTCACCGACGTCGAGCCGGTCGGCGCGAGCCGGTCCCTGCCCGAGCAGTCCACCGGCGAGGCCGACGGAGCCCGCGCCCACCGCCACGGCGGTTACGACGACATCACCTGATCTTGCGGGGTCGGGTCCCCCCGGACGGATTCCGGGGGGACCCACGACCGGTGAGATCACGCTCGTCGTCGATCCCACCGTGCGACGCGGCCGGGGCGCACACACCGCGCAGCCGGCCGCTCGTGCGTTCAGGGAGGCCGGCTGCGCCGTCCGTACGGCCCTCGGCACGGACCCCGGTGACACGTTGCGCCACGCCCGCGAGCCCTCGGCTTCCGTCCGCCCGGCGGCTCGGCCCGTTCCCGCCTCCACGCCGTTCCCCGGGGCGCTCAAACAAAGATCGCGTCACTGTCCGAGGCGGCGGGTAGGCTCGACAACAAGATGACAGAGGACCTCACACCCGCCGAAGCGTACGCAGCTGCCCGGGCCCGCAACGCCGAGCAGGCCACCGCGCTGGCCCCGTTCCGCGAGATGTACGAGTTCGGTCTCGACCCCTTCCAGATCGAGGCGTGCCAGGCTCTCGAAGCCGGCAAGGGCGTGCTCGTCGCCGCGCCCACGGGCTCCGGCAAGACCATCGTCGGTGAATTCGCCGTCCACCTCGCCCTGCTCCAGGGGCGGAAGTGCTTCTACACCACGCCCATCAAGGCGCTGTCGAACCAGAAGTACGCCGACCTCGTCAAACGGTACGGAGCCGACAAGGTCGGACTCCTCACCGGCGACAACAGCGTCAACTCCGAGGCTCCCGTCGTCGTCATGACCACCGAGGTCCTGCGCAACATGCTCTACGCGGGATCGCGGACCCTCAGCGGTCTCGGGTACGTCGTCATGGACGAGGTCCACTACCTCTCGGACCGCTTCCGCGGCGCCGTCTGGGAGGAAGTGATCATCCACCTCCCGGAGTCCGTCACCCTGGTGTCTCTCTCCGCGACCGTCTCCAACGCCGAGGAGTTCGGCGACTGGCTCGACACCGTCCGCGGGGACACCGAGGTCATCGTCTCCGAGAGCCGCCCCGTGCCGCTCTGGCAGCACGTCCTCGCCGGACGCCGTATGTACGACCTCTTCGAGGAGGAGACCGACCACGGCGGGCGCGCCTCCTCCCGTCGCGAGGTCAACCCCGACCTGCTGCGCCTGGCCCGGACCGAGAACACCCGGACGTACAATCCGCGCGAGCGCCGCCGCGGCAAGATGATCCGTGAGGCCGACCGCGAGCGCGAGCGCCGTCAGCGGTCCCGGATCTGGACGCCCGGCCGGCCCGAGGTCATCGAGCGGCTGGACGCCGAAGGGCTCCTGCCCGCCATCACCTTCATCTTCAGCCGGGCCGGCTGCGAGGCCGCCGTCCAGCAGTGCCTCTACGCCGGACTGCGCCTCAACAACGACGAAGCTCGCCTTCGGGTCCGTGAGATCACCGAGGCACGGACCGCGTCGATCCCCTCCGAGGACCTGCACGTTCTCGGCTACTACGAGTGGCTCGAAGCCCTGGAGCGCGGTATCGCCGCCCACCACGCGGGCATGCTCCCCACCTTCAAGGAAGTCGTCGAGGAACTCTTCGTACGCGGGCTGGTCAAGGCCGTGTTCGCCACCGAGACCCTCGCCCTCGGCATCAACATGCCCGCCCGGTCCGTGGTCCTGGAAAAGCTCGTCAAGTGGAACGGCGAGCAGCACGCCGACATCACCCCCGGTGAGTACACACAGCTCACCGGCCGCGCCGGACGACGCGGCATCGACGTCGAGGGGCACGCCGTGGTGCTCTGGCAGCGCGGGCTCGACCCCGGCCACCTCGCAGGACTCGCCGGCACCCGGACGTACCCGCTGCGTTCCAGCTTCAAGCCGTCGTACAACATGGCCGTCAATCTCGTCGACCAGTTCGGCCGACGCCGCTCCCGTGAACTGCTCGAGACCTCCTTCGCGCAGTTCCAGGCCGACCGATCGGTGGTCGGCATCTCCCGCCAGGTCCAGAAGAACGAGGAGGGTCTGGCGGGCTACCGCGAGGGCATGACCTGCCACCTCGGCGACTTCGAGGAGTACGCGCGTCTGCGCCGCGACCTCAAGGACCGCGAGACCGAACTGGCCAAGCAGGGCGCCGCCCAGCGCCGGGCCCAGGCCGCGGCGTCGCTGGAGCGGCTGAAGCCCGGCGACGTCATCCACGTCCCCACCGGCAAGTTCGCCGGACTCGCCCTGGTAATCGACCCGGGCATCCCCGCCGGACGCACCAACGGGCACCGCGGCTTCGAACACCACGACGGGCCCAGGCCGCTCGTGCTGACGGCGGAGCGGCAGGTCAAACGACTGGCCTCGATCGACTTCCCGGTCCCGGTCGAGGCCCTGGAGCGGATGCGGATTCCGCGATCCTTCAACCCCCGCTCCCCGCAGTCCCGGCGCGACCTCGCCTCCGCCCTGCGCACCAAGGCGGGACACATCAACCCCGAGCGGCACCGCAAGGACCGTTCGCCGGCCGCCGACGACCGCGAGATCGCCCGGCTCCGCGGGGAACTGCGCGCTCACCCGTGCCATGGGTGTGACGAGCGCGAGGACCACGCCCGCTGGGCCGAGCGCCACCACCGGCTCCAGCGTGACACCAGACAGCTGGAGCGGCGCATCGAAGGCCGCACCAACACCATCGCCCGCACCTTCGACCGGATCGTCGCGCTCCTCACCGAGCTCGACTATCTGCGCGGGGACGCGGTCACGGACAACGGCAAACGGCTCGCCCGGCTCTACGGCGAACTCGACCTGCTCGCGAGCGAGTGCCTGCGTGACGGCGTCTGGGAGGGGCTCACCCCGCCCGAACTCGCCGCCTGCGTCTCGGCGCTGGTCTTCGAGGCACGCCAGTCCGATGACGCCGTCGCGCCGAAGCTGCCCACCGGCAACGCCAAGGCCGCGCTCGGCGAGATGGTGCGGATCTGGGGGCGACTCGACGCCCTGGAGGAAGACTTCAAGATCAACCAGGCGGAGGGTGTCGGCCAGCGCGAACCCGATCTCGGTTTCGCCTGGGCCGCCTACCAGTGGGCCTCCGACAAGAGCCTCGACGAAGTGCTGCGCGAGGCGGAGATGCCCGCCGGGGACTTCGTGCGCTGGTGCAAGCAGGTCATCGACGTGCTCGGGCAGATCGCGGCAGCGGCGCCCAAGGAGAACAGCAGTGTCGCGAAGAACGCCCGCAAGGCCGTGGACTCCCTCCTCAGAGGTGTCGTCGCCTACAGCTCCGTGGGCTGACCTCGATCTGACTTCCCGTCATCCGAGCCGTGCCGCAACGTGGTTGCCGGAGGACCCGTGGCTGGTGCCGCGGGTCCTTCCGCATTCCACCGGATGTCGCGGTCGCCCGCGGGCGTTGTCCACAGGGCGTTGTCCACAGGGGTGGCGCGTCGGCGCGCGCTTCCGATTCCATGGACCCGTACGCGGATCAACACCGCTGGGAGGGAACACGTGACCACGCACGCCGGTCCGCAGGCCGCCGCGGAGGCAGCCGACGGTCAGAGGATCATGCCAGGGCCCCGGGGCATGCCCCTGCTCGGGAACATGCCGGAATTCGGCAAGGACCCGCTCGCCTTCTTCGAGAGGCTGCGCGACCGGGGCGACTTCGTCAGCTGGCGGTTCGGTCCCGGTCCCGCCCTCTTCATCGCCCACCCCGACGCGATCGGTGAACTCCTCACCGAAGTGGAGCGGACCTTCGACCAGCCCGACCTCGGCATCGCCTTCCGTACCCTGCTGGGCAACGGAGTGGTCGTCTCCAAGGGCGCCGACTGGCGTCGGCGGCGCTCGCTCGTCCAGCCCTCCGTGCGACCGAAGCAGGTCCGCTCGTACGCCGCCACGATGGCGGAGTGCGCCGTCGCCCTCGCCGACCGCTGGAGCGACGGGCAGCGCGTCGACGTCAAGAAGGAGATGGCCGCCCTCACCCAGCTCATCGCCGTCCGCACCATCTTCGGCGTCGACACCGCGGCCGACGCCGAGGTCATCGGCCGGGCCATGGACGTCGCCCAGCGCGAGATCGGCGCGGAGTTCAGCGGGCTCGGCGCCATCCTCCCCGACTGGGTGCCCACGCCCGGCCGCACCCGCATCAAGAAGGCCACCGCCGTCATCGACGCGGAGGTCGGCCGGGTCGTCGCCCGGCACCGGGACGGTGAGGCCGACCGGCCCGATCTGCTCAGCCGTCTGCTCACGGCGCGCGACGAGACCGGTGCCCGCCTCTCCGACCGGGAGATCCGCGACGAGACCGTCACCCTCTACATCGGTGGACACGAGACGACCAGTTCGACCCTGGTGTGGGCCTGGCACCTGCTCTCGCGCAACCCGCGGGTGCGCGAGGCGCTCGCCGAGGAGCTGGACCGGGTCCTCGGGGACCGCGAACCCGGTTTCGAGGACTACGCCCGGCTGACGTACACCCAGGCCGTGGTGAAGGAGACGCTGCGGCTCTACCCGACCATCTGGCTTCTGACGGGCATCGCCAAGGAGGGCGCGACCCTCGGGGGCATGTCCATACCGCCCGGCACACGGGTGTGGAGCAGCCAGTGGGCGACCCACCGCGACCGCCGGTGGTTCGTCGATCCGGAGGAGTTCAGGCCGGAGCGCTGGGGGCCGGCTCCGGGCGGCGCCGAGGGCGGCCCGGACGGCGCCGAGGGGGAGGCCGCCGGGAGTGGGGCGGCCGAGGAGATACCCGAGTACGCCTGGTTCCCCTTCGGCGGGGGGCCGCGGGTCTGCCTCGGGACACGCTTCGCGATGGTCGAGTCCGTCCTGGTCCTCGCGGTACTCGCCCGGCGTTTCCATTTGGACCTCGACCCCGGCGAGATACGTCCGGTGCCGAGCCTGACGCTCCAGCCGGACCGTGACGTCCTGGGGACGGTACGGGCCCGGCCCGGCCGGCCTGTCCCCGGCGGGGACGTCGCGGTCGCGAAGGCGTCCGGGGAGGTGCCCGGGGCTGGGAGAGAGACCGGATAGGCCGGGTGCGGTGGAGGGAGCGCGGCGGGATCTCCCGTCCCGCCTTCTCCCCGCGGCTCGGTGCGCCGTACGGAAGACCCTGTCACCTCGTGGCGGCTTCGGGGGCACGGGGGCGGGTCAGGTGACCAGGGCGGTCGCCAGGTCCCGCAGGTCGTCGGCGCGCAGCGTGCGCTGGCCGTGGCCGGGCAGGGGCACGTGCAGAGGAGCCGTCCAGCGGGCGGGGATCGCCGCGGCGCCGTGGACCGCGCCCGCGAGCAGACCGGTGACCGCGGCCACCGTGTCCGTGTCGCCGCCCAGGTCGAGCGCGGCCGCCAGTGACTCCTCGAAGGACCCGGTGGTGCGCAGCGCCCAGACCGCCGAGCCCAGACACGGCCAGACCGCGCCGTTGAACTCGGTGGCGTCGTCCGGGTGCCAGTCGGGAGCCAGGACGGTCGCCCAGCGCGCCCGCTGCGCCGTGGAGACGGCGGCGAGCGCGTCCGGCAGAGCGGCCAGGGGGTCCTCGCCCAGCAGAGCGACGCGCACGAGTTCGTGCAGGACGGCCGTACCCTCCCAGGCGGCGGGGTCGCCATGCGTCAGTGCCGCGATCCGGCGGGCGGCGTCCCGGGTGGCCTCCGGGCCGGCGGCGGCGAAGCGGACCGCGGCGGTGGAGGCCCGCATCAGCGAACCGTTTCCCGCGGCACGTCCGTTGACCTGGAAGTGGAGGGCGGCGGCGGTGTCCCACGGGTCACCGCTCGTCAGGACGTCCTCGGTCTGGAGGCCGATGTCCTTGGGCTCCGCCGCGGCCCAGGACCGGAAGCGACGGAAGACGTCCGGAAGGTCGAGGCGGCCCCGTTCGAGGAGCGACTCCCCGACGAGGACGGCCATCTGGGTGTCATCGGTCGCCTCGCCGGGGTCCCAGCCACCGCCCCCGCACATCTCTCCGGTGCCGTCGGGGAAGCGCGCCCGGAAGTCACCCGGCAGCCCGAACTCGAAGGGTGCGCCCAGCGCGTCTCCCACGGCGGAGCCGAGCACCGCCCCGACGGCCCGTTCGCTCACTCGCATCCGGAAAGGCTAAGGGCTGCCTCGCGACTCCCCGGTGTGGTGGATGGCGAGGGGCCGGCCGGTCTCGTGGCCGGTCTAATCGCCCGGTTCGCCGAGGCGATGTGGCAGGGCTCCCTCGGCTCCGTCGGGGAGAGCATGCTCGGCCGCGGGCTTCCGCAGCGCGCGCAGGACCAGGAACAGCAGCAGGCCGAAGGGGGAGAGGAGGATCGTCAGCACCAGCAGCGGCCCCATCAGGAGGGGTGACAGTCCCCGCCTGCGGCCCTCCCGGTACATCCACTGGCCGATCAGCAGATCCCATGCCAGTACCTGCGCCCAGAGCGCTCCCGCGCCGCCCGCGAGTGCCGTCAGCTCGCGGAAGGCGTCGATGTCCGGCTTGCTGACGGCGGCCCAGAGCTCCGGGAAGACGGGGAACACCAGCACCAGATAGACCGTCAGCACCGGAAGCACCGTCAGCGGTGAGGCCGCGAGCCGGTCCGTGACACGCCGCCCGGGAGCCAGGATCATCAACAGCCAGACGGGAGCGACCAGATAGAAGGACAGGGCGAAAAGGAAGCCGGTCATGCGGCGAACTCCTCACGGACGGCACTGGATTCCGGCCCGGTGGGGGAGGGACAGAGGGCCGACCAGGCCGCCGACGCGATCGTCAGGACGACGATCGCGCCGCCGGCGGACAGGGTCACGGCGTCAGGTTCCAGGAGCGGTTGGCCGCGCGACGCCTGCCAGGTCAGCAGGCCGAACGTGGCCGCGTACGTCCCTGAGGCGACGAGCGTCAGCCGCAGCCGCACCCGCTCGTCGCTTAGCCGGGCGAACCGCGGCGCGAGCGTGACCAGGGCGAGCAGGACGAGCGGTATCACCTGAAGGGCGTGCATTCCGAAGAAGTGAGGAATCCGCAGGTCGCCTCCGGTCGTGGACCAGCCGGTCAGGGGCATGGACGGCCCACCGTCCGGTACACCGACGCTGTGCGCGCCCGTGAGGGGGGAGTCGACCCCGACGGCCCGCTGCTCGGGGGTCGGGGTGACCATCGCGAAGCCCACCGCCGCTCCCGCCAGAGCGATCAGGGAGCCCAGCCGTACGGCCCACGCGGTGGCGTGGTCCAGGAACCGGGCGCGCAGCAGCAGGATCGCGATGACGAGCGCGGCGAGCCACAGGACGAGGATGGTGACGCCCATGATCTGGAACAGGGCCGCGTCGAGGGGCAACCCGGTGTTGAAGTGGCTCTGCCTGCCGCGGATCACCTGGACTGTGATGATCACCATCTCGACGGCGCTGGCGACGGCCAGCACGGTGCCGGCCCACCACCCGGCGCGGCGGCCCCGGGGGAGCAGGGTGAGCATCCAGGACAGCGTCAGCGCGTAGGCGGCGAACGAGACGGAGAACTTGAACGGCTTGGCCCAGATCGGGACGCCGACGAGGACGCGGTCGTCGAGGACCAGTCCTGCGGCACTGACGAGAGCGAGCAGGGCCATGGAGCCGGAGAACCACGCCAGAGGGCGATGGAGATCACGGATCCGAGGCATCGACAAGGACATAGAGAACCCCCGCAATAATGGATAGTGGTACTCGCTACTATCTGATAGCTCCACTATCTATGATGGGAAGGTCGGTCGGCAAGGCCGGAGCGGGAAGCGGGAAGGTGAATGGACTGTGCGTGTAGGAGAGTTGAGTCGCAGGGCCGGGGTCTCGGTGCCGACGATCAAGTACTACGTACGGGAGGGGCTGCTGCCGGCCGGCCAGTTGACGAGCCCGAACCAGGCTTCGTACGACGAGACGCACGTCAGGCGCCTCCGTTTGATCCGGGCGCTGCTGGACGTGGGCGGACTGTCGGTGGCGGGCATCCGTGAGGTGATCACGGCGATCGAGGACCCCGAACGGCCGGTGCACTCGGTGCTGGGCGAGGCGGCGGACCAGGTCGTGCCGCTCGGCGACGACGACCCGGGGGAGGGTGTCGTCGCCGCGCGCGAGGCGGTGGCCGAACTCGTGGAGAGGTGTGGATGGCACACGTATCCGGACTGCCCCGCGGCGGAGGCCCTGGCGACCGCCCTGGCGGCGCTCGAGGGTGTGGGGCACGGAGGCTTCGCGGAGGTGCTCGACGTGTACGCGGCCGCGGCGGAGCGGGTGGCGGCGGCCGACCTGGAGTACGTCGCGCGCAACGTCGTCCGTGAGGAGCTCGTGGAGAGCGCCGTGGTGGGAACGGTGCTGGGTGACGCGGTGTTCGCCGCGCTGCGCAGGCTCGCGCACATCGACGCGTCGAAGAGGGTCTTCGGTACGGACGTCTGACTCCGGGCGGCGTCCGGGGTGACATGGCGGCCCGCCCCGGACCCCCGGGAGGGGCGCCCCGGGCGCCGTCCCCGCCCGCGGGTGGCCGACGGGAGGCCCGGCGCCGGACCGCTGCGGCGCGCCCGCCGGCCCCCGCCCCGGTCACGGCCCCGGTCACGGGCGGCCGGCCCTGCGGCCCCGGGTCGGTCCGGTCAGGACTCCTGTTCGCGCTCCACGCGGTCGTTCCACTCCCGCTTGATCGCGCGCCATGCCTCGTCCGTCTTGCCCGTGCGCCAGTAGCCCGAGATCGACAGCCGCTCCCGCGGGATTCCGCGTTCCAGGCGCAGGTGCCGCCGCAGGTCCTTCACGAAGCCCGCCTCGCCGTGGACGAAGGCGTGCACGTCACCGGCCGGGAAACCAAGGGTCCGCACCGCTTCCAGCACGGCCTCGCCGGCCGGGCGCGCGCCCCGGTGCAGCCAGGTCACGTCGATCCCGGCGGCCGTGGCGAACTTCTGCTCCTCGCCCGCGTCGGCGACCTCGACGAACGCGTGGACCGTGGACCCCGCGGGCAGGCTCTCCAGGGCGACGGCGATGGCCGGCAGGGCGCTCTCGTCCCCCGCCAGCAGATGCCAGTCCGCGGCCTGGTCCGGCGCGTAGTCGCCCCCCGGGCCCAGGAAGCGCATGATGTCGCCGGGCCGGGCGCCCGCCGCCCACGGACCGGCCAGGCCCTCGTCGCCGTGCACCACGAAGTCCACGGTCAGCTCGCGGTGGACCGCGTCCCAGCCGCGTACCGTGTACGTCCGCGTCGTCGGCCACTGCTCGCGCGGGAACTCCTCGCGGATCCGTTCCATGGAGAACGGCTCCGGGTAGCTCACCCCCTCGGGGGCGAAGAGCAGCTTCACGTAGTGGTCGGTGTACTCGTCCACGTCGAAGGCGGCGAGTCCGTCACCGCCCAGCACCACGCGGACCATGTGCGGGGTGATTCGCTCTGTGCGCACCACCCGTGCCTCGTGCGCCTTCGGTCCCCTGCGCGCCGGCTGCTCTGCCACGACGGTCTCCCCTGACTCCTGGAACTTAGGTTTACCTAAGCTAGCACCTCAGTGGGAGAGGACGCCGAGGAGCCGCCCCACCGCGCCGCCCAGGCCCCATCGGGCCACCAGCTCCTCCAGCGCCGCCGGGTCCCGAGGCGCGCTCGGAAGCCGCGGGTCGAAGTCCGGCAGCGGTACGTCCCCGGCGACCCGCACGACCTTGGGGGCCACGTCCAGATAGGACGCCGCCTCCACGATGCCCCTCCGCTTGGCCGGCGTCAGCCGCGACGTGCGGTCCTCGGCCGCCGCCCGCACTCCCGCCAGGTCGCCGTACTCGGTGATCAGCTGCGCGGCGGTCTTCTCGCCGATGCCCTTGACTCCCGGCAGTCCGTCGCTCGCGTCGCCGCGCAGCGCCGCGAAATCGGCGTACTGGTCGGCCCGCACCCCGTACTTCGTCCTGATCAGCTCTCCGTCGACCAGGTCGCAGTCGCCGACGCCCTTGCGCGGATACAGCACACGCACCCCCCGCGCGTCGTCCACCAGCTGGAAGAGGTCGCGGTCCCCGGTCACGATGTCCACCGGTCCCGCGGCCCGGCCGGCGAGCGTCCCGATGACGTCGTCCGCCTCGTACGGCGCGACCCCGACCCGGGCGATGCCCAGGGCGTCCAGGACGTCCTCGATCACCGGCACCTGCGGGGCGAGCGTGTCCGGGATCTCCTCCTCGTCGGGCCCGGCCGGGGTCTCCTCGGCCACCCGGTGGGCCTTGTACGAGGGGATCAGGTCCACTCGCCACTGTGGGCGCCAGTCGGCGTCCATACAGGCCACCAGGTCCTCCGGGTGGTGGTCCTGGACGAGCCGGGCGATGAAGTCCAGCAGACCGCGCACGGCGTTGACCGGAGTGCCGTCCGGGGCCCTGACCGAGTCCGGCACGCCGAAGTACGCGCGGAAGTAGAGAGAGGCGGTGTCGAGGAGCATCAGGCGTCGCGTCACACCCCGATCATGCCGCACCCCACCGACAGCGGCCCCGCGCCGCCCGCATCGCCCCCGCCTCCGCCGGTGCCCTCATCGCCTCCGCGTCGCCTTCGTCGCCCCGTCGATGCCTGCGTCGTCGCCACCGTCGTCTTCGCGCCGCCGCCCGGCATCCCCCAGGCCGACGGCGAACTCGTAGGGGCGCCCGAGTCGTTCGGCACCGCCCCGCGGTCACGCTGGTGCGCGGGCAACCGCCGCTCGCCCTTCCGGCGGTCGTGGCCGGTGTCGACCGGGCCGAAGTGGGCGTACGGCGAGCGGGATTCGGACCGAGTCCTGCCGGTGTGGGACCCCGGCCCCGCGGGCGGGCTGGAGCCCCAGTAATCGCTCACGGACGGAGAGTTGTCGACTCCGTACCGAAAAGGGGTGGTCGCCGAACGTGTTCGGCGACCACCCCTTTTCGCCACGACGCGAAACCCCGCACCAAAGCTGCGTAAGGTTCAGGTAACCGATCAGTACGCCCGGACGCACGCGACACGAGGGAGGGTGCGGTCATGGACGACAAGGAATCACTCCGCGTGGGCGCGGCCGTCAAGAGGCGCCGACGGGCCCTCCACCTCACCCTGGCCGTCGTGGCCTCGCGCAGCGGGCTGTCCGTGCCGTTCCTCAGCCAGGTCGAGAACGAGCGGGCCCGCCCCAGCATGCGCTCGCTCCAGCTGGTAGCCGAGGCACTGGAGACCACGGCCGCCGATCTGCTCGCCGCCGCGGAGTCGGCGCGCACCGTCGATGTCGTACGGGCCGGGGAGATCCTGGACGACGCGCTGGAGGACGAACCGGGGATCCGGCCCACCGGGGTACGCCCTCTGCTGCGCGGCCGGCACCAGCTGCACGCGCGGGAGTTCACCGGCGAGCGGGACGCGGGCCGTGAGTTCACCCACCGCAACGACGAGTTGCTGTACGTCGCCGACGGCGCCGCCGAGGTCGAGGCCGAAGGGCGGGCGTACCGGCTCGAACGCGGTGACACGCTCTTCGTCTCCGGTGGCGTACGGCACCGGTGGCGCGCCACCGAGCCGGGCACCCGCCTCCTGGTCGTCGCGGTCGCCGAGCACATCGTGGCCGGCGACGCGTGAGGGTCGTCTCGCTGGTCCCCTCGCTCACCGAGGCCGTCGCGGTGAGCGCACCGGGCGTGCTGACGGGCGCCACCGACTGGTGTACCCACCCGCCCGGCCTCGACGTCGCCCGGGTGGGAGGGACCAAGAACCCCGACGTCACCGCGATCACGGCTCTGCGGCCCGGCCTCGTGATCGCCAACGAGGAGGAGAACCGCGCCCCCGACCTCGCCGCGCTGCGCGCGGCCGGGCTGGACGTGCTGGTCACCGAGGTGCGCACGCTGGACCAGGCGTTCCCGGAACTGGACCGGGTGCTGCGGGCCTGTGGTGTGGCGTCCCGCCCCCGCTGGCTGGACGAGGCGGAGGCCGCCTGGCGGGCCGTGGAGCCGGCCGGGCCGCCGCGCACGGCGATCGTCCCGGTCTGGCGCCGTCCCTGGATGGTGCTGGGCCGCGACACCTTCGCCGGTGACCTGCTCGCCCGGCTCGGCGTCCGTCACCTCTACGCGGACCATGCCGAGCGCTACCCGCGCGTCCCCCTCGACGAACTGAACGCCGCCTGTGCCGACCTCGTCGTGTTGCCCGACGAGCCCTACCGGTTCACCGCCGACGACGGCCCCGAGGCATTCCCCGGGACACCGGCCGCGCTGGTGGACGGTCGACTCCTCACCTGGTACGGGCCATCGCTGGCCGAGGCGCCGGCGGCGCTGGGGCGGGCGCTGCGAGCAGCGCGCCGCTGACCAGCCCGCGCACGGTGTGCCGGGCGGCCACCAGCCAGGCCACGACCAGGAGCAGGTACAGGCCGACCGTGAGCCACCGCGCCGCCGCCAGGTCCGTGTGCCGCGCGAGTCCTCCGGCGCCCGTCACGCAGGTCCCGACGGGGAACGTGAAAGCCCACCAGGTCATCGCGAAGCGCATGCCGCGCCGACGCGCCCGCAGCACCATCGCCCCGGCCAGCACCAGCCACAGCAGGGCGAATCCCGTCACCGGCACGCCGTACAGGACGGCGAAGGCCGAGAGACCGTCGGCGTAGGGCGCGGGCAGCACACCCGGGGCGGCGTCGGCGAAGTGGGCCGCGGCGGTGGTCGACTGGCCCAGTGGCCCGAGGACCAGGAAGAGGGTGGGCGTCAGGGCGAGGGGGAGGGGGCCGCCGGTCACGAGACGCCCGAAGACCAGCGGGAGCATCAGGAGGGTGGCCAGCAGGCTCAGGCCGAACAGGGCGTGGCAGGCGATCAGCAGCGACTGCCGTGCCTGCCCGGCGGGCAGATGGGGCAGCAGCAGCGGGCCGAGCGCGGCGGAGACCATCGGTGCCACGACCGGCAGCAGCCACACCGGCGACGCGCCCTCGATCCGGTGGCGCACCACCATGAGGTAGGGCACGGCGACGGCGGCGGCCAGGCCGGTCGCCGTCCCGGCGGTGAACAGGATGGTGTCGACCGCGACGGCGGCGGGCAGCCCGATCCAGTCCCGTCCGACCAGCAGTGTGGCACCGCCGACCGCGAGCAGAGCCATCGACAGACAGCCGTAGAACGGGGCGACGGACGGGTCCAGGAGGTGGGTTCGGGCCTGGTCGCGGTGGTACGCCCAGTGCGCCGCGCGGGCCGCGAGCAGGGCCAGGAGCATCACCAGGGACAGGGACCAGACGGCCGTGCAGGCGGTGCGCAGGCCGGGGACCGCGATGGGGAGGCCGGCTCCCGCGCTTGCCACGATGGCGGTTCCCATCACCGGCGCGTACCACTGGGGGCCGAGGTGACGGACCGGGGCCGCCCGTACGCCGGGGGTGGTGGCGCGGGGGACCGGAGGAGACGGTGCGAGGGTTGCCATGCCCCCACCGTCGTCCGGCTTCCGCCGCCCCACCAGGGATCACCGGGCTATGACGCCATAAGCTGGCTTTATGAGCAGTGAGCCGTCGTCCGTTCCCACCGTCCCGCTGTCCCACCGGGTCCCCGACCTGGGCGCGCTGGAACTGCTCCTGGCCGTCGCCCGTCACGGGAGCCTGGGGCGGGCCGCCCGCGAGGTGGGAATCACCCAGCCCGCCGCGAGCAGCCGGATCCGGTCGATGGAGCGGCAACTCGGCGTGGCACTGGTGGACCGCTCACCTCGGGGCTCGCGGCTCACCGACGCCGGGGCGCTGGTGACGGACTGGGCGCGGCGGATCGTCGAGGCGGCCGAGGCGTTCGACGCGGGGGCGCAGGCCCTGCGCGGCCGGCGGGATTCACGGCTGCGGGTGGCCGCGTCCATGACGATCGCCGAGTACCTGCTGCCGGGGTGGCTGATCGCGCTGCGCGCGGGGCGGCCCGGCACCGCGGTGTCCCTGCTGGCCGGGAACTCGGCGGCGGTCGCCGAACGGCTGCTGACCGACGAGGCGGACCTGGGGTTCGTGGAGGGTCTCGCGGTGCCCGAGGGGCTGGACGGGACGGTCGTCGCCCACGACCGGCTCGCCGTGGTCACCGCGCCCTCCCACCCGTGGGCCCGGCGCCGTGCGCCACTGGACCCCGGCGAACTGGCCGCCACCCCCCTGATCCTGCGGGAACGCGGCTCGGGTACCCGTCAGGTCCTCGACTCGGCGCTCGCGGCCCACGGCGGGCTGGCGCAGCCGCTGCTCGAACTCGCCTCCACCACGGCGGTGAAGGCGGCCGCGGTCAGCGCCGCGGGTCCCGCGGTCCTGAGCGAACTGGCCGTCGCGGAGGAACTCGCCTCGCGCCGCCTGGTCGAGGTCCCGGTCGCCGGCGTCGAGCTGCGCCGTGACCTGCGTGCCGTCTGGCCCGTCGGCCACCGCCCCACCGGCCCGGCACGTGACCTGCTCTCGCTGACCCGCGGCTGAGAGGCTGTCGGGTGGCCCGCGGGCCGGGGCGTGACGGACCGGCCGGAGGGGCCGCCAGGGAGGCCGGTCCTCGTGCGACGACCGGTACCCGTCAGCCGGCCAGGCGCTCCGCCAGCAGGAACCCGCCGATGGCGAGCATCATGACACCCGAGACGCGGGTGACGGCCCTGGCCGCGGAGGGCCGGGTCGTCAGTACCGTGCGGGCGAGGACGCCGACGGCGAGGTAGACCAGGGCGCAGGTGGTCATGTGGAGCGTGCCGAGCAGTCCGGTCTGCGCGGCGACGGGCCAGCCGCCCGTGGGGTCGACGAACTGCGGGAAGAGCGAGAAGTACAGCAGCAGTGCCTTGGGGTTCAGGCCGCTGGTCCCGGCTCCCCTCAGGATGATCCGCCCGCGCGACGGGGCGAGGGGCTCCGCGGGCGTGCCCAGGGCGACGGGGCGGCGCAGGACGTCCCAGCCCAGCCACATCAGATAGGCGGCTCCGGCGACGGTCAGGACGGTGAGCACGGTCCCCGAACTCGCCACGATCACCACCAGGCCGGCCACGGCGAGCAGGGTGTAGCCCGCGTACCCGGCCGTCAGTCCGGCGACGGCCGGGACGACCGACCGGTCGCGCAGACCGGCGGATATCGCATAGGCCCAGTCGGCCCCCGGGGTGAACACCAGCAGCAGGTCCACGGCCAGGAAGGCCGCCAGTGTGGTCGTGTCCACGGATCGATCCCTCTCACGTCGCGCGTTGCGTGAGGAAGGCTAGATGGGATACGTCCGAATGTGTTCCCGTATTTTCCCCAGGTGTGCCAGTCTTGGGGGAGAATCTTCTCTATGGATGCCATGGACCGGAAGATTCTTGCCGAACTCCAGCTGGACGGCCGGCTGACGGTCACCGAGCTGGCCGCCCGCGTGCGGCTGAGTGTCTCGCCCTGCCACCGCCGCCTGCGCGACCTGGAACGCCAAGGGGCGATCCGCGGCTACCGCGCCGTCGTCGACCCGGCCGCCCTCGGTCTCACCTTCGAGGCCCTCGTCTTCGCCACCCTGCGCTGGGAGGACCCCGGCACCGTCGACGCCTTCGAGGAGGCGGTGACGGCCGTGCCGCACGTGCTCCAGGCCCAGCGGCTGTTCGGCGAACCCGACTACCTCCTGCGCGTGGCCACCGCCGACCTGGCGGCCTTCCAGGAGCTGTACGACCAGCGGCTCGCGCGGCTGCCCGGCGTCCAGCGTCTGACGTCCACCCTCGTCATGAAGAACGTCGTCGACGACCGCCCGCTGCCCGAGTAGCGGGCCGGAGGCGACCCGCGGTACGGCTCCACCGGTACGACGCCGCCCGCGCCCGGCGTCCTCAGAGCCTGTCCTCAGGCGTGCGTGTCCTCAGGCGGGTGCGGTCGCCGCCCGGACCAGGCCCTCCATCACGCGCAGGTCCTCGCCCATCTCCGGATGCCACTGGACGCCCAGCGCCCAGGGCGCGTCGGCCGCCTCCACCGCCTCGACCGTGCCGTCCTCCGCGTACGCGGAGGGGATCAGCCCGCGCCCCAGGCGGTCCACCGCCTGGTGGTGATAGGTCGGCACGTCCGTGAGCTCCGGTGCCAGTGAGGCGTAGAGCGTGCCCGGGACCGGTTTCACCGCGTGGCGGCCGATCACGCCGACCGCCTCGACATGGCCGTCCAGGTGCTGGAGCAGGGTCCCGCCGCGCGCCACGTTCAGCAGCTGCATGCCCCGGCAGATGCCGAGCAGGGGGGTTCCCGAGGCCAGCGCCGCCTCGATGAGAGCCAGTTCCCAGGCATCCCTGGCTCGCGCCGGCGGGCCGGTGCGGGGGTCGGCCTCGGCGCCGTACCGTACCGGCTCGACGTCGGCTCCGCCCGCCACCACCAGGCCGTCCAGGCGGGCCACCAGTTCCGCCGCGGTGTCCGGGGGGCCCGGCGGCAGCATCGTCGCGAGGCCGCCGCTCTCCTGGACGAGCCGGGGGTAGGGAGCCGGCAGCAGCGCGGCCCGCATGTCCCACACGCCCCAGCGTGCCTGGTCCAGATAGGTCGTCACGCCGATGAGCGGTTTGGTCACGGGACTTCCTCCGGTCGGAGCGTCGGGGGGATACGGGAGCGTCAGTCGCGTTCGAGTTCGGCCTCGGCCGCCGCCAGCGCCGCGAACTCCTCCTCCGGCGCCTTGGCCACCAGATGATGTCGACTGTAGAACGCGAAGTAGGCGAGGGCGATCACATAGACGCCCAGCGCCATGAGCGCCGCGTCCTGGTCCACCAGGAAGGTCGCCACCAGGGCCGACAGGGCGAGCGCGAAGGCGACGGACGAGGTCACCACACCGCCCGGCGTCCGGTACGGCCGGTGCAGGTCCGGCTCGCGGCGCCGCAGCACGATGTGCGAGAGCGCCATCAGGGCGTACGAGATGGTGGCGCCGAACACGGCGATGTTCAGCATCCGCGCGCCGTTCCCGGTTCCGGCGGCCAGGGCGAAGCCGATCGCCCCGGGGATCAGCAACCCGAGGTACGGCGACTTGCGGCGGCTGGTCAGGGACAGGAACCGGGGCAGGTAGCCCGCCCGGGAGAGCGCGAAGAGCTGCCGGGAACCGGCGTAGATCAGGGAGAAGAAGGAGGCGACCAGTCCGGCGAGACCCGCGTAGTTCACGAAGCGGCTGAGCGCGGTCGGCTCGCCGTCGCCCTGGAGCGCCACCACCAGCGGGTTGCCCGCCTCCTGGATCGCCGCCGCGCCGCGCGACCCGGTCGCGGCGAAGAAGGTCACCACGGCCAGCAGTGCCAGGATGGCCATCGACAGGGCGAGCGCCTTCGGCATCGAGCGGACCGGGTCCTTGGCCTCCTCGGCCGCGAGCGGCACGCCCTCGACCCCGAGGAAGAACCACATGCCGAAGGGGAACGCCGCCCAGATCCCGAGCAGGCCGAACGGCAGCCAGGAGTTCGAGCCGAGCGCCTCGCCGTCGACCGGGATGTCGTTCAGCCCGTCGACGTGGAAGTCGGTGAGCGCGCCGCAGGCGAAGATGACCAGTGCCGCGACCGCGATGGCCGTCACGATCAGGCTGAACCGCAGTGCCTCGCCCACACCCCACAGGTGGATGCCGATGAAGACGACGAAGCAGGCGAGGTAGACCGGCCAGCCCGACTCCAGGCCGAACAGCCCCAGGGATTCGACGTAGTCGCCGATGAAGATGGAGATCGCGGCGGGAGCCAGTACGTACTCGATCAGGATCGCGGTTCCGGTGAGGAAGCCGCCCCAGGTGCCGAGCGCCCTGCGGGCGAACCCGTAGCCGCCGCCCGCCGTGGGGAGGATGGCGGAGAGTTCGGCCAGGGCGAAGACCAGGCAGGCGTACATCGCGCCCATGAGGACGGTGGCGACGGCGAGTCCGCCGAAACCCGCCTTGGACAGGCCGATGTTCCAGCCGGAGAAGTCGCCGGAGACGACATAGGCGACGCCGAGCCCGGTGAGCAGCAGCCAGCCCGCGCTGCCGCGCCGCAGGGCCCTGCGCTCCAGATAGTCGTCCCGCGGCGGCGCGGTGCTGTTCCCGGTGGTGTCTTCGAGGGTCATGGCAGCGTCAGCTCCCGCGTCGAGCCCAATGGATTGGTCCCATACCTTTGCGCTGGGTCGGCGAGAACGCAACCCCCCTGCGTTACTTTCGGGTTACGCGGTCGCCGCCGGGGCGCCCGCTCAGGTCAGGAATCCGCGCAGCAGCGCCGCCGTGCCCCCGCAGTGCTCCCGCATCACCTCGCGCGCCCCGTCCGCGTCGCCGTCGAGCACCGCCTCCACCAGCGCCGTGTGCTGGTGCTGCGAGTGCTCCAGGTTCCGTACGAGCAGGGGGATGCCGTCCAGCAGGTCGTTCACGGTGGCCCGCACGGCCGCGTACTGCGCCGTGAGCGTCGGTGATCCGGACAGCTCGGCCAGCGTGAGGTGCAGCAGGGTGTCCTGGCGCCGGTAGTCGGCCAGCGGTGCGTCATGCGTCGCCGCGAGGGCCGTCCGCAGCCGGGCCGCGCCCTTCTCCGGCAGCCCGTGCGCCGCACACAGTCCCGCCGCCCCCACCTCCAGGACCTCGCGGAAGCGCAGTGTGTCCTCCATGTCGACCGAGGCGATCCGGCGGCGCAGCTCCGCCTCGTCGGCCGTCTGGGGGCGCTGCCGTACGAACGTTCCGCCGTAACGGCCCCGGCGGCTCTCCACCAGCCCCTGCTCCTGGAGGACCTTCAGGACCTCCCTCAGCGTCACCCGGCTGATCCCCATCCGCTCGGCCAGTTCGCGCTCGGCCGGCAGCCGCTCCCCGCCGGGCACCAGGCCCAGCCGGACCACCTGGAGGATCTGCTCCAGCGCCTCCTCGAAGCCGTTGCCCGCCCGGACCGGCCTCAGCACGGGTGTCAGCCGGTCCGGCACGTCCGCGCCCGCCTCCGTCTCGCCACCGATCTTCGCCACGTCGCGGTTTCCCCTTCCCAAGCAATGGTCTTCGGCAATACCTTATGGCTTCCGGATGGCCAAAGGAGGAGTTGTCCCGTGGCAGACCGCAAAGCCCCGCTCTCCGTCGAGGAGCTACGCGCCCTCGTCGGCAGCGGTGAGATCGACACCGTCGTCCTGGCCTTCCCCGACATGCAGGGGCGTCTCCAGGGCAAGCGGTTCGCCGCCCCGTTCTTCCTGACCGACGTGCTCGACCACGGCACCGAGGGCTGCAACTACCTGCTGGCCGTCGACGCCGAGATGAACACGGTCGACGGCTACGCGATGTCCTCCTGGGACAGCGGCTACGGCGACTTCGCCATGCACCCCGACCTCACCACCCTGCGCCGTGTGCCCTGGAACGAGGGTACGGCGATGCTCATGGCCGACCTCGCCTGGAACGACGGCTCGCCCGTCGTCGCCGCGCCCCGACAGATCCTGCGCCGCCAGCTGGAACGGCTCGCCGCACACGGCTACACCGCCCACGTCGGCACGGAGCTGGAGTTCATCGTCTTCAAGGACACCTACGAGCAGGCATGGGACGCGAACTACCGGAACCTGACCCCGGTCAACCAGTACAACATCGACTACTCCGTCCTCGGCACCGGACGCGTCGAACCGCTGCTGCGCCGCATCCGCAACGAGATGGCCGGGGCGGGCCTGACCGTCGAATCCGCCAAGGGCGAGTGCAACCCGGGACAGCACGAGATCGCGTTCAAGTACGACGAGGCCCTCGTCACCTGCGACCAGCACGCCGTCTACAAGACCGGCGCCAAGGAGATCGCCTCCCAGGAGGGCGTCTCGCTCACCTTCATGGCGAAGTACAACGCACGTGAGGGCAACTCCTGCCACATCCACCTCTCGCTCCAGTCCGTCGACGAGCCGGGCCGCAACATGATGGCCGGTGACGGGCCCGGCGGGATGTCGGAGGTGATGCGCCACTTCCTCGCCGGCCAGCTCGCCGCCCTGCGCGACTTCTCCCTTCTCTACGCCCCGAACATCAACTCGTACAAGCGTTTCCAGTCGGGCTCCTTCGCCCCGACCGCCGTCGCCTGGGGCGTGGACAACCGCACCTGCTCCCTGCGCGTCGTCGGTCACGGCCGCTCGATGCGCTTCGAGAACCGCCTCCCCGGAGGAGACGTCAACCCCTACCTCGCGGTCGCCGGACTCGTCGCGGCCGGCCTGTACGGCATCGAGCAGCGACTCGAACTGCCCCCGGCCTGCGACGGCAACGCCTACACCGCCGAGTACGCCCATGTCCCCACCACGTTGCGCGAGGCCGCGGAGCTCTGGGAGACCAGCCCCGTCGCCAAGGCCGCCTTCGGCGACGAGGTCGTCGCGCACTACCGCAACATGGCCCGCGTGGAACTCGACGCGTACGACGCCGCGGTGACCGACTGGGAGCTGCGCCGCTCCTTCGAACGCATGTGAGGAAAGAGTTGCTCCAGGTACTCAACCCGGCGACCGAAGAGGTCGTCGCGACCGTCCCCGCCGCGAGCCGTGCGGACGTCGACGCCGCCGTCGTCCGCGCCGGCGCCGCCCAGCGAGGCTGGGCCGCCGCGTCCCCCGCCGACCGTGCCCGGCTGCTGCGCCGATTCGCCGCAGTCGTCGACGCCCATGTGGAGGAACTGGCCCTGCTGGAGGTCCGCGAGGCGGGCCACACCCTCGGCAACGCCCGCTGGGAGGCGGGGAACGTCCGGGACCTGCTCGACTTCGCCGCGGGAGGGGTCGAGCGCCTCAGCGGCCGGCAGATCCCGGTGGCCGGTGGCCTCGACATCACGATCCTCGAACCCCTCGGTGTCGTCGGCGTCATCGCGCCGTGGAACTTCCCCATGCCGATCGCCGCCTGGGCCCTCGCCCCGGCGCTCGCCGCCGGCAACGCGGTGATCCTCAAGCCCGCCGAGGTCACCCCCCTCACCGCGCTGCGGCTGGCGGAGCTCGCCCTCGACGCCGGCCTGCCCGAAGGACTCCTCCAAGTCCTGCCGGGGGAGGGCGCCGTCGCGGGCGACGCGCTCGTCCGGCACCCCGGGGTCGCCAAGATCGTCTTCACCGGTTCGACCCGGGTGGGCAAGAGCATCATGGCGACGTGTGCGGACCAGGTGAAGCGCGTGACCCTGGAACTCGGTGGCAAGAGCCCGAACATCGTCTTCGCCGACGCCGACGTCGAAGCGGCGGCGGCGGCGACCCCGATGTCCTTCCTCGACAACAGCGGCCAGGACTGCTGCGCCCGCACCCGCCTCCTCGTCCAGCGCTCCGTCTACGACCGGTTCCTGGAACTGCTCGCCCCGGCTGTCGAGGAGATCGTCGTCGGCGACCCGGCCGACGAGCGCACCCGGATGGGACCGCTGATCTCCCGGGCCCAGCTGGAACGGGTGCGTGCCTACGTCCCCGACTCCCTCCCCGGCATCCGGGGCAAGGCTCCCGAGGGACCCGGCTTCTGGTTCCCGCCGACCGTCCTGACCGGCGTCGCCGAGGACGCGCCCTGTGCCGTGGAAGAGGTCTTCGGCCCGGTCGCCGTCGTGCTGCCGTTCGAGGACGAGGCCGACGCCGTCCGCCTCGCCAACGCCACCGAGTACGGGCTGTCCGGATCGATCTGGACCCGTGACGTGGGCCGCGCCGTCCGCGTCTCCCGCGCCGTCCGGGCCGGCAACCTCTCCGTCAACTCCCATTCCAGCGTCCGCTACTGGACTCCCTTCGGCGGCTACAAGCAGTCCGGCCTCGGCCGGGAGCTCGGCCCCGACGCCCTGACCGCCTTCACCGAGACCAAGAACGTCTTCATCAGCACGGAAAGCACGGAGGCATGACTCACATGACCGACTCGATCGTCTGTCGCCGCCTCGTCGGCCGCACCGCCGTCATCACCGGAGCCGGCAGCGGCATCGGCCTCGCCACCGCACGCCGCCTGGCCTCCGAAGGCGCCCATGTCGTCTGCGGCGACATCGACGAGACCGCGGGAAAGGCCGCCGCGGAGGAGGTCGGCGGCACCTTCGTCCGGGTCGACGTCACCGACCCCGAGCAGGTCGAGGCGCTGTTCAAGACGGCCTTCGACACCTACGGCTCCGTCGACATCGCCTTCAACAACGCCGGAATCTCGCCCCCCGACGACGACTCCATCCTCACCACCGGCCTGGAGGCGTGGAAGCGCGTCCAGGACGTCAACCTCACCTCCGTCTACCTCTGCTGCAAGGCCGCCCTGCCCTACATGCGGCGCCAGGGCCGCGGTTCCATCATCAACACGGCCTCCTTCGTCGCCGTCATGGGCGCCGCCACGAGCCAGATCTCCTACACCGCCTCCAAGGGCGGCGTGCTCGCCATGTCCCGTGAACTGGGGGTCCAGTTCGCCCGCGACGGTATCCGCGTCAACGCGCTCTGCCCGGGGCCCGTCAACACCCCCCTCCTCCAGGAGCTGTTCGCCAAGGACCCGGAGCGCGCCGCCCGCCGTCTGGTGCACATCCCCGTCGGCCGGTTCGCCGAGGCCGAGGAGATCGCCGCGG
Source organism: Streptomyces sp. NBC_01216 (assembly GCF_035994945.1). Classification (NCBI taxonomy): domain Bacteria; kingdom Bacillati; phylum Actinomycetota; class Actinomycetes; order Kitasatosporales; family Streptomycetaceae; genus Streptomyces; species Streptomyces sp. NBC_01216. The sequence continues at coordinate 6,043,850 of NZ_CP108677.1, forward strand.
CCGTGGCCTTCCTGGCCAGCGACGACTCCTCCTTCGTCAACGCCACCGACTTCCTCGTCGACGGCGGGATCTCCGGCGCCTACGTGACCCCCCTGTAGGCCCCCGCGGCCGGGACACACCAGCGCGCCGACCGGCCGGCGGGGAGTCCGTGTACGGCTCACCAACCCGCGCTCCAGGCTGCGCGGACGGCCATGACGACTCCGCCCGGCTGGTACCCGGACCCGGCTCTGCCCACCGTCGAACGCTCGTGGGACGGCACGTCCTGGACCGCGCACACCCGCGCGGCGGGGCCGACGGCGGTGGGGCCCGCGGCCGCCTCGCCGCCGCCCGCCGGGCGTCGCCGGGCCCTCCTGTGGAGCGCGGCGGCGACGCTGACGGCGCCCCAGGGAGCGAAGGGAGCCCCGCTCCCGTCCCGTTCCTCCCGCTTCCGGTCCTGCCGCCCCGTCGCCGGACCGCCGCGCCGCCGGACGGTCAGAGAAAGGTGCGCCCCTCACCCCGGTAGGTGGGCACGGTCGCCGCGATCCGGTCGCCCTCCACCAGCCGCAGGCTGTCGAAGCGTTCGCACAGTTCGCCTGCCTTCGCGTGCCGGAACCACACCTTGTCGCCGATCAGGAGATCGTCCGCGGCGGAACCGAGCAGCGGCGTCTGCACCTCGCCCGGCCCCTCCTGGGGCTCGTAGCGCAGGCCCTCCGGCAGGTAGGGGACGGGCAGCCGGTCCCGTCCGGCGGCGCCGGACGCGGGATAGCCGCCGCCGAGCACGGTCACCACGCCGACGCCGGGGCGGCGCACCACCGGCTGGGCGAACAGGGCCGCCGGGCGCCCGGTGAAGGACGTGTAGTGGTCGAAGAGCCGCGGCATGTACAAGCCGGACCCGGCCGCGATCTCCGTCACCGCGTCCTCGGCGGCCGTGTGCTGCACGCTGCCCGTGCCGCCCCCGTTGACGAACTCCAGATCCGGTGCCACCGCCCGGACGGCGCGGACCACGGCGGCACGCCGGGTCGCGAGCTCCCTGCGGGCCGCGGACTGCATCAGGCGGACCGCGCGCGAACGCAGCGGCCGACCGGCGACGTCGTCTCCCACACCGGCGACGTGCCCCTCGTACGCCATGACGCCGACCAGCCGGAAGCCCGGCCGCCGCACCACCGACCGTGCCAGCTCCGCCAGCTGGGCGGGCTCGCGCAGAGGGGAACGCCGGGAACCGACCCTGACCCGCCCGCCGAGCAGCCGGAGCGAGGTGTCGAGCTCCAGACAGACCCGGACCTCCTCGGAACCGCCCGCACGCGCCTGGTCGACGAGGTCCAGCTGCGCCGGGTCGTCGACCATCACGGTCACGGCCGCCGCCAGTTTGGGATCGGAGGTCAGCTCGCCGAAGGCGGCGCGGTCGGCGGAGGGATAGGCGAGGAGCACGTCCTCGAACCCGGCCCGGACCAGCCAGAGCGATTCGGCCAGTGTGAACGACATGATCCCGGCGAAGCCCTCGCGAGCCAGCACCCGCTCCAGGAGCGCACGGCACCGTACGGACTTGCTCGCGACCCGGATCGGCTTGCCTCCGGCCCGGCGTACCAGGTCGTCGGCGTTGGAGTCGAACGCCTCCAGGTCGACGATCGCCACGGGCGCGTCGAGTGCGGCGGTGGCCCGGTCGTACCGGGCCCGGTCGGCGGCACGGGGAGTCATGGCCCGAGCTTGCCAGACCGGGTTGCGGAGAGGTAGCCCCTGGGTTCCCATCCCGGAGGGAACAGCCCGTAGAGTGACCGGCATTGCCGGTACGACCAGGGGGGTGGGGATGACGACCGACTCACACCATCCCGCGTCCCGCATCACCGACGCGCTGCTTCCCGCCCCGCTCCCGCCCGCCGGTGCCCCCCGCGTCCCCGCGAGCGCCACGCCCGCCCTCCAGACCCCGGCCGCCCCGGGCCTCGTGCGCCCCCGCGCGGCGGATGTCCGGGAGTCCGCTCCGGCAGGGGCCGGTACGACGGAACCGCGCCCGGACGCCGGCCCCGGCGCCGACGGCTCGCGCCCCCGGACGCGCCCGCTGACCGGCGGTGAGCAGAGCCCGCCACCGCGCCCCGGACAGCCGGCCCCCGTCCCGCCCCGGCCCGCCGCACCGCCCGCGGCGGCTCCGCCCCCCGTAGCTCCGGCTCCCGCCGACGAGACGACCACCCGGCTGCGCCGTGTGCGTGCCGCCGACGCCACGAGCCCACACGGGCGGGCGTACCCACGGCCCACGCCCGCCGCGCCGCCCGGCGGCGCCTTCGGCGCCCGTCCCGAGCAGGCATACGGCACCTACGGCGCGTACCGCCCGTATGCCGCGCCCCCCGAGTCGCCCGGCGAGACCACCACGCGTCTGCGCCCGGTACGGGAACGCCGTACCGGCCGTACCGTCGCCGCCGGGGCGTGCCTCGTGCTCGGGCTCGGACTCGTCGGCGGAGCCGTCGCCGGAGCGGTGCTCGCCGCCACCGACGCCGTGAGGCCGGAGGAGCCCGCCGGCTTCGCCGAGGCGAGGACGCTGTGGCACAGCGTCCCCGTCGACACCCTCTTCCCCCGCAGCCTCCCCGGCCCCGGAGCGGGACCCGGCGGCGCCGCCCGTACCTGGACCCGCGTCGTCGTGGCGCCCGACGCCCCCTGCTCGACGGCCGTCCTGTCCGCAAGCCTGCTCACCGCCCTGCGGCCCGTCGGCTGCGACCGCGTCGTCCGCGCCACGTACACCGACGCCACCGCCACCAGCGTCATCACTGTCGGACTGGTCTTCACCCAGGCGGACCCCGCCGCCATGCGCACCCTCGGCCCTGGGCTCGGAGCGGACGTCCCCCCCGCCTTGTCCGGAGCGGACACCGTCGCCGCCCGGTTCGGCGACGGACAGCGCGCCAGCTGGTGGACCCACCCCCTGCCCGACCTGCCCGTCGTCGTGTACTCCGTCTCCGGCTTCGCCGACGGCCGCCGCGTCCCCACCCCCCAGCCCGCCGACCAGGCCATGGCCGACGAGCAGACGACCGCTCCCGCCGAGGCGGGACTGGGCCACGAGGCCAAGGGAGTCGCCGACGGCGTCGAAGGCGGACTGCGCGCGGCGGTCGCCGCGGCGGCCGGGGGGAACACCCGGTGACCCGTCGCCGACCGGGGCTCCACGCCCTCACCGCCGCTCTCCTCGCGAGCGCCTTCACCGTCCTTCCCGCGACCACCACGCCGGCGTTCGCGGACACCATCCGCGCCCGCCAGTGGGGTCTGGAGGCCCTGCACACCGCCGACGCCTGGCGTACGACGCAGGGCGAGGGCATCACCGTCGCCGTCCTCGACACCGGGGTCGACGCCGAACACCCCGACCTCGAGGGTTCCGTCCTGCCCGGCACCGACCTGATCGGATTCGGCGCCGAACGCGGCGACCGCGCATGGGCTCGCCACGGCACCGCCATGGCCGGCATCATCGCCGGCCACGGGCACGGACCCGGCGGCGAGGACGGTGTCCTCGGCATCGCCCCCCGGGTGAGCGTGCTGCCCGTCCGGGTCATCCTCGAAGGCACCGACAAAGCCCGGGAGAAGGCCCGCAAGAGCCGGGGCACGGCCCTGGCCGAGGGCATCCGCTGGGCGGTGGACCACGGAGCCGACGTCATCAACCTCTCCCTCGGCGACGACTCCAAGTCGGCCCATCCCGAGTCCGGCGAGGACGCCGCCGTCCAGTACGCCCTCGCCAAGGGCGTCTCCGTCGTGGCGTCGGCCGGCAACGGCGGTGAGAAGGGCGACCACATCTCGTACCCCGCGGCCTACCCGGGGGTGATAGCCGTCACCGCCGTCGACCGGTTCGGCACCCACGCGTCCTTCTCCACCAGCCGCTGGTACGCCACCGTGAGTGCCCCGGGCGTCGACATCGTCATCGCCGACCCCGACCGCCGCTACTACGAGGGCTGGGGCACCAGCGCCGCCGCCGCCTTCGTCTCCGGCGCCGTCGCCCTCGTCCGCTCCGCCCACCCCGACCTGACGCCCGCCCAGGTCAAGCGGTTGCTCGTCGACACCGCGCGGAACAGCCCGAAGGGCGGCCGGAGCGACGCGAAGGGGTACGGCACCGTCGACCCGGCCGCCGCCATCGAGGCCGGAGCCCGGCTCGCCGGCGCGGACCCGAAGGACGCCTCGGCCGGATACGCGGGGCGGTACTTCGGGCCCGGCCCCCGGCCGACGGGCGACGAGGGGCACCCGGTCGGACTGCTCGCTCCCGCCGCCGGCGGCCTCGGGGCCCTGCTGCTCGCTCTCGCGGTGGTCCTGTGGCGCGGACGCCTCGCCGGCCCCCGCCCGCCCCGCTCGTTCCTCTGAGAGCCTGTCGGGTGGCCTCTGACCGGGCGGTCACGGCCGGGCACGCACGTTGCCGGCGTCGCCGGGATGTCCGGTGGCTCCGCTACAGAGGCATTCCGGCGCCTTGGCATCGCACGCACCAGACCGCGTCCGCCGGTCGGCCGATGGCCACCCGACAGGCTCTGACGCGCCGCGGCTGCGAGCCCGCCGCGGGAGCCCCGGCCGACCCGCGGGGAAACCCGGCGCCCCGCGCCGGTTAGGCTCGTCGGGTGGCGCTCAAGAACATTCCCGACCCCGGCTTCTCCGACGACGACGGCACCGCCGATCCCGAACTCACCGCGGCCCTCGCGGCCTGGGCGGAGGACCCGACCGCACACGGTCCCGTCCTCACGGCGCTGCGGACGGCGCGCCTGCTCGTGCCCGTCGTGGCCGTCCTCGGCGAGGCCGAGGAGGACCCGGAGACGGGTCTGCGCCGTGAGAAGACCAGCGACATGGCGGTGCCGACGCTCACCGCCGGTGACCGGCGCGCCCTGCCCGCCTTCACCTCGACCGACACGCTCGCGCGGTGGGACCCGGCCGCCCGCCCCGTCGCCGTGCCCTTGCGCCAGGCGCTCCAGGCCGCCGCGCACGAGAACGCGGACACCGTGGTCCTCGATCTCGCGGGACCGGTGCCGTACCAGCTCAGCGGACCGGCGCTGCTGGCCCTCGCGGAGGGCCGTGCCAGCGCGGCCCCGCTGGACGACCCGGCGGTGCGCGAGGCGGTACGGGCCGCCGTCGCGGCCGAGCCGGCGGTTCTGCGGGCTCACCTCGGGCCCGGCAACGCCGACGGGACGCTCGCCCTGGTCCTGGCGGGCGACACCGCTCCAGCGGAGGCCGCCCAGCGCGTGGCCCGTGCCCTGGCCGCCGACGAGACGCTGAGGGCCCGCCTGGTGCGCGGCCTCGACCTGGCACTGCTGCCGGTCTCGGCGACGCCTCCGGGCGAGCCCTTCTACGTCAGGGAATGAACGGTGGCGCTCGCCGGGGCGGACATCGCGACAGTGCGAAGGCCGCCTGGCGCGGCACCAGCAGGGCGTGTTGCGGAAGTAGCTCCGTCCGCCCGGAGGCCAGGAGGGACTTTCACAACACGTCCTAGCCGTAGACGGGACCGGTGTACTTCTCGCCCGGACCCTGGCCCGGCTCGTCGGGGATGACCGAGGCCTCGCGGAAGGCCAGCTGGAGGGACTTCAGGCCGTCCCGCAGCGGCGCCGCGTGGAAGGAACTGATCTCCGTGGCACCGGCGTCCAGCAGGCCCGCGAGGGCGTGCACCAGCTTGCGGGCCTCGTCGAGGTCCTTGTGGGCCTCGCCGTCCTCGGTCAGCCCGAGCTTGACGGCCGCGGCGCTCATCAGGTTGACCGCGACGGTCACGATGACCTCGACGGCGGGGACCTCCGCGATGTCACGGGTCATCTCGTCGAAGCCGGGGGAGTCGGTGGGGGGCGTTTCGCTCATGCCCACACGATAAGCCGGTGCGCCGCTTGCCCTTCGCGTGGTCCTCGGTTAGCAAACCGTCGCGGGCGGTGCTAACCTTGTGTAACGACCGGCCGGACATCTATGTGCCCGGCCCACAAGTGGAGGCTCCGCTCTCCCACCTGGCCGCCCTCAGGGCGGCGGGTCACCGGTCAGGCGGCGCCCATCGTTCCGTACGGACGATGGAAGCCGCCCGATGTGCGCCCCGCGGTTGACCGCGGCGGTGCTCCGGTATTTCCATGGAGCCCCGCCTGTGTCCCGTCCGGGGCATTTTTCATGTACCGGCGCGGTTGGTCACTTGAAACAGACGTTACGCGTCCGTCCGCCAGACGGTCGTGTGGTGCTACCGAGGAGGATCCATCAGCGCCGAGCCCCGCATCAACGACCGGATTCGCGTTCCCGAGGTGCGACTTGTCGGTCCCAGCGGCGAGCAGGTCGGGATTGTTCCGCTTGCCAAGGCCCTGGAGCTGGCACAGGAGTACGACCTCGACCTGGTAGAGGTCGCGGCGAACGCCCGTCCGCCCGTGTGCAAGCTCATGGACTACGGAAAGTTCAAGTACGAATCGGCCATGAAGGCCCGTGAGGCGCGCAAGAACCAGGCGCACACGGTCATCAAGGAGATGAAGCTCCGGCCGAAGATCGACCCGCACGACTATGACACCAAGAAGGGTCACGTCGTCCGGTTCCTCAAGCAGGGCGACAAGGTCAAGATCACGATCATGTTCCGTGGTCGTGAGCAGTCCCGCCCCGAGCTCGGTTTCCGGCTGCTGCAGCGGCTGGCTTCGGACGTCGAGGAGCTTGGCTTCATCGAGTCCAACCCGAAGCAGGACGGCCGGAACATGATCATGGTTCTCGGCCCGCACAAGAAGAAGACCGAGGCCATGGCCGAGGCGCGTGAGGCCCAGGCCGCACGCAAGGCGGAGCGGCAGGGCACCACGCCCGACGAGACGGCTCCGGCCGCCGAGGCTCCGGCCGACGCGCCGGTCGAGAACCCCGAGGCGTGACCTGAGGGGCTGCCCTCCAGGCGGCCCCGGGCCCCGCCCGGAACCACCAAACGAAGATCTGACGCTCCCGGTTGTCCGGTGCCCGCACCGGGGGAGTGCCACTGACGAGGAGATTACGGCGCGATGCCGAAGAACAAGACGCACTCCGGTGCCAAGAAGCGCTTCAAGATCACCGGCTCCGGCAAGGTGCTGCGCGAGCGCGCCGGCAAGCGCCACCTGCTCGAGCACAAGTCGTCCAAGCTGACGCGTCGCCTTACCGGCAACGCCGAGATGGCCCCGGGCGACGCGGCCAAGATCAAGAAGATGCTGGGCATCTGACTGATCTCCGGTTCTCGGTGACCGAGAACCTCCGGCCCAGTCCGGGCCCCATTCGTTTCCGGGTCGTGTGAGTCCAACCACGGCCCCGCTACAAGGAGTTAACAAGTGGCACGCGTCAAGCGGGCAGTCAACGCCCACAAGAAGCGCCGGGCGATCCTCGAGGCGGCCTCCGGCTACCGCGGGCAGCGCTCGCGCCTGTACCGCAAGGCCAAGGAGCAGGTCACCCACTCCCTGGTCTACAACTACAACGACCGCAAGAAGCGCAAGGGCGACTTCCGTCAGCTGTGGATCCAGCGCATCAACGCCGCTGCCCGCCAGAACGGCATGACGTACAACCGCCTCATCCAGGGTCTGAAGGCCGCCAACATCGAGGTGGACCGCAAGATCCTCGCGGAGCTGGCCGTCAACGACGCCAACGCGTTCGCGGCGCTGGTCGAGGTCGCGCAGAAGGCGCTGCCGGCCGACGTCAACGCCCCGAAGGCCGCTGCCTGACCATCCAGGCCGCAGATCTTCCGCACCGGACCCGCAGCCCTTCCGGCCTGCGGGTCCGGTCGCGTCCGGAGCATGGCGGGGCACCGGTCCGGTGAGGACCCGGCAGCGGCGTGGGCCGTCGCGGCGCGCCCCCGGCCACGGGTACGACGGCCGGGCCACGCGCCCCTGGACGGCCCTCCCGCCCGGCTCCCGAAGCCCGCACCCGGCCCGCCCGCCTCTCGCCTTCCACCGCCCCGGACCCCGAAAGAAGCCGCACACCCCATGGGTACCCCCGAGCTGATCTCCCCGCGTTCGCCGCGCGTCGTCGCCGCCCGCCGGCTCTCCAAGCGCAACTTCCGGGGCAAGGACCGCCTCTTCATCGCCGAGGGACCGCAGGCCGTCCGCGAGGCCGTGGCGCACCGTGCCGGTGACGACGCGCCCACCCTCGTCGAACTCTTCACCACCGTCGAGGCCGCCGAGCGTCACGCCGAGATCGTGGAAGCGGCCCGCGCGTCCGGAGCCCGCGTGCACCACGCCTCCGACGCCGTCCTCGCCGAGGTGTCCCAGACCGTGACCCCGCAGGGCCTGGTCGGCGTCTGCCGCTTCCTCGACTCGCCCTTCGAGGAGATCCTCGCCGCCCGACCCAGGCTCGTCGCCGTCCTCGCCCACGTCCGCGACCCCGGGAACGCCGGCACCGTGCTGCGCTGTGCCGACGCCGCCGGCGCCGACGCCGTCGTCCTCACCGATGCCTCCGTCGACCTGTACAACCCCAAGTCCGTCCGTGCCTCCGTCGGTTCGCTGTTCCACCTCCCGGTCGCCGTCGGTGTCCCGGTCGAACAGGCCGTGGCCGGACTGAAGGCGGCGGGAGTGCGCGTCCTGGCCGCCGACGGGGCGGGCCGGAACGACCTGGACGACGAACTGGACGCCGGCACCATGGGCGGCCCTACCGCCTGGGTCTTCGGCAACGAGGCATGGGGTCTGCCGGAGGAGACCCGGGCGCTGGCGGACGCGGTGGTGCGCGTGCCGATCCACGGCAAGGCCGAGAGCCTCAACCTCGCGACGGCCGCCGCCGTGTGCCTCTACGCCTCCGCGCGGGCCCAGCGCACCCGAACCATCGCCTGAGGGGGGTCCATCCGGCCACCTCCACCTAGTAGGGTGACGGGCTCGGGGGCCCACTGCGCTACACAGAGGGGTGGGGAACGGGGATGACGGTCGGCACGGACAGTCCCGCACACGCACAGAGCGCCCCGACGCGTGCCCCGGGGGAACCGGGAAAGCCCGCCGACGAAGGGGCGTGCCCCGGTGCACGGGACCTCGTCGGCATCGACCCCGACGACCTTCCCGACGGCCTCGTCATCGCCGACGAGACGGGACGGGTCGTCTGCTTCAACGCCGCCGCCGCCCGCATCGCCGCGGTGCCCGGCCCTCAGGCCCTCGGCCTTCCGCTGGAGCGGGCCCTGCCGTTGGAGGACCTCAAGGGCCGCCGCTGGTGGCCCCTCACCGACCCGTACGGCGGCCTCGCCACCCGCAGCGGCCAGCCCGAACGCAACCTGTTGCTGCCCGGTGGCCGTGAGGTCCTCGTCTCCGCGCGCTACGTCCGCGAGCACCCCACCGGGCCGGTCCGCCGCGTGGTCGTGAGCCTGCGCGGCACCGAGGCCCGCCGCCGCACCGAACGCAGCCACGCCGAGCTGATCGCCACCGTCGCCCACGAACTCCGCTCCCCGCTGACCTCCGTCAAGGGGTTCACGGCGACCCTGCTGGCCAAGTGGGAGCGTTTCACCGACGCCCAGAAGCGCCTGATGCTGGAGACCGTCGACGCCGACGCGGGCCGCATCACCCGGCTCATCGCCGAACTGCTCGACATCTCCCGGATCGACTCCGGGCGGCTGGAGGTGCGCCGCCAACCCGTGGACATCGCCGCCGCCGTCGGCCGCCACATCCAGGTCCACACGACCGGCGGCCAGTCGCCCGACCGGTTCTTCGTCCGCGTACGGCCGGGGCTGCCCGATCTCTGGGCCGATCCGGACAAGGTGGACCAGGTCCTCGGCAACCTGCTGGAAAATGCCGTGCGGCACGGTGAGGGAACCGTCACCATCGAGGTGGCACCCGCCCTGCTCGAAGACGACGAGAAAGGCACGGCAGTCACCGTGAGCGACGAAGGCCCTGGCATCCCCGAGGAGTCGATGGGCCGTGTCTTCACCCGCTTCTGGCGGGGGAGCAAGCGCGGTGGCACCGGTCTCGGCCTGTACATCGTCAAGGGCATCGTCGAGGCCCACGGTGGGACGATCACCGTCGGACGCGGCCCGCGGGGCGGCGCCGAGTTTCGATTTATCCTGCCCGTCGGCACCCCGGCCTATCTCGTCTGACGAGATCATCAGCCGTCCGGGCGGCCCACGGGCTCATCCGCGTCCTCGCACCCCGTTAGACTCGACCTTTGGCACGTTTGCGCCCTTGTCGTCGAGCGGGGCCGCGCCCAGCCAGCCAAACGGAAGCACGGGAAGAGATGTCCGCACCCAATAAGTCGTACGACCCGGTCGAGGTCGAGGCCTTGAAACCGGAAGAGATCGAGCGCATGCGGGACGAGGCGCTCGCCGCCTTCGCCGCCGCGGGTGACCTCGACGCGCTCGCGCACGCCAAGGTCGCCCACACCGGTGGCACCTCGCCGCTCGCGCTCGCCAACCGGGAGATCGGCGCGCTGCCGCCGCAGGCCAAGGCCGCCGCGGGCAAGCTGGTGGGCCAGGCCCGTGGTGCCGTCTCCAAGGCCCTCGCCGCCCGGCAGGCCGACCTGGAGGCCGAGCGCGACGCGCGCGTCCTCGTCGAGGAGGCGGTGGACGTCACCCTTCCGTACGACCGCGTCCCCGCCGGCGCCCGCCACCCGCTGACCACGCTCATGGAGCGGGTCGCCGACGTCTTCGTCTCCATGGGATACGAGGTCGCCGAAGGCCCCGAGGTCGAGGCCGAGTGGTTCAACTTCGACGCCCTGAACTTCGTGCCGGACCATCCGGCCCGCCAGATGCAGGACACCTTCTTCGTCGAGGGAACCACCGCCGACGGCAAGGCGACCACCGGCGACGAGTCCGGCGTCGTGCTGCGCACCCACACCTCTCCGGTGCAGGCCCGCGCGCTCATCGACCGGGAGCCCCCGGTGTACGTCGTCTGCCCCGGCCGCGTCTACCGCACCGACGAGCTCGACGCCACGCACACCCCGGTCTTCCACCAGATCGAGCTGCTCGCCGTCGACGAGGGCCTGACCATGGCGGACCTCAAGGGCACCCTGGACCACATGGTCCAGGCGCTCTTCGGTCCCGCCATGAAGACCCGGCTCCGCCCGAACTTCTTCCCCTTCACCGAGCCGTCCGCCGAGATGGACATGCTCTGCTACGTCTGCCGCGGCGAGTCCGTCGGCAACCCGGACCGGCCGTGCCGCACCTGCGGCAGCGAGGGCTGGATCGAGCTGGGCGGCTGCGGCATGGTCAACCCGAAGGTGCTCGTCGCCTGCGGTGTCGACCCGGAGAAGTACAGCGGTTTCGCCTTCGGGTTCGGAATCGAGCGGATGCTGATGTTCCGCCACAACGTCGATGACATGCGAGACATGGTCGAGGGTGACGTCCGGTTCACCCGGCCGTTCGGGATGGAGATCTGATGCGGGTCCCGCTTTCTTGGCTGCGGGAGTACGTCGACCTGCCGGCGACGGAGACCGGACGAGACGTCCAGGCCAAGCTCATCTCGGCAGGACTCGAAGTCGAGAGCGTCGAGCAGCTCGGCGCCGGTCTGACCGGACCGCTGGTGGTCGGCCAGGTCCGCACCATCGAGGAACTGACGGAGTTCAAGAAGCCCATCCGCTTCTGCACCGTCGACGTGGGCCGGGCCGGGGGCACGGGTGAGCCCCAGGAGATCATCTGTGGCGCCCGGAACTTCGCCGAGGGCGACAAGGTCGTCGTCGCGCTGCCCGGCGCGGTCCTCCCCGGAGACTTCCGGATCGCCGAGCGCAAGACATACGGCCGTGTCTCCCGCGGCATGATCTGCTCCGGCGACGAGCTCGGCATGGGCGACGACGGTACGAACGGCATCATCGTGCTGCCGCGCGAGCTCGAGGTCGGCACCGACGCCACGGCGCTCCTGGAGCTGTACGACGAGGTCCTCGACATCGCCGTCACACCCGACCGCGGCTACTGCCTGTCGATCCGCGGAGTCGCCCGCGAGACCGCCACCGCGTACGGCCTGCCGCTGCGTGATCCGGCGCTGCTCGACGTCCCGGCGCCGAACTCCTACGGCTACCCGGTCCAGATCGCCGACCCGGTCGGCTGCGACCGCTTCACCGCGCGCACCGTCGTCGGGCTCGAGCCGGAGGCCCGCACCCCGATCTGGATGCGGCGCCGTCTGCAGAAGGCGGGCATGCGTCCCATCTCGCTGGCCGTCGACGTCACCAACTACGTGATGCTGGAGCTCGGTCAGCCGCTGCACGCCTACGACCGCACCCGGCTCGACGGCCCCATCGGGGTCCGCCGCGCCGCCGCCGGTGAGAAGATCACCACCCTGGACGGCGTGAAGCGCGTCCTGGACGGCGCGGACCTGGTCATCGTCGACAACCGTGGGCCGATCGGCATCGCCGGTGTCATGGGCGGCGCCGACACGGAGATCGCCGACCACGCCGACGAGACGACCGCGACCACGGAGGTCGTCATCGAGGCCGCGCACTTCGACGCGATCTCCGTGGCCCGCACCGCCCGCCGGCACAAGCTGGGCTCCGAGGCGTCGAAGCGCTTCGAGCGCGGTGTGGACCCGCAGGCCGCGGCGGCCGCCGCGCAGCGCACCGCGGACCTCCTGGTGCTGCTGGCCGGCGGCACGGCCGAGGCCGGGGTCACCGAGATCGTCGCCCCGTCCGCGCCCCGCACGATCACCCTGCCGGCGAACCACCCGGACAGGGTCGCGGGCGTCGCCTACGGCCGCGAGACCGTCGTCCGCCGCCTGCAGGAGGTCGGCTGCGACGTCTACGGTCAGGACGAGCTCGTCGTGACCGTGCCGTCCTGGCGCCCCGACCTCAACGAGCCGAACGACCTCGCCGAGGAGGTCATCCGGCTGGAGGGCTACGAGAACCTGCCCTCCACCCTCCCGAAGCCTCCGGCCGGCCGCGGGCTCACCGAGCGCCAGCGCTTCCACCGCCGGGTGGGCCGCACCCTGGCCGGCGCAGGCTACGTCGAGGCGCTGAACTACCCGTTCATCGGCGAGCAGTCCCTGGACGACCTCGGTCTCGACGCGGACGACGCCCGCCGCCTCCTGGTGAAGCTGGTGAACCCGCTGTCGGACGAGGAGCCCGCACTCCGTACGACCCTGCTCCCGGGGCTGCTCGGCTCGCTCCGTCGCAACGACAGCCGGGGCAGCCACGACCTGGCGCTCTTCGAGACCGGTCTGGTGTTCCGGCCCGAGGGACGGTCCGGCGTCGCCGTCCGGCTGCCCGTCGACCGCCGCCCCACCGACGAGGAGATCGCCGGGATCGACGCCAGGCTGCCCGCCCAGCCGCGCCGCGCCGCCGTCGTCCTGGCCGGCGCGCGCGAGCAGGCCGGCTGGTGGGGCAAGGGCCGTCCGTCCGACTGGGCGGACGCGATCGAGGCCGGCCGCGGCGTGGCCGCGGAGGCCGGGGTCGAACTGATCGTCAGCGCCGACCGGCACGCGCCGTGGCACCCGGGCCGCTGCGCCGCCTTCCACGTCGAGGTGGACGGCGAGCGGGTGCTCGTCGGTCACGCCGGCGAGCTCCACCCTCGGGTGGTCAAGGCGTTCGGTCTCCCGGCCCGCAGCTGTGCCATGGAGATCGACCTGGACCTGCTGGAGAAGGCGCACGCGGGGGCCGTGAAGGCCCCCCGGATCTCGTCCTTCCCCGTCGCCACCCAGGACGTCGCCCTGGTCGTCGCCGCCGGTGTCCCGGCCGCCGACGTCCAGGCCGCTCTGACCGAGGGGGCGGGCGAACTCCTCGAGTCCGTCCGGCTGTTCGACGTCTACACCGGCGACCAGCTCGACGAGGGCACCAAGTCCCTGGCATACGCCCTGAAGTTCCGTGCGGGCGACCGGACCCTGACGGTCGACGAGGCCACCGCCGCGCGGGACGCGGCCGTCGCTCTCGCCGCCGAGCGCACGGGAGCCACCCTGCGCGGCGTCTGAACGTCCCGCGGCACCCGGCGCGGGCGCCGCGGGTGAGCGCGGCGGCCCTGGAGGGGGCCGGCCCCGGAGACCAGCCGGAATCGGCTGGTACACACGGGGCCGGCCCCCTCCGGCGTGTCAGGAACCGGCCGGTTCTTCCCGCGCGAAGCGGTTCCGGGCGAGGCGGTCCGCGACGGTCCGAGGCCGCAGCCTGGACGGGTGCGCCGGGTGCAGGCCGCACCGCTCCGCCCCCACGGGGGCGGGCCGACCGACGACGCGGACCCGCTGGTGCTCCGCCACGACCGCGTGCCGGTGGCGGCGCAGCCCGCCGAACCCGGGCTGCGCCGTACCCGGCCCGCATCCTCCCCTCACCGGTGAGCGACGGGTTTCCTGAGGCCGGCGTCGCCCGCCCTGCCAGGGAGTGTCGGGCAGATCCGCAGGGCGGGCGACGCGGAGCGGACCGCCGCACTGTAAGGGGGGGAGCCGGCGGCCCTGTCGCCTTTCGGCGAGGGAGTTCAGTCAACCGGCGGGCCGCACGGGGCGACAGAGCGCGCGGACCCGGGGAACGGGCACTTCGTTCACACCCCGTGCGAAACCGCTCTCCACTACGCTGTCCCGCACCGCATCACCGGAGGGGCCATGCAGCCCAACACCCTGCTCGACGCCCTGCTCGACGAGGCGGGCGTCTCCCACGCCGGTCTCGCCGCGCACGTGAACCAGGCGGGTCGTTCCCGGGGCCTGGCCCTGCGCTACGAACACACCGCCGTGGCACGCTGGCTGAAAGGGCAACGGCCGCGCGGTCAGGTACCCGACCTGATCTGCGAGGTGCTGGCGGCACGGCTGCACCGCGCGGTCACCCTCGACGACATCGGCCTCGGCGTACCGGGGGCCGCCGCCCCGCAGGGTTCCCCGCTGTCCGGGTTCGTCGAGCGGGCCACAGCGCTGTGGCGTTCCGACGCGCAACAACGTCCTCACCTGCTCGGGGCGCAGGCCGTCACGGGCACACCCGCGGTCATGCCGGTCTGGGAGTGGGAGAATCCGCCCGAGGACGCCGACGTCTCCCGGGACGGCCTCACCCGGGTCTCGACGGCCGACATCACGATGCTCGGCGCGGCGCGTGCGCACTACGAGCAGATGTACCGCAAGGCCGGGGGCATCGCGACGCGGGCGCGGATCGCCGGCTTCCTCAACTCCGAGACGGCGCCACTGCTCCGGGGTTCCTACAGCGACGGCCTGGGCCGCCGACTGCACCGGGCCACCGGCGGGCTGGTCGCGGTGGCCGGGATCTGCGCCTACGACTCGGACGCCCTGGGCCTCGCCCAGCGCTACTTCCACCAGGCGCTGCGGCTGGCCAAGGCGAGTGGCGACCGTGGACTCGGCGCCTATGTGATCGCGCTGCTCGTCAACCAGTCTCTGTTCATGGGGGAGTACCGGCAGGCGGTGGCCTTCGCGGAGGCGGCGCTGCGCTCGGCCAGGCCGGAGATCACTCCGGCGCTCGCCGCCGACCTGTCGGCGATGCAGGCGAAGGCGTACGCCCATCTCGGCGACGGGACGGCCGCGTTGGGCTGCATCCGGCGGGCGGAGGCGGAGGCCGTGCGGATCCGGCCCGTCCACGAGCCGGCCGAGACCGGGTATGTCCAGCCCGGCCTCGTCAACGTGCAGGTCGCCGAGGCGCTCCTCAGCCTCGGGGACCTGCCGGCGGCCCGGGAGCACGCTCTCGCGGCGGTGGGGACCCCGGCCCACGACCGCGGCAGGGTGCACCGGCTCGCGATGCTCTGTCAGATCGAACTGCGGCAGGGGGACGCCGACGAGGCGGCGCGGATCGCGGTGGAGATGACCGAGCGCGCGCGGGGGATGGAGTCGCAGCGGCTGCGTGACCGGCTGCGGCTGGTGAGGGAGCGTCTGCTGGCCGCCGACTGCGCGGACGCGCGTGAGGCCGCGGAGCTCGTCGAAGGGGCGCTGCGCGTTCCCCTGTGAGTCCGCTGCTGCTGCCATATTGCCACCGACCAATCGGAAGGTGGCAGAAACATGCAGTGGACGAAACTAAGTGAACAAGCGGTGTACGAGAACCGCTGGTTCCAGGTGAACCTCGCGGACGTCGTCATCCCGGACGGCCGCCACCTGGACCACTATCTGATCCGCCTGCGCCCGGTGGCCGTCGCGACCGTCGTCAACGAGGCCAACGAGGTGCTGATGCTCTGGCGCCACCGCTTCATCACCGACAGCTGGGGCTGGGAACTGGCCGCCGGTGTCGTCGAGGACGGCGAGTCCGTCGCCTCGGCCGCCGCCCGGGAGATGGAGGAGGAGACGGGCTGGCGCCCTGGGCCGCTGCGTCATCTGCTCACGGTGGAACCGTCGAACGGCCTCACCGATGCCCGGCACCATCTCTACTGGACGGAGGAGGCCACCTACATCGGACCTCCCGAGGACGACTTCGAGTCGTCGCGGCGGGAGTGGATACCGCTCAAGCTGGTCCCGGACATGATCTCCCGGGGGGAGATCCCGGCCGCGAGCATGGCGGCCGGGCTGCTGATGCTGCACCACATCAGGCTCGGCTGAGCACCGGCTGGGCCGAGGACCGGCTCCGCGCGGCGCCGGCCGGTCCGCCCCTGTGCGGGGGGACGGGCCGGCCGGACGGCGGTTGCGGGAGCACGGCCGGGGGCCGCGCGCCGGACGGTCCGTCAGGCGTACGGGTAGAAGCCCGAACCCGTCTTGCGACCGAGCCGCCCCGCGTCCACCATCCGCTGGAGCAGCGGGGGAGCGGCGTACAGCGGCTCCTTGAACTCGCTGTACATCGAGTCGGCGATCGAGGCGATGGTGTCCAGGCCGATCAGGTCCGACAGCTTCAGCGGGCCCATGGGGTGGGCGCAGCCGAACTCCATGCCGTTGTCGATGTCCTCGCGGCTGGCGATGCCCGACTCGAACATCCGGATCGCGGAGAGCAGGTACGGCACCAGCAGCGCGTTGACCACGAAACCGGAACGGTCCTGTGCGCGGATCGCGTGCTTGCCCAGCACCTTCTCCGCGAACATCTGCGCCCGGCTGATGGTGCCCTCGGAGGTGGTGAGGGCCGGGATCAGCTCGACGAGCTTCTGCACCGGGGCCGGGTTGAAGAAGTGGATGCCGATGACCTGGTCGGGACGTGCGGTCGCCACGGCCAGCTTCACCAGCGGGATGGAAGAGGTGTTCGAGGCCAGGATCGCGTCGGGACGCGTCATGACCTGGTCGAGCACCTGGAAGATCTCGGTCTTCACCTGCTCGTTCTCCACGACGGCCTCGATGACGAGGTCGCGGTCGGCGAACTCGCCCAGGTCGGTGGTGAAGCTGAGCCGCGCCAGCGTCTCGTCCCGCTCCTCCTCGCTGATCTTGCCGCGTTCGGCGGCCTTCGACAGCGAGTTGTAGAGCCGCGTGCGACCGATCTCCAGCGCCTCGCCGGTGGTCTCCGCGACCATCACCTCGAGGCCGCTGCGGGCACACACCTCAGCGATGCCCGCGCCCATCTGGCCGCAGCCCACCACTCCGACGCGCTCAATGTCGGCCATGGAGTCCGTCACCTCGTGCCTTTCGCTCTTCTCTGGCGGCGGGCCCCGTGTGATTCCGGTGCGTCCGCCTCGACCACACGACGGTACTCCGCATCTACCGATGATCGATCGCCCCGGGGTGGGCATGCTGTCCGGGTAGCTGTGACGTATCCGACACATGAGGGGTGACAAAGTGTGTCCTATCGGCAGAAGAGGGTTCGTGACGGGCGCGACGGGGGCGGTGCTCGCGTGCGCCGGGCTGACCGGCGCCTCCGCGCGCACCACCGCCCCCGGGTCCGGCGTGGGAGCACGCCGGACCCGGGAGTTCCGGGGCATGTGGCTGGCGACGGTCGCCAACCGCGACTGGCCCTCGCGCCCGGGGCTCACCGCCGGGGAGCAGCGGGCCGAACTCCTCACCCACCTGGACACGGCGGTCGCCCGCCGGCTGAACGCGGTCGTCCTCCAGGTCCGGCCCACCGCGGACGCGCTGTGGCCCTCGCCCTACGAACCGTGGGCGCAGTGCCTCACCGGCGTCCAGGGCCGTGATCCCGGCTGGGACCCGCTGGGCACGGCCGTGGAGGAAGCCCACGCGCGCGGCCTCGAACTGCACGCCTGGTTCAACCCGTATCGCATCGCACACACGGACCCCGCCCACCTGGCGCCCGGTCATCCCGCCCGGCTGAATCCCGAATGGGTCCTGCCGTACGGCGGGAAGCTCTACTACCACCCCGGGTTGCCCGAGGTCCGGCGGTTCGTCCAGGACGCCATGCTGGACGCGGTCCGCCGCTACGACGTCGACGCCGTGCACTGGGACGACTACTTCTACCCGTATCCGGTGGCCGGGCAGGCCCTCGACGACGACGCCGCGTTCGCGGAGTACGGCGGGGGCTTCCCCGACAAGGCGTCCTGGCGGCGGAACAACGTCGATCTGCTGGTCTCCGAGACGGCCGGCCGGATCAGGGCACTCGGGCGGCGGGTGGGCTTCGGCGTGAGCCCTTTCGGTGTCTGGCGCAACGCCACCACCGATCCCGAGGGCTCGGACACCCGGGCCGGCGTACAGAGTTACGACGACCTGTACGCCGACACCAGGAGATGGGTCAGGGAGGGCTGGATCGACTACATCGTCCCGCAGGTGTACTGGAACATCGGGTTCGCCGCCGCCGACTACGCCGCTCTGGTGCCGTGGTGGGACGGGGTCGTCCGCGGCACCGGCGTGGGCCTCTACATCGGCGAGGCGCTCCACAAGTGCGGTGACCCGGCCCAGCCCGCGGCCTGGCAGGACCCCCGGGAGCTGTCCCGGCACCTCACGCTCGCCGCCCGGTACGACGGCGTGCGCGGACACTGCTACTTCTCCGCGAAGGAGGTCGGCGTGGACCGCGACGGTGCGATGGACCTCGTGGTCGCCGACCACTATCCGGCCAGGGCCCGGCCGCCGCGCTGACGGCCCCGGTCGGCGGCGGCCCCGCGCGCCGCGCTCCGGCACCCGCACGTGGGCCCGGAGTGCCGCCCGGAGCCGTTCCGCTCAGGTCTTCTCGTGATGGCGTACGACGGTGTCCGGGCCCGGTGCCATCAGGGCCTCGTGCCCGTCGTCGTCGAACCGCACGCGGTACGGGGGAGTGCCGTTCTCGCCCAGTACCTCCATGACCTCGGCCGTACGGTCGTGATGACCGACGGTCCGGCCGTGCACCAGCAGCTTGTCGCCCTTGCTCGCTTGCATCGGGTGGCCTCCTCGCGGCCGGGCTTGTCGTACTTCGCAGTCTACGTCCGGGAGGGTGACCCGCGTCACTTCGGCGACCGGCCCGCCGGTTGCTCAGCTCCGTGCGCGCTGAGTCACGGCGATGCAGGCCAGGACCGCGACGGCGGCGGCCGGCGCGGCCGGCGACAGGCGCTCATCCAGCAGTGATACCGACCAGACCAGCGTCAGCAGCGGCTGCGCGAGCTGGAGCTGGCTGGCCTTGGCGATGCCGATCGCCGCCATGCCGCGATACCAGACGTACATTCCGGCGAAGGTCGACACGGCCGCCACCCAGGCCAGCCCGGCCATCCCGTGGGCGTTCAGCCGCACCGGCTCCACGCTCAGGGCGACGACCGTTCCGGCCGCCATGACCGGCAGGCAGAGGACCAGGGCCCAGCCGATGACCTGCCAGCCCGGCATGTGCCGTGCGAGTCGGCCGCCCTCGGTGTAGCCGGCCGCGCAGACGAGGAGCGCGCCGAAGAGGTGGAGGTCACCGGCCGACGGCGCCCCACCGCTCTCGGCCAGCGTGAAGCCGATGACGACGGCCGCGCCCGCGAAGGCCGCGGTCCAGAACGCTCGGGAGGGGCGGCGGCCGGTGCGCAGGGCGGCGAAGGCCGCCGTGGTGAGCGGCAGCAGGCCCACGACGACGGCCGCGTGCGAGGTGGTGGAGGTCTGGAGGGCGAGGCTGGTCAGCAGCGGGAAACCGATCACCACGCCGCCGGCGACGACGGCGAGCCCAGCCCAGTGCCGGCGGTCGGGCAGCGGTACCCGCAGTGCGAGCAGGAACGCCCCGGCGATCACTGCCGCCAGCGTGGAGCGCAGTGTGACCAGCGACCACGGTCCGAAACTCTCCAGCCCCCACACGGTCGAGGGGAAGGTGAGCGAGAAGCCGACGACGCCGAGTCCCGCGAGAAGGGTTCCACTGCGCTGGGCGGGCCCGAGGTCCGCACCGCTGACCGCTATCGCGCTGGGTCGAGTAACGCTATCCTGTGCTGTCATGTCTGAGCGTAGCAGTGTTGCTGAACTGGCTAAATCACTCAAAGCGGAGCTTGACCGCTACTCTCCTGGTGGAAAGCTGCCGTCGAGTCGCGCCCTGGTCGAGCGCTACCGCGTCTCCCCGGTGACGGTCACCCGGGCCCTCGCCCAGCTCGCCGCCGAAGGGCTGGTCGTCACCCGCCCCGGCGCCGGCGCCTTCCGGGCCGCGCCCCGCACTCCGACCCCGGCGGTGGGGGACACCTCCTGGCAGGAGGTCGCGCTCAGCGCCGACAGCGCCACCGAACTCGTCCCGCGGGCCGTCGACGCCTCCGGCGTGCTGGTCACCCTCACGGCGCCACCGCCGGGCGTGATCGAGTTCAACGGCGGATACCTCCATCCCTCGCTCCAGCCCGAGCGGGCCCTCGCCGCAGCCCTGGCACGCGCCGGCCGCCGCCCCGGCGCCTGGAGCAGGCCGCCCATGGACGGACTGCCCGAACTGCGGGAGTGGTTCGCCCGGGAGATCGGCGGACGCGTCACGGCGGCCGACGTTCTGATCACCGCCGGCGGCCAGTCCGCGATCACCACCGCCCTGCACGCACTCGCCCCGCCGGGCACGCCCGTCCTCGTCGAGTCCCCCACCTATCCCGGGATGCTCGCGGTCGCCCGGGCCTCCGGCCTGCGCCCCGTGCCCGTGCCCGCGGACGCCGACGGTGTCCGCCCGGACCTCCTGGAGGCGGCCTTCCGTGCCACCGGAGCCCGGGTCCTCGTCTGCCAGCCGCTGTTCCAGAACCCGACCGGGGCCGTGCTCACCGTCGAACGGCGCCGCGCGGTCGTCGCCATCGCCCGTGCCGCCGGGGCCTTCGTCGTCGAGGACGACTTCGCACGCCGTCTCGTGCACGAGGACGCGCCCCCACCGCCCCCGCCGCTGGCCGCCGAGGATCCGGACGGCGTCGTCGTCCACGTCTGCTCGCTGACCAAGGCGACCTCGCCGAGCCTGCGGGTAGGCGCACTCGCGGCCCGCGGCCCGGTCCTGGAACGCCTCCGCGCCATCCAGGTCGTCGACACCTTCTTCGTCCCGCGCCCCCTCCAGGAGGCCGCCCTGGAACTCGTCGGCTCACCCGCCTGGAGCCGCCACCTGCGCGCCGTCGCACAGGAACTGAGAAGCCGCCGGGACGGTATGACCGGGGCGCTCGCCCTGCACCTGCCCGAACTGACGCTGTCCCCCGTCCCCTCCGGCGGCTACCACCTCTGGCTCCGGCTGCCCGACGGCGTACCCGAGTCGGCCCTCCACGCCACCGCCCTGCGCACGGGCGTGGCCATCGCCCCCGGCCGCCCGTACTTCTGCGCCGAGCCGCCCGCCGGGCACGTCCGCCTGAGCTTCGCGGGCGTGGCCGGCCCGGTGGAGATCGCCGAGGGCGTGCGCCGGCTGCGGACCGCGCTGGACGAACTCGGCGGATGAGGAGGCGGGCGCCCGCGCGGCGGGACCCGGTCGCGGCACGGGTGCCGGACGGTCCCCCGGCGCAGGGGGCACGGCGAGCCGTGAGCGTCCACCCGGCGAAACGCGCCTGACAAACGAGGCGGCCACCTGAAAACCTTCGGGCCATGAGCGACGCGACCAGCATCCCCGGCCTCACGCACGGGGCCCACGAGTTCTCCGCCGACCCCGAGCGGATCGACCGGAGCCGGGTCCACCACTGGCTCTCCACCGACTCCTACTGGGCCCTCGGCCGGTCCCGCGACACCCAGGACCGCGCCATCGACGGATCACTCAACTTCGGCGCCTATCACCGCGAGAGCGGAGAGATGACCGCCTACGCGCGGATCGTCACCGACCGTGCCACCTTCGCGTGGCTCTGCGACGTCTACGTCGACCGGTCCGCACGCGGGACGGGGCTCGGTACGGCCTTGGTCGCCGCCGTCCGCACCCACCTGGAGCCCTACGGGCTGCGCCGCGTCATGCTGGCCACCGCCGATGCCCACGGCGTCTACGAGAAGATCGGCTTTCAGCCGCTCCAGGAGCCCGACAAATGGATGGTTCTCGGGGCGAACTGAAGCGCCCGGCCCCGCTGACGTCACCGACAGCCGGGCCGCGTGCCGGCTAACCCTTGACCTGCCACGCTTTCGGCCTCACGATCGCGCCCATGGGTCTTCGGGTCACGCTTGTCGCGGCGGCACGCAGTTCCTCCCCGCTCGCCGAACGCTTCGACGACGACCGGCCGCTCGACGAGACCGGCTGGTACGAGGTACAGCTCGCCGCGCACTCCCTGGTGCCGCTCGGCTCGGCCGAACTGCGTTACTGCTCGCCGACGCCCCGCAGCCGTGCCACCGGCACGGCTCTCGGCTACGCCCCGCTCGCCCAGCCCGCCCTGCGCGACTGTGACATGGGACGCTGGCGCGGCTACACCCTCGCCGAGGTGGCGGCACAGGAACCCGCCGCCGTCGACGCCTGGATCGCCGACCCCCGGACCGCCCCGCACGGTGGAGAGAGCCTGCTCGGCTTCATCACGAGGATAGGCGGCTGGCTCGACACCCGGCCCGCCGACGACGGCGCGATCGTCGCCGTCGCCGAACCCGCCGTCGTGCGGGCCGCCCTCGTCTACGCTCTGAAGGCGCCTCCCGCCACCTACTGGAGCGTCGACGTACGGCCGCTGTCGACCGTCACCCTCACCGGCCGCCCCGGTCTGTGGAACCTCCAGCTCGCCGCGATCGCGCACTGACACCCGGCAGCCCGTGCCGCCTCCGGCGCACGCCCGCCGGACCGGGACGCCCGACCGGTTAGCCTGAGAGCACGATGAACCGTCTGACCACGCCTTGGGGCGAGTTCCCCCTCACCCGCTTCCCCGCGGACCCGCGCGACACGTTGCGCGCCTGGGACGCCTCCGACGCGTACCTGCTGGAGCACCTGGCGGAGTCGGGCGCCGACCTGTCGGGCACCGTCGCCGTGCTCGGCGACCGCTGGGGCGCCCTCACCACAGCCCTCGCCGCCCGGCACCCCGCCGGACTCGTGCAGATCTCCGACTCCTACCTCGGCCGGCGGGCCACCGAGGAGAACCTGGACCGCTCCGGGGCGAAGCCCGACGCCGTCCGGCTGCTGACCACCCAGGACCCGCCGCCCGCGCGCGTCGACGTCCTCCTCGTCCGCGTCCCCAAGAGCCTCGCCCTCCTGGAGGACCAGCTGCACCGGCTGGCGCCCGCCGTGCACCGGGACACCGTGATCCTCGGCACCGGCATGGTCAAGGAGATCCACACCTCCACGCTCCGGCTGTTCGAGAGCGTCCTCGGCCCCACGCGGACCTCCCTCGCGGTCAGGAAGGCGCGGCTGATCCACTGCACTCCGTACCCGGCACCGGAGCGGGGCGTGAACCCCTGGCCGCACCGGTATGCGCTCCCCGCCGACGCCGGGACCGTCGCGGGCCGGACGGTCACCAACCACGCCGGCGTCTTCTGCGCCGACCGCCTCGACATCGGCACCCGGGTCCTCCTCCGTCACCTGCCCCGGGGGCTCGGCCGCGCCCGCGTCGTCGACCTCGGCTGCGGCAACGGCGTCGTGGGCCTGGCCGTCGCGCTCGCCGAGCCCGACGCGGACCTGGTCTTCACCGACGAGTCCTACCAGGCCGTCGCCTCGGCGAAGGAGAACTTCCGTACCCACGCCGAACCCGGCCGCTCCGCCGCGTTCGTCACCGGGGACGGCCTGGCCGACCTCCCGACGGAATCGGCCGACCTGGTCCTGAACAACCCGCCGTTCCACAGCCACCAGGCGACCACCGACCGCACCGCCCGGCGGATGTTCACCGACGCCCGCCGCGTGCTCCGGCCGGGCGGTGAACTGTGGGTCGTCGGCAACCGGCACCTCGGCTACCACGTCAGCCTCCGCCGGATCTTCGGGCGCTGCGAACTCGTCGCGAGCGACCCGAAGTTCGTGGTCCTGCGGGCTGTCAAGGCATCCTGAGCGCCGGTCGCGGCGCCGTCCCCCCACCCGCGCGGTGAGGCCCCCGGCCGGCGGGAAGCGCCGTTCGCTTCCCCACCCCACATCCGCACCCCGCACCCCGCATGGGGGCTCCGGGAGCGGCGGCGGTCGACAAACGACTGTGCGATTGTCGGTCGTGCGTGATAGTCACTACCACCACGAGGGGGTGATCATCGGCCCCCGCACACATCAAGGGGTGGGGACATGGCGTTGCTTCGTGAGTGGGGGCTCACGCTGGGGAAATGGGTAGGCCGGCCGGGCGCGCGGCTGATCGAGGACTCCGGCGATCCCGACGCACCGAGGGTGCGTGAGGCCGCCGAGGCGGCGGACTGGAACACCGTGCGGGAGGTGCTCGAAGCGCGTCCCGAGAGCGAGGACCGGACCGCGCTGCTGTGGGCCGTCGGCGAGACCCAGGGGGTGGAACGGTGGATCGCGGACGTGATCGAGGCGGAGCCCGGCGCCGCCCTGCCCCGGCTCGTGGCGGGCATCCGGCATATCACGTGGGGATGGGAGGCCCGGACCAGCGCACGCGCGGAGCACGTGTCGCGTGAGCAGTTCGACACCTTCCACGCGCGACTGCGCACGGCCGAGGACCGACTGTACGAGGTGGCCGAGCGAGAGCCGCACTGGACCTCACCCTGGTACGCCCTCCAGCTCACCGGCCGCGGCCTGCAGGTCGGCCAGTCCACCGCACGCCGCCGGTTCGAGGCCACGGTCCGCCGCGACCCGCACCACCTGGGGGCGCACCAGCAGCAGCTGCAGCAGGTCTGCGACAAGTGGGGCGGCTCGCACGAGGAGATGCACGCCTTCGCGCGGACGTCCGCCTTCGAGGCTCCCGGCGGCACGGCGCTGGGACAGCTCGTCGCCGTCGCGCACATCGAGGAGTGGCTCTCCCTGGACGACCGGGAGCAGCAGTCCTACCCGCGCCGGCGCGAGGTGGTCGAGTCCCTCCGAGCCGCCGCCGACCACTCCTTCCGGCACCCGGACTTCGTCCGCCGGGACAACCGGCTCCAGGTCGCCAACTCCTTCGCCATGGCCTTCGCGCTCGCCGGGGACCGCGAGTACGCCCGCGCGGCCTTCCAGGCCACCGACGGACTCGTCACCTCGTTCCCCTGGACCTACCTCGACGCTTCCAGCCCCCTCTCCGCCTACCGGGCGCAGCACGCGGTGGCCGGGCGCTGATCCTGCGGCGCCCCCGCACGCCGGGTCGCCGAAACACCCGAAGCGTCCGGTCCTGTCCCACCGTCCGGCCCGTCCGGTACCGGGCCCGTCCGCGGGCGGACCTCCGCCACGGTCCGGCGCGCTCCACGCCCGTCTCCCACGCCTTCCCGTCCTCACATGCCCACGCGCGCCACGCCCGCCGGCGGCCGGCGCACCCACCGAAAGACTCCGTCAGGTGCCTCACTCCGAGACCGCTCACACCTTCCAGGTCGACCTGCGCGGCCTGGTCGACCTGCTCTCCCATCACCTCTACTCGAGCCCCCGCGTCTACCTGCGGGAACTGCTCCAGAACGCCGTCGACGCCATCACCGCCCGCCAGGCGCTCACCCCCGACGCCCCCGGCACCATCACGGTGACCACCGGCGACACCCTCACCGTCACGGACACCGGCGTCGGTCTCACCGAGGCCGATGTCCACCGGTTCCTCGCCACCATCGGGCGCAGTTCCAAGCGGACCGCCGACGGCGCCCTCGACGGCTCGGGCCTCGACGCCGCCCGCGGGGATTTCATCGGCCAGTTCGGCATCGGCCTGCTCGCCTGCTTCGTCGTGGCCGACGAGATCACGGTGCTCAGCCGGTCCGCAGCCGACCCGTCCGCGCCCGCCGTCGAATGGCGCGGCCACTCCGACGGCGGGTACACCATCCGCACCCTGCCCGCCTCGGCCGTCCCCGAGCCGGGCACCACCGTCCGGCTCACCCCGCGCGCCGACAACGCGGAATGGACCAGCCCCGAGCGGGTCGTCTCACTCGCCCGGCACTACGGCGGACTCCTGCGGCACCAGGTCACCGTCGTCGGACCACGCGGCGAGACCCACCGGATCAACGAGACGCCCCCGTGGCGGCAGACCCACCGGTCCCCCCTCGCCCGCCGCGAGGCGATGACCCGGTACTGCCGCGACCTGTTCGACTTCGCCCCACTCGACACCATCGAGCTCGACCTCCCCGCCGCCGGGCTGCGCGGCGTCGCGTACGTCCTGCCGACGGCGGTCAGCCCCGCCCAGCG
The DNA here is from genome assembly GCF_035994945.1 of Streptomyces sp. NBC_01216. NCBI lineage: Bacteria > Bacillati > Actinomycetota > Actinomycetes > Kitasatosporales > Streptomycetaceae > Streptomyces > Streptomyces sp. NBC_01216. The sequence goes on from NZ_CP108677.1 coordinate 6,069,983, forward strand.
CGCGGGACACCGCGTACACCTCAAGGGCATGCTCCTCACCGACCAGGCCCCCGAGCTGCTGCCCGAGTGGGCGTTCTTCGTGCGCTGCGTGGTCGACACCACCAGCCTGCGGCCGACCGCCTCCCGCGAGGCGCTCTACGAGGACGGCACCCTCTCCGCCGTACGGGACGCGCTCGGCGACCGTATCCGCGACTGGCTCACCGGACTCGCCGCCAGCGACCCGTCCCTGCTGCACCGCTTCATCGAGACCCACCACCTCGCCGTCAAGGCCCTCGCCCGCTACGACGACGAACTGCTGCGGATCGTGCTGCCCTGGCTCCCGTTCGAGACGACCGACGGCAACGTCACCCTGGAGGAGTTCGCACGAACCCACCCGACGCTCCTGGTCACCCGGAGCGTCGAGGAGTTCCGGCAGGTCGCCCCCATCGCCTCGGCCGCCGGCCTGGGCGTCGTCAACGGCGGCTACACCTACGACCGCGACCTCGTGCACCGGCTGCCGGAGATCCGCCCCGGGACGGCCGTCACCGATCTCGACCCGGCCACCGTCACCGCCCATCTCGACGCCGTGGACCCGACCGCCGAACTCCGGGCGGCGGCCTTCCTCGCCGTCGCCCGGGAGACGATCGGCGTCCACGACTGCGACGTCGTCCTGCGCGACTTCCAGCCGGTCACCGCTCCCGCGCTGCTCCTGGACAACCGTGAGGCACGCCACGAGCGCACCCGGTCGAGCCTCGCCGCCGACAGCGACGGACTGTGGGCCGACATCCTCGGCTCCCTGCGCCACGAGACCCCCCGTGCGCAGCTCGTCCTGAACCACCTCAACCCGCTCGTCCGCCAGGCGATCACCATCGCCGAGCGCGGACTGGCCGTCACGACCGCCGAGGCCCTCTACGGCCAGGCCCTGCTGCTCAGCCGCCGCCCACTCCGGGCCGGTGAGAGCGCCCTGCTCAACCGGGCCTTCATCGGCCTGCTCACTCACGCCATGCACCACCCCGGTACGGCGGCACCCGGCTCCGAGCCCCGGAAGGACATCTAGATGCTGGACACCCCCGAGGCCGTGGTCGAGGCGCTGCGGGAGAACCACGACCGCCCCCACGGCCTGCAGCGCACCATCACCGCGGAGGAACTCGTCGAGGCGGCCGACCCCTTCGACAAGCCCGACGTCCTCGTCACGGCGCTGCTGGAGCTCATGACGTCGTACGAGTTCACCGGGGAACACCGCAAGTCCCCCGTCGTCTTCGCCCGGCTCCTCAAGCTGTGGGACACCGCTCCCGAATCCTTCAGCCAGTGGGAGGCCCACCAGGTCTTCTGGCGCTTCAAGTGGGTCACGACCTCCCTGCTCCAGGTGCCGGAGGTCCCACTGGCCACCGTGCGGGGCTGGATCGACCGGATGCGCGACCGCTACGAGAAGGCCGAGCACGGCATGCAGCCGGTGGCGGCGATGTGCTTCCGGCTTGCCTCCCACACCGGCACGGACGTCGCCGACGCCTACGATCTCTGGATCACCCGGCCCCGTACCGAACTCAGCGACTGCGAGGCATGCGAGACCCGGCACCTCGCCTGCCACCAGGTGGCCGCCGGCGACGACGACGGCGCCCTCGACAGCTGGCGGCCGGTGCTCGACGGCACCCAGTCATGCAGCGAGGAACCGCAGGTGAGCCAGGCGTACGCCCTGCTGCCGCTGCTCCGCGCCGGCCGCACCGACGAAGCCCGCTCCCACCACCTCACCGGCTACCGGCGCGTCCGGGGCAACACCGGCATGCAGGACGAGATCGGCCTGCACCTGGAGTTCTGCGCCCTCTCGCGCAACGAGGGCCGAGGGCTGGAGATCCTCGCCGAGAACCGCACCCTGTTCGAGGCGACCGGCGCCCCGCTGGCCCGCCTCGGTTTCCTCACCGGCGTCGAGGTGCTGCTCACCCGCATCGTCGCGGACGGGCACGCCGACACGGTCGTGGCCGGCCCGCCGGGACGCACCTGGGCCGCGGGCGAACTCCTCACCCACGTCCGTACCGAGGCGGACGCCCTCACCGCCGCCTTCGACACGCGCAACGGCACCACGGCCGTCGGCGACCGCCACCGGCTGCGCGTGGCGCAGTGCCCGCTGCTCGACGCGCCGCTCCCGCTGGGACTACGGACCGCCCTCACCGGTACCTCCGCCACACGGACTGCGGCGCCCGCGGTTCCCGCACCCGCCACCACGGAGGAGATGCCCGAGGACTTCGTCTCGCTGGTGCGCGAGGCGCGCCGCCTGGCCACCATCGGGAACCCCCGGTGCGCCCCGCTGTGGACCCGTATCGACGAGCGACTGGCCGACGGCACCGCCGCGCACGACGACCTCCTCGGCCCGGAGGACCTGCTGCTCGCCGAGATCGCCGAGCAGCGCGCCCTCCGGCTCAGCGAGGAGGACCGCACGGCGGAGAGCGTCACCGAACTCGACCGGGCCGCCGCGCTGTTCGAGCGGCTCGCCATGCCCTGGCACGCCCTGTCGGCGCGGGCGCGCGCCGCGGCCTGGGAGTCCGTCCCCGACCGTGGCCCGGCCGGGGGGAAGGGCGGGGACCCGGAACCGGCCGCCGGGGAACCGGACACGGAAGCGATCCGCGCCGCCGTCGACGCGACGCTGCGTGAGACGGAGCGGCTGAAGGCCGAGACCCCGCTGACCGGCGAGAACCCGGCGCAGGGAGAGACCGCGTCCGGCCCCGACGTGGGTTCGGTGCGCGCGCTCGAGTACCTCACGGTGCTGTACGCCTGCGTCTTCGCCGCCTTCCAGGAGATGGCGCGGGACCCGGAGGCGGACCCTTCCGCCACGGAGCGGTTCGAGGCGTTCACCCGGACGCTGCGCTCCGAGGCCGAACTCCTGGCCGTGCCGCACCAGATGGCCAACGCGCGCCAGTTCACGGCCGAGCTCGCCGGCCGGCGCGGCGACATGGCCGTGGCCGAGGCGGAGCTGCGCGCAGCGCTGACGGACCTGGACGCCGCCGGCCGCCCCTGGCGGGCGTCGCGACCGCGCCTCCAGCTCGCCCAGGTCCTGCTGTCCGGGGAGCGGCCGGCGGAGGCGGTGGAACTGCTGCACCAGGCGATCTCCGACGCGATCCGCTACGCCGACACGACCTTCCCGCTGGCTCCGGCCTACGCGATGCTCGGTCACGCCACCACGCACCTGGGGGACTTCGGCGGCGCCGTACGCCACCTCTCGGAGGCGGCGGCGCGGTTCGACCGGGACGGCGCGTACCAGCAGGCCACGGAGATCCGGCTGCAGCTCGCCGATGTCCTGGCCCGCAGCGGGCAGCCGGCCGACGCCGTCGCCGTACTGGAGTCGGTCCTCGCCGACGAGACCTCAGCCTCGCTCGACGAGCGCATGCTCGCCCAGGCCCGGCTGACACTGGCGCGCGGACTGCGCGAACTGGAGGAGTACCTGGCCGCGGCCGAGGAGTTCCTGCGGCTGGCGGACCTGGTCGCCGGGTGGGAGGACGACCGGACGGTCCACACCATGGTGGCGGCGGACGCGGCGACCGCCCTGGCGATGGCCGACCGCTGGGAGGCGGCGGCCACCGCGTACGAGCGTGCCGTCGCGTCGCACGCCGAGGCGCCCAACCCGTCCGTGCTCATCAACATGATGTGCGAGTTCGCGCGCCTCACGATGGTGTCCCGTGGCACCGACGGGCTGGAGGCGGCCCTGGACCACCTGAAGCGGGCCGACGCGGTCCTCGCCGCCGTACCGGAGGACACCGACGGCATCGTCCGCTGGTACGAGCGGGGCATGGTGCACTACCGGCGTGGCCGGGTCCTGGCCGACGCCGAACGCTTCCCCGAGGCCCTGGCCGAGACGGAGGCGGCTGTCGCCGCCCACGAGGAGGGCCAGGAGCAGGGCGAGGTGCCGCGCGCCGAGGCGGTCCGGATCGCCGCCCTGATCGAGGGGAACGGCCTCGGCCGCTTCGACGAGGCCGTCGTCCGGCTGACGGCGGCGGCCCGCCGGTGCCGTCAGGCGGAACTCCCGGAGGCCGCCGAGATCCTCGACGCCCTCCGCCGGGACTTCCTGAACCGTCAGGCGTCCTGACCGTGCTCCCCGGCCCCTCACACGGGGCCGGGGAGCACCCGCCGTGCCGCCCGGCGCACTCGCCGCCTTCCCGGACGCCCGCTTCAGACCGCCGGTGGGTCCCCGGCCGCCGTCGTCCGCGCGTCGGGGGCGTCGGCTTCGGGCCGCGTCGGCGACGCGGCCGCGGGGTGTCGGGCGGCCTCGGTGGCGCCGTAGGAGGAGGTGAAGGTGAACGCCCGCGGGGAGGGCCCGTGGGCTCGAAGGTGCGCCAGGCGTTCCAGGGCCTCACCGACGGTCGGCAGGTGCCCGGCGGGGACCCACCACAGCACCAGGTGTGCTTCGACGTGCCGCTCGAACCACTCGCGTCGGCGTCGCATCGCCTCCAGGTGTCCGCTGCGGTAGGCGAAGTCCCACAGGGCGTCCTGGCTCTCCCACAGGGACAGGTTGACGATGACGTTCTCGCCGGCCGGTCGGAGAGCGGTGGCGTCGCTCCCTCCCTCCTCCACCAGCCGCCACACGAATCCGGGCGCCCCGTCGGCGGCGGCGTTCACCGGGTCGAGCATGTCGACGAACGGTGCCACGCGCGGGTCGTCGAGAGGGTGGCGGAGCGTCGCGACGTTGAGCTGGGCGAGATGGGCGGCGTGCGGGGATGCGGTCATGGCCTCATCCCAGCACGCTGCCGTTTTCTATGTCAACCATCGTTGTTTTTAGAATTCTCGATCACCACGCAACACCGACCCGGCCGGGCGTCCATGCGGGCACGGACGGCTCCGTCCGTACCGAACAGCCCCTCCAGGAGCGCCAGGTTCATGCCGCAGACGAGGGGTGGGAAGCGCTCGGCCACGGCATGGAACGGGCAGTTGCGCATACGGACGACCGGCGCGGCCGACCCGGCCGCGGCCTCGGCCCCCTCGGTGTCTTCCAGGTGCGGTTCGTAGCCGCGGGCGGCCAGCACCTCCATGGCATCCGCCAGGTCGGCGCAGGGCTCCGTCGAGCCGCGCAGCGCCTCGCCGCGGCTCCGCGCGGCCGCGCGGAGCCCGGCGTCGAGCCCAGCCGCCTCGGCGGCCTCGGCCAGCAGGTCCGCGGCGGTCCGGTAGTCGCGGGCGGGGAGTGACACCGACCGCTCGACCCGCACCCGCGTGTACACCTTGGCGGGACGGCCCGCCCCCGGCCCCGAGCGCTCCGTCAGCCGACGGCTGCCGCTCTCCAGCAGGCCGGCCTCGGTCAGCCTGTCGAGGTGGTGCGCGGCGAGCGTACGCGCCACTCCGGCGGCCTCGGCCGCCTCGTTGCGGCCCACCTCACGGCCTTGGGTCGCCACGTACTCGTACAGGCGACGCCGCACCGGATCCTGCAGCATGGCGATCGCGTCGATGTGCTCCATCCGGCCATTCTAGGAACAACGCTGCTTGGAGACAGAGAGGCGGGGACGCCCCGACTCCGCCCGGCGCGCGTTCCCGTCGACCGCTCCGTGCCGGGCGGCCGGAGGCGGTCGCGAGACGGTGCCCAGGCCACGTCCGGCACCCCGATCCGGGCGCCACGGTGCCCCGGGCCGGTGCGTGAGCGCCGGGAGGAACCGGCCTCCCGCGCCGGCCTCCCGTCCGACGCGGTGGACACGCTCGTGGCGGACCCGGACGTAACGAGTCGTCGCCGACGCCCTGTGGGCCACCCCGGACGCGGCCACGAGGCTCGCGGCGCATCCGCACGCCGAGGTCCGCCGCGCGGTGGCGGTCAACGAGGCGACACCCTCGGCCACACTGGCGGCGCCGACAATCGCAGGCGGGGGCGTCGCGGTCCGGCACCGGTGCCGGACGACCGACGTCCGCGGCCCCTGCTCCATTCACGGTACTCCCGCCGACCATCCTGGCGCCCACCCGGAAAACACCTGGTCAGAAAGGCCAAACTCGGCTGAACAGGCGTACGGTGAAGACACCGGGAGCACTTCGCACACCTGCTGCCACGCGGGTGTCGTTTCCGGTGATCGCCTAAGAACCGGGCTGCCGACGGGCACCCCGGGGGCAGGTCCCCACCATGACCAGCACCCTCGACCGGACCACGCCCCGCGACCTCACCGCAGACCTCCCGGCTCGCTTGTCCCTCACCCCGATGACCACGCTCGTCGGCCGGCTGGACGGTGCCTGGTGGCCCCGCTCCCGCGACCTCGAAGCCGAACTCCCGCCGCTCGCCGCCGCTTTGGAGGAACCCTGGGGTCGCGTCACCCGTGTCACCGTGAACCCCACCCGCTGGCCTGTCGTACCCCACACGGTCGCCGTGCACGGGCGCACACTGCACGTGGGCTGGTTCACCGAACAGCACCCCGACACGCTGATCCTGCTCTCTTACACCGTCGGCCGCTGGGACCTCCTCGTCATCCCGCCCGAGACGGCACCCGCCGCGGCGGCCCGCCTGATGGCGGCCGCGGTGATCCCGGGCAGCCTCCTCACCGCGGGCATGCTCATGGCCGACGAAGCCACCGGGCGAGGCGTCCGTGATGCCGCGCGGCGGGAAGCCGCCTGGGAGGGCGAGGGCGGAGCCTGTGCGGCCCCCTCCGAGGAACCGACCGGGGGAAGCGTCCACTCGTTGTCCGCGAACGGCCGGAGGTGAGCTCCGTGGAGACCGTCGTCGTCGCGGCGATCATCCTTGCGATCGTCACCGTGATGGGCTGCATCCACCTGCTCAACGCTCGGCACGACGCACGGATCGCGGTCCACCCCTCTCGGCCACCCCCTACCGAGGCATCCTGCCCCGCACGCGTCCCGAAAGGAGTCCCGCCCAGGTGAAGTACATCGAGACCCAGACGCCGCCGTCGCCCGGACACGCCGAGGTACGGATCATTGCGCACACGCCCGAAGCCGCCCGAGCGGTAGCGGAGGCGCTGCGCCACTGCTTCGCCGGCTCGGAGCAACGCAGCTATCCCGGCCTCGACGGCGACACCCGCCTCCACCTCACCGTGGACACGGCGACACCCGCCGGCCCGGCCCGCTCCTGGCTGGCCGCGAGCACGGCCGCCGCCGGTACCGGCGCACACTCCGACGAGGTATGAGAAGGCGCGGCCGGCACCCGGAACCACCTCGTGTGCCCCCACACGCCGCACGCCAAAGGACACGGTCATGGCCACACCGCGCGGACGCACGTACCGCGGACAGGTGCTCCGGATTCCGTACGGAGCCGTCGAGGGCAACCGCCTGGTCGGCGCAGGACGGATCGGATCACCGTCGACCGGGAGGCCGGTGACACCCCGGTGGTGGCCACCCTCACCCACGAGGGAGTCCGGCACCGGGAGGCCGAGGAGGGCCTCGGGCGGTTCTCGGGCGGGCCGATCGGCGACACGTGGTCGAAACAGACGTGCCAGGCAGGACCGTCGAGTCGAGGGCGGTCACCTCGTGCGCAGCGCAGACCGGCAGCCGCCCGTCCCGGACCCGGAAACGGACGAACATCTTGAGCGGTTCGCCGACCGCGGTCGCGTCCGCGACGCTCCGGGGCCGCGCGATCTCCTCCACCTCGTGGATGCAGACCGGGACGTGGTCGAGCCGGGCGATCTCGTCGAAGCGCCGGTTCACCCCGCCCGCTCGCCCGCCCGTACTCGGCGGCGGCCGGCCATGCCGCCCAGGGCCTGGCGCGGGAGCCGTGTGGCGTACCCCGTCGCCGGGGAGCATCCTGGAGGCCACGCCGTCCGTGCGGCCGGACGCCGCCCCGCCGCCTGGTTGGAGGCAACAGGATGACCGTCGGAGGTCGCGCGGACCCGGATCTCTCCGAGAGCTTCGGGGAGGCACTGCTCGGGGTGTTCCTGGACCGGGCACACGAGCTGCCGCCTCATCTGGTCGGCCCGCTCGTCGCGGAGACAGTGGTTCGCATAGGGGGCCGGGAACCACAGATCCTGCTTCAGGACTACGGCCAGCAGTATCTGGTCCCTCTGCCCGGAGCGGGAGGAGCCGCCGGCGATCCGCAGCCCATCGACCGGTCCGAAGCCGGCCGCTGCTTCCTGGGGTCACACCCCGTCGAAGTCCCGGCATCCGACGGTGTACGGGTCCACCTGCCCCTGCTGGACGGCGCCGACCAGGTGGGGGTCCTCGCGGTCACCCTGGACGGGATCGACGACGACATCCGCCGCCTCCTGCGTAGGATCGCCGGCCTGGCGGCCGACCTGCTGCAGAGCAAGAACGGCTACACGGATCTCTTCTTCCGGACCCGCCGCAGTGAACCGATGAGCGTCGCCGCGGAGATCCAGTGGTCCCTGCTGCCCCCGCTGTCGATGGTGATGCCCCACGTCGCGGTCGCCGGAGTCCTGGAGCCGGCCTATGCCGTGGCGGGGGACAGCTTCGACTACGCCCTCAACGGCGATGTCCTGCACCTGGCCATGGTCGACGCGATGGGACACGGTCTGGACGCGGCGACGATGGCCACGGTGGCCATCGGCGCGTACCGCCACGCCCGCCGGATCAGCATCGAACTGTCCGAGATCTATCTCTTCATGGACCGGGCCGTCGCCGAGCAGTTCGACCAGGACCACTTCGTGACCGCCCAGATGATGCGCCTGGACACGGACACGGGACGCCTCCACTGGGTCAACGCGGGACATCCCGCGCCCATGCTGATCCGCTCGCACCGCGTCGTACGCCGTCTGGACAGCCCCACGACGTTCCCCGTCGGCATCGGAGGGGCCCAGCCGCAGGTCAGCACGGTGGCGCTGGAGCCGGGCGACCGCGTCCTCTGCTTCACCGACGGCCTGATCGAGGAACACGAAAGCGGGCAGGAGCAGTTCGGCGAGGAGCAGCTGATCGACTGGGTGAACCGGCTGGAGGAGGCTGACCACGGGATCCGCACGGTGGCCCGGGACCTGTCCCACACTCTCAAGCGGGCGCGTGGCGAGACCACCTCGGACGACGCGACGCTCGTCCTGGTCGAGTGGCGCGGATGACGCGAGGCCGTGCCGCAACGCGCCGGCAGGAGCGGCGCACAGTGGCCGAAGAGGGCAACCGTCCTTCCACGGGGCGGACCTGACCGATCTGGAACTCGATGGCCGCGTCGCACCCGTACCGGAGTACGCCCGGCCCGTCCGGGGGCGCCGGCCCGCCGGACGCCCCGGCGCCACCGCGGCGCCGGACCGAACTGGTTCGGTTCCCCGGCCGACTGGACGCGCACTGCCCGTCGCCGGAAGGCTGTTCCCCGACGCTACAGCGGCGGGTTCGCACGTGGCGGGCGGACCTCTCGGTTCCTGACGGCCTGTGCGACCTGCCGGGCGGCCTGGGCGGGCGTGAGGTGAGTGGTGTCGATGACCTCGGCCTCGCGGTGCAGCCAGGTGCGGGCCGCCTCGGCATAGGGCTCGAGGTACCGGAGGCGGAAAGGGGAATCGGGACCGAGAACGGTGTCGCCCCGGATGCGCGCACGGAGGGTCGCCTGGTCGGCGTGGAGGACGAAGTGCCGTACCGGAAGGGCATGCTGGGCGAGGCCCGTACTGATCTCGTGCCAGTACCGCTCGACCAGCACCGTCATGGGCATCACCAGAGTGCCGCCGGTGTAGTCGATGACGCGGCGGGCGGTCTCGACGACGAGCGGTCGCCATGGCGGCCAGTGCTGGAAGTTGTCCGTCTCGGGCAACCCCGGTGTGACGTCCATGAGTGTTTCGCCGACCTTCTCGGCGTCGAACACCCTGGAGTCCGGAATCAGTTGCCGCACGAGCGCGGCGGTCGTCGTCTTGCCCGCGCCGTGGGTGCCGTTCAGCCATACGATCACGGGGCCACGCTAGCGCCGCGCGCCGTGGGATCGGCGGGAAACGGGGCCCGGTACGGCTTCGGCAGGTCGTCCGAGTCGGGCAGTGGACCGGCCGGAGCGCCCACGGGCCGGTCACGGCAATCCGTCGCGGCAGTCCGTTGACCCCGCGTACTCGGCGGGGGCGTGGGTTGTCGCAGGTGCCCTGGACGTCGGCGAACGCCGCAGTGCGACCCCACCGCCTGGGCACGGTCGGCTGACCCGCCACGAAACGGCGGTTCCCGGGACTTCGGCCACCCCCAGGGCCCCGCTCCCCACCGGGGCGGCCACCAGGGAGCGCGGCCCCTCGCCACGCCGGCCCCGACGCAGCCGGCCGCCACCCACCGTTCGATCATGGCCGTGCACGCCCGCCTCGCTGACCCGAGGCCGCCACGGGCGATGAACCTGTTCGAGACGCGCGAGTGAAGCCGGCCGATTCCCTTGTTCGCGCCGGTGACCAGCGTAATCGTTCGTTCGCTCATGGGGACCATGCTGCTCTCGGACCCCGGCAGCGGTCCAAGACCGATCGGGTGGGCATCGATACCGTCAGGGTATCGATCCGGAGTACGGTGGCGGGATGGAGACCGGGAGCTGCGATATTTCGTCGCTGTCGCTGAGGAGCTGCACTTCGGGCGCGCCGCGCAGCGGCTCGGGATCGCGCAGCCGCCTCTGTCGCGGGCGATCCAGCGGCTCGAACGCCGGCTCGGGGCAGCACTGCTGGATCGGACCAGCCACACCGTCACGCTGACCGAGGTCGGCTCGGTGCTGTTGGCCGAGGGCCGGGTGGCCCTCGACGCGGTCGACGCCGCCGAGCGCCGGACCCGCCGCGCAGCCCGTTCGGTGACCGGCCGGCCCGGCCTGGCCCTGATCACGAAGGCCAGCGCGTCCCGCGAACTGTTGGCCGGACTGCTCGACGCGTACGCCGCGGAACCCGACGCGGTCCCCGTCGACGTCATCCTGTGCGGCCCGTCCGAGCAGCAACGACTTCTGCGCGAAGGCCGGGCCGACGTGGCGCTGTTGCACCGACCGTTCGACTCGACAGCCGGGTTCCACACCGAAGAGCTCAGCACTCAGGGCCAGGTCGTGGTCCGGCCGTCCGGGCATCCGCTCACCGTCCGGGCCCATGTGCACATGGCCGACATCACCGCCCTGCCGGGCCTGCCCCTGCCGCGCGGGCCCGACCCGGACGGTACCTACCCGCCCGGCCCCGGCCCACAAGTCCGCGACCACGCACAGTTGCTGCAGCTCGTCGCGCTCGGCCGCGCGTGCGCGGTCTCACCGGAGTCCTGTCGCGCCCAACTGCACGGTGACCTCGCCGCCGTGCCCGTGCTGGACGCGCCGGCGGTCACCACCGTCATCGCCTGGCCCCCGCGCAGCCGGTCCAGAGCCGTCGCCGACCTCGTCCGGACCGCGACACGTCTCTCAGGGCTGCCCGGTAAATGATCTCTGACTGACGGGAACGTGGGCGGTGATCAATCCGGCCGCTCGTCTATCCGGCGAGGTTGAGGTTGTGCATGCGTGCGATGCCGAGCATGGTGTGGTAAGAACCATCGCCTTTGAGGCGGCAGTCGCGGAGGATCTTCCAGGTCTTCATGCGGGCAAAGACGTGCTCCTGCCGCCCCAAGCCCTCGATTCTGCGTGAGGGGTCCGCCCTCTCCGAGATGTGAGGACTTCGGCATCGAGCGCCTGGCGCACCGATGAGTTTTCTGCGCCGCGGGGGTCCTATCGGAGTAACGCACACCACAGCAGTACGGCCCCTACGCGAACCGGAGAGATGGACATGGCAACAGCGCGAGAGCAGTCGGCCAGAGTCGAGGCCCGTGTCGCCTCCGCTGACGGCACCGAGATCGCATTCGAGCAGTCGGGCCGCGGGCCGGCCGTCGTCCTGGTTGCCTCGGCACTGGCAGACCGCTCGGACACGACCAAACTCGCGGCTCTCCTCGCCCAGCACTTCACTGTGATCAACTACGACCGGCGCGGACGGGGTGCCAGCGGTGACGCCAATGCTCACACCCCCGATCGCGAGACTGAAGACATCGCCGCGCTGGTCGAACACGTCGGCGGTTCGGCGTCGCTGTTCGGCTCGTCCTCCGGAGCCGTCCTCGCCCTGCGCGCGGCCGCTGCCGGAGTGAACGTCGACCGCCTGGCTCTGTATGAGCCGCCGTTCGTGGTCGCCGAAGGCGACGACGGGCCGCCCGAGGATCTCGCACAGCAGATCACCGTGCTGCTTGCGGAGGGCCGGCACAGTGACGCGGTCGAGTACTTCATGACCAGAGTGCAGGGCATGCCCCGCATCGCCGTGTTCTTCATGAAGCTCATGCCGAAGACGTGGGCAAACCTCACCAAGCTGGCCAGCACTCTGCCCTATGACATCGCGGTCATGGGCGATACCCAGCAAGGCAAGCCGCTCGACGCCGAGGAGTGGAAAGGGGTGGCCGTACGCACCCGTGTGTTGACCGGCGGCAAGAGCCCGGCCGCGTTCCAGCGCGCCGCCCTCGCCGTCACCGAGATCCTGCCGCAGGCCGACCACCGCACTCTGCCCGGGCTCAACCACGGTGCCGTCGTCATGGCTCCGAGGAAAATCGCCCCGCAGATCATCGAGTTCATCAAGGGATGAGCTTGTCGTTCGAGCGGTTCGGCGGCGCTTGGTACCCCTCCTGGTACTCGGAGCGGAGCGCGACCCACCTCCAACTGACCGCCGAACCCCGGACGACCACAACTTACGAGCAAGCCCTTAGCCTCAATGCCAGAGACTCTTAAGTCACTGGTATTGGCCCTAGTGCTCCAGCTGTAGATCGCGATCTTGATGGTCGGGGCTGGTCCGGGAACGGGTGCGGCCACCGGTGATCATCGGTGTGTGAAGACAGAAGATCAGACGGTGGCCGCAGGCCACAGCATAGATCCCGCCCGCTGGCAGGAAGCGTTCGAGGTCCTGATGGGCCGTATCGCGGGACGGTTCGTCCGGGTGGAACCCCGGCGCCGGGCACGGGCGTTCGTGCTCGGGCTGTTGTCGGACCTGCCGCGCAAGAACTGCTGGACGCTCGCCGAGCATGCCGGGGACGCGACCCCGTACGGTCTGCAGCACCTGCTGTCGAGGGCCAAGTGGGATGCCGACGCGGTACGCGACGACGTCCGCGGCTTCGTCGTCGAGCACCTGCGCCACGAGGACGCGGTGCTGGTCGTGGATGAGACCGGCGACCTGAAGAAGGGCACGCACACGGTGGGCGTGCAGCGCCAGTACACCGGCACCGCCGGACGCATCGAGAACAGTCAAGTCGCTGTCTACCTTGCCTACTCAACCCCGCTCGGGCACGCGGCGATCGACCGGGAGCTGTACGTCCCACGTTCCTGGGCCGAGGACCCGGCCCGCTGCCGGGCCGCCGGGATACCCGACGCCGTCGGCTTCACCACGAAACCTGCTCTCGCCGCCCGGATGATCGGCCGCGCACTGGACGCCGGCGTCTCCGCATCCTGGGTGGCCGGCGATGAGGTCTACGGAGGCAACCCGCACCTGCGAACCGAGCTGGAGAGGCGCGAGATCGGCTACGTGCTCGCCGTGGCCTGTGACCACCAGATCGCCACCCGAGCGGGCAAGCTCCGCGCCGACGCCCTGGTCAAGATGCTGCCGAAGCGGGCCTGGCAGAAACTGTCCGCCGGCGCCGGCGCCAAGGGGCACCGCTTCTACGACTGGGCCCTGGCCGACATCGCCGACGACCGGCCGGGCCACCGTCAGCTACTCGTCCGCCGCAACCGGCGCACCCGTGAACTTGCCTTCTACCGCTGCTACTCGGCAATCCGGGTTCCGCTGTCCACTCTGGTGCGGGTCGCCGGGCGCAGATGGACGGTCGAGGAGACCTTCCAGTCCGGCAAGGGCCTGGCCGGACTGGACGAGCACCAGGTCAGACGCTGGACGTCCTGGCACCGCTGGGTCACCCTCGCGATGCTCGCCCACGCCTTCCTCACCGTCGTCCGCGCCGAGGAACACGCCCGCCACCCCGGGCCGGACGGGCTGATACCGCTCACCTGCAACGAGATCCAGCGCCTGTTCAACGCGCTCGTCGTCCCGCTCGTCCACGGTGCGGCTCACTGGCTCGACTGGTCCCACTGGCGACGCCGCCACCAGGCCCGATCCCAGGCCAGCCACTATCAGCGACAAGCCGTTCAGGAATGAAGATCGCGATCTACAGCTGGAGTACTAGGGCGGGTCATCTCTCACACGCAACCGGGCCAACTCAAGCGCCAAGGGGCCACTCGGCCGCTCGATCACATCACCTCTCCGCGCCTCGATCGAGACCTTTGCATAAAACTGCGGCGACACGTATAGTCATGCCATCCAGGAGGAGGGTTTCGATGACGGTACGAGCAGCAGTGGCAGGCGCGAGCGGATACGCGGGCGGAGAGCTCCTGCGGCTCCTCCTCGCGCACCCCCACGTGGAGATCGGGACGCTGACCGGCCACTCCAACGCCGGCCAGCGGCTCGGGGGTCTCCAGCCGCACCTCCTGCCGTTGGCCGACCGGGTCCTCGCGCCCACCACCGCCGAGTCGCTCCGCGGCCACGACGTCGTCTTCCTCGCTCTTCCGCACGGACAGTCCGCCGCGGTCGCCGAGCAGCTCGGCCCGGACACCCTCGTCGTCGACATGGGTGCCGACTTCCGGCTCCGGAGCGCCGCCGACTGGGAGACCTTCTACGGCACCCCGCACGCCGGGACCTGGCCCTACGGCCTGCCGGAACTGCCCGGAGCCCGTGCCGCGCTGGAAGGGACCAAGCGCGTCGCGGTCCCCGGCTGCTACCCCACCGCCGTGTCGCTCGCGCTCTTCCCCGCGTACGGGAGCGGCCTCGCCGAACCCGACGCCGTGATCGTCGCCGCCACCGGCACCTCGGGCGCCGGCAAGGCGCTCAAGCCGCACCTGCTCGGCAGCGAGGTCATGGGCTCGATGTCCCCGTACGGCGTCGGCGGCGGCCACCGCCACACCCCCGAGATGATCCAGAACCTCAGCGCCCCGGCGGGCGAGCGCGTCAGCGTGTCGTTCACGCCCACGCTCGCACCGATGTCCCGCGGCATCCTCGCCACCTGCTCCGCCAAGGCAAGGCCGGGCGTGAACGCCGAGGCCGTCCGGGCCGCCTACGAGAAGGCGTTCGCCGACGAGGCGTTCGTCCACCTGCTGCCCGAGGGGCAGTGGCCGGCGACCGCGTCCGTGCAGGGTTCCAACGCCGTTCAGATCCAGGTCGCGTACGACGAGGCAGCGGGGCGGATCATCGCGATCAGCGCCATCGACAACCTCACGAAGGGCACCGCCGGCGGCGCGGTGCAGAGCATGAACATCGCCCTCGGGCTGCCCGAGGACACCGGACTTCCCACGATTGGAGTCGCTCCATGAGCGTCACCGCAGCGAAGGGATTCACGGCAGCGGGCATCGCCGCCGGGATCAAGGAGAACGGCAACCCGGACCTGGCCCTCGTGGTCAACACCGGGCCCCGCCGCGCCGCCGCGGGCGTCTTCACCTCCAACCGCGTCAAGGCCGCACCCGTCCTGTGGTCCCAGCAGGTGCTGACCACCGGCGAGCTGGCCGCCGTCGTCCTCAACTCCGGTGGCGCCAACGCCTGTACCGGCCCCCAGGGCTTCCAGGACACGCACGCCACCGCCGAGAAGGTCGCCGAAGTCCTGAGCGAGGGCGGCGCGGGCATCGGAGCCGGAGAGGTCGCCGTGGCCTCCACCGGGCTCATCGGCCTGCCGCTGCCCATGGACAAGGTTCTGTCCGGCGTGGAGAAGGCGGCCAAGGAGCTCTCCGCGCACGGCGGCGAGAAGGCGGCCATCGCCATCAAGACCACGGACACCGTGCACAAGACCGCGGTCGTCACCCGGGACGGCTGGGCCGTCGGAGGCATGGCGAAGGGCGCGGGCATGCTGGCCCCCGGCCTCGCCACCATGCTGGTCGTCCTCACCACCGACGCCGACGTGGACGCCCGGGGCCTCGACACCGCCCTGCGCGACGCCACCAGGCTCACCTTCGACCGGGTCGACTCCGACGGCTGCATGTCCACCAACGACACCGTCCTGCTGCTGGCCTCCGGCGCCTCCGGCGCCGCCCCGCCGGCCGAGGAGTTCGCCGAGGCCGTACGCGCCGTCTGCGACGACCTCGCTCGTCAGCTCATCGGCGACGCGGAGGGTGCCAGTAAGGACATCCGCATCGAGGTGATCAACGCCGCGACCGAGGACGACGCCGTCGAGGTCGGCCGTTCCATCGCCCGGAACAACCTCCTGAAGTGCGCCATCCACGGCGAGGACCCCAACTGGGGTCGGGTGCTCTCCGCGATCGGTACCACCGGCGCCGCGTTCGAGCCCGACCGGCTCAACGTCGCGATCAACGGCGTCTGGGTCTGCAAGAACGGCTCTGTCGGCGAGGACCGCGACCTGGTCGACATGCGCTACCGGGAGGTCACCGTCACCGCCGACCTCTCCGCCGGCACCGAGTCGGCCGTCATCTGGGCCAACGACCTGACCGCCGACTACGTCCACGAGAACAGCGCGTACTCGTCATGACCAGCAGCACGCGGAAGCACACCGCTCTCCCCAAGGCGCAGACCCTGATCGAGGCCCTGCCCTGGCTGACCCGGCACCACGGCAAGACCGTCGTCATCAAGTTCGGCGGCAACGCCATGATCGACGAGGACCTCAAGGCGGCGTTCGCCCAGGACGTCGTCTTCCTGCGCCACGCCGGTCTCAAGCCGGTCGTCGTGCACGGCGGCGGCCCCCAGATCAGTGCAGCCCTCGACCAGGCCGGCCTGGTCAGCGAGTTCAAGGCCGGGCTGCGGGTCACCACGCCCGAGGCCATGGACGTCGTGCGGATGGTCCTCGCCGGACAGGTCCAGCGCGAACTCGTCGGGCTGCTCAACCAGCACGGCCCGTTCGCCGTCGGCATGACCGGCGAGGACGCGCACACCATCACCGCCACCCAACACCGGCCGGTCATCGAGGGAGAGCGGGTCGACATCGGCCGCGTCGGTGAGATCACCGCTCTCGACACCGGAGCCATCGAGGCGCTCCTGGAGGACGGCCGGATCCCGGTCATCTCCTCCATCGCCCGTTCCCAGGACGACGGACATGTCTACAACGTCAATGCTGATACGGCGGCTGCGGCTCTCGCTGCGGCGCTGGGCGCCGAGACCCTGATGGTCCTCACCGACGTCGAGGGCCTCTACGAGGACTGGCCGCACAGCGACGAGGTCATCTCCCGGCTCACCGCGAGCCAGCTGGAGAAGCTGCTGCCCGAACTCTCCAGCGGCATGGTGCCCAAGATGGAGGGCTGCCTGCACGCCGTACGCAACGGCGTCACCACCGCCCGGGTGATCGACGGCCGGGTCCAGCACTCGATCCTGCTGGAGATCTTCACCGACGAAGGCATCGGGACCATGGTCGTGGCCGACGAGCGGTTCACGGCCGGGGAACGGGAGGAATCGTGAGCGGCGCCAACGCGGAACTCGCCCGGCGGTGGCGGGGCGCGCTGATGGACAACTACGGCACGCCGCAACTGTCGCTGGTACGCGGCGAAGGCGCCCGGGTCTGGGACGCCGAGGGGAAGCCGTACCTCGACTTCGTCGGCGGCATCGCCGTCAACGCCCTCGGCCACGCCCATCCCGCGGTCGTCGACGCCGTGTCCCGGCAGATCGCGTCCCTCGGCCACGTCTCCAACCTGTTCGTCGCCGAGCCGCCCGTGGCGCTCGCCGAGCGGCTGCTCCGGCTCTTCGGCCGCCCTGGCCGGGTCTTTTTCTGCAACTCGGGCGCCGAGGCCAACGAGGGCGCCTTCAAGATCGGCCGGCTGACCGGGCGGACCCACATGGTCGCCACCCTGGGCGGCTTCCACGGCCGGACCATGGGGGCCCTCGCGCTGACCGGCCAGCCCGGCAAGCAGGACCCTTTCCGGCCGCTGCCCGGCGACGTCACGCACGTGCCCTATGGCGACACCGAGGCGCTGCGCGCCGCCGTCACCGAACAGACCGCGTTCGTCGTCATCGAGCCGATCCAGGGCGAGAACGGAGTGGTCGTACCACCCGTGGGGTACCTCCAGGCCGCCCGCGAGATCACCCGCGCGACCGGCACCCTGCTCGTCCTCGACGAGGTCCAGACGGGCATCGGCCGGACCGGGCACTGGTTCGCCTGCCAGGGCCACGGAGTCGAGCCCGACATCGTGACGCTGGCCAAGGGGCTCGGCGGAGGGCTGCCGCTCGGCGCGACCGTCGCCTTCGGCGAGTCGGCCGAGCTCCTCCGGCCCGGACACCACGGCACCACCTTCGGCGGCAACCCGGTCTCCTGCGCCGCGGGACTGGCCGTCCTGGACACCCTGGCCGCCGAGGGAGCCCTCGACCACGTGAAGCGGGTGGGCGAGCGGCTGCGCGACGGAATCGAGGCTCTGCACCACCCGTTGGTCTCCCATGTCCGTGGTGCGGGCCTTCTGCTGGGTATCGTGCTCACCGAGTCCGTTGCCGCCCAGGTGCAGCAGGCGGCTCAGGACGCCGGACTTCTGGTGAACGCGCCCGCCCCCGATGTCGTACGGCTCATGCCGGCACTGATCGTCACCGACGCGGAGGTGGACACCTTCCTGGAAGCATTTCCGGCCGTCCTCGACGCAGCGGTGAACGGGGAAGGACGAACCGGAGAATGAGACGACGATGACCGACGCGCAGGAAACCGGGAACTGGGGGTCCCCCCAGGCGGAGCCTGGGGCAGGGCCGTCCGTTCCGCAGACCCGCACCGCACGCCACCGCAGGATCGTCGACATCCTCAACCGGCAGCCGGTGCGTTCACAGAGCCAGCTCGCGAAGCTCCTCGCGGACGACGGGCTGAGCGTCACCCAGGCGACGCTCTCCCGCGACCTCGACGAACTCGGCGCGGTGAAGATCCGCAACACGGGCGGCGAGCTGATCTACGCGGTCCCCAGCGAGGGCGGATTCCGTACCCCGCAGGCCCCGCTCGGCGAGTCGGCCAAGGAGGAGCGCATGCGACGCCTCTCCGGTGAGCTGCTGATCTCCGCCGAGGCGTCCGCCAACCTGGTGGTGCTGCGGACGCCACCGGGCGCGGCCCAGTTCCTCGCGTCGGCCATCGACCAGGCCGAGCTGCACGCGATCCTCGGCACGATCGCGGGAGACGACACGCTGCTGCTGATCTCCCGCGACCCGGCCGGCGGCCAGGCACTCGCCGACCACCTGCTGAGACTCGCGCAGAACGACCGATAGCGCCGGACCGGTACCCGCGAACGTCAGGCTTCCGTCGGGGCGCGCGGGGCGCGAGCGTGGGGACCTTTTGGTGCCTGCTACCGCGTCGGGCGGGCTTCGCCCTGAGGCGGCACTGGCGGGCGGCCCGGCGGCGGATCAGTACCGACTGATCGCCGTCGGGCCGCCGTGCGTTCCGACGGCGATGTGCGGGCGCCGCGCCGGATCGGCCCAGAGGAGCAGCGCGCGCATCGTCTCCTCCGGCACGGACACGCAACCTGCTGTCGCCGCACGTCCGTTGACGTGGAGGAAGATTCCGGCGCCGCGCCCGCGCACCGGGCGGTCGTAGTTGAAGCCGATGACCAGCGCGTGCGCGTACTGCGTGGGGTAGGTGACGAGGTGCTCGGCCTCCGAGGGGCGGCAGTCGCCGGGAAGCCCCTCGGTCCAGCGGTTGTAGGCGTGCGAGGCGTTGTCCTGGCACCACCAGGACCGTTCGGTGACCCGTGCGTAGCCGTAGGCGGTCCCGGCGGGCGCGGGCCGGATACCGAAGGCGTACGGCAGCGGGTAGAGCCCGGTGGGCGTGGTGCTGGTGCCCTGCCGGCGCCGCGCTCCCTCGGCCAGGCCGTTCGCGCCGAACCGGGCGGGCGCCTCGCCCACCCGCACCCAGTGCCCGTCGCGCCGGTCCCACCAGGTGACCGTCCCGGTGGTGGAGCCGGGCGTCGGGGCCTCCGCGGTGATCAGCTGAGAGCCGCCCCCGGTGTCCGCCATCCGCTCGGGGAGCGGGACGGGCCCGGTCGTGCCGGAGGCGGGGGAAGAGGGCGCGACGGACACGGGCGCGGGGGTGGCGAGGCATGCCAGGAGGGTGCCGAGGGCGATCAGGGTGCGGATGCGCATGGTGTGACGCTAGCGCCCCTTGTGTCGCCGTATGTCCGGTCATGGGTCCCGACGCGCGTACGCGTCGTACCCGGCTGCCACCCGCGTGGCCGGCGGGCGGCCCTACGCGTCCGGGCGGGGGAGGGGCGGGAGCGGAAGCGGCAGCCCCGGCAGGCCGTCGATGCTGGTCGCGATGTGGTCCTTCCCGGCGAAGTACGCGTCCAGCGAGGCGTCGTCCTCGCGCGCGAACCGCTTGGCGTGCAGGTCCCGGTCTTTGTCGTACGCCATGAACGGCACTCCGTACCCGCAGGTGTCCCGGATGAGTTCGGCCGTCACCACCACGATGGCCCGGAGCCCGTGTGCCGCCCCGTCGATCCCGGGGAAGTGCGCCGTGAGCGTCTCCCATCGGGCGTCGTCGCGGGACACGGGCTCGCCGCGGCCGTGGACGCGCACGATGTTCGGGGGTCCCTGGAAGGCGCACCACATGAGGGTGATGCGCCCGTTCTCCCGGAGGTGCGCGACGGTCTCGGCGTTGCTCCCCGCGAAGTCCAGGTAGGCGACGGTCCGTTCGTCGATGACGGCGAAGGAGCCGGTCAGCCCCTTGGGGGAGAGGTTGATGGTCCCCTCGCCGTCCAGGGGGGCGGTGGCGGTGAAGAAGACCGGCTGGGCCTCGATGAAGGCGCGGAGGCGCCCGTCGATGTGTTCGTGCGCCTTTCCCATGGAGGTCATTGTCGCGCCGCCCGCCGGGGCCGCGTGGGCCGGTGGGTACTCCGGTCCGGGGAGGGCGCGCCGACTCTTTGACAAAACATACGGAGGACTGCATAGTTATACCCATCAGTGATTGCAAGGTAAGGAGAAACCCGTGACCGAGCGCGTCGTACTCGCCTACTCGGGCGGCCTGGACACCTCCGTCGCCATCGGCTGGATCGCCGAGGAGACGGGTGCCGAGGTCAT
The DNA here is from genome assembly GCF_035994945.1 of Streptomyces sp. NBC_01216. Classification (NCBI taxonomy): domain Bacteria; kingdom Bacillati; phylum Actinomycetota; class Actinomycetes; order Kitasatosporales; family Streptomycetaceae; genus Streptomyces; species Streptomyces sp. NBC_01216. The sequence continues at coordinate 6,090,796 of NZ_CP108677.1, forward strand.
CGCCGTCGCCGTGGACGTCGGCCAGGGCGGCGAGGACCTGGACGTCATCCGCAAGCGCGCGCTCGCCTGTGGCGCGGTCGAGGCCGAGGTCGCGGACGCCAAGGACGAGTTCGCCGAGGAGTACTGCCTCCCCGCGATCAAGGCCAACGCCCTCTACATGGACCGCTACCCGCTGGTCTCCGCCCTCTCCCGGCCGACCATCGTCAAGCACCTCGTCGCCGCCGCCAGGAAGCACGACGCCGGCATCGTGGCCCACGGCTGCACGGGCAAGGGCAACGACCAGGTGCGCTTCGAGGCGGGCATCCAGGCGCTGGGGCCGGACCTGAAGTGCATCGCCCCGGTGCGGGACTACGCCATGACCCGGGACAAGGCCATCGCTTTCGCCGAGAAGGCGAACCTGCCGATCGCGACGACGAAGAAGTCCCCGTACTCCATCGACCAGAACGTCTTCGGCCGCGCCGTCGAGACGGGCTTCCTCGAGGACATCTGGAACGCGCCGATCGAGGACATCTACGAGTACACGCAGAACCCGGCGACGCCGCGCGAGGCCGACGAGGTCGTCATCTCCTTCAAGGAGGGCGTCCCGGTCGCCATCGACGGCCGCCCCGTCACCGTCCTCCAGGCGATCCAGCAGCTGAACGAGCGGGCCGGTGCCCAGGGCGTCGGCCGGATCGACATGGTCGAGGACCGGCTCGTCGGCATCAAGTCCCGTGAGGTCTACGAGGCCCCCGGCGCGATCGCGCTGATCACCGCTCACCAGGAGCTCGAGAGCGTCACCGTCGAGCGCGAGCTGGCCCGCTACAAGCGGCAGGTCGAGCAGCGCTGGGGCGAGATGGTCTACGACGGCCTGTGGTTCTCCCCGCTCAAGCGCGCCCTGGACGGCTTCGTCAACGAGGCGAACCAGCACGTCACCGGTGACATCCGGATGACCCTGCACGCCGGGCGCGCCGTGGTCACCGGCCGGCGGTCCGAGGAGTCGCTGTACGACTTCAACCTCGCGACCTACGACTCGGGCGACACCTTCGACCAGTCCAAGGCCCAGGGCTTCATCGACATCTTCGCGCTCTCCGCGAAGATCGCCGCGAAGCGTGACCTCGCCTGAGCGCGACTCGTTCCCCAGCCGCCTCCCCTGTCCACCGCGCCGGGGCGGGACCCCCGACGGGCCCGCCGGGGCGCGGCGGGAGGCGGCTCGTCTTCACCCGTGTCTTGAGGAGCAGCAGCTGTGAGCAGCAACAACGGTGACGTCCGGCTCTGGGGCGGCCGGTTCGCCGACGGCCCCGCCGAAGCCCTGGCGAAGCTGTCCGCGTCGGTCCACTTCGACTGGCGGCTGGCGCCGTACGACATCGCCGGCTCCCGGGCCCATGCCCGCGTGCTCCACGCGGCGGGCCTGCTCACCGAGGACGAGCTGACCCGCATGGTCGCCGGCCTCGACCGGCTGGAGGCGGACGTCGCGGACGGCTCCTTCGTCGGCACCATCGCCGACGAGGACGTCCACACCGCGCTGGAGCGTGGTCTCCTGGAGCGCCTCGGCGCCGAGCTCGGCGGCAAGCTGCGGGCCGGTCGGTCCCGCAACGACCAGGTCGCCACGCTCTTCCGGATGTACCTGCGGGACCACGCCCGGGTCATCGGCGGCCTGATCGCCGAGCTGCAGGACGCGCTCGTCGGCCTGGCCGAGGCCCACCCGGGCGTCGCCATGCCGGGCCGGACCCATCTGCAGCACGCCCAGCCGGTGCTCTTCGCCCACCATGTCCTCGCCCACGTCCAGTCCCTCTCCCGGGACGCCGAGCGGCTGCGCCAGTGGGACACCCGTACGGCCGTCTCGCCGTACGGCTCCGGTGCCCTGGCGGGTTCCTCCCTTGGCCTCGACCCGGAGGCGGTCGCCAGGGACCTCGGTTTCGAGCGCGGATCGTCCGGCAACTCCATCGACGGGACCGCCTCGCGTGACTTCGTCGCCGAGTTCGCCTTCATCACGGCGATGATCGGGGTGAACCTCTCCCGCATCGCGGAGGAGGTCATCATCTGGAACACGAAGGAGTTCTCCTTCGTGACGCTGCACGACGCCTTCTCCACCGGCTCGTCGATCATGCCGCAGAAGAAGAACCCGGACATCGCCGAACTGGCCCGGGGCAAGTCCGGCCGTCTGATCGGCAACCTCACCGGCCTGATGGCCACACTCAAGGCCCTGCCGCTGGCCTACAACCGTGACCTCCAGGAGGACAAGGAGCCCGTCTTCGACTCCTGCGACCAGCTGGAGGTCCTGCTGCCCGCCTTCACCGGGATGATGGCGACGCTCACCGTCCACCGGGAGCGCATGGAGGAGCTGGCGCCGGCCGGTTTCTCGCTCGCGACGGACATCGCCGAGTGGCTGGTCAAGCGGGGTGTTCCGTTCCGGGTCGCCCACGAGGTCGCCGGCGAGTGCGTGAAGGCGGCCGAGGCCGACGGTGTCGAGCTGGACGGCCTCACGGACGAGCAGTTCGCGAAGATCTCCGAGCACCTGACCCCCGAGGTCCGCACCGTCCTCAACGTCCCGGGCGCGCTGGCTTCCCGTGACGGCCGTGGCGGTACGGCTCCCTCGGCGGTCGCCGCGCAACTGGTCGAGGTCAAGGCGGATCTGGTGATCCAGCACGCCTGGGCCGCGGCCAAGGGCTGATGCCGCGGCAGGCGATGTTCGCCCCTCGCGACAGGGCGAAGGTCGCCTGACACCGCACCAGCGCGGGGAGCGTCACCCGCCCGCGTCACAGCGCCGCCGCCCAGTCCGCGAGCGCGTCGAAGTCCGGCCGGATCAGCCCGATCCGGGGGTCGACGCTCAGCAACAGGGCGGCGGCGAGATGGTGTTCCCGCACGTACTCGTGGTCGTACGAGGTGATGTCGTCGTCCAGCCAGGCGAACGGCCGTCCCTCCGCGTACTCCAGGACGTACTGCGTCTTCCAGAAGGTCCCGCGAGGGGCCTTTCCGTGCATACGGGGCCAGTCGACGAACGGCAGCTCGGGCAGTCCGAGGAGCGGCCCTATCCAGGTGTTCGCCTCTCCCTTCCAGGTCGTCGCCCAGACCAGTTCGTACGCCTCCGCCAGCGCGAGCAGCTCCGCCCCGTGCCGGTGATCCAGCCACACCCGCAGCGGCTTCCTCTCGAACCAGCCGCCGGGCCGCATCCGGTGCGTCGTGTAGCCCTCCGGGCGACGTTCGCGCTGCGCCGCGTAAGGGTTCAGTGGCCCGTCCACGTCGATCAACAGCAGTGGCTTCGTCATGTCCGTAGCTTCCCCCTTGGCCTCCGATGAGGCATCGATTTATCTGGTGAGACAGCTGTGTCTCATTCGGTGTATTCTCGTCTCATGTCACTCGACCGTCATCAGGTGCTCCGCTCCGCCGCCGCCCTGCTCGCCCGGAAGTCGACCGCCACCATGGACGAGGTCGCGCGGGCCGCCGGGATCGGCCGCGCCACCCTCCACCGGCACTTCGCCGGGCGGGACGCGCTGGTCAGGGCCCTGGAAGCGATGGGCATCGAGGAGTTCGAGGCCGCCTTCGATGCCGCGCGCCTCGACGAGGGGCCCGCGGACGACGCGTTGCGCCGGCTCGTGGCCGCATCCGAGCCGAACGCCCAGCTGCTGGCCTTCCTCGTCACCGAGAACCAGCTCTTCGAGGGGGACCAGGTCGACGAAGGGTGGGCGCGGCTCGACGCCCGGGTCAGCGCCCTGTTCAGACGCGGCCAGGAGGAAGGTGCCTTCCGGATCGATCTGAGCCCCGCCTGGCTCACCGAGGCCCTCTACGGCCTCATCGGCGCCTGCGCCTGGTCGATCATGGACGGACGGGTGGCCGCCAAGGACTTTCAGCACATGATCACCGAGCTGTTGCTCGGTGGCGCACGACGGAGCGTGGAACGATGAGCGGGACCCGACAGGCTGTTGCGACCACGGGGACGGAGGCGAAGAGCCCCGGCCGCTGGCTCGCGCTCTCGGTACTCGTCCTGGCCGTCCTGCTGGTCGCGGTCGACGCCACCGTACTCGGTCTCGCGACCCCCGCGCTCAGTGAGGATCTCAAGCCGTCCGGCACCCAGTTGCTCTGGATCGGCGACATCTACTCGTTCGTCATCGCCGGTCTGCTGGTCTCCATGGGCTCCCTGGGTGACCGCATCGGACGCAAGAAGCTGCTGCTGACGGGTGCGACGGCCTTCGGCGCCGTCTCCGTGCTCAACGCCTACGCCACCAGTCCCGAGATGATGATCGTGGCCCGCGCCCTCCTCGGCGTGGCCGGTGCGACGCTGATGCCGTCGACGCTGGCGCTGATCCGGAACATCTTCCACGACCCCAAGGAGCGCAGCCTGGCCATCGGCATCTGGGGTGCGACCGCCTCGGCCGGCGCGGCCATCGGCCCCGTCGTCGGCGGCGCGCTGCTCCAGCACTTCTACTGGGGCTCGGTCTTCCTCATCAACCTGCCGGTCATGGCCGTGCTGGTCCTCGTCGGCGTCAAGCTGCTGCCAGAGTCCAGGAACCCGGTCGCGGGCCCCTGGGACCTGATCAGCGTCGGTCTCTCGCTCTTCGGCGTCATCGGCGTCGTGTACGCGGTGAAGGAGGTCGCCTCGCACGGGGCGAGCTGGGAGGCCGGGATCGCCGCACTCGCCGGCGCCGCCTGTCTCCACGCGTTCGTCCGCCGTCAGTACACGCTGAGCTCACCGCTGCTCGACATGCGGCTGTTCCGACACCGGGGCTTCTCGGGCGCGGTCCTGGCCGACTTGCTGACCGTCTTCGGCCTCTCCGGACTCGTCTTCTTCCTGTCCCAGTTCCTCCAGCTGGTCCAGGGGCGCGAGCCGCTGGAAGCCGGTCTGGCCGAGCTGCCCGCCGCGATCGGCGCCGTGGCCACCGGTCTGCTCGCGGGCCGGTACGCCCGGCGGTACTCGGTCCGTGGCATCGTCGCGGGCGGCCTCGCCGCCATCGGGCTGGCCCTGGCCGTCATCACCCTGGTCCACCGGGAGACCGGCTATCCGCTGCTCGGCGCGGCCCTGCTCGTGGTCGGCCTCGGCGCGGGCTTCTCGTTCACCGTGACCGCCGACGTGATTCTCTCCAGTGTGCCCAAGGAACAGGCCGGTTCGGCCTCCGCGGTCTCCGAGACCGCGTACGAACTGGGCGCGGCCCTCGGCATCGCGCTCCTCGGGTCCGTCGTGACCGGTGTCTACCGGGACTTCACGCCGCCCGCGGGCACTCCGGCGGACACGGCCGCGGCGGCCCACGAGTCGCTCGGCGGCGCGGTCGAGGCATCCGCCGGGCTCGCCCCGGGCACGGCGGAGGCGTTGGTCTCGGCCGCCCAGGACGCCTTCGTCGACGGACTGCGTATCGCTTCGGGCGTGGGCGCGGCGGTCCTGCTGGCCACCGCGGTCGCGGCCTGGTTCCTACTCAAGGGCCAGAAGCTCGAGGAGGGCATCGGGCACTGAGCCCGCGCCGGGCACCGTCCGGCTCCCGGCCGCCTCGGGGGCGGAGACGCCTCGGGGGCGGCGCCCCGAGCGGTCCGCGCTTCAGAGCGACCCGGTCACGCGGCCTTCGCCTTGGTGGCGTACATGTCGACGTACTCCTGCCCGGACAGCCGCATCACCTCGGCCATCACCGAGTCCGTCACGGCCCGCAGGACATAGCGGTCCCGGTCCATTCCCTCGTACCGGGAGAACTCCATCGGCTCGCCGAACCGGACCGTCACCCGTCCCGGCCGCGGCAGCCCGGCCCCGCCCGGCTGGATCTTGTCGGTACCGATCATCGCGAACGGCACCACCGGCGCGCCGGTCATCAGCGTCAGCCGCGCGATGCCGGTGCGGCCCCGGTACAGCCGGCCGTCGGGGGAGCGCGTGCCCTCCGGGTAGATGGAGAAGATCTTGCCCTCCTCCAGGATCCGGCGGCCCGTCATGAGCGCGGCGACGCCGCCCCGGCCACCGTCACGGTCCACCGGGATCATGCCGACGCTGGTGAAGAACCAGGCCATCAGCCGTCCCTTGAAGCCCTTGCCCGTCACGTACTCGTCCTTGCCGATGAAGAAGACCGGGCGGTCCGTGCAGATCGGCATGATCATCGAGTCGATGAAGGTGAGGTGGTTGCCCGCCAGGATGACCGGGCCCGTTCCCGGGATGTTCTCCGCGCCCTCGACGCGTGGGCGGAACATCAGGCGCAGGATCGGTCCGAGCACTGCCTTGATGAGCGCGAGACGGGACAACGGTTCCTCCGGTGTCGAGGCGGTCGAGGTCTGAGCGGGGTCGAGCGGGTGACGGTGCAGGTGAGGACGATACTCGTGGGTCACCACCGTGCGCACGTCGGGTTCACCGAGTCGATACGCAGTGTTGACGTGTGTTTCCGCCATGTTCGACCAGGAGCCGCCGCAGGCAAGGGGCGTACGCCTACGGTCGGAGCACCCGTCGGCAGGTGCGGGACATCACATCGAAGGAGCTCTCATGACGCAGGATGCGCGCCGGACCCCGGCACGGCGGACGGTGCTCGGAGCGGCCGGTGTGGCCGGCGCGGCGGTCCTCGGTGCCACGGCGGCCCTGCCGGCGGGCAGCGCGCAGGCGGCGGGCGCCGCCGCGGCCGACCGCCGCGGGCACGGGTACCGATCGCTCCCCGTCCCCACCGTCATCGGCCACCGCGGCGCCCCCGGCTACCGGCCCGAACACACCCTCGGTTCCTACCAGCTCGCCCTGGACCTCGGCGCCGACGTGATCGAACAGGACCTCGTCCCCACCCGAGACGGTCACCTCGTCTGCCGCCACGAGAACGACATCACCGGCACGACCGACGTCGCCGACCACCCCGAGTTCGCCTCCCGCAGGACCACCAAATCGGTCGACGGCGTCTCCCTGACGGGCTGGTTCACCGAGGACTTCACCCTCGCGGAGCTCAAGACCCTGCGGGCCTTGGAGCGGATTCCCGGCACCCGCCAGGAGAACACCCTCTACGACGGCCGCTGGCGTATCCCGAGCTTCGAGGAGGTCCTGGCGTGGGCCGAGCGGGAAGGCCGGCGTCGGGGCCGCCCGGTGTGGCTGCACGTCGAGACGAAGCACCCCACCTACTTCCGTGGCCTGGGCCTCGGCACGGAGGAGCGGCTGGCCAGGCTGCTGCGCCGCCACGGACGCCACCGTGCCGACTCGGCGGTCTTCCTCCAGTCCTTCGAGCCGAGCAGCATCCAGCGCCTCGCGCGGCTGGTCGGCTGTCCGCGCGTGGTCCTGCTGTCGGGACCGGCCGCCCGCCCCTGGGACTTCGTCGTGGCCGGTGACCCGCGTACCGTCGCCGATCTCGTCACCCCGGAGGGCCTGCGGCACATCGCCTCGTACGCGCAGGGCATCGGCCCCACGCTGGACCTGGTCATTCCCAGGGACGCCGCCGGACGGCTGGGCACCCCCACCACGCTGGTGAGCGACGCCCACGCGGCGGGCCTGATCCTCCACCCCTACACCCACCGCAACGAGAACGCCTTCCTGCCCGCGGAGTACCGCCGCGGGACCGACCCGACGGCCTACGGCGACGCCTTCGGCGCCCTGCGGACGTACCTGGCGACCGGCATCGACGGCATCTTCTCCGACAACCCGGACACGGCCCTCCTCGCCGCGGCGGACCTCAGGTCCCACTGACCCGGCTCCCGCCCCCGCGTCGCCCGCCGGCGGTACGGGGGCGGGGCGGCACGGACGGCGGGACGCGTGCGGGTGCGGCGGCGCGGGCGCAGGACGGGGCGCGGGCGCCTGCCTGAGGACGCCGGGTCAGGTTCGGTCTCCGGCGTGCACCCGGCCGGGTGGTTTGGGCGCCGCCTCGCAACCGTCCCGGAGCCGTCGTCCGTCGTGCCCGACATGACCCACACCGAACCCCACCTCCTGCGGACCCTGGCCCCGCTGCTCGCCGCCGAGTCCCGTGCCGAGGCACCCGCCGCCGGGGTCGAGGCGGGCGACCTCGAACAGGCCGTCTGGCTCAGACTCCTCGAACGGCTCCAGGAGGACGACGCCCCCCGCCACCCCGCCGACTGGCTGCGCAGGGCCGTCCGCGCCGAGGCCCGCCGGGCCCGCCGTGCCGTGCGGAGGGAGCGGCCCTACCGCGAGGACGACGCCGCCGAACCCCACGGCTCTCCCGAGAGCTCCGCCCTCGTGTCCGAACGGCGCCGCGTCGTGCGCGCCGCCGTCCGCCGCACACCCGGACGCTGCCCCGGTCTGCTCGCCGCGATGCTCGATCCCGCCGATCCGACGTACCGGGAAATCGCAGGAGAGTTGGGTATCTCACAGGGCAGTCTGGGGCCGATGCGTTCCCGCTGCCTGGGATGCCTGCGCAGAATGCTGGCGGCAGAGGTTCCCGCTCCCCGCCCGCGGGGAAAGGTGCGGTAGACCGATCGGCGGACAGATGAGCGGGAGGCATGCGCACATGGGCATGAGCGTGACCATCTCAGCGGCGGACGCACAGGACGCGGAGCACATCCTCAAGCTCCAGTACCTCTGCTACCAGAGCGAGGCCGAGCTCTACGGCGACTACTCGATCGAACCCCTCACCCAGTCCCTGGACTCCCTGAAGGCCGAGATCGCCCGGGGACACGCGCTCGTGGCGCGCCTCGGCGACGAGGTGGTCGCCTCCGTACGCGGCGAGGCCGACGAGACCGGCACCGTGGGGATCGCCAGGCTGATCGTCCATCCCCGGATGCGGCGGCACGGCCTCGGCGGTCGGCTGCTCGACGCGATCGAGGCGCACTTCGCCCTGGACCCGGCCCCCGCGGCCAAGCGCTTCCGGCTCTTCGCCGGCCACCTCGGAGACGGCAGCCTCCGGCTCTATCGCAGCCGGGGCTACGAACAGGTGGCCCTGCGGGAGATCGGTCCCCGGCAAACGCTCGTGACCCTGGAGAAGGCCGCGTAGGTCCCGTCCGGCAGGGCTTCCGCGCGGCCTGGTACCGGGGTCTCGCACCCGGCCGTGTCGCACTCCGCCCGGGTGACGTCGCCGGATCGCCGGGCGGGGCGGCCCACCCGGCGCGCGGGGCCGCCGCGGCCCCGGGAGTCCGGTCGCCCGGAGCTCAGGAGGGTGTGCGCGAGCGGCGCAGCCACCAGATTCCGGTGACCGGAAGCAGCACCGGAATGAAGAGGTAGCCGTATCCGTAGTCCGACCAGACGGTGGCGTCGGGGAAGGCCGACGGGTCGGCCAGCGTCCAGGTGCCCACGGTCAGCACGCCCACCAGCTCGGCGGCGCAGCAGAGCAGCGCCGCCCGGCGGGCCGTCTCCCCACCCCGCACCAGCGTGTAGGTGATGAAGGCGTAGACGACGGCCGCGACCGCCGAAAGGGCGTACGCCAGCGGCGCCCGGTCGAACTCGGTGGCGATCTGGTAGACCGAGCGGGAGACCGCGCCGACCGACATCACGCCGTACAGCCACACCAGGAGCATCCCGGGCCCCTCGACCAGCCGGGAGGCCTGCGCGTGGCCCGTGGTCTCGTCCGTCGCGGTCAACTCAGCCCACCGTCCAGATGTCGTGGAGACGCACTTCCAGCACCGCCAGGACGACGGCGCCGGCCGCGACCGTCGCCGACCCCCACCGACTGCGTTCGGTCAGCGACATGAAGCCCGCCGCCGGCACCGCGCACAGCGCGCCCAGCAGATACGCGACGAAGATCGCCGTGCCCTCCTCCGCGTTCTCTCCGCGCGCCAGCTGGACGACACCGGTCACCAGCTGCGCCAAGGCGAGCACGGTCACCACGGCCATGCCGATGAAGTGCCAGTCCTTGGTGGGCTGGTCCCGGGTGAAGGCGAAGCCGCACCAGGCGGCGAGGGCGAGCGCGGCCACCGAGACCGCGACCGTCAGGGCGTCAAGCATGGGCCGAGGGTATTACGGACAGAAGGGGCCGACGCGCGCGCCCCCACCCCGTACGGTCCCGGGCGGCGCCCACCCCGGGGCCGCGGTCTCCCCACCCCGCGGGGGCCGGAGCCGCCCTCCCCGTGCGCGCGCGTCCCGCCGGCCCGGGTGAGGTCCCCTGCGCCGTGGCCTTGACCACAGCCGTGGCCGCGGCAGCGCCCCGGGCCGTACCGCCACGCACACGCGACGGCGCAGGCCACGCACGGGCGACGGGGGCCGCGACCGAGGAGGGGCGGAATCCCGGGTGTCCGCATGCTGTCTCAGCGATGTCCGCTATTCGGACAAGCCGGAAGCGGGTGGTCAGGTGCGTGCTTTACTTGCACCCATGACCACGACGAGCAGCCGCACCCTTGCGACCGAGGCGATCACGACGCCCGGTGCTCGTTGTATGTGTCGAATGTGCGCCTTCTGAGGGCCCCTGCCCGAGTCCCGCGCCCCGAAGCGGGACCCTGACGGACGAGCCGGTCCAGCCACCTCCCGGTGCCGGACCGTGCCTGCCCCCGCGCACGCGCCGCCCCTGGTCACCCCTCCCGGAGCGGCCCTTCTGCGCCCGACTGTCCGAACGACGAATGCCCCGTGCCCGGCGGACCCCGCGCCGCGCACTCGACAGTGACGGAAACCCTGTGATCACCACTTCGGGCCTGACCAAGGTCTACGAGTCGCGAGGCCGCCAGGTCACCGCTCTGGACGACGTCGACCTCCACGTCCGCGAGGGCGAGGTGTACGGCGTGATCGGCCAGAGCGGCGCCGGCAAGTCCTCGCTCATCCGCTGCGTCAACCTCCTGGAGCGCCCCACCTCCGGCACCGTGACCGTCGACGGAGTCGACCTCACCGCACTGGCCTCACGGGGCCGTCGCGTCGGCAAGGACCTGCGCCGGGCGCGCAGCGGCATCGGCATGGTCTTCCAGCACTTCAACCTGTTGTCCTCGCGCACCGTGAAGGACAACGTCGAGCTGCCGCTGGAGATCATCGGAGTGCCACGTGCCGAGCGGGGGCGACGTGCCCTGGAACTGCTCGACCTCGTCGGCCTCGCCGACAAGGCCACGTCCTACCCCGGCCAGCTGTCCGGTGGCCAGAAGCAGCGCGTCGGCATCGCGCGCGCCCTGGCCGGCGAGCCCAAGGTGCTGCTCTCGGACGAGGCCACCAGCGCCCTCGACCCGGAGACCACCCGCTCCATCCTCCAGCTGCTGCGCGACATCAACCGACGGCTCGGGCTGACCGTCCTGCTCATCACACACGAGATGGACGTCGTGAAGACGATCTGCGACTCGGCCGCGCTGATGAGCCGGGGCCGGATCGTCGAGTCCGGCACCGTGAGCGAACTGCTCGCCACCCCCGGCTCCCGGCTGGCGGCCGAACTGTTCCCGGTGAGCGGCGCCGCCACCGGCCCCGACCGCACCGTCGTCGACGTCACCTTCCACGGCGACGCCGCCACCCAGCCGGTGATCTCCCAGCTGTCCCGTACCTACAACATCGACATCTCGATCCTCGGAGCCGCGATGGACACCGTCGGCGGACGACAGATCGGCCGCATGCGGATCGAGCTCCCCGGACGCTACGAGGACAACGTCGTTCCGGTCGGGTTCCTGCGCGAGCGGGGCCTCCAGATCGACGTCGTGGACGAGGAGGCCGTCGCCCCGTCGTCCGCCGCCCCCGTGCTGGTCAAGGAAGGTGCCAAGTGACCTGGTCCGAGATGTGGCCCCTGCTGGAACAGGGCACCGTCGACACGCTCTACATGGTCCTGTGGGCCACGGTCGTCACCATCGCCGGCGGACTGCCCCTGGGTATCCTTCTCGTCCTCACGGACAAGGGCGGGCTGGCCCGGAACGCGGTGGTGAACAAGATCGTCGGCGTGATCGTGAACATCGGCCGCTCGCTGCCCTTCATCATCCTGCTGATCGCCCTGATCCCCTTCACCACCTTCGTGGTCGGCACCTTCATCGGCCCCACCGCCATGATCGTGCCGCTCGCCATCGGCGCCATCCCCTTCTTCGCGCGGCTCGTCGAGACCTCGATCCGGGAGGTCGACCACGGACTGGTCGAGGCCGTCCAGTCCATGGGCGGCTCGGTGCCCACGATCATCCGCAAGGTGCTGCTGCCGCAGGCCCTTCCGTCCCTGGTATCGGGCGTCACCACCACCGTGATCGTCCTCATCGGCTACTCCGCGATGGCCGGCGCCGTCGGCGGCGAAGGACTCGGGTCCAAGGCGATCACCTACGGATACCAGCGCTTCGACACCCGGTTCATGCTGGTCACCGTCGTCGTCCTGATCGCGATCGTCACCGTCGTCCAGCTCGCCGGCGACCTGGCCGTCCGGCTCCTCGCCCGTCGCGGGCGCACCGCGTAATCCCGGCGCACCGCGCCACCCCACCGACTTCGTCCGACGAAGAACAGCAGCCCGGACTCGTTGTCCAGGCGTCCACCGCACCACCGAAAGAGGCACTCTTCGTGCGTAGGAACACCAAGCTCACCGCCGGTCTCGCCGCCACCGCCGCACTCGCCCTGGGCCTCACCGCCTGCGGCACCTCCTCCGACCCGGCCTCCGCCAAGGACACGGCCGGCGCCGGCGACCTCTCCAAGCCGCTCGTCGTCGCCGCGTCGCCCACGCCGCACGCCGACATCCTCGGCTTCGTCAAGGACCACCTGGCCGCGAAGGAGGGCCTGAAGCTGGAGGTGAAGGAGTTCACGGACTACGTCCTGCCGAACACCGCCACCGAGTCCGGCCAGGTGGACGCCAACTTCTTCCAGCACAAGCCGTACCTCGACGACTTCAACGCGAAGAACAAGACCCACATCGTCCCCGTGGTCGACGTCCACCTGGAGCCGCTCGGCCTGTACTCCAAGAAGGTCGAGGATCTCAAGGACCTCAAGCCCGGCCAGACCATCGCCGTCCCGAACGACACCACCAACGGCGGCCGCGCGCTCCGGCTGCTCGCCGACAACGGCCTCATCACCCTGAAGGACGGCGTCGGTTCGAACGGGAAACTCTCGGACATCACCGACAGGAAGGGCCTGGAGTTCAAGGAGCTGGAGGCCGCCACCGTGCCCCGCGCCCTCGACGACGTGGACGCCGCGGTGGTCAACGGCAACTACGCCATCGAGGCCGACCTCAACCCGGCCACCGACTCCCTGGCCCTGGAGAAGGCGGAGGGCAACCCCTACGCCAACTTCCTCGCCGTCAAGGAGGGCAACGAGAAGGACGCCCGCGTGCAGAAGCTCGCCAAGCTCCTCAACTCGCCCGAGGTGAAGCAGTACATCGAGGACACCTACAAGAACGGTGCGGTCGTCCCGGCCTTCGGCGCCGTCGCCAAGTAGCGCCCACAGTAAGGTTCCTGTAGCGAAGGCCCCCCGCATCCCGTCCGGTGCGTGGGGCCTTCGTGGCGCCCCGCGCACAGCGGACCCGGCCATGCGTGACGGCGATGCATGCTGCATGCTGTGCGTTCACGGTCGATTCGGACGGTCCTCGGCATGGAGCTGCGCATGACTACCACCTTTCCGGACATCTCCATCAGCACGGACCGGTTGGTGCTGCGCCCGTACGAAGAGGCCGACATCCCCGCGTTCGTGGAGATGATGAACGACGAACTCATCACCGCCTGGACTTCGGTGACACACCCCTACACCCGCGCCGACGCCGAGGAATGGGTACGCGGGATCGCTCCCGCGGAACGCGCCGAAGGCCGTGGCATCGTCTTCGCCGTCACCGAGTTCCTCACCCAGCGACTCGTCGGCACGGTCCGGCTGCGGGACACGCACTGGCGGACGCTCGCCACCGAGGTGGCCTATGTGACCGCGCCGTGGGCCCGCGGCGAGGGCTATGCCACGGAATCCGTGCTCGCCGTCGCCCAATGGCTCTTCCGCGACCGGAAGTTCGAGCGTATGGAGCTACGCACCGCCGCCGACAACACCGCCGCCCAGCAGGTGGCCCAGAAGATCGGCTGCATCAGCGAGGGCGTGCTGCGCAACGCCTGGATAGCGCGTACACAGACCGAGTCCGGCGAGTGGACCGACATCCGCACCGACCTGATCGTCTGGAGCCTCCTGCCGGAGGACCTCGAAGGGGTGGCCGACCAGATGGCCGAGGCCGGATACTCCTCGTACACCGACTGGAGCTGACCCCGGGGACCGGAGGACGGCCGCCGCGGCGGCACCACGCCGCCCGGATCCGTTCCGTCCCCGCCCCCGGCGAGCTCCGCCCGCCGCTCCTGGGCGGCGCCCCTCCGGGGTACGCTCACACCCCCCAACCTGCAACGACACACCTCAGGAGACACGCCACGATGGCCGACCGGGTCACGGTGATCGGCTGGGACGGTTCGCCCCTCACCGCAGCGGCCCGGTCCGCGCTGTCCGCCGCCACGCTGGTGGCGGGGGCGGGCCACCATCTGGCCCTGCCCGAGGTGCCGCCCGGCGCCGAGCGCATCCGCCTCGGCAGCGTCGACCTCGCCGCCCGCCGGATCGCCGGCCACCGCGGCAGCGCCGTCGTCCTGGCCGACGGGGATCCCGGCTTCTTCGGCGTCGTCCGCACGCTGCACGCCCCCGAGCACGGTCTCGAGGTCGAGGTCGTCCCCGCCGTCTCCTCCGTCGCCGCCGCCTTCGCGCGGGCCGGCATGCCCTGGGACGACGCCCGTATCGTCGTCGCCCACCAGCGCGACCTGCGCCGCGCCGTCAACGTCTGCCGCGCCCATCCGAAGGTCGCGGTCCTGACCTCACCCGGCGCCGGCCCGGCGGAACTCGCCCTCCTCCTCGACGGCGTGCACCGGACCTTCGTCATCTGCGAGGAACTCGGCACCGACCGTGAGCAGGTCACCGTCCTCACCTCCGACAAGGCCGCCGACCACGTCTGGCGCGACCCGAACGTCGTCATCGTCATCGGCGGCTCCTCCACCGGGGGCAAGGGTGGCGGCTGGCTGATGGGCCAGGAGACCCCGGCCGCGCGGGGCTGGGCGCGGCCCACCGCCGACGACGAGCCCGGCCGCGGCGACGGCCCCGCCCTCCGCGCAGCCCAGCTGGCCCGCCTCGGGCCCCGGATCGGCGACCTCGTCTGGGACGTCGGGTGCGGCGGCGGCGCCTTCTCGGTGGACGCCGCCCGCTTCGGCGCCGCCGTCATCGCCGTCGACGCCGACCCCGCCGCCTGCGCCCGGACCGAGGCCGCCGCCCGCCTGGCCGACGTCCGGGTCCAGGCCGTGTCCGGCCGCGCCCCGCATGTGCTGGAGCGGCTCCCCGAACCCGATGTCGTACGGATCGGGGCCGGTTCGGTCCCGGTCGTCACCGCGTGCACCGACCGCAGGCCGGAGCGGATCGTCGCGCACGCCGCCACCCGGGACGAGGCCGAGGCCGTGGGGGCGGCCCTGGCGGCCGGCGGGTACGAGGTCGAGTGCACGCTGCTGCAGACGGTCGGGCTGGACCCCGAGGTCTGGACGGAGCGCGAGCGGACCGTCGTCTTCCTGCTCGGAGGGCGCAGGATCGACCGCGCCCCGTGACCGGACGGCCCCGCAGGGGCAGGTAGGCTGGCCGATTGTTGTACCGCACCGGGTCGTTCGGTGGTTTGTTCGTCAATGTCGTGACGTAGTGGCCGCATCCGGCCGCTGAGGTGGTGCGGAGCAGCGCGGGGATGCGCGACGTGGCGCAGTCCACAGCGCACCGTGGCGGATCGGCCTGCCACGATGGCCGAAGCCCGCGACAATGCTGGGGGTGCCCGCGCGTCATTCGTGCCGCACGGCGCCCACGCTCGTTCTTGTCGACGGGCGAAGGTCTGAAGGAGCACAACCGATGGGCGAGGGGTACGCATGACGGACACCGGCCAGGTCCCGGGCGAGGGGCTGCCGGAGAACGCAGGCATGGTCGAGCAGCCGGGCATCCCCGCACCGGGCGCGTACGCCTTCCTGGACCCCTCCGAGAACGCAGCCGAGGACGACGATCTCCTTCTGATGCCGGGCGCCCAGGGCGCGTGGAGCGAGCACCAGCCGGGTGCGGCGCCCCTGGCGCCGGCCGCGGTCCCCGCGCAGGGCACGGCGCCGGGCCGGATGCCCCCGACGGTCGACCCGCTGACCGACCCGCTGGCCGGCCCCCTCGCGGACGCGCTTGCCGCCCAGGTCCCGATGGGCCGGGCCGTGCCGGGCACGCAGGCGCCGATCGGCACGCCGCCGCACGGCGTACCCGCCGCCGCGACCCAGCAGGTCCCGACCCCGACCCACGGCGTTCCGTCCGGTGAGCCGGGCGTCCCCACCCCCGCCCACGGGGTCCCGGCGGCGCCGCAGGAGCCGCTCGTCACCGACCACGGCTACGAGCCCGGCATTCTTGACACCGGTGCCCACGAGGCCGCGGGCCGTGACACCGGCTCCGTCGACCTCGGTGCCGTCCGCGGTCCCGCATCCGCCGCGTCCGCGGGCCCGTCGCCCACGCGCCGCCCGCTGCACATGGGCCCGGTCACCCCGGAGAACACCGGGGGAGTGGTGCGTTCGCTGGCCGACCGGGGTCCCGCCGCCGCGTCCGTGCCCGCCCCGGCCGCGCCTCCGGTCGCCGCCACCGCGACCGGCCCCGTGCCGGTCCGTGTACAGGGCCCGCCGACGACCGGACCCGAGTACCTCGACGTCCCGCAGGACGTCCAGGAGCAGTCCGCTCCACAGGGCGCCGTGCCGTGGGACTCCCCGCCTCCGGAGCCGTCGGCCCCGCAGCCCGCGAACCCCGTGGTAGCAGAAACGGTCGGCCGGTTCGTGCAGGTGGAGGGCACGGTGCCGACCGCCCCGCACCTCGCGCCCGCGCCGGTGGCGGAGGTCTCCCGGGAGCCTGTCGCCGAAGCCGCTCCGGTCCCGACGGCTCCGGCCGAGCCGGGCCCGGGCGCCGGGGTCCCGGCGCCGCAGGAACCCGCCGCCCAGCCGACACCCGTGGTGGCCGAGGCGCCGGTGGCCGAGGAACCCCAGGCCGCCGTGCCGGCCCCGCGCGACGGTGGTTCCACCATGGCCGACCCGGCCGGGGCCGGCGCCGAGACGGCGGCCCCGGAGGAGGCCGTGGCCGCTCCCGAGAGCGCGCCCGCGCCCGAGGCGGTGGCCGCACCCGAGGCCATGTCCGTGCCGGAGGCCGTCGCCGCCCCCGAACCCCAGCCCGCCCCCGAACCCCAGCCGGAGTCCGCGGCGCCCGTCGTCGTCCGGCCCGAGACGGCGGAGCCCCTCGCGGAGCCTGCCGCCGAGGACGCCCCGGTCGTCGCCGAGGAGCCTGCCGCCGAGGACGCCCCGCTCGTCGCCGAGGCCGCCGGCGAGGCCGTCGCGGCGCCCGCCGCAGTCGAGCGGTCCGGCCCCGCGCAGACCGCCGCCGAACCGTCCGAGGATCTCGCCGCGCCGGAGCCTCCTGCGCCGGCCGACGCGCCGGAGGTCGCCGCGGTACCCATGGAAGCGCCCGCCGAGCCCGTCGCCGCAGAGGCTGTCCCGGCCGCGCCCCATGCGTCGGACGCGACCGAGACCGCGCTCCCCGAGACCGGCACCCCGCGGCCCGAGCCGGCCGGACCTCCCGCCCCCGGGTACGACGACGCCGAGCGTGAGGCGGTTCTGCGTGTGATGCGCGAGCGCCGCGACATCCGCAACGGCTTCCGCTCCGACCCGATCCCGCACGAGGTGCTGCTCCGTGTCCTGGAGGCCGCACACACCGCCCCCAGCGTCGGCCACTCCCAGCCCTGGGACTTCGTCGTCATCCGCTCCGCCGAGACCCGCCGGAGCATGCACGAACTCGCCCAGCGTCAGCGCGAGGCGTACGCCAAGTCGCTGCCGAAGGCCCGTGCGAAGCAGTTCAAGGAACTGAAGATCGAGGCCATTCTCGACACTCCGGTCAACATCGTCGTGACCGCCGACCCCACCCGGGGAGGCCGGCACACCCTCGGCCGCTACACGCAGCCGCAGATGGCGCCGTACTCCTCCGCCCTGGCCGTCGAGAACCTCTGGCTCGCCGCCCGCGCCGAGGGCCTCGGCGTCGGCTGGGTCAGCTTCTTCGACGAGCGCGAGATGGTCCGGGCGCTGGGCCTGCCCGAACACCTGGAAGTCGTCGCCTACCTGTGCGTGGGATACGTCGACGAGTTCCCGGAGGAGCCCGAGCTGATGCAGGCGGGCTGGTCCAAGCGCCGGCCGCTGTCCTGGGTCGTCCACGAGGAGACCTACGGCCGCCGCGCCCTGCCCGGCGAGGAGCCGCACGACCTGCTCCAGGAGACCGTCTCCAACATCCGCCCGCTGGACGCCAAGGCACTCGGCGAGGCGTGGGAGCGGCAGAAGCGCATGACGAAGCCCGCGGGGGCGCTCGGCATGCTGGAGATCATCGCCGCGCAGCTCTCCGGACTCTCCCGGATGTGCCCGCCCCCGATCCCGGAGCCCGCGGCCGTCGCGATCTTCGCTGGTGACCACGGCGTGCACGCCCAGGGAGTCACCGCCTGGCCGCAGGAGGTGACCGGCCAGATGGTCGCGAACTTCCTCGGCGGGGGGGCGGTCTGCAACGCCTTCGCCAACCAGGTCGGCGCCGAGGTCTGCGTCGTCGACGTCGGCGTCGCGACCGAGCTGCCGTCCACGCCGGGGCTGCTGCCCCGCAAGGTCCGTCCGGGTACCGGCGACTTCACGACCGGCCTCGCGATGACCCGCGAGGAGGTGCTCGCCGCGATCGAGGTGGGCATCGAGACCGCGCGGGACCTTGTGGCGGCCGGCAACAAGGCGCTGCTCACGGGCGAGATGGGCATCGCGAACACGACCGCGTCGGCTGCCCTGATCGCCGTCTACACCGGGGTCGACCCGGTCGAGGTCACCGGCCGCGGCACGGGCATCAACGACGAGATGCACGCGCGGAAGGTGGACGTGGTCCGCCGTGCGCTCGATCTCCACAAGCCGGACCCGGCGGACCCGGTCGGCGTCCTGTCGGCCATCGGCGGGCTGGAGCACGCGGCCCTCGTGGGCCTGATCCTGGGCGCGGCCTCGCTGCGCACGCCGGTCGTCCTGGACGGAGTGTCCACGGGCGCGGCGGCGCTGGTGGCGCGGGCGATCGCCCCGGAGTCCCTGGCGGCCTGCGTCGCCGGTCACCGCAGCGCGGAGCCGGGGCACGTGGCGGCCCTCAACAAGCTGGGTCTGCGCCCGCTGGTCGACCTCGACCTGCGCCTGGGCGAGGGCACCGGCGCACTGCTGGCCCTGCCCATCGTGCAGAGCGCGGCCCGCGCGATGCACGAGGTGGCGACGTTCGACTCCGCGGGCGTGACCGAGAAGTAGCCCCCTCGGTGGCGTACGGCCGGCCGGGACCCCCCACGGGCGGGTCCCGGCCGGCGTTCTCCCGCACCGCCCGGGTGCCGGCCGCGCCCGGCCCCGCACTCCTGATGCCCGCCGCCCGCCGTGCGCCGCCGGGAGTCCCCTGTCCCTCGGCGCGCCGTCCGGGCCGTCGCCGCCCCGCCCCCGCGTTCTACGGCCCTCCGCCCCGCTCCGTCCCGACTCGTGCCCGGGTCCGCCCGTCGCCGACGACCCCGCCGGTTCCGCCCGGGAGGGACATGGGTCACAGCCTGCCCACCTCGGGTGACCGATATCGTGGGCAGGGGGCCACTCACCGTGCCCCACCAGCCGCTCCACCGCCGCAGCGGCCCCCCTGCCCCGCCCCGCCCTTCCGAGGAGCCGCACGCCCATGGCCGAGCACGTCGAGCACCCCGCCTACCCTGTCGGTCTGCGCCTCTCCGGCCGCCGTGTCGTCGTCTTCGGCGGTGGGCAGGTCGCCCAGCGACGACTGCCCGCGCTGATCGCCTCGGGCGCGGACATCACCCTCGTCTCCCCGTCGGCCACTCCGTCCGTCGAGGCCATGGCGGAGGCCGGCGAGATCACTTGGGTCAAGCGCCGCTATCAGGACGGCGACATGGCCGACACCTGGTACGCGCTCGTCGCGACCAGCGACCCGGTCGCCAACGCCGCCGCCTCCGCCGAGGCCGAGCGGACCAGGACCTGGTGCGTGCGCTCCGACGACGCCGAGGCCGCCACCGCCTGGACCCCGGCGACCGGCCGCAGCGAGGGAGTGACCGTCGCGGTGCTCACCGGCCACGATCCCCGCCGCTCGGCCGCCGTGCGGGACGCCATCGTGGAGGGCCTGCGCGACGGTTCCCTCGCCGCCCCGCAGCACCGCTCCCGTACGCCCTTCGTCGCCCTGGTGGGCGGTGGTCCCGGCGACCCCGACCTGATCACGGTCCGCGGACGCCGTCTGCTCGCCGAGGCGGACGTCGTCATCGCCGACCGTCTCGGACCCCGCGACCTGCTCGACGAACTCCCCCCGCACGTCGAGGTCGTCGACGCGGCGAAGATCCCCTACGGTCGTTTCATGGCCCAGGAGGCCATCAACAACGCGCTCATCGAGCACGCCAAGGCCGGGAAGTCCGTGGTCCGCCTCAAGGGCGGCGACCCCTTCGTGTTCGGCCGCGGCATGGAGGAGGCCCAGGCACTCGCCGCGGAGGGTATCGCCTGCACGGTCGTCCCCGGTATCTCCAGCTCGATCTCCGTGCCGGGCGCGGCCGGTATCCCGGTCACCCACCGGGGCGTGGCCCACGAGTTCACCGTCGTCAGCGGTCATGTCGCGCCGGACGACCCGCGGTCGCTGGTCGACTGGGCCGCGATGGCCAGGCTCACCGGCACGCTGGTGATCCTCATGGGCGTCGACAAGATCGGCAGGATCGCCGAGGCCCTCGTCGCCCACGGCAAGGACCCCGGCACCCCGCTCGCCCTGATCCAGGAGGGCACCACGGCCGCCCAGCGCCGCGTGGACGCCACGCTGGCCACGGTCGCGGAGACGGTACGGGCTCAGGACGTCCGCCCGCCCGCCGTCATCGTCATCGGTGACGTGGTGGGCGAGGGCCCCGGCAAGCTCGTGCAGTAGCTACCACGGGTAACCGACCCCCGCCCCGCACATTGGCACCGCTCCCCGGACAAGGCAGTATCACCTCGTGGCCGAACTCATCACCATCGACGATCCCGACGACCCGCGCCTGAGCGACTACACGGGCCTGACCGACGTGGAGCTCCGTCGCAGACGCGAGCCCGCGGAGGGGCTGTTCATCGCGGAGGGCGAGAAGGTCATCCGCCGGGCGCGCCAGGCAGGCTACGAGATGCGGTCCATGCTGCTCTCCGCCAAGTGGGTCGACGTCATGCGCGACGTCATCGACGAGGTACCGGCGCCCGTGTACGCCGTGCAGCCGGACCTCGCCGAGCGCGTCACCGGCTACCACGTGCACCGCGGAGCCCTCGCCTCCATGCAGCGCAAGCCGTTGCCGACCGCCGCGGAACTCCTCGGCCCGGCCCGCCGGGTCGCCGTCATGGAGTCGGCCGACGACCACACCAACATCGGCGCCATGTTGCCCTTGGGTGTGCAGGAAGGTACAGGTCAGCGCGTCGCCATCTTCGAGGACATCGTTGATCACACGAATCTGGGGGCTGCTTTCCGCAACGCGGCCGCTCTGGGCGTGGACGCCGTCTTCCTCACACCACGCTGCGCCGACCCCCTCTACCGGCGGGCCGTGAAGGTATCGATGGGCGCCGTCTTCCACGTCCCCTGGACCCGGCTGACCTCGTGGCCGGAGGACGTCGAGCTCTTCCGTCAGCACGGTTTCGTGACGGCTGCCCTGTGTCTCTCGGAGAAGTCGATCACGATTGACGAACTGGCCGCCCGCCGGCACGAGAAGCTGGCCCTGATGCTCGGCACCGAAGGCGACGGACTGTCGACCGGCGCCCTGCGCGCGGCCGATGAATGGGTCAGGATCCCGATGGCCGCGGGGGTGGACTCCCTCAACGTCGCCGCGGCCTCCGCCGTGACTTTCTATGCGACCCGCCCGCGAGGCGCCTGAACCGGCGCGGTGACGGCCTCGACGCTCGCCGTCGCGGCGCTGTTCGTGCGGGTGCTGGACCGTTTCCGGAAGCGGGACCGGTCACGCCTCCGCCATGTCCGCGATGGTCTCCGAGTGGCCGAGGCCACGTCGTGGCCGGCGTCCGATCGCCTGAAGGCGCCGAGGGAGCACTGGTGCCTTCCGGTCAGACCTGCCGGACGTGGACGTCGGTGGGATTGAGTACGGCGAGATACGCCTCGATGTCCTCCGGGTCGCTGGTGAAGATCACCGCACTGCCATGTCTGGCGGCGGACAGGGCCACCCAGGCGTCCACTGCATCCGGCCTCTTCTTCGATGGGAGCTTCGCCTCACCGAGAGCCGTGCCGATGCGGCGCCAGTCGGCGATGTCAGGGCCGGTGGCGCAGGCGATGCACTCGGGCCGGCCGGCGTTCGTCTCGCGCATGGGTGGTTCGGCCGTCCGCGCCTGCGGAACAGTGCAGTCCTTCAGGGTGCCGGTCAAGGCGTGAACGACCGCCGGGCGCGGCCGCCACACCTGTGCGAGTACCGGACCGAGGACGAGGGCTCGGTGGGGTGTGCGCTTGAGACCGTCGTGCAGCGCGAGAGCCTTGGCCTTGCGGTCTGCGAGGGCGATGAGCATTCCGGTGTCGTACACCGGAACTCGTGTGCTCATGCGACCTGTCCGGGTCGGGTGCTTGCGCGGTCTTCGCCGTAGACCAGATCGAGGGCGGCTTCTACGTCGCGCCGCTCTTGCTCGGTCAACTGCCCTGCCGTCACCTTCGGCACTTCCGGGAGCGCTCCCGCCTCCGCCTCCGCCGCCGCGATAAGCGCGTCGACTTCGGAGAACTGCTCCTCTATGGCTTCTGTCTCCGCCATCTGACGCGTCGCTGCATGCACGAGGTATGCCGAGACGTCCATGCCCGCCCGCTCGGCATGCCGCCTGATGTGCTCGGCCTGCTCCTGCTCAAGGCTGATGCTCAGTCGCGTCTTGGTCATGAAGCGAGTGTATGACGCGTATTACGGATCGCTCAACTCGCTCAAGCGGAAGTGGCGGGCTGCGTCGTGTCGACCCGGCGCAGATCTGTAGCCCGATGTGTTCGGCAGCGACAAGGAGTGGCGAGGGCCTGATCGTAAGCTTGACCGCCCCGAGATCAACTTCGGTGTCGGTCGCCTGTTGGCCGGGCCTCGGCGTCTGGAAGCAGACCTTCCAATTCCGATCGAGTACCCGGTTCCGGCCACGGCCGAGCGAGTCATGAGATGTTACGAGGAAGCCGGCAGCTCGCGCGGCGTCCTGGGCGCTCTGCGACCCCTTGCCGACAAGATCGGGAAGCTCCGCCATCTTCGCCGCTTCGGTGGTGGCTGGGGTAGTTGGCGCCGCTTCGGTGGGAGCAGGCGTGACGGGCACCGTGGTTTCAGTCGGCGGTGCGGCGCCCCTGGGGTCTTCGTCCCCGCACGGTGAGCGACAGAAGGGCAACGACGCTGAGGAGTGCTTTGGCGTGGTTTCGCATGTCGTGATGGTGCCGACCTACCCGACTACCGCATGCAGACAGGGCCGCATATTCGGCAGTTGTTGCAGAGTGCCACGGATGGTGGGCCGAAGTGAAGCTCCCAATGAGGTTCCCTGAGTTGACAACGAGACCCGTACATTGGAGGCGTCCCGATGACGATCGTCTACGACCGCACGAAGACCGAGCCGCCGCGGCCGTCGCCTTCTACGCGGTCGCCTCGGGCCGCCCCCAGGACCAGACCGGCTCCTGACGCCGTCCCGTCGTTCCCGGCGGGCGCGCGACGGGCGCTCTACCCCTGAAGCGCCTGCGCCGCCGCGATGCCCAGGGCCACGACCAGCGTCACCACGACGAAGACGAACAGCCGCTGGCGCAGCAGGCGCGGATGAGCGGGCCGCCGGCCGGTGGAGGTGGTGCGCCCGCCCGCCCGGGAGGGAACGGGCCGGCCGTTGGGCCGCGAGGGCGCGGGGCGTGATCCGCCGCCGGTGCGGGGAGCGGACGGGCGGGAGGCGGGCCCCTGCCCCTGCGCGCGGCCCTGGGTGGGGTGCTCGGTGTACCGCTCGGTCGGACGGTTCTCCGCGGCCTGTTCCGCGCGCTCCCGCTGCGCCGGAGGCCGGGACGCCGGCAGGCCCTGCGCCTCGCGCGCCGCGATCTCCTTCAGCCGCATGGACAGCTGGAGCGTGCTGGGGCGCTCCTCCGGGTCCTTCGCCAGACAGGCCCGTACGAGCGGGGCCAGCGCGTCCGGCACACCGTGCAGCAGCGGCTCCTCGTGGACCACCCGGTAGAGCATCACCTCGGAACTTCCGTGCCCGAACGGAGAGTCCGCCATCGCCGCGTAGGCAAGGGTGGCGCCGAGCGAGAAGACGTCCGTGGCAGGGGTGACAGCCGCGCCGCGCACCTGCTCGGGGGCGAGGAATCCGGGGGAGCCGACGGCGGTGCCCACGTGAGTGAGGGTGCTGGCACCGGTGGCCCAGGCGATGCCGAAGTCGATGATCCGCGGCCCTTTGGGGGAGAGCAGGATGTTCGACGGCTTGAGGTCTCGGTGGACGACCCCGGCCTCGTGGACGGCGACCAGGCCCTCCGAGAGCGCCGCGCCGATCGCGGCGACGTCGGCCGCCCGCAGGGGTCCCTCCTCGGCGACACGGTCGTGCAGGGACGGACCGGGCACGTACTGGGTCGCGAACCAGGGGCGCTCGGCCTCCAGATCGGCGGCGACCAGGCGGGCGGTGCAGCCGCCCCGGATGCGCCGGGCGGCGGACACCTCCCGGGCGAACCGGGAGCGGAACTCCTGGTCCTCGGCCAGGTCGGGGCGGATCACCTTCAGCGCCACCCGCTGCCCGCGCCGGTCGGACCCCAGGTAGACGACCCCCATACCGCCCGCGCCGAGCCGCCGGTGGAGCCGGAACGACCCGACGATCCGCGGATCCTCGCGCCGGAGCCGCATCATCGCCATGTCCGTCCCCTCGTCCGTTCGACGAGGCACAGCTTACGTATCGGCGCCCCGGCACGCTCATAGGCCGCGCCCTCGCCGCCGCATCGATTGTCAGTGCTGAGGAGGACACTTGAGGGGTGGTCAGGACGCCGCCCACGGCGGACGGCTCGGCCGCGGCATTTTCCAATGTCCGTTCACAGGAGGGGGATTGGACCGATGAAGGGTGATCGCGTGGAGATTGTCGTGGATGCGGGGGACACGACGCGGACGTACGAAGTGGTGGCAAGCCGGGCAGGCCGGAGGGTGGAGACGGCGGTCCGTCGAGGGGTGGTCGAAGTGAGCGAAGTCACGCGTACCGGGGTGGTCGTCCGCACCGCGCGGTTCATGGCCAGCCGTGTCCTCGCGCTGGTCGAGCAGCCGGTACCCCTCCGGGAAGACCCTCAGTCCTAACGGCGCGTCTCCACCCTGGGGAGTACGTCGCGCGGGCGGGGGTCATCCTCCCGGAGGCCCGGAAGTCGGTACGCGGGCATGACGTCCGGTCGGAGCCCGCTGCCTAGTGTGGACGTCAAGCGGCGGGGGCAAGCACTCGTCCCCCGAGGCCACGCGCCCGCCGCCCGTCAGACACGACAGGAGAGGACCCATGGCGCACCCGGCACCGCGGCTGAACACCCGCCCCTCGGGCCGCCGCCACCCTCTGGTGGCGACCGCCATGGTCCTCCCTCTCGCGGCCCTGCTCGTGGTCGCCTTCGGCGGCTGGGACGCGGTGGTCACTCAGGCGTCGTCCGTGGGCGTGATGCTGGGGCGCTGAACGGCGCCCTGGACCCGGGAGAGCGGCCCGGGTCGGGGACATCCGGCCGACAGCCCCGTGGGGACGGGGGTGCGACGGACGACAGCGTGTGGCCGGTCAGCGGGGAGCTGGCCGGCCATCGCGCGTTCCGCCCCGCGAAGGCCGGCCTCACCCGCGGCGCGGTCGGCGTAGGCTCCCCGGGTGCTGCCTGACGACCTCGCCCTCCTCCACGCGCTCGCCCGGGACACCGCCCACACCGGGGCCCCCGCCCGGGACGCAGGCCACGCCGGGACGTCCCCCGCCCGCCCCGGCACCGTCTGCTCCTGCGTCACCGCCGTCCTCGCCGACCGGGTGGACGGCACCGTCGTGCGGCACGGCGCGGTCGTCGTCAAGGCGCACGCGCCGGGCACGGTCCCGGCCGAGCACATCCTGCGGACGGCGGTGGCGGCCCACCCGGACACGGACGGGGTCCTGCTGCGTCCCCTTCCGTTCCCCGGACGTACCGTCGCCGGCCGCGCCCTGACCGCCTGGCCCTACGGCGGTCCCGTCGACCCAGCGGACCCCGACGCGGCGCCCTGGGAGGAGGCCGCGCGACTGCTCGCACGGCTGCACGCGACCGTGCCCCCGTACCCTCTCCCCGCGATGCGCGCCCCGGCCAAGGCGGCGCTCGCCGTCGACCGCATGCGACGGTCCGGGGCGCCCGCGCCCGCTGTCGACGCCGTGCTGCGCGCCTGGCGCACCGTGCCCGAGGCGATCACCGACACCGGTCACCTGTGCCATGGGGACTTCCACCTCGGCCAGCTCGTCCGGGACCCGGCGGTCGGCGGGCGCTGGCTGCTCATCGACGTCGACGACCTCGGCCGGGGCGACCCGGCCTGGGATCTGGCGCGCCCCGCCGCCTGGTACGCCGCCGGGCTCCTGCCTCCGGACGTCTGGAGCCGCTTCCTGGACGCCTACCGTACGGCCGGCGGTCCCGCCGTCACACCGCCGCCGTCCGTCCCGCCCGCCCGGCGTCCGGTCGCGGTGACGCCCCCGACGACCGGCGACCCGTGGGAGCGACTGGACGTCCCGGCGCGTGCCCTCACCGTGCAGACGGCCGCGCTCGCCCTGGCGAAGTCCACCGCCGAGGGCCGGCCCCTGGACGAGGTGGAGGAAGTGATCATCGACACGTGCTCCCGAATCGGCACCTTCCGAACCGAGTTGGCTCCGCCCGCGTCCACGTAAGGTGAAGCGGTCCTTTCGAACGGCAGGGAGTTGAGCCGACCATGCAGTGCCCCAAGTGCCATGCAGCGATGCACACGTACAACCGCAACGGCGTTCAGATCGAGCAGTGCAGCGGCTGCCGCGGGATCTTCCTGGACTACGGCGAGCTGGAGGCCCTGACCCGCCTGGAGTCCCAGTGGGTGCAGCAGGCCCCGCCCGCACCCGCGCCGCCCGCCTACCCGGCCCAGGGTGCTCCCGCCGCCCCCGCCTGGGGCGCCCCGCATCACGGTGGGCACCGCGGCGGCCACTACCGTAAGCACGGTTTCGGCCGGATGCTCTTCTCCTCCTGAACGGGAGTGGGGCATGCGAAAGCCCCCGGTCGCCTGAGGCGGCCGGGGGCTTCCCGTGGTGCGCGATACTGGGATTGAACCAGTGACCTCTTCCGTGTCAGGGAAGCGCTCTCCCGCTGAGCTAATCGCGCGGGACGGTCCGGAACCATACAGGACCAGGGTTTGCTGCGTGCGCGATACTGGGATTGAACCAGTGACCTCTTCCGTGTCAGGGAAGCGCTCTCCCGCTGAGCTAATCGCGCGGGGATCCTCGCGGACCAGTGGACGATACTGGGATTGAACCAGTGACCTCTTCCGTGTCAGGGAAGCGCTCTCCCGCTGAGCTAATCGTCCTTGGAGGTGGAGACGGGATTTGAACCCGTGTAGACGGCTTTGCAGGCCGTTGCCTCGCCTCTCGGCCACTCCACCAGGAGTGAATACGGGGGTTCGGGAAGATCCCCCACATCGAGCGGACGACGAGATTCGAACTCGCGACCCTCACCTTGGCAAGGTGATGCTCTACCAACTGAGCCACGTCCGCTTGTCGGTTCCGTTGCGCTTGCGCGTCCCGGCGACGTGTTGAACTCTAGCGGATTCCCGGGCCAGCACAAAAACGCGTTTCCGCAGCGTGCTGACGTGCGTGCCGATCCGAGCGCCGGCCGCCGCCAGGGAGCGTTCCCGCCGCGGTCACTCCCCGTGTTCCTCGGATGACCCACCGCCGCCCCCGGCGCCTCCTGCCCACCCGCCATAGACTCACATCCGTGCACACCCTCGCTCCCATGGCCCGCTTCGGCGGCCTCGTCGCCACCGACCTGCGGGATGTGACCCGTGACCCCGAAGCCCTGGACTCGCGGGGCTTCTGGGCCGTCTCCGCCGACTTCGAAGGCCGTCTGACCTGCGCCCGCTTCGGCGAGGTGCGCCGACGACCGGTTCCCGCGCCCGCCCCCGGAGCGTGGCGCGGGCCCGCCGTCGGTGACTGGACGTCCTCCCTCGACCGCTCCGCGTACACCGACGGAGTGCGCCGGATCCGTGCCCACATCGCGCGCGGCGAGGTCTACCAGGCCAACCTCTGCCGCGTGCTGTCCGCGCGCTTGCCCGACCCCGCGGGCGCCGACGTCGACGCCCTCACCGCACTCCTCGCCCGCGGGAACCCGGCCCCTTACGCCGGCACGATCAGGCTGCCCGCGCACGGGGTGGAGATCGCGACCGCCTCGCCGGAGCTCTACCTGCGCCGCGACGGTTGTGTCGTCGCCTCCGGTCCCATCAAGGGCACCGGCCGCACCGCCGCGGACCTGCTGGAGAAGGACCACGCGGAGAACGTGATGATCGTGGACCTGGTCCGCAACGACCTCGGCCGGGTCTGCGCCACCGGCTCGGTGACCGTCCCCGAGCTCTGCGCCGTGGAGGCCCATCCCGGCCTCGTCCACCTCGTCTCCACCGTCCGCGGCGAGCTGCCCGGAGGGACCGGCTGGCGTGAGCTCCTCGACGCCACCTTCCCGCCCGGCTCCGTCACCGGAGCGCCCAAGTCCAGTGCCCTGCGGATCATCCGGGCGCTGGAGACCGCACCCCGCGGCCCCTACTGCGGCGGCATCGGCTGGGTGGACGCCGACCGGCGCACCGGGGAGCTCGCCGTCGGCATACGCACCTTCTGGATCGACCGAGGCGAGGGGATACTCCGTTTCGGCACCGGCGCCGGTATCACCTGGGGCTCCGACCCCGAGCGGGAATGGGCGGAGACCGAACTCAAGGCCGCTCGCCTCCTCGCGGTAGCGTCGGGCACGTACGAGGCGAGCGGAAGGGCCATTTCTCGATGAAACTCTGGGTCAACGGCGGGCTGTACGACGAGGAGGAAGCCCGGGTGTCCGTCCTGGACCACGGGCTGACCGTCGGCGACGGGATCTTCGAAACGGTCAAGGCCCAGCGGGGCGAGACCTTCGCGCTCACGCTCCACCTCGAACGCCTGACCCGCTCCGCCCGGGGTCTGGGCCTGCCCGACCCCGACCTCGACGAGGTCCGCCGCGCCTGCGAGGCCGTGCTGGAGGCCAACCCGATGGAGCTCGGCCGGCTCCGCGTCACGTACACCGGCGGCGTGTCCCCGCTGGGGTCCGAGCGGGGAACCGCCGGAGCCGGTCTCGTCGTGGCGCTCGGCGAGACCACCCGCAGGCCCGACTCCACCGCCGTGGTCACCGTTCCCTGGACCCGCAACGAGCGCGGCGCGGTCACCGGTCTGAAGACCACCTCGTACGCGGAGAACGTCGTCGCTCTCGCCAGGGCCCGCGAACAGGGCGCCTCCGAGGCCCTGTTCGCCAACACGGCCGGCCGGCTCTGCGAGGGCACCGGCTCCAACGTCTTCGTCGTGATCGACGGCCGTATCCACACCCCGCCGCTCGCCTCCGGCTGTCTGGCCGGCATCACCCGCGCGCTCGCGCTGGAGTGGACCGGAGGTCAGGAGACGGCCCTGCCCCTCGACGTCCTGGAGACCGCCGAGGAGGTCTTCCTGACCTCGACGCTCCGCGACGTCCAGGCCGTCCACCGGGTCGACGGCCGCACCTGGGAGACCGCGCCCGGGCCGGTGACGGCGAAGGCGATGAGGGTCTTCGACGAGCGCGCCGCGACGGACCGGGACCCACACCTCGGCTGACGGCCGACGGGACCCGGCGCCTCCGGTCCGGGACCCGGACCCCGGCCGAGTACAGGGCCGGAGCCGGGGTCCGGTCGTCGGGTCGCGCCCGCCGGGCGCGACCCGACGACCGGACGCGCGCAAAAGGGGATGACGGACGGCCCCGGTGTGGGTAGAACACGGGTGATGACCACCACCCTGCGGCCGGTCGAGCCGCTTCAGCAGACCCCCGGCGGCGGCCGTGCGCGCACCTACGACGTCTGCGTGAACAGCCGCCGCGTCGGGTCCGTCCGTCTCGCCACCGTGCCGGGATTCGGCCCCGGGGCGGGCGAGATCACCGCTCTGGCGATCGACGAGCCGGACCGGCGCAGGGGCCGCGGCACGGTCGCCGCGCTGGCCGGGGAGGAGATCCTGCGGGGCTGGGGCTGCGGCCGGATCCACGTCTCCGTCCCCGCGGGGGCCGACGCGGCGCTGCGGATGACCACCGCGCTCGGCTACACGGAACGCAGCCGGAACATGGTGAAGGAGCTGCCCGCGGAGCCTCCCGAGCTGCCGCCGGGCGTCGAGACCCGCCCCATGACCGAGGCGGAGTACCCGGAGTGGGAGGCACGGGCCCGGCAGGGGTTCGCGCAGAGCTGGATCGACCGGGGTGTCCCGGCGGACCAGGCCCGCGCCAAGGCCGAGGCGAGCCACCGCGCCCATCTGCCGCAGGGTCTCGCCACGCCCGGGACCACGATCGAGGTGGTGCTGCGGGACGGGGCGCCGACCGGTTCCCTGTGGACCGGCCGGATCGAGTTCGAACCCGGCACCACCGGCGCCTACGTCTACGACGTCGAGATCGACGAGGCCCGGCGGGGCCAGGGCTACGGGCGCGCGCTCATGCTGCTCGCCGAGCGCGTCGCGCTGGACGCCGGGGAGAGCCTGCTCGGGCTGCACGTCTTCGCGGGGAACATCCCGGCGTTGCGGCTCTACGCCTCCCTCGGCTACCGCACGACCCACGTCAACAGCTTCAAGACGCTGGTGTGACGTCCGCTGCCCGTCCCGGACGGCGGGGGATTCCGGCAACGGCCGGCTGACCGAGTCGGTGGGTTCCCGCTTCGCCGCGCTGTGCCGGTGCGGGTACCGGTCCTATCCGCTCTCGACAGGCTGACACCGCCGGTCCGGCGGCCTCGGCGACCGTTGACCGCCGTGTTCGTCGACGTCCCGGTCGAGGACGGCCCCGCACACGACACCTTCGGGCGGCGGGCCTTCCGCGTTCCCGTGGGGTCAGCCCGCGAGCAGGCGGTCGGCGATCTCCTCGACACGGGCGCGGAGGCCCTGCTGGCTCTTGCCGCCGTCGAGACGCTCACCGCCGATCACATAGGTGGGGGTGCCGGTGACCTTGATCGCCTTCCCCTCGGCCTGGTCGGCGTCGACGGCCAGCAGGTGCCGTCCGTCGATCAGGGCGGTGTCGAACTCCTCAGCGTCCAGGCCCAGTTCGCCGGCAAGCTCGACGAGTAGCGACTCGCCCCGGTCGCCCAGCTCCGCGGTCCTGGCCAGCAGCGCCTCGACGTATGGTCCGCCGCTGCCCTGCTCGGCCGCTTCCTCCGCCGCCTGGGCCGCCGCGTAGGCGTGCTTGTTCTTCTCCAGCGGGAAGTGCCGCAGCCGCACGTCGATCCGGTCGCCGTACTTCTCCCTCAGCGCCCGCACGTCGTCGAGTGCCACGAAGCAATCCGGGCACTGGAGGTCGAACCAGGTCTCCAGGACGACGGGGGAGGCGGTGGTGGCGGTGGTGGACTCACTCATGGGAGCAGTCTCCCAGTAGGCCGCCGCGCGGCCCAACCGGGACCTGGGGAGGAGATCCCCCCGGCGCGACCCGGAGATCTCCCTGAGGTCGGACCCGGCCCATGGCCGCACACGGCCCGGACGGTGCAGGATGGAAGGGACGTATCACACTGTGCCGGGAGGACCGCATGCTTGCCGAGACCATTTGTTCCGCGGCGTCCGCGGCGGGGCTGGGCATCGCCGCGATCACGGCGTACCGCAAGCGGTTCCTCGCCGCGGCCAGGATCACGGCCTACGCACTGGTGCCCCTCGGCCTGGTCCTGACGGGCGCGGTCGAGTGGGCCTTCGACACCGTCTTCAGCCCGACCGCCTGGCTCGGGTTCGGGCTGCTCGGCGTGGCCTGGATGCTGTTCCTGTCCACCCGCGCGGTGGAGCGGCGCCGGGGTGGCCGGAAGGCGGCGGACCAGGGGGCCGGTCCGGAGGCCGTCGCCCCGGCCGCCTCCGCCCCCTCGCTCGGTCAGGGGCAGCATGGAGCGGCCCCGAAACCGAAGGACGCTCCCGCCGACGACTTCAGCGACATCGAGGCGATCCTGAAGAAACACGGGATCTGACACGAAGGGCACGGGACCCGGGGCGCGGATTCCCATCGCGCGAGACCGGAACATCCACGGAATGGGATGAACTCCCGCGCTCGTGGGGCGTGTTGCGGCGTGGCCGCAGTGCTTCCTGCGTCATCATCCCCCGAGATGCCGGATACCTCGCACGATCACGCCCCCGCCCCCGTCCCCGCCGAGTCGCGCGGCTGTCTGTTCGCGCTCTCCCAGCCACCCCTGATGATCTTCCTCGCGGTGATCGGTGTGCTGCTCCTGATGGGCGCCGTGCACGATCTCTTCCTGCTGTGAGGGGGACGTGACGGCGGCGGCCCCTCGCGCACCAGACCGCGTCCGCCTGCCCGGTCAGAGGCCACCCGGCAGGCTCTCAGCCGGCCGCTTCCTTGCGGCGCGCCCGGTAGGCGGCCACATGCAGGCGATTGCCGCAGGTGCGGCTGTCGCAGTAGCGGCGCGAGCGGTTGCGGGACAGGTCGACGAAGGCCCGGCCGCAGTCCGGCGCCTCGCAGCGCCGCAGCCGCTCCTGCTCGCCGGCCACGACGATGAACGCGAGGGCCATGCCACAGTCGGCGCCGAGGTGCTCGGCGACCGAGGCGCCCGGCGCGAAGTAGTGCACGTGCCAGTCGTAGCCGTCGTGGTCGGTGAGCTGTGGCGTGGTGCCCACCGCCGCGACCAGTTCGTTGACCAGCGTGGCCGCGATCCGGGCGTCCGGGGCGCCGAAGATGGCGGTGAACCTGCCCCGGACGTCCCGCACGGCCCGCAGGTCGCGCTCGCCGAGCTCACCGACGTCGCTGATGTCGTGGGCCAGGACGAAGGACCGGAGTGCGTCGAGGTCCGCGAGTTCGTCGGCACCGTCTCCCTGCGGTGCGGTGTTCATCAGATCGACGACGGTGTCGAGGGCGATCCGGGTGTCGTGGGGGATCAGCACGATTCGCTCCCTGGCAGGCTGCGGGCGGGCGCCCGCGGAATTGCGCTGACTCTAGCGGCTCCGCCCCCGCCCGCCCGGGGCGGTCCGCGCGCGGACGCCGATGACGCGCCACCGGGGCCGGAACCCGGCCCCGCCCCGCGGGGCGGGAAACGGGCGACGGCGCCCACCGCCGCGCCGGCTGCGCGAGGAGGACGCCGAAGTCTGCCGTATGTGGTTGTCCGCGCGGCGCCATCTCCCCGAGTCGGACGGCGCCGTGCGGCTCTCGGCCTGGCTCAGCTGTCGGCCAGGATGTGGGAGAGCTCGGTGTCGAGGTCGAAGTGCCGGTGCTCGGTGCCAGGTGGCACGGCCGCGTCGGTCCGCTTGAGGAACGACTCCAGGGCCCTCGCCGGGGCCTCGAGCAGGGCTTCGCCCTCGGGTGAACTCAACGCGATGCAGACGACGCCCTGACCGTGACTGCGGGACGGCCAGACTCTGACGTCGCCGGTGCCGGTGGGCCGGTGCAGCCCCTCGGCGAGAAGGTCGCGGGCGAAGACCCACTCGACCGTCTCCTCGGCTCCGGTGTGGAAGGTGGCGTGCACGGCATAGGGATCGGCCGTGTCATACCGCAGGCCCGCGGGTACAGGCAGTGAGGACTCGCTCGACACAACGAGGCGCAGGTGCAGCTCGCAGCTGACCGTGGTGTTCATAAGCGCCAGGGCCTTTCGCTCAGTGTGCGCTCGGGGATTCGCACGTCGGCGAAATCGACATGCCACCTACGGTGCCGTTGTAAACCCCTCTGTCTGTTTTGTGGTCGTTCAGGTAGCTCGTACGGGTGTGCGTGACTTGGGGTAATACCGCCATTCCGGTGAGGGCGCGAAATCCGGTAGGTTGGGGCCATGCATGCGGAGAGTGACGAGCGGGCCCGAGGGGCCGCACCCCAGGGGGAGGCCGAGCTCGGCTCCCGGGCCCCGGACTTCATCAAAGCCCGGCGAACGCTGCATCTGAGCTGGCAGGTCGGCGTCTTCGTCGTCGGTCTCGCCGTCGTCGGCGCCGGTGTCGTCATGCTGCCGCTGCCCGGCCCCGGATGGCTGGTCATCTTCGCGGGCATGGCGATCTGGGCGACCGAGTTCGTCTGGGCGCAGCTCGTGCTGCGCTGGACGAAGCGCAAGGTCACCGAGGCCGCCCAGCGCGCCCTCGACCCCCGGGTTCGCCGTCGGAACATCATCCTCACCACGCTCGGCCTGGTGATCATCGCGGTGCTCGCCGGGATCTACCTCTGGAAGTTCGGCTTCGTCATGCCGTGGAAGATCGACCAGTGACCTGGGACCGGCGTACGCCGGTCCCAGGTACCCGCTGACATGGGGTAATGTGAGCCGTGCGCCCGGGCGATTAGCTCAGTGGGAGAGCGCTTCGTTCACACCGAAGAGGTCACTGGTTCGAACCCAGTATCGCCCACCACCCGGACCGAAGGCCCGGAGACGGAAGACCGTCTTCGGGCCTTCGGCGTTCCCCGCCGCCGGGCGACACCGTCCGCTACCGCAGGCGGCCCAGCCCTTCCCGCAGCCGGCGAGCGTCCCTCAGTCGTTGCTCGTACGTCGCCCCCACGCCCAGCAGCAGCAGCCCCGCCAAGGCCGGCGGCAGCCAGCGCGGCAGTGCCTCCACGGCCCGCAGCACGTACGGGGCCAGCTCGTGCGTCCCGACCAGGAGCACCACCGCGCCGCCGAGCAGCAGCGGCGCCTGAAGCCGGAAGCGGGCCCCCAGCAGCGTCACCGCGAGCGCGGCGAGGCCCAGCAGCAGGGGACGCGGCCATGCCGGGTCCGCCCACACCGCGACGACGCCCGGCACCAGCGTCGCCGCCAGACCGGGACCGTAGGCCGTCCACGACGAAGCCCGCGGGTCGCGCCGCCGCCGCAGCGTCCCGACGACCAGTGCCGGCACGGTCACCGGCACGGTGTACGCCTCCGGCGCCGTCACGTCCCAGAGCGCGAGCCGCACCCAGGTGGCGAGCAGGAACAACGCCGCCGCGGTCCAGGAGGCGACCGGCCGCCGCTCGGGGCGTACCGCCGTCGCCGCCGCGAGGACTCCCGCCAGGGCGAGCACCAGGGCGAGCACGGCCGGCCTGGTGCTCGCGAGGCCGACGGACAGCAGTCCCACGGCGGCGCCCGTGAGCTCCACCGGCGCCGCGACCGGGTGGCGGCGCAGCCGTGCGCCCACCGCGGCGGTGACCGCCGGGACGGCGAGCAGCGCCACGGCCGTCAGGTGCGCCGGGAGCCCCGCGGCGCAGGCCCCGGCCACCACCAGCCCGGTCGCCGCGGCCACGGCCGCGCAGGCGGCGACGCTCCGCCGGGCCCCCTCGGCCAGGAACCCGGCCGCCGTGAACAGCCCGAGCAGCAGGCCCAGCGCGACGAAGGTGCCGCCCCGGGTGTCCAGCGCGACGGCCACGCAGCTCAGCGCGGACGCGAGTCCGCAGGCGAGACCCGAGCGCGCGAGGACCGTCTCCGGGGACACCGGCGTACCGGCGGCCTGCGGCCTCCCCGCGGGACCCTCCCCACCGGCGGGTCCGACAGGGACCGGTGTCCCCAGGGCCCGGGTCGCCGACTCCGGCCGGACCGCGACGAGCAGCGCCGCGGCGGTGGTCAGCAGCTGGAGCGCCGACGTCACGCCGTACGGCAGCCCCAGGGAGACGGGCAGGGCGGTCGCCAGGGCCCACACCAGGAACAGGGCGCCGCAGCGGGCCCACAGGCGCGGGACGAGGGCCAGGGCCACCGCTCCCAGGAGCAGGACCAGCGGAGCCGTCGCCGGGTACCAGGCGAGCAGCCGCTCGGCCCGCGGCCCCGACCACACCACCGTCGTCCGTGCGGCCGGGCCCACCAGCCCCGCCACGACCGGCGGCAGCGCCCAGAGCAGACCCAGCGCGAGGACCGCGGCTCCCGCGCCCGCGAGGCCCCGCCGCACCGCGCGCGGCGCCGCCGAGCGCCACGCCACCGCCACCACCGGCGCGCACAGCACGTACACCGGCACCACCCAGTCGGCCGGGACCACCGCGCGCAGCACCCCGCCGGCCGCCGCGACCACCGCGAGGCCCGCCACCACGGCGGCCGCCTCGGCGACGGGAACCATCCGCCACGCCACGTACAGCGCCGCCGCGGCGCCCGCCAGCAGCAGCGCCCCGGCCGGAACGGCCGACGACAGCGACAGCAGGCCGCCCGTCAGCAGTGCCCAGCCGCCCAGCGCGCCGCCGAGGCCCCCCGCCGTGACCCGTACCGCCGCGGGCTTCGCCCACCGGGCCAGGGCCAGGTCCGCCACGGCCGTGGCGAGCGCCGCCCAGGCCAGCGGGAGCGGTCCGCCGTGCGCGGCGAGAACCGCCAGCGGCAGCGGAAGCTGGGCCGCCACCACCGCCACCGGCAGCGGTCCCCGCAGCCGTCCGAGGGCCGAGCCGTAGGCCGCCCACGCTCCCGCGAGGACCGCCGTCGCCACGGCCGCGTACCCGAGGGCGTCCGTGTCCGGGAGCGCCGCCCGGCGCAGCGCGTAAGCGTCCAGCGCCATCAGCGCCAGGCCGAGCGCCGCCAGCGACTCGGCCGTGGACACCAGACCGCGACGCAGCAGCACGGGAGGCGCGAGGAGCGCGGCCGAGGTCACCGCGCACAGCACGGCCGCTCGTCCGGCGATGCCCATCGAACCCCAGCTGACCAGGGTGAAGGCGATCGCCGCGATCGTCAGCAGGGCGCCGCCCAGCGTCAGCAGGAGGTTCTGCGCGCCCCGCGGCGTGACGTCCGCGCGCGGACGCGCGGGGCCGGCCGGCCGCCAGGTGGCCGGCGGCGCCGAGGGCCCCGCCGCCGGAGCGGCGAGGACCCTCAGCAGCCAGGCCCGGCGGGCCAGCAACTGGGACCTGCGGGCGTCGAGTCGGGCTAGCTCGCGGTCGACGAGCACCAGTTCGTCCGCGGGCGGCAGGCTGTTCTCCATGTCCGGAGTGTGTCCCCGGAGGTGCCCTGGCGGAATGCGCGCGGGTACTCATCTCCCGGTCTGAGTACGTCGCGCGAGGAAGCGCGTGGTGCGTGGCGGGGGGCGGCGCGTCGCGGGAGCGTCCGCCGGCCCGCGTTCCCGCTCCCCGGGACGGGCGCCGGACGCAGCGACCACGCGGTGCCGTCCCGCGCGGTTTGAACGAGGCCCGCCGGGACCTGTATGGTTCAACCCGTTCCCGGGCGATTAGCTCAGCGGGAGAGCACTTCGTTCACACCGAAGGGGTCACTGGTTCGATCCCAGTATCGCCCACCGGGAGAGGCCGGTCCGTCACAAGACGGACCGGCCTTCCGCATGTCCGAGCCGGAACGCCCGGCCGGAACGCCTGAGCGGACGTCTCACGCGGCCGTGCGCAGCTCCGGCCGCAACGGCCACGCCGGATCCACCGCCTCCGGCGTCCCGTTGCGCGCGAACCACGCCTGAAGACCGCGTGCCTGCGCCGCGTGCCACACCGCCTGCAGGGTGTGCAGCTCCGCCGGTGACAGCCGTTCGAGGCGGGACGCGAAGCGCCGCGCCACCGCCCGGACGACGTCCAGTGCGGCCGTCGCGTCCGCCGCCGCGTCGTGCGCGCCGTCCAGCACCACGTCGTACTGCTCGCACAGGTCGGTCAGCGTCCGCCGGCCCTTGCGGTAGCGGTCCAGGTGCTTGTCCAGCACTCGCGGATCGAGCACGCACAACGGTGTGTTCTGGAGGTAGCGACTCAGCGAGGAGGCGCGGTGCCGGCGCAGCTCGCGGTCCAGGATCGTCAGGTCGAAGGGTGCGTTCATCACCACCAGCGGCCGGCCGGCCGCGCACTGCTCGGCGAGCGCACGCGCCAGCTCCTCCATCACGGGAGCCGGCCAGCGTCCGTTCCGCTGAAGGTGATCATCCGTCAGGCCGTGTACCGCGGTGGCCGCTTCCGGAACCGGCAGCCCGGGATTGACGAGCCAGCGCGTCACTCGCGGACGCCCGCCCGCCGCGTCCTGGACGACGAGGGCGGCCGAGACGATCCGGTCCTCCTCGACGTCGACTCCTGTGGTTTCCGTGTCGAATGAGGCCAGGGGCCCCTCGTACCAGTGCGTCATCCCCGAACTCCTCGCACCTGTGCGGCAGATGGCGGTCCCTCTGCCCGATTCGGTGATACCCGGGCTGTTTGCGTCGTACGCGGGGCGGTGACAACACAGATGACGGGGAAGGGAATTGACATGGCGCTCGCCCAGCCCGAATCGGGAGGGCTGCCGCCCCAGCGGACAGCACCGCTCCGTGGCTCGCTCGCCACCACCGCCTGTATGGAGACACTTCAGGTGGGGTACCTGCACGCGGTCGCGGCGGCGGCGGGCTGCTCGCTGTCGCAGCCGTTCCCGGACAACGGCATCGACTGGCACGTGAGCCACAGTGCTCCCGGCCACACCGTGGACGACGAAGTGACCATCAAGGTGCAGCTCAAGTGCACCTACCAGCTGCCGCCGAGAACTCCGGGACCCGCGTCCGCGGCGTTCTCCTTCACCCTCGACAACGACCACCTGGCGAAGCTCGCGCGGACCCCGGTGTCGGTGCACAAGATCCTCGTCGTGATGCTCGTCCCGCGCTCCCAGGAGGACTGGCTGCGGGCCGGACACGACCGGCTGGACCTGAGGCACTGCTGCTACTGGACCAACCTGGCCGGCCATCCGGTCACGGGACGGCGCCGGACCACCGTGCGCATCCCGACGGCACGGATCTTCGACGACCGGGCGCTCTGCGAGATCATGGCCCGCGTCGGCGGGGGAGGGAGACCCTGATGCACCGGCCGACCGACGAGCCGGAGGACGGGGCGGGCCCCGGCTCCGCGCCCCCGCCCTTCCGTCCCCACCCCACGTTCGCCGACCTTCCGGGGCCCTGGAGCGGTGGAACCGCCGCGCCCGCCGGCCCCTGGGCGGACGCCGGCGGCCCACCGGACCCCGGCCGCGTCGACCCGCTCGTCCTCGGCGCGCTGCTCGCCCGCCACGGCTGGCGACGGCGCGGCGGGGCCCCCGGCCGCTACAGCCGTTGGACGCCACCGGGATCGGCCACCGGAAGCCTCCTGGTGCCCGAGAGCAGTGCCTTCCCGGACTGCGAGGACCTGCTGGGCGAGGCGCTGACCGCCCTCGCCCGCAGCGCCGCGCCGTCCGCCCGGGAGGTGCTGATCGGGCTGACCCTGCCCAGTGACGAGATCCGCTGGTGGCGGGACGTCCCGCCGGGCCCCTCCGGTACCGTCCCGTGGGCCGTGCAGGAGCGGTTCCGGTCCGCGGCCCGCCAGCTCCTGCTCGCCGGCGCCCTCGCCGTGCGCGGCCGGGCCGGCTACTACGGCGCACGGCACCGCCGCCAGGCCCAGGCGTCCCTGGCGGCCGTCGCCGTCGGCGCCGCCCCCGACGGCCGTGGCCTGACCGCTTTCGTGCCCGTCGACACCGGGCGGGCGATCGCGGTGCGGCTCTACCACGCGCTCTACGCCGCCCGGGAGGCCACCGACTACCAGCGGGCCACCGGAGGCATGGAAGCCTTCGACGCCGCCGTCGCCGCCGGGGTGAGCCGGGAGCTGACCGAGTCCCTCGTCGCCCTGGTCCGGGGCAGCGAAGGAGCCAGGATCGCCCTGGAGTGGGCACCCGCCGCCGGAACCCCCGAGGGCTGCGCCGCCCGGCCCGAACCGGTCGAGTTCTCGGCGGGCGATCTGCCCGCGCTGCGGGAGGCCGGCGCCCGCTACCTCACCGGCGAGCCGTCCGTGCCCGTACGGATCACCGGGGCCGTCGTCCGGATGCGCCGCTCCGGCCCGCGCGGCGAGGGCACCGTACGGCTGCGGGTGCTGGCCGGCGCCGAGGTCCCGCACGTCCGCGTCGTCCTGGACGAGGAGTCGTACCGGACCGCCGGCCACGCCCACCTGGTCGGCCTGCCCATCCGGGTCGTGGGCCGCCTCGAGAGCCGGGGCGGCTTCCGGAGGCTGACCGACGCCTCCTCCGTCGTTCCGGTGCAGGTGGACGAGGCGGAGCGGGACCGGCTGATGAAGTCGCTGCACGAGAACCTCGACTACTTCGAGGAGGCGTGCGGTCCGGGCGAGTGAGCGCGGATATGTTTCGCGGGGGGCCTCCCCGGCTCGGTACGATCGACGGCGACGCGGCACCTCGTCTCTGCCGCGCGCCGCCGGCGCCGGCACTTCGTCTCTGCCGGCCCCCCAAGTGAGAGAAGCACCAGTGTCTGAAGTCCGTGTGACCGTCCAGTCCGCCTCCGGAGCCGAGGAACGGGCGGTGAGCGCGGGCACCACCGCCGGCGCGCTGTTCGCCGACGACCGGTCCGTGATCGCCGCCCGCGTCGACGGCGAGCTGAGGGACCTCACCTGCGTCGTCGCCGACGGCGAGGTCGTCGAGCCGGTCGAGATCTCCTCCCCGGACGGTCTCGACATCCTGCGCCACTCCACCGCGCATGTGATGGCCCAGGCCGTCCAGGAGCTGTTCCCCGAGGCCAAGCTCGGCATCGGCCCGCCGGTCCGGGACGGCTTCTACTACGACTTCGACGTCGAGAAGCCCTTCACGCCGGAGGACCTCAAGGCCGTCGAGAAGAAGATGCAGGAGATCCAGAAGCGCGGCCAGCGCTTCTCACGCCGTGTGGTCACCGACGAGGCGGCCCGCGAGGAGCTCGCGGACGAGCCGTACAAGCTGGAGCTGGTCGGCCTCAAGGGCGCGGCCTCCAGCGACGACGGCGCGGACGTCGAGGTCGGCGGCGCCGAGCTGACCATCTACGACAACCTCGACGCCAAGACCGGCGACCTGTGCTGGAAGGACCTCTGCCGCGGCCCGCACCTGCCCACCACGCGCAACATCCCCGCGTTCAAGCTGATGCGCAACGCCGCCGCCTACTGGCGCGGCAGCGAGAAGAACCCGATGCTCCAGCGTATCTACGGCACCGCGTGGCCCTCGAAGGAGGAGCTGAAGGCGCACCTCGACTTCCTCGCCGAGGCCGAGAAGCGCGACCACCGCAAGCTCGGCAACGAGCTCGACCTCTTCTCCGTCCCCGACGAGATCGGCTCCGGCCTCGCCGTCTTCCACCCCAAGGGCGGCATCATCCGCCGGACCATGGAGGACTACTCGCGCCGCCGCCACGAGGAGGAGGGCTACGAGTTCGTCTACTCTCCGCACGCCACCAAGGGCGCCCTCTTCGAGAAGAGCGGGCACCTCGACTGGTACGCGGAGGGCATGTACCCCCCCATGCAGCTCGACGGTGGTACCGACTACTACCTCAAGCCGATGAACTGCCCCATGCACAACCTGATCTTCGACGCGCGCGGCCGCTCCTACCGTGAGCTGCCGCTGCGCCTGTTCGAGTTCGGCACCGTGTACCGCTACGAGAAGTCCGGCGTCGTGCACGGCCTGACCCGGGCCCGCGGCTTCACCCAGGACGACGCCCACATCTACTGCACCCGCGAGCAGATGGCGGAGGAGCTCGACCGCACCCTCACCTTCGTCCTCAACCTGCTCCGCGACTACGGCCTGACCGACTTCTACCTGGAGCTCTCGACCAAGGACCCGGAGAAGTTCGTCGGCTCGGACGAGGTCTGGGAGGAGGCCACCGCAGTCCTCCGGCAGGTCGCGGAGAAGCAGGGGCTGCCGCTGACCCCCGACCCGGGCGGCGCCGCGTTCTACGGCCCGAAGATCTCGGTGCAGGCGCGTGACGCCATCGGCCGCACCTGGCAGATGTCCACCGTGCAGCTCGACTTCAACCTGCCGGAGCGCTTCGACCTGGAGTACACCGGCCCGGACGGCACCAAGCAGCGCCCGGTCATGATCCACCGCGCGCTGTTCGGTTCCATCGAGCGCTTCTTCGCCGTGCTCCTCGAGCACTACGCGGGCGCCATGCCGCCGTGGCTGGCGCCGGTGCAGGCGGTCGGCATCCCGATCGGCGACGCGCACGTCGAGTACCTCCAGGACTTCGCCGCGGAGGCGAGGAAGAAGGGCCTGCGGGTCGAGGTCGACGCCTCCTCCGACCGGATGCAGAAGAAGATCCGCAACCAGCAGAAGCAGAAGGTCCCCTTCATGATCATCGTCGGTGACGAGGACATGGCCGCGGGCACCGTCTCCTTCCGCTACCGCGACGGCTCGCAGGAGAACGGTGTGCCCCGTGACGAGGCGCTCGCCAAGCTGGCCGACGTGGTGGAGCGTCGCGTCCAGGTCTGATCCCTGCCCCGCGCCCGCGGGGTGCGGGTCCCGTCCGTTCCGGGTGGTCTCCGCCGACCTGCGGGAGACCACCCGGAGGCGGACGGCGCGGGACGGGGCTCGGCTCAGGGCCTGTCGGCCGAAGGCCACCCGACATGCCTCAGTGCGCGACGGGCGCCGGGGACGGTTTCAGCCCGAGCGGACGGTCGGCGAACGCCTGCCGGGCGTCGACCTCGTAGCAGACGTTGACGCTCGAGTCCCCGAGCGTGGTGTCGGCGAAGCGCTGGACGTCCGCGACGGACACGGTCTCCCAGAGGCAGGTCACGACGGAACCGTCCACGTGCGGGTAGAACTGCAGCACCCGGGTCCCTTCGGGCGCGCCGGTGCCGTCCATCAGCGCCTGGCCGCGCGGAAAGGCGGTCTCCGGGTGGATGATCCGGTGCTGGACCACGACGTACATGGTGTCCTCCTCGTCCGGTTGCGTGGCGGGTCGCTCGTACGGTTCGACGCTAGGCGCGCGTGGACCCGCGGCGCATCGCCAGGGATCACCAATCGCCGGCGGACCGGGTGGTGAATCCTCACCACCCGGCCCGGCCGCCGAGGACGGCCGCCGGGCCGGACTCCCCCGTCGTGCCGCCCGGCCCGCGGCGCGGCGCCCGACGGGTGCCGGACCGTGTGGCTCACAGCAGGCCGTGCTCCAGCGCGTAGGTGCAGGCCGCCCGTCCGCGAGGAGACGCCCAGCTTGGCGAAGATGGGGTGCCGGTAAGAACGGTGTCACCGATCCTGCTGGCTTATTGGGGGTCTCAGCGTGCCTGGGTCATGCCCCAGGTCCTCCGTCACGGGCAGGCACTCGGCGAGCAGGTCGACGACGTCGCGCCAGGCTCGCTGCGCGTGCTGTGGGTGGTAGCCGACGCCGGGGACCGTGGGGTGGTCGACCGGCGGGTGGTGGAAGGCGTGCAAGGCTCCGCCATAGACCGCGAGGCGCCAGTCGACGCCCGCGGCCTGCATCTCAGCGGTAAACGCGTTTCGTTGCGCGGGCGGCATGATCGGGTCTTCCGACCCGACCCCGGCCCACACCGGGCAGCGAATGCGCGCCGCCTCGCCCGGTCGACCCGTGGTAGTTGCGTTGACTGTCCCGATCGCGCGCAGGTTGACGCCATCGCGCCCGAGTTCCAGCGCGATGGCGCCCCCGGTGCCGTAGCCGACGGCGGCGATCCGGTCGGGGTCGGTCCGTGGTTCGGTGCGTAACACGTCGAGCGCCGCATGGCCGATCCCCCGCATCCGGTCGGGATCGGCGAGCAGCGGCAGGCAACGGGCCAGCATCTCCTCGGGGTCACCCAAATAGCGCCCGCCGTGAAGGTCGAAGGCCAGCGCTACATATCCCAGCTCGGCGAGAACATCGGCCCGGCGGCGGTCGACGTCGCTGAGCCCCATGCCCTCTGGTCCGAGCAGCACCGCGGGCCGGCGGTCGATCCCGGCCGGGAGCGCGAGGTGCCCGATCATCGTCAATCCGTCGGCCGGGTA
This sequence comes from Streptomyces sp. NBC_01216, assembly GCF_035994945.1. Lineage (NCBI taxonomy): Bacteria > Bacillati > Actinomycetota > Actinomycetes > Kitasatosporales > Streptomycetaceae > Streptomyces > Streptomyces sp. NBC_01216. The sequence goes on from NZ_CP108677.1 coordinate 6,134,301, forward strand.
CTCGACCGTACGCGTCGTAATCGTCGTCATGAGACTGGACCGTAGTGATCGTCGAGCCCGGTCCGGCCGGTGTTCTGCCGCTGGCAGAACAGCGCGGGTGTCCCTCTGAAATACGGCGACGGCCCCGGCGCTCAGGGCTTCAAGATCATCCCATTGCCCCTTTGGCGCCAGATTCACACCCCTGGTACCCCTTACTCGGTCACACGACGAGGGAGAGATCGAGGCGGGCAAGGTGGCCGACGCGGGTGCGGTCGAGCGGGTGGGCGTTCCACCAGGCATCGAGGCGAATGAGGTTGAGCGCAACGGCGGAGAAGACGTGCTCCAGGTGAGTCTTCTGGAGACCGAGGTAGCGGGCACGTCTCATGCCGGTGACCGCGACAGCCTGGTGGATGGTTCCCTCGATGCCGGCGCGGGTTCCGTACTTGGCTCGCCACTGCTCGTCGCCCTGTCGGAGGCGGGCATGGTCGAGGACTTCTTGCACCTCGCGGGGTTGCAGGGAGAGGGTTCGGCCGCCGGTCTTCGAGCGGGTGCACTGGTCGCGCACCGGGCAGGGGCGACATGTCTCCTTGTCGAACTTGATGACGATGGCCTTGGTGCCGCGCAGGGTGGTGGGGCTCCACCAGGTGCTGGTGTCCCCGCGTGGGCAGGTGGCCTGCCGCTTGTCCCGGTCGATGGTGAACGCGGTGCGGTCGAAGCCTGCGCCGGCACGTGCCTGGGGTGAGCTGTTCATCAGGACCGGGGTGACCAGGGTGACCCCGAAGTTCTTCTTCATGCCGACGATCAACTCGGCGGAAGCGTAGCCGGAGTCGAGGAGCCCGTTCCTGCTCGCGGGTGCCCTCGGACACCGCGCGGCGGATGGTCGCCGTCGCGGCCTCGGTGTTGCCCAGCGCCAGCCGGAGCAACGCGAAGCCGGGCTGCGGTTCGCACCCGCAGCGGCTGGCCTTCCGGTAGGCGTCCTCGGCCTCGGCCGTCCGGCCCACCAGCCGGTGGATTTCCCCCTGCCGGTAGAACGCCTGCCCGAGCGCGATCCGGTTCAGCACCCCCTGCCGGAAGCGCGTGCAGGCCCGGCGGGCCTCGTCGAGCGCGGCGGGCCAGTCCCCGCCGTACTGCAGCACCTCGGCCCGGTGGACCAGGCACAGACCGTTGTGCGCGACCATCTGCGGGCGGTACGCGCACCAGCGGCGGCGCTCAGGCTCTCGAAGGCGTCGAGCCAGTCCTCGGCGGCGTAGTGCGCGCGAGCCCGGACCAGTGCGCTGTCGGTGTCCACACGCCGACTATCGACCCGCCGCCGCGTCACGTCGCGGCCCGCAGTGCCCGAGTGGGGGGTGGAACCCCGGGGGAGCGCTACGCGGCGCCCGGGGGGTTCCCCGGAGGCCGCTTCTCGTCCTCCCGCGTGAACGTCTGGATCAGCCAGGAGGAGAACGAGCCAGTCACCGCGCCCAGCAGCGCAAGCCCGCAGGCCATCATCCCGACCGCGGTGACGCGCCCCATCACGGTCACCGGGGTGACGTCCCCGTACCCCACCGTCGCCAGGGTCGAGCAGGCCCACCACAGCGAGTCGCCGAAGGTGAGGATGGTGGCCCCCGGGGCGTCGTACTCGTAGTGGTAGACGGTCAGCGCGCCCGCGAAGCCCAGCAGGATCACGGTGAGACCGGCGTACGCCATCACCCGCGCGTACAGCGACAGCCGCGGTTTGTCCTGGCGGCGCTGGATCCTGTCGTACGCGGTCACCATCCGCAGCGGGCGCAGCAGCGGCAGCACCAGGACCACCGTGTCCAGCGGGTGACGGCGCAGGAAGCGCAGCGGACGCATACCGCTCAGCCGCAGCCGGACCAGGTAGTCCACGACGAACAGAGCCCAGGCCGTGAAGGTGAGAGCCATGCACAGGTCGCGCCAGAGCGCGGACAGGTCGTGCCCGAGGACGCGGACCGCGTACGAGGCGAGGAACGCCGTCGACGCCACCGCGAGCGGACCCGCCGTCCACTCCTCCCACTGCTGCTGCTTGCGCGCCCTGTCGTCCATCGGATCAGCATCGCCCCGGCGGAAGTTCCCCGGCCCCCGGCGACACGGTCCGAACGGGCTAAGCAATATGCTGCACAGCATGACGACTGAGCCGGAGCAGCAGATCGGAGTGGGGACGCAGGACGCGTTCCAGCGCCTGTGGACGCCTCACCGGATGGCATACATCCAGGGCGAGAACAAGCCCACCGGGCCCGGGGCCGAGGACGGCTGTCCGTTCTGCTCGATTCCGGCGATGTCGGACGAGAACGGCCTCGTGATCGCGCGCGGCGAGCGCGTGTACGCCGTGCTCAACCTCTACCCGTACAACGGCGGGCACCTGATGGTGGTGCCCTACCGGCACGTCGCCGACTACACCGGTCTCGACGAGGCGGAGACGGCCGAGCTCGGCGCGTTCACCAAGCGGGCGATGACCGCGCTGCGGGCCGCCTCCGGCGCGCACGGCTTCAACATCGGCATGAACCAGGGCACGGTCGCCGGCGCGGGCATCGCCGCCCACCTGCACCAGCACGTCGTGCCCCGCTGGGGCGGCGACACCAACTTCATGCCCGTCGTCGGCCACACCAAGGTGCTCCCGCAACTGCTCGCCGACACCCGCAAGATGCTCGCCGACGCCTGGCCGGAGCCGTCCGGCACCGTGTAGGGCGTGTATCGAGTCGTGATCATCGAGTGGTTCGCGTGAGGTGCTTGAACCCGGTCACGGAGGCCCGCAGGCGGAGTCCGGCCTGGTAGCTCACGGGGGTACTGGCGCAGCGGGTGGCGATCCCGCTCCCGCCACTGCCGGAAACGGCCGTGCACGGGGACCACGAGCCCGTACCCACATTCCCGCCGGCGACGCTGGCCCGTCGTCCGACCGGCCCGCTCACCCCGCGTCGTTCACCAGTCCGGTGACCGGGCCCAGCCGCCCGGCGGTTGTGTCGGACAACCGGTCCACGTCCCCCGCGTCGGCTGTGTCGACCGCGACCGCGACGGCCGCCCGGCCCAGCGCGCGCCCTTTCGGCCACGCCCTCGGCCGCCTCGGGGCCACCCGGTCAGAGGCCACCTGACAGGCTCTCAGGCGTCGTACAGGTCCGCCTTCCGCGGGCCCGGTTCCTGGACGGCGCCGCTCAGTACCAGCGAGCGGTTGGTGAAGCGTTCCGTGTCCACACCATGCTCGTCGAGCACCCGGATCGTCGCGGCGTGCACCGCGCGCATCACGGGGGTCGCGGCGCGTATGGCGTCGTCGGCCATGAAACGGTGGCGCCAGGGCTGCGCGGCCCAGGCGTGCCGCAGGCCGAACGGCTCGGGCAGGCCGAGCTTGCCGCCGAGGAAGTCCAGGACGGGCGGGAACCAGGTGAGCGGTGCGCGCAGCGCCTTGCGGACGACCTCGTCGTCCTCCAGCAGTGGCAGCGTGATCTCCCGCGTCTCCCAGAAGCGGACGGTCTTGGAGACCTCCTTGGTCCTCGCCTTGGGCTTGCTGGTGAACAACGAGTGCACCGGGCCGAGCGCGTGACCGGTGACTTCCACCCGCAGGGTGTGCAGCAGCGAGGTGACCGTGATCATCATGGTCAGGACCAGCTGGCCGTCCCAGAGGGTGAACTGGACGCCCAGGTAGTGGCGGTTCCCTGCGCCGAACTGCTGGTCGTTGCAGATGCGCTGTATCTCGTGCGGCTTCACCTGGAAGGCGACGACGTTCTCGCCCTCGGGCCGTGACACCTCGTCGGCGCCCTCGCCGACGGGCGCGACGATCCAGTGCTTGACCGTCGGCTTGGGGAAGCCGGTCTTCAGCGAGCCGCGTTCGAGCAGCTTCAGCTGGTCGTGGATCTGCCGGACGATGTCCCAGGCGCGGAAGTCGTGGATCTCCTTGCCCTCCTGGGGGACCAGCTCCTCGGCGAGGGTCCAGCTGCCCCAGCGGGTGCCCATGCCGAGTATGCCCTTGGGCCCGGCGTAGAAGAGGACGTTCGACTGCTGCTCGGCGCTGAGTTTCTCCAGGGACTGCCGCAGCTCCTCGGCCGCCGTCTGCCCCGGGTCCTGTGGCACCGCCTCGGGGATCTTGGCCCCGATGCCGCCGCCGCTGAGAAGGGAGTCCCAGCGGGCGCGCAGGTCCCGTGCGGTGGACTCGCAGACCCGCTTCGCCAGCAGCCAGCCGACGACCGGGGCCACCAGCATGGCGCGGAGGTAGATCGGCAGGACGCCGTCGAAGGGCAGCCTGAACAGCGCGATCGCGGCGAGCAGCGCGACGCCGATGAGGAGGGCCGTGCCCAGCGCGCTCGCGCGCTTGTCGTCGGTGCCCGCCAGGACCCGGCGGAGCTTCACGACACCGAGCCACAGGAGCAGGCCGGGCAGGAACAGCACGCCGAAGACGAGCGTGATCAGAGTGAGCCGGGTGTCACGCTGCTTCCGGATGCGGGTCGCGGCCAGGCAGTGCTCCACCACGGGCTGCGGCTCGGTGCCGAAGGACTGGATCAGCGCCTTGCGGGCACCGCCGAGCATGCGCACCTGCACGGCCCGGGAGAACGCCTCACCGAGGTCCGGTTTGAACAGGGAGAACCACTTGCCCTCCTTGACGGTCGACTTGTGCCAGTCGTTGTCTGCCTTGAGGATCTCCTCCACCGGGCTGTCACGGTAGGCGGCGGAGGCGAGGGCATGGGTCGCCGCCGTCTGTCCGTCCGTGCCCTGGAGGGGGATCTGTGCCCCGGGTCCGAAACTGCCGATGCTCACTGCCGCCCCCATCGCCGCTGCCCGCTGGCCCACCGGGTTTCCCTCTGCGGGCTGTTCCCCACGCTCGTGCCCCGCACACCTTCCGAACTGGGCACCTCAGCGTAGCGGGGTACGCGCGGATGCGTCACCGTGCGGCCGAATGCCGCCCCCTGAAAGGGAATTGAGGGGGCGACACCGACCGTAGGACCGTCGGCTACGATCCGTTCGCGCTCGATGCGCGCATCCGGTCCGCGAGCTGCGCCGGCATGGCCTGGTGCCGGGAGTAGGCGCGTTCGAAGCGGCCGGTTCCGTGCGAGACGGACCGCAGTTCGACGGCGTACGTGCCGATCTCGATCTCGGGTACCTCCGCACGTACCAGGGTGCGCCCCGGTCCGGCCTGTTCGGTGCCGACGACCCGGCCGCGCCGGCCCGACAGGTCGCTCATCACCGGGCCCACGTACTCGTCCGGTACGAGGACCCGTACCTCGGCCACCGGTTCGAGCAGCTGGACGCCCGCCTCCGCCGCCGCCTCGCGCAGCGCCAGCGCGCCGGCCGTCTGGAAGGCGGCGTCCGAGGAGTCGACCGAGTGCGCCTTGCCGTCGCGCAGGGTGATCCGCACGTCCACCAGCGGGTATCCGGCGTCCACACCGCGCGCCGCCTGGGCCCGTACGCCCTTCTCGACGGAGGGGATGAACTGGCGCGGCACGGCACCGCCCACCACCTTGTCGACGAACTCCACGCCGCTGCCCACGGGCAGCGGTTCCACGTCGATCTCGCAGATGGCGTACTGGCCGTGCCCGCCCGACTGCTTCACGTGCCGGCCCCGGCCCGCGGCGGCGGCGCCGAAGGTCTCGCGGAGCGCGACCTTGTGGGGCACGGTGTCGACCTGCACCCCGTAGCGGTCGCGCAGCCGCTCCAGGGCTACGTCCCGGTGCGCCTCGCCCAGGCACCACAGGACGATCTGGCGGGTGTCCTGGTTCTGTTCCAGCCGCATCGTCGGGTCCTCGGCGACCAGCCGGGCCAGCCCCTGGGACAGCTTGTCCTCGTCGGCCTTGCTGTGCGCCTCGATGGCGAGCGGCAGCAGCGGGTCGGGCATCGTCCAGGGCCGTATGAGCAGCGGGTCGTCCTTCGCGGAGATCGTGTCCCCGGTCTCGGCGTGGCCGAGCCGGCCGACGCAGGCCAGGTCGCCCGCGACGCAGTGCGCGAGCGGGCGCTGCTGCTTGCCGAACGGTGAGGTCAGCGCGCCGACCCGTTCGTCGACGTCGTGGTCCTCGTGGCCCCGGTCGGTCAGGCCGTGGCCCGAGACGTGGACGGTCTCGTCGGGACGCAGGGTGCCGGAGAAGACCCGGACGAGCGAGATCCGGCCGACGTAGGGGTCCGACGCCGTCTTGACGACCTCGGCGACGAGCGGCCCCTCCGGGTCGCAGGTGAGCGGTGGGCGAGGGGTGCCGTCCGGTGTGGTGACGGCGGGGAGGGGGCGCTCCGGCGGCGTGGGGAAGCCCCCGGTGATCAGCTCCAGGAGTTCCACGGTCCCCAGACCCTGCCGGCCGCCGTCGGGCGCGGGCGCCGCGGCGAGTACCGGATGGAAGGAGCCGCGGGCCACGGCCTTCTCCAGGTCGTCGACGAGCGTCTTGACGTCGATCCGCTCGCCGCCGAGGTACCGGTCCATCAGGGACTCGTCCTCGCTCTCGGCGATGATCCCCTCGATGAGACGGCCGCGGCTCTCCTCGATGAGCGCGCGCTGGGCGTCGTCCGGGGGCTCCTCCCGCCGTTCGCCGGTCGAGTAGTCGAGGATCCGTTCCGAGAGGAGGCCGAGGAGACCGGTCGTTCGTGCGTGCCCGTCCGGCCCTTCGACGCCCTGCACGGGCAGGTAGAGGGGAAGGACGGCGTCGGGGTCGTCGCCGCCGAAGATCCGGCCGCAGACGGCCGTGAGTTCGTCGAAGCCGGTGCGGGCCGTGTCCAGATGGGTCACGACGATCGCGCGGGGCATGCCGACGGCCGCGCACTCCTCCCAGACCACGCGGGTCGCCGCGGCCACGGAATCGGCCTCCTGGGCGGCCGACACCACGAAGAGGGCCGCGTCCGCGGCGCGCAGACCGGCCCGGAGCTCCCCGACGAAGTCGGCGTATCCCGGGGTGTCCAGGAGGTTGATCTTGCATCCGCCCCACTCGACGGGGACGAGCGAGAGCTGTACGGAACGTTGCCGGCGGTGCTCGATCTCGTCGTGGTCGGAGAGCGTCCCGCCGTCCTCGACGCGTCCGGCCCGGTTGACCGCTCCGGCGGTCAGCGCGAGTGCCTCGACGAGCGTCGTCTTGCCCGATCCGCTGTGGCCGACCAGCACCACGTTCCGTACGTCCGAGGGCCGGTCGGCCGTTGGAGCCCTGCCGGCGGCTCCAGGGTGGGTGTACGCCTTGTCGCCCATGATGTTCCTCCCGATCGCTTGCACGGTGAGGTGGGGGGGCGCGGGCGCGGGGGAGTGGCGGCGGCGTGTCGCGAACGGCTCCGGCGATGCCCGCGGTGGTCCTTCGAGCTTTGCACCGACGTCATGGCCCGTCCATACGTCGTACGTGCGAGGTCCCCCACACCGCGCGTACGCGGCACGCCCCCGGGTCGTCCGGGCGCCGCCCCGGCGAGGCCCCGCACCCCCCGGCGAGACGGGCCGGAAGGCGTCCCGCCGCGTCCGGACGGCGGGGCCGCGACGCGAGGGAGCGGGTGCCGACGGTGCGGCGGGGTGGTCCTGGCTACGATGGGCGGGCCGGTGGTCATCGGGACCGCCCGGCCCACCGAACCTCGGGAAGGCCATGCTGAACAAGTACGCGCGTGCATTCTTCACGCGTGTCCTCACACCGTTCGCCGCGTTTCTGCTCCGCCGGGGCGTCAGCCCGGACGCGGTCACCCTCGTGGGCACGGCCGGAGTGATGGCGGGTGCGCTGGTCTTCTTCCCCAGGGGCGAGTTCTTCTGGGGCACGATCGTCATCACCCTGTTCGTCTTCTCCGACCTCGTCGACGGCAACATGGCCCGGCAGGCCGGGATCTCCAGCCGATGGGGCGCGTTCCTCGACTCGACCCTGGACCGGGTCGCCGACGGGGCGATCTTCGGCGGCTTCGCGCTCTGGTACGCCGGCAAGGGCGACGACAACGTGCTGTGCGCGGTCGCCATCTTCTGCCTCGCCAGCGGCCAGGTCGTCTCCTACACCAAGGCGCGGGGCGAGTCGATCGGCCTGCCCGTCGCCGTCAACGGCCTGGTCGAACGGGCCGAGCGGCTGGTGATCTCGCTGGTCGCCGCGGGCCTGGCCGGGCTGCACGCCTTCGGCGTCCCGGGCATCCAGGTCCTGTTGCCGATCGCGCTGTGGATCGTGGCGGCGGGCTCCGCGGTGACACTGGGGCAGCGGGTCGTGACGGTACGGCGCGAGGCAGCGGAGGCCGACGCGGCCGCCGCCCGGGGCAGCGAGACGTCCTCGTGAGCGGCCTCGGGGACCGGCTGACCGACGGCCTCTACGGGCTCGGCTGGGCGACCGTCAAGAAGCTGCCGGAGCCGGTGGCGGCCGGACTCGGCCGCCGGATCGCCGACTTCGCGTGGAAGCGCCGCGGCAGGAGCGTGCTGCGCCTGGAGTCCAACCTGGCCCGCGTGGTGCCGGACGCCACCCCCCAGCGGCTCGCCGAGCTGTCCAGGGCCGGCATGCGCTCGTACATGCGCTACTGGATGGAGTCCTTCCGGCTGCCCACCTGGAGCAGGGAGCGGGTCGAAGGCGGCGTCGACATCAAGGACGTCCACCACCTGGAGGAAGGTCTCGCCTCCGGGCGGGGCGTCATTCTCGCGCTGCCGCACCTGGCCAACTGGGACCTCGCCGGCGTGTGGGTGACCCGTTCCCTCGGGGTGCCCTTCACCACCGTGGCGGAGCGGCTCAAGCCGGAGTCGCTCTACGACCGGTTCGTGGCCTATCGCGAGTCGCTCGGCATGGAGGTCCTGCCGCACACCGGGGGCTCCGCCTTCGGCACCCTGGCCCGCCGGCTGCGGGCCGGCGGGCTGATCTGCCTGGTCGCCGACCGCGACCTGTCGGCCAACGGCACGGAGGTCACCTTCTTCGGCGACACGGCGCGCATGCCCGCCGGTCCGGCGATGCTGGCCCAGCAGACCGGTGCCCTGCTGCTGCCGGTGACCCTCTGGTACGAGGAGTCGCCGGTGATGAAGGGACGGGTGTACGCACCCGTCGACGTGCCCGAGACGGGCACGCGGGCCGAGAAGACGTCCGTGATGACCCAGGCGCTGGCCGACGCGTTCGCCACCGGCATCGCCGACCACCCGGAGGACTGGCACATGCTGCAACGACTGTGGCTCGCCGACCTGGAGGAGCGCGGGGAGGACCGGACCGCGTGAGGATCGGCATCGTCTGCCCCTATTCCTGGGACGTGCCCGGTGGCGTCCAGTTCCACATCCGCGACCTCGCCGAGCACCTGATCCGGCTCGGGCACGAGGTCTCCGTCCTCGCCCCCGCCGACGACGAGACGCCGCTGCCCCCGTACGTCGTCTCGGCGGGCCGGGCCGTGCCGGTGCCGTACAACGGCTCCGTGGCACGGCTCAACTTCGGCTTCCTGTCGGCCGCCCGCGTCCGGCGCTGGCTCCACGACGGCACCTTCGACGTCATTCACATCCACGAGCCGGCTTCCCCGTCGCTCGGGCTGCTGAGCTGTTGGGCGGCGCAGGGCCCGATCGTGGCCACGTTCCACACCTCGAACCCGCGCTCGCGGGCGATGATCGCCGCGTACCCGATCCTCCAGCCGGCGCTGGAGAAGATCAGCGCGCGGATCGCGGTCAGCGAGTACGCCCGGCGCACGCTGGTGGAACACCTCGGCGGCGACGCGGTCGTCATCCCCAACGGCGTCGACGTCGACTTCTTCGCGCGCGCCGAACCCAGGAAGGAATGGCAGGGCGGGACACTCGGCTTCATCGGACGCATCGACGAGCCCCGCAAGGGCCTGCCGGTGCTCATGAGGGCCCTGCCCAGGATCCTCGCGGAACGTCCCGGCAGCCGGCTCCTGGTGGCCGGGCGCGGCGACGAGGAGGAGGCCGTCGCCTCCCTGCCGTCCGAGATGCGGTCACGCGTCGAGTTCCTCGGCATGGTCAGCGACGAGGACAAGGCGCGGCTGCTGCGCAGTGTCGACGTGTACGTCGCCCCGAACACCGGGGGCGAGAGCTTCGGCATCATCCTCGTCGAGGCCATGTCGGCGGGCGCGCCGGTACTCGCCTCCGACCTGGACGCCTTCGCCCAGGTGCTCGACCAGGGCGGAGCGGGCGAGCTGTTCGCCAACGAGGACGCCGACGCGCTGGCCGACGCGGCCGTCAGGCTGCTGGCGGACGAGGAGCGGCGGACCGAACTGCGGACCAGGGGCAGCGCGCACGTGCGGCGCTTCGACTGGTCGACCGTGGCCGCGGACATCCTGGCGGTGTACGAGACGGTCACGGACGGGGCGGCCTCGGTAGCGGCGGACGAGCGCACCGGCCTGCGGGCCAGGTTCGGCCTGGCACGGGACCAGGGCGCCGCGCGCTGACCCGGGCCGGTCGGACCGTGCCTGCCCGGGAGGGTCCCTCCGGACGCGCCGCGACCGTTCCCCCGCCCGCCCCCGCGCACGCCGGGAGGGTCCGCCGCCCCCGCCCCGGTAGCCTGTGCGCCCGTGACCGAAACCCTGATCTGGACCGTCGTCGCACTGATCGCGATCGGCCTGTACCTCAGCTGGACCGCGGGACGCCTCGACCGGCTGCACTCGCGCATCGACGCCGCCCGCGCCGCTCTCGACGCCCAGCTGCTGCGCCGGGCCTCGGTCGCCCAGGAGCTGGCCACCTCGGGCGTCCTCGACCCCGCCGCCTCGATCGTGCTCTACGAGGCCGCCCACGCCGCGCGCCAGGCAGAGGAGGACCACCGCGAGGTGGCTGAGAGCGAGCTGAGCCAGGCCCTGCGAGCCGTCTTCGGCGAGACCGAGCAGGTCGAGGCGGTCCGGGCGGCCCCGGGTGGCGAGGAGGCCGCCGGCGAGCTCGCCGCCGCGGTCCGCAGGGTGCCGATGGCCCGCAGGTTCCACAACGACGCCGTGCGTGCCGCCCGGGCCCTGCGCCGCCACCGCAAGGTCCGCTGGTTCCGGCTCGCCGGCCACGCCCCGTTCCCGCTGGCCTTCGAAATGGACGACGAACCGCCGTCGGCCCTTGCCGATCGCCCCGCCTGACCCGCCCCGCCTGGGAAAACGATCCACCGGCTCCCTATTGGCCCTTGCAGTGGACTGGTGGTGGCCTGTTTCCTACCTCTTGTCTCAACACCGCTTTCACGAGTGAGGTCGCCGTCGTGTCCACCACGCTTCCCAACACCCCCCAGTCCGCAGACTCCTCGGCGACGGGTACCTCCCGCGTCAAGCGCGGCATGGCCGAGCAGCTCAAGGGCGGCGTGATCATGGACGTGGTCAACGCCGAGCAGGCGAAGATCGCCGAGGACGCCGGTGCCGTGGCCGTCATGGCCCTGGAGCGCGTCCCCGCCGACATCCGCAAGGACGGCGGCGTCGCCCGCATGTCGGACCCCAACATGATCGAAGAGATCATCGGCGCCGTCTCCATCCCGGTCATGGCCAAGTCCCGCATCGGCCACTTCGTGGAGGCCCAGGTCCTCCAGTCCCTCGGCGTCGACTACATCGACGAGTCCGAGGTCCTGACCCCGGCCGACGAGGTCAACCACTCCGACAAGTGGGCCTTCACCACCCCCTTCGTCTGCGGCGCCACCAACCTCGGCGAGGCCCTGCGCCGCATCGCCGAGGGCGCGGCCATGATCCGCTCCAAGGGCGAGGCCGGCACCGGCAACGTCGTCGAGGCGGTCCGCCACCTGCGCCAGATCAAGAACGAGATCGCCAAGCTGCGCGGCTTCGACAACAACGAGCTCTTCGCGGCGGCCAAGGACCTGCGCGCTCCTTACGAGCTCGTCAAGGAGGTCGCCGAGCTCGGCAAGCTCCCGGTCGTGCTCTTCTCCGCCGGTGGCGTCGCCACCCCCGCCGACGCCGCGCTGATGCGCCAGCTGGGTGCCGAGGGCGTCTTCGTCGGCTCCGGCATCTTCAAGTCCGGTGACCCGGCCAAGCGTGCCGCCGCCATCGTGAAGGCCACCACCTTCTACGACGACCCGAAGGTCATCGCGGACGCCTCCCGCAACCTGGGCGAGGCCATGGTCGGCATCAACTGCGACACCCTGCCCGAGGCCGAGCGCTACGCGAACCGGGGCTGGTGATGACCACTCCCGTGATCGGTGTCCTGGCTCTCCAGGGCGACGTACGGGAGCACCTGATCGCCCTGGCCGCGGCTGACGCCGTGGCCAGGCCGGTCCGGCGCCCCGAGGAGCTGGCCGAGGTCGACGGCCTGGTCGTACCGGGCGGCGAGTCCACCACCATCTCGAAGCTGGCCCACCTGTTCGGCCTCATGGCGCCGCTGCGCGAGCGCATCGCCGCCGGGATGCCGGTCTACGGCAGCTGCGCCGGCCTGATCATGCTCGCCGACAAGATCCTCGACCCGCGCTCGGGCCAGGAGACCTTCGGCGGCGTCGACATGATCGTCCGCCGCAACGCCTTCGGCCGCCAGAACGAGTCCTTCGAGGCCGCCGTCGCGGTCGCCGGGATCGAGGACGGCCCGGTCGAGGGTGTCTTCATCCGCGCCCCCTGGGTCGAGTCCGTCGGAGCCGAGGTCGAGGTGCTCGCCGAGCACGGCGGCCACATCGTCGCCGTACGGCAGGGCAACGCCCTGGCGACCTCGTTCCACCCCGAACTGACCGGTGACCACCGCGTCCACGCCCTGTTCGTCGACATGGTGCGCGCCGCGGGGTGACTCGTCCCCGGTAGGATCTCTGGGGTTCGTTCTGTAATGGGTTACGCGAAGGAGACAGGCAGATGTCCGGCCACTCTAAATGGGCTACGACGAAGCACAAGAAGGCCGTGATCGACGCCAAGCGCGGCAAGCTCTTCGCGAAGCTGATCAAGAACATCGAGGTCGCGGCCCGCACCGGCGGTGCCGACCTGGACGGCAACCCCACACTGTTCGACGCCGTCCAGAAGGCCAAGAAGAGCTCGGTTCCGAACAAGAACATCGACTCGGCGATCAAGCGCGGCGGCGGCCTCGAGGCCGGCGGCGTGGACTACGAGACGATCATGTATGAGGGCTACGGCCCGAACGGTGTCGCGGTGCTCATCGAGTGCCTCACCGACAACCGCAACCGCGCTGCCTCCGACGTCCGTGTCGCCATGACCCGCAACGGCGGTTCCATGGCCGACCCGGGCTCGGTGTCGTACCTGTTCAACCGCAAGGGCGTCGTCGTCCTGCCCAAGGGCGAGCTGACCGAGGACGACGTCCTCGGCGCGGTGCTCGACGCGGGCGCCGAGGAGGTCAACGACCTCGGCGAGAGCTTCGAGGTCATCAGCGAGGCCACCGACATGGTCGCGGTCCGCACCGCCCTCCAGGAGGCCGGCATCGACTACGACTCCGCCGACTCCAACTTCGTGCCGACCATGCAGGTCGAACTCGACGAGGAGGGCGCGCGGAAGATCTTCAAGCTGATCGACGCGCTGGAGGACAGCGACGACGTCCAGAACGTCTTCGCGAACTTCGACGTCAGCGACGAGGTCATGGCGAAGGTCGACGCCTGACACCGGACCGGATGCCTGGTCCCGGAGCGACGACGACGGGCCGACGGGGACACACCCCGTCGGCCCGCCGCCGTTCGTGGGGCATTGTCGGTGCCGGCCGATAGCCTGCACGAACAGATCAGCGAAGACGGTCGAGGGAGGGGCAGCGTGCGCGTACTCGGGGTGGACCCCGGTCTGACCCGGTGCGGTATCGGCGTCGTCGAGGGCGTCGCCGGCCGGCCCCTCGCCATGCTCGGCGTCGGCGTGGTCCGGACCGCGGCGGACGACGACATCGGCCGGCGGCTGGTGGGGATCGAGCGCGGCATCGAGGAGTGGCTCGACCGCTACACACCCGGACTGGTCGCCGTGGAGCGGGTGTTCAGCCAGCACAACGTCCGCACCGTGATGGGGACGGCGCAGGCCAGCGCGGTCGCCATGCTCTGCGCCTCCCGCCGGGGCATCCCGGTCGCCCTGCACACCCCCAGCGAGGTCAAGGCCGCCGTCACCGGCAGCGGCCGGGCCGACAAGGCCCAGGTCGGAGCGATGGTGACCCGCATCCTGCGGCTCTCCGCCCCGCCCAGGCCGGCCGACGCGGCCGACGCCCTCGCCCTGGCCATCTGTCACATCTGGCGGTCCCCCGCCCAGAACCGTCTCCAGCAGGCGGTCGCCCAGCACGCCTCCGCAGTGAAAGGCCGGACCCGATGATCGCCTTTGTGAGCGGCCGGGTGGCCGCCCTCGCCCCCACCACGGCCGTGATCGAGGTCGGCGGCGTCGGCATGGCCGTGCAGTGCGCGCCGAACACCCTCGCGGAACTGAGGACCGGTCAGGAAGCGCGCCTCGCCACCTCCTTGGTGGTCCGGGAGGACTCCCTCACGCTGTACGGCTTCGCGGACGACGACGAGCGGCAGGTATTCGAACTCCTGCAGACCGCCAGCGGCGTCGGCCCCCGCCTCGCCCAGGCCATGCTCGGCGTGCACAGCCCCGACGCCCTGCGCCTCGCCGTCTCCACCGGTGACGAGAAGGCGCTGACCGCCGTCCCCGGCATCGGCAAGAAGGGAGCCCAGAAGCTGCTCCTCGAACTCAAGGACAAGCTCGGCACCCCGCTGGGCAGCGGCGGCACGGCCGGTGCGCGGCCCCCCGCGGTGTCCGGGCCGCCGCCGTGGACCGAGCAGCTGACGGCCGCGCTGATCGGTCTCGGATACGCCTCCCGCGAGGCGGAGGAGGCGGTGACGGCGGTGACGCCACAGGCCGAGGCGTCCCTCGCCGCGTCCGGTGCCGCGCCCGTACCGCAGCTGCTGCGGGCCGCCCTCCAGACGCTCAACCGCGCCCGCTAGGGTCCCTCGTCCGGATCGGACGGCGCCGCACGCACCGGTCGGTCGGGACGCCCCCGCGCCCGGCGGCCGTCCGCCGCCCGGCCGACCACCGCACCACACGAGAAGGCAGACACCGTGAACTGGGACGACGAGACGGACCCGGCAGCCGAGGACCGGATCGTCGGCGCCTCGGCCGAAGGCGACGACCAGGCCGTCGAGGCGGCTCTGCGCCCCAAGGACCTCGGCGAGTTCGTGGGCCAGGAGAAGGTCCGCCAGCAGCTCGACCTGGTCCTCAAGGCGGCCCGGCAGCGCGGTGCGACCGCCGACCACGTGCTGCTCTCCGGCGCCCCCGGCCTCGGCAAGACCACCCTGTCGATGATCATCGCGGCCGAGATGAACGCCCCGATCCGGATCACCTCGGGCCCCGCCATCCAGCACGCCGGCGACCTCGCCGCCATCCTCTCCTCCCTCCAGGAGGGCGAGATCCTCTTCCTGGACGAGATCCACCGCATGTCCCGGCCCGCCGAGGAGATGCTCTACATGGCGATGGAGGACTTCCGCGTCGACGTCATCGTCGGCAAGGGTCCGGGCGCCACCGCCATCCCGCTGGAACTGCCGCCCTTCACCCTGGTCGGCGCCACCACCCGCGCGGGCCTGCTGCCACCCCCGCTGCGCGACCGCTTCGGCTTCACCGGTCACATGGAGTTCTACGAACCGGCCGAACTCGAACGCGTCGTCCACCGCTCCGCGGGACTGCTCGACGTCGAGATCGACCCCGCGGGCGCCGCCGAGATCGCCGGCCGCTCCCGCGGCACGCCGCGCATCGCCAACCGGCTCCTGCGCCGGGTCCGCGACTACGCCCAGGTCAAGGCGGACGGAGTGATCACCGCCGCGATCGCCGCAGCCGCCCTCGCCGTCTACGAGGTCGACAGCCGCGGCCTCGACCGCCTCGACCACGCCGTCCTGCGGGCGCTGCTCAAGCTCTTCGGCGGCGGACCGGTCGGTCTCTCCACCCTCGCGGTCGCGGTCGGGGAGGAACGCGAGACGGTCGAGGAGGTCGCCGAGCCCTTCCTCGTACGCGAGGGCCTGCTGGCCCGCACGCCCCGTGGCCGGGTCGCTACGCCCGCCGCATGGGCGCATCTCGGACTCGTTCCGCCGCAGGCAGGCGGCGCGGGCGTGCCAGGAAGCGGACAACAGGGGCTCTTCGGGGCGTGACGGCGCGGACACTCGCCGGGCGAGGAACCACGGTGCGATGCTGGACGTTGTTCCATCGATGCGGACTCGCCTAGACTCCGCCGATGCCGCCCTTTCCGGTCGGCGCGCCCACCCCCGAAGATCAGGCCGCGGCTTCTCCGCGACCGTGCGAAGGAAATCCGTCCCGTGAGCATCGTGACCCTCCTCCCCTTCATCGTCCTCATCGGGGCCATGTTCCTGATGACCCGCTCTGCGAAGAAGAAGCAGCAGCAGGCGGCGCAGATGCGCAACGAGATGCAGCCCGGCACCGGCGTACGGACGATCGGGGGGATGTACGCCACCGTCAAGGAGATCGGCGACGAGACCGTTCTCCTCGAGATCGCTCCGGGCACGCACGCGGTCTACGCCAAGAACGCGATCGGCGCGGTCCTCGAGGACGCGGAGTACAACCGCATCGTCCACGGCGACGACGACACCGTCGTCCCGGACGACGCCTCCTCGCTGACCGAGGCCGCCGAGGCCACCGAGGCAGACACGACGGCCGAGGCCGCCGGCACGGACACGGCCGCCAAGGCGGACCTGACCAAGAAGGTGGACGCCGCCGAGGCCGACACCGAGGTCGAGAAGGACGGCAAGACCGACGGCGAGACCGACGCGAAGTAGTCGCGGCCGGGGACCGCGGACGCCCACCGGCGTCCGCCGGTCCCCGGAACGGTTGCACGTCTGCGGGGGCAGGTCCCCACACACACTTCGTGGCCGCACCGCGCACACCCCGCGCGGGACGGTTGGACAGGGAGAAACGACAAGGTGGCAGCACCGAAGAAGGGCCGGAGGCCGGCGGGGGGCCAGGGCAGGCCGGGGCGCGCCCTGGCACTGATCCTGATCGCCATGGTCGCGCTCACCGGCGGGATGTTCTGGTCGGGTCACACGACACCGCGCCTGGGCATCGACCTCGCCGGCGGTACCTCGATCACGCTCAAGGCGAAGGCCGAGCCCGGCAAGGAAGACGCCGTCAACGAGACCAACATGAACACCGCGGTCGGCATCATCGAGCGCCGTGTCAATGGTCTGGGTGTCTCCGAGGCCGAGGTCCAGACCCAGGGCCGCGAGAACATCATCGTCAACATCCCCAAGGGCGTCGACGAGAAGCAGGCCCGTGAGCAGGTCGGCACCACCGCCCAGCTGTACTTCCGGCCGGTCCTGACCTACGCGCCCTCGGAGCCGGCGACTCCCACCGGGAGCCCCTCGGGAACGGCGACGCCCTCCGCCTCCGCGTCCACCGCGGACGAGGGCGAGGACGACGGCAAGAAGGACGAGAAGTCCGCCACCCCGTCGGCGACCGCCTCCACCCAGGGCCGCGCGGTCTCCGAGGCCCTGAAGGCCCCGAGCCCGACGCCGACCCCCAGCGGCTCGGCGCCCCCCGAGGCGACCCCCTCGGCGGACCCCGCCACCGCGGCGCTCCAGCAGAAGTTCACCGAGCTGAACTGCCTCGATCCCAAGCAGCGCGCCGCCGTCGGTGAGGGCGTCAAGCCCGAGGACACCACCGTCGCCTGTGGCAAGAACGCCATCGGTCAGTGGGAGAAGTACATCCTCGGCCCGGCCGAGGTCGAGGGCAAGGACGTCGACGACGCCAAGGGCGTCTTCGACCAGCAGCGCGGCATGTGGATCGTCACCATGGACTTCACGGGCAGCGGCTCGAAGAAGTTCCAGCAGATCACCAGCAAGCTCTCGCAGCAGCAGGAGCCCCAGAACCAGTTCGCGATCGTGCTGGACGGCGAGGTCGTCTCCGCGCCGTCCGTGCGCCAGACGCTGAGCGCCAGCGCCGAGATCTCGGGCAGCTTCACCCAGAGCTCCGCCCAGGACCTGGGCAACATCCTGTCCTACGGAGCGCTGCCGCTGTCCTTCGACACGCAGAGCGTGACGACCGTGACCGCCGCCCTCGGTGGCGAGCAGCTGGAGGCCGGTCTCATCGCCGGCGCGATCGGCCTGGCCCTGGTCATCCTCTACCTGGTCGTCTACTACCGCGGCTTGTCGCTGGTCGCCCTGCTGAGCCTCATGGTCTCGGCGATCCTCACCTACGTGATCATGGCCCTGCTCGGCCCGGCCATCGGCTTCGCGCTGAACCTGCCGGCGGTGTGTGGCGCCATCGTGGCCATCGGAATCACCGCGGACTCGTTCATCGTCTACTTCGAACGCATCCGCGACGAGATCCGCGAGGGACGGACGCTCCGCCCCGCCGTCGAGCGCGCCTGGCCCCGTGCCCGTCGCACGATCCTGGTGTCCGACTTCGTGTCGTTCCTCGCCGCCGCGGTGCTCTTCGTCGTCACCGTCGGCAAGGTCCAGGGCTTCGCCTTCACGCTCGGCCTGACGACGCTGCTCGACGTGGTCGTGGTGTTCCTGTTCACCAAGCCGATCATGACGTTGCTGGCCCGCACCAAGTTCTTCGGCGACGGCCACGCATGGTCCGGACTGGACCCGAAGCGGCTCGGCGCCAAGCCGCCACTGCGTCGCTCCCGCCGTACCACCGCCACCATCGACCCGAAGGAGGCGTGAGATGTCGAAGCTCGGCAATCTCGGCGCCCGGCTCCACCGCGGTGAGGTCGGCTACGACTTCATCGGGAACCGCAAGATCTGGTACGGCCTGTCCATCCTGATCACCATCACCGCCATCCTCGGCCTGACGGTGCGCGGGCTGAACATGGGCATCGAGTTCCAGGGCGGCGCGGTCTTCACCACCCCGAAGACCTCCGTCTCGGTCTCCCAGGCCCAGGAGTTCGCGGAAGAGGCATCCGGCCACGAAGCGATCGTCCAGGGGCTCGGCAACGGCGGTCTGCGCATCCAGGTCGGCGGCCTCGACACCGCGCAGTCGGACGAGATCCGCACGGAGCTGGCCAAGGACCTGGGCGTCACCGAGGACAAGATCGCCGCGGAGCTGGTCGGTCCCAGCTGGGGCGAGCAGATCGCCTCCAAGGCGTGGACGGGCCTCGTCGTCTTCATGATCCTGGTCGTCCTCTACCTCGCCATCGCCTTCGAATGGCGGATGGCCCTGGCGGCGCTGATCGCGCTCATCCACGACATCACCATCACCGTCGGCATCTACTCGCTCGTCGGGTTCGAGGTCACGGTCGGTACGGTGATCGGTCTGCTGACCATCCTCGGTTACTCCCTCTACGACACGGTCGTCGTCTTCGACTCCCTCAAGGAGCAGACGAAGGGCATCACCAAGCAGACCCGCTGGACGTACAGCGAGATCGCCAACCGCTCGATCAACGGCACCTTGGTCCGTTCGGTCAACACCACCGTCGTGGCGCTGCTCCCGGTCGCCGGCCTGCTCTTCATCGGCGGCGGTGTCCTGGGCGCGGGCATGCTGAACGACATCTCGCTGTCGCTCTTCGTCGGTCTCGCGGCCGGTGCCTACTCGTCGATCTTCATCGCCACCCCGCTCGTCGCCGACCTCAAGGAGCGCGAGCCGGCGATGAAGGCCCTGAAGAAGCGAGTGCTCGCCAAGCGCGCCGGCGCCGCGGCCAAGGGCGAGTCCCTGGACATCGACGAGCGAGCCGAGGACGCCGACGACGCGTCCGAGACCGCCGTCGTGGGCCAGCGTGCCCGTCGCGGAGGCCGGGCGCCGGAGCACCGCGGATGACCGCCGGCACTCCGGACGTCGCGGATCTGCTGCTCAGCCGCATCCGCGACGTCCACGACCACCCGAAGCCGGGCGTGCTGTTCAAGGACATCACCCCGCTGCTCGCGGACCCGGTGGCGTTCACCGCGTTGACCGACACACTCGCCACGCTGTGCGCCACGCACGGCGCGACGAAGATCGTCGGACTGGAGGCGCGCGGCTTCATCCTCGGCGCCCCGGTCGCCGTCCACGCGGGCCTGGGCTTCATCCCGGTCCGCAAGGCGGGCAAGCTCCCCGGAGCGACGCTGCGGCAGGCGTACGAGCTGGAGTACGGCACCGCCGAGATCGAGGTGCACGCCGGGGACCTGGCCGCGGGCGACCGCGTCATGGTCATCGACGACGTGCTCGCCACCGGCGGCACCGCCGAGGCGTCGATCGAGCTGATCCGACGGGCGGGTGCCGAGGTCGCGGGCGTCGCGGTGCTCATGGAGCTCGGTTTCCTGCCGGGCCGTGCCCGGCTGGAGCCGGCCCTGCGCGGCGCGCCGCTGGAGGCGCTGATCACGGTCTGACCACCGCGCGGACCATCGCCGTGTGATGCGGGGCGCCCCGGGGATTCCCCCGGGGCGCCCCGCCTGTCTTTCCGCTCTGTCCTGGTATGCGCAGGTCCGGCGCGTGGCGGCCGTCTCACGGACCACGCGCGTGAGCAGGGCGGCTCCCGGGTCGATACCATGGCCTTTCCGGGCCTGACCGGGGACCCGGCACCGCACGAGGAGCGCTCTTGCCAGACGAGGCCCAGCCACTCTCCGCCGCGCAGCCCGACCAGCAGGCCGAGAAGGCCGAGACGGCCGCCGCGGGGTCGGGCACGCCCCAGGACGAGCCGGCGGAGAACAAGCCCAGGCCGGCGGCCCCCGCCCCGGCCTCCGCTCCCAAGCCCGCCCCGGCCCCGCCGGCCCGCTCGGGTGGCTCCTCCAACCGCGTGCGTGCCCGCCTGGCCCGGCTGGGCGTCCAGCGCTCCTCCCCGTACAACCCGGTCCTGGAACCGCTGCTGCGGATCCTGCGCTCCAACGACCCGAAGATCGAGACGGCCACCCTGCGCCAGGTCGAGCGGGCCTACCAGGTCGCCGAGCGCTGGCACCGCGGACAGAAGCGCAAGAGCGGCGACCCGTACATCACGCACCCGCTCGCCGTCACCACGATCCTCGCCGAGCTCGGCATGGACCCGGCCACCCTGATGGCCGGTCTGCTCCACGACACCGTCGAGGACACCGAGTACGGCCTGGACACCCTGCGCCGCGACTTCGGCGACCAGGTCGCCCTGCTCGTGGACGGCGTCACCAAGCTGGACAAGGTCAAGTTCGGCGAGGCCGCCCAGGCGGAGACCGTCCGCAAGATGGTCGTCGCCATGGCCAAGGACCCGCGCGTCCTGGTCATCAAGCTCGCCGACCGGCTGCACAACATGCGCACCATGCGCTACCTCAAGCGGGAGAAGCAGGAGAAGAAGGCCCGCGAGACCCTCGAGATCTACGCGCCCCTGGCCCACCGGCTGGGCATGAACACCATCAAGTGGGAGCTGGAGGACCTCGCCTTCGCGATCCTCTACCCCAAGATGTACGACGAGATCGTCCGGCTCGTCGCGGAGCGCGCGCCCAAGCGCGACGAGTACCTGGCCATAGTGACCGACGAGGTACAGGCCGACCTGAGGGCCGCCCGCATCAAGGCCACCGTCACCGGCCGGCCGAAGCACTACTACAGCGTCTACCAGAAGATGATCGTCCGCGGCCGTGACTTCGCGGAGATCTACGACCTGGTCGGCATCCGCGTCCTGGTGGACACCGTCCGCGACTGCTACGCGGCGCTCGGCACGGTCCACGCGCGATGGAACCCGGTCCCCGGCCGGTTCAAGGACTACATCGCGATGCCGAAGTTCAACATGTACCAGTCGCTGCACACGACCGTCATCGGACCCAACGGCAAGCCCGTCGAGCTGCAGATCCGCACCTTCGACATGCACCGCCGGGCCGAGTACGGCATCGCCGCCCACTGGAAGTACAAGCAGGAGGCCGTCGCCGGCGCCTCCAAGGTCCGCGCCGAAGTACCGAAGAGGACCGGCAAGGACGACCACCTCAACGACATGGCGTGGCTGCGCCAGCTGCTCGACTGGCAGAAGGAGACCGAGGACCCCGGCGAGTTCCTGGAGTCGCTGCGCTTCGACCTGTCGCGCAACGAGGTCTTCGTCTTCACCCCCAAGGGCGACGTGATAGCGCTGCCCGCCGGAGCCACCCCCGTCGACTTCTCCTACGCCGTCCACACCGAGGTCGGCCACCGCACCATAGGCGCGCGGGTCAACGGGCGGCTCGTGCCGCTGGAATCGACCCTGGACAACGGCGACCTGGTCGAGGTCTTCACCTCCAAGGCCGCGGGCGCCGGGCCCTCCCGCGACTGGCTGGGCTTCGTCAAGTCCCCGCGGGCCCGCAACAAGATCCGCGCCTGGTTCTCCAAGGAGCGCCGCGACGAGGCCATCGAGCAGGGCAAGGACGCCATCGCGCGGGCCATGCGCAAGCAGAACCTGCCGATCCAGCGGATCCTCACCGGGGACTCGCTGGTGACCCTCGCGCACGAGATGCGCTACAGCGACATCTCCTCCCTGTACGCGGCGATCGGTGAGGGTCACGTCACGGCCCAGTCCATCGTGCAGAAGCTCGTCCAGGCCCTGGGCGGCGAGGAAGCCGCGAACGAGGACATCGCCGAGTCCGCGCCGCCGTCGCGGGGCCGCACCAAGCGCCGCTCCAGCGCCGACCCCGGCGTGGTCGTGAAGGGTGTCGAGGACGTCTGGGTCAAGCTGGCCCGATGCTGCACGCCGGTGCCCGGGGACCCGATCATCGGCTTCGTCACCCGTGGCAGCGGTGTCTCCGTCCACCGCAGCGACTGCGTGAACGTGGACTCCCTCTCGCGCGAACCGGAGCGCATCCTCGAGGTCGAGTGGGCCCCCACCCAGTCCTCGGTCTTCCTGGTCGCCATCCAAGTCGAGGCCCTGGACCGCTCCCGGCTCCTCTCGGACGTCACCCGGGTCCTGTCGGACCAGCACGTCAACATCCTGTCGGCGGCCGTCCAGACCTCCCGCGACCGTGTCGCCACCTCGCGCTTCACCTTCGAGATGGGCGACCCCAAGCACCTCGGGCACGTTCTGAAAGCCGTGCGCGGCGTGGAGGGCGTCTACGACGTCTACCGGGTCACCTCGGCCCGCCGCCCCTGAACCGTCCCCACCCCCGGACGACGGCCCCCGGGACTCCCTGATCACACGGGCCCTCGCCCGTGTGATCAGGGAGTGCGGATTCAGCCGCCGAACTCCTCCAGGCCCTTCAGTGCCTGGTCGAGGAGCGCCTGGCGGCCCTCCAGCTCACGGGCCAGCTTGTCGGCCTTGGTGTCGTTGCCCGCCGCACGGGCCGTGTCGATCTGCTTCTGGAGCTTGTCCACGGCGTCCTGGAGCTGCCCCGTCAGACCCGCCGCACGCGCCCGCGCCTCCGGGTTCGTCCGGCGCCACTCCGACTCCTCGGACTCCTGGAGCGCCCGCTCCACCGCCTGCATCCGTCCCTCGACCTTGGGACGGGCGTCACGCGGCACGTGACCGATGGCCTCCCAGCGCTCGTTGACGGACCTGAAGGCCGCTCGCGCCGCCTTGAGATCCGTCACCGGGACGAGCTTCTCGGCCTCGACCGCGAGCTCCTCCTTCAGCTTGAGGTTCTCGGTCTGCTCCGCGTCCCGCTCGGCGAAGACCTCGCCGCGCGCGGCGAAGAAGACGTCCTGCGCGCCGCGGAAGCGGTTCCACAGGTCGTCCTCGTGTTCGCGCTGCGCCCGCCCGGCGGCCTTCCACTCCGTCATCAGTTCGCGGTAGCGGGCGGCCGTACCACCCCAGTCGGTGGAGTTCGACAGCGACTCGGCCTCGGCGACCAGCCTCTCCTTGGCCTTGCGGGCCTCCTCGCGCTGCGCGTCCAGCGCGGCGAAGTGCGCCTTGCGGCGCTTCGAGAACGCCGAGCGGGCGTGCGAGAAGCGGTGCCACAGCTCGTCGTCGGACTTCCGGTCGAGCCGGGGCAGGCCCTTCCAGGTGTCCACCAGCGCGCGCAGCCGCTCGCCGGCGGACCGCCACTGCTCGCTCCGCGCGAGCTCCTCGGCCTCCTTGACCAGCGACTCCTTGGCGGCCCGCGCCTCGTCGGTCTGCCGGGCCTTCTGGACCTTGCGCTCCTCGCGACGCGACTCCACCGTCTCGACCAGCTTGTCGAGCCGAGCGGTCAGCGCGGCCAGGTCACCCACGGCGTGATGCTCGTCGACCTGCTGCCGGATGTGCTCGATGGCGACAGTGGCGTCCTTCGCCGAGAGGTCGGTGGTCTTCACCCGCTTCTCGAGGAGGCCGATCTCGACAACCAAGCCCTCGTACTTGCGCTCGAAGTAGGCCAGAGCCTCCTCCGGAGTGCCGGCCTGCCACGATCCGACGACCTTCTCGCCCTCGGCAGTACGCACGTACACGGTGCCCGTCTCGTCGACGCGGCCCCACGGGTCGCTGCTCACAGCGCCTCCTCCACATGATGCCGGCGAGGGGGTTGTGCCCCCTGGGCATCGTCCACAGTTTCCCGGCGGGCCTCGCCCGCCCTCCACAGCACGAGACACGGCCCGTGCTGCACAACGCCAATCTAGGCGAACCGCCGCCCGGCTGTCCGCTCTCAGCGCGACCGAAAATACTCGGTCGCGCCGCACGTCACTTCTTGCCGACGGTGGCCTTCTCGATGGTGACGGCCTTCTTGGGCGCACCGTCCGTGGCGCCGCCCTCGACGCCCCCCTTCGCGACCTCCTGGACGACCTTGAGACCGGCCGCGTCGATCGTGCCGAAGGGCGTGTAGCTCGGTGGCAGCTTGGTGTCCTTGTAGACCAGGAAGAACTGGCTGCCGCCGGTGCCCGGCTGGCCCGTGTTGGCCATGGCCACCGTCCCGGCCGGGTAGGTCACCGCGCCGTCGGCGCCCGCCTTGCCCAGGGCGTCCAGGTTCTCGTCCGGGATGTTGTAGCCCGGCCCGCCGGTGCCGTCGCCGTCCGGGTCACCGCACTGGAGGACGAAGATGCCCTCCGTGGTGAGACGGTGGCATTTCGTCCCGTCGAAGTACTTCTTGTCGGCCAGGTACTTGAACGAGTTCACCGTCCGAGGCGTCTTCGCCGCGTCCATGGCGAAGGAGACCTCGCCCTGGTTCGTCTTGAGAGCCATCGTGTAGGCGGCCTTCGGGTCGATGTCCAGCGCCGGCTCGGGCGCCTTGGACTCGCTCTGCGTGGGCTCCGCGTTCTCGGGGGAGTCGCTCGCCGTGTTGTCGGAGCTCTTCTTCCCGTCGTCCGTCAAGGACACCGAGGCGTACACCGCGCCACCCGCGGCCAGGACCACGGCCAGCGCGGCCGCGATCACGGTGTTGCGGCGCCTGGCCTTCCGCTGTGCCTCCTGCCGCCGCTGCTGCTGGCGCACGTACTTCTCCCTGGCGAGCTGCCGCCGCCGCTGATCGTTGCTGACCACCGGGTCTGCTCCTTGTCGCTCGTGTGTTCCGGCCCGGGTCGGGTGTGCCCGTACCGTATACGGGTTGGCTGTGGAATACGCAGCGCCGGTAGGCTCTGAGCTGTCGCCTTTCGACAAGGCGGCCTCCCCGTCGGACGACACACACTGAGGACGATCGTGCTTATTGCCGGGTTCCCCGCCGGGGCCTGGGGGACCAACTGCTATCTGGTCGCCCCCGCCGCAGGCGAGGAGTGCGTGATCATCGACCCGGGCCACCAGGCCGCCCAGGGAGTCGAGGAGACGCTCAGGAAGCATCGGCTCAAGCCCGTCGCCGTGGTGCTCACCCATGGACACATCGACCACGTCGCCTCGGTCGTCCCGGTCTGCGGCGCGCACGACGTGCCCGCGTGGATCCACCCCGCCGACCGCTACATGATGAGCGACCCGGAGAAGGCCCTCGGCCGCTCGATCGGCATGCCGCTCATGGGCGAGCTGACCGTGGGCGAGCCCGACGACGTACACGAGCTCACCGACGGCGCGAAGCTGGACCTCGCCGGTCTGGAGTTCTCCGTCGCGCACGCCCCCGGCCATACCAAGGGGTCGGTGACCTTCCGGATGCCCGAGAGCGCGGAGATCCCCTCCGTGTTCTTCTCCGGGGATCTGCTGTTCGCCGGCTCCATCGGACGCACCGACCTGCCCGGCGGTGACATGGACGAGATGCTCGAGTCGCTGGCCCGCGTGTGCCTGCCGCTCGACAACTCGACCGTGGTGCTGTCGGGACACGGTCCCCAGACGACCATCGGCCAGGAACGCGCCACGAACCCCTATCTGCGGGACGTGGCCGCCGGCCTCGGGAGCACGCAGGCTCCCCGACGAGGAATGTGACGAGATCCACGTGAGCACCTTCAAGGCCCCCAAGGGCACGTACGACCTGATCCCCCCGTACTCCGCCACCTATCTGGCGGTCCGGGAGGCGATCTCCGGCCCTCTGCGGAAGTCCGGATACGGCTACGTCGAGACCCCCGGCTTCGAGGACGTCAACCTGTTCGCCCGTGGTGTCGGCGAGTCCACCGACATCGTCACCAAGGAGATGTACGCCTTCGAGACCAAGGGCGGCAGCAGGCTCGCCCTGCGGCCCGAGGGCACGGCCTCCGTGCTGCGCGCGGCCCTGGAGTCCGGACTGCACAAGCGGGGCAACCTGCCCGTCAAGCTCTGGTACTCCGGCTCCTACTACCGCTACGAGCGCCCGCAGAAGGGCCGCTACCGCCACTTCTCGCAGGTCGGCGCCGAGGCGATCGGCGCGGAGGACCCGGCGCTCGACGCGGAGCTGATCATCCTCGCCGACGAGGCGTACCGCTCGCTGGGCCTGCGGAACTTCCGCATCCTGCTCAACTCCCTCGGGGACAGGGAATGCCGCCCCGTCTACCGGGAGGCCCTCCAGACCTTCCTGCGCGGTCTCGACCTCGACGAGGACACCCTGCGCCGCGCCGAGATCAACCCGCTGCGCGTGCTCGACGACAAGCGCGAGGCCGTGCGGAAGCAGCTGACAGGGGCGCCGCTGCTGCGCGACTACCTCTGCGACGCGTGCAAGGCGTACCACGAGGAGGTGCGCGCCCTGATCACCGCGGCGGGGGTGGTCTTCGAGGACGACGCGAAACTGGTCCGCGGCCTGGACTACTACACCCGGACGACCTTCGAGTTCGTCCACGACGGTCTCGGCTCCCAGTCCGCCGTCGGCGGCGGCGGACGCTACGACGGCCTCTCCGAGATGATCGGCGGCCCCGCGCTTCCGTCCGTCGGCTGGGCCCTCGGCGTCGACCGCACGGTCCTGGCCCTGGAGGCGGAGGGCGTCGAGCCGGCCATCCCGGCCGTGACCAGCGTCTTCGCGGTGCCGATCGGCGAGGAGGCGCGCCACGTGCTCTTCGGCAAGGTCACCGAGCTGCGCAGGGCGGGGATCGCGACGGACTTCTCCTTCGGCGGCAAGGGTCTGAAGGGCGCGATGAAGGACGCCAACCGCTCCGGCGCCCGCCTCACGGTCGTCGCCGGCGAGCGCGACCTGGCCGAGGGCGTCGTCCAGCTCAAGGACATGGAGTCCGGCGAGCAGACCCCGGTCGCCCTCGACGACCTGGTCGAGGCGGTCCGGGCGAAGCTCGCCTGACACCCGTCCACACCCGGGCGGGGACCGTCCCTGACACCCGGCCCCGCCCGGCGGCGGTCCGTGCCCGTCCTCCCGGGCGGGGCGGACCGGTCGCGCCGGGCGGGGGGAGTGACCGCCCGGTCGGCGCCATCCCCCAGCCCCGCCGCGGTCCAGGCGCTCAGCCGTCCAGCAGACCGTGCCGCAGGGCGCTCGTCACCGCCGCCGTGCGGTCGTCCACACCGAGCTTGCCGAAGGTCCGCAGCAGATGCGTCTTCACCGTCGACTCCCCGATGTGCAGCCGACGGCCGATCTCCCCGTTGGTGCACCCCTCCGCCACCAGGCGCAGTACCGCCGTCTCGCGGGCGGAGAGCCGGGGACGCTCCGGCCGTGACCGCAACTGGTCGACCAGCCGGGCCGCCACCGAGGGGGCCAGCACCGTCTCGCCCCGGGCCGCCGCCCTGATCGCGTCGGCGAGCTCACCCCTGGCCAGGTCTTTCAGCAGGTACCCCGCCGCGCCCGCCTCGACGGCCCGCAGGATGTCACCGTCCGTCTCGTACGTGGTGAGCACGATCACCCGGCACGGCAGTCCCGCGGCCGTGATCCGGCGGATCGAGTCCACACCCCCGCCGCCGGGCATCCGCAGGTCCATCAGCACGATGTCCGGACTGAGTTCGACGCAGAGGGTCTCCGCGACCGGCCCGCTGGACGCCTCGCCGACCACGACGAGACCGGGTTCGGGGGCGAGCATCCCGCGCAGCCCCTCGCGCACCACCGGATGGTCGTCGACGAGCAGGACACGGATGGGGGAGACGGGCGTGTTCACACGGGACTCCAGGCAGGGACGGGCAGTTCGACGGTGACGGTAGTCCCCTCACCCGGCGCGCTGCGCACCGCGGCGGCTCCGCCGACCTCGGCCGCACGGGCCCGCAACCCGCTCAGCCCGTACCCCTGATGCGGCGCCGAGGGGTCGAAGCCGCGGCCCTCGTCCCGTACGGACAGGACCAGCGCCCGCTCGCCGTAGTGCATCGACACCGAGACGGCCGCCGAAGTCCCCGCGTGCTTGCGGGCGTTGGACAGGGCCTCCTGGCAGGAACGGAGGGCCACCACTTCGAGGGCCGGTGGCAGGGCGCGCTCGGGACCGGTGACGGTCAGCACCACCGCCGTCTCATGACGTCCCGACAGCCGGCGCAGGGCCTCGGCCAGCGAGCCGCCCGCCAGGTCCGCCGGAGCGCCGTCCGTGACCAGGGCCCGCGCCTCGGCCAGGTTCTGGCGTGCCGTGTCCGCCATCAGCGCGAGGTGACGCCGGGCCGCGTCCGGGTCCCGGTCCACCTCCGACTGGACGACCTGGACCAGCATCAGCAGGCTGGTGAAGCCCTGGGCGAGCGTGTCGTGGATCTCCCGGGACATCCGGGCGCGCTCCGTGAGCGCGCCGTGCGCCGCCGACAGCCGCGTGACCTCCTCCCGGCTCGCGTCCAGTTCCGCGATCAGCCGCCCCCGCTCCTCGCTCTGGTCGAGCACCCGGATGATCCAGGTACCCAGCACGACGGAGAAGCAGCAGGTGACGACGGCGTACACGGAGTTGAGCAACACATCGGCGGCCTCCGGCCGCCAGACCAGGGCCCAGCCGAGGACGGGCGCCAGGTTGGTGACTCCCACCGCCACCTGCGCGGCACGCACCCGCAGCAGCATGTAGCACTGTGGAACGAGCGCGAAGGCGGCCACCCGCATGTCGCCGACCAGCACGGCGGCGGTCAGATACAGCGCCAGCGTTCCCACCACGAATCGCGAGGTGTGGGCGGCGCCCCGCCGGCCGGCCACCAGCAGGGGCCGCCCGGCCAGCAGGTACCAGGGCACCAGCAGGGCGAAGACGCCCGCGGCCGTCAGCCGCACCGGCCACGACGGGTGTTCCGCGCCCAGGGCGAAGGCGAGCGTGCCCGCCCAGACGACGGCGAAGTACAGGTCCCAGTTCCAGAACACCCGGTGGTGGACGTCGGAGTCCCGGGCGCCGGCGGGGTCGCTCATGCGGTGCCGGCGTACCTCCGGCGGAAACTCAGCGGGCACGGCGTCCGTCCTCCGGCGCACCGGGCGTCCGGCGCCAGGGGGCCGGGTACGGGCCTTCGGCCGGCCGCGGGCTCCGGGGCCGGCCGGGAGGGAGATCCCCTGCGCGGGCCCGGACCGCGCGTTCCGTGTGCGTCATGGACCGAGCATCCCGCGGAACGGCGCGTTCCCCGACCGTCCACCGGTCCTCCTTATGTCCACCGAACGGTGGACACCGGCGGCCGTGGGGCAGAATGACCGTGCCCAGTGGCAGGCCAGCGAGCGACGGAACGGCGGATATGACGAACACAGCGGTGGACCCGGTGTCCGGGGAGACGGACGGTCGCACGATCGGCGCGAGCCGGGCCCTCGCCTGGCTGTTGGTGATCACCGGCGCGGCCGGGCTGCTCGCCGCCTGGGTCATCACGATCGACAAGTTCAAGCTGCTGGAGGACCCGGACTTCACTCCGGGGTGCAGCCTCAACCCGGTCGTCTCCTGCGGCAACATCATGAAGAGCGACCAGGCGTCGGTCTTCGGATTCCCCAACCCCATGCTCGGCCTCGTCACCTACGCCGTGGTCATAGCGATCGGGGTGGCCCTGCTGGCGGGCGCCCGCTACCGCCGCTGGTACTGGCTGGGGCTGAACGCGGGCACGCTGTTCGGCGTCGGGTTCTGCACCTGGCTGATGTACCAGTCGCTGTACGAGATCAACGCGCTCTGCCTGTGGTGCTGCCTGGCCTGGGTCGGCACCATCGTCATGTTCTGGTACGTGACCTCGCACAACGTCCGCTCCGGGGTCGTCCGGGCGCCGGCCGGCCTGCGGTCCTTCTTCGACGAGTTCACCTGGGTGCTGCCGGTGCTGCACATCGGGATCATCGGCATGCTGATCCTGACCCGCTGGTGGGACTTCTGGACCCGGTGACGGCCGGGGCGGGGAATCGCCCGCGGGACCCCGGCGCCGGAGCGGGCCGGGCGGTTCTGTCGGTGCCCTGACTTAGGCTTCCTTCCCGTGGAGCCCGACCTCTTTACCGCAGCGGCCGAAGAACGCCAGGAGAAGGACCCGTCCAGCAGCCCCTTGGCCGTCCGGATGCGTCCGCGCACCCTGGACGAGGTCCTGGGGCAGCAGCACCTGCTGAAGGCGGGCTCACCGCTGCGCCGTCTCGTCGGTGAGGGAGGCGGCGGTCCGGCCGGCGCCTCCTCGGTGATCCTCTGGGGTCCGCCCGGCATCGGCAAGACGACCCTCGCCTACGTGGTCTCCAAGGCCACCAACAAGCGTTTCGTGGAACTCTCCGCGATCACCGCCGGCGTCAAGGAGGTCCGCGCGGTCATCGACGGGGCCCGGCGGGCGGCCGGAGGCTTCGGCAAGGAGACCGTCCTCTTCCTCGACGAGATCCACCGCTTCTCCAAGGCCCAGCAGGACTCGCTGCTGCCCGCGGTGGAGAACCGCTGGGTGACGCTGATCGCGGCCACCACGGAGAACCCGTACTTCTCCGTCATCTCCCCGCTGCTCTCGCGCTCCCTGCTGCTGACGCTGGAGGCGCTGACCGACGACGACCTGCGGGACCTGCTGCGCCGGGCGCTGGCGGACGAGCGGGGCCTCGGAGGTGTGGTCACCCTGTCCGAGGACGCCGAGGCGCACCTGCTGCGGATCGCGGGCGGTGACGCGCGACGGGCGCTGACCGCCCTGGAGGCCGCCGCGGGGTCGGCCCTCGCCCGGCACGAGACGGAGATCACCCTCCGCACGGTCGAGGAGACCGTCGACCGCGCCGCCGTGACGTACGACCGTGCCGGTGACCAGCACTACGACGTGGCCAGCGCGCTGATCAAGTCGATCCGGGGCTCCGACGTGGACGCGGCATTGCACTACCTGGCTCGGATGATCGAGGCGGGGGAGGACCCCCGGTTCATCGCCCGCCGTCTGATGATCTCCGCCAGCGAGGACATCGGGCTCGCGGACCCGACCGCCCTGCCCACGGCGGTCGCCGCGGCGCAGGCCGTGGCGCTGATCGGCTTCCCGGAGGCCGCGCTGACACTGAGCCACGCCACGATCGCCCTCGCCCTCGCGCCCAAGTCCAACGCGGCGACCACCGCGATCTCCGCCGCTCGGGCGGACGTACGGAACGGTCTGGCGGGCCCGGTCCCCGCGCACCTGCGCGACGGCCACTACAAGGGCGCTGCCGAGCTCGGCCACGCCCAGGGGTACGTGTACCCGCACGACGTCCCCGGCGGCATCGCGGCCCAGCAGTACGCCCCGGACGCGGTCCACGGCCGGCGCTACTACGAGCCGACGCGCTACGGGGCCGAGGCACGCTACGCGGACGTGGTGGAGAAGGTCCGCGAACGCCTGCGGGGCGACACCGGCTAGTGCCCCCTCCCTCCGGGCGGTGCGAGGGCGTACCGCCCTCCGCCGGGGTCACGGCGCGGTGGCGGCGAAGAGGCGGCGCAGGGCGCGGCGCAGGCCGGAGAGGTCGCCGACCGGCTCGGGGAAGTCGAAGCGCGCGTCGAAGCAGCGCCGCGGCCCGGAGCTGAAGCGGACGCGCAGGCCGAAGCGGTCCAGCGCCAGCGGCACCACGTCCTTCGTCGGAGCCATGGCCGCGGAGCGGGAGCCGAGCAGGCCGCCGAGCGCCCGCACCCGCTCCCCGTGGACCGCGTGCAGATGCTGGAGGAGTTCCGTCTCGTGGGCGTGCAGCGGGTCCGGGGCGGCGGCGGCGAACTCCTCCGGGTCGACCTCCGCGGCTCCCCACAGATCGTCGACCCGCACCTCGCCCACCTCCAGGCGGAGCATCATGGCGCCGGGGCCCGCGATCCCCGGCAGGCAGGTGAGCCAGCCGGAGATCCAGGCCCGGCCGCGGATGCGGTGCGGGACGGAGACCGGCGCGACGTCGGTGAGCTCCAGGACGACGGCCAGTTCGTCGTCCTCGGCGTGCGTGGCGGCCCGTACCGGCGGCGCGTCCGCCGGGAAGAGCAGCAGGACGTCGCCGTCCGGACCGATCACCCGGGCCTGGGGCACCGGCGGCTCCGGGTGGGGGTCCGTGACCCCCGGGACGAGGAGCACCGCGGAGCATGTACTCTGTACGAGAGTTCGTGTGCGCTCGGCTGCTGACGGCATCCGTGCGATTTCAAGCCCGCTGGGACGCGGCTGACCATGAGCTGAACGGACCTCCGTCACACCGATGCCATCCGAGGATGAAGCGTCGTTCTTTGTGCTGCTGTCTGTGATGCGCGTGGTGTTCCCAGGGCGAGACATGCGATCTCCTTGAGTAAGGTGAGCCTAACCTAACCTACAACGGAGGTCTGGAGAACGTGCCTAACCAGTCGCGTCCCAAGGTCAAGAAGTCGCGTGCGCTCGGTATCGCGCTGACGCCGAAGGCTGTCAAGTACTTCGAAGCCCGCCCGTACCCGCCGGGTGAGCACGGCCGTGGCCGCAAGCAGAACTCGGACTACAAGGTCCGTCTGCTCGAGAAGCAGCGCCTGCGCGCGCAGTACGACATCAGCGAGCGTCAGATGGCGCGCGCCTACGACCGGGCCAAGAAGGCCGAGGGCAAGACGGGCGAGGCGCTGGTCGTCGAGCTCGAGCGTCGCCTCGACGCCCTGGTCCTGCGTTCGGGCATCGCCCGCACCATCTACCAGGCCCGTCAGATGGTCGTCCACGGCCACATCCAGGTCAACGGTGGCAAGGTCGACAAGCCGTCGTTCCGTGTCCGTCCCGACGACGTCGTGATGGTCCGCGAGCGCTCGCGCGAGAAGCCGCTGTTCCACGTCGCCCGTGAGGGTGGCTTCGCCGCCGACGGCGAGACCCCGCGCTACCTGCAGGTCAACCTGAAGGCCCTGGCCTTCCGTCTCGACCGCGACCCGAACCGCAAGGAAATCCCGGTCATCTGCGACGAGCAGCTGGTCGTCGAGTACTACGCCCGCTGATCACGGCGTCGTCACTCCGCGCACTCCGCGGTTCCCAGCCCGCCGCCTCCCCGCCCTTTCCGGTGGGGGAGCCGGCGGGCTTCCGCGTTCACGGGGGCGTCCCGAGGAACAGCCGCGGGTGCGTCGCGCCGGCGGCGATGCGCGCCTTTATGCGGTACGGCGAGGGACCCCGGGCGCGATAGGGTCGGAGGACTACTTCTGGCAAGAGCCCAACGACAGCAGAGAGCGGTGCGGAGTGACCGGTGGAGAGGTTGCCGGGATTCTGGTGGCCGTGTTCTGGGCGATTCTGGTCTCCTTCCTCGCCGTGGTGCTGGTGAGGTTGGCGCAGACGCTCAAGGCGACCACCCGACTCGTGGCGGACGTGACGGAACAGGCGGTACCGCTGCTCAGTGACGCGTCCGCGACCGTACGGTCGGCACAGACCCAGCTCGACCGGGTCGACGCGATCGCCTCGGACGTGCAGGAGGTGACGTCCAACGCCTCGGCCCTGTCGACCACCGTCGCCTCCACCTTCGGCGGCCCGCTGGTCAAGGTGGCGGCCTTCGGCTACGGCGTGCGCAGGGCGCTCGGCCGGACCCGGGACGCCACGCCGCAGGCACCCGCGCCACGCACCGTCGTCCTGGGCCGCACCGTGCCGTCCGCGAGGCGCCGTAAGCAGAAGGGCTGAGCCGCGATGTTCCGCCGCACGTTCTGGTTCACCGCGGGCGCCGCCGCCGGTGTGTGGGCCACCACCAAGGTCAACCGCAAGCTCAGGCAGCTCACGCCCGAGAGCCTCGCCGCGCAGGCGGCGAACAAGGCGATCGAGACCGGCCACCGCCTCAAGGACTTCGCCGTCGACGTCAGGGCGGGCATGGTCCAGCGCGAGGCCGAGCTGGAGGAGGTGCTGGGACTGGAAGACGCACCCGGGAGGGAACTTCCGGCACAGCGCCGTCTCTTCGCGATCGAGAGCCCCGACCGGCACCCCGGCAAGAACCGCACGCAATCCCACCCCACGATCCCGTACAACCGGAATGAGGACCACTGATGGAGTCGGCTGAAATCCGCCGCCGCTGGCTGAGCTTCTTCGAGGAGCGCGGTCACACCGTCGTCCCTTCGGCGTCGCTCATCGCGGACGACCCGACTCTGCTGCTCGTCCCCGCGGGCATGGTGCCCTTCAAGCCGTACTTCCTCGGCGAGGTCAAGCCGCCGTTCGCGCGCGCCTCCAGCGTGCAGAAGTGCGTCCGGACGCCGGACATCGAAGAGGTCGGCAAGACCACCCGGCACGGCACCTTCTTCCAGATGTGCGGCAATTTCTCCTTCGGCGACTACTTCAAGGAAGGCGCCATCAAGCTGGCCTGGGAGCTGCTGACCACCTCGGTGGAGCACGGCGGCTACGGGCTGGACCCTGAGCTCCTCTGGATCACCGTCTACCAGGAGGACGACGAGGCCGAGCGCATCTGGCGCGACGTCGTCGGCGTCCCCGCCGAGCGCATCCAGCGCCTCGGCAAGAAGGACAACTACTGGTCCATGGGCGTCCCCGGCCCCTGCGGCCCGTGCTCCGAGATCAACTACGACCGCGGCCCGGAGTTCGGCGTCGAGGGCGGCCCTGCCGTCAACGACGAGCGGTACGTGGAGATCTGGAACCTCGTCTTCATGCAGTACGAGCGAGGCGAGGGCACCGGCAAGGACGACTTCGAGATCCTCGGCGACCTGCCGTCGAAGAACATCGACACGGGCCTCGGCCTCGAGCGCCTGGCGATGATCCTCCAGGGCGTACAGAACATGTACGAGACCGACACCCTGAAGGTCGTCATCGACACCGCCACCGAGCTGACCGGTGTCGGCTACGGCAAGGCCCACGAGAGCGACGTCTCGCTCCGGGTGGTCGCCGACCACATGCGCACCTCGGTCATGCTGATCGGCGACGGTGTCACCCCCGGCAACGAGGGCCGCGGTTACGTGCTGCGCCGCATCATGCGCCGTGCCATCCGCAACATGCGGCTCCTCGGAGCCACCGGCCCCGTCGTCGGCCGCCTGGTCCAGACCGTGATCGACACGATGGGCGAGCAGTACCCGGAACTGGTCACCGACCGCGCCCGGATCGAGACCGTCGCCCTCGCCGAGGAGGCCCGGTTCCTCAAGACGCTGAACGCCGGAAGCAACGTGCTCGACGGCGCCGTCGTCGAGACCAAGGCCGCCGGCGGCACCGTGCTCGCCGGGGACAAGGCGTTCCTGCTCCACGACACCTGGGGCTTCCCGATCGACCTCACGCTGGAGATCGCCGCCGAACAGGGGCTCTCCGTCGACGAGCCGGGCTTCCGCCGCCTGATGCAGGAACAGCGGGACAAGGCCAAGGCCGACGCCAAGGCCAAGAAGACCGGCCACGCCGACGTCGCCGCCTACCGCGAGATCGCGGACGGCAGCGGTGCCACCGAGTTCACCGGATACACCGACACCGAAGGCGAGTCGACCGTCGTCGGCCTGCTGGTCAACGGTGTCCCCTCGCCCGCCGCGACCGAGGGCGACGAGGTCGAGGTCGTCCTGGACCGCACCCCGTTCTACGCCGAAGGCGGCGGTCAGCTCGCCGACCAGGGTCGCATCAGGCTGCACAGCGGTGCCGTCATCGAGGTCCGCGACGTCCAGCAGCCGGTTCCCGGTGTCTCCGTGCACAAGGGGTCCGTACAGGTCGGAGAGGTCACGGTCGGTTCCACCGCCTACGCCGCCATCGACATCCGGCGCCGCCGGGCCATCGCCCGCGCCCACAGCGCCACCCACCTGACGCACCAGGCGCTGCGCGACGCCCTCGGACCCACGGCCGCCCAGGCCGGTTCCGAGAACTCGCCGGGCCGCTTCCGTTTCGACTTCGGCTCGCCCAACGCCGTCCCGGGCGCCGTCCTCACGGACGTCGAGCAGAAGATCAACGAGGTCCTCGCCCGTGAGCTCGACGTGCACGCCGAGGTCATGCCGATCGACGAGGCGAAGCGGCAGGGTGCCATCGCCGAGTTCGGCGAGAAGTACGGCGACAAGGTCCGCGTCGTGACCATCGGCGACTTCTCCAAGGAACTGTGCGGCGGCACCCACGTCCACAACACCGCCCAGCTCGGTCTGGTGAAGCTGCTCGGCGAGTCGTCGATCGGCAGCGGTGTGCGACGTGTCGAGGCCCTCGTCGGCGTCGACGCCTACCACTTCCTCGCCCGGGAACACACCGTCGTCGCCCAGCTCCAGGAGCTGGTCAAGGGCCGTCCCGAGGAGCTTCCGGAGAAGGTCTCCGCCATGCTCGGCAAGCTGAAGGACGCCGAGAAGGAGATCGAGAAGTTCCGCGCGGAGAAGGTCCTCCAGGCCGCCGCCGGCCTCGTCGAGGGAGCCAAGGACGTCCGGGGCGTCGCCCTGGTCACCGGCCGGGTCCCCGACGGCACCGGTGCCGACGACCTGCGCAGGCTGGTCCTCGACGTCCGCGGCCGCATCCCGGGCGACCGCGCCGCCGTGGTGGCCCTGTTCACCTCGGTCAACGGCAAGCCGCTGACGGTCATCGCCACCAACGAGGCCGCCCGCGAACGCGGCCTCAAGGCCGGCGAACTCGTCCGCACCGCCGCCAAGACCCTCGGCGGCGGCGGTGGCGGCAAGCCCGACGTGGCTCAGGGCGGCGGCCAGAACCCGGAGGCCGTCGGCGAGGCCATGCAGGCCGTCGAGCGCCTCGTGGCGGAGACGGCGTGACGATGCGCCGTGGCCGTCGACTCGCGATCGACGTCGGGGACGCCCGGATCGGGGTCGCCTCGTGCGACCCCGACGGGGTCCTCGCCACCCCCGTGGAGACCGTGCCGGGGCGTGACGTACCGGCCGCCCACCGGCGGCTGGGACAGATCGTCGAGGAGTACGAACCGATCGAGATCGTCGTCGGCCTCCCTCGCTCCCTCTCCGGGGGCGAGGGCCCGGCCGCGGCGAAGGTCCGTGACTTCACCCGCGTACTGGCTCGGAACGTCGCCCCCGTGCCCGTCCGGCTCGTGGACGAGCGCATGACGACCGTGACGGCGAGCCAGGGACTGCGGGCCTCCGGAGTGAAGTCGAAGAAGGGCCGGTCCGTCATCGATCAGGCCGCCGCTGTGATCATCCTTCAGAACGCTCTTGAGTCCGAACGAGTATCAGGTAATCCGCCTGGCGAGGGCGTCGACGTGGTCATCTGATCGCAATGCGGTAACGTTCCGCGCGATACGGCGGTGTTCGAACAGCTGCCGTACTACGTAGAGGCGGATCGTCCGGACGTCTCGCGGCTGTTTGGGGATCGATGACTGAGTATGGCCGGGGCCCCGGCTCCGAACCGTGGCATCCCGAGGACCCCTTGTACGGGGACCAGGGATGGGAAGGTCGGCAGCAGCACCCGCAGCATCCGCAGTACGGCGAGCAGGATCCGTACGGTCAGCGCCAGGGCGGCCAGGGCTACCACGCCCCGCACCCACCGCAGCAGCCGCGGCAGCAGTCCTACGAGGACGCCCCGTCCGGCGAGGGCCGGTACGAGGCGGGCCCCTACGGTGACGGCGGGTACGACCGGTCCGGCTACGGCGACCCGGCCTACGGGGGACAGCAGCAGAACGCGTACGGACAACAGCAGCCGCAACAAGCTCAGGGACAGGGCTACGCGGCCTCCGGATACCCGGAGCAGCAGTACGACACGGGCTGGGACACGGGACAGGCGGCGATGCCGTACGGAGGTCCCCCGGCCGACGTCTACGGCGGCCGGAACCCGGACCTCTACGGCACCCTCGAGGCGTACCCGCCGCCCGAGCCCCCCGGCCGGCGGCAGGACCCGCCGCGGCGGACGGCCGAGCCCGAGCCCGCGAACGACTGGCAGGCGGAGACCCCGGAAGAGGAGAAGCATCCCTTCTTCACCGGCGAGGACGACCGCGACGAGCCGGACGACGCGTACGACGACGACCCCGCCCGGTCCCGCACCCGTGCGGGCGGCCGGGAGCGCCGGGGCAAGGGCAAGAAGAAGAGCAGGAACGGCTGCGCCTGTCTGGTCGTCGCCCTCGTCCTGGCCGGCGGGGCCGGCGGCGTGACCTATTTCGGCTACCAGTTCTGGCAGGGGCAGTTCGGCGCGGCGCCCGACTACGCGGGCGCGGGCTCCGGCTCCGTCCAGGTCGAGATCCCCACGGGCGCCGGCGGCTACGAGATCGGCAACATCCTCAAGCGGGCCGGCGTCGTCAAGAGCGTCGACGCCTTCGTTTCCGCGCAGGGCAGGAACGCCAAGGGCAACACCATCCAGGCGGGCGTGTACACGCTGAAGAAGGAGATGTCGGCGGAGAGCGCCGTCTCGCTCATGCTGAATCCGGCGAGCCAGGCCAACTTCGTCATCCCCGAGGGCCGGCGGAACGTCTGGGTCTACGAGCAGATCGACAAGAAGCTCGACCTCAAGGCGGGCACCACGGAAGGCGTGGCCAAGAAGCAGGCAGGGAAGCTCGGCCTGCCCGACTGGGCCACCGGCCACACGAAGCTCAAGGACCCGCTGGAAGGTTTCCTGTTCCCGGCGAGCTACCCCGTAGCCAAGGGCCAGAAGCCCGAGGACGTCCTCCGCAAGATGGTCTCCCGGGCGAACCAGGAGTACGCCAAGTTCGACCTCGACGCCAAGGCGAAGGAACTCGGTGTCAAGGGGCCGTGGGAGCTCGTCACGATCGCGAGTCTCGTCCAGGCCGAAGGCACCTCGCACGACGACTTTCGGAAGATGGGCGAGGTCGTCTACAACCGGATGAAGCCCTCGAACCCGCAGACCTACGGCAAGCTCGAGTTCGACTCCACGTACAACTACGTGAAGGGTCAGAGCAAGATCGACCTCACGCTCGAGGAACTGCGGAAGTACGACAACCCGTACAACACGTACTTCTACCGCGGCCTGCCGCCCGGTCCGATCGGCAACCCGGGCGCCGAGGCGCTCCAGGGTGTCGTCAACCCGACGAACGACGGCTGGTACTACTTCATCTCGCTCGACGGCAAGTCCTCGAAGTTCACCAAGACCAACGCCGAGCACCAGAAGCTGGTCAAGGAGTTCAACGCGACCAGGGGGAACTGATGACCACACCACGGCGGGCCGCCGTCCTCGGTTCTCCGATCGCGCATTCGCTCTCCCCGGTGCTGCACCGGGCCGCGTACGCCGCGCTGGGCCTCGCGGACTGGTCCTACGACCGCTTCGAGGTCGACGAGTCGGCTCTGCCCGCTTTCGTCGCCGCGCTGGACGGCTCCTGGGCCGGTCTGTCGCTCACCATGCCGCTCAAGCGGGCGATCATCCCGCTACTCGACGAGATCAGCGGGACGGCGGCCTCCGTGGAGGCCGTGAACACGGTCGTCCTCACCGAGGACGGCCGCCGCGTCGGCGACAACACGGACATCCCCGGCATGATCGCGGCGCTGCGCGAGCGAGGTGTGGAGAAGGTGGAGTCCGCCGCCGTCCTCGGCGCGGGCGCCACCGCGTCCTCAGCCCTGGCCGCGCTCGCCAGGATCTGCGCGGGCCCCGTGACCGCTTACGTCCGCAGCGAGGCCCGCGCGGCCGAGATGCGCGGCTGGGGCGAACGGCTCGGAGTCGACGTCCGCACCGCCTCCTGGGAGGACGCCGCGGAGGCGTTCACCGCGCGACTGGTCGTCTCCACCACCCCGGCCGGCTCGACCGACGCCCTGGCCGCGAAGGTCCCGGACACCCCCGGCACCCTCTTCGACGTGCTCTACGACCCCTGGCCGACCGCGCTCGCCGCCGCCTGGCGGGAGCGCGGTGGAGCGGTCCTCGGCGGCCTCGACCTCCTGGTCCACCAGGCGGTCCTCCAGGTGGAGCAGATGACGGGGCGCTCGCCGGGGCCGCTGGAGGCGATGCGGGACGCGGGCGCCGCGGCGCTCGCCTCGGCCCGCTGAGCGGCGACGGCCACCCACCGAATCCGCCCTCCGGGTGTCCCGGCGCGCCCGTCCGGCGCCGGCGGGGCACGC
This sequence comes from Streptomyces sp. NBC_01216, assembly GCF_035994945.1. NCBI lineage: Bacteria > Bacillati > Actinomycetota > Actinomycetes > Kitasatosporales > Streptomycetaceae > Streptomyces > Streptomyces sp. NBC_01216. The sequence continues at coordinate 6,174,327 of NZ_CP108677.1, forward strand.
CCTTCGAACCGGCGTCCGGGCCCCGGGTGATCGGCCGGGCTTTTCGCTCCGTGTCGTCCGACTAATGGACCGGCTATCAGCGCGGGGCCCCGGACGTGGGAGGATCGAGGTCGGCGGGCCAGGGCCGCGCACCCGGCCGTGCCGTTGCAGTGCCAGGCGCGAGCATGAGGAGCATCGTTGAGCAGGTTGCGTTGGCTGACTGCGGGGGAATCCCACGGACCCGCGCTGGTCGCGACGCTGGAGGGCCTTCCCGCCGGCGTCCCGGTCACCACTGAGCTGGTGGCCGACCACCTCGCGCGGCGGCGCCTCGGCTACGGGCGCGGCGCACGCATGAAGTTCGAACAGGACGAGATCACCTTCCTCGGCGGAGTCCGCCACGGCCTCTCCCTGGGCTCGCCCATCGCCGTGATGGTCGGCAACACCGAGTGGCCGAAGTGGGAGAAGGTCATGTCGGCCGACCCGGTCGACCCCGCGGAACTCCGGGAGACGGGCCGCAACGCCCCCCTGACCCGGCCCCGCCCCGGCCACGCCGACCTCGCCGGCATGCAGAAGTACGGCTTCGACGAGGCCCGGCCGATCCTGGAGCGCGCCAGTGCCCGGGAGACCGCCGCCCGGGTCGCCCTCGGCGCCGTCGCCCGCTCCTTCCTCAAGGAGACCGCCGGCATCGAGATCGTGTCCCACGTGGTGGAGCTCGCCGCCGCCAAGGCCCCGTACGGCGTCTACCCCACCCCGGCGGACGTCGAGAAGCTCGACGCCGACCCGGTCCGCTGTCTCGACGCCGACGCCTCGAAGGCGATGGTCGCCGAGATCGACCAGGCCCACAAGGACGGCGACACCCTCGGCGGCGTCGTCGAGGTCCTGGCCTACGGCGTGCCCGTCGGCCTCGGCTCGCACGTCCACTGGGACCGCCGCCTGGACGCCCGGCTGGCCGCCGCGCTCATGGGCATCCAGGCCATCAAGGGCGTCGAGGTCGGCGACGGCTTCGGCCTCGCCCGGGTCCCGGGCTCGCAGGCGCACGACGAGATCGTCACCACCCCCGAGGGCATCCGGCGCGCCTCAGGCCGCTCCGGCGGCACCGAGGGCGGCCTGACCACCGGCGAGCTGCTGCGCGTCCGCGCGGCGATGAAGCCCATCGCCACCGTGCCGCGTGCGCTCGCCACCGTCGACGTCGCCACCGGAGAAGTGGCCCAGGCCCACCACCAGCGCTCCGACGTCTGCGCCGTGCCGGCCGCCGGCATCGTCGCCGAGGCCATGGTGGCGCTCGTCCTCGCGGACGCCCTCGTGGAGAAGTTCGGTGGCGACAGCGTCCCGGAGACCCGCCGCAACGTGCGGGCCTACCTCGACAACCTGCAGATCCGGTGACGGCTGCCATGCCACCCGGACCGCTGGTCGTCCTGGTCGGGCCGATGGGCTCCGGCAAGTCCACGGTGGGGGCCCTACTGGCCGCCCTGCTCGGCGCCCCCTACCGCGACACGGACGCCGACATCGTCGCCGCCCAGGGCCGCGAGATCTCGGACATCTTCGTCGAGGACGGCGAGGAGTGCTTCCGGGCCCTGGAACGCGACGCCGTCCGCACCGCGCTCGCCGAGCACGAGGGCGTCCTCGCACTCGGCGGCGGCGCGATCCTGGACGCCGACACCCGTGCCCTCCTCGACGGCCTGCCCGTCGTCTACCTGTCGATGGGCGTCGAGGAGGCGGTCCGCCGCGTGGGGCTCAACACCGCGCGGCCGCTGCTCGCCGTCAACCCGCGCCGCCAGTGGCGCGAGCTGATGGACGCGCGCCGCCCTCTCTACACCGAAGTCGCGCGCGTCGTCGTCACCACCGACGACCGCACCCCCGAAGAGGTCGCGAGCGCGGTCCTCGACGCACTGGAGCTGAAGAAGGACGTATGACGGACCAGGAAGTGACCCGTATCCAGGTCGGCGGTTCGGCGGGCACGGATCCGTACGAGGTGCTGGTCGGCCGGCAGCTGCTCGGTGAGCTCCCCGCCCTGATCGGCGGCAAGGCCAAGCGCGTCGCCGTCATCCACCCCGAGGCGCTCGCCGAGACCGGCGAGGCGCTGCGCGCCGACCTCGCCGGCCAGGGGTTCGAGGCCGTCGCCATCCAGGTACCGAACGCCGAGGAGGCCAAGACCGTCGAGGTCGCGGCGTACTGCTGGAAGGCGCTCGGCCAGACCGGTTTCACCCGCACCGACGTCATCGTCGGTGTCGGCGGCGGCGCTACGACGGACCTGGCCGGCTTCGTCGCCGCGAGCTGGCTGCGCGGCGTGCGCTGGATCGCCGTCCCGACGACCGTCCTGGCCATGGTCGACGCGGCCGTCGGCGGCAAGACGGGCATCAACACCGCCGAGGGGAAGAACCTCGTCGGCGCGTTCCACCCGCCGGCCGGGGTGCTGTGCGACCTCGCCGCGCTGGAATCGCTCCCGATGCACGACTACGTCAGCGGCCTCGCCGAGATCATCAAGGCCGGTTTCATCGTCGACCCGGTCATCCTCGACCTGATCGAGGCGGACCCCCGGGCCGCCCGTACCCCGGCCGGACCCCACACCGCCGAGCTGCTGGTCCGCTCGATCAAGGTCAAGGCCGAGGTCGTCTCCGGCGACCTCAAGGAGTCGGGCCGCCGCGAGATCCTCAACTACGGGCACACGCTCGCCCACGCCATCGAGAAGAACGAGCGCTACAAGTGGCGTCACGGCGCCGCCGTCTCCGTCGGCATGGTCTTCGCCGCGGAGCTCGGCCGGCTGGCCGGGCGGCTCGACGACACCACCGCCGACCGCCACCGCTCCGTCCTGGAATCGGTCGGCCTGCCGCTGACCTACCGAGGCGACCAGTGGCCCAAGCTGCTGGAGACGATGAAGGTGGACAAGAAGTCCCGCGGCGACCTGCTCCGCTTCATCGTCCTCGACGGCCTCGGCAAGCCGACCGTCATGGAGGGCCCCGACCCGGCCGTTCTGCTCGCGGCCTACGGCGAGGTGTCCGCGTGAGCGACGCCCGCCGCGGCACCCCCGTCCTCGTCCTCAACGGCCCGAACCTCGGACGCCTCGGCTCCCGGGAGCCGGACATCTACGGGGCCACCTCGTACAAGGGACTGGTGGAGTCCTGCCGCGCCCTCGGCGAGGAACTGGGCTTCGACGTGGACGTGCGGGAGACCAACGACGAGGGCGAGATGATCCGCTGGCTGCACGAGGCCGCGGACGGCTCGGTTCCCGTCGTCCTCAACCCCGGTGCGTTCACGCACTACTCGTACGGGATGCGTGACGCCGCCGCGCAGCGGACGGCGCCGCTGATCGAGGTGCACATCTCGAATCCGTACACCCGCGAGGAGTTCCGGCACACCTCGGTCGTCGCCGCCGTGGCGACCGGTACCATCGCCGGCTTCGGGATCGGCTCCTACCGGCTGGCGCTGCGGGCGCTGGCCGAGGAACGGACCGCCTGACGGTCGCGCGGGCCCGTCCGGGGTCCGGCGGGCCGTCCGGGCACTTCCAACCGCCCCCGCCCGTTCTCCAGTTCGGGACCGGGGGCGGTAACGTTCCCCGGAGTATCGGCCGTACGAGACGGAGTGGCACCGGATGCAGCACACCGTGGGGGCTCCGCCGCCACCGCCCGAGCGGCGCGGGGGTGCCCCGGGCGGGCCGGGCGGGCATCACCCCGTACCGCCGGCGAACCAGCCCGGGCAACAGGCCCCGTCCTCTCGGCACCCGGCCCCGCATCCGTCCGGGCCGCGGCCGGCGCCGCCCGCTCCGGGCGCTCCCCCGGCCGCCGGATGGCTCGCGGCCGGCGGCCCACCGCCGCACCCTGGCGCACCGTATCCGGGCCCTCCCCTCCCGGCACCGCCGCACCCCGCCGTCCCGCCGTCCGGTGACGCCACCGGGTACGTACGGCTGCCCCCCGTCCCGGTGCCGTCCGCGCCGCTCGCCGAACCGGGCACCGGCACGGCGACGCTCGCCGTGCTGCTGATCGGCCCCGCCGGCGCGGGAAAGACGACCGTCGCCCGTCACTGGGCCCGGCACCGCCGCGTCTCCACCGCGCACATCAGCCTCGACGACGTCCGTGAATGGGTCTGCTCGGGTTTCGCCGACCCCCAGTCGGGCTGGAACGAGCACTCGGAGGCCCAGTACCGCCTGGCCCGCCGCACCTGCGGCTTCGCCGCGCGGAACTTCCTCGCCAACGGCATCTCCTGCATCCTCGACGACGCCGTGTTCCCGGACCGGCCCGTGGTCGGCCTCGGCGGCTGGAAGCGCCACGTCGGCCCGGGACTGCTCCCCGTCGTCCTCCTGCCGGGCCTGGAGATCGTTCTGGAGCGCAACGCCGAGCGCAGCGGCAACCGGCGCCTCTCGGACGAGGAGGTCGCCTCCATCCACGGCCGCATGGCGGGCTGGTACGGCTCCGGGCTGCCGATCATCGACAACTCGACGTACGACGTCGACACGACCGCCCGTGTCCTGGACGAGGTACTGGCGCGTTCCATAGCCAGCCCGCCCGCCTGGTAGGGGAGCGGTCCCGCGACGACGGACCCCGTCCCGCGGGACGCGCCCCCCGCGGGCGTGGCGCCGCCGCCCGTGGCCCGGTCGGCCGCGCTGAGCAGGACGGGGCGTCCGGCCCGTCCTAGGCTCGGAGCATGTCAGAGGTGTATGCGGACCGACGGGTGCGGCTGCGCGACCGGTGCGCGGCGGCCGGCAGCCCGGCGGCCCTGGTCTCCCGTCCCGCCAACGTCCGGTATCTGGCGGGCGGTTCGCCCCTCGGTGCCGTCCTCCTGGTCGGCCCGGACGAGGACGTGCTGCTCTGCCCCGTCGCGCCCGGGGGCGATCCGGTCGACGGGCGGCTCGACGAACGGCTCCGGCAGCGCGTGCTGCCCGCCGGCGGCGCTGACCCGGCCGTCGCGGCGGTCGACCTCGCCCGCCGGGCGGGCGCGGACGCCCTCGCCGTCGAGGAGCACCATCTCACCGTGGCCCGCCACCGCGCCATGGGCTCGGTCGCGCCCCGGCTCCGTCTCGCCGACCTCGCCGGGGCCGTGGAGCAGCTGCGGATCGTCAAGGACGAGGACGAGATCGCCTGTCTGCGCATCGCCGCCGAGATCGCCGACCAGGCGCTCGGCGAACTCCTCGAATCGATCCTGGTCGGGCGGACCGAACGTCATCTCGCCCTGGAACTGGAACGCCGGCTGGTCGATCACGGTGCCGACGGCCCCGCCTTCCCGACGTCCGTGGCCACCGGCCCGCACTCGGGCCGGGTGGGCCACCGGCCCTCCGACCGCAGGGTGGAGGAAGGAGATTTCCTCTCCGTCTGTCTCGGCGCGGACTACCGCGGTTACCGCTGCGAGATCGGCCGCACCTTCGTCATCGGCACGACTCCCGCGGACTGGCAGATCGACCTGTATGATCTCGTCTTCGCCGCTCAGAGGGCCGGACGCGAGTCCCTCGCACCCGGCGCCGAGTACCGCGACGTGGACCGCGCGGCCCGTCAGATCCTTGACGCGGCGGGCCACGGCGAGGTCGTTCCGTATCTCACCGGCCACGGTGTGGGGCTGGAAATCGACGAGGACCCGCAGCTCGCACCCTCGGCCATGGGTAAACTGGACGCTTGTGTGCCGGTCACCGTCGAACCGGGGGTCCACCTCCCGGGCCGGGGCGGGGTCCGGATCGATGACACGCTCGTCGTGCGCCAGGAGGCGGACGGCGGACCCGAGCTACTCACCATCACGACCAAGGAGCTGCTCGCGCTCTAGAGCGCGTACGCCTCTCTGGTCCCACGTCAGTCCAGGAGATTCCGCAACCGTGGCTTCCACGAACGACCTCAAGAACGGCATGGTGCTCAAGCTCGACGGGGACCAGCTCTGGTCCGTCGTCGAGTTCCAGCACGTCAAGCCCGGCAAGGGCCCGGCCTTCGTGCGCACCAAGCTCAAGAACGTGCTCTCCGGCAAGGTCGTCGACAAGACCTTCAACGCCGGTGTGAAGGTCGAGACGGCCACCATCGACCGCCGTGACATGCAGTTCTCGTACATGGACGGCGACTACTTCGTCTTCATGGACATGCAGACCTTTGACCAGCTGCACGTCGACCGCAAGGCCGTCGGCGACGCCGCCAACTTCCTGATCGAGGGCTTCACCGCCTCCGTCGCGCAGCACGAGGGCTCGGTGCTCTACGTCGAGCTCCCCGCGGCCGTCGAGCTGACCATCGAGCACACGGACCCGGGCGTCCAGGGCGACCGCTCCACCGGTGGCACCAAGCCCGCCAAGCTGGAGACCGGCCACGAGATCCAGGTTCCGCTCTTCATCACCACCGGCGAGAAGATCAAGGTCGACACCCGCTCGAGCGACTACCTCGGCCGGGTGAACAGCTAACCGTGGCTGCTCGGAGCAAGGCCCGCAAGCGGGCCTTCCAGATCCTCTTCGAGGCCGACCAGCGCGGCGCGGCCGTGCGGGACGTACTCGCCGACTGGGTGCGGCACGCACGATCGGACGACCGCCAGCCGCCGGTCAACGAATTCACGATGGTGCTGGTCGAGGGGTTCGCGGACCACGCGAACCGGATCGACGAGCTCATCGCCACCTACGCGGTGGACTGGGACCTGGACCGGATGCCCGTCGCCGACCGGAACATCGTGCGTCTCGGCGCGTACGAGCTGATCTGGCTGGACGAGACCCCCGACGCGGTGGCGATCGACGAGGCGGTGCAACTCGCCAAGGAGTTCTCCACCGACGAGTCGCCGTCCTTCGTGAACGGCCTGCTGGGCCGCTTCAAGGACCTGAAGCCGCGCCTGCGCCGGGACAGCTGAGAAGCTTTCGGGCGGTCTTCCGGTCGGGGCGGTCACGTCCTGGCGGGTGACACGCGCCGAGAGGCACGCTCCCGGCATGCGAAGGGGCCCGCGGCACCGAGAGGTGCGGCGGGCCCCTTCGCATGCTCGTAAGGGCCTTTGGAGGCCCCTCGGGGAAGGTCCCGCGCCGGGCGCCCGTGGGGGCACTGTCCCCCGGCCACGCGAAAACCGCCGGGGTGGTGGAGGACGCGAAGTCCTCCACCACCCCGGCGGCAACGTTTCTGCTGAGCCTTTCGGCGGTTGAGGATCAGTTGTCCTCGTGCGCGACCGCGCGGCGCGCGTCGGCGTCCAGCACGCCCCAGCTGATCAGCTGCTCGGTCAGGACCGAGGGCGACTGGTCGTAGATGACGGCGAGCGTGCGCAGGTCGTCCTGGCGGATCGACAGCACCTTGCCGTTGTAGTCGCCGCGCTGCGACTGGATCGTCGCCGCGTAGCGCTGGAGCGGGCCGGCCTTCTCCTGCGGCACATGGGCGAGGCGCTCCAGGTCGAGGACGAGCTTCGGCGGCGGCTCGGCGGCCCCGCCGGGGGTCGTACCGGGCAGGAGCTCCTGCACCGGGACGCCGTAGAAGTCCGCCAGCTCGGCGAGGCGCTGCACCGTCACCGCACGGTCGCCGCGCTCGTACGAGCCGACAACGACGGCCTTCCAGCGGCCCTGGGACTTCTCCTCCACGCCGTGGAGGGAGAGGCCCTGCTGGGTGCGGATGGCGCGGAGCTTGGCCCCGAGCTGTTTTGCGTATTCGCTGGACATATAGCTCCCCGGACGCTGTGACAACGTGCGGCTCCGCCGCGTGGCTGGTAACTCACTGTGAGGTTACGCAGCGTTACTTGGCCCCGTCAAGCCGAATGATCCGTACCGCCTCCTCCCGGGGGACGGACCCCGGAGCTTCGGCAGGGGGTGAGCGGGGCTCTCACGCGACCCTGGTACAGTCAAGGACGCAATTTCGACGTCCTTTAAGATCCGTCCCGTGAGGCGGAGAAGGAGGTCCGTTTCACATGGACGCACAGCAGCACACGCAGCAACCGCTCGACGCGGCCCGCCCCGTTCTGGAGGGCCCCGACATCGCGCGGGTACTGACCCGTATCGCCCACGAGATCGTCGAACGCGCCAAGGGCGCCGACGACGTGGTCCTCCTCGGCATCCCGACACGCGGCGTCTACCTCGCCCGTCGGCTGGCCGACAAGCTCGCCGGAATCACCGGGCGCACGATCCCCGTCGGCTCCCTCGACATCACGATGTACCGCGACGACCTGCGGATGAAGCCCGCCCGCGCGATCGGCCGCACGGAGATCCCCGGCGAGGGCATCGACGGCCGCCTGGTCGTCCTCGTCGACGACGTGCTCTTCTCCGGCCGCACCATCCGCGCCGCGCTCGACGCCCTCGGCGACATCGGCCGCCCCCGCGCGGTCCAGCTCGCGGTCCTCGTCGACCGCGGCCACCGGGAGCTCCCGATCCGCGCCGACTACGTCGGCAAGAACCTTCCCACCTCGCTGCGCGAGACGGTCAAGGTACAGCTCGCCGAGGAGGACGGTCGCGACACCGTGCTGCTCGGCGGCAAGCCCGCCTAGCCGGACCGGAACCCACCGGCGGGCCGGGGCACCCCCCTGCCCGCCCGCACGTCCGACGGACCTTCCGGGGCCGCCCAGGCCCCCGCCCTCCCCACCCCGGAGAGACATCCCGATGATGCGTCACCTCATCTCGGCCGCCGACCTCACCCGCGACGACGCCGTCCTCATCCTCGACACCGCCGAGGAGATGGCCCGGGTGGCCGACCGGCCGATCAAGAAGCTGCCCACCCTGCGCGGCCGAACGATCTGCAACCTCTTCTTCGAGGACTCCACCCGCACCCGGATCTCCTTCGAGGCGGCCGAGAAGCGCCTGTCCGCCGACGTCATCAACTTCGCGGCGAAGGGCTCCAGCGTTTCCAAGGGCGAGTCCCTCAAGGACACCGCGCAGACCCTGGAGGCGATGGGCGTCGACGCCGTCGTCATCCGGCACGGCGCCTCCGGCGCGCCCTACCGGCTGGCCACCTCCGGCTGGATCGACGCCCCGGTGGTCAACGCGGGCGACGGCACCCACCAGCACCCCACCCAGGCCCTGCTGGACGCCTTCACCATGCGCCGCCGGCTGGTCGGCCGCGACGCCGGCCTCGGCAAGGACCTCGCCGGCCGGCGCGTCACCCTCGTCGGCGACATCCTGCACAGTCGGGTCGCCCGGTCCAACGTCGACCTGCTGCACACACTCGGCGCCGAGGTCACCCTGGTGGCCCCGCCCACACTGGTCCCGGTCGGCGTCGAGACCTGGCCCTGCGAGGTCAGCTACGACCTGGACCGCGTACTGCCGAAGTCCGACGCGGTCATGATGCTGCGGGTGCAGCGCGAGCGGATGAACGCCGCCTTCTTCCCCACCGAGCGTGAGTACTCCCGCCGGTACGGGCTCGACGGGCAGCGGATGGCGAGGATGCCCGAGCACGCCATCGTGATGCACCCCGGACCGATGGTCCGCGGCATGGAGATCACCGCCGAGGTCGCCGACTCCGACCGCTGCACGGTCGTGGAGCAGGTCGCCAACGGCGTCTCCATCCGCATGGCGGTTCTCTACCTGCTTCTGGGCGGCAACGACTCCGCCGTCACCCACACCCGTACCGAGGAGAACAAGTGACCATGAGCAAGATCCTGATCCGGGGTGCGAAGGTGCTGGGCGGCGAGGCCCAGGACGTCCTCGTCGACGGCGAGACGATCGCCGCCGTCGGCACCGGCCTCCCGGCCGACGAGGCGACCGTCGTCGAGGCCGAGGGCCTGATCATGCTGCCCGGTCTCGTCGACCTCCACACCCACCTGCGCGAGCCCGGCCGTGAGGACTCCGAGACCGTCCTCACCGGCACCCGCGCCGCCGCATCAGGTGGCTACACGGCCGTCTTCGCCATGGCCAACACCTTCCCGGTCGCCGACACCGCCGGCGTCGTCGAGCAGGTCTACCGCCTCGGCAAGGAACACGGCTACTGCGACGTGCAGCCCATCGGCGCCGTCACCGTCGGCCTGGAGGGCCGCAAGCTCGCCGAACTCGGCGCCATGCACGACTCCGCCGCCGGCGTCACGGTCTTCTCCGACGACGGCAAGTGCGTCGACGACGCCGTGATCATGCGCCGCGCCCTCGAGTACGTGAAGGCATTCGGCGGCGTCGTCGCCCAGCACGCCCAAGAGCCTCGCCTGACCGAGGGCGCCCAGATGAACGAGGGCGTCGTCTCCGCCGAGCTCGGCCTGGGCGGCTGGCCCGCCGTCGCCGAGGAGTCGATCATCGCCCGTGACGTCCTCCTCGCCGAGCACGTCGGCTCGCGCGTCCACATCTGCCACCTCTCCACGGCCGGCTCGGTCGAGATCGTCCGCTGGGCCAAGTCCCGCGGCATCGACGTCACCGCCGAGGTCACCCCGCACCACCTGCTGCTCACCGACGAACTGGTCCGCACCTACAACCCGGTCTACAAGGTCAACCCGCCGCTGCGCACCGAGCGGGACGTGCACGCCCTGCGCGAGGCCCTCGCCGACGGCACCATCGACATCGTCGCCACGGACCACGCCCCGCACCCGCACGAGGACAAGGACTGCGAGTGGGCCGCCGCCGCCATGGGCATGGTCGGCCTGGAGACCGCGCTCTCCGTGGTCCAGCAGACGATGGTGGAGACCGGACTGCTCGACTGGGCCGGCGTCGCCGACCGGATGTCCTTCAAGCCCGCGCGGATCGGCGCGGCCACCGGGCACGGACGCCCCGTCTCGGCAGGTGAGCCCGCCAACCTCACGCTGGTCGATCCGGCATACCGTGGAGCCGTGGACCCCGCGGGCTTCGCCTCCCGCAGCCGCAACACCCCCTACGAGGGCCGTGAGCTGCCGGGACGCGTCACCCACACCTTCCTGCGGGGCCGGGCGACGGTCGTGGACGGGAAGCTGGCGTGACACCTCTCATCGAATGGGCCGCGGAACAGAAGTCGGCGGAGGTGACCGACTGGGCCGGACGGCTCGGCTGGGTCGCCGGACTGCTGCTCTTCGTCGCCTTCGTCTACTGGCTGATGCGCCAGGGATGGAAATGGCGCGGCAGCCTCCAGTCGGACCTGCCCGCCCTGCCCGCCGTGCCGGAGACGGCCGGTGAGGCGAGACTGACACTCAGCGGGCGGTACCACGGCTCGACCACCGCGGGACAGTGGCTCGACCGGATCGTCGCCCGCGGCCTGGGTGTCCGCAGCCGGGCCGAGCTCCGCCTGACCGACGCCGGCATCGAGGTCGTCCGCCCCGGCGCGCACGACTTCCTCATCCCGGCCGAAGCCCTGCGCGAGGCCCGGCTCGACAAGGGCATCGCCGGGAAGGTCCTCACCGAGGGCGGGCTGCTGATCGTCACCTGGACGCACGGCGAGAAGCTCCTCGACTCCGGTTTCCGGTCCGACCGCGCGGCGGAGCACACCGCCTGGGTCGAGGCCGTCAACTCCATGAACCAGAACATTCCGACGGAAGGCATCGCACGATGACGACCTCCATCCAGGGAGCGGCCTCGCAGAGGCACCAGGCCGCTCCCGCCGTACTCGTCCTGGAGGACGGCCGCACCTTCCGCGGCCGTGCCTACGGGGCCTTGGGGGAGACCTTCGGCGAGGCCGTGTTCTCCACCGGCATGACCGGTTACCAGGAGACCCTCACCGACCCGTCGTACCACCGGCAGGTCGTCGTGATGACCGCCCCGCACGTCGGCAACACCGGCGTCAACGACGAGGACCCCGAGTCGCAGCGGATCTGGGTCGCCGGCTACGTCGTCCGCGACCCCGCCCGGGTGCCCTCCAACTGGCGCTCCCGCCGCTCGCTGGACGAGGAACTGGCCGCGCAGGGCGTCGTCGGCATCTCCGGCATCGACACCCGCGCCCTCACCCGCCACCTGCGGGAACGCGGCGCCATGCGGGTCGGCATCTTCTCCGGCAACGCGCTGCCCGACGAGGGCACCATGCTCGCCGAGGTCCGTCAGGCCCCCGAGATGAACGGCGCCGACCTCTCCGCCGAGGTCGCCACCAAGGAGGCGTACGTCGTCCCCGCCATCGGCACCAAGCGGTTCACCGTCGCCGCCGTCGACCTCGGCATCAAGGGCATGACGCCGCACCGGATGGCCGAGCGCGGGATCGAGGTCCACGTCCTGCCCGCGACCGCCACCGCCGAGGACGTCTACGCCGTCGAACCCGACGGTGTCTTCTTCTCCAACGGTCCCGGCGACCCCGCCACCGCCGACGGCGCCGTCGCCCTGATGCGCGAGGTCCTCTCCCGCAGGACACCGCTCTTCGGCATCTGCTTCGGCAACCAGATCCTCGGCCGCGCGCTCGGCTTCGGCACCTACAAGCTGAAGTACGGCCACCGCGGCATCAACCAGCCCGTGCAGGACCGCACCACCGGCAAGGTCGAGGTCACCGCGCACAACCACGGCTTCGCCGTCGACGCCCCCCTCGACAAGGTCTCCGACACCCCCTACGGGCGGGCCGAGGTCTCCCACGTGTGCCTGAACGACCAGGTCGTCGAAGGACTCCAGCTGCTCGACCGGCCGGCCTTCTCCGTCCAGTACCACCCCGAGGCGGCCGCGGGCCCGCACGACGCCGCGTACCTCTTCGACCGCTTCACGTCTTTGATGGAATCAGCCCTGATGGAGGCCGAGCGTGCCTAAGCGCACCGATATCCAGTCCGTCCTGGTCATCGGCTCCGGCCCGATCGTCATCGGCCAGGCCGCCGAGTTCGACTACTCCGGCACCCAGGCCTGCCGCATCCTCAAGGCCGAGGGCCTGCGGGTGATCCTGGTCAACTCCAACCCGGCCACGATCATGACCGACCCGGAGATCGCCGACGCCACCTACGTCGAGCCGATCACGCCCGAGTTCGTCGAGAAGATCATCGCCAAGGAGCGGCCCGACGCCCTCCTGCCCACCCTCGGCGGCCAGACCGCGCTCAACACCGCGATCTCCATGCACGAGCAGGGTGTCCTGGAGAAGTACGGCGTCGAGCTGATCGGCGCCAACGTCGAGGCCATCAACAAGGGCGAGGACCGCGACCTCTTCAAGATGGTCGTCGAGGAGGTCCGCAAGAAGATCGGTCACGGCGAGTCCGCCCGCTCGGTCATCTGTCACTCCATGGAGGACGTCCTCCAGGGCGTCGAGACCCTCGGCGGCTACCCCGTCGTCGTCCGACCCTCCTTCACCATGGGCGGTGCCGGCTCCGGCTTCGCCCACGACGAGGAGGAACTGCGCCGGATCGCCGGGCAGGGCCTCACGCTCTCCCCGACCACCGAGGTGCTCCTGGAGGAGTCCATCCTCGGCTGGAAGGAGTACGAGCTGGAGCTCATGCGCGACAAGGCGGACAACGTCGTCGTCGTCTGCTCCATCGAGAACTTCGACCCGATGGGCGTCCACACGGGCGACTCCATCACCGTCGCCCCGGCGATGACCCTCACCGACCGCGAGTACCAGCGGCTGCGCGACATCGGCATCGCGATCATCCGCGAGGTCGGCGTCGACACCGGCGGCTGCAACATCCAGTTCGCCGTCAACCCGGACGACGGCCGGATCATCGTCATCGAGATGAACCCGCGTGTCTCCCGCTCCTCGGCACTCGCCTCCAAGGCGACCGGTTTCCCGATCGCCAAGATCGCCGCGCGTCTCGCCGTCGGCTACACGCTCGACGAGATCCCGAACGACATCACGGAGAAGACCCCGGCGTCCTTCGAGCCCACGCTCGACTACGTCGTGGTCAAGGCCCCGCGCTTCGCCTTCGAGAAGTTCCCCTCCGCGGACTCCACGCTGACCACGACCATGAAGTCGGTCGGCGAGGCCATGGCGATCGGCCGCAACTTCACCGAGGCGCTTCAGAAGGCCCTGCGCTCGCTGGAGAAGAAGGGTTCGCAGTTCGCCTTCACCGGTGAGCCGGGCGACAAGGAAGCGCTGCTGCGCGAGGCGATCCGCCCGACCGACGGCCGCATCAACACCGTGATGGCGGCCATCCGCGCCGGGGCCACCCCGCAGGAGGTCTTCGACGCCACCAAGATCGACCCGTGGTTCGTCGACCAGCTGTTCCTCATCAAGGAGATCGCCGACGAGCTGGCCGCGGCCGAGAAGCTCCACCCCGAGCTCCTGGCCGAGGCCAAGCGCCACGGCTTCTCCGACGCCCAGATCGCCGACATCCGCGGACTGCGCGAGGACGTCGTCCGCGAGGTCCGGCACGCGCTCGGCGTCCGCCCGGTCTACAAGACCGTCGACACCTGCGCCGCCGAGTTCGCCGCCAGGACCCCGTACTTCTACTCCTCGTACGACGAGGAGAGCGAGGTCGCGCCGCGCGAGAAGCCCGCGGTGATCATCCTCGGCTCCGGCCCGAACCGCATCGGCCAGGGCATCGAGTTCGACTACTCCTGCGTCCACGCCTCCTTCGCGCTCAGCGACGCGGGCTACGAGACCGTGATGGTCAACTGCAACCCGGAGACCGTCTCCACCGACTACGACACCTCCGACCGGCTGTACTTCGAGCCGCTCACCCTGGAGGACGTCCTGGAGATCGTCCACGCCGAGACGCTGGCCGGCCCGGTCGCCGGTGTCGTGGTCCAGCTCGGCGGCCAGACCCCGCTCGGCCTGTCCCAGGCCCTCAAGGACAACGGCGTCCCCGTCGTCGGCACCCCTCCGGAGGCCATCCACGCCGCCGAGGACCGCGGCGCCTTCGGCCGCGTCCTCGCCGAGGCCGGACTCCCCGCCCCGAAGCACGGCACCGCGACGACCTTCGCCGAGGCCAAGGCCATCGCCGACGAGATCGGCTACCCCGTCCTCGTCCGCCCCTCGTACGTGCTCGGCGGACGCGGCATGGAGATCGTGTACGACGAGACCCGGCTCGAGTCGTACATCGCCGAGTCCACCGAGATCAGCCCCACCCGGCCGGTCCTGGTCGACCGCTTCCTCGACGACGCCATCGAGATCGACGTGGACGCCCTCTACGACGGCACCGAGCTCTACCTCGGCGGCGTCATGGAGCACATCGAGGAAGCCGGCATCCACTCCGGCGACTCGGCCTGCGCCCTGCCCCCGATCACGCTCGGCGGCTTCGACATCAAGCGGCTGCGCGCCTCCACCGAGGCGATCGCCAAGGGCGTCGGCGTGCGCGGTCTGATCAACATCCAGTTCGCGATGGCCGGCGACATCCTCTACGTCCTGGAGGCGAACCCGCGCGCCTCGCGGACGGTCCCCTTCACCTCGAAGGCGACCGCGGTGCCGCTGGCGAAGGCCGCCGCCCGCATCTCGCTGGGCGCCACCATCGCCGAGCTGCGCGCCGAGGGCCTGCTCCCCAAGAACGGCGACGGCGGCACCCTGCCGCTGGACGCGCCGATCTCCGTCAAGGAGGCCGTGATGCCGTGGTCGCGCTTCCGCGACGTGCACGGCCGTGGCGTGGACACCGTCCTGGGCCCGGAGATGCGCTCGACCGGCGAGGTCATGGGCATCGACGCGGTGTTCGGCACGGCCTACGCCAAGTCCCAGGCCGGCGCCTACGGACCGCTGCCCACCAAGGGGCGCGCGTTCATCTCGGTCGCCAACCGGGACAAGCGCTCGATGATCTTCCCGGCCCGTGAGCTGGTCGCCCACGGCTTCGAGCTGCTGGCCACCTCCGGTACCGCCGAGGTCCTCAAGCGCAACGGCATCAACGCCACGATCGTGCGCAAGCAGTCCGAGGGCGAGGGGCCGAACGGCGAGCGGACGATCGTCCAGCTCATCCACGACGGCCAGGTCGACCTGATCGTCAACACCCCGTACGGCACCGGAGGCCGCCTCGACGGCTACGAGATCCGCACGGCGGCCGTGGCGCGCAGCGTCCCGTGCCTGACCACGGTGCAGGCGCTCGCCGCGGCCGTCCAGGGCATCGACGCGCTGAACCACGGAGACGTGGGCGTCCGCTCCCTCCAGGAGCACGCGGAGCACCTGATCGCGGCCCGCGCCTGAGAGCCCGTCGGGTGGCCTCCGGCCGGGCGGTCAGAGGCCACCCGACAGGCTCTGAGGGGCGCGGCGGAGGACCGTTATCGTGCCGGACGTACGGCGACGGTTCCCCGGCACACGGCGAGCGCGCCGGACGCCGCGGACCGGGCGGGGCCTCCGGATCACGCACCCTCCCGGTGGTGGCCGCCCCGCCGTGCGGACACCACCGGCCGCACCCGGCCGGCTCGCCCCGGCGGGAACCGGCCCCAAGGCCCGACAGCCCGTTCGCGCAGGGGGACACCGGCAAGGCCCGCGGTGTCCCCCTCCGCATGAGCACACCTGGACTCAGCGCATGTACAAGTTCTTCTTCCACCTGGTCTTCAAGCGCATGGACCCGGAGGCGGCCCACCACCTGGCCTTCCGCTGGATCCGGCTCGCGGCCCGCGTCCCGGTCCTGCGGACCTTCGTGGCCGCCGTCCTCGCCCCGCGCCACGAGGAGCTCCGTACCGAGGCCCTCGGTCTGCGGATGCACGGCCCGTTCGGACTCGCGGCCGGCTTCGACAAGAACGCTCTGGCGATCGACGGCATGTCGATGCTCGGCTTCGACCACGTCGAGATCGGCACCGTGACCGGACAGGCCCAGCCCGGCAACCCGCGGAAGCGGCTCTTCCGGCTGGTCCCGGACCGCGCCCTGATCAACCGCATGGGCTTCAACAACGAGGGTTCCGCGGCGGTCGCCGCCCGCCTGCGCGAGCGGGTCCCGGTCTTCAGGACCGTGGTGGGCGTCAACATCGGCAAGACCAAGGTCGTCCCCGAGGCCGAGGCCGCCGCCGACTACGTCACCTCCACCGAGCGCCTGGCCGGCTACGCCGACTACCTGGTCGTCAACGTCTCCTCGCCCAACACCCCCGGTCTGCGGAACCTCCAGGCCACCGAGTCGCTGCGCCCGCTGCTGACCGCCGTGCGCGAGGCGGCGGACCGCACGGTCACCGACCGCCGGGTCCCGCTCCTGGTGAAGATCGCCCCCGACCTGGCCGACGAGGACGTCGACGCGGTCGCCGACCTCGCGCTGGAACTCGGTCTGGACGGCATCATCGCCACCAACACCACCATCGCCCGCGAGGGGCTGGGACTGAGGTCCGACCCCGCCCTGGTCAAGGAGACCGGCGGCCTGTCCGGCGCGCCGGTCAAGGAGCGCTCGCTGGCGGTCCTGCGTCGTCTCCACGCCCGCGTCGGCGATCGGATCACCCTGGTGGGCGTCGGCGGCATCGAGAACGCCGAGGACGCGTGGCAGCGCATCCTCGCCGGTGCCACGCTGATCCAGGGCTACAGCGCCTTCGTCTACGAAGGCCCGTTCTACGCCCGCGCGATCCACAAGGGCCTCGCCGCACGCCTCGCGGCCTCCCCGTACGCCACCCTCGCCGAGGCCGTCGGCGCCGACTCCCGAAAGGCCACGAAGTGACGCCCGACCCGTCGCCCGACCACCTGTCCGCACCGACGTCCGCCGAGCGGCCCGCTGCCTTCGGCCGCCGTCTGCGCTCCGCGATGGACGCGCGGGGGCCGCTCTGCGTGGGCATCGACCCGCACGCCGCGCTGCTCTCCTCCTGGGGCCTGAGCGACGACGTCGCGGGCCTGGAGCGCTTCTCCCGGACCGTGGTGGAGGCCCTGGCCGCCCGGGTGGCGGCCTTCAAGCCGCAGGCCGCGTTCTTCGAGCGCTTCGGCTCCCGGGGGGTCGCCGTCCTGGAGCGGACGGTGGCGGACGCCCGCGCGGCGGGCACGCTGGTCGTCATGGACGCCAAGCGCGGCGACATCGGCTCCACCATGGCCGCCTACGCGGAGACCTTCCTCCACCGGGACGCGCCGCTCTTCTCGGACGCTCTCACGGTCTCCCCGTACCTCGGCTACGGCTCGCTGCAGCCGGCGGTCGACCTGGCCCGCGCGAACGGCGCCGGCCTGTTCGTGCTGGCGCTCACCTCCAACCCGGAGGGCGCCGAGGTGCAGCGGGCGGTGCGCGAGGACGGCCGCACGATCGGCGCCACGATGCTGGCGCACCTGGCGGCGGAGAACGCGGGGGAGACCCCGATGGGCTCCTTCGGCGCGGTCGTCGGCGCCACCCTGGGCGATCTCTCCTCCTTCGACCTCGACATCAACGGTCCGCTGCTGGCCCCCGGCATCGGAGCCCAGGGCGCGACCGCGGCCGACCTCCCCGCGGTGTTCGGCGCCGCGGTCCGCAACGTCGTCCCGAACGTCAGCCGGGGCGTTCTCCGGCACGGGCCGGACGCCACCGCGCTCCGGGACGCCGCGGACCGGTTCGCGGACGAGATCCGGGCGGCCGTCAGGCTCTGAGAGCCTGACGGGTGGCCTCTGCGGGAGGGCGAGCGGGAGACGCCGGGGAGGGGCCCGGCACTCGTCGGGCCAATCCGCAGGTCGGAGCCGTCTCACTCCTTGGCGGAACTTGGCCGAAAAGCCGGTCTTTATGTCGGAAATGTCCTGGTCGGTCGATGCTGACCAGGACTTTTAGTCTGTTCTCGCTGACTGGAGAGGCGCGGGCCGCTAGTCTCCGGGGCAGAGTCAGCGTTCAACGGCGACTGCGTTGTTCGTTGCTCCGCTGGTGTGGGGCGACCAGGCCCCTCACCGGTCCGTATCCGACAGTTCGACATCCGAGGTGACGCAGGCGTGGCTCTTCCGCCCCTTACCCCTGAACAGCGCGCAGCCGCGCTCGAAAAGGCCGCCGCGGCTCGCCGGGAGCGGGCCGAGGTCAAGAATCGACTCAAGCACTCCGGCGCTTCCCTCCACGAGGTCATCAAGCAGGGCCAGGAGAACGACGTCATCGGCAAGATGAAGGTCTCCGCACTGCTCGAGTCCCTGCCGGGCGTGGGCAAGGTCCGCGCCAAGCAGCTCATGGAGCGGCTCGGCATCTCCGAGAGCCGTCGTGTGCGAGGTCTCGGTTCCAACCAGATCGCCTCCCTGGAGCGCGAGTTCGGCAGCACCGGTTCCTGAGAGCCTGTCGGGTGGCCTCCGGCCGGGCGGTCAGAGGCCACCCGACAGACTCTGAGCCGGCGCCGGTCGTCCCGGGCACTCCCGTGAAGCTGGAATAATCGCTGCATGGCAGCAGAGGTACGTCCGCGGCTGACCGTGCTCTCCGGCCCCTCCGGGGTCGGCAAGAGTACGGTCGTCGCCCATATGCGCAAGGTCCATCCCGAGGTCTGGCTCTCGGTGTCGGCCACGACACGGAAGCCGCGTCCCGGCGAGAAGCACGGAGTCCAGTACTTCTTCGTCACGGACGACGAATTCGACAAGCTGGTCGCCAACGGCGAGCTCCTCGAGTGGGCCGAGTTCGCGGGCAACCGCTACGGCACGCCCCGCCGCGCGGTCCTGGACCGTCTGGAGGCGGGCGAGCCGGTCCTCCTGGAGATCGACCTCCAGGGGGCCCGTCAGGTCAAGGAGTCCATGGCGGACTCGCAGCTCGTCTTCCTGGCCCCGCCGAGCTGGGACGAGCTGGTCCGCCGGCTCACCGGCCGGGGCACCGAGTCGCCCGAGGTCATCGAGCGTCGACTGGCCGCCGCCAAGATCGAACTGGCCGCGGAGCCCGAGTTCGACACCACCCTGGTCAACACCTCCGTCGAGGACGTGGCGCGCGAGCTGCTAGCCTTGATGAACGTTGTTTGATCGATTTCTGATCACCTGGATCTGATCATCCGGATCAGCTCACCCAGAAGTTTCTTCGGAAGGCTAGAGCGTGTCCTCTTCCATCACCACGCCCGAGGGCATCATCAACCCGCCGATCGACGAGCTGCTCGAGGCGACCGACTCGAAGTACAGCCTCGTGATCTACGCGGCCAAGCGCGCGCGCCAGATCAACGCGTACTACTCGCAGCTCGGCGAGGGCCTGCTCGAGTACGTCGGTCCGCTCGTCGACACCCACGTCCACGAGAAGCCGCTCTCGATCGCCCTGCGCGAGATCAACGCGGGTCTGCTGACCTCCGAGGCCATCGAGGGCCCGGCGCAGTAAGCACCTCACGCTTTTCACCACAGGCCCGGCGGAACATCCGCCGGGCCTGTGGTGTCTCATGGAGACGTACGCATCCGAGTGCGGGGAGTGAAGTTGAGCGCCGTGGCAAAGCCGAAGGTCGTCCTGGGGGTCAGCGGCGGGATCGCCGCGTACAAGGCGTGTGAGCTGCTGCGGCGGCTGACCGAGTCGGGGCACGACGTGCGGGTCGTCCCCACCGCTTCCGCGCTGAACTTCGTCGGCGCCGCCACCTGGTCCGCCCTCTCCGGCAACCCCGTCTCCACCGAGGTCTGGGAGTCCGTCCACGAGGTCCCGCACGTGCGGATCGGCCAGGCCGCCGACCTCGTGGTGGTCGCCCCGGCCACCGCCGACATCCTCGCCAGGGCCGCCCACGGCCTCGCCGACGACCTGCTGACGAACACGCTCCTCACGGCCCGCTGCCCGGTCGTCTTCGCCCCCGCCATGCACACCGAGATGTGGGAACACCCCGCCACCCGGGAGAACGTCGCGACGCTGCGCCGTCGCGGCGCCGTCGTCGTGGAGCCCGCCGTGGGCCGGCTCACGGGCGTCGACACCGGCAAGGGCCGGCTGCCCGATCCCGCCGAGATCTTCGAGGTATGCCGCCGCGTCCTGGCGCGCGGAGCCGCCGCACCCGATCTCGTGGGCCGTCACGTGGTGGTCAGCGCGGGCGGTACGAGGGAACCGCTCGACCCGGTTCGTTACCTGGGCAACCGTTCCTCCGGCAAGCAGGGCTACGCGCTGGCCAGGGCCGCCGCCGCACGCGGTGCCCGGGTGACCCTCGTCGAGGCCAACACCGGTATCCCCGACCCCGCGGGCGTCGACGTGGTGCACGTCGGCACGGCCGTCCAGCTGCGCGAGGCCGTCCTCAAGGCCGCCGGCGACGCCGACGCGGTGGTGATGGCCGCTGCCGTGGCCGACTTCCGCCCCGCGGTCTACGCCACCGGCAAGATCAAGAAGAAGGACGACGTCGAGGCGCCGACGGTCGTGCTCGTCCGCAATCCCGACATCCTGGCCGAGGTCTCCGGGGAGCGCCCCCTGCCCGGCCAGGTGGTCGTCGGATTCGCCGCCGAGACGGACGACGTGCTGGCCAACGGCCGGGAGAAGCTGCGTCGCAAGGGATGCGACCTCCTCGTCGTCAATGAGGTAGGCGAGCGCAAGACCTTCGGATCGGAGGAGAACGAAGCTGTTGTTCTCGCATCCGATGGTGGAGAAGTGTCGGTTCCGTATGGCCCGAAGGACGCTCTGGCCGAAACGGTCTGGGACCTGGTCGTGCCGCGACTGCGCCCCGCGGTCGCGTAGGATTCCCGGGACTCCGCGTACGGAGTCCGTCGACGGGGGCGGCCGGAATCCGGAGGGACCGGCCGTGTGCGGGCGGGGGTCCCGGTGCGCGCCGGGAGCGGCAGGCCGAAAACGGTCGTGATCAGGCTCCCATCTTGCGAGACACCTGGCCCACTGCGCGACCATGACCGATACACTGGTCCCGGTACGACGCGGGGCGCAGTCCCTTGCCGTCCGACATTTGTTCAGCCAGCAGCCGCTGCAACCATTGGGAGCGTTGTGTCCCGTCGTCTGTTCACCTCGGAGTCCGTGACCGAGGGTCACCCCGACAAGATCGCTGACCAGATCAGCGACACCATCCTCGACGCACTCCTCCGCGAGGACCCCACCTCGCGGGTGGCCGTCGAGACGCTGATCACCACCGGCCTCGTGCACGTCGCCGGTGAGGTGACCACCAAGGCGTGGGCCGACATCCCCACCCTCGTCCGCAACAAGATCCTCGAGATCGGGTACGACTCCTCGAAGAAGGGCTTCGACGGCGCGTCCTGCGGCGTCTCGGTCTCCATCGGGTCGCAGTCCCCGGACATCGCGCAGGGCGTCGACACCGCCTACGAGAAGCGCGTCGAGGGCGACGAGGACGAACTGGACAAGCAGGGCGCCGGTGACCAGGGCCTGATGTTCGGCTACGCGTCGGACGAGACCCCGGAGCTCATGCCGCTCCCGATCTTCCTGGCGCACCGCCTCTCGCGCCGCCTGACCGAGGTCCGCAAGAACGGCACCATCCCGTACCTGCGCCCCGACGGCAAGACCCAGGTCACCATCGAGTACGACGGTGACAAGGCCGTGCGTCTCGACACCGTCGTGGTCTCCTCGCAGCACGCCTCCGACATCGACCTCGAGTCGCTGCTCGCGCCCGACGTCCGCGAGTTCGTCGTGGAGCACGTCCTCAAGGAGCTCCTCGAGGACGGCATCAAGCTGGACACCGAGGGCTACCGCCTGCTGGTCAACCCCACCGGCCGCTTCGAGATCGGCGGCCCCATGGGTGACGCCGGCCTCACCGGCCGCAAGATCATCATCGACACCTACGGCGGCATGGCCCGCCACGGTGGCGGCGCCTTCTCCGGCAAGGACCCGTCCAAGGTCGACCGCTCGGCCGCCTACGCCATGCGCTGGGTCGCCAAGAACGTGGTCGCCGCCGGCCTCGCCTCGCGCTGCGAGGTCCAGGTCGCGTACGCCATCGGCAAGGCCGAGCCGGTCGGTCTCTTCGTCGAGACCTTCGGCACCCACACCATCGAGACCGAGAAGATCGAGAACGCCATCAGCGAGGTCTTCGACCTCCGCCCGGCCGCGATCATCCGCGACCTCGACCTGCTGCGCCCGATCTACGCGCAGACGGCGGCCTACGGCCACTTCGGCCGCGAGCTCCCCGACTTCACCTGGGAGCGCACCGACCGCGTCGACGCGCTGAAGAAGGCCGCGGGCGTCTGATCCCCCCACGGCCGTCGAGAGCCGTGGACGCACGAGAGCCCGGTACCCCGAGGGTGCCGGGCTCTCGCGTACCCGCGGACGCTCTCCGGACGGGCGCCGGGCCGCTGTCGAGGGGCACCGGCGCTGTCCGAGCGGTCTGGTAGGAATGTGGCCGTGAGCAGCGAGAACGAGAAGTCCGAGGAGGCGGCCGACGAGCCGCCCGAGCAGCTCGCGCTCATCCGGGAGACCGTCCGCAGGGCGAAGGTGCCGCGGGCCAAGCCCCGGACCTGGCGGGGCGCCGCACTGGCCGGACGGCTGCCCGTGGCCCGGGTCGTGGTCAACAAGGGCGTGCTCCATCTCGACCAGTTCTTCGACTACGCCGTGCCCGAGGAGCTGGACGCCGTCGCGCAGCCGGGCGTGCGGGTCCGCGTACGCTTCGGTGCCGGCGCCCACCAGGTGCGCGAAGGCCGGCGCGAGGGCGGGCGGCTCATCGACGGATTCCTCGTCGAGCGACGGACCGATTCGGACTACCAGGGCGCGCTGGCCGCGCTCGCCGACGTGGTCTCGCCCGAGCCGGTCCTGAGCCCCGAGCTGCTGGCGCTCGCACGGGCCGTGGCCGACCGCTACGCCGGAAGCCTGGCGGACGTCCTCCAGCTGGCGATCCCGCCCCGCAGCGCACGTGCCGAGGGCCGCTCCTCGCCCGAGCCGCTGCCGCCGCCGCCCGTGCCCGGAACGGGCACCTGGGCGCGCTACCGCCAGGGACCCGCGTTCCTGGAGTCCCTCGCCCGGGGCGGCGCGCCGAGGGCGGTCTGGAACGCGCTGCCGGGGCCGCACTGGGCGGAGGAGCTGGCCCGCGCGGTGGGCGCGACGCTGGCCTCCGGGCGGGGGGCGCTCGTCGTCGTCCCCGACGGGCGCGCGGCCGGCCGCGTCGACGAGGCGCTCACCGGGCTGCTCGGCACCGGCCGGCACGCCGTGCTGACGGCGGAGACCGGGCCGGAGAAGCGGTACGCGCAGTGGCTGGCGGTACGGCGCGGCGCGGTCCGGGCGGTCGTAGGGACCCGCGCGGCCATGTTCGCCCCGGTAGGGGAGCTGGGGCTCGTCGTCATCTGGGACGACGGCGACGGCAGCCACAGCGAGCCGCACGCCCCGCAGCCCCACGCGCGCGACGTCCTGCTGCTGCGTGCCGCCCACGACCGGTGCGCCTTCCTGCTCGGCTCGACGAGCTGCACCGTCGAGGCCGCCCAGCTGGTAGAGAGCGGCTGGGCCCGGCCCCTGGCGGCCGACCGCGACCAGGTCCGGGCCGCGGCCCCGCTGGTACGCACGGTGGGGGACACCGACCTGGCCCGCGACGAGGCCGCCCGTGCCGCCCGACTGCCCTCCCTGGCCTGGCAGGCGGTCCGGGAGGGACTGAAGACCGGCCCCGTCCTGGTCCAGGTGCCCCGACGGGGCTACGTACCGAGACTGGCCTGCGAGCGCTGCCGCACCCCGGCCCGCTGCGGGCACTGCGCGGGGCCCCTGGAGGCGCCCGGTCAGCGGGAGCTGCGCTGCGGCTGGTGCGGGCGGGACGCGCCGGGCTGGCACTGCGTCGCGTGCGGGTCGGCCCGGCTGCGGGCCCAGGTGGTGGGCGCGCGTCGGACGGCCGAGGAGCTCGGCCGGGCGTTCCCGGCGGTCCCGGTCCGCACGTCGGGGCGCGACCACGTCCTGGACGCCGTGCCGGGGCGTCCCGCGCTGGTGGTCGCCACACCGGGCGCCGAACCGGTCGCCGAGGGCGGCTACGCGGCGGCGCTGCTCCTGGACGGCTGGGCCATGCTCGGGCGTCCCGATCTGCGGGCGGGCGAGGAGGCCCTGCGCCGCTGGATCGACGCGGCCTCCCTCGTACGCGGTCAGGGCGACCCGGCCACGGGAGGCGTCGTCGTGGTGGTCGCCGAGCCCACGCTGCGACCCGTCCAGGCCCTGGTGCGGTGGGACCCCGTCGGCCACGCTCAGCGGGAGCTCGCGGAACGTGCGGAGCTGGGCTTCCCCCCGGTGTCGCGGATGGCGGCGGTGTCGGGACCCGCTGAAGCGGTGGAGTCGTTCCTCGCGGCGGCCGGCCTCCCGGGCGACGCGGAGGTACTGGGACCGGTGGCGCTGCCCGTCGTCCGTCCCGGCGCGGCCCGGCGCCCCGGCGACACCCCGCCGGGGGAGCGCTGGGAGCGGGCCCTGGTCCGTGTCCCGCCGGGCAGCGGCGCGGCACTGGCGGCGGCTCTGAAGAAGGCGCAGGCGGCGCGGCTCGCCCGCGGCGGCGGAGAACCGGTCCGGGTCCGGGTGGACCCGCCGGACATCGGCTGAGAGCCTGTCGACCGAAGGCCACCCGACAGGCTCTGGGCCCGAAGGAGGGTCGGCTCCGGCGCTCCCGCGGCGTGCGGCCGGGAGCCGCCCGCCGGGGTTCCCGTCGGGCCTACCCGGGACATGGCTCGGCCGCCCCGCTCCGACGGGAGCGTGGGCGGCCGGAGAGCTCGTCAGCCGTTGCGCGGGCCGGGGAACGCCGGGGGGCGGGTCTCCTCGCGGACGGACTGCGCGGTGGGCGTCGGCTGCGGCGGCATGGGCCGTGCCGCCGGGACCACCGGAAGGGTGCGGGTCGCGCCCGGCTCCGCCGGGTGCTCCTGCTCCGCGGGGCCGCCGCTCTGCGCGGACGCGCGCCGGGAACCGTAACGCCGGTGCACGGCCTGCTTGGTGACGCCGAGGGCGGAGCCCACCGCGTCCCAGGAGAAGCCCAGGGAGCGGTCGAAGTCGACGGCCGCGGTGACCAGGGTCTCGATGCTGTCACGCAGTTCCTGGGCGAGGCGTACGGTCGGTGCGGGCGCCCGCCCGTAGACGACGAAGCCCGTCGACGGGCCGGAGCGGCGCGGGCGGTAGACATTGCCCAACTGGGCCGTGAGCGTGCGCAGCGCGTCCACCTGCCGCCGGACCCGCTCGATGTCCCGCACCAACAGGTGCAGGCTTGCCCGGGCTTGGGCGTCGTGGGTTGCGTGGTCGGCCATGTGCAAGCCTCTCGAACCGGCGTGTCAATAGGGGCGGGCCGCGGCGTGGGGCGGCCCGGTCGGTCAATCTCTCTTGACCAACGCGCCACCGGTGGTCAGGTCACGCTGCGGGGGCGTATCCGCATATGCGCGGAGCGCCCTCGCGTACGTACGCCCCCTCGTGCCGGGGCGTCGGCACGTCGCGCGGTGGCGTGCTTCCGGCCGGTCGGCGGCACCGGCCTAGACTGGTGTGCCGCAAACCGTCCCGAGACAGACAGGCAGTCAGCCACCGATGAAGCTCGTCTTCGCAGGCACCCCCGAGGTCGCCGTACCCGCCCTGGACGCCCTGATCTCCTCCGGCCGGCACGAGGTGGCCGCCGTCGTCACCCGGCCCGACGCCCCCGCGGGCCGCGGCCGGCGACTCGTCGCGAGCCCGGTCGCCCAGCGCGCGGAGGAGGCCGGCATCGAGGTGCTCCGGCCCGCGAAGCCCCGGGACGAGGATTTCCTGGCGCGGCTGCGCGAGATCGCCCCGGACTGCTGCCCTGTCGTCGCCTACGGCGCGCTGCTGCCCCGCGTCGCCCTCGACGTGCCCGCCCACGGCTGGGTCAACCTGCACTTCTCGCTGCTGCCCGCGTGGCGCGGCGCGGCCCCCGTGCAGCACGCGGTGCTGGCCGGCGACGAGGTGACGGGCGCCTCCACGTTCCTCATCGAGGAAGGGCTCGACTCCGGCCCGGTCTACGGTGTGATCACCGAGGACGTCCGGCCCACCGACACGAGCGGCGACCTGCTCACCCGGCTCGCCTTCGCGGGCGCCGGGCTGCTCTCCGCGACCATGGACGGCATCGAGGACGGCAGCCTCCAGGCCGTTCCGCAACCGGCCGACGGCATCACGCAGGCACCCAAGATCCAGGTCGAGGACGCCCACGTGGACTGGAACGCCCCCGCTTTGCGGGTCGACCGGCTGGTGCGGGCCTGCACGCCGGCCCCGGGCGCCTGGACCCTGTTCCGCGGCGAGCGCCTCAAGCTGATCCACGCCCTGCCGGTGCCCGACCGCACCGACCTGGCGCCCGGCGAGCTCGCGGCCGGCAAGAACAACGTGTTCGTCGGTACCGGCTCCTACGCCGTCGAACTCCTCTGGGTCCAGCCGCAGGGCAAGAAGCCGATGCGGGCCGCGGACTGGGCGCGCGGCGT
Source organism: Streptomyces sp. NBC_01216 (assembly GCF_035994945.1). Taxonomy (NCBI): domain Bacteria; kingdom Bacillati; phylum Actinomycetota; class Actinomycetes; order Kitasatosporales; family Streptomycetaceae; genus Streptomyces; species Streptomyces sp. NBC_01216. The sequence continues at coordinate 6,201,062 of NZ_CP108677.1, forward strand.
CCGGATCGCCCCGGGCGAGCGCGTCGGCGTCTGACGGTCCCGGTGCGCGGGGCCGGCCGTTCCCGGGCGGCGGGGGAGGCCCCGCCGCGGACGTAGGCTTGGAGGGTTCGACCTTTCTCACTTCGTCAGCGGAGCACCTTTTGAGCGAGCAGGCACAGCGCCGTACCCCGCGTCCCCCCAAACCGTACCGACGCCCCAAGAAGGATCCGGTCCGGATCCTCGCCTTCGAGGCGCTCAGGGCGGTCGACGAGCGGGACGCCTACGCGAACCTGGTGCTGCCGCCGCTGCTGAAGAAGGCGCGGGAGAAGGAGGGGCCGGAGAAGTTCGACGGGCGGGACGCGGCGCTCGCGACGGAACTGGTGTACGGCACGTTGCGCCGCCAGGGCACGTACGACGCGATCGTCGCCTCGTGCATCGACCGGCCGCTGCGCGAGGTCGATCCGCCGGTGCTCGACGTGCTGTCGCTCGGCGCCCACCAGCTGCTCGCGACACGCATCCCGACGCACGCGGCCGTCTCGGCGAGCGTGGAGCTGGCCCGGGTGGTCCTCGGCGACGGGCGGGCCAAGTTCGTGAACGCCGTCCTGCGGAAGATCGCGCAGCACGACCTCGACACCTGGGTGCAGCGTGTCGCCCCGCCCTACGAGGACGACGCCGAGGACCACCTGGCCGTCGTCCACTCGCATCCCCGCTGGGTGGTCTCCGCGCTCTGGGACGCCCTCGGCGGCGGGCGGGCCGGCATCGAGGACCTCCTGGAGGCGGACAACGAGCGCCCCGAGGTCACCCTCGTGGCCCGTCCCGGCCGCGCGACCACCGACGAATTGCTCGGCGAGGACACCCTGCCCGGACGCTGGTCGCCGTACGCCGTCCGGCTGTCCGAAGGCGGTGAGCCCGGCGCCGTGGAGGCCGTGCGCGAGGGCCGCGCCGGCGTGCAGGACGAGGGCAGCCAGCTGGTGGCGATCGCCCTCGCCGCCGCGCCCCTGGAGGGCCGTGACGAGCGCTGGCTCGACGGGTGCGCGGGCCCCGGGGGCAAGGCCGCGCTGCTCGGCGCGCTGGCCGCTGAGCGCGGAGCGGTCCTGCTGGCCTCCGAGAGGCAGCCGCACCGGGCCCGGCTCGTCGAACGGGCTCTGGCGGGAAATCCCGGCCCGTACCAGGTCATCGCCGCGGACGGCACCCGCCCGCCCTGGCGCCCCGGCTCCTTCGACCGGGTCCTCATGGACGTGCCCTGCTCGGGTCTCGGGGCCCTCCGTCGCCGTCCGGAGGCCCGCTGGCGCCGCCGCCCGGAGGACTTGGACGGCTTCGCCCCACTCCAGCGCGGACTGCTGCGGGAGGCCCTCCAGGCCGTCCGCGTCGGCGGCGTCGTCGGCTACGCGACCTGCTCGCCGCATCTGGCCGAGACGCGCGTCGTGGTCGAGGACGTCCTCAAGGGCCGCGGCGGCCCGGTCGTGGAGGCCGAATGGATCGACGCGCGGCCCCTGATGTCCGCGGTGCCCGCGCTGGGCGACGGCCCCGACGTCCAGCTGTGGCCGCATCTGCACGGCACGGACGCGATGTACCTGGCGCTGCTGCGGCGTACCGCCTGACGGCGGTCTCCGCTCGGGCGGTCCCGTGGACGTCCGTGTGGCGCACCGCCGGGCCGTCCCCGGCGTGCTCCACGCGGACGACAGGCGCCCGCTCGCCGTCACCGGCGGCGAAAGGCCGGGATTGTCCGTCCTGTCATGGCCTCCGGTCCCGTCGGATCGCACGGAACCGCACACGAAACGCCGCAGCGGCAAAGAAGTGCCCAAGAGCATGGCAGGCTTGGCACATGGCGCAGATCAATCCCAGCATCCTGTCCGCGGACTTCGCCCGCCTCGCCGAGGAGGCGAAGGCCGTCGACGGTGCCGACTGGCTCCACGTCGACGTGATGGACAACCACTTCGTGCCCAATCTGACCCTGGGCGTGCCGGTGGTGGAGTCGCTCAGCCGGGCCACGGACACCCCGCTGGACTGCCACCTCATGATCGAGGACCCCGACCGCTGGGCCCCGCGGTACGTGGAGGCCGGGGCCGGGTCCGTCACCTTCCACGTGGAGGCCGCCGCCGCGCCTGTGCGGCTGGCGCGGGAGATCCGGGCCAAGGGGGCGCGGGCGTCGATGGCGCTCAAGCCCGCGACGCCCATCGAGCCCTACGAGGACCTGCTCCCCGAGCTCGACATGTTGCTGATCATGACGGTCGAGCCCGGCTTCGGGGGGCAGTCCTTCCTCGACATCATGCTCCCCAAGATCCGCCGCACCCGTGAGCTGATCTCCAAGCACGGCCTCGAACTGTGGCTCCAGGTCGACGGCGGTGTCGCGGAGTCCACCATCGAACGCTGCGCCGAGGCCGGCGCCGACGTCTTCGTCGCCGGGTCGGCCGTGTACGGTGCCGCGGACCCGGCCCAGGCGGTCCGCTCGCTGCGCGCCGCCGCGGAGTCGGCCACCGCGTCCGCGGCGTGGGCGTGTGGCCATTGAGCCTCCGGTAGATGAACGCGGTCCGTCGGAGCGCCGGCAGGCCTGATCAAGGGCCGCCGGATCTGACAGGATGAACGGTGAGTCCAGAGTGTGAACAGCAGTATGCGAACCATCCGTGCGTGAGCAGTATGTGATCAGCGGTACGTGAACAGCAGTGAGGAGATCGCGGTGGCGGGTATCTCAGCGGGACGGTCAGCCCTGCGGATGGGACCCGCGGAGCTGGTGCAGGCGGCGGCGATGGCCCGCCGCTTCTACCTCGAGGGCAAGTCCAAGATCCAGATCGCCGAGGAGTTCGGGGTCAGCCGCTTCAAGGTGGCCCGGGTCCTGGAGACCGCCCTCGAACGCGACCTCGTGCGCATCGAGATCCGCGTACCGGCCGAACTCGACGCGGAGCGCTCCGACGCGCTCCGCGCCCGCTTCGGGCTCCGCCACGCCGTCGTCGTCGAGTCTCCGGCGGAGGGCGAGGACGAATCGCCCGACCCGGAGAACCTCGGCGAGGTCGCGGCCGACCTGCTCGGCGAGCTGGTCACCGAGGGCGACGTCCTCGGCCTGGCCTGGGGGCGTTCCACCATCCACATGGCCGCCGCCCTCGACCGGCTGCCGCCTTGCACGGTCGTGCAGCTCACCGGCGTGTACGACGCGGGTACGGCGGAGCGCGGCTCGGTCGAGGCGGTGCGGCGCGCCGCCCAGGTCTCGGGGGGCGAGGCGCACCCCATCTACGCGCCCATGCTGCTCCCGGACCCGGCGACCGCCGCCGCCCTGAGGGACCAGACGGGTATCGCGCGGGCCTTCGAGTACTTCGACAAGGTCACCGTCGCCTGCGTCTCCATCGGCTCCTGGGAGCCCGGCATCTCCACGGTGCACGACATGCTGACGGACCAGGAGCGCGCGCACTACGCCTCCCTCGGCGTCGCCGCCGAGATGTCGGCGCACCTCTTCGACTCCGAGGGGCGCCGGGTCGGCCGTGACCTGGGCGAGCGCTGCATCACCGTCGAAGCCGACCGGCTGCGCCGGATCCCGGAGGTCGTCGCGATCGCCGGCGGGCAGCGCAAGGCGGCGGCGATCGGGGCGGTGCTCCGCTCGGGCCTCGTGACCAGCCTGGTCACCGACCGCGCCGCCGCGGACCACCTGCTGACGGAGGCCCCCGGCCCGCGCCCCGCCCTGGACCGCAAGGACCCGGACGGCGTCTGACCGGCCCACCGGGCGCGGCGGCGTTCCGCGCCCCCGGCCCGTGCCGAACCGGCCCGAGCGGCCTGCTCGGCCGCGCTGCCGTGCCCGCCGCGCCTCCGGGCATCTCCGGTCGGCGCGGCGGCCCCTTCCCCACCGTGCCTTCGGAGGATCCGACGAAGCCGCTGCCGGAAGCCTCGGATGAATCGCGCGGGACTGGTATGCCCGGGTGCGTGGGACAATGAACTACGTGCTTTTTCCCCTGGCTGAAATGCCTAGGGGCCACTCCGAACGACTGGATGTTCAGCACGTGCGTTTCCTCAATGACGTCAAGCCGCCGTACGACCTGACGTACGACGATGTGTTCATGGTGCCGAGCCGCTCGGCCGTGGGTTCCCGCCAGGCGGTGGACCTCTCCTCGCCTGACGGCACCGGCACGACGATCCCGCTGGTCGTGGCCAATATGACCGCGATCGCCGGCCGCCGGATGGCCGAGACCGTCGCCCGCCGCGGCGGCATCGTCGTCATCCCCCAGGACATCCCGATCGAGGTCGTCACCGACGTCGTGTCGTGGGTGAAGAGCCGTCACCACGTCCTGGACACCGCCATCGAGCTCGCCCCGCACCAGACCGTGGCCGACGCGCTCTCGCTGCTGCCCAAGCGGGCCCACGACGCCGGCGTCGTCGTCGACGAGGACCGCCGCCCGGTCGGGGTCGTCACCGACGCCGACCTGTCCGGTGTGGACCGTTTCACCCAGCTGTCCGAGGTCATGTCCAGGGACCTGCTGCTCCTCGACGCCGGCATCGACCCGCGTGAGGCTTTCAACACCCTGGACCAGGCCAACCGCCGTTACGCCCCGGCCGTCGACGAGGACGGGCGCCTGGCCGGCATCCTCACCCGCAAGGGCGCGCTCCGCGCGACCCTCTACACGCCCGCCACCGACGCCCGCGGCCGGCTGCGCATCGCCGCCGCCGTGGGCATCAACGGTGATGTGGCCGGCAAGGCCAAGCAGCTCCTCGACGCCGGGGTGGACACCCTCGTCGTCGACACCGCGCACGGCCACCAGGAATCGATGATCGCCGCGATCAGGGCCGTGCGCGGGCTCGACCCGCAGGTGCCGATCGTCGCGGGCAACATCGTCGCCGCCGAGGGCGTCCGCGATCTGATCGAGGCCGGCGCGGACATCATCAAGGTCGGTGTCGGCCCCGGCGCCATGTGCACCACCCGGATGATGACCGGTGTCGGCCGCCCGCAGTTCTCGGCCGTCCTGGAGTGCGCGGCCGAGGCCGCGAAGTTCGGCAAGCACGTCTGGGCCGACGGGGGTGTCCGCCACCCGCGCGACGTCGCCATGGCCCTCGCCGCCGGCGCCTCCAACGTCATGATCGGCTCCTGGTTCGCCGGTACCTACGAGTCCCCGGGCGACCTGCAGCAGGACGCGCACGGGCGCTTCTACAAGGAGTCCTTCGGGATGGCTTCGGCCCGCGCCGTGCGCAACCGTACGAGCGAGGAGTCGGCGTACGACCGTGCCCGAAAGGGTCTCTTCGAGGAGGGCATCTCGACCTCCCGGATGTTCCTCGACCCGGCCCGTCCGGGCGTGGAGGACCTGATCGACTCGATCATCGCGGGCGTCCGTTCCTCCTGCACCTACGCGGGGGCCGCCTCGCTCGCCGAGTTCGAGGAGAAGGCCGTCGTCGGCATCCAGAGCGCCGCCGGCTACGCCGAGGGCAAGCCGCTGCACGCCAGCTGGAGCTGAGCCCCAGGGACCGCCTCGGTACGGGCGCCCGCGGGCCGGCCCCGCACCGAGGCGGTCCCGACGGCCGCGGGCTCCCCGGGAATGATTCCCGGGGAGCCCGCGGCCGTCGGGACCGCGGCCGCATCCGTACGGCCCGCCCCGCCGCTCTCAGAGCCTGTCGGGTGGCCTCTGACCGGGCGGTCACGCCCTGGCACGCACGCTGCCTGCGTTGCCGGGATGCCCCGGTAGATCCGCTACCGCGGCGTCCCGGCGCCTTGGGATCGCCCGCACCAGTCGCGTCCGCCTGTCGATCGAAGGCCACCCGACAGGCTCTCAGGCGCTCCGTCCCAGGGCGAGGGCCGAGCCGGCCTGGCCGGCGAACCCGGATTCCCGCAGGGTGTCCGCGACGGCCGCCGCCAGGCGCTCATGGCCGCCGTCGTGCGGATGCAGGCCGTCGGCGAGGTCGTCCGGCCCGAGCAGGGGGAGACCGGGCAGCAGCACGAGACGCGGGTCGCCCGCCGCGACGAGGTCCCGGACCGCCTCCTCCATCGCGGCGCGCAGGTCCGCGAGTGTCGCCCCCAGGGCGTTTTGTGTGGTCTCGGCCGCGGGGCGCAGGACGGGGGAGAGGACGAGGAGGGGGGTGTCCGGGTGCCCCCGGCGTACGAGTGTCACGAACGACCGGGTCGTCTCGTAGAGGAGCGAGGCCGAACACGGCACCACCCCCCAGCAGTTGGTGCCGAAGGCCAGGGTCAGCAGCTCGCCCGGAAGGCTCGCCAGCTGTTCCGCCAGCGGCAGCTCGCCGCGCGCCCCGCCCGCGAACCCGAGGTTGACCGTGTCCAGGTCCAGAATCCGGCCGGCCACGGCCGGCCAGGCGTGCGCGGGCCGGGTCGACCACCAGCCCTCGGTGATCGAGTCCCCGTGCACCAGCCAGCGGGGCCGCGAGGGCGCGGGGGCGATCGCGCCGCCCACCGCCCGCAGGCCGAGGACCACGGGCGCCTGACTCTCCGGCAGGTGGACCGTGAACGCGCCTCCGCCGGGCGGAAGCCGGAGGCTGACCGTGGACTCCTCGGACGGCTCGGTGAACAGTTCGCCGACCCGCCGCCCGTCCCGCCACAGGGCGAAGCAGTGGCGCAGGGACCGTAAGGCGTCCCCGCTGCCGGGCACCGTCGCGCGGTAGCGCAGTTCGACCGCCCGGGTGCCCGGCGCCGCCTCGAACTCGACCCGTACGCCGATGGGCAGCGCGGCCCGCTCGGCGATGTCCCAGGGCAGCCGCGCCAGGTCGCCGGGATCGGCGCGCACCGCGCGTCCGCGGTCGAACCAGGCCGTGCCGCGCAGGAAGGCATGCGGGGCGAGCCAGCCCGCCGGGCTGTCCGTTCGAGGTGTCGCCGGGTACACGCGGCGCGGGTCATCGGGCATGAGGAGTCCATGCGCAGGAAGAGGGCGGTTCACACCCCTGAGGAGTGGATTCATGCGGTGGGGTGCAATGTTTCCCCGTGTCCGCCGCCAGCGCGCAATGATCATCCGTAGATGCGCAACATCTCTGCATTACGAGTGCGAAGCTCTGGCGCTTAGGCTCATGCCTCGTACCAGGAGTGGCGGCGACCGCCTGCTCGGCGGTCCCCCTCCCTCGCGGGTCTCTTCGTCATGCCCGCGCTCCGTCGCGGTCGTCGCACCCCCGACAGGCAGCGATCAAGGAGCCCCCGCAGTGCTGGATCAAGGCGCAGCCCCGCCGGCCACCGAGCCGACCGTCCCCAAGGCGTCCGCGCTCTCCGCCCTCTTCCGGCGCAAGCCGGTGGAACTGCTGGTCGAAGAGGGGGGCAAGGGTGAGGGCGGCAGCCTTCGCCGCTCCCTGTCGATGTGGCAACTGACCATGATCAGCATCGGTGCCACCCTCGGCACCGGGATCTTCGTCGTCCTCGGCGACGCCGTGCCACAGGCCGGCCCCGCCGTCACGCTGGCCTTCGTCATCGCGGGTCTGACGGCTCTGTTCTCCGCCCTCTCGTACGCGGAGCTGGCCGGCACCATTCCGGTGGCGGGCTCCTCCTATTCGTATGCGTACGCAACGATGGGTGAATTCGTCGCCTGGGTCTGCGGCTGGTGCCTCGTCCTGGAATACGGCGTCTCGGTGGCGGCGGTGGCCGTCGGTTGGGGCGAGTACGTCAACGAGCTGCTGAACGGGACCATCGGCGTCACCATCCCCGAGGCGCTCTCCTCCGCGCCGGGCGAGGGCGGCATCGTCAACCTGCCCGCGCTGGTCGTGGTCCTGCTCGCGATGGTCTTCCTGCTCGGTGGAGCCAGGGAGTCCGCCCGCGCCAACACGATCATGGTCATCGTGAAGATCGCCGCGCTCGTGCTGTTCTGCACCATCGGCTTCATGGGCTTCGAGTCCGGCAACTACGCCGACTTCATGCCGCTCGGCATGGCCGGGGTCAGCGCAGCGGGCGCCAGCCTCTTCTTCTCGTACATAGGCTTCGACGCGGCCTCCACCGCGGGCGAGGAGGCGAAGAACCCGCAGCGCGACCTGCCGCGGGCCATCATGCTCTCGCTGATCATCGTCACCACCCTCTACGTCCTGGTCGCCGCCGTCGCCGTCGGCGCGTGGAACTGGAAGGACTTCGAGGGCTCCGAGGCATCGCTCGCCGCGATCATGCACGATGCCAGCGGACAGGCGTTCTGGGGCACCCTGCTGGCCGCCGGCGCCGTGATCTCGATCGCCAGCGTCGTCCTGACAGTCCTCTACGGCCAGACCCGTGTCCTGTTCGCCATGTCGCGGGACGGCCTCGTGCCGAAGGTCTTCGGCAAGGTCGACGCCCGGACCGGCACCCCCCGTGTGAACACCGTCATCGTGTCCCTGTTCTGCGGCGCCCTCGCGGCGGCCATCCCGCTCGGCCAGCTCGTCGACGCCACCAGCATCGGCACGCTCTTCGCCTTCGCCCTGGTCAACATCGCCGTCGTCGTCCTGCGCCGGACGCGCCCGGACATGAAGCGCACCTTCCGGGTGCCGCTCGGCTGGCTCTTCCCCCTCCTGGGCTTCGGATTCTGTGTCTTCAACATGTTCCGTCTGGGAGCCACCACCTGGATGGTCTTCGGTGGCTGGATGGCCGTGGGCCTCGTGTTCTACTTCCTGTACGGCATGCGCCGCTCCCGACTGGCCTCCGCAGAGAAGTGATCCACCCGTAGTGCGACTCAACGACCTCGACGAACGCATCGTCCACGCCCTCGCGGAGGACGCCCGCCGTTCGTACGCCGACATCGGCTCGCTCGTCGGGCTCTCCGCGCCCGCCGTGAAGCGGCGCGTGGACCGGCTCCGGGCCGAGGGCGCGATCACCGGCTTCACCGTACGGGTGGACCCGGCGGCGCTCGGCTGGGAGACGGAGGGGTTCGTCGAGATCTACTGCCGCCACAACACCTCGCCGGACGACATCCGGCGAGGGCTGGAGCGGTACCCCGAGGTGGTGTCCGCGTCGACCGTCACCGGCGACGCGGACGCCGTCGTACAGGTCTTCGCCTCCGACATGCGCCACTTCGAGCGGGTCCTGGAGCGCATCGCGGGCGAGCCGTTCGTCGAGCGCACCAAGTCGGTCTTGGTGCTGTCGCCGCTGCTGCGGCGCTTCTCCTCCGGCTCACCCGCGTAGCCCTTCCGTCGCGGGGGGCGCGAGGACGCGCAACGAATCGCCGCTGCCGAGGCGGATCGCGCAACGGTTCGGCGGTCGGTCCGCAACGGTCGCGCCTTGTCGCGGCCGAGCCCGGAACCGTACCGTTTTTGACGTCTTCCCCCTGTACTCCGGACCCCCGAGGATCGCCCATGCCCGCGCTGCGCACCGCCCTGCTCCAGAGCTCCGGTGAGCCCGGTGACGTGGCCGCCAACCTGAAGATCCTCGACGAGGCCGCCGCCCGCGCAGCCGCCGCCGGGAGCGGGCTGCTCCTGGCTCCCGAACTGTTCCTGACCGGATACGCCATCGGCGCCGACCTGGCCCGTCTCGCCGAGCCGGCGGACGGACCCTCCGCCCGCGCCGTCGCGGCCATCGCCGTCCGCCACGGCCTGGCCGTCGGGTACGGCTACCCGGAGCGCGACACCGGCCGGCACGGGGTCCTCTACAACGCGGCCCAGGTCTTCGGCCCCGACGGCGAGACCCTCCTGCGGTACCGGAAGACCCATCTCTACGGCGCCTTCGAGCACCAGTGGTTCACGCCCGGCGACGACGTCGTAGTCCAGGCGGAGCTCGCCGGGCTCCGGGTCGGCCTGATGATCTGCTACGACGTCGAGTTCCCGGAGAACGTCCGGGCACAGGCACTGGCCGGGACGGACCTCCTCCTCGTGCCCACCGCGCTCATGCACCCCGCCGAGGTCGTGGCCGAGTCCGTCGTCCCCGTGCGGGCCTTCGAGAACCAGATGTACGTGGCCTACGCCAACCGGACGGGTGCCGAGGGCGACTTCGAGTTCGTCGGCCTGTCCACGCTCGCGGGTCCCGACGGCACCGCCCGCGCCCGCGCCGGCCGCGGTGACGACCTGGTCATCGGCGAGGTCGACGCCGAACTGCTGGCGGCCTCCCGCGCGGACAACCCCTACCTGGGCGACCGCCGTCCCCGCCTCTACGGCTCCCTCGTCTGACCGCCCCCGCGCCCCTCCCGCCTCCCCTCACCAGCCTTTCCCCGCAAGGAGTCCGTACCCCATGACGTCCACGGTGCCCACCGCTGTCCAGCACACCGACGCGCAGCCGCCGATCACGATGTTCGGTCCGGACTTCCCCTACGCCTACGACGACTTCCTGGCCCACCCGGCCGGTCTCGGCCAGGTACCGGCGACCGAGCACGGTGCCGAGGTCGCCGTCATCGGCGGTGGGCTCTCCGGTGTCATCGCCGCCTACGAACTGATGAAGATGGGCCTCAAGCCCGTCGTCTACGAGGCCGACCAGATCGGCGGTCGGCTGCGCACCGTGGGCTTCGAGGGCACCGGTACCGAGGGACTGACCGCCGAGATGGGCGCGATGCGGTTCCCGCCCTCCTCCACCGCGCTGCAGCACTACATCGACCTGGTCGGGCTGCGGACCACGCCGTTCCCGAACCCGCTGGCCGAGTCGACCCCGTCCACCGTCGTCGACCTCAAGGGCGAGTCGCACTACGCCGAGACCGTCGACGACCTGCCCCAGGTCTACCGTGACGTCGCCGCGGCGTGGAACGCCTGCCTGGACGAGGGCGCCGACTTCTCCGACATGAACCAGGCCATGCGCGAGCGGGACGTCCCGCGCATCCGCGAGATCTGGGCGAAGCTGGTCGAGAAGCTCGACAACCAGACCTTCTACGGCTTCCTCTGCGAGTCGGAGTCGTTCAAGTCCTTCCGGCACCGCGAGATATTCGGCCAGGTCGGCTTCGGCACCGGCGGCTGGGACACCGACTTCCCGAACTCCATCCTGGAGATCCTCCGCGTCGTCTACACCGAGGCCGACGACCACCACCGTGGCATCGTCGGAGGCTCGCAGCAGCTGCCGGTGCGGCTGTGGGAGCGCGAGCCGGAGAAGATCGTCCACTGGGCGCAGGGCACCTCGCTCCGGTCCCTGCACGAGGGTGACCCCAAGCCCGCCGTCACCCGGCTCAACCGCACCGCCGGCAACCGGATCACGGTCACCGACGCCTCGGGCGACATCCGCACCTACCGGGCGGCGATCTTCACGGCGCAGTCCTGGATGCTGCTGTCCAAGATCGCCTGCGACGACTCGCTCTTCCCGATCGACCACTGGACGGCGATCGAGCGGACCCACTACATGGAGTCGAGCAAGCTCTTCGTGCCGGTCGACCGTCCGTTCTGGCTGGACGAGGCCGTCGACGACGAGGGCAACCCGACCGGCCGCGACGTCATGTCGATGACGCTGACCGACCGGATGACCCGCGGCACCTACCTCCTCGACGACGGCCCGGACAAGCCGGCCGTCATCTGCCTGTCGTACACCTGGTGCGACGACAGCCTGAAGTGGCTGCCGCTGTCCGCGAACGAGCGGATGGAGGTCATGCTGAAGTCGCTCGGCGAGATCTACCCGAAGGTCGACATCCGCAAGCACATCATCGGCAACCCGGTGACCGTGTCCTGGGAGAACGAGCCCTACTTCATGGGGGCCTTCAAGGCCAATCTGCCGGGCCACTACCGCTACCAGCGGCGCCTGTTCACGCACTTCATGCAGGACCGGCTGCCCGAGGACAAGCGGGGCATCTTCCTCGCCGGCGACGACATCTCCTGGACGGCCGGCTGGGCCGAGGGCGCCGTGCAGACCGCGCTGAACGCGGTGTGGGGCGTCATGCACCACTTCGGCGGCACGACCGACGCCACCAACCCGGGACCCGGCGACGTCTACGACGAGATCGCCCCCGTGGAACTTCCGGAGGACTGACGCCGTTGGGGGTGTGGGGCGGACAGCACCGGTGCGCGAGCGGCCGCGAGAGCGGTCAGCCGCACCGTGCGAGCGGCGTCAGCAGCATCCGCCCCACCAGACCCACCGACCGGTCGAGGCGTTCCCGGAACTCCTCGGCCAGGTCGGGTAGGACACGCAGCTGCCACAGCGACCGCGCGGCGAGCCACGCCCCGTCGCGCGCCCGGTCCAGACTCCAGCAGCCCAGCAGGTGCGTCAGCGGGTCCGCGATCTCCAGCAGGTCGGGACCCGGCATCAGCTCCTCGCGGATGCGCTCCTCCAGGAGGACGAGGATCTCGCCGACGCGGTCGAACTCGTCCTCCAGTTCCGCGGGCGCGCAGCCCAGCGACCGGCAGCTGTCCACCACCGCCAGCGCCAGGTCGTGCCCGACGTGGGCGTTGATCCCGGCCAGCGCGAACTGCAGGGGCCGCACGCCGGGGTGCCGCCGGTACTGGAAGAGGGGCCGCCAGCAGGCGGGCGCGCACCCGCCGTCGGCGACCGCGTCGACCACCGCCAGATAGCGCTCCGCGAAGCGGACGTCGAGAGTGGCGGCGGCCCGCCGGTCGGCGAAGGTGCCCGCCTCGATGGCCCGGCCGATCTCCTCCGTCACCGTCAGGTACACCCGGTTGAAGACCGCCACCCCGTCGGCGGGATGCCAGGCCGAACGAAGGCTCCGCATCCGGTCCACCACGGGGTCGACCGCCGTGAACTGCCCGATGTACCCGGTCCCGCTCTGCTGGGTCTGCGCCATGGGGGCAGCGTTCCAGCAGTCGGGGCGGCGAGGGAACCGTCCCGGCCGGGCTTCCCCAGAACGGGCGAACGCCGCGACGCCGTCCGGACTCACCGGACCGACGCCCGAGGACAGCGGGACGGCCCTCAGGACCGAGGCCCCACGACCGAGGCACCGAGGTCCGACGGTCACGGAAGATCCTCAGGACCGGGCGGCCGACTCCTCGCCGTCGCTGCCGTCGCCGCCGTCGTACGCGCCGGCGCCGGCCGTCGGGTCGGGCAGCTTGAGGTGTGGCGGGGCGAAGGCCCGCAGCAGGTGGTATCCGGTGATGACCACGAGGGTGCCGAGCGCGATGCCGCCCAGTTCGAAGGTGTCGGTGAAGGTCAGCTTCACGCCTCCCACCCCGATGATGATGCCCGCCGCGGCCGGCACCAGGTTGAGCGGGTTGCGCAGGTCCACCTTCGCGTTGACCCAGATCTGGGCGCCGAGCAGGCCGATCATGCCGTAGAGGATCACCGTGATGCCTCCGAGGACGCCGCCCGGGATCGCCGCGACGACCGCGCCGAACTTCGGGCAGAGGCCGAAGAGCAGGGCGAATCCCGCCGCGGCCCAGTAGGTGGCGGTGGAGTAGACGCGGGTGGCGGCCATGACGCCGATGTTCTCGGAGTACGTGGTGTTCGGCGGGCCGCCCACGGCCGTGGAGAGCATCGACGCGGCGCCGTCGGCCGCGATCGCGGTGCCCAGTTCGTCGTCGAGCGGGTCGCCGGTCATCTCGCCCACCGCCTTGACGTGCCCGGCGTTCTCCGCGATCAGGGCGATCACCACGGGCAGTGCGACCAGGATCGCCGACCATTCGAACGCGGGCGCGTGGAAGGACGGCAGGCCGATCCAGTCGGCCTGGGAGACGGTGGACAGGTCCAGTCGCCAGTGGTCCGTGACCTCTCCGCCCGCCGACACCGAGTGGATCCTGCCGAAGACGAGGTCGAAGAGCCAGGAGACGGCATAGCCGAAGATCAGACCGAGGAAGATCGCCACGCGCGACCAGAACCCGCGCGGGCAGACGACGGCAAGGCCGGTGAACAGCATCACCAGCAGTGCCGTCCACTGGTCCTGCGGCCAGTACGCGGAGGCCGTGACCGGCGCGAGGTTGAACCCGATCAGCATGACCACGGCGCCGGTGACGATCGGGGGCATCGCCGCGTGGATGATCCGCGCGCCGAACCTGCGCACCGCCAGACCCGCCAGGAACAGCACTCCGCCGACGACGAACACCGCGCCGGTGACGGTCGCGCTGGTGCCGCCCGAGGCACGGATCGCCGCGGCGACGCCGACGAACGAGAGCGAACATCCCAGGTAGCTGGGCACTCTGCCGCGGGTCGCGAGCAGGAAGATCACCGTCGCGACACCTGACATCATGATCGCGAGGTTCGGGTCGAGTCCCATGAGCACCGGCGCGACGAAGGACGCCCCGAACATCGCGACCACATGCTGCGCACCGAGGCCCACCGTGCGGGGCCAGGACAGCCGCTCGTCCGGTCGGACGACGGCTCCCGGAGCGGGTGTCCGCCCGTCGCCGTGCAGTGTCCAGCGCACGCCGAGGTTCATCGGAAGGGCTCCAGTCCGCCGGTTCGGGTGGCCGTGTCGTGGCCGCGTGAAGATCGGCTACAGGGTAGGCGGCCCCGGCCGGCGGGGTCGCGGCACGCTCCCTATGTCCAAGGGCTCGGGCCGGCGCTCGCCGAACGTCCCGCGGCCCCCTCGGCACCCGCCCGGCCCGTGCCGGTCGGCGCCGATGTCGTCCGGGAGCTCCGCCGGAGCACCCCGGCCCCCGCCACGAGGCCGAGGGCCAGCAGTGTCACCAGTCCGAAGGAGAACGTGAGGGAGGTCGCGTCGGCGATACCGCCGATCGCCGACGGCGCGATGAGCCCCGAGGTGTAGGTGATGGTGGCGACGCCCGCGATGGCCTGGCTGGGGTTGGGGCCGCTGCGCCCGGCGGCGGCGAAGGCGAGCGGGACCACGGCCGCCACACCGAGACCGATGAGCCCGAATCCCGTCATCGCGAGGGCCGGGTGCGGGGCGAGGACCACCAGCAGTCCGCCGGCCGTCGCGGCGACGCCGCCGGTCCGTACGGTCCGCACCGGCCCGAAGCGGTCCACCACCCGGTCGCCGGCCAGTCGCGCGAGCGCCATGGTCAGGGCGAACGCCGTGGTGGAGGCCGCCGCGACGCCGGCCGACGAGCCCAGCTCGTCGCGCAGGTAGACCGCCGACCAGTCCAGGCTCGCGCCCTCGGCGAAGACCCCGCAGAAGCCGACCGCGCCGATGATCAGGGCTGACTTCGGCGGCAGTGAGAAGCGCGGCGGCGGCTCCTCCTCGGGCGTGCTCCGCAGATCGAGGACGCCCTGGCAGAAGAGCAGCCCGAGCGCCGTCAGGACGAGTGCCGCGATCAGGTGGTGGGCGCGGGCGTCCCCACCGAGATGGGCCGCGACCGTGCCGGCGGCGGAGCCGAGCAGGGCGCCCACGCTCCACATGCCGTGCAGGCTCGACATGATCGACTTTCCCAGTCGGTCCTCCACCTCGACGCCGAGCGCGTTCATCGCCACGTCGGACATGCCCGCGGTCGCGCCGTAGACGAACAGCGCCGCGCACAGGCCGTAGACGTTCGGCGCGAGTGAGGGCAGGGCGAGGGACAGGGTCCACAGTGCGAGCAGGCCGCGCAGGGCGGTGCGGGCTCCGAGACGGTGGCTGACGGCGCCCGCCAGCGGCATCGTGAGCGAGGCGCCGATCGCGGGAAAGGCCAGCGCGAGCCCCAGCTGACCGGCGCCGACCCCGGCGTGATCGGCGATCCACGGGATGCGGGTGGCGAAACTGCCGGTGACGGCGCCGTGGACGCAGAAGACGGCGGCGACTGCGAGGCGCGCGCGCCGGATCCGCTCGGTGCTGAAGACGGTCTCGCCCGTCATGGGCCCTCCCTCGGTGTGGTGTCGCGTAAACTATCAGGGACCCTGCCTGATAAATAGAAGGGCCTCGGAACCCCCTGGTCGGACGTCTGAGAGGATTCCCGTCATGCCCGCATCTCCGAGCACGGCCCGGGCCATCAACGACCGGCTCGCCCTGCGACTGCTCCAGGACGAGGGGCCGCTGACGGCGACTCAGCTGAAAACCCTGACCGGGCTGTCCCGGCCCACCGTCGCCGACCTCGTCGAACGGCTCCGCGGGGCCGGTCTCGTCCGGGTCGTCGGGGAGTCCGGCGCGGCCCGGCGCGGCCCCAACGCCCGGCTCTACGGGATCGTCGCCGACCGTGCCCATCTCGCGGCCCTCGACGTGCGCACCCGCTCCGTCTCGGTCGTGGTCGCCGACCTGCTCGGCGCCACCCTCGGCGAGGCGTCCCTCCCGGTCGTGGACGGGACGACGACGGCCGCCGCGGTCGAGCAGGCGGTCTCGCTGCTCGAACGGACGGCGGAGGAGGCGGGAGCCGGGGCGCTGCACAGCGTCGGGATCGGCGCGCCCGGACTCATCGATCCGGCGACCGGACGGCTGAACGACACCGCCCAGCTTCCCGCCTGGCACCGGAGCCTGGTGCTCGCGCTCCGGGAGCGGCTGCCGGCGCGGGTCCTCGTCGAGAACGAGACCAATCTGGCGGCCGTCGCCGAGCAGCGGGTGGGCGCGGTGCGCGATCACGACACCTTCGTCCTGCTCTGGCTCGGTCAGGGCGTCGGCGCCGCCGTCGTGCTGGACGGGCGGCTGCGCCGGGGTGCCTCGGGCGGTGCCGGTGAGATCGGCTTCCTGCCCGTGCCGGGCAGTACCGGGCTGCCCTCGGCGGGCGACTGCGCGGGCGGTTTCCACGAGCTGGCCTGCGTGGCGGCGGTCGACGCCCTCGCCGTCCGGCACGGCCTCGACCCGCGTACGGCGCTCACCTCGGGCGACGGCCCGTTCCTCGACGCGCTGGCGGAGCGCCTCGCCGTCGGCGCGGCGGCCGTCGTCTCCGTCCTGGACCCCGGCCGTGTGGTCCTCGGCGGCGAGACCGGCCACGCGGGCGGCGCGGCCCTCGCGGCGCGCGTGGAGGAACGACTGGCCCGCCTGTCGCCGCTGCGCACCGAGGTCCGCCCCACGGAGCTGGGCGACCAGGCCGTGCTGCGCGGTGCCCTGCTGGCGGCCCGCGACGCGGCCCAGGACGATCTCTTCGGCCCCCTGGGTCAGGCCGGCTGACGGGGGATGCCCGGCGGTTCAGGAGCCTGCCGCGGTCGGGTTCGCGAAGCGCCGCGCCAGGAACTCCGCGAACGTCACGCGGCCGACCGCCGACTCCGGGGCCAGGTGGGCGCCGAGGCGCAGGTCCCGGTACACCCGGCCGGGCAGCGGTGTCTCCACCAGCCGCCGCGTGCGGCCGGCGGCCTCCAGGTACGCGACCGCCAGATCGGTGAAGCCGAGGATCTCCGGCCCGCCCATGTCCGCCACCCGGCCGGCCGGACCTCCCGCCGCGAGTTCGGCCAGCCGCGCGGCGGCCTCGGTGACCTCGAGCGGCTGGTCGCGCAGGGCCTTGGGCAGCATCATCACCGGCGGCCGGGCCAGTGCTTCGAGGAGCCGGAGGACCAGGTCGTGGAACCGCGTCGTCCGCAGGATGGTCCAGCCGAGCCCGGACTGCCGGACCATCCGTTCCACGGCGTACTTGGCGCGGTAGTAGCCCAGCGGCACCCGGTCGACGCCGACGATGGAGATGTACACCAGGTGGGGGCGGCCGCCGGTCCGGTGGGCGGCCTCGATCAGCTGTCGCGCCGCCGCCTCGTCGCCCCGCAGGATGTTCGTGCAGTGGACGATCGCGTCCGCGCCGCGGACCGCGCGGTCCACCAGCGGTCCGCCGCGGCGCAGGTCCACGGCGTAGGGCGGGGAGTGCCGGCTCAGGACGCGCACCTCGTGTCCGTCCGCGCGCAGCCGGTCGCAGACGGGGCGTCCCAGCGTGCCCGTGCCGCCGGTCACCAGGATCGTGGTCATGTCTCCAGCGTGGACGCGTTCGCCGCGGCCCGCACACGCGGACCGCGGCGAACGCGGGGTGGACCCGGCGGCGGCAAGGGCCGTGAGAACCGCCGCCGGGCGTCGTGCGGCTCACCGTGACCGGGGAGGCTCACCGGCTCACCGGCTCGTTCAGCAGGCGCCGAGGTCCTTCCAGACGCCCCAGGCGCCGGTCGTGCCCGGCTCCTCGTTCTGCGTCCACCACTGGGCCTTCCAGGTGTGGCCCTGGTGGGACACCTCGCTGCCCCCGGTGTAGACCGTCCCGGCGACGTACGCGGGCGCGGTGCAGGTGCCGCCCGGCGGGGTCGTCGGAGGCGTGGTGGGCGGGGTCGTCGGCGGGGTGGTGGGAGGCGTGGTCGGCGGGGTGGTGGGCGTCGAACCGCCCGGCTCCACCACCGTCGTGCCGCGCGCCAGGTCGCCGGCGAGCGCGTAGGCGGTGCCGTTGATGTTCACGGTCCAGTTCGACGGCGTGGACACCGGCAGGTAGTAGTTGAACGCGAGGTCCACGGTGGCGCCGGGCGCGAGCGACTGCCAGGCCGGGAGCTTCAGGGAGACCCGGTGGAAGTCGCCCTTGAGGCCGCCCACGTTGCTGCCCGTGTGGTCGCTGCTGATCACCTTGGTGCCGAAGCCGGACTGGTCGGAGGCGTTGCCCGGAGCGGCGGTCGCGTAGTCGAACTGGAACTCCGTGCCGCCCGGCAGCGCGGTCTGCGTGTTGTTGGTGATCTTGATCTTGGGGGTGATCGGGTAGTTGGAGTCGCCGAGCTTGAACTCGGTGAACTCCACGCCCACGTTCACGGCCTGCGTCGGCAGCGTCGCGTGGGACTTCTTCGCGCCGTACGGGGCGGCGGTCTTGAACTTGTCGTACATCAGCGAGGTGAGCGTGGAGCCCATCTCGTACTGGCCCTTGGTGGCGTTCCAGGCGTAGTCGCCCGCCATCTCCCAGACCATGGTGCCGCCGATGCCGCGGTCCACGACGTAGTCCGCCTTCGCGGCGACCGACTGCTCGTCCTCCGTGGAGAGGAAGACCTTCTTCTGGGCGTTCCACAGCCACGGCGCGACCAGCGTCGAATCGTACTTGCGGGCGTAGGTGCCGGTCAGCGTGGTGTTCGCCGGGAAGCCGTACCGCGTGACGTAGTCGCCGACGATCCCCTTCTCGAGGTTCTTGGCGTGCCACATGGGGTTGGAGCCCGCGGGGGACTCGACACCGTTGGTGTCCTTGTCGTGCCACAGGTTGTCGATGCCGACGGCGCCGTCACCGCACTTGGTCAGGCCGGAGCCGGCCGGGCAGGTGGCCGCGCTCGCCTTGCCCCACAGGCCGTCCGTGCCGCCCTGCACGTTCTTGTGGCCGCGGGTGTAGTAGGGCAGCCCGATGTTGATCCGGCCGGCCGGCATCGAGCCGCGGAAGTAGTGGTAGGCCCAGTCGGTGTTGAGGTAGCCGATGCCGCCGTACTGCGAGGAGCCGTAGACGTTGGCGGCGGCCAGCTCGCCGTCCTTGCCGTCGTCGAAGAGCGAGGCGTTGGGGCCGACGTACTCGTTCCAGGCGCCGTGCAGGTCGTAGGACATGATGTTGACGTAGTCCAGGTACCGCTGCATCTGGAAGGTCTCCATGCCGCGCAGCAGGTAGCCGGAGGAGGGTGCGGCGACGGTCAGCAGGTAGTGCTTGCCGTCGGCGGCGCCGGCCCGGTCGAGCTTCTCGCGGAGCGACTTCATCAGCACCGCGTAGCCCTTGACGAGTCCGGCGCGGCGGCCGTTGGCCAGCTGCCAGTCGAGCGGGTTGCCCGCGTCCTTCATCGTCGTCGGGTATTCGTAGTCGATGTCGACGCCGTTGAAGCCGTACTTCTTGATGAACGCCACGGCCGAGTCCGCGAACGTGTCGATCCCGGCCTGGTTGACCGAACCGTCGGCGTTGGTGGCCATGGAGTAGAAGCCGCCGGAGTTCACCCGGGCGCCGCCGTCGTCGAAGTAGCCGCCGGTCTCCGCCCAGCCGCCGACCGAGATCAGGGTCTTGACGTTCGGGTGTTGCTTCTTGTATTTGGTCAGCAGGTTGAAGTGGCCCTTGTACGGCAGGGCGGGGTCCATCTCGGCGCCGGCGACACCAGGCCAGGTCATCCCGGTGGCCGCGTTGTCCGGCCCGTCACCGCCGACGGAGATCTTGTTGTCGGAACCGATGTGTCCGAAGGCGTAGTTGATGTGGGTGATCTTGTCCCACGGGATGTTGTTGGCGAGATAGGCCGGCTCGCCGTTCTTGCCGGTACGCCAGCCGGTGAAGTAGCCGATGACCCGGCGCTGGTGGTCGGTGCCCATCTTCTCGCGGCCCGCGGTGTCGTAGACCGAGCAGTAGGGCACGTCGACGCCGGGTGTCTTGTACAGGCCGTCGGGGCGACAGGACTCGTTGTCGGCGGCGTACGAGACGCCGCCGGAGAGCGAGCTGAGCAGCAGCCCGGCGACGGCCGCGCCGGACGCGAGCAGCGAGGCTCTCGCCTTCATGGGGGACAACACGATCGGTTTCCTCCTGGATAGGGGGTACCACCACACCCCCAGGGCGTAGGGGGTGTGGGCCGAACACAACGAACAAGGGGGTGGGTCGTGTTGGGCCCGTGGAGTGCGCACGCCGGCGGGCCGTACCTCGGAGGTGAAACGGAGATTAAGAGGACTAGACCAGTGCGTCAATAGGTCTGGACCATATAGGAGGGATCTGATGGGTTCATGGCATGCTGTGATCCAGCCCACAGCACCTCACCCGCATGGTCGACCGGCGTCCGTGGCACACTGGCCCTGTATCAGCAGCAGCGCACTCCGGGGTCGGTGTAATTCCGAACCGGCGGTATAGTCCGCGACCCGTCCGCAGCCAGCGGCCGGTTGACCAGGTGGGATTCCTGGACCGACGGTGAAAGTCCGGATGGGAGGCAGTGCGCGGCGGGCGACCCCTTCACGGGTACGTCGGCCGTATTCCGCTGGTCGCGACGGCCGGACACCCCGGTCGGCAGCCGGTCCTCCGGCGATCGCGGCGACGCGGTGTACGTGGCCTCGGCGTCCCGCGCGAGGTGTCCTTCCCGCTCCCTGTCGTCATCGACAGGCCCCGGAGTCCGTGCCCGAAGAGGCAGGAGGACCCGGTGGCAACGCCAGCCGACATGAACGCCATGCGCCGAGCCGTCGCGCTCGCCGCCCGCGGACTCGGCTCCACCAGCCCCAACCCGGTCGTCGGATGCGTCATCCTCGACGCCTCCGGGCACCAGGTCGGCGAGGGACACCACCAGCGCGCCGGCGGGCCCCACGCCGAGGTCCACGCCCTGCGCGCGGCCGGCGTCCTCGCCCGCGGCGGCACCGCGTACGTCACCCTCGAACCCTGCAACCACACCGGCCGCACCGGCCCCTGCGCGCAGGCCCTCATCGAAGCCGGGATCGAACGGGTCGTGTACGCGGTCGGCGACCCGAACCCGCAGGCCACGGGCGGCGCGGACACCCTCCGCGCGGCCGGCGTCCACGTTCTCGGCGGACTGCTGGAGGACGAGGCGGAAGCCGGCAACATCGCCTGGCTCACCTCCGTCCGGCACGGCCGGCCGTACGTCCTGTGGAAGTACGCCGCCACCCTCGACGGCCGGATCGCCGCCGCCGACGGCACCTCCCGCTGGATCTCCTCCGCCGAGTCCCGCGCGGACGTCCACCGGCTGCGCGCCGAGGCCGACGCCGTCGTGGTGGGCTCCGGAACGGCCCGCGCCGACGACCCCCACCTGGCCGTCCGCGGCATCGAGGGCGCCGTCCAGCCGCTGCGGGTCGTGGTCGACACCGAGGCGAGCGCCGTCAAGCCCGGCGCCCGGGTCCTCGACGCCACCGCCCCCACCCTGATCGCCGTCGCCGAGGACGTCGAGACCTCGCTGCCGGACGTCGTCCGGCTTCCCCGCGACGGTCGCGGCCTGTCCGTACCCGCCCTGCTCGCCGCCCTCCACGAGCGCGGCGTCCGTTCCGTCCTCCTCGAAGGCGGCCCGACGCTCGCGGGCGCCTTCGTCGCCGCGGGAGCCGTCGACCGGGTCGTCGGCTACCTGGCCCCCGTCCTCCTCGGCGCCGGCCCGCATGCCCTCGCCGACGCCGGAATCACCACCCTCACCGACGCGTTGCGCCTCGACGTGACCGAGACCGCCCGCGTCGGACCCGACCTGCGGATCACCGCCACCCCTGCCCCTGCCACCGCCAAGGAGCGCTGAGCGTGTTCACCGGAATCGTCGAAGAACTGGGTGAGGTCACCGCCGTCGAGCAGCTGGAGGACGCCGCCCGCTTCCGGCTCCGCGGCCCCCTCGTCACGGACGGCGCCAAACACGGCGACTCCATCGCCGTCAACGGCGTCTGTCTCACGGTCGTCGAGTCCGGCGACGGCGAGTTCACCGCCGACGTGATGGCCGAGACGCTCCGGCGCTCCTCGCTCGGAGCCCTCGACGTCGGCTCCCGGGTCAACCTCGAACGCCCGATGGCGGTCGGCGACCGCCTCGGCGGGCACATCGTCCAGGGACACGTCGACGGAACCGGCACCATCCTGGACCGGACCCCGTCCGAGAACTGGGAGATCGTCAGGATCGGCCTGCCCGCGCACCTCTCACGCTACGTCGTCGAGAAGGGCTCGGTCACCGTCGACGGCGTCAGTCTCACCGTCGTCGACGCCGCCGACGACTGGTTCAGCATCAGCCTCATCCCCACCACGCTCGCCCTGACCACGCTCGGCATCAAGCGGAGCGGCGACCCGGTCAACCTCGAGGTCGACGTCATCGCCAAGTACGTCGAGCGACTGCTCGGCCCGAACGCACGGGAGGACGTCAAGTGAACTGGCTCAACTCCGAGGCGTTCACCGTCCTCGGTCAGCACATCATGTGGTCCGACATGATCGGCAACACCATCGGCCTGGTCGCGCTCGCCCTCGGCTGGCGCCGCTCCATCCTCACCTGGCCCGCGCAGCTGCTCTCGGGCGCGATCCTGGTCGGTGCCTACGCCTCGGCGCAGCTCAGCGGCGGTGTCGGCAAGCAGATCCTGGTCATCGCCGTGGCCGCCTGGGGCTGGTCGCGGTGGAACCGCGGCAAGCGACACGCCCAGGACGGCTCCATCGCCGTCCGCTTCGCCGACTGGAAGGAGCGCGTCCTCCTGCTGGCCGGCGCCGTCCTCGGAACGCTGGCGGTCGGCGGACTGTTCACGCTCTACCCATCGCTGTCCTGGAGTCCCTGGGCCGACGCGTACATCTTCGTCGGCACCCTCGTCGCGATGGTCGCCCAGGCCCGCGGCCTGGTCGAGTTCTGGTTCGCCTGGCTCCTCGTCGACCTGGTCGGCGTCCCGCTCGCCTTCAACAGCGGCCTCGCCTTCTCCGGTCTGGTCTACGTCATCTACTTCGCCCTCGTCATCTGGGGCATGCGCGACTGGTGGCTCAGGACGCGTACGACCCCCGCACTGGAAGGAGCCGCGGCATGAGCGCGCTTCCGCTCTGGGACGCCACCGACCTGTCCCTGGACCCCGTCGAGCAAGCCGTCCGCGACATCGCCGCCGGCCGTCCCGTCGTCGTCGTCGACGACGAGGACCGCGAGAACGAGGGTGACCTCGTCATCGCCGCCGAGAAGGCGACCCCCGAGGTCGTCGCCTTCATGATGAGCGAGTGCCGCGGCCTGATCTGCGCCCCCATGGAGGGCGAGGAGCTGGAACGCCTCCAGCTCCCGCAGATGGTCGAGCACAACACCGAGTCGATGCGGACGGCCTTCACCGTCTCCGTCGACGGCGCCCCCGCCCACGGCGTCACCACCGGCATCTCCGCCGCCGACCGCGCCACCACCCTGCGGATGCTGGCGAGCGGCGAGCACGAGCCGTCCGACTTCGTGCGACCCGGCCACATCTTCCCGCTGCGCGCCAAGCCCGGCGGCGTCCTGGTCCGCAACGGCCACACCGAGGCCGCGGTCGACCTCGCCCGTCTCGCCGGCCTCCGCCCGGCCGGCGCCATCGTGGAGATCGCCGGCGAGGACGGCGTGATGCTGCGCCTGCCCGAGCTCGTCCCCTTCGCCCGCAAGCACGGCCTGACGATCATCTCGATCGAGGACCTGATCGCCTACCGCCGCTCCTCCGAGCCGACCGTCCGCCGCGAGGCAGAGGTCAGGCTCCCCACCGCCCACGGCGACTTCACCGCGTACGGCTACCGTTCCACCGTCGACGGAGTCGAGCACGTCGCCCTCGTCCACGGTGAGATCGGCGACGGCCGCGACGTGCTGGTCCGGGTCCACTCCGAGTGCCTGACCGGCGACATCTTCCACTCGCTGCGCTGCGACTGCGGCCCCCAGCTGCAGGCGTCCATGGACCGGATCACCGAGTCCGGCCGCGGAGTCGTCGTCTACCTCCGGGGCCACGAGGGACGCGGTATCGGCCTGCTGTCCAAGCTCCGCGCCTACGAACTCCAGGAGCGGGGCCGCGACACCCTGGACGCCAACCTGGAGCTGGGCCTGCCCGCCGACGCCCGCGACTACGCCGCCGGCGCGCAGATCCTCGGCGACCTCGGCGTCCGGAGCGTGCGGCTCATGACCAACAACCCGGACAAGATCTCCGCCCTCACCCGGTACGGCCTGAAGGTCGAGGGCCGTGAGCCCATGCCGGTCCAGGCGGGCGAGCACAACCTCCGCTACCTGCGCACCAAGCGGGACCGGATGGGGCACGACCTGCCCTGGCTGGAAGCCGGACCGGCCTCCACCTGCGGCAACCAGTAAGTAACCGGAAGAAATCGGCAAGGAGAGACATGAGCGGCAAGGGCGCACCCGTCCTCAGCGTGAAGAACTGCAGCGACCTCCGGGTCGCGGTCATCGCGGCGCAGTGGCACGAGAAGATCATGGACGGTCTCGTCGACGGCGCGCTGCGGGCCCTGAGCGATCTCGGCATCGACGAGCCGACACTGCTGCGCGTCCCCGGCAGCTTCGAGCTGCCGGTGGTGGCGAAGGTCCTCGCCGGTCGCGGCTACGATGCCATCGTCGCGCTCGGCGTCGTCATCCGTGGCGGAACCCCGCACTTCGAGTACGTGTGCCAGGGCGTGACCAACGGCCTCACCCAGGTCTCGATCGACACCGGCGTACCCGTCGGCTTCGGCGTCCTGACCTGTGACACCGAGGAGCAGGCCCTGGACCGGGCCGGCCTCGAAGGGTCGAACGAGGACAAGGGCCACGAGGCCGTCACCGCCGCCGTCGCCACCGCGACCACGCTGCGCACCGTCAGCGAACCCTGGCGCTGAGCCCCCCGGGAGTCCCGCCCCTCCGCCGGAGGCGCCGCGCGCCCGCTCCGTCGCACCCCGTACTCTTAGGACCATCATGGCGAACAAAACCTTCGAAGAGCTCTTCGCCGAGCTGGAGCTCAAGGCCAAGGCCGGCGACCCCGCCACCTCGCGCACCGCGGAGCTCGTGGACAAGGGCGTCCATGCCATCGGCAAGAAGGTCGTCGAGGAGGCCGCCGAGGTCTGGATGGCCGCCGAGTACGAGGGCAAGGAAGCCGCCGCCGAGGAGATCTCGCAGCTGCTGTACCACGTCCAGGTGATGATGGTCGCCCGCGGGATCTCGCTCGACGACGTCTACGCCCACCTCTGAGGGCACCCGGCATCCGCCGCCCCCGGCAACTCCCGACAACGCCCGGCAACTCCCGGCAACTCCCAGGCAAAGGAAGCTCACCCCATGCTGCGCATCGCCGTTCCCAACAAGGGTTCCCTCTCCGGACCTGCGTCGGCAATGCTTCATGAGGCCGGCTACCGCCAGCGCAAGGAGTCCAAGGAGCTCGTCGTCATCGACCCCGAGAACGAGGTCGAGTTCTTCTACCTGCGGCCGAAGGACATCGCGATCTACGTCGCCTCCGGCAAGCTCGACATCGGCATCACCGGCCGCGACCTGCTCCTGGACTCCGGCGCCAGCGCGGCCGAGATCCTTCCGCTGAACTTCGGCCGTTCGACCTTCCGCTACGCCACCCGTCCGGGCACCGCCCAGGGCCCGGAGGACTTCGGGGGGATGACGATCGCCACCTCCTACGAGGGCATCGTCGCCAAGCACCTCGCCGACCAGGGGATCGACGCCTCAGTCGTGCACCTGGACGGCGCCGTCGAGACCGCGATCCAGCTGGGCGTCGCCCAGATCATCGCGGACGTCGTCGAGACCGGCACGTCCCTGCGCAACGCCGGCCTGGAGGTCATCGGCGAGCCGATCCTCAAGTCCGAGGCCGTCGTCATCCGCCGCGACGGTGCCGAGGAGGACCACTCGCAGGTCCAGCAGTTCCTCCGCCGCCTCCAGGGCGTACTCGTCGCCCGCTCCTACGTGATGATGGACTACGACTGCCGCGCCGAGCACCTGGAGCAGGCCGTCGCCCTCACCCCGGGCCTGGAGTCCCCGACCATCTCACCCCTCCACAACGAGGGCTGGGTCGCGGTCCGCGCCATGGTCCCGGCCAAGGAAGCCCAGCGCATCATGGACGACCTGTACGAGCTGGGCGCCCGCGCGATTCTGACGACCGCCATCCACGCCTGCCGTCTCTGACCCGGCACGGCTGCACAGGAACACGGCACGGCACCAGGCGCGAAGGAACCCGAGTGATGTCCGACTCTCCCGACCCCGCTCTCCCGGTCACCTTCCGGCCGGGCCGCACCCGGGCGGTCCTGCTGACCGTCGGCGCGGCGATGTTCACCGTCATCACCGCCGTGGCGCTGATGCTCGAGAAGCTCGGACCGGGGGAGCGGGCCAGCTTCATCCTCACCGCGGCCCTCTTCCTCGGGGTCCTCGCACTGCTCAGCCGCCCCAAGGTCGTCGCCGACGACGACGGTGTCACGGTCGTGAACATCACCCGGACGCGCCGGCTGGCCTGGGCGGAGATCCTCCGGGTCAACCTCCGGCCCGGCGACCCCTGGGTCTTCCTCGACCTGAGCGACGGCACCAGCATGCCCGCGCTGGGCATCCAGCCCGGTATCGCCAAGCAGCAGGCCATCCGCGACGCCCGCGCCCTGCGTGCCCTGGCCGACAGCCACGGCACCGGGTCGGAGGCCCGCTGAGTCCCCCATACGGGGCCGACCCCCTGCCCGACCCCGGGCCGACGTGATTACTCTGGAGGCGGTGGTGCCGAACGGCACCACCGCCTCGCATGTGCAGGGCCGCTGCCGCGGCCCGCGAGGCCACCCTGCGACCCGAGGAGTGACTCCCTCCGGCAATGGACGGATCGTCCGGTAGTACCTGCGCCGCCCCCTCCACGGAGGCGGCGGCATGATCATCCCCCTTCTGCTGCTCGCCGCAGCCTTCCTCCTGATCCTCGCCAACGGCTTCTTCGTGGCGGCCGAGTTCGGCCTCGTCACCGTCGAACGCGCCGAGGCCGAGCGGGCCGCCGCCGACGGCGACCGACGGGCCCGCACCGTCGTCAGGGCCTTGCGCGAGCTGTCCTTCCAGCTCTCCGGCACCCAGCTCGGCATCACGATCACCTCCCTCGTCGTCGGCATGCTCGCCGAGCCGGCCCTCGCCCGGCTCCTCGACGGCCCGCTGACCGCCACCGGACTGCCCTCGGGCGCCGTCTCCGGGATCTCGGTGGTGGTCGGGATGCTGCTCGCCTCCGCCGTCCAGATGGTGATCGGCGAACTCGTGCCCAAGAACTGGGCGGTCTCCCGGCCGCTCCAGGTGGCCCGCTTCGTCGCCGGTCCGCAACACGTGTTCTCCACCGTGTTCCGGCCGGTGATCACCCTCCTCAACACCGTCGCCAACCGGCTGGTCCGGCTCCTGGGCGTGGAGCCCACCGAGGAGCTGGACTCCGTGCGCACCCCCGGCGAGCTGATGTCGCTGGCCCGCCACTCGGCCCAGGCCGGCGCCCTCGAGCAGGACACCGCCGACCTCTTCGTACGGACCCTGACTCTGGGCGGGCTCACCGCTCAGCACGTCATGACGCCGCGCGTGAAGGTCAGCGCGCTGCAGTCGGACGCCACCGCCGCCGACGTCCTCAACCTCACCCGCGCGACCGGACTTTCCCGCTTCCCCGTCTACCGGGACCGCATCGACGAGGTCGTCGGCATGGTGCACCTCAAGGACGCGCTCGCCGTGCCCCCGCACGAGCGGCTGCGCACCCCGGCCGGCCGGATCGCGGTCGCCCCCCTGCTTGTTCCCGAGACCCTGCCGGCCCAGGCGCTCCTGGAACGACTGCGGCGCGAGCAGCCGATCGCCGTCGTCGTCGACGAGTACGGCGGGACGGCAGGGGTCGTCACCCTGGAGGACATCGTGGAGGAACTCGTCGGGGAGGTCCGTGACGAGCACGACGCGGCCGCCGACGAGCGGCCCGAGCTGGCCGCCGTCGCCGCAGGCGAGGACGGCAACCCCGCCTGGGAGGCCGACGGCTCCTGCCGGGTGCACACCCTTCACCGGATAGGCGTCGACGTGCCCGACGGCCCGTACGAGACGGTCGCCGGGCTCGTCGCCGACCTCCTGGGCCGGATTCCGGTGCCGGGGGACCGTGCCGAACTGCCCGGCTGGCGGCTGTCGGTACGGCAGGTGGACCGCTACCGGGCGGAACGGGTCCGGATCATCCGCACCGCCGAGCTGCCCCGGCTGCCGGAGGCGGCGCGATGAGCCTGCTCCCGCTCCTCTTCGCCGTGCTGCTGGTGATCGCCAACGGCTTCTTCGTCGGGGCCGAGTTCGCCCTGGTGTCGGTGCGACGCAGCCAGATCGAACCGCTCGCCGCGAAGCGGGCACGCCAGGTGCTGTACGGCCTGGAGAACCTGCCGCAGATGATGGCGGCGGCACAGTTCGGCATCACCGTCTGCTCGCTGACCCTGGGCGCGGTCGCCGAACCGACCGTGGCCCGGCTCCTCGAACCCGCCTTCCACGCGCTGCGCGTGCCGGACGGCCTGGTCCATCCGCTGGGGTACGTCGTCGCGCTCGCCGCGGTCGTCTTCCTCCACCTGGTCATCGGTGAGATGGTCCCGAAGAACCTCGCGATGGCCGCCCCGGAGCGGACCGCGCTGTGGCTCGGCCCCGGGCTGGTGGCATTCGCCCGGCTGTGCCGGCCGGTGACCACCGCTCTGGGCGCGGGCGCCCGGCTGGTCCTGAGAGCCTTCGGGGTGGAGCCGAAGGACGAGGTGGAAGCGGTCTTCACCAGCGTCCAGCTCGGTCGGCTGGTCGAGGACGCCGGCCTGGCCGGTCTGCTCGACCCGAGCGAACAGGAACGGCTCGAGGACGCCCTCGAACTGGGCAGCCGCCCGGTCACGGACGTCCTGATCACACCGGCGGCACTGGTCACGGTCACTCCGGCGGTCACCCCCCGGGAGATCGAGGAACTCACCGTCCGCACCGGCTACTCCCGCTTCCCGGTGTGCGCCGAGGGAGGCGTGCGGTACATGGGCTTCGTGCACGTCAAGGACGTCCTGGAGCTGGAGGAACGGGAGCGGGCGGTGCCGCAGCACGTCTGGCGGCCCATGGCGACGCTCCGTGCCGAGTTGCCGCTCGACGACGCGCTGACCGTGATGCGCCGTGCGGCCACCCATCTCGCCCAGGTCGCGGACGCCTCGGGCCGGGTCCTCGGCCTGGTGGCCCTGGAGGATGTCCTGGAGATGCTGGTGGGAGAGGTCCGCGATCCCGCCCACCGGGACGGTCCGTTCGCGGCCGTCCGGCCCGTGGACGGATCCGTGGCCGCGCGCGTCGGACCGGGACCGGACGGACCGGTCTCGGCCGGGCCGACGGTCCCGGTGGTGCCGAAGGCCGCGTCGGGTGCCGGTGCCGAGGCGTTGGCCGGCTGACCCTCCGCCGTGCCGGCGTCGGCCGGTGTGTGAGGAGCGGCTTCCCGCCTGATCCCGCCCGGCGGTAGAGGGCCCGGCGGGCGAGGGCGGGAAGCGGCCCTCACCGCCGTGGCCGTGCCGTCGCCCGGGGCCCGTCAGGGACCGGTCGGGTCCTGCGGGCCCCGGGTGGAGGGTCCACGGCCGGACAGGACCTCTCCGTACGCCTGCATCAGATCGGCGAGGCGCAGCGTGGCGAGATCGTCCCGGGTGGGGGTCCCGGCGTATCCGGCGAGACGCAGGTCGCGGTAGGCGCAGGACTTCTCGTACAGGGTGCGCAGGAAGCGGCCGTTGCCCAGTTCGTCGATCCAGCCCTGGTCGACCACGTGGCCGCTGATGGACCGCAGCTCGTCCAGTGTCTCCTCGTCCCAGTGGTCGCCGTTGGCCGCCGCCAGCACCTCGCCGATCGCGGTGAGTTCGAGCGGCCGGTAGGACGGGAAGTCGACCCGGGTCGTGAAGCGCGAGGAGAGGCCGGGATTGGCGGCCAGCAGCCGGTCCATGCCCTCCGGGTAGCCGGCCAGGATCACCACCAGATGGTCCCGGTTGTCCTCGGCGCGCTTGAGCAGGACCTGGAGCGCCTCGTCGCCGTAGGCGTCTCCCTTGCTGTAGCCGGTGTTGGACAGGGAGTACGCCTCGTCGACGAAGAGGACCCCGCCGATCGCCGAGTCGATCAGCTCGTTCGCCTTCACCGCTGTCTGCCCGAGGAACTCGCCGACCAGGTCGGACCGCTGGGCCTCCACCAGATGATCGCCGCCCAGCAGACCGAGCGCGTAGAAGACCCTGCCCAGGATGCGCGCCACGGTGGTCTTCCCGGTGCCGGAGGGGCCGGAGAAGACGAAATGACGTTTGGGCGGGTGCACGGGGAGTCCCTGCCCGGCCCGTAACCGCGCCATCTCCAGTTGCGCCGACAACGCCTTCACCTGGCGTTTCACCGGCTCCATCCCGACCATGCGCTCCAGTTCGGCCAGCGCCTCGGCGAGCAGGGCCGGGTCGGTGGGGCTGGCGGGGAAGCACGGAGGCGCGGGCTGCGTCGGCGGGGCGGCCTTCTGCCGTACGGCGTCCGGCGGTTCGGGCGGTGTGGCCGCGGTGTCCGGCGGCGGGGGGTCGGTGCTCAGCAGCAGGCCGTCCGCCGGGTTGACGGGTTCGCCCTGGACGGCCTCCACCGTGTCCTGGCCCAGACCGGCCAGCGGGACGGCGGCGAGCCCCGCGATCTCGTCGGGCCCCTCGAAACCGTCGTACTCGGTGATCGCGGCGAGCCGCGCCGCCGTGTCCATGAAGGCGGGATCGATCCGGTGCACGGCCCGGTAGAGCGGGAGGGCGGCGGCGCTCCGCCCGGTGCCCTCGTGCGCGCGAGCCAGCCAGTACCGCAGCTCCTTGCGCTGGGGCTGCTCGCTCCGGCACCGCATCAGCGCCGCCGAGAGCAGGGGCTCCGCCTGGCCGTACATCTCCAGCCTGACCCGGGCCATTCCGCCGAAGAGACCGGCCTCGATGCCGAGCAGCGGATCGCTCACCAGTGGCTCGGTGTGCCGGACCAACTGGTCCCAGTCCTTGACCAGATAGGAGCGGCAGGCGTGCAGGAAGCGGACCTGCGGATCCGTGTCGATCGGCGGCAGTCCCGTCAACGCCCGTTCCAGCTCTGGCACATGACGTCCGTCCAGCCAGTGGGAGGCGTGTGCGAGCAGCAGGTCGCGGGTGCTCTCCAGTACCGGCTGGACCCACCAGCCCAGCCAGTACCAGGAGTTCAGGTTCCGTCGGTGCCGGGCGCGCTGTTCGCCGAAGCGGTCGCGGTTGCGGTACATCCGCAGCAGCGCCGTCGTCGTGTCCACCCGGAGCGCGTGCAGCCCCAGCCAGCCGTCGGCCATTCCGGGATCGATGCGTACCGCCGTCCGGAACTCCTCCTCGGCCTGTGGATAGGCGCCGATCGTGTAGGCGTCGACTCCTCGCAGCCAGGCGAGCTCGGCCGGGGCCTGTCCGCCCTGCGTGCCGATGTCCATCGGGTCCCCCACAAAACGTGCCCCCGTAGCTGTCCCGGGGGCGGACGCCCGCCGGAATCCGTACACAACCGCGTTCCCACGGACGGGATTTGACCGCACCGAAGGGCATCGTACCTGCGCAGAGGGGGCGCGACGAAGGAGTAGCGCATGATCCGGCGGCGATGACCCTGGGTGAGCACCGGGGCGCCTGTCAGGCCGGAGAGAACGGATGTACCGGGGCAGAACGAGGCCCCCGATCACGGGGGAACAACCGGGGGCCTCGCGTCCGCGGCGGCTCCGAAAAGCCGCGCATTGAGAACGTAAGACCTGTACGCCCCTTGGGTCAAGCGGAGTTGAGGCACTCGCGGAGGTCGTACCCCGGCCTCTCAGCGAGGTGGCGACAGGCGATGACGCTGCGTGACGGACCGATCCGGGTCCGGTACCTCAGCGGGCCCGGGAAGCCACTCGTAACCCTCAGGACACTCGCGCACCAGGGTGTCGGCGAAGGGGCGGGAGGGGTCCCTCGCGAAATGGCGAGTCTCCGCCACGGTCCAGCCGTCCCAGAAGGCCGCCTGGGCCGGTCCGTCCCTCTGTCGGCCGCGCGACCAGGATTCCTCGGGTCCCCGTTCCATCCACAGCAGCGCCGCGAGGTCCGGGCGCAGCGCGCGGCGCCCGGCACCCACCCCCTCGATCAGGACGACCGGGGCAGCCGCCAGCGTGCGCGGCGCCCCGAAGGCGCGCAGACTCCAGTCGTACGGGTGATATCGCGCGGACTCGCCCCGGGACAGTGGCTCGATGACCTGCTGCCGTACGCGCTCCGTCCACGCGAACAGTTCGATGTGCGTGGCGAGGTCGTCGAGATGGAGGACCGGGGCCGCCAGACAGGCGGCGAGACGTGCGGCGACAGTGGATTTCCCCGACCCGGCGTGGCCGTCGACCCCGATCAGCCGGACCGGTCCGCAGGAGGGCGGCAGGCGGCGCAGCGACTCGGCGGCGCGGGCGAGGTCCTTCATGGGGCAAGGGTAGGCGACGGCCGTTCCGGTCGGTCCTCGCTGGCCAGTGATGTGCGACCACCGGAGGTACGGGCCCTGGCCGCCGCGGCGACGCGGGGCGAATCACCGGCGCGAGCGTCCTGGAAGCCGCCATAGTGGTTCCCGCACCCTCCGCACGCGCCCGCCGCCACGCAGCACCCCCGCCGCCCGGCAAGCGGTGCGCACGGGCCGCCGTCCGTCACCACACCGTCCGTCACCACGTTCTCCGACTGGGGGTCACCGTTCATGACCAGTTCCACCCCGCGCAGAACCGTTCTCGCCGCGGCCCTCGCCGCCGCCGCGAGCACTGCCGGCCCGGCACCGACGGTCGCCGCCGCGGAGCGTGCCGAAGCGGAAGCCGGAGCGGACACGGACCCGACGGCTGCGCCCCGGCTTGTCGACAACCACTTCTGGAGCTCCCACACCGACTGGCGCAGCGGCAGCTCGGCCGGCACCCGGGCCGTCGCGGGCCGGCGCCCTGGACTGGAGCTCGCCGTTCCCGTCGGCCTCGTCGAATACGCCGACCCGCACACCGCGCGTAGCTCCATCTGGGAGTACGCGAGCTGGACCTCTCCGGTCCACACCCTCTCCGTACCCGCCACCGAGGTCGTCGCCTCCTGGAACGCCGACACCCCGGCCGGCACCTGGCTCCGGATCGACCTGCGCGGCACCTACGACGACACGACCACCACGCCCTGGTACGTGCTGGGCCGCTGGGCCTCCGGTGACACCGACATCCGGCGGAGCTCCGTCGACGGCCAGAGCGACGGCAGGAGTTCGATCGGCACCGACACCCTGTCCGTCGACGATCCCGCGAGCGGGTCGCGCCTGGTCGCGTACCAACTGCGCCTCACTCTTCACCGGATGCCGGGAACCATGCTCACGCCGACCGTCCGAAGACTTGGAGCGATGGCCTCCGACATCCCGGACCGCTTCGAGGTACCCGCCTCGGTGCCCGGACTCGTCCGCGAGCTGGCGGTGCCGCGCTATTCGCAGAACACGCACGTCGGCCAGTACCCGGAGTACGACAACGGCGGCGAGGCGTGGTGCAGCCCGACCTCCTCGCAGATGATCGTCGAGTACTGGGGGCGTGCGCCCGGCCCCGAGCGGCTGGCCTGGGTCGATCCGGCGTTCGCCGACCCGCAGGTCTGCCACGCGGCCCGCCACACCTTCGACCACCAGTACGAGGGCTGCGGGAACTGGCCGTTCAACGCCGCCTACGCCGCCACCTACGAGTCGATGAGCGCGGTCGTCACCCGGCTCGGCTCCCTCACCGAACTGGAGAGCCTGATCCGGGTGGGCATTCCCGTGATCACGTCACAGTCCTTCCGTCAGGAGGAGCTCACCGGAGCCGGCTACGGCACCTCGGGCCACCTGATGACGGTCATCGGATTCACGGAACGCGGCGACGTGATCGCCAACGATCCCGCCTCACCGGACAACGCTGCCGTGCGCCGCGTCTACGACCGCCGCCAATGGGAGAACATCTGGCTGCGGACCAAGCGCTACGACGCGAACGGCAAGGTCAGGAGCGGTACGGGGGGTGTCTGCTACGTCTTCTGGCCGGTCAAGTCAGCATCAAGTCAGCACCGCGCACTGCGGTCGCTCGGCCTGGTGTGAGTATGGGGACTGGCGACGCATCCGACCGACATCCCGGGAAAGACTTCCCCAGGGGCGCTCGCGGCGTCACGGCACCGTGAACCAGCAGACGTCACCGGAATCGGGCAACCGGGGTAGGTGTCGCACCTCCGCCGCGATCCGCGCGAGGGCGTCGGCCTTCTCCAGGCGCCACGGCAGGAAGGGCTCTTCCTCCGACTCCGTCGGTTCGCCGGCCCGCACTCCAGCGCTCCGGATCGTGGCGGGCGCCGACCGGGGTCCGTGGAGGCCATCGCCCGTCGCCCCGACGGACCAGGGTCCCGCTGACGCCGCTCATGCGTACGGTCCGGTCGACCCACACCGGCGCGGTGGCGAGCCGGTGCCACTCCGGGTCGAAGCGGCCGGGCAGGGTCCGGCCGTGGCTGGCCCAGTGCCGGATGAGCGCCTGGTAGATCGGCGGGTCGGCGGCGTACGCGGAGGTCGGCACCGGCTCCTGCTGAACCGATTCCTCGGCACCCGTGTCCACCAGGTGCCTCCGTCCGTAGTCGCTCGGGGCGGTGTACAGCGAGTTCATGCCCGAACCAACGCGTCTGCGGGAAAGGGGTCACCGCCGGGAGGAATCGAGAGGAAGTTCGCGGGTTCTCCGGTCCGGTGGACCCCGGCGCGCGGTCCCGCCGACCACGGAGGGCGGCGGCCTCCGCGCCGCTCTCCGCGCGTGGCGGCCGCACGGCTCCGGCCTCCCGAACGGGTATCCGACGTACCGTCAATTCAGGCTCTCCGAAAAGGAGGTACGCCGTGCCCGGCGACCGGCCCGTCGCACTCGACGAATACCCCGTGCATCGGGCCCCGCTCTCGATGAAGCACCACGCCGGTCTCGTCTGCCGGCACCGCTTCTTCCAGGACTGACCGTGAGTTCCGGCCGGCCCGGCCTGCCGGACTTGCTGCGCCGGGACGCCGTCGAGCGGCGCTACGCCGGTCTCACCGGCGACACGCCGCGCGACATGGACGTCCCCACCCCCTGCGCGGCGCTGCGGCACGCGATCGTGGCGCTCGGGGTCGCCTACCGCCAGGTGTACTTCGGAGAGGCCCGGCTGCCCGAGGACCCGGACGACCTGATCCTGCACCGTGCCACGCTGACCGCGATGGTACGGAGAAGTCGCCGCTGGTGAACCACGTGAAGACCCCCGCGTGCGGAGTCCGTCAGGCCGCGCGCCGCATCTGGGACATCCGGATGGGGCGCGAGCCGGGACCACCGACGTGCGAGAAGGGCTGCTTCCGCCAGTCGAGACCCTGAGGCAGCGTCAGCAGTAGCGCGGTGTGCTGCTCCTGGGGTTCCAGGGACTCGTCCGCGGCGCGCGCGTCGGAGGCCGCGCGCCCGGTGCCGGTGCAGACCGTCAGGACGAACGGGTTCCACGGCGTCGGGCACAGGGCGTGCTCCGGAAGTGCGTCCTCGTCCGCGAGCAGCGCGATCGGCTGCGCGCAGTCCGGGCAGACGACCCGGAACATCTCGAAGGTGTCGTACGCGTCGAGCTCATCGGTCGTCTCGACCGATTCGACAGGCTCCTGCATGGAGAATCTCCCCCTTGGGTGGGTCGACCAGGTACGTATGGCCTCGACCACAGCAAGCAATTCCCATGCGGCCGACCGCATAACCGTGAGGCGGCGATCCAGCCCTCCCGCAAACCTGTGACGTTCGTCACGTGCCTGTCGAAGGTGCCTCGGTGGCGCCCAAAGCGGCGCAAAGAGGCTGTCCGGGACTGTGCCGATCACCGGCCGGGGCAATAGGTTGACCGCATGGAGGAGCTGGATCGTCAGATCGTAGAGTTGCTGGTCAAGGACGGGCGCATGAGCTACACCGACCTGGGCAAGGCCACGGGCCTGTCCACGTCGGCCGTGCATCAGCGTGTCCGCCGCCTCGAGCAGCGCGGAGTCATCCGCGGTTATGCCGCCGTCGTCGACCCGGAGGCCGTCGGGCTGCCGCTGACCGCCTTCATCTCGGTCAAACCGTTCGACCCCAGCGCCCCCGACGACACCCCGGACCGGCTCGCCGACCTCCCGGAGATCGAGGCGTGCCACAGCGTGGCGGGCGAGGAGAACTACATCCTCAAGGTGCGCGTCGCCACCCCGCTGGAGTTGGAGCACCTGCTCAGCCGCATCCGTTCGCAGGCCGGAGTCTCCAGCCGCACGACGGTCGTCCTCTCCACTCCGTACGAGGCCCGCCCCCCGCGCGTCTAGTGCCCCGTCGGGCGACACTCCCTGACGGCGATCATCGCCTGTCACGGCACTAGCCTGGTCGCATGAGCGAGTACGAACACCGCACCGTGCTGCTGCGCGGTGGAGAAGTCCACAGCCCGGCCGACCCCTTCGCCACGGCCATGGTGGTGGAGCGTGGCCACGTCGCCTGGGTGGGCTCGGAGGGCGCGGCCGACGCCTTCGCCTCCGGGGCGGACGAGGTGGTCGACCTCGAAGGCGCCCTGGTCACTCCCGCGTTCGTCGACGCCCACGTGCACACCACCGCCACCGGCCTCGCGCTGACCGGGCTCGACCTCTCCGCCGCCGCCACCCTCGCCGAGGCGACGGAGCTGGTCCGCGCCCACGCCGCGGCACGCCCCGGCGACCGGGTCCTGATCGGTCACGGCTGGGACGCCTCCCGCTGGCCCGAGCGACGGGCTCCGCGCCGCGACGAGCTCGACGAGCTCACCGGCGGACGCCCGCTCTACCTGACCCGGATCGACGTCCACTCCGCCGTCGTCACCACCGCGCTGCTCGACCTCGTGCCGGGCGTCCGCGAGCTCGACGGCTTCGGGGACGGCGGGCCGCTGACCGGCGACGCCCACCACGCCGTCCGAGCCGCCGCCTACGCGGCGCTCTCGCCCGCCCAGCGCACCGGCGCGCAGCGCGCGGCCCGCGCCCACGCGGCCTCGCTCGGCATCGGCACCCTGCACGAGTGCGGCGGCCCGGAGATCTCATCGGAGGGCGACTTCACCGGCTTGCTGGACCTCGCGCGCGAGGAGGCGGGGCCGCGGGTCGTCGGCTACTGGGCCGATCTCGACGTCGACCGGGCCCGGGCGCTGGGAGCCGTCGGCGCCGCGGGTGACCTCTTCGCCGACGGTTCCCTCGGGTCGCACACCGCCTGCCTGCACGACCCCTACGCCGACCACCCCGCCGAGGGACACACCGGCGTCGCCGCCCTCGACGCCGGCACGATCGCCGCCCACGTCGTCGCCTGTGCCGAGAGCGGGCTCCAGGCCGGCTTCCACGCCATCGGCGACGCCGCCGTCGCCGCCGTCGTCGACGGCGTGCGCTCCGCCGCCGAGAAGGTCGGTCTCGCCCGGATCCGGGCCGGCCGCCATCGCGTCGAACACGCCGAGATGCTGACTCCCGAGACCGTCGCCGCCTTCGCCGAGCTGGGCCTCACCGCCTCCGTCCAGCCGGCCTTCGACGCTGCCTGGGGCGGCGATGAGGGCATGTACGCGGCGCGCCTCGGCCCGCGGCGGGCCCGCACCCTCAACCCCTACGCCGCGCTGCTGCGCGCCGGTGTGCCGCTGGCCTTCGGCTCGGACAGCCCGGTCACCCCGCTCGACCCCTGGGGGACCGTCCGGGCCGCCGCCTTCCACCGCACCGCGGAGCACCGGATCTCCGTCCGCGCCGCCTTCACCGCCCATACCAGGGGCGGCTGGCGCGCGGTGGGCCGTGACGACGCCGGCACCCTGGTGCCCGGGGCCCCCGCCGACTACGCGGTCTGGCGCACCGACGAACTGGTGGTGCAGGCCCCCGACGACCGGGTGGCCCGCTGGTCGACCGACCCCCGCTCCGGGACTCCCGGCCTGCCCGACCTGACGCCCGGCCGCGCCCTGCCGGTGTGCCTGCGCACGGTGGTGTCCGGCCGTACCGTCTTCGTGCGTCCGAACGAGTGACGCAGGGGCGTTCCGTTCCGCCGATCGTTGATCCACGGCTTCGTCGCGACCCGCTGGAGCCCCATCGCTGACCAGGCACGATGAGAGGTATCCGCAGGTCGAACGAGTGTTGACAGCGAACCGTCACCGGCCGGTAGGTTCGGCGGGTCCACCACAGGACGTCCGACCGGGTTCACACCTCCACGCAGTCGTCGAACGCCGCTGGGTCAAGGGACGGTGCGCCGCAACCGGGCACCGTACCCGGAGCCAGGTTCAGCGCCCGCGCCTCGGGGGCGAGGGAAGGTTTCTCCGGCGGAAGGTGCGACCCGGGTGGGGCCCGGACGTTCAGTAGACAACGGCTCTCGGTCGACCCGCAGCCAGCGGGACCCAGGTCGGCCCGAAGGACCCCGGGCCCCCATCCCGCGCCGTCCCGCGGGCGTTCCACGCGGCCGCCCCGTGTCCTCGATCGGCCCACCGCGGCCGGGCCGTCGGAGGGCTCGCTATGGTGGGGGTTCGCGTAAGCATCCGAAGGGGCAGTAGTGGACGACGGTGGCCAGAGGCGTTACGGCCCGCTCGGCAGAGCCTTGGTGATCATTCCGACCTACAACGAGGCGGAGAACATCAGGCCCATCGTCTCTCGGGTGCGGGCGGCCGTACCCGAGGCGCACGTCCTGGTGGCCGACGACAACAGCCCCGACGGCACGGGCAAGTTCGCCGACGAGCTCGCCGCCGAGGACGACCACGTCCACGTACTGCACCGCCAGGGCAAGGAAGGGCTCGGCGCGGCCTATCTGGCCGGCTTCCGCTGGGGCGTCCAGCACGGCTACGGCGTCCTCGTCGAGATGGACGCGGACGGGTCCCACCAGCCGGAGGAACTGCCCCGGCTGCTCACCGCGCTCAAGGGCGCGGACCTGGTGCTCGGCTCCCGCTGGGTGCCGGGCGGCCGGATCGTCAACTGGCCCAAGTCCCGCGAGTTCATCTCACGCGGCGGCAGCCTCTACTCGCGGGTGCTGCTCGACGTGCCGATCCGCGACGTCACCGGTGGCTACCGGGCCTTCCGCAAGGAGACCCTGGAGGGACTGGGCCTCGACGACGTCGCCTCGGCCGGGTACTGCTTCCAGGTCGACCTGGCCCGCCGCGCCGTCGCCGCCGGCTTCCACGTCGTGGAGGTCCCCATCACCTTCGTGGAGCGTGAGGTCGGCGACTCCAAGATGAGCCGGGACATCCTCGTCGAGGCGCTGTGGCGGGTCACCGGCTGGGGCCTCACGGCCCGCGCCAACAAGGTGGGCAGGCTCCTCGGCCGCAGGTCCGCGAGCTGATCCCGCCTTTACGACGTTCCGGCGCGGCTCCAGGCACACTGGGGGCATGACGACCGGCACACCGCCTCCCTCTGCCCCCAGGCGCTCCCGCGCGCGTACGTTCCTGCCGGTGACCCTCGCCGTCTGGCTGGTCCTGGAGATCTGGCTGCTCACCGTGGTGGCGGGCGCGGCCGGCGGACTGACGGTCTTCGCCCTGCTGGTCGGGGGCGCCGTGCTCGGCGCCGTGGTGATCAAACGGGCGGGCCGACGTGCCTTCGAGAACCTCACGCGGACCTTCCAGCAGGCGGAGGCCGCGGCACGTTCCGGAGAGGTCCCGTCCGCCGGGCGCGCGGGCACGGACGACCGCAACGGCTTCCTGATGCTGGGCGGTCTGCTGCTGATGATCCCCGGCCTGATCTCCGACGCGGCCGGTCTGCTGCTGCTCGTGCCGTGGTTCCGCTCCTTCCTCGGACGCCACGCCGAGAAGGCCGTCGAGCGCCGCGTGAGCGCCGCGCCCTCCGGCAGCCTCCAGGACGCCTTCCAGCAGGCCCGCATGCGGCGCCCGGACGGGAAGGTCGTGCAGGGCGAGGTCATCCGTGAGGAGCCTTCTCCCGGCCCGCGGGGGCCTGGTGAGTCCCGCCCGCCGCTGACGCCCTGATGCTGGACCCCGCGAGCTGAGCCCGCGCCCCGAAGCCCACGGGCCGGGCACGCGGCCCGGGAGGTTCCGCCCGGGGACGGCTCGGGTCCTGCCCCCTGTCGTCCCGGCGGCGAGGCCGGGGGAGCACGCACGACCGGGGGAGCACGCACGACGCCGAGGGGCTCGGCACACCGGCTGGTGTGCCGAGCCCCTCGGCGTTGCTCGGGCCGTGACGTCCGTCAGGCGGACTTGCGGCTGTCGCGCGGATGCACCGCGATGTTCATGGCGCCGGACCGCAGGACCGCCAGCCTCTCGGCCAGCACCTCCTCCAGCTCCTCACGGGTGCGTCGCTCCATCAGCATGTCCCAGTGCGTACGCGCCGGCTTGCCCTTCTTCTCCTCGGGGCCGTCCCCGTCCACCAGGAGTGCCTGGATTCCGCAGACCTTGCACTCCCACTCCGGCGGAATTTCCGCTTCCACCGAGAAGGGCATCTCGAAACGATGGCCCTTCTCGCATGCGTACTCCACGGCCTGGCGCGGGGCCAGATCGATGCCGCGGTCGGTCTCGTAGCTGGTCACCACGAGGCGCGTGCCGCGAAGAGCTCGCTCACTCATGAATCGTGCCTCCCGGGCTTGTCGCCCACAGGACAGGTGTCGCTGTCGTCGTCATCCGGTCAACGTCCGGTCGGCGGTAAAGATTCCCGTTCCGGGTCATGCGTCGCCCGTCGTGCCGCCCCTTGTTCTACCCACCAGTGCCCGGTTTGTCACATCTGGCAGCAGATGTCACCCAGCGTCTTCACTAAGTCAGTACGCAGTAACGGTCCGCCTGGTAGGCCAAAGGCGTATACTACCGGCCTTTCACTTCCGCGTCTAAATCCGGTCGGGAACCGGGTTGCCCGCGGCGGCCACCGCCCGCCGCACCGGTACCCGTGCGAGGAGCGCGAAGCCGACGGCGAAGAAGATCACCAGGGAGATGATGGCGTCCCGGTAGCTGCCGGTGAGCTGGTACGCGAGACCGAACACCAGCGGGCCCAGCCAGCTGAGGCCGCGGTCGCTCATCTCGTACGCGGAGAAGTACTCGGCCTCCTTGCCGCGCGGCACCAGATGGGAGAACAGCGACCGTGACAGCGCCTGGCTGCCGCCCAGGACCAGTCCGATGGCAGCCGCCAGCAGGAAGAAGGCCACCGGGGCCCCGGGCGGCAGGAAGTAACCGGCGGCCAGGATCGACGTCCAGACGAGCAGGGACGCGAGGATCGTGCGCTTGGCGCCGTACGAACGGGCCAGTCGCCCCATGCCGAGGGCGCCCGCGATCGCCAGGACCTGCACCAGTAGTACGGCGGTGATGAGTGTCGTCTGGTCCAGTCCCAGCTCCTCGGAGCCGTACACGGACGCCTGTGAGATGACCGTCTGCACACCGTCGTTGTAGATCAGGTACGCCAGCAGGAAGGAGAGCGTCAGGGGGTGGCGCCGCATGTCCTTGAGAGTCGCCCTCAGCTGTCGCCAGCCGCTGCCCACCCTGCCCTCCCCGCCCTGCGGGACCCGGCGGTCGCGAAGGCGCCGCAGTGGCACCAGAGTGAAGGCGCCCCACCACAGACCCGCCGAGGCCAGGCAGATCCGCACCGCCGTTCCCTCCGAGACCCTGAAGGAGTCATGGCCGGAGTACAGGACCAGGTTCAGTACGAGGACCAGGGCGCCCGAGGTGTAGCCGAAGGCCCAGCCACGTGAGGAGACCGCGTCCCGCTCGTCGGGCTCCGCGATCTGGGGCAGGTAGGCGTTGTAGAGCACCATCGAGACCGACAGCGAGGCGTTCGCCACGATCAGCAGGAACGCGCCCAGCAGATAGCGGTCGCCGCCCAGGAAGAACATGCACGTCGTGGCCGCCGCGCCGGTGTAGGCCGCGACGGCGAGCAGCGGCTTCTTGCGGCCCGTGCGGTCCGCCGCCGCGCCCACCAGCGGCATCAGCAGTACCGCCACCACGATCGAGACCGAGATGGCGTAGGGGAAGAGCGATCCGGCCCGCACGGGTATGCCCAGCGGGTGGACGAATCCCTCCGCGTCGGCCGCCCGCTTGGCGACGGCGGTCAGATAGGGACCGAGGAACACGGTCACCACGCTCGTCGAGTAGACCGAGCACGCGAAGTCGTAGAAGTACCAGCCGCGCTGTTCGCGCTTGCGGCCGGCCGGATCGGTGGTGTGCTCCTCCGGCTCGGCGATGTTGGCGGTCAAGCCGCGGCCCCCTCGTTCGTTCCCGTGGTGCTGCCGTGGGATCAGGCCCAGGCTCCCCGGTCGGTCATGACCGACCGCAGCGTCTCCAGATGATCGGTCATGATGCCATCCACCCCCAGGTCGAGGAGAGAGTGCATCTCCTCCGAATTATTGATGGTCCATACATGCACCTGGAGGCCGCGCGCGTGCGCCTCACGGACGAACCGGCGGTCGACCACCGGGACCCCGGCCTGGCTCCGGGGCACCTGCGCGGCGACCGCGCCCGCCCGCACCGCCGCCGGGATGCCCAGGGAGCGCAGCCGCAGGCCGAGGATGCCCCGCACGCCGTACGAGGTGGCCAGCCGGGGTCCGGCCAGCCGCCGCGCCCGAGCGATCCGGCTCTCCGTGAAGGACCCCACGCAGATCCGGTCCCAGGCCCCCGTCCTGCGGATCAGGTCGATCAGCGGGACGAGTGAGGACTCGGCCTTGAGGTCGACGTTCCAGCGGGCCTCCGGGAACTCCTCCAGCAGCTCCTCGAAGAGCGGCAGCGGTTCCTTTCCCGCCACCCGCGCCTCCCGTACCGCCTCCCAGGGCAGTTCCCGGATCCGGCCCGTCGCGTCCGTGACCCGGTCGAGGGTCGCGTCGTGGAAGGCGACCAGGGCGCCGTCCGCGGTCGTGTGCACGTCGGTCTCGAAATAGCGGTATCCGGCCTCGGTGGCGCGCCGGAAGGCGGCGGTGGTGTTCTCCAGGCCGTCGGCCGTGCCGCCCCGGTGGGCGAACGGGATGGGGGACGGGTGGTCCAGGTAGGGGTGGCGTACGCGAGTCACCGCCGCAGTATGGCCTGTCCGGGTGTCGCGGTGGTGGCCGCGGTGCCGCCGGCCGTCTCCTCCGGGACGGCGAAACGCCGCAGGAAGAACTGGGCGAGCGGCCCGATGCTCAGGGCGTACAGCACCGTCCCCACGCCGACGGAGCCGCCCAGCAGGAAACCGGTGGCGACGACGGCCACCTCGATCGCCGTGCGGACCAGGCGGATCGAGCGGCCGGTGAGGCGGTGCAACCCGGTCATCAGGCCGTCGCGCGGGCCCGGGCCCAGCCGGGCGGCGATGTAGAGACCGGTGGCCACCCCGTTGAGCACGATGCCGGCCAGGAGCAGGGAGACGCGCGCGAGCGCGCCGCGCGCGTCCGGGAGAAGGGCGAGCGTCCCGTCCATGGCCAGGCCGACCACGAAGACGTTCGAGACGGTGCCCAGGCCGGGCTTCTGTCGGAGCGGGATCCACAGCAACAGGACGATCGCCCCCACCGCGATCGACACGACGCCGATCGTCAGCCCGCACCGTCCGGCGAGACCCTGGTGGAGGACGCCCCAGGGCTCCAGGCCCAGTCCGGCGCGG
Organism: Streptomyces sp. NBC_01216; assembly: GCF_035994945.1. Taxonomy (NCBI): domain Bacteria; kingdom Bacillati; phylum Actinomycetota; class Actinomycetes; order Kitasatosporales; family Streptomycetaceae; genus Streptomyces; species Streptomyces sp. NBC_01216. The sequence continues at coordinate 6,244,389 of NZ_CP108677.1, forward strand.
ACCAGGAGGGCCGAACTGATCCCGTACAGCGTCAGCCCGAGGGCGAGCTGGGTGAGCCGGCGAGGCAGCCGGCGTCCGGTGAGCCGGGCGCGGAGGCCGGAGTCGGTGGACAAGAAGTGCCCCCTGTGTGGTGGTGGTGGACTGACTCATGTCACTCTGTGGCGGGGGAATGGATGTCAACCATGGCCAATTCGATGAAGGTGGACTGATTTCCATGGCTCAGTGGACCTCTGCGGTCGGTCCGGCGCAGTTGGCCCGGCAGCTCCAGGCGCAGCAGCCGCGCCCCGCCGGACCGGGCGCCCGCAAACCGCCCGCCTACCGTGCCCTGGCCGACGGAATCCGGCTGCTGGTGCTGGAGGGCCGCGTCCCGGTCGCCGCCCGGCTGCCCGCCGAACGCGAACTGGCCGGTGCGCTCACTGTCAGCCGGACGACGGTGGCCGCCGCGTACGAGGCGCTGCGTGCCGAGGGTTTCCTGGAGTCGCGGCGCGGGGCCGGCAGCTGGACCGCCGTACCGGCCGGGAACCCGCTGCCCGCGCGGGGACTCGAACCCCTGCCCCCGGAGTCGCTCGGCTCGATGATCGACCTCGGCTGCGCGGCGCTGCCCGCGCCGGAGCCGTGGCTGACCCGCAGTGTCCAGGGAGCCCTGGAGGAGCTGCCGCCGTACGCCCACACGCATGGTGACTACCCGGCCGGGCTGCCCGCGCTGCGGCAGATGCTCGCCGACCGGTACACCGAGCGCGGCATCCCCACGATGCCCGAACAGATCATGGTGACCACCGGGGCGATGGGCGCCATCGACGCCATCTGCCACCTCTTCGCGGGGCGCGGTGAGCGGATAGCCGTCGAGTCCCCCTCCTACGCCAACATCCTCCAGCTCATGCGGGAGGCCGGCGCTCGGCTCGTGCCGGTCGCCATGGCCGAGGGGCTGGCGGGCTGGGACCTGAACCGCTGGCGGCAGGTGTTGCGGGACGCCGCCCCGCGCCTGGCGTACGTCGTCGCCGACTTCCACAATCCGACCGGCGCCTTGGCCGACGACGGCCAGCGGCGTCAGTTGGTGGACGCGGCCCGCTCGGCGGGGACCGTCCTCGTGGTCGACGAGACGATGGCCGAACTGCATCTGGAGGAGGGGCTGGAGATGCCCCGGCCGGTCTGCGCCTTCGACCCCGCCGGAGCGACGGTCCTCACGGTCGGGTCGGCCAGCAAGGCGTTCTGGGCGGGCATGCGGATCGGCTGGGTGCGGGCCGCTCCCGACGTGATCCGTTCGCTGGTGGCCGCGCGGGCCTACGCGGACCTCGGCACCCCGGTACTGGAGCAGCTCGGCGTCGACTGGCTGATGCGGACCGGTGGGTGGGAGCGTGCGGTCGCCATCCGGCGCGGCCAGGCCCGGGAGAACCGGGACGCGCTGGTGGCGGCCGTGCGGCGCGAGCTTCCGGAATGGGAGTTCGACGTCCCGCGCGGCGGCCTGACCCTGTGGGTCCGTACGGGCGGCCTGTCCGGTTCGCGCCTGGCGGAGGTCGGCGAGCGGGTCGGCGTCCGGGTCCCCTCCGGGCCTCGCTTCGGCGTGGACGGAGCCTTCGAGGGATACGTCCGGCTGCCCTTCACCGTCGGCGGTCCGGTCGCCGAGGAGGCCGCCGCCCGGCTGGCGGCGGCTGCCCGGCTGGTGGAGTCGGGCGCGGTCAGCGGAATCGAACCGTCGCGGGCGTTCGTCGCCTGAGCTGAGACGGAGAGCCTGTCGGGTGACCGCCCGGTCAGAGGCCGCCCGGCAGGCTCTGAGAGCTGTCCCGTCGTCCGCGGCGGACCGGCGCGCGAGGAGCGCCGGCGGGGATTTGTGCCTCGGTGCCTCGGTGTCGTGTGACCGCCGGGGGCGAACGCGCGGGGCCCGGCGCGGACGACGGTCCGTGCCGGGCCTCCGGCGCGCTCTCACGCGGTGGCGGGCGAGACGCTCAGCCTTCCGCCGCGACCGGCGCGTGGAGCGGCGGGGGTCCGGGATCGCGGGCCGGGGCTGGTGCGACACCGGGGTCCGGTGCGGCGGCAGGCTCCGGGGCCGCGGCGGGAACGGACTCGACCGCCGGCGCCGTCGTGTTCTGCCGCTCCGGCAGGAGTTCCAGCACGGCCGACCGGTGGGATTCGCTCGTCGCGTCGTCGTACGGATCGGGGGTCGCCGGCACCTGGAGGCGCAGGACCGGGCCGGTACCGAGGCGGGCGTAGCCGCGGCCCGGCGGGACGACCGGGACGGGCGTGGTGTGCGGCTGCGCGCCGAGGACCGACGCGATCTGCCCAGGGGTGGCCGGACCGAGCACGACCCGGGCACGGGTGTGTGTCCGCACCGTCTCGTCCAGGGTGTCCAGGCAGTCGAACTGTTCGGCCACCACGACCGTGACCGCTGCGGCCCGGCCGTGCCGCAGCGGCACCTGAAGGAGGCTCTGCGGGTCGCCGCGGCCGTCGGCCGCGGCGAGGTGGCCCAGGACGCTCGGTCGGTCGAGCAGGATCCACAGGGGGCGTCGGGTGTCCTCGGGGGCCGGATGGCCCGCTTGTCGGGCCCGGTTCGCCGCGATCAGCCGTCGCTCGGTCTCGTGCGCGGCCCATTCCAGGGTGGCCAGGGCGCCCGCGAGGCCGCACTCGACGGCCAGCACGCCGTCCCGTCCGGTGAGGCAGGCGTACTCCCCGGTGCCGCTGCCCTCGACGATCAGCACGTCGCCGTGCGGCAGGGCCTGGAGTGCCAGCGAGCGGAGCAGGGAGGTGGTTCCGCTGCCGGGCTGGCCGACGACCAGCAGGTGCGGCTCGATGGAGCGGGGGCCGGTGCGCCACACGACGGGAGGCGCGTCCTGGGGCCCGTCGGCGGCGAGCACCGGCACGGTCCGCTGGACCGCGTCCGCGTCGGTGAATCCGAGGACGGTCTCGCCCGGAGCGGTCACGAAGCGCTGTGCCGCGATGGTGGTGGGCAGGGCGGGCAGCACGTTCATGACCAGCCTGTTGCCCTCCTCGTCCCAGTCGAAGAGGTACTCGCGGCCGCGCCCGGACTTGGCGTGCAGCAGATGCTCGATCCGGGCCCTGGAATCCGCCTCACCATCCGTGAAGTAGGCGGGATAGGTGATCCGCAGGCGCATCAGGCGCCCGCTCTCGTCGAAGCCGTAGTCCCCGAAGGCGCCGCTCCAGTCGCCGCCGTGGGCGAAGAGCGGGGCCGGGTCCTCGGGGACGGAGAAGTACGGCACCAGGGCCTCGTACAGGCCCTTGAGCCGCTCGGCCTCGGCGTCGTCCGGCCCGGTCCGCACGACCGGGCGCTCCCGCCCCTTCCACGCGGCGGCGCCCATCACCGAGACCAGGGCGAGCAGCGGTCCGTACGGCACCAGGGCGACGACGACGAGGCAGGCCGCGACCAGGCACAGCGTGGGACCGCGCCGTTCCTTGGGGGTCGCGGCCCATCTGGCCCGAGCGGTCGCGGCCAGCTTCCGCAGACCACGCGTGATGGTGATCAGCGGATGGAGCACATCGGTGGCGCCGTCGGCGGCCGTGCGCGCGATCTCTCGACTGCGAGCGATCTGCGCGCTGCCGCTGCTCAGAATGCGGGGGAGTGGTCGCCGGGCCACGTCGTACTCCTGGAGTCGTGGAAGGGGCTGGGGGACGTCAGAACTTGATCCCGCCCAAGAGGCTGGCGAGGCTCTGTCCGCCCGCGGTGATGCTCGGGGCGATGGCGGTGCCCGCGAGATAGAAACCGAAGAGCGCGCTGACGAGGGCGTGCGACGCCTTCATGCCGTCCTTCTTGAAGAAGAGGAAGCAGATGATGCCGAGCAGGACCACGCCTGAGATGGACAGGATCATGTCGAGTTCTCCTGGTTGAGGGGACAGTCACCATGAGTCCTTCCAGGTTCACAGCAAGTATCTATGCGACTAAAGGTGCATACAGGTGAAAGGCGGTCGATTTCACTTCACTGGCCGAGGGGGAGGACTCGTTCGAGTGGCGGAACGCGCGGAGCGCGCTATGGGCGGCCGTCCGCCGGTGCCCGCGGGACGGGCCGGGGTGGAGCGGCCTCGGGACGGGATCACCGCGGACGTGTGGGGGCGACAGGGCCCGGCAGGGGACTCCCGGGCGGCTGTGCGGCACCGCCCTCGCCCGGTGTGAGCTGCGGTGATCCTTGCCGTGGACGCGCCGGGGCATGTCGTCGAGCGGGCAGTACCCTGTCGGTTCACTCGTACGGCCGTGCTTGCCGTGCGGGGGAGGACGGCAGTGCGGCAGGGCCGCAGGACTGAACGGAAAGGCGGACACGTCCCATGAGCGAGACTCCCGACCCCGAGGTCGTCGAGCTGGCCGGCAAGGTCTTCGACCTGGCGCGATCCGGGGACTCCCAGGCCCTGGCCGCCTACGTCGACGCCGGTGTCCCCGCGAACCTCACCAACGACAAGGGCGACTCCCTCGTCATGCTCGCCGCCTACCACGGGCACGCGGACGCCGTGTCCGTCCTGCTCGGCCGGGGTGCCGACGCCGACCGTGCGAACGACCGAGGCCAGACCCCGCTCGCCGGCGCGGTCTTCAAGGGCGAGGGCGCCGTGGTGCGTGCGCTGCTCGCCGGCGGGGCAAATCCGGAAGCAGGCACTCCGTCCGCCGTGGATACTGCTCGGATGTTTGGGAAGACGGAACTCCTGGACCTGTTCGACGCCCGGTGACGTTTCGGGTGAACGGGCACTGAACCCCAGGTGGGAGCGGTGTCGTAAATGTGGTCGCGGTGGCGAAATGGCTGGGTCATCATGACGTCGGGCCCGCACGGGGCCACCGACGAGAGGCAGAGGAAGATGGAGAACACCAAGCGCAGGACGACGGGCGGCCCTCCATGTTGCTGCGCGGCCTAGGCGATCACCAGTCCCCGGTACTCCCCGGTCGTGTCGACAGCTTGATGTGAGGCGTCTTCCATGTTCGATCCAGTCATAGCGCCGAGCGGCACCCTGCTCGGGCTGCTGCAGAGGGGCCGCGGCGACGGCACCCTGCACGCGCTCGCCGCGCCACGCGCCGAGGCCCTCGCGGCCCTCAACCACTGTGTTCTCAGCGACCCCCGCCACGACTGGCAGGTCGAGAACCGCTCCCTCTACTACGCACGCCTGTACCTCGACCTGCACGGCGGGCTCGACGCGATCGAGACCCACCTCTTCGCGGCCGAGGACCGGCTCGACACCGAGGAGAACCGGACCGGCCTCGCGCTCGCCGTACTGGGTCACCTCGCGTCGTACGGGCGCCCGGACGCCCTGGCGCTGCTCCGGCGTTACGCCGCGACCGGCACCAACTGGGCCTGGGCGCTCGACGAGCTCGCCCTGCGCGACGACGACGCCGGCCTGCGCTCCCTCGCCGTCCCGGTGCTCGCCCGGTTCCCGGCCACCCCGGACGGCGAGGCGGAACTCGCCGTCGCCGTCCGCGACGCCTTCGAGCCCCGGCCGTGGCGGCTGTGGGCCGAGGACCGGCGCGACGCAGTCGGCTCCCGGGTCAGGGCCGCCCAGGAACGGGGCTCCTTCGACCGATGGCAGCGCCAGATGAGCCCCAGCGGGCCCCGGCCCGGCTGGAGCGTCCAGGCGGTCCTCGACTGGGCTCAGGAGGGCCTGGAACGCGGCACCCTCCTGCACGGGCCGGCCGCCCGCTGTCTGAACGCCGTCGCGGGACCCGACGACCGCCCCGCGATCCTCGACGCGGCCCGCGGCGGGCCGGACGGCGCACGGTGCGCCGCCCTGCACCACCTGGCCGAGGCCCGTGACCCCGCCGTCCTCGACCTCATCGAGGCCGCGGCCACCGACGGCTCCCGGACCGTGGCCGAAGCCGCCGTCTCGGCCTTCGAGCGGATGTGCGGAGCCGCCGCCGTCGACCGCGCCCGCGGCTGGGTCCACCGCCCCGACGCCCTCGGCTCCGCCGCCGCCGGCGTGCTCGCCTGCCGCGGCGACGCCGGGGACTCCGGGCTGGTGCTCGGCGCCCTGCGCGAGACCGTCCGGGCCCAGGGGCCCGACGCGCCCGCCCTCTACGCCCTCGTCGACGGCGCCGGCCGCCTCGGCATCGCCTGCGCCGCGCCCGTGCTGCGCCACGTCTACCGAGAGACCGCATCGTCCCAGCTGCGCGGCCGCACGGCCCGCGCCCTCGCGGCCACCGACCCCACCTACGCGACGGGCTTCGCCGTCGAATGCCTCTGGGACTGCGAGGAGACCACCCGCGAGGTCGCGGCGTTGCACGCCGAGACCGGCGATGTGAGGGTCGCGGAACGACTGCGCCGTCTCGCCGCCGACCCGGCCGAGGAGGCCGAGGTCCAGACGGCGGTACGCAACCGGATAGGCCCGGACCTCCAGGTCTGAGGGCCTGTCGGTCGAAGGCCACCCGACGGGCTCTGAGTCTGAGACGGGCCCCGCCAGGACGGCGCGCGGGCGAAGACGGCCCGCGCCCGGCTCCCCGGGGCGGTACGGCCGGCGGCCGGGACACCCCGCCGCCCCGGCCCCGCCCTCGGGGGCGGGGCGACGCCCATGGTGGCATCCGGGCAGAGCCCCGCCGGCCCCTGTCCCGGCCCACGGGCGCCTGGCTTCCGCCCGCACCGGCCCGCGCGCCTACCGGAGCGGCGCGGGCCCCGACACGGCCCCGGCGCGGTCCGTACCCCGGCCTGGTCGCCCCGCTCGACCGCTCCCGGGCCCCGCCCCGGTCATCCGGGCCGCGCCGTGGGGACGCGAGCCGGCAGACGACCGCCGCGCCGAGCGCGCGGGCCCGTGGCAAACGCTCATGGGACGTTTCCCGGGGGGAAAGATCCACGTTGGCAGGGACACGCCGGGCGCGACGACAACACGGGTATGCGTGTCGTCATCGTCACCGAATCCTTCCCTCCCGATGTCAACGGTGTGGCGCACTGCGCCCAGCAGACCGCGCGCCATCTCGTCCGGCGCGGCCACGAGCCGCTCGTCATCGCCCCCGCCGCGTCCGCGCGGCTCGTGAACGGCCTGGACACCGACGCCCCCTGCCCGGTAGTCCGGGTTCCCTCCCTGCCCCTTCCCGGCTACCCGCAGGTCCGTGTCGCGCTGCCCAGCCGCCGGGTCGCCGCGGCCATCGCCGAGCACCGCGCCGACCTCGTCCACCTGGCCGGCCCGTTCGTGCTCGGCGCGCGCGGTATGACTGCCGCGTCCCGGCTGGGGCTGCCCACCGTCGCCGTCTACCAGACCGACCTCGCGGGTTACGCCCGCACCTACGTGGGCGCGGGCGCGGGCACCGCCTGGCGCCGGCTGCGGGCCGTCCACGGCGCCGCCGACCGGACACTGGCGCCGTCCACCGCCGCGATGGCCGACCTGGAGGCCCACGGCATCGGCCGGGTACGACTCTGGCGCCGCGGGGTCGACACCGGTCGTTTCCGTCCCGGACTGCGCGACGAGGCCCTCCGCCGGTCCCTCGCGCCCGGCGGGGAACTCCTCGTCGGCTACGTCGGCCGGCTCGCCCCCGAGAAGAAAGTCGACCTGCTCGCCGGGGTGTGCGCGCTGCCCGGCGTGCGGGTCGTGGTCGTCGGAGACGGTCCGAGCGCGCCGGGGCTGCGGGCGGCACTGCCCGGCGCGCTCTTCCTCGGCCGTCGCACCGGCGCCGACCTCGCCCGGATCTTCGCCTCGCTGGACGTCTTCGCGCACACCGGCCCCTACGAGACCTTCTGCCAGACGGTGCAGGAGGCGATGGCCGCCGGGGTCGCCGTCGTAGCACCGGCCTCCGGGGGGCCGCTGGACCTCGTCGGCCACGGGCGGACCGGACTCCTCGTACCGCCGGGCGACACGGCCGCCCTGACGGACGCCGTCGCCTCCCTCCACGCCGCACCGGAGCTGCGCGCCGCCTACGCCAGGGCGGGCAGGGCCGCCGTCGAGGGCCGGACCTGGGAGGCCGTCGGCGACCAGCTGATCGGACACTACGAGGAGATCCTGCGCGAGCGCGTGGAGGTGGCGGCGTGAACGGCCGTGGAGCGCGGGCCCTGAGGGACCCGGCGGACCCTCCTCACCCGGCACACCCGCCACACCCGGAAGCCCTCACGGACCGGGACGTTCCGTACCCGGACCCCCACCCGCGCACGGCCCCCGCGCACGCGGAGGGGCCCACCGTCCGCTCCGCAGCGCCCGCCCGGCCGCCGCGGATCGTCCGGCCCGCCAACGTCGTCACGCCCGCCTCGTGCGGACTGCGCACCGCCCTGGACCGGCTCGGCCGCGGCTACCTCGAAGCCGGACACGAGCCCGTGCTCGTCGTCCCCGGCGACGTGGCGAGCGACCAGGACACCGAACAGGGCCGGATCATCACCCTCCCCGGCCTCCTCCCCGCGCCGGCCGTCCCGCCCCTGCGCTTCGCCGTGCTCGGCGACTCCCTCTCCGAGGGGGTCGGGGACGCGGTCGACGGCGCCTGGCGCGGCTGGGCCGCCCTCCTGGCCGAGGGACTCGTGGGCGACGGGCGGACCGTCGACCTCAGGAACCTCGCCGTCAGCGGGGCGCGGAGCGAGGACGTCGAGGAACGACAGGCCCCCGAGGCCCTGGCCTTCCGGCCCGACCTCGCCTCCGTCGTCGTGGGCGTCAACGACACCCTGCGCCGCACCTTCGACATCGGGCGGTACGCCCGGCGCCTGGACCGGGTCTGCCACGACCTCGCCGGGCTCGGCACCGTCCTCCTCACCGCCTGCCTGCCCGACCCCGGCCGGATGCTCGGACTGCCCGCCCCGCTCGCCCGCCCCCTCGCCCGGCGGCAGCGAGCCGTCAACACCCTCGTGCACGCCCTCTCCGCCCGTCACGACGCCGTCCACCTGCACCTCGCGGGCGACACCTGGACCGACGACCGGTCCCTGTGGAGCGCCGACCGGCTGCACCCCGGCGAGCGCGGCCACCGGGCGATCGCGGCCCGGTTCCACGCCCTCCTCGCCGCACGCGGCCTCGCCCACGGCACTCCGCCGTCCCCCGAGCCCTGCCAACCCCCTCCCACGCGGGCGGACACCGTGCGCTGGCTCGCCACCGCCGGCACCGGCTGGGTCGCCCGCCGCTGCCGCGACCTGCTGCCCCAGCTGCTGTACCTGGCCGCGGCCGAGACCCGGCACTGGGCGGACGGCACCGTCGCCCGACTCGACCGGCGCGCCGAGCACGCGCTCGCCGCCGCGCTCGCCGCGGTGGCCCTGGACGTCCCGGTGGCCACAATGGGGGAATGAGCGGGCGCTGGGAATTCTGGATCGACCGGGGCGGCACCTTCACCGACATCGTGGCCCGACGCCCCGACGGCCGGCTCGTCACCCGCAAACTCCTCTCCCACGACCCCGCACGCCCCCACGACGCCGCCGTCGCCGGGATCCGGCTCCTCCTCGGACTCGGCCCGGACGAGCCCGTGCCCGCCGAGCGGATCGACGTCGTGAGGATGGGCACGACCGTCGCCACGAACGCCCTCCTGGAGCGGCGCGGCGAACCGACCGTCCTCCTCGTCACCGAAGGCTTCCGGGACGCCCTGCGCATCGCCTACCAGAACCGCCCCCGGCTCTTCGACCGGCACATCGTGCTCCCGGAAGCCGTCTACGGGAGGGTCATCGAGGTCCCCGAGCGGGTCGACGCCCACGGACGCCTGGTGCGACCACTCGACGAGGACGCCGTGGCTGCGGAACTCGGCGCCGCCCACCGCCTCGGCTACCGCTCCGCCGCCGTCGTCCTCCTGCACGGCTACCGCCACCCCGCCCACGAGGCCCGCGTCGCCGCTCTCGCCCGAGCGGCCGGCTTCACCCAGGTCAGCCGCTCCCACGAAGTCAGCCCGCTCATCAGATTGGTACCGCGCGGGGACACCACCGTCGTCGACGCCTACCTCTCCCCGATCCTGCGTCGCTACGTCGACGAGGTGGCCCAGGAACTCGCCGGAGTCCGGCTGATGTTCATGCAGTCCAACGGAGGGCTCAGGGAGGCCGCCCACTTCCGCGGCAAGGACGCCGTCCTGTCCGGCCCGGCCGGCGGCGTCGTGGGCATGGCCCGCACCTCGCACCAGGCGGGCTTCGACCGGGTCATCGGCTTCGACATGGGCGGTACCTCCACCGACGTGTCGCACTACGCGGGCGCGTTCGAACGCGAACTCGGCACCGAGGTCGCCGGGGTGCGGATGAGCGCCCCGATGATGAACATCCACACCGTCGCGGCGGGCGGCGGCTCCGTCCTCCACTACGACGGCCGGCGCTACCGCGTCGGCCCCGACTCCGCCGGCGCCGTCCCGGGCCCCGCCTGCTACCGCCGCGGCGGCCCGCTGACCGTCACCGACGCCAACGTGATGCTCGGCCGTGTCCAGCCCGCCCACTTCCCGGCCGTGTTCGGCCCCGCCGGCGACGAACCCCTGGACACCGACGTCGTGCGGGAACGCTTCACCGCGCTCGCCGCGCGGGTCGGCGGGGACCGCACCCCCGAGGAGGTCGCCGCGGGCTTCCTGCGGATCGCCGTCCTCAACATGGCCAACGCCGTCAAGAGGATCTCCGTCGAACGCGGCCACGACGTCACCCGCTACGCCCTCACCAGCTTCGGCGGCGCCGGAGGCCAGCACGCCTGCGCGGTCGCCGACGCCCTGGGCATCGACACCGTCCTCGTCCCGCCGCTGTCCGGTGTCCTGTCGGCCTACGGCATGGGCCTCGCCGACGCCACCGCTCTGCGCGAGCAGTCGGTCGAGGCCCGGCTCGACGCCCCGGACACCCCCGCGCGCGTCGCGGCGCTCCACGACGAGCTCGCCCGACGGACCCGGCAGGAGCTGCGCGCGGACGGCCTCGCGGACGCGGCCGTCACCACCCGGGCGCGCGTGCTGCTGCGCTACGCGGGCACCGACGCGAGCCTCCCGGTCGATCTCGCGTCCGCCGAGGAGATGGCGGACGCGTTCACCGCCGCCCACCGCGCCCGCTACGCCTTCACCATGGACAAGCCGCTCGTCGTGGAGACGGTGTGGGTCGAGGCCGTCGGACGCGCGGGCCGCCATGCCCCGCTCGCCGCCGGCCGGGACACCCGGGAGCACACGCCGGAGCCCCGGGCGACAGTACGGATGTACGGCGACGGCGGGCCCGCCGACGCCCCGCTCCACCGACGCGGGGACCTGCGCCCCGGCGACACCGTCGACGGACCCGCGATCCTCGCGGAGGCCGGTGCCACCACCGTCGTCGACCGGGACTGGCGGGCGACGGCCGGCGAGGACGGCCGCCTCGTCCTCACCCGTGCCGCGCCCCGGCCGGAGCGCGCCGCCGTCGGCACCGACGTCGACCCCGTCCTGCTGGAGGTCTTCCACAACCTCTTCATGGCGATCGCCGAGCAGATGGGCGTCCGCCTGCGGAACACCGCCCACTCCGTCAACATCAAGGAACGGCTCGACTTCTCCTGCGCCCTCTTCGACACCGAGGGCAACCTCATCGCCAACGCCCCGCACATCCCCGTCCACCTCGGTTCGATGGGTGAGTCCATCAAGGAGGTGCTGCGCCGACGCGGCGACTCCCTGCGCCCGGGGGACGCCTACGCGGTCAACGACCCCTATCACGGGGGCACCCACCTGCCCGACGTCACCGTGGTGACACCGGTCTTCGACGACGCGGGGACGGAACTCCGCTTCCTCGTCGCCTCGCGCGGCCATCACGCCGAGATCGGCGGCATCACCCCCGGCTCCATGCCCGCCTTCAGCCGCACCGTGCACGAGGAGGGCGTGCTCTTCGACGACTGGCTGCTGGTGCGGGACGGCCGGCTGCGGGAGGAGGAGACCCGCGCCCTGCTCACCGGCGCGCCGTACCCCTCCCGCGACCCGGACACCAACCTCGCCGACCTGCGCGCCCAGGTCGCCGCGAACGAGAAGGGCATCGAGGAACTGCGGGCCATGGTCGCCGAGTTCGGGATCGATGTCGTCCACGCCTACATGCGGCACGTGCGGGCCAACGCGGAGGAGTCCGTACGCCGGATCATCGCCGGGCTGCGGGACGGCGCCTACCGTTACGAGACGGACGGCGGGGCCGTGATCCGGGTGGCCGTCCGTGTCGACCGCGAACGGCGTTCCGCCGTCGTCGACTTCGCGGGGACCTCCCCGCAGCAGCCCGGCAACACCAACGCGCCCACCTCCGTGGTCACGGCCGCAGTGCTCTACGTCTTCCGGACCCTCGTCGACGAGGACATCCCGCTCAACAGCGGCTGCCTGGAGCCCCTCGACGTCCGCGTGCCGCCCGGGTCCATGCTCGCCCCCGTCCACCCCGCAGCGACCGTCGCGGGCAACGTGGAGACCTCCCAGGCCGTCACCGGCGCGCTCTACGCCGCTCTGGGGGTCCAGGCGGAGGGCTCGGGCACCATGAACAACGTGACCTTCGGCAACGCCCGTGTCCAGTACTACGAGACGGTCGCGAGCGGCTCGGGTGCGGGTGACGGCTTCGACGGCACCGACGCCGTCCAGACCCACATGACCAACTCCCGGCTGACCGACCCCGAGATCCTGGAGTGGCGCCACCCGGTCCGGGTGGACGCCTTCGCCGTACGCGGGGGCAGCGGCGGTCGCGGCCGGTGGCGGGGCGGCGACGGCGTCGAACGCCGGCTCCGCTTCCTGGAGCCGATGACGGTGACCCTGCTCACCGGCCACCGCCGGGTACCCCCCTACGGGATGGCCGGCGGCGCCCCGGGAGCTCTCGGCGAGAACCGCGTGGAGCGTGCCGACGGCACCGTCGACCTCCTGGGCGGCGCCGACACGACCGAGGTCGGCCCGGACGACGTTCTCGTCCTGCGGACCCCGGGCGGAGGCGGATACGGAACACCCGACGCCGACGCCGACGCCGGGGCACCCGGCTCCCCCCGTGCGCCGGAAGCCGGCGACCCTGGGACGGACGCCCCGGACACGGACGGGCGGGGACGCGGCGAGCCCCGCTCCGGTGGTGTCGGCGGTGGGTGCGCTCCGGCCGTTTCGTAAGTCCGCGAGGGCGTTACGGAGCGGAAGACTCCGCACGGGCGCCCGGCCCCTGTCCACGGCGCGGGCGTCCTTCCGGACCGTCCGGCGCACCGCCCGTCAGGCCGGCCGGACCCGGAAGCGGCGTCACCGTCCGCCGACGCACTCCGGACGCCCGTCCGTCGCGCTTCCCCCGCCGCCCCGTCCGTCGTCGTCGCGGCCGTTGTCGTGGTCGTCGCCGTCGGGGGCACCGGAGGTACCGGGACGCAGCGCGAAGGCGCACCACACCGCCGCCGCTGTCAGGGCGGCGGCGGCCATCGCGAACAGGAGGAGCCACTCCGGCCGCAGGCCCAGGCAGAGCCGGGTGCCCAGCAGGGTGAGGGCCACCGCGATCCGGCCCGGGGCGTAGAGCGCGACCCGGGCGGCCGTGCCCCGGAGCGTCGTCGCCACCGCCAGACCGACCCCGGTCCAGAGGAGCAGGTACGGCCAGACCGGTCCCGGAGCGGCGGACGGCAGCCCGTACCACTCGGGGCCGAAGCGGAAGAGGGCGCTCGCCCATCCCGCGCCCACCCCGCCCAGGGCGGCGCCCGTCACCCACACCACGTGTCGCCACAGTGGGCCGCGGCGCACGTTCTCGTCGTGGTCGGGTACGGATTGGGGCACGGAGCGGCCCGGGAACGCGGTCATGCGGGGGAAGACGCGGCGTGGTCCGGGCACGTTGCCCCGGCCTCGCCGCTTCCGTGGAGCGAGGCCCGGCGTACCCGGGAACGAGGCGGCGGCGGGGGCGGCGGCGTCAGCGGGCCCGTCGGACCGGTACGAACCGCACCGTCGTCCCGGGGACCGCCTGGGCCGCGGCGGCGAGGTCCCGTTCCCGGACCACGGCCACCACCGGATAGCCGCCCGTCGTCGGGTGGTCGGCGAGGAAGACCACCGGCCGGCCGTCCGGCGGGACCTGGACCGCCCCCAGGACCATGCCCTCGCTGGGTAGTTCGCCCACCACCGCCCGCCGCAGGGGCGGGCCCTCGGTCCGCAGCCCGATGCGGTTGCTCGCGGGAGAGACCCGGTAGGTGCCCGTGGCGAGGGCGCGCAGCGACTCCCGGGTGAACCAGCCGTCGCGCGGTCCGAGCCGGACTCTCAGGACGAGCTCGCGCGGCGGGCCCGGCCACGGCGGTGTGTCGGCTGCCGGTCCCCGCGCCGCCGTCTCCCCGCCCAGGGGCAGCGTGACCCCGTCCGCGAGCGGTTCCGGGCCGATGCCCGACAGCAGGTCGGTGGAGCGGCTGCCGAGCACCGGTTCGACGGCGATCCCGCCGCCGACCGCCACGTACGAGCGGAGCCCGCGCACGGCCGCGCCGACGTCCAGGACCGCGCCGGAGCCGATGCGCACCGCGGTCCCCCAGGCGGCCGGCCGGCCGTCGACGGTGACCGGGCACGGTGCCCCGCCCACCGCGACCGTGACCGGACGCCGGGTCCGCACCGCGCATCCGTCGACGGTGCTCTCCAGGACCGCGGCGCCCTCCGGGTTGCCGACCAGCCGGTTCACCAGGCGCGCCGCCGCCGGGTCCAGCGCGCCCGAGCGGGGCACGCCCAGGTGGGCGTACCCGGCGCGGCCCAGGTCCTGCACGGTCGTCAGCGCACCGGCCCGTTCGACCTCGAGCGCGTGATCGGTCATCGGCCCACCGCCGTGAACCGCACCCTGGTGCCCGGCGCGAGGAGGGCGGCGGGCTCACGCGCGGCGTCCCACAGCAACGCGTCGGTCGTGCCGATCAGCTGCCAGCCGCCGGGAGACACACGCGGGTACACCCCGGTGTAGGGGCCCGCGAGAGCGACCGACCCCGCGGGCACGGAGGTACGGGGCGTGGCCCGCCGGGGCACCTCGTGCTCCGGTCCGAGCCCGGTGAGGTAGCCGAACCCGGGCGCGAAGCCGCAGAAGGCGACCCGGAACGCGGCGCGCGAGTGGATCCGCACGGCGGCCTCCACGGACACCCCCCACAGGGCGGCGACCTCCGCGAGGTCGGGGCCGCCGTAGCGGACCCGTACCTCGATCGCCCGTGCCGCCCGCGCGGGAAGCGCCGGAACCACCCACTCCCGGACCTGTCCCGCCAGCAGCTCGGGGGCCTCGACCCCGTCGAGCAGCACCGTCCGCGCCGCCGGCACGATCTCCCGCAGGGCGGGCAGCGTGCCGGACTCCCGGCGGCGCAGCACCTCGGCGTGGAACGCCTCCGTCTCCGGGCCGCTCGCCAGCTCCACGAGCAGGGCCCGCTCGCCCACCCGGAACACTTCGCGGGCCGTCACGCGAACGCCTCCACCCGGACGCCGGCCGCTTCCAGCCGAGCCCTGACCCGCCGGGCCAGTCCGACGGCATCCGGGGTGTCGCCGTGCAGGCACAGGGAGCGCGCCCGCACGGCGACCGGCCGACCGCAGTGCGAGGTGACGGTCCCGAAGCGCGCCAGCGACTCCGCACGCTCCACCACGCGCGCCGGATCGGTGACGACGGCCCCCTCCCGGCCACGGGGGAGCAGGGTGCCCTCCGCCGTGTACGCCCGGTCGCCGAACGCCTCGGGGACGACGGGTAGCCCGGCCTCCGCGGCGGCGGCGTGCAGCAGCGAACCGGGCAGCCCGAGGACCGGCAGCCGGGCGTCGCCGCCGGCCAGCGCCACTCCCGCCGCGACCGCGTGTGCCTGCTCCCCGTCGTGGACCACCCGGTGGTAGAGCGCACCGTGCGGCTTGACGTAGGAGACCCGGGATCCGGCCGCGCGGGCGAAGACCTCCAGGGCGCCGATCTGGTACGCCACCTCGGCCGCCAGTTCGTCCGCCGGTACCTCCATCGCGCGCCGGCCGAAGCCCGCCAGGTCGCGGTAGGACACCTGGGCCCCGATCCGCACCCCGCGGGCCGCGGCCAGTTCGCAGACGCGTCGCATGGTGGCCGCGTCCCCGGCGTGGAACCCGCAGGCCACGTTGGCGCTGGTGACCACGGAGAGGAGCTGCTCGTCGTCGGTGAGCGTCCAGCGGCCGAAGCCCTCGCCGAGGTCGGCGTTGAGGTCCATCGAGGCCCGGGTCATGGGGCGGTTCCCTTCTTCGCCCGGCGGCGCGCCGCCGGCGCCCGTGTCGTGGGCCGCCGGGCGGTCGGGGTGCGGGTCGTCGTCGTGGTGTGGGGGCGCGGATCCGTAGGGGAGAGGTGCGGTGCCACCGTGCCCTCCCGGCGTCCGGGGCGCGGAGGTGTCCGTCCCGGTCCCCCCGCCGAGGCCCCGTGTGCTCCCGGACGACGGGATGAAGCGCGTGTGGGGTGCCGTCAACCTAGAGGATTGTTCAACGATCCGACAAGATGCGTGTTGTCCCGTCCCCGATTCTGCGATTGACTCGGCCGTGGACTACGGAGGGAACGGGCACCGTGCGTGGGATCGACGAACTGGCGGACGACCGCGCGCAGCTGGGGCGTACGAGTACGGCTGAGCGGGTGGCGGACGTCCTGCGCGCCCGGATCGCCGAGGGCCTCCTCCCGCCGGGCACACGCCTGTCCGAGGACCGCGTCGGAGGAGCCCTCGGCGTGTCCCGCAACACGCTCCGTGAGGCGTTCCGCCTGCTCACCCACGAGCGCCTGCTCGTCCACGAACTCAACCGCGGCGTCTTCGTCCGGGTACTCGCCGTCGAGGACGTCACCGACCTCCACCGCACCCGCCGGCTCGTCGAATGCGCCGTCGTGCGCGGTCTGGGGGCGCCGCCGTTCCCCCTGGACGGCCTCGTCGGGGCCGTACGTGAGGGGGAGCGGGCGGCCCGGGTGGGCGACTGGCGGGGAGTGTCCACCGCCAATATCCACTTCCACCGGCAACTCGTCGCCCTCGCGGGCAGCACGCGCACGGACGAACTGATGCGGGGCGTGCTCGCGGAGCTCCGCCTCGCCCTGCACACGGTGGCGGAACCGCGCGCGCTGCACGAACCCTTCCTCGCGCGCAACCAGGAGATCCTCGACGCCCTGCTCGCGGGCGACCGCGTGACGGCGGAGCGCCTCCTGGGGAGGTACCTCGACGACTCCCACCGCCGGATTCTGGAGGTGCACGCCGCCTCGGCGAACGAACCACCGGAGCGGACCGGGGACTGACCCGGACCGGGACTCCGGGCACCGGGCGTCCGCACGCGCCTCCGCACGCTTCCGGGCGTGCGCGGGGGCCTTGAGGCCCGACGGCCCGCCCGGTCCCCGGTGCCGCCCGGACACCCGCACTCCCCGACGTGTGCCGGACACCCGCCGGGAAGCCCGGCACCCCCCGCTCCCGGGGGCGCATCTGCGTCGTTTCGACCGTTGTCCGCGTGAGGACCTAATCTGTGCACCGTGACTTCGCCTGCCTCGACGGACCTCGTTCCGCCCCAGCTCAGCGCGGGGCCGCGGCCCGCTCCGGGCCCGGCCGCCGACGAAGGGCTCGCGCGGCGCCTGCGCGCGCTCGCGTGCACCGCGCCGCTGCACGACCTGGACACGCGCAAGGCGAACCTGGCCGGCGAGTACTCGGTCTACGCGATGGCCGAGGTAGCCCTCGCCGCCATCGATCTCGTCACCCTCAACATGGACTTCGACACCGGCGCCGACCACGAGCAGATCGTGGCCCGGCTGCTGCCCAGGGTCGCCGCGCAGGCCCCCGGCCGCGCCGCAGCGGAGCACGAGCGGGTCGCACGCTGGGTGCTGGAGAACCTGATCAACGTCGGCAGCGTCGACCGGGGCTTCCGGGCCGTCTACGGCACCTTCGGCGCCGACGGCCGCTACGTCCGCCGCGACTACGACTTCAAGCTGGTCGAGGAGGTCCCCGGCTACGGCGGCAACGTCTACCTGCGGACCACCGACGAAGCCGTCAACGTCCTCGTCGGCGCCCTCGACACCGACGTCACCAGCGCTCAGATCGCCGCCGAGGTGAAGCTGGAGGTCCTCATCAGCCGGGGCCGGCTCGCCGACGCCCAGCTCGCCGCCGAACAGGCCCGGTACCGCACCGTGCAGTACGCCGAGACCCTCCGCAAGACCTTGGAGGCGACCCGGCGCAACGTCCGGGCCGTCGACTGGCTCAACACCGTCCCCGACATGATCGCCGAGGCCCTGGACCACGTCGCCGACCGGTACCGCCACGAGAACGCGATCCTGACGAACATCCGCAAGGCGCGCGACGAGACGGAGGACCAGGAGCACAAGCGCCGTGCCGCCGAACTCGTCGACATCGTCAAGGACTGCATCCGGCGGCACACCCAGCTCCAGTCCCGCCTCCTGGAGGCCGGGCCGCTGTTCCGTGCCGAGCAGGACCGGCAGGCATTCGCCGCGCCGACCTCCTTCACCGGGATCGACCTGTACGGGCAGCTCGTCGCCCCGCTCCTACCCCTTCCCGTCGAGCGGGCGACCAGGGTCACCGACGCCTTCTTCGCCCGCGGCACCGGCCTGCGGACCCCCGTGTCGGTCCGTGTCACCGACCTGGTGGACATGCTGCTCACGCCACCGGTGGAACGAGAGCACCTCGGCGCGGAGATGCCCGAGCCCGACCTGATCGCCACCCCCGACGACAGCCGGTTCAGCGAGGAGCAGCTCAGCCACGCGATGCGGCTGCTGGACCTGGAGCACGACGCCCCGCGCCGCCTCTCCGGCCTGCTCGCGGACGCCCGCCGGATCGACCCGGACCTTCCGTACCTGGTCGCGCTGCTCGCCGTGCACGCCGCGAGCCCGCCGGTCGGCACGGCCTACCGCCAGGGCGAGGAACGGCTGCTGTTCGCGGTCGACGACGGCGCACAGCTCGACGACCCGGAGTTCGGAGGCGCCGACCTCATCGTGGGAACGGCCCTCCTCGACGCCGCGGGCATGGCCGCGGACCGCACGGAGGCATCATGACCACGCGGCATCCCGCACCCGAGCGGACCGTCACCCGCCCCGGGGACCAGCCGGAGCCCGTCCTCGCCGCGCCGCCTTCCGGTACGGACGCGGCCGACGGCGGGGACGCGAGCCGTCCGGCGGCGCTGCGCGGCGCCCCGGACGCGATGGCGGACGAGGCTCCGGCCCGCGGTGCCGTGTCGGCCCCGCCGGCGCCGGAGGAGGCGGGCGAGCTCCCGACGTCCCCGGCGGCACCGGAGCGTCCCGCGCCCCACGGCCCGGTCGGGACGCCCCGCCGTGCCGTGCCCTCCGGCGAGGCCGACACCTCGGGCGGGCCCGTGCCCCGCGGCGAGGACATGACGCCCGGTGAGACCGGGTCTCCCGGTCCGGGCCCGCGACGGACCGCCGCCGTCGGCGCCGTCCCGATCCCCGCCCCGGCCGTCAAGAGCCCCGCC
The DNA here is from genome assembly GCF_035994945.1 of Streptomyces sp. NBC_01216. Taxonomy (NCBI): domain Bacteria; kingdom Bacillati; phylum Actinomycetota; class Actinomycetes; order Kitasatosporales; family Streptomycetaceae; genus Streptomyces; species Streptomyces sp. NBC_01216. The sequence continues at coordinate 6,263,545 of NZ_CP108677.1, forward strand.
CCCTTCGTGCGGGCCGTCCGGCTCGCGCCCCCCGTGCCCGGCGCCGCCCGAGCCGGCGCGGACCGGCGGGCGCCGGTGAGCGTCAGACCCGTCCGGCTGCCCCTGACCCGTCCCGCCGACGCCCCCGGCACCCGCCCCGGAGTCGGTGCCGCACCCCTGCCGGCCCCGGTGCCCGCCTCCGTCCCGGGACCCGCGCCCGAACCCACCGCACCACCGACCGTCCGTACCGAGGAGCCCCAGCCGTGAGCGAACACCACGCCGAGCACACCGACGCGTGGAGCGAGCCGGAGGCACCCCGGGCCCCCGCCGGGACCGGCGGGGTCACACCAGCGGACGCCGCCGACGCCGCCCGGCTCGTCTCCTTCGGACTCCAGCCCAAGCTGCTGCCCGCCCGCGACGCCGAGTACGCCGAACTCCTCCGGCGCTACCGCGAGGACCCCGCCTTCGCCCGCCTCGCCGACGCCGTGGCCACCGGACTCGGTCTCGTGGTCCTGGAGGTCTCCCCACGCGCCGGCATGGCCGTCACCGCCGGCGAGGACTCCGTCTTCGCCGTCCGCATGGGCGACTACGCCCGCCGTGCCTCCACCGACTCCTCCGACCGCTTCCTGCACGGCCTCGCCCACCTCGCCGTCGCCGCCATGGCCTTCCCCCGCCCCGAGGACCTCGCCGACGACGGCTACATCGGCCGCCTCACCGTCAACGGCGTCGACGCCTTCGTACGCCAGGCATGCCGCCGCCTCGAAGAGCGCGCGGAGCTCCACGGCGACAACACCGACCCCGCCTCCGACGCACCCGGCCTGGAGGCCGCCTGGCGCGTCTACTCCCGCCGCAGTGCCACCGGCGCGACCAAGGACGCCCGCCGACTCGCCGGTTCCACCACCGGCATCGTCGGCAAGGCCGTCGCCTTCCTCACCGACTCCGGCTTCCTCCAGCGCACCGGCGACGACGCGGGCGGCGCCTACCGGACCACCGCCCGCTACCAGCTCCAGGTCCGCGACATGGCCGGCGGCGCGGCCATGGCCGAACTCCTCGAACTCGGTGTCGTCCCCGTCAGCGACGGCTCCGCGACCCTGCTGCCGCCGCCCGCGGACGACGACGCGGAACTGGCCGCCGACGCCGGACTGCCCTTCCACGCGTAGCCCCCACCCAGACCACGAAGCACACAGACGACGAGAGTCCGCCGCCATGTACGAGCTGTCCCGGGTCCGCCTCTACTCCATCGGTCCCGCCGGTGCGCGCTATGCCGACACCGTCCTGGACCTGCGCGGAGTCGGCGCGCCCGTGCCCGACCCCGCCCCCACCCAGGCGGAGTTCTTCGAGGAGGAACCGCTCGGCCCGCCGCGCCGCCCCGCGCCGGCCGGCGTGCTCTTCCTGGAGAACGGCGGCGGCAAGTCCGTACTCCTGAAGCTGATCTTCTCGGTCATGCTCCCCGGCCACCGCAACACCCTCGGCGGCGCCAGCTCCGGCGTCCTCCGCAAGTTCCTGCTCGCCGACGACTGCGGCCACGTGGCCCTGGAATGGCAGCACACCCTCACCGGCGAACTCGTCGTCGTCGGCAAGGCCAGCGAGTGGCGCGGGCGCCAGGTCTCCAACGACCCGCGCAGGTTCGCCGAGGCATGGTACTCCTTCCGGCCCGGTCCCGGGCTGAGCCTGGACTCGCTGCCGGTCGCCGAGGCCACCGCCGTCCGCCCGCCCGTCGAAGGCACGTCCGGCGCCCGGGGCCGCCGCCGCACCATGAAGGGCTTCCGCGACGCGATCACCGACGCGGGCAAGGCGTACCCGCACCTCGAGGTCTCCTGGGAGGAGATCCACGACCGTTGGAACGAACACCTCGGCGACCTGGGACTCGACCCCGAACTCTTCCGCTACCAGCGGGAGATGAACGCCGACGAGGGCGAGGCCGCCGGCCTCTTCGCGGTCAAGAAGGACTCCGACTTCACCGACCTCCTCCTGCGGGCCGTCACCGACACCCGGGACACCGACGGCCTCGCCGACCTCGTCAGCGGCTTCGGCAGCAAACTCGGCCGCCGTGCCGAACTCACCGCCGAACGCGACTTCACCGCCGGCTCCGTCGACCTCCTCGGCCGCATCGTCGAGGCCGCCGAGGCACGGGACCGTGCCCGTGAGGTCCACGCCGGATCCGAACGCCGCACCCGTACGCTCGCCAGGCGGCTCGCGGCCCGTGCCACCGGGGAACGAGGCCGGGCCGCCGAACTGGCGCAGCGGGTCACCGAGGCCGCGCACGCCGTCTCCGAGGCCGAGGACTCCCGCGGGCGCGCCGCGCTCATCGCCGCCGAACTCGCCTACCGGCACGCCTCCCTCGCCCTCACCGTCGCCGAGAAGGGCGCCGCCTCCCAGCGCCGGGAACTCACCGAAGCCCGCACCCTTCACGCCGCCTGGCAGGCCGCCGAGGCGGTCCTGCGCCACCGCGCCGCGAGCGACCGCTCCGCACGGGTGGCCGCCGCCATCCGGGAGGCCGAGCGCGACGCCGCCCCCGCGCTCGCCGCCCGCGCCGAGGCCGCCGCCGATCTCGTCCGGGCCCTGCACGTCGCCGCCGAGGAGGGCGAGCGCCACGCCGCCGAGGAAGAGGAGCGTTCCGCCGCCCTCCAGGAGACCGGCGAGGCCGCCCATCGCGACGCCACCGGAGCCGCGACCGAGGCGCAACGCGCCCGCAGCGAGGCCGGCCACCTGCGCCAGCGGCTCGCCGAGGTCGAGCAGGAGACCGCTGAGGCGGTCCGCGCGGGATGGCTCGACGACTCCGCCCCGGACGCGGACCCGGCCCACGCGGCCCTGGCCGCGAACGACGCCGAGAAGACCACCGTCGCCGCCTGGGACGCGGCCCGCGACGCCGCCCGCTCCGCCGCCGAGCACGCCCGTGAGGCCGCCGCCGCCGAGGCCCGCGCCGACCTGGCCGCCGCCCGCGCCGCGGACGCGGCCGAAGCCGCCGAGCACGCCTACGACGCGGAGCGCCGTGCCGCGGAGTCCCTCACCTCCGACGAGCGGCTCGCCGAACTGCTGGGCCTCCCGCCGTCGCACTCCCCGTTGCCGGGCCGGCGGGCGGCGGAGCCGAAGGGCGCGGCGGACCGCACCGGCGCGGACCCGGACGACGGCCCCCGCCCGGCCGGCACGCCCCGGGACCCCGGCGCCGCCGACCGGGCCCCCCAGGGTCCTCTCTCCGTCGCGGAGTTCGACCGTTCCGCCGACGAGCTGCGACGCCTGCTGGAACAGTCCATCGCCTCCGCCGAGCGCCAGCTCTTCGACCTGCGCACCGCCGCCGCGGACGACGCCCGCATCCTCGGCGCCCTCGGCGACGGCGGCCTACTGCCGCCCGGCCCCGACGTCCTGGCCACCGTCGAGTTCCTCGGCGAACACGGCATCCCGGCGCTCCCCGGCTGGCGCTACCTGGCCCAGGCCGTCGACCCGGCCGACCACTCCGGCGTCCTCGCCGCGCGCCCCGAACTCGTCGACGGCGTCGTGATCACCGACCCCGTCTCGTACGCCCGCGCCCGCGAGGTACTGAGCACGGCCGCCCTGCTGCCCCGCTCCACCGTCGCCGTCGGCACAGCGGCGGCCCTGCTCGCGCCCGTACCCCGTCCGGGCGAGAACGGCGAGGGCGACGTGTTCCTCGTCCCGCCCAACCCCGCCATGCACGACGAGCACGCCGCCGACGAGGAGCGGCACGCCCTGAGGGCCCGCGCCGCCGCCCGCGACGAGGAGATCCGGGCCTTGGCGGCGCGGCTCACCGGCGACCGCTCACTGGCCGCCCGGATCGGCTCCTGGCGGGCCGACTGCCCGCCCGGCACGCTCGCCGAGCTGTCCGCGGCGGCGGCCACCGCGCGCGAGACGGCCGAGGCCGCCGCGACCGCGCTCGCCGAGGCCCGCACCGTGCGCGCCGAAGCAGACGAGGCCGCCGGCGACGCCACCCGGGTACGCGACGAGCGACAGGAGGCCGCCCAGCGCGCCCGCCGAGTCGCCGACGCCCTCGCCGGGCTCGCGTTCCGGCTGCGCGAGCGTTCCGCCTGGCAGGCCAAGCTGCGTGAACTCGCCGACGACGCGGCCGAGTCGGAGGCCCGCGCCCAGACCTGCCTGGAGCGGGCCCGCGCCGCCGACGAGGACCGCCGCGCCGCCCAGCGCGCCGCCGACGACGCGCACCGCACCGCCCGCGCCCTGCGCGCCGAGCGCGCCGAGATCGCCGGCGCCCCCGACCAGCTCCCGGGGCCGGACTCCGACGCCCCGCGCCCCGCGCTCCCCACCCTCCGCGAGGCATACCGGGCCGCCTCCCAGCTGTACGAGAAGGTCGGCGTCGGCGCCGACCTGCGCGCCGAGCAGGCCCGTGCCGAGAGCGACGAGTCCGCGGCCCTCGCCACGCTCGACCGACTGACCAACAAGGTCCGCACCCGCGCCGAGCAGCTCCTGGAGTCCACCGACGGAGCCGACGGCCCGTCCCGCCAGGCCGCCGCCGCCCGCGCCGAGTCCCTGGTCCAGATGCTGGAATCGCGCGCCTCCGAAGCGAGCGAGAAGCTGGGCCGGCTCCGGGGCGAGGCCGAGCGGCTCGCCCCCGAGGACGGCGCGTGCCACACCGAGCTGCCCGAGGAGCAGGCCCCTTCCGACGTCGAGCAGGCGCAGGCCCTGCTCCGTACCGCCACCGGTGACCTGGCCGCCCACACCGACGCGCTGGAGGCCGCCCGCGCCGCGCACACGAGCCTGCTGCGGGCCCACCGCGCCTCCGAGGACGCCACGGGCGGGTTCGGTGAGACGGCCGCCCTCCTGGGCGACCTGTTGCGCGACCACACCGACGAGGAGCAGGACGGGCCGGAGCCGTACCCCGGCACGCTCGACGAGGCGCGGCAGTCTGCCGCGGAGGCCCGCCGCTCGCTCCGCGCCTGCGTGGCCGACCTCGCCGCCGCCGACGCCTCGGTGCGCGAGGCGGGCGACATCCTCGTCCGGCACGCCAACTCCAGCCGGTACGAGCAGGTCCGCACACCGGCCCGGCAGCAGATCCGAGAGCTGCCCGGGGCGGCGCTGCCCGAGCACGCCGCCAAGTGGGCCGAGGCGTTCGCCCCCCGGCTCCGGGTTCTCACCGACGAGCTGGCCCAGCTGGAGCGCAACCGGGACTCGATCGTCGACCGGCTGCGCGGTCTGGTGGAGTCCGCGCTGACCACCCTCCGTTCCGCCCAGCGGCTCTCCCGCCTGCCGGAGGGCCTCGGTGAATGGTCGGGACAGGAGTTCCTGCGCATCCGCTTCGAGGAACCCGACCAGGCCACGCTCGCCGAGCGGCTCGGCGAGGTGATCGACGAGGCGACCCGCGCGGCGGTCAGGAAGAACTCCGACCTGCGCCGTGACGGCATGTCACTGCTGCTCAGGGGGGTCCAGGCGGCGCTCGAACCGCGCGGTGTCGCGGTCGAGATCCTCAAACCCGACGCCGTCCTGCGCGCCGAGCGCGTACCGGTCGGACAGATGGGCGACGTCTTCTCCGGCGGCCAGCTGCTGACCGCGGCGATCGCGCTGTACTGCACGATGGCCGCGCTCCGCTCCAACGACCGGGGCCGCGACAAGCACCGGCACGCGGGCACGCTCTTCCTCGACAACCCGATCGGCCGCGCCAACGCCACCTACCTCCTGGAGCTCCAGCGCGCCGTCTCGGACGCGCTGGGCGTCCAGCTGCTCTACACGACGGGACTGTTCGACACGACGGCGCTCGCCGAGTTCCCCCTGGTCATCCGGCTGCGCAACGACGCGGACCTGCGGGCGGGCCTGAAGTACATCAGCGTCGAGGAGCACCTGCGCCCGGGGCTGCCCCAGCAGCGCACGGAGGGCGAGACCGTGCATGGCGAGATCACAGCGACCCGGATGTTCCGCCGCGAGCAGTCCGACGTGCCCCGGGCGGCCGGGGTGGAGTGACCCGCCGGGACGCCGCGCCCGCTCCCGGAGACGCCCTCGGCCCGGCTCCCGGGAAGGGGGCCGGGCCGAGGGCGTCCGCCGCCGGGAGACCGGCGGCCGGTGCGCGGGCGGGCCGGTCAGGCGGCCTTGGGGACGCCCAGGGCCTCCGTCTCCGTCCGCCGTCGCTGCGCCGCTCCGGAGGCCGGTTCGCCCTCCGGAGCCGGTCCGGATTCCTGTGCCGGTCCGGATTCCTGTGCCGAACGCCGTTCACGCCGCAACCGACGTGCCGTGCTGCTCGGTTCCGACACCACACCGCCCCGCTGACGCCACACCTGCCGGGTCACCCACACGTCCAGCACGCTCCAGGTCGCCACGACCGTGCTGCCCACCGATGTCAGAAGCATCGGAAAGGCGAGCCACGAACCCGTGACGGCGCCGAAGAACGCCACCATCGCCTGAATCAGCGTCACCGACGTGAGCAACAGGGCCCGTACGGCGGCGGTCCGCACCGGATCGGGCATCCGACGACGCCCCCGGTCCTCCTCCACCCACAGCTGTCGCGCCGGCTGTGCCTCGTACTCCATCGTTCCGTCACTCCCCACAACCCTGAACCTCTCCAGGGTGGCTGCCCCACATGCGCTGATATACGCGGGCATACAGCTCCCCTTACAACATGACGCCCGGACGGGGGAAAAGGTTTCCTCACCCATCTGACGAAACGAAAACTTCCAGCCATCCGTGAGTGCCTGATTCCGCTCGACGCTTCCGGGGTCCCGCACCACGGCGGCGAATCACAACTCCCCGAATACCAGGACATCTCATGAACAACGCATACGCGAGAGGCCGGAATTCGTCCGGACACGCCTTCGAGTTGGCCGTGATGCAGTAGTAGGCTCACGCCGCCGTTTGTTGAATTCGATGGTTGACGCCGTGTGTTGACGCCGGACGTCGCTGTGGAGGACCTCCGCGCCGGGCGGGGGCCGAGCTGGGGGAGGCCATGCGCTTTCGCGGGAAGTCCATCCGCCGGAAGATCGTGGCGTTGCTGCTGGTGCCGCTCGTCTCCCTCACCGGTCTGTGGGGCTTCGCGACGGTGCTCACCGGCCGTGAGGCCAGCCAGCTCCTCGACGTCGGCTACGTGGTCGAGAAGGTCGGCTATCCCATCGAGGACACCGCCCGGGTCCTGCAGCGGGAACGCCGCCAGTCGCTGATCTACCTCGCCGACCCGCGCGCCTCCGACGCCCTCACCGCGCTGCGCGAACAACGCGAGGCGACCGACCGGCAGATCGCCCTCATCCGGTCCAACGCCGCGGACGCCGGTGTCCGCGAGGAGATACGCCCGCCCGCCTCCCGGCGGCTCGCCTCCCTCCTCCAGGCCCTCGACGGCATCGACTCGCTGCGCCGCTCCGTGGAGAACCGGAGCGTCGGCCGCGTCCAGGCCCTCGACTTCTACAACCGCCTGGTCGACCCCTGCTACGGCTTCCTGATGACGCTCCACGCCCTGGAGGACGTGGAGATGGACAAGCAGGGACGTGCCCTCGTCGGTGTCGTGCGCGCCCGCGAACTGCTGTCGCGCGAGGACGCCCTCGTCATGTCCGCGCTCATCGCCGGCCGGGTCACCGCGGAGGAGATCCGCACCGTCTCGGACCTCGTCGCGAACCGCCGCCAGTTCTACGAGATCAGCCTGGAGGTCCTGCCCGCCTCCGAACGCGACCGCTTCGAGCAGTACTGGCGCAGCCCCGCCACCGAGCCGCTCCGCGTCGCGGAGAAGAACCTCATCGAGGCCGGTGCCACCGAGCGCCCGCGCGGCATGACCCCGGAGCGCTGGCAGGAGCACGCGACCGGTGTTCTCGACGATCTCGCCCGCGACAACACCGCGGCAGGCGACCGCTACCAGGACCGCGTCCAGCCCGCCGCCTACCGCGTCCTGCTGAAGGCGGGCGTCGCCGGCGTCCTCGGCTTCCTCGCCCTGCTCGTCTCCGTCGTCGTCTCCGTGCGCATCGGCCGCGAACTCGTCCGCGACCTGCGCCGGCTGCGCAAGGAGGCCCAGGAGGTCTCCGGTGTGCGCCTGCCCAGCGTGATGCGCCGCCTCGCCGCCGGCGAACTCGTCGACGTCGAGACCGAGGTCCCCCACCTGCGCTACGACGACGACGAGGTCGGCCAGGTCGGCCAGGCCCTCAACACCCTCCAGCGCGCGGCCGTCGAGGCCGCCGTCAAACAGGCCGACATGCGCCGCGGCGTCTCCGACGTCTTCGTCAACCTCGCGCGCCGCAACCAGGTGCTCCTGCACCGCCAGCTCACCCTGCTCGACAGCATGGAACGGCGCACCGAGGACACCGAGGAACTCGCCGACCTCTTCCGGCTCGACCACATGACCACCCGCATGCGCCGCCACGCCGAGGGCCTGGTGATCCTCTCCGGCGCCGCACCCTCCCGCCAGTGGCGCAAGCCCGTGCAGCTGATGGACGTCGTCCGGGCGGCGGTCGCCGAAGTCGAGGACTACGAACGCGTCGAGGTGCGCCGCCTCCCCCGCCTCGGCGTGGGCGGACCGGCCGTCGCCGACCTCACCCACCTCATCGCCGAACTCCTGGAGAACGCGACGGTGTTCTCGCCCCCGCACACCGCCGTGCAGGTGCTCGGCGAGCGGGTCGCGAACGGCTTCACCCTGGAGATCCACGACCGCGGCCTCGGCATGAACCCGGACGCCCTCCTCGACGCCAACCTGCGCCTCGCCGAGACCACCGAGTTCGAGCTGTCCGACACCGACCGGCTCGGCCTCTTCGTGGTCAGCCGCCTCGCCCAGCGCCAGAACGTCCGCGTCTCGCTCCAGACCTCGCCGTACGGCGGCACCACCGCCGTCGTCTTCATCCCGGCCGCGCTGCTCACCGACGCCCCCGAGACACAGGGCTCCGGCTTCCGGCTGGACCGCACCGGCCCGGACCGCGCGAGCCTGGAGCCCACGCGGTCGGCGGAGCACGGGAAGGCCGACCCGGACGTCCCCGAACTGTCGTCCCGGCGTCCCGTGCTGACCAAGGTGCCGAACACCACGCACCGGTCCGGCGGCCCCGTGCGGCAGCCCGGGCCCTCGGCCGGCGACGGCCCGATCGACGGACCGGTCGAGCTGGAGGCGCCCCTCGACGCCGCCGGCCTGGACGGATTCCTCGACACCTCCGCGGACCTGGAGGACACCGAGAGCGAGCGCGGCGGCCTCTTCCGTGCCCGGGAGCACCGTCGCCGCGGCGCCCTCACCCCGGCCCCCGGCCCCGACCGGCACCAGCGGGCCTCGGAAGGAGGCGTCGGGCGCTCCCCGGCCGCGTCCGCCGACCCGCGCGGCGAGCCGCGGTCCGGACCGGTGACGCCGGACGGCCGGGGAGCGCCCGGCGCTCCCGTCCCGCTGCCGCGCCGGCGCCAGCCCACGCTGGTGGCCGACCACGGCCGCCGGGTCGACGGGCCGGACCGTGCCCCGGCCGGGTCCGGCCGCGGGGACAGGGGGCCTTCCGCCCCCGGCGCCCCGGCCGGTCCGGAGCCGGAGTCCGCGCCCATGCTCGTGCCCGTACCGCCGGACGGTCCCGCTCCGTTCGGCGGGCTGCCGCGCCGGGTCCGCCAGGCCAGCCTCGCGCCCCAGCTACGGGCGACCGGCGGGCGCGCCGAGGAGGAGGCCGCGAGCACCCCGGGCTCCCCGGCCGGCGGCTCCACCGAGGCCGATGTGGAGCGCGACGCCGAGGAAGTCCGCGACCGCATGGCCTCCATGCAGCGCGGCTGGCAGCGCGGACGACAGCAGAACGACGAGACGACAGCGCCAGGAACGACACCGGAGGGGGACGGTCGATGACCGCACCGAACGCCGCAGCATCCCACACCGACGGCAACGGAGGACTGAACTGGCTCCTCGACGAGCTGGTCCAGCGGGTCGGCTCCATCCGCAAGGCCCTGGTGCTCTCCGGCGACGGTCTTCCCACCGGCGCGTCCCAGGACCTGACCCGGGAGGACGGCGAGCACCTCGCCGCCGTCGCCTCCGGCTTCCACAGCCTGGCCAAGGGCGTCGGCCGCCACTTCGAGGCCGGCCGGGTGCGGCAGACCGTGGTGGAGCTGGAGGACGCCTTCCTCTTCGTCACGGCGGCGGGTGACGGCAGCTGCCTCGCCGTGCTCGCCGACGCCGACTCGGACGTCGGCCAGGTCGCGTACGAGATGACCCTGATGGTCAAGCGGGTCGGCGCCCACCTCACCACGGCACCGCGCGCGGGCCTGCCCTCCGGAGGATGAGTGGGGGGGCCGGCATGAATGACGCAGACCAACAGGAGCAGGGTCCGGTCAGGGCCCACCACTGGTTCGACGACGACGCCGGGCCGGTGGTCCGTCCGTACGCGATGACCCGCGGCCGGACGAGCACGGCCACCCGGCACCGTCTCGACCTGATCGCGGTCGTGGTGCCCGAACCGGCCGCCGACGACCCCGGCCGCGACCAGACGCTCTCCCCGGAACACGTGGAGATCGTCGAACGCTGCTCCGAGACACCCCAGTCGATCGCCGAACTCGCCGCCGGACTCGACCTCCCCGTCGGGGTGGTCCGGGTCCTCGTCGGTGATCTCGTCGAGGACGAACTCGTCCGTGTGACCCGCCCCGTTCCGCCGGCCGAGCTGCCGGACGTGAGCATTCTCCGCGAGGTGATCAATGGCCTTCGGGCGCTCTAGCCGCAAGAAGCCGCTCGTCGAGCCGGTGACACTGAAGATCCTGGTCGCGGGTGGATTCGGTGTCGGCAAGACGACGCTGGTCGGCGCCGTCAGCGAGATCAGACCGCTGCGCACCGAGGAGATGCTCAGTGAGGCGGGGCGGCCGGTCGACGACCTGCACGGAGTGGAGGAGAAGTCCACGACCACGGTCGCCATGGACTTCGGCAGGATCACGCTCCGCGAGGATCTCGTCCTCTACCTCTTCGGCACCCCCGGGCAGGATCGTTTCTGGTTCCTGTGGGACGAGCTGGCGCAGGGTGCTCTGGGTGCCGTGGTCCTCGCCGACACCCGGCGTCTGGAGGAGAGCTTCGCGGCGATCGACTACTTCGAGCGACGTGGCATCCCGTTCACGGTGGCGGTCAACTGCTTCGAGGGCGCGCGACGCTTCCCGGCCGAGAGCGTGCGCGGCGCGCTCGACCTCGATCCCGAGGTCGAACTGCTGATGTGCGACGCCCGAGACCGGGAGTCGGTCAAGAACGTGCTGGTGGCCGTCGTCGAGCACGCCATGGTCCTCGCGGACCGGGGTCGCCAGCCGGCCGCCACCTGAGGGCCTGCCGGGTGGCCTCTGACCGGGCGGTCACGCCCTGGTACGCACGCTGCCGGCGTCGCCCCGGCGACCGCGCCTCGCCCCTGACCAGGGCGGGCGCCCTCAGCGCACCAGCACCACCGCCGAACCGTGCCCGAACAGCCCCTGGTTCGCGGTGATCCCCGCCCGCGCACCGGCCACCTGCCGGTCTCCGGCCGTGCCCCGGAGCTGCCACGTCACCTCGCAGACCTGGGCGATCGCCTGTGCGGGCACGGCCTCGCCGAAGGAGGCGAGGCCACCGCTGGTGTTCACCGGCAGGCGTCCGCCGAGCGCGGTGACGCCCTCGCCCACCAGTTTCGCGCCCTCGCCCGGAGCGCACAGGCCGATCTCCTCGTACCAGTCCAGCTCCAGCGCCGTGGAGAGGTCGTAGACCTCGGCCAGCGACAGGTCTCCGGGCCCGAGCCCGGCCTCCTCGTAGGCGGCTCGCGCGATCGAGGCCCGGAAGCTCCGCGGGGCGGGGCCGACCGCCGCGGCCGAGTCGGTGGCGATGTCCGGGAGGTCGAGTACCGCCCTCGGATACGTCGGCGTCACCGTGGACACCGCCCGCACCCGCACCGGATTCCGATGCCCGTGCCGCCGGGCGAACTCCATGCTGCACAGCACCAGTGCCGCGCCCCCGTCCGAGGTCGCGCAGATGTCCAGCAGCCGCAGCGGATCGGCGACGACCGGCGAGGCCGCGACCTCCTCCGCGCTCACCGCCGAGCGGTAGCGGGCGAGGGGATTGAGCGCGCCGGCCGCCGCGTTCTTCACCTTCACCCGGGCGAAGTCCTCCATCGTGTCCCCGTAGGACGCCATCCGCCGCCGGGCGTAGAGTCCGAAGTACGCGGGGTTCGTCGCCCCCAGGACCCGGAAGCGCAGCCAGTCCGGATCGTCGGGGCGGTCCCCGCCCGCCGGCGCGAAGAACCCCTTGGGGGCGGAGTCCGCGCCGACCACCAGCACGGCGTCCGCCATGCCCGCCAGGATCTGGGCCCGCGCGGTGTCCACGGCCTGGGCCCCCGAGGCGCAGGCGGCGTAGACGCTGGCGACCCGCGCCCCCTGCCAGCCGAGCGCCCGCGCGAAGGTCGCGCCCGCCACGTATCCGGGGTAGCCGCCCCGCACCGTGTCCGCGCCCACCACGGAGCCGATGTCCCGCCAGGCGATCCCGGCATCCGCGAGCGCCTCGCGGGCGGCGGCCGTCCCGTACTCGACGAATCCGCGGCCCCACTTGCCCCAGGCGTGCATCCCGGCGCCGATCACCGCCACGTCGTTCACGACCGTGCCTCCTGCGTCGGCACCGGCCGCCAGCGCCAGGTCGTCCAGGTGTGCCGCGCGTCCTCGTACAGCACGCCCGGCACCACCTCGACCTCCACGCCGACCGCCAGGTCGCCGGTCCGCACGCCCGGTGCCGCCTGACCGAGCACCACCATCGCCTCGGCCGCCAGCTCGACCGCGACCAGGGTGTACGGCTCCCAGGGCAGGTCCGGGTCCGAGAGGTAGGGGGAGGGCGGCCGGTACCGGCCGTCGGTGTACGACCAGACGGTCCCGCGCCGGGAGAGCGGGGTCTCGGTGAGGCGGCCGCCCCCGGGGCAGCCCGGGTTACGGCACCAGGAGTCCTCACGCGGGAAGAAGACCGAGGAGCAGGCGGTGCAGCGGGTGCCGAGGAGCCGGAACTCCTCTCCCGGTCCGGCGGCCTCGGTGAACCATCCGGCCACCACCGGTCTGCGCGTCCGTGTCACGACGGCCCTCCCGAGCATCCGAATCTGACGAAGCGTCAGAAGTGTGTCACGGATGCGTGGGTCTGAGAACCGTTCCGGCCTCCGCTGCGTCCTTCTCCGCGAGACGGGCGGCCGGGACCCACGGGGGTGGTCCCGTCCGCCCTTCGCCGTCCTCGGAGTCAGGGCCCGGCGACCGACCGCCACGCCACCGGAAACCCGAAGTACGTGCCGGGAAACGGCTCCGGCGCGAGGGTGAAGTGCCACCACTCCTCCGGGAGGTTCACGAAACCCTCGGCCGCCAGCACCCTCCGCAGCAGTCGCCGGTGGGCGCGGGCGACCCCCTGGATCCGCGGATCGTCCGTGTGCGCGCGCGGGTCGAAGCAGTCGTAGCCGGTCCCCATGTCGACGGAGTCGTCGGGGAACCGCTCGGCCCGCGGGGCGTCGCACGCCACCAGCCTCTCGCCCGGCAGGTACGGGCGCGCGGGCACGGCCGGCAGTTTCACCAGGGTCAGGTCGACCGTCGAGCCCCTGCTGTGACCCGAGCGGGCCGCGATGTATCCGTCCGCGAAGAGCCTCGACTTGTCGACCCGCGGATAGAACTCCCCCTTCATCCGCTGGTCGTCGAGATCCCCGGCCCAGCGCGCGAAGTGGTCGACGGCCCTCCGCGGCCGGTAGCAGTCGTACACCTTCAGCGCGTAGCCCCGGGCCAGCAGTCCGGCCTGCGCGCGGCGCAGCGCCTCGGCGGCGGGGCGGGTCAGCAGGCACAGCGGCTGTTCGTAGCCGTCGACCCGCGTGCCCGTGAAGTTGTGCGCGGTCGCGTAGCGCATGTCCTGGAGGATCGTCCGGTCCACCCACTCCAGCACCACGAACCCGTCCGGTGCCGCCGGCTCCGGACGCACCCGTGCGGCGGGCGTCGAGGCGGGCGCCGTGGTGGCGACGAGCAGTCCGGCGGCGGCCAGGGAGGCGAGCGCGCGGACAGCGCGAAGGAGTCCACTCATGCGTCTGTCTACCACTTCCGGCCGCCGCGGCACGCCACCGTCGCGTACGGTCGCGTCGTGACGGACCCCTACTGCACCCACTGCGGCGCCCGCTACGAGGACGCCGCCTCCTGGCCCCGCGCCTGCACCGCCTGCGGCCGGACCTCCTACCGCAATCCGCTGCCCGTCGCCGTGACACTGCTCCCGGCGACCGACGCCCACGGAACCGGACTCGTCGTCATCACACGCACGATCGAACCCCGACGCGGCGGCGTGGCCCTGCCGGGCGGGTTCATCGACCACGCCGAGGACTGGCGGGACGCCGTGGTGCGCGAATTGCGCGAGGAGACCCGGATCGAGGCGCCGGCGGACGAGGTGCGGCTCGCCGACGTGTTCAGTTCCCCGGCCGGACACCTCCTCGTCTTCGGCCTGCTGCCACCCAGGACCGCCGCCGGCCTCCCGGCCTCCGCCCCGACCGACGAGACCACCGGCTGGCACCTCCTGCGCGCCCCGGCGGAACTCGCCTTTCCCCTCCACACGGAGGCGGCACGACGCTGGTTCGCCGGGGCGTACGCGTAGCGCCACCACCGGGAGCGCGGACGCGCGCGGGTCCGTCCGCGCCGGGGGAGCCGCCCACCCGACGATGCGGCGAAGCCCCGGCCCTCACTCCGCCAGGCCCCGCACCCGGACCGGCATCCGTGCCTCCGCCGGGCCCTCGTCCGACACCCGCTCCACCACCACCCGGCCGTCCGCCCACCGGGACGTGTACCGCTCGATCTCGCCGGGCACCCACCCGTCCCCGGTGTCCCGGACGACGAGCCCGCCCCCGGTCCGCCCGGCCGCGGGCGCCCACACCTCCAGCTCCGGACCGCCGTCCGCACCCCGCACCGGGATCACCGAACCGGCCCGCGCGAGTACGGGGATACGAGACGGCGGCGCGTCCAGCAGGACCTGCCCCGGCCCCTGGTACACCCGCCCGGTCGCGGTGTCGTACCAGCTCCCGCGCGGCAGGCGGACCGCCCGCTGCTCCGCGCCCGGGGCCAGCACCGGCGCCACCAGCAGCGCGTCGCCCAGCAGGAACGCGTCCTCGCAGTCCCGCAGCGCCCGGTCCTCCGGCGTACCCCACCACACGGGCCGCACGTACGGCGCCCCGGTCAGCCGCGCCAGCTGCGCCAGGGTGACGAAGTAGGGCCGCAGCCGCTCCCGTTCCACCAGCGCCGCCCGCGCGTGCTCCAGCACCGCGGGCCCGAACTCCCACGGCTCGCGGCGTCCCGCGTCGATCGCCGCGTGGGTACGGAAAAGGGGAAGCCAGGCCCCCAGCTGGAACCAGCGCAGGTACAGCTCCCGCGACGGACTGCCGTCGAAACCCCCCACGTCCGGCCCCGAGTACGGCACCCCGCACAGCCCGAGCCCCAGGACCAGCGACAACGAGGCCCGCAGCCCCGGCCATCCCGTCGAGACGTCGCCCGACCAGGTCCCGCCGTACCGCTGCATCCCCGCCCAGCCGGAGCGCGAGAAGAGGAACGGCCGCTCCGCCGGCCGCAGCGCGCGCAGCCCCTCGTAGCCGGCGCGCGCCATCGTCAGCCCGTACACGTTGTGCGCCTCACGGTGGTCCCCGCCGCGGCCCTCGAGCGCGTGCCGTGCCGAGCGGGGCAGGGTCGGATCGCCGAAGGGCGCGAAGGAGACCGGCTCGTTCATGTCGTGCCAGAAACCCGCGAAACCCTGCTCCAGCCGCTCCTCGTACTGACCGCCCCACCAGGCGCGCGCCGCCGGATCGGTGAAGTCCGGGTACGCGCAGGTGCCCGGCCAGACGACCCCGTGGACCTCGTCGCCCCGGGCGTCCCGCACGAACACACCGGCCCGTGCCCCACTGTCGTACACCGCGTTCCCCCGCTCCGCCTTCACCGCCGGATCGACGATCGACACCAACCGCACGCCCCGGTCCCGTAGGTCCGCCGAGAGTCCGGGCAGGTCGGGAAACCGCTTCCGGTCGACGGTGAACACCCGGTGCCCGTCGTAGTGGTCGATGTCCAGGTGCAGCGCGGACAGCGGGAGCCCGTGGTCCCGGTACCCGTCCGCCACCCGCCGCACCTCCTTCTCACTGCCGAAACCCCACCGCGCGTGCTGCGGACCCAGCGCCCAGGACGGCGGCAGCGCCGGGGCTCCGGTCAGCGCCGCCCAGCCGTGCAGCACGCGCGCGGGTGTGCCCACCACCACCCAGCAGCGCAGCGGACCGCCGGTCATCCGGACCTCGCTGGTCCCCGGCCGGTCGTGCCCGGACCCCGCGCCCTCCGCCCCTTCGGCGAGGGTCACCCGCCCGTCCCAGGAACTGTCGTGGAAGGCCAGGTGCGTGCCTGCGTCGGAGACGACGAACTGCACGGGCATCGTGATGTACAGCGGATCGTCACCGGGAGCGAAGGCATGTTTCGGGTCGGTGTTCCACAGCCGGTACGCGCCGTCCCTCAGCCGCGGCCCCGAAGCCCGCCCGCCGAGCCCGAAGAACCGCGCGTCCGCCGGCACCTCGCTGCGCTGGACCCAGCGCGCCGGGCCCCCGCCGGCCGGCTCCCACCAGCGCGGCGGCAGGTCCCGGCGCAGCACCACCCCGCCCGGCGTCCGGATCTCCACCGCGCCGTGCCGTGACACGGCGACCGTCACCCGCTCGGACATCACGCGCCAGCCGCCGTCCGTGTCCGGCTCCAGCACGGCCCGCGGGTCCGGCTCCGGCGCCTCACCGGCCAGGGCGTAGGAGGGCAGCGGACCGGCCCCGTCCCAGCCCCAGAAGACGGTTCCGCCCGCCGACACGACGATCCGCAGCTCCGAACGGGCGAAACGGACGACGCCTCCTCCCGGCGCCGGCTCCGCAGCCCCGACCGGACCCGGCACCCGGGCCCGCTCGTTCCCCCGGGGCGGCAGCCCCCACGCGTCCGTCCTGCGCCGACGCCAGGCCGAGCCCACCGCCCGCAGCCCCCGCACCGTCCCGAACACCTTCATCGAACGCACCAGCTCACGACCGTCCATGTCGATCACCCTGCCACCCGGACGGCGGCAGGCGAGCGTCGTTCAACTGCCGTTCACCCATGGTGGGAGCACATATTCAGCTTCCCGACCATGGGTGGGGAGACCTGGTGCGAAAGACGATCACATGGCATCGTCCCTGTCAGCCGCGTCACGCGCACACCCCCGCACGTGCGCGCGACTCACGCCGACCCCGCGTACAGCCAGGGAGCCGACCCAACATGACATCAGCGCAGATCGAGCCGCTTTGGCAGCCGGACGAGGAACGCGTCGCCGCGGCCGCGGTCACCCGATTCCAGTCCTGGGCCGCCGAGCGCCACGGAGCTCCGGCCGAGGGGGGATACCCGGCCCTGCACCGCTGGTCGGTCGAGGAGCTGGAATCCTTCTGGCAGGCCGTCGCCGAATGGTTCGACGTCCGGTTCTCGACCCCGTACGAGCGCGTCCTCGGCGACCGGTCCATGCCCGGCGCCCAGTGGTTCCCCGGAGCCACCCTCAACTACGCCGAGCACGCCCTGCGCGCCGCGACCGAGCGCCCCCACGAGCCGGCGCTCCTCCACGTGGACGAGACGCACGAGCCGAGGCCGGTCAGCTGGGCCGAGCTCCGCCGGCAGGTCGGCTCGCTCGCGGCCGAGCTGCGCGCCCTGGGCGTCGGGCCGGGTGACCGGGTCAGCGGCTACCTCCCGAACATCCCCGAGGCCGTCACCGCACTCCTCGCCACCGCCGCCGTCGGCGCGGTGTGGACCTCCTGCGCGCCGGACTTCGGGGCGCGCAGCGTCCTGGACCGCTTCCAGCAGGTCGAGCCGGTCGTCCTGTTCGCCGTGGACGGCTACCGGTACGGCGGCAAGGAGCACGACCGCCGTGCCACGGTGGCCGAGCTGCGTGCCGAGCTGCCCACGCTGCGGGCCGTCGTGCACATCCCGCTGCTCGGTACCGAGGCCCCCGAATCCGCGCTGTCCTGGGCGGACCTCACCTCGGCCGACGTCGAGCCGGTCTTCGAGCAGGTGGACTTCTCCCACCCGCTGTGGGTCCTGTACTCCTCCGGCACGACGGGCCTGCCCAAGGCGATCGTGCAGTCCCAGGGCGGCATCCTGGTGGAGCACTTCAAGCAGCTCGGTCTCCACTGCGACCTCGGGCCGCGGGACGTGTTCTTCTGGTACACCTCCACGGGCTGGATGATGTGGAACTTCCTTGTCTCGGGCCTGCTGACCGGGACCACCGTCGTCCTCTACGACGGCAGTCCCGGATATCCCGACACCGGCGCCCAGTGGCGCGTGGCCGAACGCACCGGCGCCACGCTCTACGGCACCTCCGCCGCCTATGTCATGGCCTGCGCGAAGGCGGGGGTCCACCCCTCCCGCGACTTCGACCTCTCGGCCCTCTCCTGCGTGGCGACCACGGGCTCCCCGCTGCCCCCCGACGGCTTCCGCTGGCTCCACGACGAGGTCCGCGAGGACCTGTGGATCGCCTCGGTGAGCGGTGGCACGGACGTCTGCTCCTGCTTCGCGGGCGCGGTCCCCACCCTGCCCGTGTACGTCGGCGAGCTCCAGGCCGCCGGACTGGGCACGGACCTGCGCTCCTGGGACCCGTCCGGCAAGCCGCTGACCGGCGAGGTCGGCGAACTCGTCGTCACCAACCCGATGCCGTCCATGCCGCTCCGGTTCTGGAACGACCCCGACGGCAGCCGCTACCGGGAGAGCTACTTCGAGATGTTCCCCGGCGTCTGGCGCCACGGTGACTGGATCACCCTCACCGACCGCGGTTCGGTCGTCATCCACGGGCGCTCCGACTCCACCCTGAACCGCCAGGGCGTCCGGATGGGCAGCGCCGACATCTACGAGGCCGTGGAGCGCCTGCCGGAGATCCGTGAGTCCCTGGTGATCGGTCTTGAGGAGCCGGACGGCGGCTACTGGATGCCGCTCTTCGTCCACCTCGCCGAGGGCGCGACCCTGGACGAGGACCTGATCGCCCGCATCAGGCGGACGATCCGCGCCGAACTGTCCCCGCGGCACGTCCCGGACGAGATCATCGAGGTGCCCGCCGTGCCCCACACACTGACGGGCAAGCGCATCGAGGTGCCCGTCAAGCGGCTGCTCCAGGGCACCCCGCTCGCGAAGGCCGTCAACCCGGGGTCGGTCGACGACCTCGGCCTCCTGCGCTTCTACGAGGAGCTCGCGCGGACCCGTCGCGCCTGACCCCCGTCCCCGCCCCGAGGCGCCGAGGCGCGGCGGGGCGGGGGGAGTAGGGGGTCCTATCCGCCGTACGTCGCCTGGGACTCGCTCCGCACGGCGGCGAAGTCCGTGGCGAGCCGGACCGCGTCCGCCTCGCGCAGGGCCGCGGTGGTGACGCGTACCGCCGGTGCGGACGCGATGCGGAAGCGGGCGCCGGCCGCGACCCACCAGCCCCTGGTCCGCAGCCCGTTGACCACGGCCGACTCGTCGCGGACCGGCACCCAGACGTTGAGTCCGGTCGTTCCGGCCGCCGTGATCCCGTACCCGGCCAGCGCGTCGACGAGCGCCGCACGCCGGGACGTGTACGCCGCCGCGGCCCCGGCCACCAGCGCGGTCACCTCCGGGTCCGCCAGCAGTCCGGCCATCGTCTCCTGAAGGATGTGGCTGACCCAGCCGGACGTCATCAGCATCCGCCCGTCGTGGCGGGCCAGCGTCGCGGCGTCACAGGCCAGGCCGGCCCATCGCAGGTCGGTCCCCAGGTGTTTGGACACGGTCCGCACCTGGGCCCAGCGGGTGAGGCCCGCCGCGGCGAGCGTGGCGGCCGGCGCTCCGGCGATGTCGGCGTTGTGGTCGTCCTCGACGACGAGGACCTCCGGGAATTCGGCGAGCACCTCGGTCAGCGCGTCCCGCCGGGCCTCGGTGAAGCGGGCGCCCGTCGGGCACTGGCCGCGCGGACTGCAGACCACCGCACGCACCCCGCCCCGCAGCGCGGCCCGCAGGGCCTCGGGGACCATTCCCTCGCCGTCCACGAGCACCGGCGCCATCCGCAGTCCGAGCGCCGGAACCAGATCCAGCAGGTGGTGGAATCCGGGATCCTCCACCGCCACCGTGTCGCCCGGGCGGAGCTCCGTGGAGAGCAGGCGCGCGACACAGTCGAGCGCGCTGTGCGCGAAGGTCACGTGCTCGTCCGGCACCCCGTCCCGTGCGAACCAGGCACGGGTGAGGTCCTCCAGGGCGCCGAGTCGCGGCTCGGCGCGATGGGACCCGTACGCCGGGCGCACCAGGGCCGGAGGCCGCAGCTCGGGCAGGAAGGCCGGATCGGGATGGCCTCCCGCCAGGTCCACGAGCCCGGTCGGTACCCGCGGCGGCCTGCGCGAGGCCACCGCCGGCGCGTCCGCGACCACGGTCCCGCCGCGTCCGCGGGTCACCACCAGACCGCGCCGGCGCAGTTCCTTGTACGCGGTGGCGACCGTGCCCGGACTGACGCCGAGCCCGTCCGCCAGGCGCCGGACCGGAGGCAGGGCGTCCCCCGGGCCGAGCCCGCCTTCGGCCACTCCCCGTTCGACGGACGCGGCAATCCCCTTGGCCGTGGTCCCGCTGATCGCATATTGTGCTGCCACGTAAAGAAGTATGTATTGATACATAACTGAAGTCAAGGGGGAACCCGTGAAGCGGCCGGCACGCTGGACGGAATGGAAGAAGCGCATCCCCGGGGGCCTCGACGGCCGCCGCATGCTCGTCATCAGCTTCATCGACAAATGCGGCACCGGGCTCTGGAACACCTCCATCGCCCTCTACTTCACCTACGTCTCCGGCCTCGGCGTCGCCCAGGTCGGACTCCTCATCGGTCTCTCCGGCGCCGCAGGCATGGCGGGCGCCCCGCTCGCCGGCCGCCTCGCCGACCGCTTCCCCGTCACCCGGGTCCTCATCGGCGCCCAGCTCCTGCGCGCCGTCGCCCTCCTCGCGCTGCTCACCACCGACCACTACGGCCTGCTCATCCTCTACGCCGCCATCGGCGCCCTCCCCGACCGCGGCACCAACGTCCTCACCAAGGTCTACGCCACCCGCGTCGCCGGCCCCCAACGCGTCCGCTACCAGGCGATCAACCGCACCGTCGGCAACCTCGGCTGGGTTTTCGGCGGACTCGGCGCCGCCGCCGCGCTCGCCGTCGCCACCAGCACCGCCTACCAGCTCCTGCTGATCGGCAACGCCCTGTCGTACGTCGTGATGGCGGCCCTCACGCTGCGCTGCGGCGAACCCCAGTCCCCCGCCGCCTCCCGCGTCGCCGCCGGCCCCACCACCCCCGGCGTCCCGCCCACCCGTCCCACCAGCCCCTGGCGCGACCGCACCTTCCTCCTTTTCACCGGCAGCGAAGCCGTGCTCTGCCTCGACGACACGATCCTCCAGGTGGCCCTCCCGCTCTGGATCGTCCACGCCACCGCGGCCCCGGCCGGCCTGGCCCCGCTGCTCCTCGTCATGAACAGCGTCCTCGTCGTCCTCTTCCAGGTCCCGCTCGCCCGCTTCGGCGGCAGCACCGCCGCCGCGCGCCGCCTCCTCCTCCCGCTCGCCGTCCTCTTCGCCGTCGGTACCGCCGCCCTCGCCGTCTCCGCCCTCGGCGGACGCGCGGTCGCCGTCTCCGCCCTCGTCCTGGCCGCACTCGCCCTCACCTTCGTCGAGATCCTCCACGCCATCGCCTCCTGGGAACTCTCGGTCGCCCTCGCCCCCGACGACGCCCAGGGCGCCTACCTCGGCGTACACGGCCTCGCCGTCGCCACCCAGCGCTTCGGCGGTCCGCTCCTGCTCACCGGCGTGATCGCCACCGGCCCGCTCGCCTGGCTCGTCCTCGGCGCGGGCCTCGCCGCCATGTGCGGCGGGCAGCACCGCGTCGTCGCACGCGGCCTCGAGAAGAAGTCACTGTCAGTGCCGACGGTTACGGTGAGTGAGCACTGACCGTTCGCGTCCAGGGGGAGACATGACACATCCCGGCACCACCACGACCATGCGCCGCGCACTGCGCCGCGAGGTGTCCAGCACCGTCGGCCTGCTCGCCGACGAGGACGACTTCGCCGCCATGCGCCGGTACGCCACCTTCGTCTTCGACGACCACCCGGCCTACCTCCGCCAGGTCGAGGCCCTGCTCAAGAGCCTCTCCACCCGGGGCGGCCACACCAGCGTCGTCCTGTTCGACCCCGAGGACTACGCCGCGTACTGCCGCGACACCGGACTCGACCCGGACCACCCCGCCAGCCGAGGCCGCTACACCGCCGAACTCGCCGCCACCGGCACCCGCGTCCCTTACACCGGCCAGCCGATGACGGACCTCGCCCCCACCCTCATCGACGCGGCCGTCCGCCGCGCCACCTGGGAGTACGCCACGATGCTCCTCACCGATACCGGCGACTGCGCCGACTGCGGGCAGGCCGTCGGGCACGCCGCCTTCGACCGGGCGTCCCGGCTCCTGACGTCCCTGCTCGACGCGGCCGGCCCCGGCACCCACCACCTCGTGTGCAGCGTCCCCGCCGGGGACGAACAACTCCTCGCCGCCCTCCGCACCACCCGCGACGACACCGGCCCCGCACGCTTCGGCAGCGGCGAAGGTGCCGAGTTCGTCACCGTCCTCGCCGCCGGAATCGCCCTCGACAGCCCCGGCGGGCTGGTCCTGCGGACCACCCGCCCCGGCGCCCGCGACCGCCTGCACGGCTGGCGCCTGCTCCGGGGCGCCCTCGTCCCGCTCACCGAAGCGGAGGTGTTCAGCGCCTACTGCACCGACGCCCGCACCGGCGAACCCGTCTCCCCGGAACCGCACGCCGACTACCGGGCCGGCTTCCCCCTCACACCGGACGGCGACCGGCCCGACCACCCCTGACGACGAAGGGGCTCCCCGCCACACCCGTGACGGGAAGCCCCTTCGCTCCGGACGACCGGCCGGGATCACGACCGGCCGGGATCACTCCCCGGAGAGCACCGCCTGCGCGGCGGCCCGGGCCTCCTCGGCCGACTCCGCCGCACGCGCGGCCGCGGCCGCGCGCTCGCACTGCGCCAGCGTGTACTTCGCCAGCGTCGCCCGCACATAGGGGATCGACGCGGCGCCCATCGACAGGGAGGTGACGCCCAGCCCCGTCAGCACACAGGCGAGCAGCGGATCGGCGGCGGCCTCACCACAGACACCGCAGCTCTTGCCCTCGGCCTTGGCGGCCTCGGCGGACAGCGCCACCAGGTCGAGCAGCGCCGGCTGCCAGGGGTCCTGGAGCCGCGACACGGCACCCACCTGACGGTCGGCGGCGAAGGTGTACTGCGCCAGGTCGTTGGTCCCCAGCGACAGGAACTCCACCTCCTGGAGGATCGAACGCGCCCGCAGGGCCGCGGACGGGATCTCCACCATCGCGCCGAACTTCGCCCGCAGGCCCGCCTCACGGCAGGCGTCGGCGAACGCCTTCGCGTCGCTGCGGTCGGCCACCATCGGAGCCATGACCTCGAGGTAGACCGGCAGCCCCTCCGCCGCCTTCGCCAGCGCCGTCAGCTGCGTCCGCAGTACCTCCGGGTGGTCCAGCAGCGTGCGGAGTCCGCGCACACCCAGCGCCGGGTTCGGCTCGTCCGCGGGCGTCAGGAAGTCGAGCGGCTTGTCCGCTCCGGCGTCCAGCACCCGCACGACCACGCGGCCCTCGGGGAACGCCTCCAGCACCTTGCGGTAGGCCTCGGTCTGCTTCTCCTCCGACGGTGCCTTACGGCTGTCGTCCAGGAAGAGGAACTCCGTGCGGAACAGGCCCACGCCCTCGGCACCGGCCTCGACCGCCGCCGGCACGTCCGCCGGACCTCCGACGTTGGCCAGCAGCGGCACCTTGTGCCCGTCCGAGGTCGCGCCCGGACCGCTGGAGGCCGCCAGTGCGGCCTTCCGCTCGGCGGCCGCCGCGGTCAGCTCCGCCTTCTTGTCCTCGCCCGGGTTCACGAAGATCTCCCCGGTGGAACCGTCCACCGCGATCATCGTGCCCTCGGCGATCTCCCCCGCGCCCGGCAGCGCCACCACCGCGGGCACTCCCAGCGCCCGCGCCAGGATCGCGCTGTGGCTGGTCGGCCCGCCCTCCTCGGTCACGAAGCCGAGCACCAGCGCCGGGTCGAGCAGCGCCGTGTCGGCGGGCGCGAGGTCCCGCGCGATCAGGACGTAGGGCTCGTCGCTGTCCGGCACGCCCGGCATGGGAACGCCCAGCAGACGGGCGACGATCCGGTTCCGCACGTCGTCCAGGTCGGCGACCCGCCCCGCCATGTACTCACCCGCTCCCGCGAGCAGCTCGCGGTAGTGGGAGAACGCGTCGTAGATACCGCGCTCGGCGGTGCTGCCGACCGCGATCCGACGGTCGACGTCGGCGATGAGCTCCGGGTCCTGGGCGATCATCGCCTGAGCCTCGAGGACGTGCTGCGCCTCGCCGCCGGCCAGATTGCCCCGCGCGATCAGGTCGGCGGACACCGCCTCCACCGCCTGACGGGCGCGCCCCTGTTCGCGCTCCGCCTCCTCGGCGGGAATCCCCTTGGCCGGCGGCTCGAGCACCGCCGTTCCCATGTGCCGTACCTCGCCGATGGCCACCCCGTGGCTCACGCCCACGCCTCGCAGCGTTGTCTCCATCTCACCGTCTCCGATAGAGCGGCGGCACCGGGCCACCGCGTTGAATGTCGAACCACTGAACCGTCACACGGACGGCCTTGGCGTCAGTTCCAGCCGAAGAGCGCGTCGTGGGCCTTCACGTCGCCGCTCTCGACGAGTCCGGAGAGGGAGTCGGGGGTGGCTTCCAGCGCGACGACGGGGCAGATGGGGGACTTGCCCGCGGCCTCGACGTCGGTCGGGTTCCAGCGCACGACGGCCTGGCCGCGCGTGACGGTGTCGCCCTTGCTCACCAGCAGCTCGAAGCCCTGCCCGTTCAGCTGGACGGTGTCGATCCCCAGGTGGGTCAGCACGCCGTGCCCCTCGTCGTCGACGACGACGAACGCGTGCGGGTGCAGGGAGACGATGACGCCGTCGACCGGAGACACCGCCTCCGATGTCTCACGTACGGGATCGATGGCCGTGCCCGGTCCGACCATGGCGCCGGAGAACACGGGGTCGGGTACCGCGGCGAGACCGATGGCGCGTCCGGCGAGCGGCGAAGTCACGGTGGTCATGGGAAGCCTCCCAGGGGCGGAGATGGTGTGGCGCCGTCACTGCTTGTACCGGACGGCGTACTGTTCAGAAGCGTATGTCACGGGAAGTCCAGTTTCCGCGCCATATCTACCGGTTGGCGGACCTAGGAGCATCCCGCAATGATTTGCCTCCACTGACGGTGGGATGTACTGTCGTACTTCTGCGTGACCACAACGCGACTCTGAGTCGTGGGTCCGGCAGCACCTATCGAGCCAGATCCTAACCCCAGTGGTCTACACCTCTCCATGTCTGCGGGGGGTGGTCCGGGGGGTCGAGAAAGCCTGGTAGTGTTTGAACCCGCCGCAAGGGAATGCCACGAAAGTGAATTCCTGGAGGCGATACCCGCTCCAGCGGGTGGCGGAAACGGAAATCAGGTCTGCTAGGCTGGAAACACGAAAGACCGAAGGGGAAATGCCCGGAGGAAAGCCCGAGAGGGTGAGTACGAAGGAAGCGTCCGTTCCTTGAGAACTCAACAGCGTGCCAAAAATCAACGCCAGATTAGTTGATACCCCGTCCATCTTCGGATGGTCGTGGTTCCTTTGAAAGTCCTGTCGGCCCTTGTGGTGGGCAGGCGACATACACAGCGAGGACGCTGTGAACGACCGGTCTTATTCCGACTGGTCGTTCCGCTCTCGTGATGTGTGCACCCGCGGCCCTTCATCGGGCATTGGTCGGGTAAACATTCACGGAGAGTTTGATCCTGGCTCAGGACGAACGCTGGCGGCGTGCTTAACACATGCAAGTCGAACGATGAAGCCCTTCGGGGTGGATTAGTGGCGAACGGGTGAGTAACACGTGGGCAATCTGCCCTTCACTCTGGGACAAGCCCTGGAAACGGGGTCTAATACCGGATAATACCGGCTTCCGCATGGGGGTTGGTTGAAAGCTCCGGCGGTGAAGGATGAGCCCGCGGCCTATCAGCTTGTTGGTGGGGTAATGGCCTACCAAGGCGACGACGGGTAGCCGGCCTGAGAGGGCGACCGGCCACACTGGGACTGAGACACGGCCCAGACTCCTACGGGAGGCAGCAGTGGGGAATATTGCACAATGGGCGAAAGCCTGATGCAGCGACGCCGCGTGAGGGATGACGGCCTTCGGGTTGTAAACCTCTTTCAGCAGGGAAGAAGCGAAAGTGACGGTACCTGCAGAAGAAGCGCCGGCTAACTACGTGCCAGCAGCCGCGGTAATACGTAGGGCGCAAGCGTTGTCCGGAATTATTGGGCGTAAAGAGCTCGTAGGCGGCTTGTCACGTCGGGTGTGAAAGCCCGGGGCTTAACCCCGGGTCTGCATTCGATACGGGCAGGCTAGAGTGTGGTAGGGGAGATCGGAATTCCTGGTGTAGCGGTGAAATGCGCAGATATCAGGAGGAACACCGGTGGCGAAGGCGGATCTCTGGGCCATTACTGACGCTGAGGAGCGAAAGCGTGGGGAGCGAACAGGATTAGATACCCTGGTAGTCCACGCCGTAAACGTTGGGAACTAGGTGTTGGCGACATTCCACGTCGTCGGTGCCGCAGCTAACGCATTAAGTTCCCCGCCTGGGGAGTACGGCCGCAAGGCTAAAACTCAAAGGAATTGACGGGGGCCCGCACAAGCAGCGGAGCATGTGGCTTAATTCGACGCAACGCGAAGAACCTTACCAAGGCTTGACATATACCGGAAAGCATTAGAGATAGTGCCCCCCTTGTGGTCGGTATACAGGTGGTGCATGGCTGTCGTCAGCTCGTGTCGTGAGATGTTGGGTTAAGTCCCGCAACGAGCGCAACCCTTGTCCTGTGTTGCCAGCATGCCCTTCGGGGTGATGGGGACTCACAGGAGACCGCCGGGGTCAACTCGGAGGAAGGTGGGGACGACGTCAAGTCATCATGCCCCTTATGTCTTGGGCTGCACACGTGCTACAATGGCCGGTACAAAGAGCTGCGATGCCGTGAGGCGGAGCGAATCTCAAAAAGCCGGTCTCAGTTCGGATTGGGGTCTGCAACTCGACCCCATGAAGTCGGAGTTGCTAGTAATCGCAGATCAGCATTGCTGCGGTGAATACGTTCCCGGGCCTTGTACACACCGCCCGTCACGTCACGAAAGTCGGTAACACCCGAAGCCGGTGGCCCAACCCCTTGTGGGAGGGAGCTGTCGAAGGTGGGACTGGCGATTGGGACGAAGTCGTAACAAGGTAGCCGTACCGGAAGGTGCGGCTGGATCACCTCCTTTCTAAGGAGCACAGTACCGATTGCAGGCAAATGTTCTGCACGGTCAGCTCATGGGTGGAACGTTGATTAGTTGGCACAGTGGGTTTGGACGAGTTCGTTAGTACTGCTTCGGCGTGGAACGCGGTGATCGTCTGGACTGGCTGTGTTTGGCACGTTGTTGGGTGTCTGAGGGTGCGGCCGTGAGGTCGTTGCCTTCGTGATGCCGGCCCCAGTGAACCTGTTGCTTGTCGACGGGGTGATGGGTGGCTGGTCGTTGCTTGAGAACTACACAGTGGACGCGAGCATCTGTGGCCAAGTTTTTAAGGGCGCACGGTGGATGCCTTGGTACCAGGAACCGATGAAGGACGTGGGAGGCCACGATAGTCCCCGGGGAGCCGTCAACCAGGCTTTGATCCGGGGGTTTCCGAATGGGGAAACCCGGCAGTCGTCATGGGCTGTCACCCATGCCTGAACACATAGGGCATGTGGAGGGAACGAGGGGAAGTGAAACATCTCAGTACCCTCAGGAAGAGAAAACAACCGTGATTCCGGGAGTAGTGGCGAGCGAAACCGGATGAGGCCAAACCGTATGCGTGTGATACCCGGCAGGGGTTGCGCATGCGGGGTTGTGGGATCTCTCTTTCACAGTCTGCCGGCTGTGAGGCGAGTCAGAAACCGTTGATGTAGGCGAAGGACATGCGAAAGGTCCGGCGTAGAGGGTAAGACCCCCGTAGCTGAAACATTGACGGCTCGTTTGAGAGACACCCAAGTAGCACGGGGCCCGAGAAATCCCGTGTGAATCTGGCGGGACCACCCGCTAAGCCTAAATATTCCCTGGTGACCGATAGCGGATAGTACCGTGAGGGAATGGTGAAAAGTACCGCGGGAGCGGAGTGAAATAGTACCTGAAACCGTGTGCCTACAAGCCGTGGGAGCGTCGCATGCAAGCTTGCTTGTATGTCGTGACTGCGTGCCTTTTGAAGAATGAGCCTGCGAGTTTGCGGTGTGTTGCGAGGTTAACCCGTGTGGGGAAGCCGTAGCGAAAGCGAGTCCGAATAGGGCGTTTGAGTAGCACGCTCAAGACCCGAAGCGGAGTGATCTAGCCATGGGCAGGTTGAAGCGGAGGTAAGACTTCGTGGAGGACCGAACCCACCAGGGTTGAAAACCTGGGGGATGACCTGTGGTTAGGGGTGAAAGGCCAATCAAACTCCGTGATAGCTGGTTCTCCCCGAAATGCATTTAGGTGCAGCGTCGTGTGTTTCTTGCCGGAGGTAGAGCACTGGATAGGCGATGGGCCCTACCGGGTTACTGACCTTAGCCAAACTCCGAATGCCGGTAAGTGAGAGCGCGGCAGTGAGACTGTGGGGGATAAGCTCCATGGTCGAGAGGGAAACAGCCCAGAGCATCGACTAAGGCCCCTAAGCGTACGCTAAGTGGGAAAGGATGTGGAGTCGCAGAGACAACCAGGAGGTTGGCTTAGAAGCAGCCACCCTTGAAAGAGTGCGTAATAGCTCACTGGTCAAGTGATTCCGCGCCGACAATGTAGCGGGGCTCAAGCGTACCGCCGAAGTCGTGTCATTGCAGTATGTACCCCCAACGGGGACTGTGATGGGTAGGGGAGCGTCGTGTGCCGGGTGAAGCAGCCGCGGAAGCGAGTTGTGGACGGTTCACGAGTGAGAATGCAGGCATGAGTAGCGATACACACGTGAGAAACGTGTGCGCCGATTGACTAAGGGTTCCTGGGTCAAGCTGATCTGCCCAGGGTAAGTCGGGACCTAAGGCGAGGCCGACAGGCGTAGTCGATGGACAACCGGTTGATATTCCGGTACCCGCTTTGAAACGCCCAGTATCGAGCCCATTGATGCTAAGGCCGTGAAGCCGTCCTGGATCCTTCGGGTGAAGGGAAGTGGTGGAGCCGCTGATCCAAGGTGGTAGTAGGTAAGCGATGGGGTGACGCAGGAAGGTAGTCCAGCCCGGGCGGTGGTTGTCCCGGGGTAAGGGTGTAGGCCGTGTGATAGGTAAATCCGTCGCACGTTAAGGCTGAGACCTGATGCCGAGCCGATTGTGGTGAAGTGGATGATCCTATGCTGTCGAGAAAAGCCTCTAGCGAGTTTCATGGCGGCCCGTACCCTAAACCGACTCAGGTGGTCAGGTAGAGAATACCGAGGCGTTCGGGTGAACTATGGTTAAGGAACTCGGCAAAATGCCCCCGTAACTTCGGGAGAAGGGGGGCCATGTCTGGTGATGAGTCTTGCACTCTGAGCTGGGTGTGGCCGCAGAGACCAGCGAGAAGCGACTGTTTACTAAAAACACAGGTCCGTGCGAAGCCGTAAGGCGATGTATACGGACTGACGCCTGCCCGGTGCTGGAACGTTAAGGGGACCGGTTAGTGATCTTTCGGGGTTGCGAAGCTGAGAACTTAAGCGCCAGTAAACGGCGGTGGTAACTATAACCATCCTAAGGTAGCGAAATTCCTTGTCGGGTAAGTTCCGACCTGCACGAATGGCGTAACGACTTCTCGACTGTCTCAACCATAGGCCCGGTGAAATTGCACTACGAGTAAAGATGCTCGTTTCGCGCAGCAGGACGGAAAGACCCCGGGACCTTTACTACAGTTTGATATTGGTGTTCGGTTCGGCTTGTGTAGGATAGGTGGGAGACTTTGAAGCTGTGACGCCAGTCATGGTGGAGTCGCCGTTGAAATACCACTCTGGTCGTGCTGGATGTCTAACCTCGGTCCGTGATCCGGATCAGGGACAGTGTCTGATGGGTAGTTTAACTGGGGCGGTTGCCTCCCAAAGAGTAACGGAGGCGCCCAAAGGTTCCCTCAGCCTGGTTGGCAATCAGGTGTTGAGTGTAAGTGCACAAGGGAGCTTGACTGTGAGACCGACGGGTCGAGCAGGGACGAAAGTCGGGACTAGTGATCCGGCGGTGGCTTGTGGAAGCGCCGTCGCTCAACGGATAAAAGGTACCCCGGGGATAACAGGCTGATCTTCCCCAAGAGTCCATATCGACGGGATGGTTTGGCACCTCGATGTCGGCTCGTCGCATCCTGGGGCTGGAGTCGGTCCCAAGGGTTGGGCTGTTCGCCCATTAAAGCGGTACGCGAGCTGGGTTTAGAACGTCGTGAGACAGTTCGGTCCCTATCCGCTGTGCGCGTAGGAATATTGAGAAGGGCTGTCCCTAGTACGAGAGGACCGGGACGGACGAACCTCTGGTGTGCCAGTTGTCCTGCCAAGGGCATGGCTGGTTGGCTACGTTCGGGAGGGATAACCGCTGAAAGCATCTAAGCGGGAAGCCTGCTTCGAGATGAGTATTCCCACCTCCTTGAGAGGGTAAGGCTCCCAGTAGACGACTGGGTTGATAGGCCGGATGTGGAAGCCCAGTAATGGGTGGAGCTGACCGGTACTAATAGGCCGAGGGCTTGTCCTCAGTTGCTCGCGTCCACTGTGTTAGTTCTGAAGTAACGAACTCGCCTTTTTGCTGGCTGGAGTTTGTTTTCTTCATAGTGTTTCGGTGGTCATAGCGTTAGGGAAACGCCCGGTTACATTCCGAACCCGGAAGCTAAGCCTTTCAGCGCCGATGGTACTGCAGGGGGGACCCTGTGGGAGAGTAGGACGCCGCCGAACAATTTTTAGCCTCAGTCCCCGGACCTCGTGTCCC
This sequence comes from Streptomyces sp. NBC_01216, assembly GCF_035994945.1. Taxonomy (NCBI): domain Bacteria; kingdom Bacillati; phylum Actinomycetota; class Actinomycetes; order Kitasatosporales; family Streptomycetaceae; genus Streptomyces; species Streptomyces sp. NBC_01216. The sequence continues at coordinate 6,294,391 of NZ_CP108677.1, forward strand.
GGGGACTGAGGCATTTTCGCGTTCAGGCACGGGACACCCCTGTCGTCCCCGCCGTGAACGCTGAGGGTAGGGTCAGGGGGCATCATCGGCACATTCTCACAGGAGGCCCCCGGGTGGAGGTCCAGGAGACTCGCGTTCAAACGGACCGGGTCCTCACCATCCCCAACATTCTCAGCATGGCCCGCCTGGTCGGCGTGCCGCTTTTCCTGTGGCTGATTCTCCGCCCCGTGTTCGGCGGCCCCAACAGTGACGGCTGGGCCCTGCTGGTCCTGATGCTGAGTGGCGTGAGCGACTATCTCGACGGGAAGCTCGCCCGGCGCTGGAACCAGATCAGCAGCCTCGGCCGGCTCCTGGACCCGGCCGCCGACCGCCTGTACATCGTCTCCACCCTCGTCGGACTGACCTGGCGCGAGATCCTGCCCCTCTGGCTGACCCTCGCCCTCTTCGCACGCGAGCTGATGCTGCTGGTCATGGTCGGAATCCTCCGACGGCACGGCTACCCCCCGCCCCAGGTGAACTTCCTCGGGAAAGCCGCGACCTTCAACCTGATGTACGCCTTCCCGTTGCTGCTGCTCAGTGACGGAACGGGCTGGCTTTCGTCACTCGCTGAAGTTTTCGGGTGGGCCTTCGCCGGATGGGGTACAACTCTCTATTGGTGGGCAGGGATCCTCTACGTGGTCCAGGTCCGTCGACTCGTGAAGGCGGAAACAGCGACCGACTGAGCCCGTCTGTCCTGTGCCGTGCAGCGTCGCCGGCATGTACGAGGACCGTCCCGGGGCAACCGAGCGGACAGGGTGAGGTCGGCTGGACCGTCGTCTCTTCAAGGAGGACGCTTCCGACATGAAGGCCGTCGTGATGGCCGGTGGCGAAGGAACCCGACTTCGCCCCATGACCTCGAGCATGCCCAAGCCTCTTCTGCCGGTCGCCAACCGGCCGATCATGGAGCATGTCCTGCGACTGCTCAAGCGGCACGGTCTCACGGAGACCGTCGTCACGGTGCAGTTTCTCGCCTCACTCGTCAAGAACTACTTCGGTGACGGCGAAGAACTCGGGATGGAGCTCACGTACGCCAACGAGGAGAAACCCCTCGGGACCGCGGGGAGCGTGAAGAACGCCGAGGAAGCCCTGAAGGACGACGCCTTCGTCGTCATCTCGGGTGACGCGCTCACCGACTTCGACCTCACCGACCTGATCGCCTTCCACAAGGAAAAGGGCGCCCTGGTCACGGTCTGCCTGACCCGGGTGCCCAATCCGCTGGAATTCGGCATCACCATCGTGGACGAAGAAGGCAAAGTCGAACGCTTCCTGGAGAAGCCGACCTGGGGACAGGTCTTCTCGGACACCGTCAATACGGGCATCTACGTGATGGAGCCCGAGGTCTTCGACTACGTCGAGGCGGATGTTCCGGTCGACTGGTCCGGTGATGTCTTCCCTCAGCTCATGAAGGAGGGCAAGCCGATCTACGGCTATGTCGCCGAGGGCTACTGGGAGGACGTCGGCACCCACGAGAGCTACGTCAAGGCACAGGCCGACGTGCTCGAAGGCAAGGTGCAGGTCGAACTCGACGGCTTCGAGATCTCCCCGGGCGTCTGGGTCGCCGAAGGCGCGGAGGTCCATCCCGACGCGATCCTGCGAGGACCGCTGTACATCGGTGACTACGCGAAGGTCGAGGCCGGCGCCGAGATCCGCGAACACACCGTCATCGGTTCGAACGTCGTCGTCAAGAGCGGCGCCTTCCTCCACCGCGCCGTGATCAACGACAACGTCTACGTCGGCCCGCAATGCAACCTGCGCGGCTGCGTGATCGGCAAGAACACCGACGTGATGCGGGCCGCCCGGATCGAGGACGGCGCGGTCATCGGCGACGAATGCCTGATCGGCGAAGAGTCGATCGTGCAGGGCAACGTCAAGGTCTATCCCTTCAAGACCATCGAAGCCGGCGCGTTCGTCAACACCTCCGTCATCTGGGAGTCCCGCGGGCAGGCGCACCTCTTCGGCGCTCGCGGCGTCTCCGGGATCCTGAACGTCGAGATCACGCCGGAGCTCGCCGTGCGGCTCGCCGGCGCCTACGCCACCACGCTGAAGAAGGGCGCGACCGTCACCACGGCACGCGACCACTCGCGGGGCGCCCGGGCCCTCAAACGGGCGGTCATCTCCGCACTGCAGGCGAGCGCCATCGACGTACGCGACCTGGAGAACGTACCGCTGCCGGTGGCCCGGCAGCAGACGGCCAGGGGCAGCGCCGGCGGGATCATGCTGCGGACGACGCCTGGAGTGCCGGACTCCGTGGACATCATGTTCTTCGACGAGCGGGGAGCGGACCTGTCGCAGGCGGGCCAGCGGAAGCTGGACCGGGTCTTCGCACGCCAGGAGTACCGGCGGGCCTTCCCGGGCGAGATCGGTGACCTGTCCTTCCCGGCGAGCGTCTACGACTCGTACACCGGCTCGCTGCTGCGGAACGTCGACACCACCGGCATCGCCGAGGCGGGCCTCAAGGTCGTGGTCGACGCGTCCAACGGAAGCGCGGGGCTCGTCCTGCCCAGTCTGCTCGGACGGCTCCAGGTCGACTCGCTGACGATCAACCCCGGCCTCGACGAGTCCCGGCCCACCGAGTCGGCCGAGACCCGCAGAGCCGGGCTCGTGCGGCTCGGGGAGATCGTGGCGTCGGCACGCGCCGCGTTCGGCGTGCGGTTCGACCCGGTGGGCGAGCGGCTCTCGCTCGTCGACGAACGCGGGCGGATCATCGAGGACGACCGGTCCCTGCTGGTCATGCTCGACCTGGTGGCGGCCGAGCGGCGCTCCGGACGGGTCGCGCTGCCCGTGACGACGACACGGATCGCGGAGCAGGTCGCCGCCTACCACGGCACGCAGGTGGAATGGACGACGACCTCGCCGGACGACCTCACCCGGGTCGGCCGCGAGGAGTCCACCATCTTCGGCGGCGACGGCCGCGGCGGATTCATCATCCCCGAGTTCAGCAGCGTCTTCGACGGCGCCGCCGCGTTCGTGCGGCTGATCGGTCTGGTGGCGCGGACACAGCTCACTTTGAGCCAGATCGACGCCCGGATCCCCCGGGCGCACGTCCTCAAGCGGGACGTCGCGACCCCGTGGGCGGTGAAGGGCCTCGTGATGCGCCGGGTGGTCGAGGCGGCCGGCGAGCGGTCCGTGGACACCACCGACGGCGTACGGGTCGTCGAGGCGGACGGGCGCTGGGTGATGGTGCTGCCCGACCCGGCCGAGGCCGTCACCCATCTGTGGGCCGAGGGCCCGGACGACACCTCGGCGCAGGCCCTTCTCGACGAGTGGTCGGGTGTGGTGGAGAGCGCAGGTCAGTAGGCGGACGGCCCGGCCGGGCCGGGGGACGCCTCGCGGGCGTCCCCCGGCCCGCCGGTGGGGCCATTCGGCGGTAGCGCCCGCGACGTGCGACGATGTGCGGCATGTCGCAGCAGCCCCCCGTTCGGAGCACCGGAGCGCCCCCACCGCGCCCCGACGCGTCCATGTCGCTGCTGAACAACGTCATCGACCATGCCCTGGACGACGGCTACGCGGAGGCGTCGGCCCGGCGAGAGGCCGAGGGCGGCGGAATGCCGCGCACGCTGCGCTCCAAGCTCGGGCTCGCCGCCGGCCTGGTCCTCGCCGCGGCCGTGGTGACCGTGGGTGCCGCCGAGGCGCGGATCTCCGCCCCGGTCGTCGCCAAGGAGCGCCAGGAGCTGATCGACCGGATCGAGGCGGAGTCCTCGGCGGCCGACCGGCTGGAACAGGATGTCGAGAAGATCCGGGGCGAGGTCGGGGAACGGCAGCGCAAGGCACTGGAGCAGCACGGCGGCGACCAGGCCGAGCTCGTCGCCCTGCTGTCGGGCGCCACCCCGGTCCGCGGGCCGGGGGTGAAGCTCGTCGTCGACGACGCCAAGGGCACGAACTCGGGCGGCGGCGGGCCGCGGGAGAGCAGTGGGTTCGCGGACACGGGCCGGGTCCGCGACCGGGACATGCAGCGGATCGTCAACGGGCTGTGGGAGTCGGGCGCCGAGGCCGTGGCGATCAACGGGCAGCGGCTGACGTCGCTGTCCGCGATCCGGGCCGCCGGCGACGCCATACTGGTCGACAACAAACCGCTGGTGCCGCCGTACACGGTGCTGGCGGTGGGGGACGGGCAACGGCTCAGCACCGCGTTCCAGGACAGTGCCGACGGCCAGTATCTGCACGCGCTCCAGGAGAACTTCGGCATCCGGACCGGCATCTCCACCGAGACCGAGGTGCGGCTTCCGGCCGCGCCGAGCCTGATCGTACGCACAGCGGAGCCGAGGGGAGCCGGGGCGGCCGCGTCCACCGGGCGGGCCACGGCCGACACAGGGAAGGGCACATCTTGATCGCCGTACTGGGCCTGATCGTGGGAGTGGTGGTCGGACTCTTGGTCCGTCCCGAGGTTCCGGCGGTGGTCGAGCCCTATCTTCCGATCGCCGTGGTGGCCGCGCTCGACGCGGTCTTCGGCGGGCTTCGCGCCATGCTCGACGGGATCTTCGTCGACAAGGTCTTCGTGGTCTCCTTCCTGTCGAACGTGGTAGTGGCGGCGCTGATCGTCTTCCTGGGCGACAAGCTGGGCGTCGGCGCCCAGCTGTCGACCGGCGTGGTCGTCGTCCTCGGCATCCGGATCTTCTCCAACGCGGCCGCCATCCGGCGCCACGTGTTCCGGGCGTGAGGCCGATGAGCGACCAGAACGACGAGCAGGAGCGGAAGAACGAGGCCGGGCGCCCCCGGAAGCAGGACGGTGACTCCGGCCCGTACGAGGACACGCGGGGGCACCAGGGCACGGGGAGCGAGGCAGCCGCGGGCGGTGCCGCGGCTGCCTCCGAGGCCCGCGAGGACGCCACCGCGCCCCCGGCAGGTCCCGGCGGCACCGGTCCCGGTGGCCCGACCGGACCCGCCCGCGCCGGAGGACCCGCCGGACCCCCGCTCCCGGGAAGGGCATCGGGCCCCACCGGTCCCACCGGGCCGGGCGGACGTCCCCTTCCCGCCGCACAGGCAGCCTCGGAGGCTCCCTCCGGCCTCTCCGGCCCTTCCGGCCCCGCCCCGGCCGCCGGCGAGGCGTCCGGTCCGACGATGACGGGTCGGCAGCGACTGGCCGCCGGGCTCTGGCCCCCGCGCGTCAGCCGGGCCCAACTGATCGTCGCGGTACTGCTGTTCGTGCTCGGTCTCGGTCTCGCCATCCAGGTCCGGTCCACCAGCGACAACAGCGCGTTGCGCGGCGCCCGCCAGGAGGACCTGGTGCGTATCCTCGACGAACTCGACGACCGCACCCAGCGGCTGGAGGACGAGAAGACACGGTTGGAGAGCCAGCGTTCGGAGCTCGAGTCGAGTTCGGACCAGGCCGAGGAGGCGCGCCGGCAGACGCAGGAGAAGGAAGGCCAGCTCGGCATTCTCGCCGGCACCGTGGCCGCCGAGGGTCCGGGGATCACGCTGACCATCGGCGACGGTTCCGGCGCGGTCGAGTCGGACATGCTGCTCGACGCGATCCAGGAGCTGCGGGCGGCCGGTGCTGAGGCGATCCAGGTCAACGACGTCCGGGTGGTCGCGGACAGTTACTTCTCCGGCGGCGAAGGTGACATACGGATCGATGGAACGAAGGTGACCGCTCCGTACGTCTTCAAGGTCATCGGCAAGCCCGAGGATCTCGAGCCCGCGCTCAACATCCCCGGCGGAGTCGTGCAGACGTTGGAGAAGGAGCAGGCCACGGCCACGGTGGCCCGCTCCGAGAAGATCACCGTGGATGCCTTGCGACCTGCGAAGCGGCCTGACTACGCTCAGTCGTCGTCACAGTGAGGCGGGGGCGAATGGCGATCGCGCGACATGGGGATGACGTTGCGGGGGGTCGCCGCACCACAAGTGTGGTGCGTGGTGGAAACTGTCCGGAGGGTATGGACGTTGTGAAGATGTCCCGGTCGGCAGGTGTGTTGAGTCAGGGTTCGTCCTGCCCCACGGGCGGGTCTGTTTCAGTCAAGGGGAATCGCCCGTGAAGTGGTTTGCGAAGTTGTTCGGCAAGAACGCGAGCGAGGACGGTGGCAACGCCAGGCACCGTGCTCCGCGTCATGCCCAGAGTGAGGAGCAGGGCGGCGAGCGTCCGCTGTTCCGCGACGAGGTGGGCGGTCACGGCGCGTCGTCCGTTGACCCTGCCGGTGCCGCCCGCATAGGTTTCGGGGAACCAACAGCCTCGAGTACGGGTGGAGGGTTCGCTCCCGACCCGTACGCGACCCAGGCCTCCGCGGGTCAGCCGCGGCAGGAGGATCCGTCCATGCCGGTGTGTACGAGGTGCGGTCACCGCAACGCCGCGGACAGTCGGTTCTGCTCCCACTGCGGCGCGCCGCTGCGGGGCGGGGTCGCCCCGGAGCGTGCCTCCGAGACGACGTCGACGATCTCCATCTCCGGTCTGGAGGCGTACTACGACTCCGAGGCCACCGGGCAGACCCCGGTTCCGTCACTGTCTCCCGAGGCATTGGCGGCGGTCGAGGCACTCCCGCCCGGTTCGGCCCTGCTGGTGGTGCGCCGCGGCCCGAACTCCGGCAGCCGCTTCCTGCTGGACAGCGAGCTGACCACGGCGGGGCGTCACCCGCAGAGCGACATCTTCCTGGACGACGAGTCCTCGTCGGTGTCGAGGCGACACGTGGAGTTCCGCAGGCAGCCCGACGGCACCTTCGTGGTCGCCGACGTGGGCAGCCTCAACGGCACGTACGTCAACCGGGAGCCGATCGACGCGGTCGTGCTGTCCAACGGCGACGAGGTGCAGATCGGCAAGTACCGGCTGGTGTTCTACTCGAGCCAACGGGGCGTGTGACGCCTCGGGGAACCCGTCAGGGAAGGTCCATGCTGCGTACATCGACGGGCGGTGCCGGACGCGGCGCCGCCGCCGCGGACGACCGGCTGGTGAGCATCGGCGCGGTGCTGGGCCGGCTGCGTGACGAGTTCCCCGAAGTCACCATCTCCAAGATCCGGTTCCTGGAGGCCGAGGGGCTCGTCGAGCCCCGGCGGACGGCCTCCGGATACCGCAAGTTCAGCGAGCAGGATGTGGAGCGGCTCGCCCGGATCCTGCGCATGCAGCGGGACCACTATCTTCCGCTGAAGGTCATCCGCGAGCACCTCGACGCCCTCGCCCGCGGCGAGACCGTCCGGCTTCCGTCCCCCAGCCCTCAGCGGGACCCGCTGGACGAGGCCCGGGAGGGGGACACCGGTGGGCCCACGGCCGCGCGGGTGGGACGGGCCGAGCTGCTCGCCGCCGCCGAGGTGGACGAGGCGGAGCTCGCGGAATGGGAGTCCTACGGCCTCATCGCCGCCGGGCCCGGAGGCGACTACGACGCGGAGGCGGTCACCGTCGCGCGGCTCGTCGCGGATCTGGGGAGATTCGGTCTGGAACCGCGTCATCTTCGCGCCGTGAAGGCCGCCGCCGATCGCGAGGCGGGACTGGTCGAACAGGTGGTCGCTCCCTTGCGTCGGCACCGCAATCCGCAGACCAGGGCGCATGCCGAGGCCACCGCGAAGGAACTCGCCGGACTCTCCGTACGGCTCCACGCGGCGCTGATCCAGACCGCTCTCGGAGTACGCCTGCCGTGATCCCGGGGGAGCCCGACTATCCAAACCGACCGGGCACGTCCTAGGGTTGCTGTGTGAACGAGCTCGACGTTGTGGGTGTCCGGGTGGAAATGCCCTCCAACCAACCGATCGTGCTCCTGCGTGAAGTGGGAGGCGATCGGTACCTCCCCATCTGGATCGGACCGGGGGAGGCGACCGCGATCGCCTTCGCTCAGCAGGGCATGGCTCCGGCCAGGCCGCTGACGCACGACCTCTTCAAGGATGTGCTGGAGGCCGTGGGGCAGGAGCTGACCGAGGTCCGGATCACGGATCTCCGTGAAGGGGTCTTCTACGCGGAGCTGGTCTTCGCCAGCGGTGTCGAGGTGAGCGCCCGGCCTTCCGACGCGATAGCGCTGGCCCTGCGGACCGGAACGCCGATCTTCGGAAGCGACGGTGTGCTCGACGACGCCGGCATCGCGATTCCGGACGAGCAGGAGGACGAGGTGGAGAAGTTCCGCGAGTTCCTCGACCAGATCTCCCCGGAGGACTTCGGGACGAACAGCCAGTGAGCGGGCCGGCCGTCCGGATCGCCGGCTGCCGAACTCCCGGTGCCGGTGCGCCCGACCGTTGGCCGGAAGTCGACTGTCGTTGACCGGGTGCTGTCAGAGCATTCGGATAGCCTTTCCCGGAAGAGAGACACGGGAAACCACTCTCAGGGTGATTATCACTCGGCGTGCCGAGTGTGGCGATCGTTGACGCACCCCGAGTGACTGCCTACCTTCGTGTGGGCAGGTCAAGGACGGAGGGTCGGCGTGATGAGCAGCGGCGACGGTACGGCAGGGGGCTCTCTCGGGCGGGCGCCCTCGGAGAGCGGTCCGTATCCGCTTCACGGCGGGGTGGGTGACTTCGATGCCGGCGCGGATGCGGACACGGTGGGATATCGCGGCCCGACCGCCTGCGCGGCGGCGGGGATCACGTACCGCCAGCTGGACTACTGGGCCCGCACGGGTCTGGTCGAGCCGAGCGTGCGGTCCGCCTGCGGCTCAGGGACACAGCGGCTCTACAGCTTTCGCGATGTCGTCGTCCTCAAGATCGTCAAGCGCTTTCTGGACACCGGTGTCGCCTTGCAGAACATCCGGGCCGCCGTCCAGCATCTCCGGGCCCGCGGCTTCCGTGACCTGGAGCGGATGACCCTGATGAGCGACGGGGCCACCGTGTACGAGTGCTCCTCGCCCGACGAGGTCGTGGACCTGCTCCAAGGCGGCCAGGGTGTCTTCGGGATCGCCGTCGGCGTGGTCTGGCGTGACGTGGAGGCGGCGCTCTCGCAGCTTCACGGGGAGCGTGTCGACACCGGCGAGACGCTGATCGGGCACAACCCCGGCGACGAACTCGCTCGGCGACGCCGCGACCGGGCCGTCTGAGCGTCTGTCGGCCGAAGGCCACCCGACAGGCTCCGGGACACGGGCCCGCGGCACGCCCCCGGGTCGCCGTCCTGCGGCTCCGCCGGGGAGGGCCGGTCCTCTTCGCACGCGGGTGCGGTCGATTGTCAGTGGGGTAGGGGAGCATCGGAGAGGTGAGAGCCGCCCCGACGATCCTGCATCTCGACATGGACGCCTTCTTCGCCGCCGCCGAGCAGGCGGCGAAGCCCAGTCTGCGCGGAAAGCCGGTGGTGGTCGGGGGACTCGGTCCGCGGGGTGTCGTGGCCACCTGTTCCTACGAGGCACGCCGCTTCGGTGTGCACTCCGCCATGCCGATGGGCCAGGCGCGCCGGCTGGCTCCGAACGCCGCCTACCTCGTGCCGCGCTTCGCGTTCTACCGGGCGATCAGCGAACAGGTCATGGAACTCCTCGGGCGTCTCTCGCCGCTGGTCGAGCCGCTGAGCCTGGACGAGGCATTCGTGGACCTGGAAGCCGGGGGCGCGGCCCGGGACGCCGCGAGCGCCCGGAGGGTCGGTGAGCGACTGCGCAGGGACATTCGCGAGTCCACGGGACTGGCGGGGTCGGTGGGGCTCGCGGGGTCCAAGATGCTTGCGAAGATCGCCTCGGAGGAGGCGAAGCCCGACGGGCTCGTGCTCATCGAGCCGGGGACGGAACGCGAGCTGCTCGGACCGAAGTCGGTGCGGATCCTGCCGGGGGTCGGCCCGGCGACGGGGGAGCACCTGCGGAGGGCGGGGATGACGGCCGTGTCCGACCTCGCGGAGGCGGGCGAGGACGAGCTGGTACGCCTGCTCGGGCGAGCGCACGGGACCTCGCTGTACCGGATGGCGCAGGGACATGACGACCGGCCCGTCGTGGCGGAGAGGGACGCGAAGTCGGTCTCCGTGGAGGACACCTTCGACGTCGACCTGCACGATCGGGTACGCATCCGGACCGAGGTCGAGCGGCTGGCCGAGCGGTGTGTGGGCCGGCTGCGCGGCTCCGGCCACTCCGGGCGGACGATCGTGCTCAAGGTGCGGCGCTACGACTTCTCCACGCTGACCCGGTCGGAGACCCTGCGCGGCCCGACGGACGACCCGATGGTGGTCCGGGAGGCGGCGGGGCGTCTGCTGGAGGCGGTGGACACCACGGGCGGGGTGCGACTGCTCGGCGTCGGGGTGAGCGGCCTCGCCGACTACACGCAGGAGGACCTCTTCGCCCAGGCCGAGGCCCGTGCGGACGAGGCGGGTCCGGCCGGCACCGGCCGGGAGGCGGCGGACGGGCCGGCGACGGAACGGGAGTCGCCCGCGGCCGGGCCGGAACCCTCGGCCGCGGCGCCTGACTGGGCCCCCGGGCTCGACGTACGGCATGCCGCCCACGGGGCCGGCTGGGTGCAGGGCAGCGGCGTCGGACGGGTCACCGTGCGCTTCGAGGAGCCCGGCTCGGCTCCGGGCCGGGTCCGCACCTTCCCCGTCGACGATCCCGATCTGGAACCGGCCGATCCACTCCCGTTGGTGGCCGGCGGGCCCACAGGGTGGGAGCGGCGGACCGGCACGGTGCCGGGGGAGGCCGGAGACATCCCACGGCCAGACGCGTCCTCGGACGGCGTGGGTCAGGAATCGCCCTGACCCGCCAGGCGGCCGAAGTCGCGGTCCGGTGGCGGGGGCGGCAGCACGATGTCGTAGTGGCGATAGAGCTGGAGTTCCTGCTCGGGGGAGAGGTGCCTGCCCACGCCGAAGTCCGGGGCGTCCTTGATGAGCGACCGCTCGAAGGGGATGTGCAGGCCGTCGTCGACCAGTTCGCTGGGCTCCAGAGGGACGAACGCGTCCCGGCTGAACAGGCCCGTGCGGACAGCCGCCCATTCGGGGACCCCGGTCGCGTCGTCCAGGTACACCTCGTCCACCGTCCCGATCTTGTGCCCGTCGCGGTCGAACGCCTTGCGGCCGATCAGGCTGCGCGGATCGATGTCGGTCTGCACGGTCCCTCCAACGGGTCGCAACTGCTCTACAAGGACTACGAAAGTGCACATCTGGGATGTCGGCCACTTGAGCGACAGGGAACGGAACCTCGCTGGTAGGCTGGCTGTGGCTGCTGACCCCGTGCGGGAGAGTCCTTCGGAGAAACCTTTCGGAGGCGCCGAAGGAGCAAATCCTCCCCGGAATCTCTCAGGCCCACGTACCGCACGGACGAGGTCACTCTGGAAAGCAGGGCGGTGGTCGCAGCGTGGACCGGCCGCTCTCACCGACGGTGAAAGCCGGCGTGCTCCTTCGGCATGCCGGTGAAACTCTCAGGTTGAGATGACAGAGGGGGAGGCCGTCCGGGCACCCACGCCGAGGTGCCCCTCGCAGGTCGTGACGACCAGGAGGCCTCCGTACATGACCGCCAACCGCATTCCGCTCTCCGTGCTCGAACAGGGCATCCCGTTCGAGCAGCGGCACATCGGGCCCGACGCCGAAGCCCGCGCCAAGATGCTCGCGCAGGTCGGCTACGGCTCCCTCGACGAGCTGACCGACGCCGCGGTGCCGGACGTGATCAAGAACACCCAGGCGCTCGCCCTGCCCGCCGCCCGCACCGAGGCCGAGGTGCTCGCCGAGCTGCGCACCCTCGCCGACCGCAACCAGGTTCTGGCCCCGATGATCGGTCTGGGCTACTACGGCACCTTCACGCCGCCGGTGATCCTCCGGAACGTGATGGAGAACCCCGCCTGGTACACCGCGTACACGCCGTACCAGCCGGAGATCTCGCAGGGCCGCCTGGAGGCGCTGCTCAACTTCCAGACCATGGTCGCCGACCTGACCGGTCTGCCCACCTCCGGCGCCTCCCTCCTCGACGAGGGCACCGCCGCCGCCGAGGCGATGGCCCTGTCGCGCCGGGTCGGCAAGGTCAAGAACGGCGTCTACCTGATCGACGCCGACGCACTCCCGCAGACGATCGCCGTCATCGAGACACGTGCGGAGCCGACCGGTGTCGAGGTCGTCGTCGCCGACCTGAGCGAGGGCATCCCCTCGGAGATCGCCGAGCGCGGCGTGTTCGGCGTGCTCCTGCAGTACCCCGGGGCCTCCGGCGCGGTGCGCGACATCAGGGCCGTCGTCGACCAGGCCCATGAGCTCGGCGCGGTCGTCACCGTCGCCGCCGACCTGCTCGCGCTCACCCTGCTCACCTCGCCCGGCGAGCTCGGCGCCGACATCGCCGTCGGTACCACCCAGCGCTTCGGCGTGCCCATGGGATTCGGCGGCCCGCACGCCGGCTACATGGCCGTCCAGGACAAGCACGCCCGGTCGCTGCCGGGCCGTCTCGTCGGCGTCTCCGTCGACGCCGACGGCAACCGCGCCTACCGCCTGGCCCTGCAGACCCGCGAGCAGCACATCCGCCGCGAGAAGGCGACCAGCAACATCTGCACCGCGCAGGTGCTGCTCGCCGTCATGGCCGGCATGTACGCCGTCTACCACGGCCCGGACGGCCTCAGGCAGATCGCGCGGCGCACCCACAGCTACGCCACGATCCTCGCCCAGGGCCTCAGGGACGGCGGGGTCGAGGTCGTCACCGACGCGTTCTTCGACACCGTGACCGTCCGGGTCCCCGGCAGGGCCGACGAGGTCCTGGCCGCCGCCCGCGCGGCGGGGGTCAACCTCCACCGGGTCGACGCCGGACAGGTCTCGATCTCCTGCGACGAGACCACCGGCCGCGCCCAGCTCGCCGCCGTCTGGTCCGCCTTCGGCGTCGAGGCCGACATCGAGGCGCTGGACGCCGCTGTCGAGGACACCCTGCCCGCCGGCCTGCTGCGCTCCGACGCGTACCTGACCCACCCGGTCTTCCACGCCCACCGCTCCGAGACGTCGATGCTGCGCTACCTGCGCAAGCTCGCCGACCGCGACTACGCGCTCGACCGCGGCATGATCCCGCTCGGCTCCTGCACCATGAAGCTGAACGCGACCACCGAGATGGAGCCCGTGACCTGGCCCGAATTCGGCCAGATCCATCCCTTCGCCCCGGTGGAGCAGGCGCAGGGCTACCTCACGCTCATCACCGAACTCGAGGAGCGCCTCGCCGAGGTCACCGGCTACGACAAGGTCTCGATCCAGCCCAACGCCGGCTCGCAGGGCGAGCTGGCCGGTCTGCTCGCCGTCCGCGCCTACCACCGCGCGAACGGCGACCACCAGCGCACCGTCTGCCTCATCCCGTCCTCCGCCCACGGCACCAACGCGGCCAGCGCCGTGATGGCCGGCATGAAGGTCGTCGTCGTGAAGACCGCCGACGACGGCGAGGTCGACGTCGCGGACCTGCGCGCCAAGATCGCGCAGTACCGCGACGAACTGTCGGTGCTGATGATCACCTACCCGTCCACGCACGGCGTCTTCGAGGAGCACGTCGCGGACATCTGCGCCGAGGTCCACGACGCCGGCGGCCAGGTGTACGTCGACGGGGCGAACCTCAACGCCCTGGTCGGTCTGGCCAAGCCGGGTCGGTTCGGCGGCGACGTCTCCCACCTGAACCTGCACAAGACCTTCTGCATCCCGCACGGCGGCGGTGGCCCGGGTGTCGGCCCGGTCGGCGTCCGCGCGCACCTGGCTCCGTTCCTCCCGAACCACCCCCTCCAGCCCGCCGCGGGTCCGGAGACGGGTGTCGGCCCGATCTCGGCCGCTCCGTGGGGTTCCGCCGGCATCCTGCCGATCTCGTGGTCCTACGTGCGCCTCATGGGCGGCGAGGGCCTGAAGCGCGCCACGCAGGTGGCCGTGCTCGCCGCGAACTACATCGCGAAGCGCCTGGAGCCGCACTACCCGGTCCTCTACACCGGCCCCGCCGGCCTGGTCGCCCACGAGTGCATCGTCGACCTGCGCCCGCTGTCCAAGTCCACCGGAGTCAGCGTCGACGACATCGCCAAGCGTCTGATCGACTACGGCTTCCACGCGCCGACGATGTCGTTCCCGGTGGCGGGCACGCTGATGATCGAGCCGACCGAGTCCGAGGACCTCACCGAGCTCGACCGTTTCTGCGACACGATGATCGCCATCCGCGCCGAGATCGAGAAGGTCGCCGCGGGCGAATGGCCGGCCGACGACAACCCGCTGCACAACGCGCCGCACACCGCGGCCGCTCTGGGCGGCGAATGGGACCACCCGTACACCCGTGACGAGGCGGTCTTCCCGGCCGGGGTCTCGGCCGCCGACAAGTACTGGCCGCCGGTCCGCCGGATCGACGGTGCCTTCGGCGACCGCAACCTGGTCTGCTCCTGCCCGCCGATGGACGAGTACGACAACTGAGCATGAATGAGGGCCGGTTCGGAGATTCCGGGCCGGCCCTTTGTCGTGTGGAACACCGCCGTGACCGGCGGCACCGTGTGCCGCCCCGAGGGGCGGAGGTGGCGACGCCTGCCGCGCGCACGCGGCGCGGCGGGTGACGGTGGCGGCGGACGGTCAGGCCGCCTTCGCCACCCGGCCGGCCGCCAACGGCCGGTGCGGTGCGATGATCTGCCCGTCGGGCAGCAGCTCACCGGTGTCCTCGAAGAGCAGGACGCCGTTGCACAGCAGGCTCCAGCCCTGCTCGGGGTGGTGTGCCATCAGTCGGGCCGCCTCCCGGTCGGCGGACGCGGCGGTGGGACAGGCAGGCTGGTGCTGGCACATGGATGGGTTCTTTCGCTGGGTCGTGGTGATGGTCCTGCGGCTCGACGCGGTGCTCATGGCCGCTCCCCCGTAGTCGGTTCGGTGGGTCCAGTGTTCCCCCGCGGACGTCGATCCGCAGGGATTTCGCGGCAGCTCTTCCTACTGCATAAAGACGTATCACCCGCGCGGGCGGTTCAACGCAACTGGGCGGTCTCTTCGGGTGGTTCGCTATGGCCCTGGTGGGCTAGTCCTTCCGGGGGGAGGTGTTCGAGGGGTGCGTACGGCGCGCCCCACCGGCGTGACGAGGGCAGCAGGGCGCCCCGCGGCCCGGTCGGCCGCGGGGCGGGGTCCCTCGGTGTGCCGGTTCAGGCAGGCGCCGGAGTGCCGAACAACGGCGGCGCGAGCCGCAGGGTGAGGACGGGCAGCAGGTCGGCGACCCGGTGCGGCAGGTGCGCGGCGATACCCGGGGGTGCGGGCGCGAGCGGGACCAGCAGATCGGCCGGGTCGGGCGCGGACGTGCCGTCCTCCGTCGTGTCGCCGTGCAGCCACAGCGTCAGCATGTAGAGCTCCGGGATCGAGAGCAGGCGTGGCTGGTACGCCGTGGGCAGCGACTCGGCCTGGAGCAGTGCGCGTTCGGTCGCCGCGACGTAGGGCCCCTCGAAGAAGTGAGAGAACGTCCAGCCGTCAGGGGTGAGCATGGTGTCGGCCGCGGCGACGGCCCGCTCGGCTCCGCGGATCAGGAAGCGCCAGCCGACCAGCCTGGTGCGCGGCGCACCGCCCGGCGGGGTGACCTGGTCCCGCACGTCCAGGACGTGCACGGGCAGGGGGAGTTCGGGGCTCAACGGTCCCTGCGCGGACCGGAGGGCGGGCGTTCGGGCCTCACGGACGGCGGTGGGGGAGCCGAGGGCCGCGAGGACACTGCGCAGTGCCGGCGCGGGGGCCGGGGAGGGTCGGAGCATGGTGGGTCGCCTCTCACTCAGGAGACACGGTGTCGCGTGGGCAGGTACGACGGCGCTGTCGGCTGCCGGGCCGGAGTCAGGATCCGTGGCCGGGCGCCAACACTCTGCCTCGTTCGCGGAGTTTATACGACACGTGTTCACACGGTGTTTCCGCTAGCCGTCGCCGATATTGCGGGCAAGGCTTCATCCGGCCTTATTTCCACAGCGATTACCGGGATTTATGAAGAGTGCGCGTCATCTGCCTGCGGCGGGGGCACCACGGCGGACGGCCGGTTCCCGCCCCCGGGGTGTGGGGAAATATGACGGAAGGGCATTTCATCGCCGCGTGCCCGTGGAATGTGCCGCCCGACCACCTCTCTCAGCCTACCGTCCGACGGACTCGCTTCGCAGGCGTTATGGATCAGTCGGCCGGGGCATCATCGTCGGTGACGCGCGGCCCCTCCCACGGCCGCCCCGCATCGAGGAAGGACACTTCCATGGGGGAGAAGGTCGTGGCAGACGGGTTCGCCCTGTCCGATCGACAGCGCTACCGCAGAAAGCTCCAGCAGTGCCTGGCGGCTCTCGCCAGGCTGCTGGACGAGCGGAGGTTCGACCGCCCGCGGAATCTGATCGGCCTGGAGATCGAACTCAATCTGGCCGGCTCCGACGGTATGCCACGGATGGTCAATGGAGCCGTCCTGGAGCGCATCGCGAGCTCGGATTTCCAGACGGAACTGGGAATGTTCAACCTCGAAGTGAACATCGCCCCGCACCGGATCGGCGGCCGGGTATTCGACCGGCTCGCGGAGGAGCTCAGGATCGGCCTGGGATATGCCGACCGCAAGGCCCGCGAAGTCGACTCGGGCGTCGTCATGATCGGAATTCTGCCGACGCTCGCACAGGACGACCTCGTCTTCGAGAACCTTTCGGACGTCGACCGGTACACCCTCCTCAACGACCAGATCGTGTCGGCACGCGGCGAGGACTTCACCCTCGACATACAAGGAGTGGAGCGGCTCGCCTGTACGTCGACGTCGATCGTCCCCGAGGCGGCCTGCACCTCCGTCCAACTGCATCTCCAGGTCACCCCGGGAAGGTTCTCCGCGGTCTGGAACGCGGCGCAGGCCACGGCAGCGGTCCAGACGGCGATCGGCGCCAACTCGCCCTTCCTCTTCGGCCGCGAGCTGTGGAGGGAGTCCCGGCCCCCGCTCTTCCAGCAGGCCACGGACACCCGGCCGCCGGAACTCCAGACGCAGGGGGTACGCCCGCGTACCTGGTTCGGGGAGCGGTGGGTCGACTCCGTGTACGACCTCTTCGAGGAGAACCTGCGGTACTTCCCGGCACTGCTGCCGATCTGCGACGAGGAGGACCCGCTGCGCGTCCTGGAGGAGGGCGGGGTGCCGCGGCTCCAGGAGCTCGTCCTGCACAACGGCACGGTCTACCGGTGGAACCGTCCGGTGTACGGCTGGGTGGACGGCGTCCCGCACCTCCGGGTGGAGAACCGGGTCCTGCCGGCCGGCCCGACGGTCACCGACGTGGTCGCCAACGCGGCGTTCTACTACGGACTGGTGCGCACCCTGGCCGAGGAGCCCCGTCCGCTGTGGAAGCGGCTGCCGTTCGAGGACGCGGCGGCGAACTTCGACGCGGCCTGCCGACACGGCGTCGAGGCCGAACTTCGCTGGCCTCGGCCGGGCCGCTCGGGCGGGGTGGCCGCCGTTCCGGCCACGCGGCTGGTCCTCGACGAACTGCTGCCGATGGCCGCGGCGGGCCTGGACGCCTGGCACATCGAACCCGTGGACCGCGACTTCTACCTGGGAGTGATCGAGGAGCGGTGCCGCCGCCGGACCAACGGTGCCTCCTGGCAGGCGGACACCTTCCACAAGGCGCTGGGAACGGGACTCGACCGCACGGCGGCCCTCGCGGCGATGACGCGGCGCTACGCCGAGCTGATGTACCAGGGCGAGCCGGTACACACCTGGCCGGTGGGGATCGACTGACGGGCGTGCGGTCGCGGGGTCGGTCGGGGAAGCCGTCCCGTTCCCCGGCTCTCCGCGGGCGGCGCGGCCCGCCGTCCGGGCCGCGCCGCCCTGATGGGCCGTGCCACGGGAATGGCGTCCGCGGGGGACCGTCGCGCATGATCTCCGTACCCGTACGCGATGGGGAAGTGGAGACAGGTGTGGTGTCGGATCAACGAGCGGTGGCCGGTTCGTTTCCTCCCGAAGGGCTACCGCGCGCCGTGCTGCGGTCCGAGACGGCCATCGTGCTGGCGCTGTCCCTCGGGGCGAGCGGGGTGTCGGCCTGCATCAGCTTCATCGGATCACTGACCAAGCCCGGTGGACTCAAGGAGCAGGCGGCCACGCTCAACGGCTCGTACGCGCCCGGCCGGCCCTGGCTCGACCTCGCCTGGCAGTTGTTCGGCATCGCGTCCGCTCTGGTGCCGGTCGTCCTCGTCGCGCACCTGCTGATGCGCGAAGGTGCCGGGATGCGTGCGATCGGCTTCGACCGGACCAGGCCGTGGCCCGATCTGGGACGGGGGGCGCTGGTCGCCGCCGGGATCGGCGGCGCCGGGCTCGCGTTCTATCTGGGCGCGCGGGCCGCCGGGTTCAACCTGACCGTCGTGCCGGAGGCGCTGCCGGACGTCTGGTGGAAGTATCCGGTGCTCATCCTCTCGGCGCTCCAGAACGCCGTACTCGAGGAGGTCGTCGTCGTCGGCTATCTGCTGCGCAGACTGGGCCAGTTGGGCTGGACTCCGACGGCCGCGCTACTGGCGAGCGCGGTGCTGCGCGGCTCGTACCACCTGTACCAGGGCATCGGCGGGTTCGTCGGCAACATGGTCATGGGCGTCGTCTTCGTGTGGCTCTACCGGCGCTGGGGACGCGTCGGTCCGCTGGTGGCGGCGCACGCGCTGCTGGACGTCGTCGCCTTCGTCGGGTACGGCCTGCTCGCCGGGAAGGTCGGCTGGCTGCCCACCGGGTAGGCGGCGGGCCCGAGCCGAGGGGCGTACGGCGTGCCGGTCTCCGGCCGCCCTACGCCCCTCGTGACGTCCGGGACCGGTCAGGCGTTCAGTTCGCCGTCGACGACGGTGACCGCGCGGCCGGTCAGCAGGGTGCGGTCGCCACGCAGGCGCGTGCGCACGACGCCGGTGCGCGCGCCGCCCTGGAAGCCGGTCAGGTCCTCTCGGCCGAAGCGCGCGGACCAGAAGGGGGCGAGTGCGGTGTGCGCGCTGCCGGTGACCGGGTCCTCGTCGATGCCCACCGCGGGGAAGAATCCCCGCGATACGAAGTCGTAGCCGTGCGCGGGCCGCGCGGCGGCCGCGGTGACGATGACGCCCCGCCCGGAGAGGTGGGTGAGGGCCGCCACATCGGGTGCCAGGGACCGCACGGCCGCCTCGTCCGGCAGCTCGACGAGCAGGTCGCCCACGTGCGCGCCCGTGTCGTGGACGGAGACGACCGCCGCCCCCAGGGCCTTCTCCAGACCGTCCGGGACCGGAACGGCGGTCAGCGGCGAGGTCGGGAAGTCGAGGGTGACGGCGCCGTCCTCCTCGGGCGTGGCGCTGAGGATGCCGCAACGGGCCGCGAACCGGACCGTCCCGTGGGTCTCTCCGGCGCTGTGGAGGACGTGTGCCGTGGCGAGGGTGGCGTGGCCGCACATGTCGACCTCGGTGGTCGGGGTGAACCAGCGCAGTGCCCAGTCGGCCTCGCCGTCGGCGGGGAGCGGATGGGCGAAGGCGGTCTCGGAGAGGTTGACCTCCGCTGCCACCGACTGGAGCCAGCGGTCGTCCGGGAAGGAGTCCAGGATCAGGACTCCGGCCGGGTTGCCGGAGAAGGGACGGTCGGTGAAGGCGTCGACGATTCGAATCCGCATGTCAGGGACCGTACCGGGTGCGCGGAGCGCCGGACCAAGGCCAATCGGAGGTGACTGGACCGGTCGGCCGCGTCGGCCTTCCCCGGCCGTTCGCCCGTGCCGGGCGGCGGTGACGCAGGCACGTCACGGGTGTTCCGGTCCGTTCCGGTGGCTTCGACGTGACGCCGGCTCCGGGCGTTCGGTCGCGCCCGGCGGGCCACTGCCGGCTCGCAGCGCGGTTCACGCGGAGGGCTCCTACGGTGGAGAGGTAGGGCGCTCGACACCCGCGGACCCGTTGCCGTCCGTCCCTGTCCCGCGTCCGCCACCCCGCGACATCGGAAAGGTACATCGCCATGGCCACCGCCTCCGAAACCCCCGTCCTGGACACCCTCGCCGCCATGACCGTCGACTCGATCGAACGGTGCGGGCTGCCCGCGGACATGCTCATCCTCACCCGCATCGCCGCGCTCGCCGCCTCCGACGCGCCGCCCATCTCCTACGCCGCCCACATCGAACCGGCCATGCAGGCCGATCTGACCGCCGAACGGCTCCAGGACGTCCTGGTCGCCATCGCCCCGATCGTGGGAACGGCCCGCGTCATGACGGCGGCGGGCAACATTGCCGCGGCCCTCGGCATCGCCATCGCCGTCGCGGAGGCGGAGAACGAAGCCGAAGGATCGTAGGAGTACAGTCCGCGCTCGTCCCCGGACGCCCGCCGAGCGGTCGCGAAGACGGGGCCCGGCCCGCGGCAGGGTCGCCATGACGGATCGCACGGGACCTCTTAGAGGGTGACCGCGCCGTCCTCGGCGAGCGTGCCGGACGGGGCGACGGCGAGGGCGCATGGGAGGTTCCCTTCGAGGTGTGGGACGACGCTGCCAGCCCGGGATACCGGATGCCGGCCTCCGGCGGCCGGGACGGGTCCGAACCGGGGCGAGTTGGGCGCATCCGCCGGCCGGGGCCCCGCTACGCCCGGTCAGCCGCCGGCGCGGCACCCGCCTTCATGCCTGGGCAGTCGGCGGGACAGCGGCTCAGATGGCGAGGCGGCTCGGCACAGCGTCCGCGCGCCCGTAGTTGAGCACCTGCGCGAGTACTTCGCGGAACTGGACGACGTCTTCGGCTGGTGCGTCGATGACGGCCTCGATCTCGCTGTCATCCAATCGCAGGTCTTCCAGAGCGTCGGGGTCCAGTGAGACGTGGAGGACGTTGCCCGTCAGAACGGCTTCACGCACACATCCGTATGCGGTCCCCTGGCCGGCTGTGACCAGGCAGTGCGTGTCCATCCCCAGAGCTATTGAGCCGAAACTGATGGGTTTCCTACTGGATCGTGTAGCGGACGTGGCGGCCGTGGAAGTAGCCGGACACGATGTGGGGTTGGCGCTGTCGGCGGTGTAGGAAGCGCCGGGTTTCGCGGGCGAGGTCGTCGATCGAGGTGGCGCGGGCCGCGTGGATGTGGTGTTTGAGGTCGGCGTTCAGCAGCTCGTCGGGGTTGAGTTCAGGGCTGTAGCCGGGCATCAGGTGCAGCTCGATCCGCTCGGCGTTCTCGACGAGCCACTCCTTGACGGCCTTGCTGCGATGGACCGGGTGCCGGTCGACGATGACATGAACCTTGCGGCGGGCCTGCGCGGCGAGGCGGTCGAGGAACGCGCAGAACACCTTCGCGGTGAACTTGCCGGGGAAGACGGTGAACCACAGCGCGCCCCGCGAAGCGACCGCGGACATGATGTTGACCCTGAAGCGGCGGCCGTTGACCCGCACGATCGGGGTGTGCCCGGCGGGGGCCCAGGAGCGTCCGGGCGGAGCGGTGTCGGACCGCAGGCCGCACTGGTCGGCCCAGACCAGCTCGGCCTTCTCCCGTCGGGCCCGTGCGGCGATCGCCGGGTACTCCTCCTCCAGCCAGGCCCGCACCTGTGCGGGCTGCTGCCGGTAGGAGCGGCGGGCGGGACGCTGCGGCGTGAAGCCATGCCGACGCAGCCATTTGCCCACCCCCTGTTCCGTCATCGACACCCCACACACCAGCCGGATCAAGGCTCTCGTCGAGGCACGGGTCCACATCACCCCGCTCTGCCCCAGGTCGGCCGGGGTGTAGTCCCGCATCGCCCGCAACACCGCACCGCGTGCGCAGCTATCGAGCAACTCGCCTTTCCCCGCCCGCGATTCACGCTCCGCCGCCAGCAGCGCCGGCCTGCCACCAGCCTTGAAGGCCCGCCACCAGGTGCCCACCGACCTTTCGGACACGCCGAACATCTCCGCGGCCCGGCCGTACGTCGCCACCCGCCCCGACTCCAGCGCCGCAACCACCCGCAGCCGAAGATCCTCCTGCGCATCCGGCGACAGCCGACGCATATCCCCACCCTCGATCACACCCGATCAACGACCAGGCAACCGATGAGTTTCGGCTCAATATCTCCTGGTCGTCAGGATCGTCCTCACCCGCCATGAACATCAGGATGAAGCCGCTGCCATGCTCTCGCTCGGCAAGCGCTGCTTCAGTGAAGTAGCCGTCGGGGTCGATCTCGGTTCTGGCGGCGCGGGCGGTGAATCGGTACGTCATGACGGCGTTCTATCCGTGCGTCTCTCTGAGCTTCCAGACAGGGGGCAAGACTGAGCAGAGGAATGGGCGGAAAGTGCGTCACCACCGTCACCCCAACAAGGATCCGCAGGTCAAGGTGCTGGTGCGGGTCTGAGACTGCGTCACCCAGAATCGCTCGACAGAGCAGATTCACCGAGACGAACAGCCGACACAGCACATTCGCTGAGACGAAGCTGGATCCGAGCACCTTCGTTGAGACAGGTCAACCGCTGACCCGTCGCAAATGATCTGGTTCCCGACTATCCCTGTGACCTGCGGCGACCAGATGCATTGAGATGAGGAGGAGTCGAAAATCTCAGCCGATGTGGTCCAGATGCAGCGAATCGACCGATGTTGCCGTGGGATACCGAAGTTCGGCCGGCTGTCCTCGAGAGGGTCCGCCCGGCCGCTGTCCGGTGTCAGTGGCAAGCGGCAGACTGCGCGCATGAATGATGCCCTTGAATCTGATCGCAGCGACCGTGCTGAGCTGGCCTGGGTCAGCTCGATGGGCGGTCCGTTGATCGTGGTCCCCGAGTCCTGCATTGGCGCATGGGGCGGGTGCACGGAGGATGGATCCGTCCTGGGCGACGACGGTGGCCGTGATGATTATGACCGAGCTTGCGAGGTCGACGACTGGGCTGGCGTGATCACTGTGCGCGCGAAGGCTGCCACTGCGCTTGTCCTGGCCGATGAACCTGCAATGACGTGCTTTTTACCAGAGGAGTTGCTCTTCGTGCGATGGCTGGCTGCGGATTCGGAGGAAGAATTGCTCGCCGGGGTGGATGCGGTCGTGGCCGACCCGGACACTCCGTGGGAGGACAGCGGTCTGTGGGCCATTGATGGCCCGGCGGTGCTGATGGACTCGGCCGTGGCCGGCGCGGATCTCGGAGTGGAGTATCCCGGTGGTGGCCGGCCGGAACAGGCTCCCGTGCAGCTTCCGGCAGGCCGGTGGAGGGTCCGCGCTGTCCATACGAAGAACGAGTTCGCATGGGTCGGCGTGGTGCAGCTTGTTGCCGAGGATGGCTCGGTCTGAAGGCTGGCACCCCGCGCCACTCATACTTCGATGGCACGTGCTGAAAGTTTGGTGTCGCAGGACAGACGTTCGCGGTAGGCCCTCTGGCGACAACGGTGAGAACAGGTGCGGCGTCTGGCCTGGCCGAGGCATGCTGGGAGGAGCCCCTTGCAGACTGTGCAGGTTGACACGCTCTGGGGTGGAAGTAGGGCCCTCGGAGAGGGGTTTCGGCGGAGGCAGCGATGCTGCTGGCTGAGAACGATCTTGGGCCGGACTCACGCGCCTTCGGTATGCCTGCTGGCGACAGCGGTGAGAGCAGGTTCGCCGCTGTGCCTGGTTAGGGCCGAGGGGCAGTGGAGCCGAGCAGACCTCGCAGAGCCTCAGCGATGGGGACGGCGACGACAGTTCTGCTCCTTCAGCCAGGGAGGTAACTGGGTGAGGCGGTGGTGCATTTCGCCAGCGGTATGCCCGCTGGCGACACCGTTGGGAACACGTTCTCCGTCTCGAAGAGGGTTTTCCGGGCGGCAGGGGACGTTCGCAGATGGGACACGGGGATGGTTCGGCGTCTTCGGTCTGGGCGGATCGTTCTTGGCGACGTCGTTGTCCTTCAAGATAGGCGTCCCGACGGCAGCGTGATGAGCACAGGTGACGGCGCTGTCCGGGTCGGATCCGCATGATCTCGCCGCACTGACTGCAGGACACTCGCAGCCACTCGCTGAGTGGGTGGCGTCTGCGGTATGCCTTCTGGCGGCAAGCCTGCGAACAACGCAGTGCTTGACGTCCGAGGATGCCGAGGGGCGGCATGGCGGCGCCGCACTCCAGGCAGTGCCGGGTCTCCAGCGTGATCCGCAGGAAGTCTGGATCACGGCCCGTGACGGCCGCCAGCCGTGACCAGCTCGGGATGCCTCGATGATCCGGCGGTTCGCAGAGAAACATCCGCAGATAGCCCGGGATCAGGTGGTTGGCATGGGCGAGGCGGACGATGAACGACCGGGCTCCTTCGCCGCTTCGCGGGCGGACCTGGACGGGCAACGGGCGGATGTTCCCGCTGATCACGCCGCTTTCGATGCTGCTCATGAGGCCGGCTTGGACTTCCGGGTCTCGGCCGCGCGGTCGAGTTTCACGTTCTGCAGGGACTTGCGGGTGATCTTCTCGGTGCCGTCCAGGATGGCGTCGAGAGCGGCCCCGCGGATGAGGTGGGACAGCGAGCCGATCATGCCGCCGGTGCGGTCGTGGAGGTAGTGGGCCAGCCCTTCCAGGGTTCCTGGCCGGTGATGGTGCAGCCGCAGAGCTTCTTCGAGGGTGGTGACCAGGCCGGTCCACTCCTCGGTGCGGGGGAACGCGACCGTTTCGATGACTCCGAACCGGCCCGCGATCTGCCGTCCCCGGGTGCCGTTGAACAGCCCCTTCGCCTCCAGGTCGACTCCGGCATAGACGAACGTGGCCGGGATGCGCTCGGAGAAGTACTTCAGGGTGTCGGAGACCTCGGCTCCGCTGCGGGTCGCAAGGGAGAGATTGTGCAGCTCGTCGACACAGACCACGGTGACCCGCGCGTCGATCAGGACCCCGCAGACAGCCTCGATGACGTCGGTGATGTTGGCGCGGACGGTGACCGGCAGGCCGAGGAAGCGGGCGAACTCCACGGCCAACATGCGCGAGGTCGCGGCGGGCGGGACGGTGACGTAGACAACGGGGATGCGACCGCCGACGCCGGGGTGCTGACGCCGGTCGATGGCTTCGATGGTCTTGCCGAACTGGGTCAGAGCGGTGGTCTTGCCGGTGCCGGCCGGGCCGGACAGGATCATGCCCCGGCGGGCACTGATCGCGTGACGGTTGAGCAGGGTCAACCGTCGGCCGGTATGAACGACGGTCCGCAAGGTGGAGGTCGCCGCCACCGTCATTCTGGTGTGGTAGTCGAGGCGGGCGTCGTCGTAGTCCTGGCGCTCGTCCGGCCCCAGTTCGGCGAGGACGTCGGCGGGCAGCAGGTCCGGCGGGGCTGGATCTTGAGTGGTGAACTCCCGCCAGCCCTCCAGGGTGGTGAGGTAGCTGTGCAGTTCTTCCTGGTCCAGGGCCCGCCGCCATCCGGCCTGCAGGCCGGATGGCGGCAGCTGTCCGAACGCGGGTCCAGCTGCGGTCACCATCGCTTGTCCGCCTCCTTGAAGGGGTCGAAGACGTCGAGCGGAATGACCTTCGCGACCGGCTCGTCCTGCGTGTCTGCTTCCTCGTCGTCGTGAGACAGCACGTTGTCTGCCGCGGCCGGCACCGGTTCGGGCTTCGGCGGCCGGGGACCGTTGCCTTTGGCGCCGGCCTTGGTCCGGGCGGCGACTCGCCGGTCGCGCCGGGACAGCCGCTTCTTCCCGCCGCCCTCGGGACCCTGGTTAGCCCTGATCAGAAGCTCGGACACGGCCTGGGCGATCTGTTCCTCGGTGGGATCGCTTTCGCCCTGCTGACGCAGGTCGGCCGCGGCATGGTCCCAGGCCAGATCCCCGAACGGCTGCGGGACAGTGCCGAGGTGTTTCCAGGGGACGGGGACCCAGCCCCCCTCCCAGTGGTTGCGGACCCAGATCCAGTTGGCGTCGTAAGGGTCGCGGTGGATCTCCCACAAGTTCTTCTTGCGGGCGACCCCGGAGGGCTGGCGCCGGAAGGGGCCCAGGCCCGCGCAGTCGTAGATGCGGTGGCTGATCTTGATGCCGTAAGAGTTGACCGCCCGCCAGGTCGCGGGCAGCAGTTCGACGTAGTCGTCCCCCGTCAGGGCCAGGGGAACGTAGCCGGCGCTCTCGAGCAGGCTGGCGTACTTCTGGTTCGGCGTGAAGGTGCGGCCGGGACTGCCGGGGTCCCGCAGCCCGTCGTGCGGCCTGTTCTGCCACTTCGCGATGAGCCATTCGTCCAGGAGTTCCTGGATCTCCAGCATCGACCACAACGGCTCGTCCTCGACGTTCCGTCCGCGGTGTTCGGCCGTGCGGCCCAGGTAGCCGGGGAGGAACTGGCAGAACATCGTGGCCACCGATTCGAGCGTCCGCTCG
This sequence comes from Streptomyces sp. NBC_01216, assembly GCF_035994945.1. Lineage (NCBI taxonomy): Bacteria > Bacillati > Actinomycetota > Actinomycetes > Kitasatosporales > Streptomycetaceae > Streptomyces > Streptomyces sp. NBC_01216. Next base: position 6,320,348 of record NZ_CP108677.1, read on the forward strand.
ATGTGCGGCTTCTCCGCGGGCGAGCGTGGGTGGCAGGGCTGGAAGTTGATCTCCAGAGTCCGGCAGGCGGACCGGAAGTTCTCCGAGATGAATGCCTTGCCCCGGTCGCAGACGATGGTTTCCGGAATGATCACCGGCCGGGCCGCCGCGTGCTCCAACCGTTCGTCCAAGGACAGCAGCCTGCGATGCGGCAGGACCGAACGGGACATCCTCAGTGCGTCCGACCACCCCGGCCGCATCGGCTCCGGGGTCAGAGCACGGGCCAGCAGCAGCGAAGCGTCCACCGACTTGGTGGTCGGCCGCACGACCGCGGCGGTGATGGTGCGGGTGGCGACATCGACCAGGCCGCAGAGCTCGACCCTGCCGGGCACCCCCTCATCCAGCCGCACCAGCACGTCCAGCGGGGTGGAGTCGATCTGCATCAACTCGCCCGGCGCCGCGACCTGCTCGTAACGGAACGGCCCCTCCGGCTGGTTGGCCAGCGACTGGCGAGTGCGGGCCGACCCGGTCACCGGGATGCCGCCGGACAGCTTCGCGAACAGGCGGTAGAACGTCGCCCGCGACGGCATCTCCACCACGTCCTCGCCGTGCTCGGCAGCCAGGATGCGGCCGGTCCGCCAACGCGCTTACTCGATCGTGCGAGTGGACGCCGGGACACTCTCGGCAATGGCCTGACGCATTGCCGCCACCACCCGAGGATCAGCCCTGCCCAGCAGCGACGCGTGCGGAGCGAGACGGCGGTCCGCCACCGCGGCGACCCCGCCGGCCTCGTAACGCTGCCGCTTGCGCTTGACCGTCCGTGCACTGACCTCCTCGCCCCGCGCGGCCAGTTCCGCGGCCTTCGGCCCGCTCGCGTTCCGCCAGCGACCGGCGGGCCGGGTCGTATTCGGGCCGGGGCAGAGCCCCCGCCGGAGCGTCCGGCGGCAGCCCGGTCAGGATCTCGATCAAGTGGTGCTGCCACCACAACGCCCGCTTCGCGGCCTCCTCCGGGAGATGGTCCAGCAGCGCGGCCGAGCCCAGCGTGGCCCGCTCTGCGGTGCCCAGGACGGCGAAGTCCTCAGCCCCTTGGAGATGAACCTGGTCGACCAGCATGCCCGTGCCGTGGACGTCGGCCAGGCGGACCCGCATCCCGGTGAGCGCGACAACCGTGTACGTACCCTCCTCGAACCTGACCCGGTCACCCAGCCGCAACCGTCCCGGACGCGCAGACCTCACGACGCCCTCCCCGCCGCCAGGCCGACGACCGTCCCGGCGTCCAGCGGAGCCGAGACCAGATCCGCCGTCAGCTCGTTCCGCCAGAGCAGGTGGTAGAGCGCCGGCAGCACCGCATACTTGTCCCCGACCCGGTCAGCACCGGTGAACAGCAGCTGAGGCTCGGCGAACACCTCCCGCAGGGCATCCGCCACCGAGGCCCGGTGGCAGCGCAGGTGGCGATAGCGCGCCAGCCACCGCAAGTTCGTCCGGAACGTCTGGTCCAAGTCCCCGACCAGCCGAAACTGCCACCCCACCGTTGCGCAGACCCCCGCGGTGAACGCGAAGACCTCAGCGGCTTCCTCATCGACGAGACCCTCCGGCCGGACATCGACCGCCACACCGGTGCCATCGGCCAGCCGAGCGAAGTAGTCCGGAGTGTGCTGACGATCCCGATCGCCATCCCACCAGGACAGGCAGAACGGCTGCGAGGCCAAGGCCACCACCGCAGGGTCGAAGTCCAGAGCCATCGCGGCATCCCGCTCGACCCACGACTCGTAACCCACCAGGTCACGCGAGGACGCCGCCCGGTACTCACCCGTGAAGTTCTTCTGCCCCTCGAACGCGATGAACCTCCGGACCGGGGCAGCACGCTCGAAGGGCTCGTCCCAGCAGCGGGCCAGTGATCCCAGCCGTCCGACCCCGTCGACGCCGACGAAACCCACCTGCACGTCCGACACGTACTCCCAGGCGGACCCCGACCTCACCGGCTCGCTCACGGCCACCTCCCTCGATGCCCTCGCTGTCAGCTTCGGCCACCCGAAACGCGGCCATGCCCCGGAGCCACAAGCCATCACCCCATCGAGCGACCACCCGTTCCGTACACCGTGAGAACCAGATCACCTGAGACCACAAACGAACCGGACCAGATCACCTGAGACAGGGGCCAGGTCGACGAAGGCAGGACACGCCGACCCGTTCGGAAGGGTTTGGCAAACCAACAGTACCGATATATCGTTGAGGTATCGGTACTGTTCGTCGATGTATGTCCGACGGAAGGAGCGTTGCGATGCGTTCACATGGACACGAACACGGGCATGGCTACTGCGGACCCGGCCCTCGCGGTGACTTCGAGGGGCGGCGTGCGGCTTTCGGTCCCTTCGGGCCGGGATTCGGTGGTGGGCCGTTCCGGGGAGGCCCCTTCCCGGGTGGGCGCGGTCACGGCGGCGGAGGTCGGGGCAGGGCGCGGCGCGGGGATGTGCGCGCCTCGATCCTGGCGCTGCTCAGGGATCGCCCGATGCACGGCTACGAGATGATCCAGGAGATCGGCGAGCGGAGTGGCGGGGCCTGGAAGCCCAGTCCCGGTTCCGTCTATCCGACGCTCCAGCTCCTCGAGGACGAGGGCCTGATCGTCAGTGCCAGCGAGGGCGGCAAGAAGTTGTTCACGCTCACCGACACCGGTCGCGCCGAGGCCGAGTCGGGGCCGGACGCGCCGTGGGAGGAGGCCGGTCGCGGCGTCGACTGGGAGGCCGTGAACGAGATCCGGCAGGCCGGCTTCGGGCTGATGGAGGCGTTCGGGCAGGTCTGGAAGACCGGGAGCGCCGAGCAGCGGCAGAAGGCCGTCGAGGTGATCAACGAGGCGCGCAAGAAGCTGTATCTGATCCTGGCCGACGAGCGCTGAGGTCCACGCCGGCCGAACGGTCCCCGGGGGCCGGCGTGCCGTGGTGACGAACCGAAGGTGCGCCGGACCGCCGACGGCCCGGCGCGCCGATGCCGGCACCAGGGGGCCACCGGGCGCCGTCCGGGGCTGTGGGGGAGGAGTGCCTCGTCAGGCGACCAGTCCGGCGAGCCGACGCAGCGACTCGTTCAGGGCCGCGGTCGCCGAGTCCCTCAGTCTGCCCGCCATCAGCGAGACGGCGGCGCCGGTGAACTCTCCCTCGATCCGGAGTGTCGTGGCGTCCCCGTCCGGCGCCAGCGAGTAGCGCGTGCCGACGACGACCCCCATGGGGCCCCTGCCCCGGATGGCCAGAACCCGCGCGGACTCCAGCTCCTCGACGGTCCAGGTGATCTCGGCGGGGAAGCCCATCAGCTTCATGTTCTCGGCGAAGGTGGCGCCTGCCTCGAGCGTGGCGGGCCCGCCGTCCGGGAAGCTCGTGTGGGTGGCGTTCCACTCCCCGTACGCGGTGAAGTCGGTCAGCTGTGCCCAGACCCTGCCGGCCGGTGCTTCGATCCGTGCCTCCGCGCTGACTTCGGCCATGTGACCACCCCTTCGCACGTTCACGCGTTCGCGTGTCCTCACGGGTCCTCGGTGCCGACGGAACGTAGCCGCATTGCCGTGAACATTCAATGCTGATGAACCGTCAGCTCTTCCGTTTCCCCGATCCACCAGATCCGCGCCGCGTCGAACCGGTCGGAGGCCCGGGGGCCTCCGCTCTCGTCGTGGCAGTGGAACGCGGCCCAGAAGAGATCGGCCGGCAGCGCGTCCCGGGGCGCGTACACCCGGTAGACGTACTGCCGCCCGTCGAGAGCCGGGAGGGCGACCATCCAGAACACAGGGGGAAGACGTGACGAGAGGGGGTGGTGGTTGCGTACGGGGCGCGCCGCGAGGCGCCGCGCGCCGCCGGATGCCGGTGCACGCGATCTCCGCGATCTCCTCCTCAAGGAGGAGGAACCGCCCTTTCGTGCCCGACTCCGGTGGGATGCGGACATGCTCCTCACCGGTGATGCCCCGGCCGCCGGAGCCTGCTGAGATGGAAGGGTGCACAGTCCCGTCCCGCTCGTCCCCCGGCAGCCCGCGGTTCGGGCGTCCCTCTCCCGGCAGCCCACGGCCCGTCGTCGGACGGGCCGGCGTGCGGAGATAGCGGCCGGACTGACGCCCGCGCTCGCGACGGTCGCCCTGGGCGCACACCGCCGGGCACTGCGCGCCGGCGACCGGCAGATCGACACCGCGCACCTGCTCCACTCCCTCCTCGAATCCGACCCCGATGTCCGCGCCTCCTTCGCGGACAGCCGCAGACTGGCGCGGGTACTCGGCTATCTCGTCCAGCGTTCGATCGGCTACGGACTGCGCTGGCAGCGCGCCGTCGAGGGGGCCGGAGGCGACCGCGCCGCCCGGCTGCCCGTACGGGCGGGGACACCCGGGGTGCCGGACCGGACACCGGCTTCCGCCCCGTCCGGTTGGTCGCCGGCCGCGCTCGCCGCCCTGGACGCGGCCCGCGAACGCGCCGTGCGGCGCGGTGAGGCGCACCCCCGCGGCCTCGATCTCTTCGCCGCGATCTCCGCCGCGCCCGGCTGCCGGGGCGCCGAGGTGCTCCGCCGGGCGGGCGTCGACACCGCCTCCCTCACAGCCCGGATCGGGGAGCCGTCTCAACAGGCGTAACAGGGGTTACACGCCTGACGTCGCCCTGTCATGATGGCGCGATGCACGCGTCTCAGGGGAGAAGCGCCGGCCTGGGACTCGCCCTGGCCTCGGCCTTCGCATTCGGTGGTTCAGGTGTGGCGGCGAAGCCGCTCATCGAGGCGGGTCTCGACCCGCTGCACGTGGTGTGGCTCAGGGTGGCGGGCGCCGCCCTCGTCATGCTTCCGGTGGCCTGGCGACACCGGTCCCTGCTGCGCGGCCGGCCCGCCCTGCTCGCGGGCTTCGGGCTGCTCGCCGTCGCGGGGGTCCAGGCATGCTACTTCGCCGCGATCTCCCGCATCCCCGTCGGTGTCGCCCTGCTCATCGAGTACCTCGCCCCGGCCCTGGTCCTCGGCTGGGTGCGCTTCGTCCAGCGCCGGCCGGTGACCCGCGCCGCCGCACTCGGTGTCGTCCTGGCCGTCGGCGGTCTGGCCTGCGTGGTGCAGGTCTGGTCCGGCCTCGGTTTCGATCTGTTCGGCCTGCTCCTGGCCCTCGCCGCCGCCTGCTGCCAGGTCGGCTACTTCGTCCTCTCCGACCACGGCGGCGACGAGTCCGACCCGGCCGATCCGCTGGGCGTCATCGCGTACGGGCTGCTCATCGGCGCGCTCGTCCTCACCGTGGTCGCCCGCCCCTGGGGCATGCGCTGGTCCGTCCTCGGCGGCGACGCCGGCATGAACGGCGGCCAGGTACCCGCCTGGGTGCTGCTCGCCTGGATCATCCTCGTCGCCACGGTCCTCGCCTACGTCACCGGAGTCGTCTCGGTGCGCCGGCTCTCGCCCCAGGTGGCCGGCGTCGTCGCCTGCCTGGAGGCGGTGGTGGCGACCGTACTGGCCTGGGTGCTGCTGGGCGAGCATCTGACGGCGCCGCAGATCATCGGCGGCGCGATCGTCCTGGCCGGTGCCTTCATCGCCCAGTCCTCGGCCCCCAAGGCGTCGCTGCCCGGTCCGGTGGCCGGTTCCGAGCCCGCCTCCGGGGACGCTCCGTCGCCCGCCGACCGAGCCACGCGGCGCTGACCGGCCGGAACGCGGGTGGGTCGTCGTCGCGGAGGACGTGAGGACCCAGGCAGTCCGAGCGGGCCCTGCGTACATCGCTGCCGTGCCGACCGCGTCGGCCTGCGTCCGCTGCCTCGCCGCGTCGGCCGTGGTCCGCGCCGGCGACCGTTTCGGTACCGTGCGGCGGCCCGCCGTGTGCGGACCGAAGGGGCGTGCGGAGGCGGACTCTCGGAGACCCGCCTCCGCACGGCCGCCCCGCCGGACGAGAGGTACGCCGGCCCCGGCCCGTACGCTCAGGGCGTCGTCCGGCGCCGCAGCTGGTGTTCCCGGGCGGCGTGGTCGCCCGGAGCCCGTCGCCCGGCGAGACCCTCGACGATCCGGTCCTGGACCGCCCGGGGCTTGTGGTGGGCGTACTTGAACTTGGCCCGTACCTCGGTCACGTCGAGGCGCAGCACGCGCAATCCGGGCAGGAGCCGCGCGAAGGGGCCCTCTCCCGGCACGACCGGGGCGGTGCCGCCCCCGGGCTGGAACCGGGCGACCTGAAGGTTCAGCAGCTCCGCCTTCTCGACCGGGTCGTCGACCACGTGCGCGGTGCAGCACAGCTGGACGGCGGTGTAGAAGGAGGTCGGTGTGCCGTGTTCGGCCGGTGCCCCCTCGGGCGCGGCCCACGGCCCGGGGACGAACGCGACGTCTCCGACCACGCTCAGCAGGACCACCGGGTCGGTGTCCAGCGCGTCCCACAGGGGGTTGGGCCGGGCGAGATGGGCGATGACCCGCCCGAACGGACCGTGTTCGCCGTCGTACCGGAAGTGCATCGGCTGCACCCACGGCGGCTCGCCGGGCAGCCCGTTGACGGCGAGTTCCCCGAAGTCACGGCGGGACAGCCAGTCCCGCCATTCCCCGTCGTCCCGGACCGCGTCCCAGGGATGGATCAGCATGAGCCGGCCCTCAGAGAGCGGAGAGGTAGTCGGGCAGGGCGACGGACGGTGCGAGGTCGTCCGCCGGGACCGGCCTGCCGTACGTCTTCCGCACGGGGACCACCCCGGTCCAGTACGGCAGCGGGAGGTCCTCAGGTTCGTCGTTGGGTCCGCCCGTACGGGCCTTGGCGGACACCTCGTCGAGATCGAGGCGCAGCACGGCGGTGGCCGCGAGCTCCTTGGCGTTCGCCGGCCGGGAGTCGGCGGAGCGGCCCGGGACGACATGGTCCACCAGGGCGTCGAGGGCGGTCCGTAGCTCCTCGGGGTCGGTGACCTGGTGGGCCGTGCCGTGGACCACGACGGAGCGGTAGTTGATCGAGTGGTGGAAGGCCGACCGGGCGAGGACCAGGCCGTCGACGTGGGTCACCGTCAGGCAGACGGGGAGCCCCGGGGCCTCGGCGCCCCGGCCCGCCGCGCGCAGCGGTCGGGAGCCGGTCGACCCGTGGACGTAGAGGCGTTCGCCGACCCGGCCGTAGAGGGTCGGCAGCACGACCGGGGCGCCGTCGCGGACGAAGCCGAGGTGGCAGACGTACGACTCGTCGAGTATCGCGTGCACAAGGGCGCGGTCGTACGAGGCGCGGTCGCGGGAGCGCGTGGGCACCGTCCGGTCGGTCGGTTCGTAGGAATCCGTCATTGCGCTCTCCATTGCACTAGTGCATAATCATGTTTGTGCTAGGAGAATATCGGATCGAAGGCCGTCGTGCGTCGGAGATCGCCGAGAGTGTGGAGCGAGGGGTCGGTGCCGGTGCGCTGGAGCCGGGCCGACTCCTGCCGCCCATGCGAGAGTTGGCCCTCAGGCTGGGGGTGAACCCGAACACCGTCGCCGCCGCGTACCGCACCCTGCGCGAACGGGGCGTCATCGAGACGGACGGGCGGCGCGGCAGCCGGGTGCGGGCGAAGCCCGCCACCACGGCGCGCGGCTCGATCCGGGTCGAGGCACCCGTCGGCGTGCGCGACGTCAGCACGGGCAACCCTGATCCGGCCCTGCTGCCCGCACTGGGCGAGGCGCTCGCCGAGGCCGCGCGGCGGGAGCGTGAGAGGCCCGGCCTGTACGGAGAGGCCCCCCTCGACCCGGACTTCGGAGGGCTCGCGCGTGCCGCTCTGGACGCGGACGGAGTGCCCGACGGGCCGATCGGCGTCACCTCGGGTTCGCTGGACGCCATCGAGCGGGTACTCGCGGCCCGTCTCCGGCCCGGGGACGTGGTCGCGGTCGAGGACCCGGGCTGGGGGAGTCTGCTCGACCTCGTGCCGGCGCTCGGCCTGCGCGCCGTGCCGGTCGCGACGGACGACGACGGGCCGCTGCCGGAGGCGGTGGCGCGGGTGCTGCGCGAGGGCGCCCGAGCCGTGATCGTCACCGACCGCGCGCAGAACCCGACGGGCGCTGCCATCGGCGCGGAGCGTGCCGCCGCGCTGCGCGAGGTGCTCACCGCCCACCCGGACGTGCTGCTCGTCGAGGACGACCACGGGCACGGCATCGTCGGCCTCCCGCTGTATCCGCTGGCCGGGGCGACCCGCCACTGGGTCATGGTCCGTTCGGTCGCCAAGGCGTACGGGCCCGACCTGCGCCTCGCCGTGTTCACCGGTGACCCGGAGACGGTCGACCGGGTGCTCGGGCGTCAGCGGCTCGGTCCCGGCTGGGTGAGCCGGCTGCTCCAGCGGGCCGTCGCCCATCTGTGGACGACGGGCGCGGTGGACACACCGGTTGTCGCACGTGCCTACGGTGAGCGCCGCGACGGTCTCGTGCGGGCTCTCGCCCGGCGCGGTGTACGGGCTCACGGGCGCAGCGGCATGAACGTCTGGGTGCCCGTCGCCGACGAGACGGGCGCGGTCACCCGCCTGCTCGCCGCCGGCTGGGCGGTGGCCCCGGGCGCCCGCTTCCGGATGGACGCGGGACCGGCCGTACGGCTGACCGTCTCGGGGCTGACGGCGGCCGACATCGACCCGCTGGCCGACGCGGTCGCGGACGCGGTGGGACCGGCACCCGCCCGCAGCTACGGCTGAGAGCCTGTCGGCCGAAGGCCACCCGACAGGCTCTGATCGCCACGGTTCGCGGGCGAGCCCGCACCGGACGCGGTGCACCAGCGGCCCGCGGGCTGCCGTGGGCCCGGCCCCGCGGCAAGCCCCGAGAGCGTGCGCCCGGCGGCCCGCCGCCGAGCGTGCCCGGCCGTGGGAGGGTCAGCCGCCGTCCGTCGCCGACGGCCTCCGGCCGCCCGTGCCGGAGGCCGCCGCGGGGACCGGAGGTGGGCCGGAGGGAACCGTGACCGTGGCGGGCGCGAGGTCGGCGGCGGTCGCGGTGAGCGAGGCCGGGGCGCTTGCGGCGGCGTCCGGAGTGCTCGCCAGGACGACCCGCTGTGCGCGCTTTCCGCGCGGCACCCTGGTCTGGGTGAGCGCGGCGCCCGCCAGGACGATCACGGCGCCGACCGGAGTGTTCCAGGCCAGCCGCTCGTCCAGCAGGGCGACGCCCGCGGCCGTGGCGATCACCGGGATGAAGTACGTGACCATCGCGGCCGTGGTCGGGCCGACCTCGTCGACGAGTCCGTACTGGAGCAGCATCGCGTACCCCGTCCCCAGGGCGCCGAGCGCGAGCACCGCCAGCAGCGGTACCGGCGCGAAGGAGGTCGGGAGCGAGGTGAACAAGGGAGTCACCATGGCCAGTTGCAGGGTCGCGAGCCCCACCTGGGAGCCCGCGAGGGAGAGGTGGGAGGAGCCGGTGGCGGACAAGGTGCGGCGGACGTAGATCCAGCCGACCGCGTAGCTGAACGAGGCCAGCAGGGCCATCGCGGTGCCGGCGACGTCGAGGCCGGAGAATCCCTGCCAGGCGCCCAGCACCGTCAGCACACCGACGAAGCCGATGCCCAGACCGGCCGCCCGGACGCGCGTCGGCCGGTCCTCGGAGAGCGCGACCAGTGACAGCACCATGCCCCACAGTGGCGTCGTGGCGTTGCAGATGCCCGCGAGCGTGGACGGGACCGACAGCTCCGCGTACGCGAAGAGCGAGAACGGCAGGGCGTTGAGCAGGAACGCGGCTACCGTGAGATGACCCCAGGTGCGGACGCCGCGTGGCAGGCGTTCGCGCTTCGCCACGATGGCGACGGCCAGAACCGCCGTACCGAAGAAGAGACGGCCGAAGGTCACCTGGAACGGCGCGAAACCCTCCGTGCCGACCTTGATGAAGAGGAAGCTGAAGCCCCAGATCAGGGCCAGGACGCCGAAGCGGACACGCCAGTTCAGCATGCGCGGGCGGCCGGCGGCGCGCGGCGGGCGGGAGAGGGACCCGGACGGGGTGGCGGAACTCATGCCCTCAGACTGACGCCTCCCATGTCGTAGGACAAGCGAGACCTCATGGAGGTGTTGCCTTAGTATTCCTTACATGTTGAATCTGGAGCGCCTGCGGACGCTGGACGCCGTCGCACGGCACGGCTCGGTGAGCGGTGCGGCGGACGGCCTGCACGTCACGACCTCGGCCGTCTCGCAGCAGCTGTCCAAGCTGGAGCGCGAGGTCGGCCAGCAGCTCCTCGCCAAGAACGGCCGGGGCGTGCGGCTCACCGACGCCGGCCTGCTTCTCGCCGAGCACGCGGCACGCATCCTCTCGCAGGTGGAGCTGGCCCAGTCGGACATCGAGGCGCAGCGCGGACAGGTGGTGGGCGAGGTCCGGATCGCGGCCTTCCCGACGGCCGCCCGCGGCCTGTTCCCGGGGGCGCTCGGGGCGCTGCGCGTCGCCCATCCCGAACTGCGGGTGAGGACCACCGAACTGGAGCCTGAGCGGGGTATCAGGGAGGTGCTGCGGGGGGACGCGGACCTCGCGATCGTCCTGGACTGGAGCAACAAGCGGGCGCCGGTGCCCGCGGGTCTCGAACGTGTCCACCTCCTCGATGACGCCGCCGACGTGGCCTTGCCCGAAGGGCATCCGCTGGCGGGCCGCGAGGTGGTGGACCTGGAGGACTTCGGTGACGAGGAATGGGTGTCCTGGCCGGAGGGCGAGTTCTGCCATGACTGGCTGGTGTTCACCCTGCGATCGCAGGGCATCGAACCGCGCATCGCCCACCTCGCCGGGGAGCACCACAGCCAGCTCGCCCTGATCGCCGCGGGGTTCGGCGTCTGTGTGACTCCACGGCTCGGACGCGGTCCTGTCCCGGAAGGGGTGGCGTTCGTGCCGGTACGGCAGAAGATGCGTCGGCACATCTACGCGACCTGGCGTACGGACGCCGACCGGCGGCCGTCCATCCGGGCCGCGGTGGAGGCGCTGCGGGTGGCGGGAGCCCCTCTGGACAGCTGAGCGGCGTGCCAGGGGCGTGACCGCCCGGTCGGAGGCCCCCCGACCGGCTCTCAGCCCCGGCTCCCGCCTCGGCGCCGGCCCTTGACCGGCACCGCTTGCCGCCCGTCCGGGCCGCTCAGGCTCCGGCCAGTTTGCGGAAGTCCCAGGACACGACGGCGTCCGGGGTGAGTTTCAGCCAGGCGTGCCGGCCGTCGTGCGGCATCTCCTCCAGGCCGAAGTTCTTCGCGGCGAAGAGCCTTTCCGGCACGTCGAGTTCGGGGCAGGACTCGCCCGTGCGCGGCGCCTCGCCCACGAAGACCGCGGTGCCCGAGAGTTCCGCGCCGCGCAGCTCGCCGTACTCCTCGCCGTCGTCCACGACCACCGCGATCCGCGGATCGGCGCGCAGCTCGGTCCAGCGCCGACTGCGCGTGATCGAGTACAGCCACAGCGAAGTGCCGTCCCAGGCGTACCAGAGCGCGCCCACGTGTGGTCGGCCGTCCGCGGAGACGGTCGCGACCCGGCAGGTGCGCCGCTCGGCGAGGAAGGTGTCGAGCTCGGCCGGAGTCATCATGATCCGGCGCCCCCGGCGCTGTGCGACCGTCATCGTGGCCTCCCCTGACGCTTTCTGATGTTTCGTCAGCAAGCATGGGGCCTCTTCCCTCCACGGGCAAGGGTGGTTACCCTCGCCCGCCCGGAGTACTGAGGGGGAGACGATGACCACCCACGCCCAGCGGGAACGCCTGCGCGAGCAACTCGACCCCGCCACCACGGTGCTGCTCACCGTCGAATGTCAGGAGGGCGTCGTCGGCCGGACCGGTGCGTTGCCCGAACTCGCCGCCGCGGCGCGTTCCTCGGGCGCCCTGTCCAACATCGCCCGGCTGGTCCGGGCCGCCCACGAGGTCGACGTGCAGGTGATGCACGCCGTCGCGGAGCGCAGACCGGACGGGCGGGGGTCCAACGACAACGCGCGGCTGTTCCGGGCGGCGGCCCGGCTGCCGGTGCGGCAGCACAGCGGAAGCACGGCCGTCCGGATCGCCGAACCGGTCGAGGTCGCCCCCGAGGATCTCGTCGTACGACGGCTGCACGGACTGTCGCCGCTCGCCGGGACGGACGTCGGCCCGCTGCTGCGCAACCTCGGCTGCCGCACCCTGGTGGTCACCGGCGTCTCCGCCAACGTCGCCGTTCCCAACGCCGTGTTCGACGCGGTCAACCTCGGCTACACCGTCGTCGTACCCGGTGACGCGATCGCGGGGGTGCCGGCCGACTACACCCCCGCGATGATCCGTCACACGCTCGCGCTCGTCGCCACCGTCTCCACCACCGGCGAGGTACTGGACTGCTGGAGGGGGCGGCGGCGTGTCACGCGCGCGTGATCGAGTCCCCTTCGACCTTGATCGGGGCCGCGGGGAGCGGGCTGGGGGCGGGACCGCCCTTGACGCTGCCGTCCGACGCGTCGAAGAGGCTCTGGTGGCAGGGGCAGCTGATGACCCCGTCGCTCACACCGCTGACGGCGCAGCCCTGGTGGGTGCACTTCGAGGAGAACGCCTTGAAGGTACCGGCCGTCGGCTGGGTGATCACCACGCCCTGGTCGGCGAACACCTTGCCGCCACCCACCGGGATGTCCGAGGTCTTGGCGATCGGCCCGCCCGTGTCCTGGCCCCCCGCGCCGCCGTCGGCCCCGCCCGTCGTCCCGCCCGAGCCGCCGGGCTTGTCGTCTGTGCCACCGCAGGCGCCGAGCACGGCCACCACACCCATGCCGCCCGCCGCCGAGACGACCGTCCGACGTGCCACTCCGCTCATACCGCTCCCCTTGCGTTCCGTTCGCATCGACCTGATCACTCTGTCAGCAGAAGGTACGCGGGGGCGGGCCGTAGCGTTCACGGCCCCCGGAGAATTTCGGCGACGGGCCCTGTCCGTCCGGGCGGAGGCCGTTCCGTGCCGCACGACGCGGCCCCCGCCGCTCGCCGGGCGACTCCCTCCGGTGCCAGGCGGCGTTGTCCACCGGGAGCCCGAACGATAGGGTGCCATGACATGTGACATTTCACTGAAGGTCGAGGTCGTGGTCGTTGCGAGACCGGACACGGACCGGAAGCCCCGGCCTCGGGCGCACCACAGGGGCGACCCCAGAGGAACCGGAGACGGCGATGACAGCGGACGGGAACAGGCGCGCGGAGTCACGGGACGCGTCCGGAGCGCGCGCGTCGGGCGGACGGCCGGGTCCGGCGTCCGTCGAGACGATCGACTGGCACACCGGGGGCGAACCCTTCCGGATCGTGCCCGCGGCTCCGTCGGCCCTGACCCGGGACGGTCTCAGCGTCGCCGAGCGGCGCACGGTCGCCGTCGCCGACGCCGAGGCCCAGTGGACGCGGGCCCTGCTGTGCCGTGAACCCCGGGGCCACGCCGACATGTACGGGGCGTTCCTGGTACCGCCCGACGACGAAGCCGCCCACCTCGGGGCCCTTTTCTGGCACAAGGACGGATTCTCCACGGCCTGTGGCCACGGCACGATGGCCCTCGGCGCGTGGGCGGTGGCCTCGGGCCTGGTACCGGCCTCCGCCGACGGGGAGACCGACGTCGTGATCGACGTCCCCTCCGGCCGCGTCACGGCGAGCGTCCGTACGGTCGGCGGCCGGATCGCGGACGTGACGTTCACCGGCGTTCCCTGCCATGTTCACGCGCGTGACGTCGAAGTGGCGACCGCGCGGGGCGTCGTCGTCGACATCGCCTTCGGCGGCGCCATGTACGCGGTGCTCCCGGCGGCACGGATCGGTCTGCGGGTCCGGCCGGCGGACGTCACCTCGCTCATCGCGGCGGGCCGCGAGATCCGCGACGCGCTGAACGCCTCCCGCGCCGCCGAACACCCGGCGGACTCCCGTCTGTCCGGGGTCTACGGGACGGTGTTCACCGAGGAGGCGCGCCCTCCGGAGCGCCTGCCCGACGGCACCCGGCGGCTGTACCACCGCAACGTCACGGTCTTCGCGGACGGCGAGGTCGACCGTTCCCCGTGCGGATCGGGCACCGCGGCCCGGGTCGCCCTCCTCGCCGACGCCGCGGAGCTGCGCCTCGGCGACGAGTTGCTGCACGAGTCGGTGGTGGGTTCCGTCTTCCGGGCCCGGATCGCGCGCAGCGCCACGGCCCACGGACTCTCCGCGGTCGTCCCGGCGGTGACGGGGACCACGTACGCCACCGCGACCTGTCGCTTCACCGTCGACCCCGACGACGCACTCGTCCCCGGATTCACGCTCCGATGACGACGGTGCTCGACGCACGGGACGTGCGCGCCCTCGGTTCCGCCGGTGCCGTCGTGGCGGTCCGTCAGGCACTGGCGGGGGGCCTCGATCCTGAGGGGGAGGTGCCGCGCGTGGTACTCCCGCTGGTCCACGGGCAGGGACTGCTCATGCCCTCGGAGTCCGGCGGCTGGTTCGGCGTGAAGGTCGCCACCGTCGCCCCCGGCAACACGCGGCGCGGACTGCGGCGGATCAACGCGACGTACCTCCTGCACGACAGCGCGACCCTGACCCCGGTCGCCCTCCTGGACGGCGTGGCACTGACCACCCTGCGCACCCCGGCCGTCTCGGTCGCGGCCTGCCTGGAACGGCTGCGCTCGCTCGCGGCCGCCCGCGAGGGCCTGCGCCTCGTCGTTTTCGGAGGAGGTCCGCAGGGGCGGGGGCACGTCGCCGCCGTCCGCGCGCACGCACCGGTCGCCGACGTCACGCTCGTCACCCGACGGGGCGGCCCCGTCCCCGGATGGGCCGACCGGCACGCGGCGGCGGACGACCCGCGGACGACGGCTCTGGTGCCGCGCGCTGACGTCCTCGTCACGGCGACGTCCGCCCGCGAGCCGGTGCTGGACGGGGCTTTGGTGGCGGACCACGCCGTGGTCCTGGCGGTCGGATCCCACGAGCCGGCCGCGCGGGAGCTCGACAGCGGGCTGATGGGCCGTGCGACCGTCGTCGTCGAGAGCCGCGACACCGCCCTCCGCGAGGCGGGCGACGTCATGATGGCCCTCGACGAGGGAGCCCTCACCCCGGCCTCGCTGAGGACCCTGGCGGAGCTGAGTGACTCCCGGGCGGTCGTTCCCGCCGATCGCCCGATGGTGGTCAAGACGTGCGGGATGGCCTGGCAGGACCTGGTCGTCGCGACGGCCGCGTACCGGCTGAAGGCGGCGTCCGCGGGGGACGGGAACTGACCGGCGGCGCCCGGCCGAGGGCGGGACGGGACCAGCCGGTGCCGAGCCCGTGGCCCGGGGACGCGCGTCCGGCCGCCTGGTCCCGCTTTCACGCCACCCACAGGGTACGGACCTGCGCGAGAGGGTGGCGCATGTGCTCCTCGGCGCCCCGGCGATCATGAGGTCCAGGAGCGCGGTGTGCTCGCGCGCCGAGGCGACCGGCGCGCCCTCGCGGGAGAGGTTCGGTGAGTCCGTGGAACCGCGAGCGCTTTGTCCGCTCGCTCACGGGCTCCCTTTCCCGGATCTGTACCAAGATGAAATGTCACGTTGCCCCCGAGATCGGTCGAGCCGTGAGCCCCGGCATCCTCCCGCCCTTGTGGCAGTGCGTCCGGTCCCGGCCGGGACCGGGCCTCGACCCGGCCGCGGGGCTGTGCATCGCGACCGTCGGCGACGAGGGCCACCCCGGAGGGGCGAAGCGGGAATCGCTCTCGATGGACACGGTTCGGTAACAGGGTGGCCGACTCCTTGGCTGTGCAATTTCACATTACTATGTTACGGGTCACGCAGTGCGGCCCTTCCCGCGGCCTCCGCCCGAATCCGGCCTACTCCGGCCCGCTCCGATCCGCCGCAACACCCTCCCGGGCTGTCCGGAGCACGGACAGCCCGACCCCACCGGCACGTGCGGACCGTTCGGCCCGCCCCGTGCCGGCCGTGACCTTCCCGTACCGAGGAGTGCCTCATGCCCCGTCACACCAGAGTGCTGTCCGTCTCCCTGAGCGCCTCGCTCTCCCTGGCCCTGCTGGGCGCCTGCACGACCTCCCAGGGTGGTGACGACGCGGCTCCGGCCACCGGGCAGCCAGGCGTCGGGACCGGCACCGTCATCGGCGGCACGCCGAAGCGGGGCGGCACCCTGACCGTGCTGTCCAACCAGGACTTCGCCCACCTGGATCCGGCCCGCAACTGGGTCATGCCGACGATGGACTTCGGCACCCGGCTGCTCTACCGCACCCTGACGACCTTCCGGGCCGCGCCCGGCGCGCCGGGCAGCGAGATCGTCCCCGACCTCGCCACCGACCTCGGGACCTCCGCCGACGGCGGCCGTACCTGGACCTTCACCCTGAAGGCCGGCCTCAGGTACGAGGACGGCACCCCGATCCGGTCCCGTGACATCAAGTACAACGTGGAGCGCTCCTTCGCCCCGGACCTCGCCGGCGGGCCCGACTACGCCCAGCGATACCTGGCCGACGCGGAGGGGTACGCCGGACCTCTGCGGGGCGAGCACCTCGACTCGATCAGCACTCCGGACGACCGCACCATCGTCTTCTCGCTGCGCAGACCGGTCGCCGAGTTCTCCTCCACGGTCACGCTGCCCACCTTCTCCCCGGTGCCCGAGTCGCGGGAGAAGGGGGTCCAGTACGACCTGCGTCCCTTCTCCTCCGGGCCGTACCGCGTCGACAGCTACGCGCGGGGCAAGAAGATGGTGCTGGTGCGCAACCCCCACTGGGACGCGGCCACCGACCCGGTGCGCAAGGCGTATCCCGACCGGATCGTCGTGGTCCAGGGCCTCAAGGGCGGTCAGATCGACGACCGGATCATCGCGAGCGCGGGAGCGGACGCCTCCGCGGTCGAATGGTCCGACCTGCAACCCGCCAGCATCGCCAAGGTCCTGCCGCGGAAGGACGTCAAGGCGCGGCTGTCCGCCGAGCGGACCGGATGCACCGACATGCTCGCCCTGAACACCTCCCGCCCGCCCTTCGACAACCTCAAGCTCCGTCAGGCCATGCAGTACGCCGTGGACAAGCAGGCCCAGGTGACCGCCAACGGCGGACCGGCCCTCAACGACATCGCCACCGGCTACCTGCCGCCGTCCCTCACCGGCCGCCACGCCACCGAACCGGTCCACACCCCTTCCGCCACCGGCGACCTGGACAAGGCCAGGAAGCTCCTTGCGGAAGGCGGCAAGCCGGACGGCTTCGACGCGACGATCACGGTGTCCACGGGTGACAAGACCCGTGCCGAGGCTCTCCAGCAGAGCCTGTCCAAGGCCGGCGTGCGGCTCCGGATCGAGACCGTGGACCCCTCGGTCTACTACGACACCATCGGCGACACCGCCAACTCCCCCGACATGGCCATCAGCGGATGGTGCCCCGACTACCCGTCCGGCGCCACGTTCCTGCCGTTCGTCTTCGACGGCCGCACCATCAAGGCCAAGGGAAACCAGGGCAACGTCTCCCAGTTCCGCGACAAGGCCGTGGAGCGGCGCATGGACGAGATCGCCGCGATGCCCGACGCGGCCGACGCCGACGCCGCCTGGATCGAGCTGGACACCATGATCCAGCGCCAGTCCCCGGCGGTCCCGCTGTTGTGGGAGCGTAAACCGCTGCTCGTCGGCGACAACATCGCCGGGGCCTTCGGACACGCCTCCTGGACCGGGCAGTTCGACTTCGCGGTGATCGGCCTCAAGGACCCGTCCCGGAGCCAGGGGTGAGGGGACGAGGGCGCGCCGCCATGGCCCCGGCCACCCGGACCGCCGGACCGCCCGGCACCCCCGCACCCGAAGGCACCGGCGGCCCGGTCCCGCCCGACGCCCCCCGGCGCGCAGCCCTGCGCCGCCTGTGGGACGACCGCGGCAGCCGGGTCGCCCTGACGGCCGCCGCCTCGCTGATCCTGATCGCCCTCACCGCGCCCCTGCTCAGCGGCATCGGGGGCTGGTCGCCCACGGACTTCGACCCGGACGCCGTCGACCCCTACCTCGGTGGACTGCCCCGCGGCCGGCTCGGCGGCATGGGTGCAGAGCACTGGCTCGGCGTCGAACCGGTCACCGGACGCGACCTGTTCGCCCGGGTGGTCCACGGAGCCCAGGTGTCCCTGCTGATCGCCTTCACCGCCACCGCGATCGTCGTCGCCACGGGCACGGTCGCCGGTATCGCCGCAGGCTACTTCGGTGGCCGCGTCGACACCGTACTGAGCAGGCTGATGGACCTGACCATGTCCTTCCCCTCCCTCATCTTCATGATCGCGATGATGTCGGTGGCCCAGGACGTCAACCGGGTCCTGCTGATGACCGTCGTCATCGGCGTCTTCGGCTGGCCCGGCATCGCCCGGGTGGTGCGCGCCGAGGCCCTGTCGCTGCGCCACCGCGAGTACGTCGAGGCCGCTCGCGCCTGCGGAAGCGGCCCGTGGCGCATCCTCACTCGGCAGGTGCTGCCCAACATCGCCGGACCGATCATCGCGTACACCACCCTGCTGATCCCCGGAATGATCAGCACGGAGGCGGCGCTCAGCTTCCTGGGGGTGGGCGTGCGCCCACCCACCCCCTCCTGGGGGCAGATGATCGCCGAGGCCGTCGCCTACTACGAGACGGACCCGATGTACTTCGTCGTCCCCAGCGTCTTCCTCTTCGTGGCCGTCCTCGCGTTCACCGTGCTCGGCGACGCCCTGCGCGACATCCTCGATCCCCAGGGAGGACACCGGTGATCGCCTATCTGGTCCGCAGGTGCCTCGGGGTGGCCGGCGTCCTGCTCGCGATCTGCGCCGTCACCTTCGTCATCTTCTACCTGCTGCCCGCGGACCCCGCCGCGGCGGCCTGCGGCAAGACCTGCAGCCCCGAACGCCTCGCGGAGGTGCGCCACTTCATGGGCCTCGACCAGCCCGTCTGGCGGCAGTTCGCCGACTACCTGGTCGGCATCTTCGCCGGCCGGGAACTGGGCAGCGGCCCCCACGCGCTGCAGTGCGGGTTCCCCTGCCTCGGCTACTCCTACGAGAACGCCCTGCCCGTGTGGGACCTGCTGATGGACCGTCTGCCGGTCTCCGCCTCCCTGGCCTTCGGGGCCGCCTGCCTGTGGCTCCTGCTCGGTCTGAGCGCCGGGGTGACCGCCGCCCTGCGCAAGGGGGGACTGCTCGACCGGACTCTCATGGTCGGCGCAGTCGCCACCGCCTCCCTGCCCGTCTACTTCACCGCGGTGATGCTCCTCTACGGTCTGGTCCGGCTCACCGGACTCCTGCCCTACCCGAGCTACGTCGCGCTCGGCGACGACCCGCTGGGGTGGGCCGCCAACCTGCTGCTGCCGTGGACCGCCCTTGCCCTGCTCTACGCCGCGATGTACGCCCGCCAGAGCCGCAGTTCGATGATCGAGGCCATGGCGCAGCCGTACATCCGCACCGCCCGCGCCAAGGGCATGCCGGCACGTGTGGTCGTGGTCAAACACGGACTGCGCTCGGCGGTGATGCCGGTGCTCACCCTCTTCGGGATGGACCTCGGCGCACTGCTGGCCGGGGCCGTCATCACCGAGTCCATCTTCGGCATCCCGGGTGTGGGCCGGCTCTTCTACGACGCCCTGCAACGCTCCGACCAGCCCGTCGTGCTCGGCGTCACCCTGCTGGCGGCCTTCTTCATCGTGGCGGCCAACGTCGTCATCGACCTGCTGTACGCCGTCGTCGACCCGAGGGTGAGGAACTAGCCGTGCCGTCCACCACTGCGTCAGCACCAGCCCTGCTGCGCGTCCGTGATCTCCGGGTCGCCTTCGACACCCCCGCCGGGGCGGTGCGGGCGGTCGACGGGGTCTCCTTCACCGTCGAGGCCGGCCGGACCCTCGGCCTGGTCGGGGAGTCCGGCTCCGGCAAGTCCGTCACCTCCCTGGCGGTGATGGGCCTGCACCATCGGGCCCGGGTGAGCGGATCGATCGAGCTGGCCGGGCGGGAACTCGTCTCCCTCACCGACCGCCGGTTCGCCCGGCTGCGGGGACGCCGGATGGCCATGGTCTTCCAGGACCCGCTGTCCGCGCTGCACCCCGCCTACACCGTCGGCGAACAGATCGCCGAGGCCCACCGGCACCACTTCGGCAGCGGCCGGCGCGTCGCCCGCAGACGGGCCGTGGACATGCTCGGCGAAGTCGGCATCCCCGAACCGGCCCGCCGGGCGGGGGAGTACCCGCACCAGTTCTCCGGCGGCATGCGCCAGCGCGTCGTGATCGCCATGGCCCTGTCCTGCGAGCCCGAACTGCTCATCGCCGACGAACCCACCACCGCGCTCGACGTCACCGTCCAGGCGCAGATCCTGGACCTGATCGCCCGGCTCCAGCAGGAACGCGGACTCGGCGTCCTGATGATCACCCACGACCTGGGCGTGGTGGCACGCGTCGCCGACGAGGTCCTCGTCATGTACGGGGGGCGCGGTGCCGAGCAGGCTCCGACGGACGACCTGTTCCACAGCCCCGCGCACCCGTACACCCGTGGCCTGCTGGACTCCCTGCCCCGCCTCGACGATCCCGACGACACGCCGTTGCGCGCCATTCCCGGCAGTCCCCCGTCGCTCGTCCAGCCGATACCGGGCTGCCCCTTCGCGCCCCGCTGCCCGCGGGCGGCCGGCGCGGCAGAGCGGGACCGGGCCCGCTGCGCCGAGGAACGGCCCCTGCCACAGGGCGATCCGGCCGCGGGGCGGCTGGTCGCCTGCCATCTGCCGCTGCGAGCCGGTTCCGCGGCGCCGCCGCGCGCCGGCTCGCCCGGCGCCGCACCCGTAACGGCCGAGGAGGCCCGATGACCCGCGTACAGCCCGAGCCCGTCCGACCGTACGGACAGTCCGAGGGAAGGGGGGACGCGCCGGCGACGCGTCCCGGCTCCGTCCCGGGGGCCGGAGGCGAGACGACGGCGCCCCTGCTGTCCGTGCGCGAGCTCACGAAGACCTTCCCCGGCCGACGCGTCCTCGGCCGGGCCGCCGCCCCTGTCCGCGCCGTGGACGGTGTCGGCTTCGAACTGGCCGCGGGTGAGACCCTGGGGCTGGTCGGGGAGTCCGGCTGCGGCAAGACCACTACCGGACGGATGCTGGTCCGTCTGCTGGAACCCACCGCGGGTACCGTGGAGTTCGACGGCCGTGACATCACCCATCTGTCCCCGCGCGAGCTTCGGCCCCTGCGCCGCCACCTCCAGATCATCTTCCAGGACCCCTACGCCTCCCTCAACCCCCGGCAGACCGTCGCCCGGATCATCGCCGAACCGCTACTGGTGCAGGGGGTCCCGGCGCGCGACGCCCGGGACGAGGCGGCTGGACTGCTGGAACTGGTGGGCCTGAGCCCGGAGCACCTGGATCGGCATCCGCATCAGTTCTCCGGGGGGCAGGCGCAGCGCGTCGGCATCGCCCGCGCCCTGGCCACCCGTCCGCGGCTGATCGTCGCCGACGAACCCGTCTCCGCGCTCGACGTCTCCGTCCAGGCCCAGGTCGTCAACCTGATGGAGCGTCTGAGGAGTGAGCTGGGACTGGCGTTGCTCTTCATCGCCCACGACCTGTCCGTCGTGAAGCGGGTGTGCGACCGGGTGGCGGTGATGTATCTGGGCAGCATCGTGGAGATCGGCGACAAGCACGAGGTGTACGGCGCGCCGGCGCACCCCTACACCCGGGCGCTGTTGTCGGCGGTCCCACTGCCCGATCCCGCCGCCGAGCGGCGGCGGGATCGGATTCTCCTGCTCGGGGACCCACCGAGCCCGGCCGCGCCGCCGAGCGGCTGCGGTTTCCATCCGCGCTGCCCGAAGGCGCGGGCCGTCTGCCGCACCGAGCGCCCCTCCCTCGCCGTCGTGGGTTCCGGCGCGCGCCAGGCCGCCTGCCACTTCCCCGAGGGCGGCTGATCCACCCGGACTCCCGAGAGGCGCTCACCCGCGGGCCGTTCGTCTCCGTCGCCGGAGCGGCCGGTCCGCCGGGTCGTCGTGCCTCACCCGGGAGACACCTCCGATTCGGTTCGACGTCTTCCCACCGCCATGTGACCTGTGCAATGGTACATGGCACTGGTCGTGTGCATGTCAATTCGACACGCGTGTGCCGTCCCGCCGACGGTGCCGCGCCCATCCCTGAGCCGCGGCCTGTCCCATGGTCACGCGTCGACGTGACCCGACCCCCTCATGGGAGGAACCACGTGAGAACCGCACTCGTCCGCCGAGGTCTGGGGTCCGTACTGCCCCTGGCCCTGGCCGGAGTGATGGGTGTCGCGCTGCTCTCGCAGCCGGCCCAGGCGCGACCGGATTCCCCGCCGGCGGCCACGACGCCGGTGTCCTCGCTGGCGTCCGGCGCCGGCGAGGCAGTCCACCCGGCGCCGCGGGCGCAGCAATCCTCCGCCGCGCGGACCGGCCATGTGGTCGAGGACCGCCGGAAAGCATCCCAGCTTCCCCCGCTGAACGCCGACAAGTCCCCGCTCAAGCGGTCCTACGACCGCCCTGACGCCCCGGACGCGGACACCGGGGCAACGCGGCGCGCCGCACCGGCCGCCGCGTGCGACACCGCCGACTTCACCAGCCGTACCGGCAGCGAACTCGTCAGCCGGATCAAGGCATCCAGCGTCGACTGTGTCAACACCCTGTTCGGTCTGACCGGCACCGACGCCTACCTGGCCTTCCGCGAAGCCCAGATGGCGACCGTCGCCTACGCGCTCAGGGACGGCTCCGCCGGCTACCCCGGCGACGAGAGCACCGGCATGCCGCAGCTCGTCCTCTTCCTCCGGGCCGGCTACTACGTGCAGTGGTACCACCCGGATGCCGTGGGCCAGTACGGCACCGGCCTCAGGACCGCGATCCGCTCCGGGCTCGACGCCTTCTTCGGCAGCCCCCGCTCGCGGGACGTCACCGACGCCAACGGCAGGACGCTGGCCGAGGCGGTCACCCTGATCGACAGTGCCCAGGAGAACGCCCGCTACCTCTACGTCGTCAAGCGGATGCTGGCGGACTACGACGCCACCTGGGACTCCTCCTGGTGGATGCTCAGCGCGGTCAACAACGTGTACACGGTGACCTTCCGTGGTCATCAGGCCCCCGGATTCGTCAACGCCGTCGAATCGGACCCGAGCGTCATCGACAGCCTCCACCGCTTCGCCGCCGATCACCTCGCCCTGCTGGGCACCAGCCGGTCTTACCTGACCTCCAACGCCGGGCGGGAACTGGGCCGATTCCTCCAGTACGCCAGTCTGCGAAGCAGGGTCCGTCCCCTGGCCACCGGCCTGCTGAACCAGAGCGCCGTGACCGGTCCCACCGCCCCGCTGTGGGTCGGTGTCGCGGAGATGGCCGATGAGTACGACAAGGCCAACTGCTCCTCCTACGGCACCTGCGACCTGAAGCAGCGGCTCACGGACGAGGTCCTGACGATCCGTCACACCTGTGGCCCCGGCATCCGTGTCCTCGCCCAGCAGATGACCTCCGCCGAACTGAGCGCCAGTTGCGCCAGCATGCTCCAGCAGGACGCCTACTTCCACCAGGCGGCCCGGGACGACGGACCCGTCGCCGACGACCACAACACCACCATCGAGGTCGTGGTGTTCGACTCCAGCACCGACTACCAGACGTACGCCGGCGCGATATACGACATCGACACGAACAACGGCGGCATGTACCTGGAAGGAGACCCGGCCGCCACGGGCAACACGCCCCGCTTCATCGCCTACGAGGCGGAGTGGCTGCGCCCGGAGTTCCACGTCTGGAACCTCAACCACGAGTACACCCACTACCTCGACGGCCGCTTCACGATGTACGGCGACTTCGCGGCCGGCCTCACCACCCCGACCATATGGTGGGTCGAAGGCTTCGCGGAGTACATCTCCTACTCCTACCGCGACGTCCCCTACACCGCGGCGATGGCCGAGGCGGGCAAGGGCACCTACGCCCTGAGCACCCTCTTCGACACCACCTACAGCCACGACACCACACGCGTCTACCGCTGGGGCTACCTCGCCGTCCGGTACATGCTGGAGCACCACCGCGCCGACATGGACAAGGTCCTCGGCTACTACCGTGCCGGCGACTGGAACGCGGCTCGCGCCCACCTCACCGGCACCATCGGCACACGCTACGACAGCGACTGGAGGACCTGGTTGACGGGCTGCGCGGCCGGAGACTGCGGCGGCACCCCGCCGGACAACCAGGCTCCCACCGCCGACTTCACCGTGGCGGTCAGGGAACTGACGGTCACCCTCACCGACCGCTCCACCGACACCGACGGCACCATCGCCACCCGGTCCTGGGCCTTCGGCGACGGCACCACCTCCACCCAGGCCGCCCCCACCAAGACCTACGCCGCCGCCGGCACCTACACCGTCACGCTGACGGTGACCGACGACAAGGGCGCCACGGCCACGGCCGGCCGCAGCGTCACGGTGGCCGACGGCGTCGCCGAGTGCGCCGGCACGGACAGCCGCGAACTCGGCAAGAACTGCCGCCGCAGCGGACTTTCCGCGACCACCGGGAACTACGCCTACCACTACCTCTACGTCCCGGCCGGCACCACCCGGCTGACGATCACCACCTCCGGCGGTACCGGCGACGCCGACCTCTACTACAGCGGCACGAACTGGGCCACCACCACCCACCACACCGCCAGGGCCACCGGCTCCGGCAACAACCACACCCTGACCGTCACCAACCCGCCCGCGGGATACCACTACGTCAGCCTCCACGCCGTGACCTCGTTCACCGGCGCCGGCGTCACCACCGCGTACTGACCCGCCGTCCGGCCCGGGTCCGGTGCCACACGCACCGGACCCGGGCCGGACCCGTTCCCGAGGAGCCCGCCTCGCCGTGACACCGGTCCCGCGGGAGGGAGTACCCGGCAGTGACCAGGGCCGCTATCTGCCGCTGTCGGTCACGGGCACCCACACCCCGGCCATGGCCTGTTCGACCTGTCCGGCGAGTGCGGTGAGGCGTGCGTGCTCGCCGGGGTGGAAATCCTGTGCCGCGACGGTGGCGCGCAGGCGCGCGAGCTGGTGCGCGATCGGCGGGTGCTGGGAGGGGGAGGCGTGCCAGGCGAGTTCGCGCAGCAGTGTGAGGAGGCGGTCGAGGACAGCGGCGTCCGTGGCGCCGTAGCGGCACGGCTGGGTGAGGGCGAGGTCCAGGAGGTCGCCCAGGTCGGGTCGGTCGAGAACGACCCGGAGACGGTGGTCGTCGTACAGGAGGCGTGGACCCGGCTCGCGTTCCGCCATGTCGCACAGCAGGGCGCTGGAGTGCGACAGCGCGTGGATCGCGGTGGTGGGGTCGTTGAATCCGGCGGAGAGCGCTTTGGCGGCGACGTCGGCCAGCTGGCGCAGCCCGAAGGCGATGTCCTGGGTGCCGGTGCGCTCCGGGCCGGTGGAGATCGCTCGGCGGAACTGTCGCCGGAGCCCTGCCTCCGTGTCGGGCCCGAAGGAGGTGGAGGTGCGTGGCCAGGCCGCTCCCACGGGGGTGCCCGCGATCAGGGAGGTGCCCGGCTGACGGTCGATGAGCAGGACCGCGTCGGCACCGACGGCAGCCGCCAGGAGGACGTTCTCGTCGACGCCCGTGAGGAAACCTGAGCTGTCGACGGTCAGGAGCAGCGCGTGGCCGGGCACGGACGGCAGCGGCGGCGCTTTCGCGCCTTCACGCCGTGCCGTGTCGGGGAGGAGCTGACGCAGGGTCCGTTCGGCGTCGGCGTGGACGCCGGCCAGCATCGTCTCGACTCGAATCTCCCGGGCCAGATGGGAGAGGAACAACACCAGGGTGAGGACGCTGGCGAGAGCGAGTACGAAAGCGAGGGTCACGGAGAGCCGGGGGACGAACTCGGCCTGGCCGGCGTCGGCGGTGCGGACCGTGCGGAGCACGGTGAGGGCGTAGGTGAAGGTCGCGAGGAACACGGCCAGAGTGCCCTGCACGAAGCGGTCGGACGTGAAGGTACGCAGAAGCCGGGGCGAGAACTGGCTGCTGGCGAGCTGCAATGTGACGACGGTGAGGGAGAACGTGAGCGCGGTGACGGTGATGAGCGAACCGGCGATGGCGTCCAGGGAGGTACGGGCCGCTCCCGCTCCGCCGCCGAACAGGTAGTCGGCCAGCCATGCCGGAAAGTCCTCCTGGACGCGGGCGTCCAGGCGCGGCAGGGTCACCCCGGTGGCGACTGCCAGTACGACTCCCAGCGCCGGCAACGGCCAGAGCTGTGTGCGCAGGCTGTCACGGACCGCGTCGCCCGCTGGTCCCCTGCCCGCACGATTCATCGACCGTCCCTTCACCGAGTGGAGCGCCGACACCAGCGGACCACACCCCGGGGCGGTGGTCGAGCCGACACACGGCCCCTCACGCCACCGTCCGTCGGCGCCGCAGGACGGGAACCCCACGGGCTCGCGCGCCCGCTCTCCGGAGCGCGCGGGGGCGGACGCCGCTCCGCACGGAGCGCGCGTTCGGAAAAACCTCTGATCATGGCGCGCGTCCGCCGGTTAGCCTGGCGAAATGCTTACAGAAGTGACAGCGACCCGCTATGTCACGCCCCTGCGTGAGGGTGGCTCGCTCCCCGGGATCGTCGAGGCCGACGATCTCGGCACGTACGTCATGAAGTTCACCGGCGCCGGACAGGGCCGCAAGACCCTGGTCGCCGAGGTGATCTGCGGTCAACTCGCCCGGCGCCTGGGCCTGCGCGTACCCGAGCTGGTCCTCCTCCAGCTCGACCCGGTGATCGGACTCTCCGAGCCCGACCAGGAGGTGCAGGAGCTGCTCAAGGCCAGCGGCGGCCTCAATCTCGGGATGGACTACCTGCCCGGCTCGCTGGGATTCGACCCGCTGGCCTACGAGGTGGACCCCCGGGAGGCGGGGAGGGTCGTCTGGTTCGACGCGTTGATCAACAACGTCGACCGTTCCTGGCGCAACCCCAACCTGCTGGTCTGGCACGGCGACCTGTGGCTGATCGACCACGGTGCCACCATGATCTGGCACCACAACTGGCGGGGCGCCCAGGCGTCCGCGGCCAAGCCGTACGACGCCTCCGACCACGTCCTCGCCCCCTTCGGCCCGGACATCGCCGCCGCGGCGGCGGAACTGGCTCCCCTGGTCACCCCTGAACTGCTCAGCGAGGTCGCCGCCGATGTGCCCGACGAGTGGCTCGTCGACGAGCCGGGCTTCGCCACCACGGACGAACTGCGCCGCGCCTACGTGGAGGCGCTGCTCCCGAGGGCCGCAACGATCCACGAGCGGATCACCCTCGGTCCGCGCGAGGAGCGCCGGACCTCACGGGCCCCCGGCTGGCTGACCGATCACCTGGGCGGCTGGCCGCACACCGCCGGCCAGGGCCGGACCGGCACGGACCAGGGGGGTGCGCGGTGAACCAGCGCGACGTCTTCGAGTACGCGCTGCTGCGCGTCGTCCCGCGCGTGGAGCGGGGGGAGTTCATCAACGCGGGCGTGGTGGTCTACTGCCGGGCCCGTTCCTTCGTGGCGGCCCGCACGCACCTGGACGAGGCCAAGCTGAAGGCGCTCGACGCCGGCGCCGACGTGACCGGCGTCCGGGCCGCGCTGCGCGCCGTCGAGGGGGTCTGCCGGGGTGGTGACGACGCCGGGCAGGCGGCTCGGGACGACGCCGGTCGGCGCTTCCGCTGGCTGATCGCCCCCCGGTCCACGGTCGTCCAGCCGGGCCCGGTGCACACCGGCCTGACCCGTGACCCGGAGGGCGAGGTCGAGCGGCTCCTCGATCTCCTGGTGCGTTGAGTCCGCGCGGACCGGCCCGCCGGGCCCGATCCGCCGTCGCGCCGGGCTCCCCGGGTTCCGGCCGGCGGGCCCCGAGCGTGTGTGGGGCTTCGGAGGGCGCGGCGGGGGTCTCGGCCGGTGCCCGCTCGCGACCCGCTCCGTACCCGGGTGGAAGCCGGAGCGGACCGAGGGCGCGGCGCGGAGTGAGCGGGTGCACCCGATGGGCCGTTGACACCGGGTGCCAGGGCTTCTAGCGTCTCGTCTACTGAAGGTACTAAGCGGTCGCTCATGTGCGGGACGTACCGAGCGGGCCGCGTCCCGGCATGATCCAAGGGCGAGGAGAACCAGCATGTCCACCACCGAGCAGCGCGTAGCCGTCGTCACCGGCGCGGCGCGGGGCATTGGCGCCGCGACCGCGGTACGACTGGCCGCGGAGGGCCGCGCCGTCGCCGTACTCGACCTCGACGAGGCGGCCTGCAAGGACACCGTCGCGAAGATCACGGCCGCGGGCGGCACCGCCCTCGCCGTCGGCTGCGACGTCTCCGACGGCGCCCAGGTGGAGGCGGCCGTCGCGTGCGTCGCCGCCGAGCTCGGCGCGCCGACCATCCTCGTCAACAACGCGGGTGTGCTCCGCGACAACCTGCTCTTCAAGATGAGCGAGGCCGACTGGGACACGGTCATGAACGTCCACCTCAAGGGCGCGTTCCTGATGGCCAAGGCCGTCCAGAAGCACATGGTGGACGCGGGCTTCGGCCGGATCGTCTCGCTGTCCTCCTCCTCGGCGCTGGGCAACCGTGGCCAGGCCAACTACTCGGCCGTCAAGGCGGGCCTCCAGGGCTTCACCAAGACTCTCGCCAAGGAGCTCGGCAAGTTCGGCGTCACGGCCAACGCCGTGGCACCCGGCTTCATCGTCACCGAGATGACCGCGCAGACCGCCGAGCGCGTCGGCATGGGCTTCGAGGAGTTCCAGGCCGCCGCCGCGTCCATGATCCCGGTACAGCGCGTCGGTTACCCCGAGGACATCGCGAACGCGATCGCCTTCTTCACCGGTGACGACGCGGGCTTCGTCTCCGGCCAGGTCATGTACGTGGCCGGCGGCCCGCTCAACTGAGCCCCGGCGGGAAAGGGAGACGGACATGAGCAACAAGCAGCTGCCGGAGCCGTCCGGCAAGGTCGCTCTGGTCACCGGCGCCAGCCGGGGCATCGGCTACGGTGTCGCCGAGGCGCTGGTCGCCCGCGGCGACCGCGTCTGCATCACCGGGCGCGGCGAGGAGGCCCTCAAGGAGGCGGTGGAGAAGCTCGGCGCAGACCGGGTGATCGCCGTGCCCGGAAAGGCCCATGACGAGGCCCACCAGGCCGCCGCGGTGGCGGCGACGATGGAGGCTTTCGGCCGGGTCGACATCCTCGTCAACAACGCCGGTACGAACCCGGTGTTCGGGCCGATGGCCGACCTCGACCTGAACGTGGCCCGCAAGGTCTACGAGACGAACGTGATCTCGGCGCTGGGATTCGCCCAGCAGACCTGGCGCGCCTGGCAGAAGGACCACGGCGGCGCGATCGTGAACATCGCCTCGGTCGCCGGCCTCTCCCCGTCGCCGTTCATCGGCGCGTACGGGATGAGCAAGGCGGCCATGATCAACCTGACGCTGCAGCTGGCACACGAGTTCGCGCCGGTGGTGCGGGTCAACGCGATCGCTCCGGCGGTGGTGAAGACCAGGTTCGCGCAGGCGCTCTACGAGGGCCGTGAGGCGGAGGCCGCCGCCGCCTACCCGCTCGGCCGACTCGGTGTCCCCGAGGACATCGGCGGCGCCGCCGCGTTCCTTACCTCCGCCCAGTCGGAATGGATCACCGGCCAGACCTTGGTGGTCGACGGAGGTATTTTTCTCAACGCCGGTGTCGAGTGACCGATAACCGGACAGTTTGCTGATTTCCTGACCGGATTGGCCCTGGTTTTTCATGTCATGCCTAAAGTGCCCCGTCCGGGTCGAACATTGACCTGGCGGGGCGCTGCGGTATGGTCGCTCGACCCATGGCTGAACGAGGAGCGTGCACGTGTTCAACCGGACCAGTCTGCAGGCCGCTGCAGCCCTTGCGTCCATATCCCTGGTGTCCGGATGCAGCCTGATTTCGGGTAGTGAATCCACCGGGGAGCAGAGAATCGTCATCGGTACGACGAGTTCTCCCACCACCCTCGATCCAGCCGCTGCCTGGGACAATTCCTGGGAGCTTTTCCGGAACGTCTTCCAGACGCTGGTGAGCTTCCCGACGGGCAGCACCGCGCCGCAGTCCGATGCGGCCGACTGCAAATTCAAGGACACATCCAGCCAGGTCTACGAATGCGTGCTCCAGGAGGGCCTGAAGTTCTCCAACGGGCACACTCTGGACGCCAAGGCGGTCGAGTACTCCATCGAGCGCATCCGCACGATCGCCCACGAGGGCGGTCCGAGCGGCCTGCTGGGCGCCCTGGACGAGATCGAGACCGTCGACGACCGCACGGTGGTCTTCAAGCTGAAGGAGCCGGACGCGACGTTCCCCTTCGTCCTCGCCACTCCGGCGATGTCGCTGGTCGACCCGGCCGAGTACCCCGCCGACAAGCTCCGTGAGGACGGGAAGCTGGTCGGCTCGGGCCCCTACCTCCTCGACGAGTACGTCGAGGGGAACAAGGCCGAGCTGACGAAGAACCCCAGCTACAAGGGATTCGCCGACCGCAAGAACGGTGGCGTGACCATTCGGTACTTCAAGGAGTCCGAGCCGATGGTCAACGCGCTGAGGAAGAAGGAGATCGACGCCACCTACCGCGGTCTGACCGCGGAGGAGGTCATCGGCTTCCAGGACGACAAGCCCGAGAACGAGGGGCTCCAGCTTGTCGAGTCGCCGGGCTCGGACATCCGCTACCTCGTCTTCAACACCAAGGACCCGGCTATCGGGAAGGCGCCGGTCCGCAAGGCCATCGCACAGCTCGTCGACCGCAACGAACTGGTGGGCAAGGTCTACCAGGGCACGGCCGAGCCGCTGTACTCCATGATCCCCAAGGGTATCGTGGGGCACACCACCGAGTTCCTCGACCGCTTCGGCGAGCCAAGCGCCGACAAGGCCCGCGCGATTCTGCGGGATGCCGGGATCACCGAGCCCGTCAAGCTGACCTTCTGGTTCACCACCGACCGGTACGGCTCCGGCACGGCTCTCGAGTTCGCCGAGCTCAAGCGACAGCTGGAGGACTCCGGACTCTTCGAGGTGACCCTGCGCGGCAAGCCGTGGAAGGAGCTCTCGGCGGGCTTCAAGACCGGTAAGTACCCGGTCTTCGGCCGCGGCTGGTCCCCCGACTTCCCGGACCCGGACAACTTCATCGCGCCCTTCGTCGGCAAGGACAACGTGCTCCAGACGCCGTACGAGAGCCCGCGGATCACCGAGGAACTGCTCCCGAAGTCCCGGCGGGAGAGCAACCGCGGCGCGGTCATGGACGACTTCGAGGCGGCCGAGGAGATCATGGCGCAGGACGTCAGGCTGCTGCCGCTGTGGCAGGGCAAGCTCTACATCGCGGCCAGCGAGGACATCGGTGGGGCCGAGCGCGCGCTCGACCCGCAGACGGTCATGCAGCTGTGGGAGCTCAGCAAGCGGGCCAGCTGGTAGGGCGTCCGCCGGAACCCTCGACGCGGATCGATGTCAGTGGCCCCCGGTAGGTTCCGTGTTCGTACGAAACGCATTCCTACCGGAGGTTGTTGACGTGACCGACACCGACATGCTGCCCGCGTCCTGGAGCGGCGTCCTCGGCGAGGAGCTGGAGAAGCCGTACTTCGGGCAGCTCACCGAGTTCGTCGAGAAGGAGCGGGCCGAAGGGCCGGTCTACCCGCCTCGCGACGAGGTGTTCGCCGCCCTCGCGGCGACTCCGTACGACAAGGTGAAGGTCCTGGTCCTCGGCCAGGACCCCTACCACGGTGAGGGGCAGGGGCACGGCCTCTGCTTCTCCGTCCGGCCGGGTGTCAAGACCCCGCCGTCCCTCCGGAACATCTACAAGGAGATGCACGCGGAACTCGGCCACCCGGTGCCGGACAACGGCTATCTGATGCCGTGGGCCGAGCAGGGCGTCCTGCTGCTGAACGCGGTCCTCACGGTCCGTGCCGGCGAGGCGAACTCGCACAAGGGCCGGGGCTGGGAGAAGTTCACGGACGCGGTGATCTCCGCCGTGGCCTCCCGGCCGGACCCCGCCGTCTTCGTGCTCTGGGGGAACTACGCCCAGAAGAAGCTCCCGCTGATCGACGAGGCACGCCACGTCGTGGTCAAGGGGGCGCACCCCTCCCCGCTGTCGGCGAAGAAGTTCTTCGGCTCCCGCCCCTTCACTCAGATCGACGAGGCGATCGCGGCGCAGGGGCACGAGCCGATCGACTGGCGCATCCCGGACCTCGGCTGACAGCGCTCCCCGCGCCGGGGCCGCCTCGGCCCCGGCGGCCCGGAACGCCTCGTCCCCGGGGCCGTGGAAGCGCCGGCTGAGCCCGCCCGGCTGACAGGCCCGGGGTCGCGCCCGAGCCTGTGCCGCATCGGCCGCGGCTGCGGCTAGCGTCGGGGCGACCGGACGGACAGCAGGTGGAGGCCCCAGTGACCGAACAGCAGCAGGTGTCGGACGACGGCGTCATGACCAGGATCGGCCAGGCGACGATGCTGCTGCACGGTGGGGACCGGGAGGAGGCCCGCAACCGCCTCGGACGCTTGTGGGAGCAGCTCGGCCCGGACGGTGACCCCCTGCACCGCTGCACGCTCGCCCACTACATGGCGGACGCCCAGGACGACCCGGACTCCGAGCTGGCCTGGGACCTCCGGGCCTTGCTGGCAGCCGAGGGCCCGGGCGGCGAACGGCGGGGAGACGACGCGGCCGTCGCGCTGCGGGCCCTCTCGCCCACCCTCCACCTGAACCTCGCCGTCGACTACCTGAAGGTGCTGCGCCCCGACGCGGCCCGGGTCCATCTGGACCGTGCCCTCGCGGCGTCGGAGTCGCTGGACGACGACGAGTACGGCTCCAGGGTCCGGGCCGCGATCGCGCGTCTGGAAGTACGGTTCCGCTCCCCGTGACGGGGGACCCAGCGCCGTCCCGGCTCAGCGCCCGTAGGTGCCGTGGCAGATCCGCGTCTGGTCGCTGTCGGGCCGCCAGCCCCCGTACCGCTCGCCGAGCTCGCAGACGTCGGCGAGCGAGCGGGGCGGCTTCCGCGGCGGTTGCGCGATGTCCGGCGTGCCCGGTCGGCCGGGCCGCCCGGGGAGCGTGTCCGGTCGGCCGGGCTCCCCTTTCGCGGCCCCGGTCCCGGGTTCCCGCCACTCCGGTGTGGCGGCCCGGGGCCTCCGCGAGGCCCGGGGCGCCGGTGCCGGCGGCGTGGACGGGGGAGGGGGCAGGGCCGCCTCGAGGGCCTCGCGGGCCGGTTCCTCGACGATCTGCCGCGCCGCCTCCCGGACGCCGTGTCCGGTCCTTCCGGACGGCTCGGGGACGGGGGGCCGCGCCTCCACCGAGACACAGCCGGAGAGGGCAGCCACGGCGACCCCGGCCAGGACCCTCACCGCGGTTCTGGTTCGTTGCACGCGCGTCACTCTGCTGCCCGCCGCTGATCTTCGCACCCCCGCCGGCCGGGAATACCCCGTACGGGTGATGGTGGCGATCCGGGTGACGCCCGCGGAAGCGGTGGGGCGAGCTCCGGCCGGGCGGCCGGGCATCCGCCGGCCCAGCCGTCGCCCGCCGCGGCAGCGCGGACCGGCGCACCCCGTGGACCCGGGCCCCGCCCCCGTATGCTGACCAGCGGGGACACCGCACCGTCGACGTCCGGCGGCACAGCACCCACGACGAGGGAGAACGCCCGTGAAGGTCGGCTGCATCGGACTCGGCGACATCGCGCGGAAGGCATACCTCCCGGTCCTCGCCGCGCTGCCCGGAGTCGAGCCGCACCTCCAGACACGGACACGTGCCACCCTGGACCGCGTCGCCGACGCCCACCGCGTTCCGCCCGCCCAACGGCACGTCGACCTCGACTCCCTGCTGGCCGCGGGAATCGACGCGGCCTTCGTCCACGCCCCGACCTCCGCGCACGCCGAGATCACCACACGGCTTCTACGGGCCGGGGTGCCGACCTACGTGGACAAGCCGCTCGCGTACGGCTACGAGGACTCGGTGCGCCTGGTGGAACTCGCCGAGGAGCGCCGCGTGGGCCTGACGGTGGGCTTCAACCGCCGCCTGGCGCCCGCCTACGCCCAGTGCGCCGACCACCCCCGCGAACTGATCCTCATGCAGAAGAACCGGATCGGGCTTCCCGAGGACCCCCGCACCCTCGTCCTGGACGACTTCATCCACGTCGTCGACACCCTGCGCTTCCTGCTCCCGGGGGTGGTCGAGCACACCGACGTGCGAGCCCGGGTCCGCGACGGGCTGATGCACCACGTCGTGCTCCAGCTCTCCGGCGACGGTTTCACCGCCATCGGCATGATGAACCGGATGAACGGTTCCACCGAGGAGATCCTCGAGGTCTCCGGACAGGACACCAAGCGTCAGGTCCTCAACCTCGCGGACGTCGTGGACCACAAGGGGCAGCCCACCGTCCGCCGACGCGGGGACTGGGTGCCCGTCGCGCGCCAGCGCGGCATCGAACAGGCGGTGCTGGCCTTCCTCGACGCCGTACGGGCCGGCGAGCGGCCCAGCGCACGGGACGCGCTGCTCACCCACGAGCTGTGCGAGCGCGTGGTCCGCGAGGCCCTGACGCAGGCTTCCTGAAGGCACCGGCGCCCTCGGCCGCGCCGAGCAGGGCCAGGACGCCCAGCGCGGCGTACAGCGCCCAGTCGCCGTAGCGGACGTACGGCGTGGAGCCCCCCGACAGGGGGAGGTCGTAGACCGCCGTCGCGCTCTCGCCCGTCCCCAGCGGAGCGCCGACGCGGGCTCCGTCCGGGCCGTAGGCGGCGCTGACGCCGGTCAGCGTCGCGTGCACGACCGGGCGGCCGGTCTCCGCCGCGCGCAACGCCGCCAGCGAGGCGTGCTGCCCGGGCGCCCAGCTGTCCTGGAACGTCGAGGTCGCCGACTGCGTCACCAGCAGACCCGCGCCGTCCCGCGCGAGCCGCCTGCTCAGATCGGGGAACGCCGACTCGAAGCACACCAGCGGGCCGACCCGCAGCGCCGGACCGCCCTCGGACGGCAGCTCCATCACGACCGCCTCGGTACCCCGGCGGCGGTCCTCGCCCGCCGCCTCGCCGACCGAGGTCACCCAGCCGAGCACCGCTCGGGCCGGGACGTACTCGCCGAAGGGAACCAGCCGCATCTTGTCGTAGCGGGCTCCGGTCGGGCCCCCTTCATCGATCAGCACGCTGCTCTTGAAGATGCCCGGCCGGTCCGATCGCCGCGCGTCGACATTGACCAGGACCGGCGCCCCCACCGCGCGGGAGAGAGCGGTCAGCCGGGCCGCCAGCTCGGGCCGGGCGGCCAGGTCCGCGCCGACGCTGCTCTCGCCCCAGACAACGAGATCGACGTCCCGCCCGACGAGTGCGAGGGTCAGCTCCTCCCCGCGCGCGAAGCGCCGGTCCGCCCCTCCGGAACCGTCGAACACCCCGGGCTGCACCACGGCCACCCGGACCGTGCCCCGCACGGGTGGGGGTCCGGCTCCCCACCAGAACAGGCCGGTGGTGAGCGCGCACACCATCAGCCCGGCCAGCGCCGTGATCCGTACGGCGGCCTCCGACACGAGGAGGGTCACGGCGGTGTTGACCGCCACCACCAGCAGGCTCACCAGCCAGACACCGCCGATCGAGGCGAGCCGCAGCGCCGGCGCCACCTGCCACTGGCTCGCGCCGAGCAGACCCCACGGTCCGCCGAGACCCTCCCAGGAACGGGCCAGTTCGATCACCAGCCAGCCTGCCGGGACCACGGCCAGTGCTGCGGCGGCCCGCGCGGCGGACGGCCCGTACCCGAGCATCACGCGTACCAGCCAGCCCCACGGCAGCCACAGCAATCCCAGCAGAGCGGCCAGCACGAAGAGGAACACGTGCAGACTCGGGAGCAGCCAGTGGTGCAGGGCCAGCACGAACCCCAGACCTCCCAGCCAGCCCTCCAGCGCCGCCCGCCGTGCGGTGGGGGCGGTCCGGAGCAGCAGCATCCACGGGACGAGCGCGACGTACGCGAACCACCACAGGGAGGGAGCGGGGAAGGCGAGCACGGGCAGCGCGCCGGCGACGACCGCCCCGGCGGAGCGGGCGGCGCCGGCCCGGCGCCGCCCGACCGTCGCCGGGCCGCGTCCGGCACCTTCCCGGCCTTCCGGGCACCCCGTCCCGCCGTCCTCCCCGGCCGACGGAGCGCGCCCGCCGAACGGAATCCGCATGCCGCGCCTCCCGGTGTCGCCTCCAGTGTGCGCGGAGTGCGCGCGGGCGGCTACGGGCGGCGCCACTTCTCGCGGACGACGACCGAGCTCAGCCGCCAGCCGGCGTCCGTGCGCCGCAGGGCGAAGGAGTACCGTCCTCCGCAGACGAAGTCCTCCCCTGACTCGAGCCTCATGGGGTTCACGTAGTCGGCCCGGACCTCCGCGCCGTCGCCCGGGTACCCGCCGAGGTCCTCGATGCGGACGCGCCGGTTGACGATGAGGTGCTGGCGGACCGGGAACAGCCGCATCGTCGCGGCGAGCCAGTCGGCCACCTCGGACGCCGGGCCCTCCACACCTCCCGATCCGCGGTAGTCGGCACGGCCGTCGCCCGTGAACAGCGCCCGGTAGGCCGCCCAGTCGGAGTCGTCCACGGCCGCCGCGTACCCGGTGACCACGTCGTCGATGGCCAGGCGGTCCATCACGGTAGCGAGATCCACGCGCTGCGTCATCGGCTCAGTGTCGGTGAGCGGAGGCGGCGGGCCAAGAGGCGTGCCGCGACGACAGGGGCGGATACCGGTCATACTTCCGGGATGCGTATCGACTTCGATCCCGGCCACAGTGACCGGAACTCCTTCTACCGGTTGCTCACGGCCACGGTGGTTCCCCGGCCGATCGCCTGGATCTCCACCACCTCGGCGGACGGCACCGACAACCTGGCCCCGCACTCCTTCTTCACGATCTCCGCGGTGGCGCCGCCGGTGGTGCAGTTCACGTCGGTGGGCCGCAAGGACTCGCTGCGGAACATCGAGGACACGGGCGCGTTCGTGGTGAACCTGGCGCCCGAGCCGCTCTTCGAGCAGATCAACGCCACCGCGACCGACTTCCCGCGCGGCGTGAGCGAGTTCGACGCCTGTGGTGTGGAGCGCGAGCCGAGCCTGCGGGTCAAACCGCCGCGGGTGGCGCGGGCGCCGGTGGCCCTCGAGTGCGAACTGCACAGCACGCTGCGGATCGGTGACTCCACGGTCGTCTTCGGCCGGGTGGTGCACGCGGCCGTCGATGAGGAGGTCATGGCCGACGGACATCCGGAGATCACCCTCATGAAGCCCCTCACGCGTCTGGGCCGGAACGAATGGGGCACCCTCGGCGGCATCCGCGAGATCGCCCGGGTCCCGTACGAGGCGTAGCGGAGGGTCGGATCCCCTGAGGCCCGGCGATACGCCGCCCGGTCTCCCGGGCGTGGTCCTCGTGGGCGCGGTCGGTCACGCGGCCTCCCACCGGTGGGGCAGGCCGCCGCGCCACTCGACGAGACGCGGGTCGTCCAGGATCGTGTCGGCGTCGTCGAGTCCGGCGCGGCGCAGGAACTCGACGAGGTCGGTGTCGTGGTGCGCGAGTCCCACGATCCGTCCCCGGACGGTGACGCGGCGCCCCCCTCCGGGGGAGGGGCGGTGCACGACGACGGGTGCTTGCCAGGCCATGGTCCCAGGGTGCGCCGGGTGGCCGCACCCCGCCCGACGTGAGGACAGGCGCCCCGCGCGCACGGGGTGTGAACGGGGCACTCCGGCCCGCCCCGCGCACACGGTCGCGGGCTGCGGGCCGCGGCGGGAGGATCGGGAGGTCCGTCCGGGCAGGCCCGGCGGAGCGGCGACTCCGGATCACCCCCCGAGTCCGGCGAGCCGCCCCGGTCCGGGGTGTCGCCCGGCGCCCTTCCGGACGGACGCCGGAGCGAAGCACGCGGCGCCACCACCCGGGCGGGGAACTGCCCCGCGCTCCGGGTCAGCCCGCCGACTCGCCCGCGTGCGGGCTCAGGGCGTCCGTGCCGACGAGGACGAACAGCAGGATGCCGAGCAGGATCCGGTAGATCACGAAGGGCATGAAGGACTTCGTGGTGATGAACTTCATGAACCAGGCGATCACGGCGTAGCCGACGGCGAACGCGACGACCGTGGCGAAGATCGTCGGTCCCCAGGAGACGTGTCCCTCGCCCGCGTCCTTGAGTTCGTAGACGCCGGAGGCGAGGACCGCGGGGATGGCGAGCAGGAACGAGTAACGGGCCGCCGATTCTCGGGTGTAGCCCATCAGCAGACCGCCGGAGATCGTCGCGCCGGAGCGGGAGACGCCGGGGATGAGCGCCATCGCCTGGCAGACGCCGTAGATCAGGCCGTCGCGGACGCCGAGGTCCTTGAGCGTCTTGCGCTCACGGACCACGCGGTGGCGGCCCCCGGCCTCGTCGCGGGCCGCCAGCCGGTCGGCGACGCCGAGGACGACGCCCATCACGATGAGGGTGGTGGCGATCAGCCGCAGATCCCGGAAGGGGCCTTCGATCTGGTCCTTGAGGGTGATGCCCAGGACACCGATCGGTATCGATCCGACGATGACCAGCCAGCCCATCTGGGCGTCGTGGTCGGCGCGCCTCGCCTTGTCGTGCAGGGAGGCGAACCAGGCGGTGAGGATCCGCGCGATGTCCTTGCGGAAGTAGATCAGGACGGCGGTCTCCGTGCCGATCTGCGTGATGGCGGTGAAGGCCGCGCCCGGGTCCTGCCAGCCGGCGAAGGCGGCGGTGAGCCGCAGGTGCGCGCTGGAGGAGATGGGTAGGAACTCCGTCAGCCCCTGGACGAGTCCGAGGATGAATGATTCGAACCAACTCATGGGGCTAGGGCCGTCCCGAATGTGCTCGTGCGGTCAGTGGAGGGTCACGCTCAAGGTCACGCCGAAGGCCGTGCCCCGTGCCGTGCGTGGGGTCACGCGGAGGCTCGGTACACGGCCGCGGTGGTGGCGCAGGAGATCCACCGCCGGTCGGAGCGCAGCGTACCGCCCCAAGATGACGCGCCCGTTCGCAGGTCGGACGCGAGGGCCCGCCGGCCCGGAGCGGGCTCCGTGAAAAGAGTGGGGCCCGGCGGGGGGACCGGGCATTCGGTCCGCCGAGTGGGGAGGGGCGGCGGGGCGGGGGCGGCCGGTCAGCTTCCGGCGGGTCCCGTCGTGGTCCAGCCCGGTGCCTTCACGTGCGGGGTGAGGCTCGCGCCGTCCGCGGTGTCGCCGCAGTGCGCGCACACCACCCGGGGGCTCAGTGTCTCCCCGCAGGCGTGTTCGAAGACCATGGGCCGCGCCTCCTGGTTCAGATGGCGGTCGCCCCAGCTCATCAGGGTGAGCAGCACGG
The DNA here is from genome assembly GCF_035994945.1 of Streptomyces sp. NBC_01216. NCBI lineage: Bacteria > Bacillati > Actinomycetota > Actinomycetes > Kitasatosporales > Streptomycetaceae > Streptomyces > Streptomyces sp. NBC_01216. Next base: position 6,359,219 of record NZ_CP108677.1, read on the forward strand.
GCTGCAGTTCCTCACCCGCCGTCGTCGCGCGGTACTCGAAGCGTCGCGGGCGCTCGCTGTAGGGGACCTTCTCCAGGATCCCGGCTTCCACGAGCCGCTTCAGGCGTGCGGTGAGGATGTCCCGGGGGGCGCCCGTGTTGCGGGCGATCCGGTCGAAGCGGCGTGCGCCGAGCGAGACCTCCCGCAGGACGAGGAGTGCGTACTTCTCGCCGACCAGAGCGAGGGCGTCGGCGATGGAACAGGGGCGGGAGGCGGCCTTCATGGGCCCAGCCTACGGGAGATCCTTTCATGGGTTTGAAATTCCAACGCTCTGGGTTAGGTTCCCGGTGAGGGTCAGTCCATTTTTCCAACTCGCGAGTCCAGGAGCTTGTCATGCGTGACGCCGTCATCGTCGAAGCCGTCAGGACGCCTATCGGCAAGGGCAAGGCGGGTGGAGCCCTCGCCGAGGTCCACCCGGTCGCCCTCCTCTCCCACACCCTCGCCGCCCTGGTCGAGCGCGCCGGCATCGATCCGGCACTCGTCGACGACGTCATCGGCGGCACCGTCGACCAGGTCGGCGAGCAGGCCATGAACACCACGCGGTACGCATGGCTCGGAGCCGGACTGCCCGATTCCGTGCCCGCCACCACCGTCGACCGGCAGTGCGGCTCGTCCCAGCAGGCCGTGCACTTCGCCGCCCAGGGGGTGCTCTCGGGCACGTACGACATCGCCGTCGCCTGCGGCGTGGAGTCGATGAGCCGCGTCCCGATGTGGTCCAACGTGCCGCCCGGCTCCGACCCCTTCGGCCCCGGTGTCGCCGAGCGGTATCCCGGAGGACTGGTCCCGCAGGGCATCAGCGCGGAACTCATCGCCGCGAAGTGGTCCCTCGGCCGCGAGGCCATGGACACCTTCGCCGCCGCCTCGCACGCCAAGGCGGCCCGCGCCTGGGAGACGGGGCTCTTCGACGCCGAAGTGGTCCCCTACGGCCGGGCCGCCCGCGACGAGTCGGTGCGGCCCATGACGACGCCGGAGGTCCTCGCCGGACTCCGGCCGGCCTTCCGGGACCCCGTCTTCGCCGAGCGGTTCCCGCAGATCGACTGGTCGGTGACGGCGGGCAACAGCAGCCCCACGAACGACGGCGCCTCGGCCGTGCTCGTCATGGCGGCGGAGACCGCGGCCCGCCTCGGGCTGCGCCCCCTGGCCCGGCTGCACGCCTTCGCGGTCACCGGCTCCGACCCCCTGCTCATGCTGACCGGCGTGATCCCCGCGACCGAGAAGGTGCTGCGCCGGGCCGGCCTCGGCATCGGGGACATCGATCTGTTCGAGATCAACGAGGCGTTCGCCAGTGTCGTCCTCGCCTGGCAGCAGGAGACCGGCGCGGACCCCGCCAGGGTCAACGTCAACGGCGGGGCCATCGCCCTGGGCCACCCCCTCGGCGCCAGCGGCACCCGCCTGACGACCACCCTCGTCCACGCCCTGCGGTCCCGGGGCGCGCGGTACGGCCTCCAGGCCATGTGCGAGGCCGGCGGACTGGCCAACGCGATGATCGTCGAGGCTCTCTGAGAGCCTGTCGGCCGAAGGCCACCCGACAGGCTCTGAGCGACCAGGGCCGGCCGGGGGCCTCCGGCGTCCCGCGCGGTCGGCGGCGGGGCGGGTGAGGGGCGGGGGCGCCGTCAGACGACGTCGCGGACGCCGCCCGCCCCGGCCAGGACCCCGGCCGGCTCAGAGCCCGTCGACACGGGCACCGGGTCCGCCGCCCGCCGCAGGCCGTGGCGCTTGCGCCAGGCGACCACCGCGGCGGCGACGCCGGACAGCACGATGAACCCCGTGGAGATCAGGAACGCGGGTGAGGAAGGCGAGCCCGCCTGGCTCCCCGCCACCACGTAGGCCGCGGTGTTCGGCACCGACCCCAGGCCGGTCGCCACGAGGAACGGCACGTACCCCATGCGGGAGACCGCCGCGCAGTAGTTGGCGGCGGCGAAGGGAACCCCCGGGAAGAGCCGGATCGCCAGCATCGAGCGGAACCCGTGCCGGCTGAGGACCCCGTCAGCCGCCTTCAGCCACCGGCCGCGCAGCAGGGGCCGCAGCGCGTCCTGCCCCAGGACCCGCCCCAGGGCGAAGGCGATACCGGCCCCCAGGACCGTGCCGGCCACCGCCGCGACCAGCCCCGCCTGACTGCCGAACAGCGCGCCCGCCGCCAGGTTCAGGATCGGCCGCGGGACGAAGGCGGCCACACACCCCCCGTACGCCAGGCCGAACAGCAACACGGCACCGGCGCCGCCCACCTGGGGCGGCCAGCCCGCGGCCAGCAGTCTCTGCGGCTCGTACAGCACCACGGTCGTCGCCGCGCCCAGCAGCAGCGCGGCGAGCGCGGACAACCGGGACCACGGGGACAGCAGGGCCCGGGACCAACGCGGGATGAGTTCGCCCGGCGGCCGGGTGACGGGGTCGAGCATCCGGGGAGAGTAACCGAAGCCCCCGTGTGATCGCCGTAACGCGCGTCATGCCCGCTCCGGATGCCTCACCGGCACCGGCCCGAGCCGGTGGTCCGCGTGTCCTCCGGGGGCGGGGCGCCGGGCCTACAGTGACGCCATGACGACCGCCGTGCCCGGCAGCGCCCTCGCCGATACCGTCCTGGACCGGCTCACGCGGCTCTATCCGCCCGCGGGCAACCCCTTCCGGGCACAGGAGATGGTCGCGTACATGAAGGGCGTGGCCCCGTTCCTCGGCATCCGCACACCCGAGCGGCGCGCCCTGTCCGGGACCGTCCTGGAGGGCACCCCGCGCCCGGACGAGAAGGACTGTGCCGCCGTCGCGCTGCGCTGCTTCGCGCTGCCCGAGCGGGAGTACCACTACTTCGCCGTCGACTACCTGCACCGCCACGTCGAGCGCTGTAGCTCCGACTTCCTGCCCGTGGCGCGGCGGCTCGTCACCACCGTCTCGTGGTGGGACACGGTCGATCACCTCGCCGCCCACGTGGTCGGCGGGCTCGTCGCCGCCGACCCCGTGCTCGCCGCCGAGATGGACTCCTGGGTCGGTGACGACGACCTGTGGGTCACGCGCACCGCGATCCTGCACCAGCTGCGGTTCAAGGACGCGACCGACGCCGACCGGCTCTTCGCCTTCTGCCTGCGGCGCTCGGCGCACCCCGACTTCTTCGTACGAAAAGCGATCGGCTGGGCGCTGCGCGAGTACGCCAAGACCGACCCCGCCGAGGTCCGCGCCTTCGTCGAGGCCCACCGGGGCCGGCTCGCCCCGCTCTCGGTGCGCGAGGCGCTCAGGAACCTCGGACAGTGATGATGCTCGTGGTGACGCCGCTGGTGGGTCTGACCGCCCCGGGCCGGCGGAGCGGCACCCCCGGGCTCCGGACCGGTACGGCCGTGGCCCCGGCCCGGCCGCCCGGGGCCGCGCCGCCCGTCGCCGCTCCGGTCGGTCCGCCCGAAGTCCCGGGCCGTGGAGGGCCCTGACGGGCGGGCCGCCGAAAACCGTTCGACGCGGACGCCGCACGACGTCATGATCGTGGGCATGTTCCGGTACGCCTTCCTCGCAGCACGGCCCGCAGTCGCGGCCGCGCCGAAGGCTGCCGTCCCGCCGGGTGTGACCACGCCCGCCGATGTCGCACGTGCCGCCGCTTCCGAGACCGCCGTGGCGGTCGCGGCCGTCGTCGCGGCGCCCGCGGCTTCCGCCGCGGCCCTCGCCCTCGACGGCGCCCGAAGCTGACCCTCCCCGGATCGTCCGGCGGACCCCCCAGGGGGAGGGTCGGTCCGGCCACCGGGGTTCCCGCAGACGCTTCGAGCTCAAGGAACGAGCGAACCATGTCCAAGACGGCGTACGTGCGCACCAAGCCGCATCTCAACATCGGCACCATGGGCCACGTCGACCACGGCAAGACCACCCTGACCGCGGCCATCACCAAGGTCCTCAGCGAGCGGGGGACCGGGACCTTCGTGCCGTTCGACCGCATCGACCGGTCGCCCGAGGAGGCTCAGCGCGGTATCACCATCAACCTGACGCACGTCGAGTACGAGACCGAGACCCGCCACTACGCCCACGTCGACATGCCCGGCCACGCCGACTACGTCAAGAACATGGTCACGGGCGCGGCGCAGCTCGACGGGGCGATCCTCGTCGTGTCGGCGCTCGACGGCATCATGCCGCAGACCGCCGAGCACGTCCTGCTGGCCCGTCAGGTCGGCGTCGACCACATCGTCGTGGCCCTCAACAAGGCCGACGCCGGGGACGACGAGCTGACCGACCTGGTCGAGCTGGAGGTACGGGAACTGCTGACCGCGCACGGCTACGGCGGTGACGTCGTGCCGGTGGTCCGGGTCTCCGGCCTGCGGGCGCTGGAGGGCGACCCGCGCTGGACGGCCGCCGTCGGCGCGCTGCTGGACGCCGTCGACACCTACGTCCCCACGCCCGAGCGGTACGTGGCGGCGCCGTTCCTGCTGTCGGTCGAGAACGTGCTCACCATCACCGGACGCGGCACGGTGGTCACCGGCGCGATCGAGCGCGGCACGGTGCGGGTCGGCGACCGCGTGGAGATCCTGGGCGCCGGCACCGAGACGGTCGTCACCGGTGTCGAGACCTTCGGCAAGCCCATGGAGTCGGCCGAGGCCGGTGACAACGTGGCGCTGCTGCTGCGGGGTGTGCCACGCGGCGCGGTCCGGCGTGGCCACGTGGTGGCGGCTCCCGGAAGCGTCGTGCCGAGCCGCCGGTTCACCGCCCGGGTGTACCTCCTGTCCGCCCGCGAGGGCGGCCGGACGACGGCCGTGTCGACCGGCTACCGGCCGCAGTTCTACATCCGGACCGCGGACGTGGTCGGTGACATCGACCTCGGCGGGACCGCGGTCGCCCGACCCGGCGACACGGTCACCATGACGGTCGAACTGGGCCGCGACGTCCCCCTGGAGGCGGGCCTCGGCTTCGCCGTCCGCGAGGGTGGTCGCACGGTCGGGGCCGGCACCGTCACCACGGTCGACTGACCGTCACCGGGGCCCGCGTTCCGCGCCCCGCGGAGCGCGGGCCCCGGCGCGGGTCCGGCTGCCCGGGGCCGCGGGCACAATGAGAGCGTGAACGAGCAGATACCGGTCGTCCGGGACGTCGACGGGGGCACCGCCCGTCTCATGCCCGATGTGGACCGCGAACGGGCCTGGCTCCTGACGGTCGACGACGCGCCCCAGTCGTACGTCGACCTGGACGAGCCGACGCACCTCGAGTTCGAGTACGCGCGCCGGCTCGCCCATGTCCTGGACGCCGTCGCCGGGGAGGGCGCGCCACTGGACGTCCTGCACCTCGGCGGCGGCGCGCTCACCCTGCCCCGGTACGTCGCGGCGACCCGCCCCGGTTCCCGCCAGGACGTCGTCGAGGCGGACCGGGCGCTCCTGGCGCTGGTCTCGGAGAAGCTGCCCCTGCCGGACGCCGCCGGCGTCACGGTGCACGGCGCGGACGCGCGGGCCTGGCTGGAAAGCGCCCCGGCCGCGTCGGTGGACGTGCTGATCGCCGATGTGTTCGGCGGATCGCGCGTGCCGGCACACCTGACCTCGACGGAGTACGCGCGAGCGGCCCGACGGGTGCTGCGACCGGGCGGCACGTACGCCGCCAACCTGGCCGACGGGTCACCCTTCGCCTTCCTGCGCTCGCAACTGGCGACCTTCGCCGGGGTCTTCCCCGAGCTGGCGCTGATCGCCGAACCCGCGGTGCTGCGCGGCCGACGCTTCGGGAACACCGTCCTCGTCGCCTCCGACCGGGAGATCGACACGGCCCGGCTGGCCCGCCGCGCAGCCGCCGACGCCTTCCCCGCACGCGTGGAGTACGGGGCCGGCCTCGCCCGTCTCGTCGGCGGGGCGAGACCGGTCGCGGACGCGGAGGCGGTGGCGTCGCCCGTACCGCCGGCCGGCGCCTTCGGCGTCGGCTGACGTCGCCGCCCGCCCGGCCCCGTCGGTAGCCCGTCAGCCGGCCGGTCGCTCATCCGACGGGTCCGCGGGCCACGCGGGAGGGCCCCCGCCGGCCGGGGCGGGAGCGCCGGGCAGCGCGCGGGCGGGCTCCGTGACCCCGGCCGACCCGGCGGTCTGCGTCACGGCGATCCGGGTCGTCCGCCGCGTCAGCTTGCGGACGTCCGGCACGAGCAGGACCAGCGCCGTCACCACCACGATCAGGACCGCCGAGCCCCAGAGGGCCTCCTGGCGGCCGAAGGCGCTCTCCGCCGGGCCCGCCAGCGCCGTCGAGAGCGGCAGCACGGCCGTCGAGCCGAACCAGTCGTAGGCGGAGACCCGGGAGAGCTTCTCCTCGGGGATCTCCTGGTGGAGCGTCGTCATCCAGGACACGCCGAACACCTCGATGGCCACGCCGCTGACGAACATCGCCGCGGAGAGTCCCACCACGTCGAGCGGCACCGCGAGAGCCGCCGACGGCAGGGCGATCGGGAACACGCACAGGGTTCCGGCCAGCAGCATCCGGCGAGGTTTCCACCGCATCATGAGCAGCGCACCGACGAGGGTGCCCACGCCGAACATGGCGAGCGACAGCCCCCAGGGCCCCGCCCCTCCCAGCTCGTCCCGGGCCACCAGCGGTCCGTAGACCGACTCGGCGGCGCCGACCAGCGCGACCACGATCGCGAACTGGGCCACGATCGACCACAGCCAGGGGCGGTCGACGAACTCCTGCCAGCCTTCGCGCAGGTCGGCGAGGAGACCGCCGCCCGCCTCGCGCTCGCGGATGTGACCGACGTCGAGGAAGGCCCGCAGGGAGCCCGCGACGGCGAAGGCCGCCGCGTCGACCGCCAGGACCCAGCCGGGGCCGAACGCGGCGATCATCGCGCCCCCGAGCGCCGCGCCCCCGATGCCCGCGCCGTGCATGGCCATCCGGAACAGGGCGAAGGCGCGGCTGACCTGGTCGCCGCTGACGCTGGACATCAGCATGCCCTCGGCGGCCGGGCTGAAGAACGCCTGCCCGGTGCCGCAGAGGGCGGTGAGGAGCATCATCTGCCACAGCTGTGGCTCGCCGGTCAGGACGAGTAGCGCGAAGACGCCCTGCGAGACGAAGTTCAGGCCGTTGGCGGCGACCATCACCCGGTGCCGCGGCACGCGGTCCGCGACCGCGCCGCCGACGAGCAGGAAGAGGACGAGCGGCAGGGTGCGCGCCGCCGCCACCAGCCCGACGTCCCCGCCGTCGCCGCCCGCCTGGAGCACGGCGAACGCCGACGCGATCAGGGCACCGTGGGTGCCGAGGTTGGTCACGACCGCGGCGGCGGTCAGCAGGACGTAGTTGCGTCCCGCCCATTCGGGGCGGCGGACCCGTGACGGTGGACGGGGGACGGCGGTATCGCTCACCCGGGGACTATCCCCGCCGTGGGGTCCCGCTGCCAAACCGCGCCGTCCGCCGGTGCGGCGGCGCACCGGCGGACGGCGGGCGTCAGGACTCGGTGTCGAGGCGCACGGTGGAGAGGATCTTCCGGACGGTGGCGTCCGGCAGCTCGTCCTTGACCCCGGCGGCGGCGTAGATCACGAACGACGCGAAGTCGCCCTTGGCGTTCTTGAAGGAGAACGCCAGCGACTTGCCGTCCGACTCGCAGGTGTTCCGCTTCTTGATCCCCGGAGCGGTCGCCGTGGCGACACTGCCCGACAGGCCGGACCCGGTGGTGTAGGGGACCGCCTTGGTGATCTTGATGGTGCCCTTGGGCATGTGCTGGGCGTAGCCGGCCCACACCCAGTTGCCGGCCTCGTTGAACGCCGCCTCGTCGGTGTTCTTGGCGCCTTGGCCGCCCTTCGTCCCCGCGGTGCCGAGGCCCCAGGTCTCGTCGGTGCCGTTCTTGTCCGTGTCGTACGCGCACCACTTGCTCTTGAAGTGGGCCGGTGAGGACATCGTGACGACCGGAGAGCCGTCGCCCTTCTTCTCGTCCTCGAAGTACGTGATCACTCCGGTCCGCGACACCTCCCACTCGGGCGGTACGTCGAACAGCGTGCCGTACTTCGGGTTGTGGACGACCTTCCAGCCCGGGACGGTCGGCTGCTTCTCGGCGTCGTCGCGCGGGTTCTCGAGTGTCGGTGACGCGGCGGCGGACCCGGAACCGGGTGCAGACACGGTCGGCTTCGGGTCGCCGCCCGCGTCGTTCCTTCCGTCGTCCTTACCGAGGACGAGGTAGCCCGCGACGCCCGCCGCGGCCAGGACGGCGACGGCGGCGACGATCGCGACCGGCGCCGTCCGCTTCTTCTTGCCGTCTCCGGGCCCGACCGGCCCCGGAGGGCCCGGCACCGCGTACTGCGCAACGGTCGGCTGCTGGTAGGGGTTTCCCTGCGGGTAGCCCGGCTGGGACGGTTGCGGCGGATAGCCCGGCTGCTGCCCGCTCGGGTGCTGCTGGTACCCCGGCTGCTGGTACGGGTTCGGCTGCTGGTACCCCGGCTGCTGGTACGGGTTCTGATTCTGGTCCTGCGGGTTCTGCTCGCCCCCGGGCGGCTGCTGTCCTGGCCACATGGCGAGTAACCATAGAGGTGCGGTCCCGCACGGGCCACGCCCGCCCCGCGCGAGCGTGCGGGGCCGCGCTATGGCCTTCGGTGCTACTCATGGGTAACATCTGGGTATGAGCGCAGATCAGATGTCCGTCGGCGAGATGCTCGCCGCCACGGTTCCCATGGCCAGGACTCTCGGACTGGAGTTCCTGGAGACGACTTCGGAACGGGCCGTCGTCCGGCTGCCGGACCAGGCCGACTACCACAACCACGTCGGCGGCCCGCACGCCGGCGCCATGTTCACGCTGGCCGAGTCCGCCAGCGGTGCGATCGTCCTGGCCGCCTTCGGTGACCAGCTGGGCCGTGCGGTGCCGCTCGCCGTCAAGGCCGAGATCGGCTACAAGAAGCTCGCCATGGGTGTCGTGACGGCCACCGCCACGCTCGGTCGCCCCGCCGCCGAGGTCGTCGCCGAACTGGACGAAGGGCGTCGCCCCGAGTTCCCGGTCCGGATCTCGATCACGCGCGAGGACGGTGCCGAGACCGGCGAGATGACGGTCGTCTGGACCCTGCGCCCCAACGCCTGACCTCCGGCCGGCACCCTCCGCCCCCGCGCCCCGTCTCACGGGGCGCGGGGGCGGACGCGTCCAGGGCCCGGCGCCCCGCCCCGGCCGCCCCGAGCCCCTGTGGCCCGCATCGCCGAGTCGAGGTCCGTACCCCGTGACCAGGTAGGCTGCCCCGGCGTGCGCGAGGCCGCGCGCCGAGGCCACGGGCCGGCAGGGGTCGATACGGGAGGAACCCGCGTGCACGTGCAGGAATGGCTGGAGACGATCCCCGCGGTCGCCGTCTACGCGCTGGTGGGCGTGGTCATCGGGCTGGAGAGCCTGGGCATCCCGCTGCCGGGCGAGATCGTTCTCGTGAGTTCCGCGCTGCTGGCCTCACAACACGGCGACATCAACCCGTACGTCCTCGGCGCCTGCGCCACCGCCGGCGCGATCATCGGCGACTCGATCGGCTACGCGATCGGACGCAAGGGGGGCCGTCCGTTGCTCGCCTGGCTCGGCGGGAAGTTCCCCGGGCACTTCAGCGAGGCCAACATCGGCATGGCCGAGCGGTCCTTCGAGAAGTGGGGCATGTGGGCCGTCTTCTTCGGCCGCTTCGTGGCTCTGCTGCGGATCTTCGCCGGACCGCTCGCGGGCGTTCTGCGTATGCCGTACTGGAAGTTCCTCCTGGCCAACGTGTTCGGCGGAATCCTCTGGGCGGGGGGCACCACGGCCGTCGTCTACTCGGTCGGGATCGTCGCCGAAGCCTGGCTCAAGCGTTTCTCCTGGCTGGGACTGGTCCTCGCGGTCCTGATCGGCGTCACGTCGATGCTGGTCCTCAGGAACCGGGCGAAGAAGGCGGCGGCCCGTGCCCGGTCCGTCGAGGAGTCCGGCCCGGAGCCCGTCGTGGTCGCGGACTGACACGGCGCACGGCCCGCGGATCGGAGCGTGGTCCGCGGCCCGAGCGCGAGGGCGGACCCCGGCCCGCGGGCCGGGCACCCGACGCCGCTGCGGGAAGCGGCCCGCGGACCCGGCCGAGCCGACCCCCGGCCGGAGGGCGCGGCCCTCGCTGTCGCGGCGCCGCGCCCGTCGGGGCGCTCAGTCCTCGAACGCCTCGGTGTGGCTCTTCGCCAGCAGCAGGTACATCTCGGCGTTCAGCCTGATGCCCGCCCGCTCCTCCTCCGTCAGGGCGCGCCGGACCTTCGCCGGCACGCCGGCGACCAGGGAACCCGGCGGGATCTCCATGCCCTGCGGCACGAGCGCCTGGGCGGCGACCAGGGAGCCGGCCCCGACCCGGGCCCCGTTGAGGATCGTGGCGCCCATGCCGACAAGGACGTCGTCCTCCACCGTGCAGCCGTGCACGGTGGCGTTGTGCCCGACCGTGACCCGGTCGCCGATGCTGACCGGGAACCCCGGGTCGACGTGCACCGTGCAGTTGTCCTGGATGTTGGTGTCCTCGCCGACGACGATGGGTCCGCAGTCCGCGCGCAGCACCGCGTGGTACCACACGCCGGCGCGGGCGCCGAGCGTGACGTCGCCGAGCACGACGGAGGTCGGCGCGGTGAACGCCGTCGGATCGACCCGCGGCTCCTTGCCGCCCACGCCTCTGATCAACGCCTCCGCCACCGTTCACTCCGTTCGTTCGCGCCTGCTTCACGCCCTTGCGCACCCTACGCGGCGCTGTCATGACGGACATCACAGGGCGCCGCACTGATCGGGTGCGACGGCGCCGACTACCGTGTGCGGGTGCCCAGGAACAGAAACATGTTCTCGTCTCTCGCCGCCTGGCGGCGCCGTGTTCTCGCCCGCGCCGTGCGGGGCGGCTGGCGCTGGATGCAGGAGGCGGGCGCCGTGACCGCCGAGCGTCCGGGGAGGCTCCGCTTCCGCCGACTCGGCGCGGGTACCCGGCTGGCGTTCCCCCAGGGCACCGTGTTCGGGGAGCCGTGGATCGAGATCGGCGAGTGCTGCATCATCGCCGAACAGGTCACGCTCACCGCCGGCATGATGCCCGGACTCGACCTCGGCGCGGACACCGTCCTCTGCCTCGGCGACGGCGTCGTCCTCGGCCGGGGCAGCCATGTCATCGCGGACGCCGCGGTGCGCATCGGCTCCGACACGTACTGCGGCCCGTACGTGTACATCACCTCGACCAACCACAGCTACGACGACCCGCACGAGCCCATCGGCCGACAGTGGCCGCGGTCCGCGCCGGTCGAGATCGGCCCCGGCTGCTGGCTCGGTACCGGATCGGTGATCCTTCCCGGGGCCCGGATCGGACGCAACGTGGTCGTCGCCGCGGGGGCCGTCGTCCGCGGCGAGGTGCCGGACCACTCGGTGGTGGCGGGCGCCCCGGCCCGGGTGGTGCGCCGCTGGGACCCGGTGCGCGGCTGGCAGCCGCCGCTGCGGACGCCCGCTCCGGTCCCGATCCCCGACGATGTGACGCCCGAGCAGCTCGCGGCGCTCGCACGGCTCGAGCTCGACGTCGGCGGGGACCTGAGCCAGGTACTCAAGGACGCCTGACCGGGCGGACACCCCCCGGGGGGCCGGCCCCTCGCGGGACGGCCCCGCCATGGCCGCGCGGGCGTGCTCAGCCCGTGGCGAGGAGCACCGTCCCGATCAGCGCGAGACCCGCGCCCGCGGCCTGGACCGGGCGCAGCCGTTCCCCCAGCACCCCGCGCGCCGCCAGCGCCGTGACGACCGGGTAGAGGCTGGCCAGGACGGCGGCGACCGTGACGGGACCGAGCTGCGCCGCGACCGAGTACGTCCCGTTGGCGGCGACGTCCGCCAGCCCCACGAAGGCGAGGGCCGGCAGGGCCGCCAGGACGGTCCGCATCCCGCCGCCGTCCTCCGGCAGGGCCCGCCCGCCCCGCTTCACGGAGAGGTACAGCGCGCCGCCGCCCACCACCACGTTCGTGACGCGCTGGACGAACAGGGCGAGGAAGAGGCCGGTGAGCGTCGTGGACGCCTCCGCGATCAGCGCCATCACCGCGCCGAACCCGCATGCCGCCACCACGGTGAGCAGCACCGCCCGGCGACGCACGGGCGCGCCCCGCAGCTCGGGGCCGCCGGCGAGGACCACGCCGGCGACCGCCACCGCGATGCCCGCGAACTGAGGCAGCCCCGGCCGGTCGCCGAGGAGCAGCCCCACGGACACGGGGACGACGCCCAGCGACCCGAGCGGGGAGACCACGCCCATCGGGCCGAGTGCCAGCGCCTTGTAGAAGCACAGCATCGCCACCGGGCCGACCGCGCCGGCCGCGACCGCGTACCAGAGACGCGGCCCCGCCTCGCTCCAGCCGCCCGCGGCGGCGACGACGCCGCCCAGCACGACCGTCGCGAGGATCTGCGACGCGACGACGACCGTCAGGGCCGGCATCCGCCGGGTGAGTAGCCCGCCGCCGAAGTCGGCCAGGCCCCACAGAAGGCTGGTGGCCAGGGCGAACAGTGCTGTCATGGAATCCTCGCGGGGGCGCAGTACAGTGCGGTGAACATTCAGGTACACCTCACCGTAGTGCAGTGTATTGAACTATGTCATCCAGAATATTGGACGGAATGTGTCTGACCTCGATCAGCTCACGCAGTCGCTCGCACGCAACCTGAAGCGGTGGCGCAAGGAACGCGGACTCACGCTGGACGCTCTGGCGACCCGGGCCGGCGTCAGCCGCGGCATGATCATCCAGATCGAGCAGGCCCGTACGAACCCCAGCGTCGGCACCACCGTGAAGCTCGCCGACGCCCTCGGCGTGTCCATCACCACTCTCCTGGACTACGAGCAGGGCCCCCAGGTCCGTCTCGTCCCGTCCGGACAGGCCGTCCGGATGTGGTCCACCTCGACGGGCAGCCACACCACGCTCCTGGTCGGCACCGAGGCGCGCGGCCCTCTGGAACTCTGGTCGTGGACGCTGATGCCCGGCGACGGCAGCGCGTCCGACCCGCACCCCGACGGCACGACGGAACTCCTGCATGTCACGGCGGGTGTCCTCACCCTCGTCGTCGACGGCGAGGAGCACACCCTGCCGGCCGGTACCTCCGCCGTCTTCGAGGCCGGCGTGCCGCACGCCTACCGCAACGACGGTCCGGAGGAACCGGTCGAGATGACGATGGCGGTGTCCATCCCGCCCGTGCGCTGAGAGGCCCCGCGGTGCATCCTCGCTGTCAGCCCAGCAGCGGGATCTCGATCGCGGGGCAGCGGTCCATGACCATGTCGAGACCGGCGTCCCGCGTGCGGACGTACGCCTCCTCGTCGACGACGCCGAGTTGGAACCACACCGCCTGGGCGCCGACGGCCACCGCCTCGTCCGCGATCCGGCCGGCGTGCTCGCTGTTCACGAAGACGTCGACCACGTCGACCGGGAAGGGGACGTCGGCGAGCGAGGCGTAGCCCTGCTCGCCGTGCACCGTCTCCGCCTTCGGGTGGACGGGGACGATCCGCTTGCCGTGGCGCTGGAGGACGGCGGCGACGCCGTACGCCGCGCGGGAACGGTTCGACGACAGCCCGACCACGGCCCAGGTGTCACCCGTGCCGGTCAGGATCCTCCGCACGGTGTCCGTCTCGGTGCCCGTGGACTCGACGCTCATCTGCTGCCTCCGCTGGTCGCTCCTCTGTCGGGTCAGAACGAGCCGGAGCCACCGGTGATTCCCCTCCGGCCGCCAGGTCGAAGATCAGTTCAAGGACAGCCCTTAGGCTGGCGGAATGCAGGAGCAGTACCGCACCCTCGCCCGCGAGGGCAGCCACGAGACCGAGATCAACCGCTCGCGCTTCATCTGCGCGCTGGCACCCGCCGCGAGCGAGCAGGAGGCGCAGGACTTCGTCGCCCGCGTCCGCAAGGAGCACCCGGCCGCCACGCACAACTGCTTCGCCTACGTGATCGGAGCCGACGCCGCCGTCCAGAAGGCGGGCGACGACGGCGAGCCCGGTGGCACAGCCGGCGCCCCGATGCTCCAGATGCTGATGCGGCGCGAGGTGCGGTACGTGGCCGCCGTCGTCACCCGCTACTACGGCGGCGTGAAGCTCGGCGCGGGCGGCCTGATCAGGGCCTACGGCGGAGTGGTCGGCGAGACGCTGGACAGCCTCGGCACCCTCACCCGGCGGCGCTTCCGGCTCGCCGCCGTCACCGTCGACCACCAGCGCGCGGGCAGGCTCGAGAACGACCTGCGGGCGACGGGCCGGACCGTGCGGGAGGTCCACTACGCCGAGGCCGTCACGATCCAGATCGGCCTGCCGGAGGCCGACGTGGACGGCTTCCGCGCCTGGCTCGCCGATGTGACGGCCGGCACGGCCACCCTCGAACTCGGCGGCGAGGCGTACGGCGACGCCCGGCCGTGACGACGGACGCGGGCGTCTCCGGCAGGGCCGACGCGGCGCCCCGCCGACCGCGCACGACCCGCCGCCGGTGGGAGGTGCCGGCCGTCGGCGGAGCGGACAGGCCCTCCGCGAGGCCGCCGGCGAGGGACAACGGACCGGACGTACCACCGGCGCACCGCCGGAACCGGTCCGGATCATGGGCCCTGGGGCGCTAGCGTGGTGGTCGCCGCCCCGCGATGCCCGTGAGGGAACCGGGACGGCCGGGGTGGAGGGAACGGCACGGACACGCGGGGCGGAGCGGCACCTTGAGAATTCTGCACACGTCGGACTGGCACCTGGGACGGTCGTTCCACCGGGTCGGCCTGCTCGACGCCCAGGCGGCCTTCCTCGATCACCTGGTGGCGACGGCACGCGACCGCGAGGCCGACGCCGTCCTCGTGGCCGGGGACGTCTACGACCGCGCCGTGCCTCCCCTGGCCGCCGTGGAACTGTTCGACACCGCCCTGCACCGGCTCGCCGCGGCCGGGGTGCCGACCGTGATGATCTCCGGCAACCACGACTCGGCCCGCCGCCTCGGCGTCGGCGCCGGACTGATCGAGCGAGCCGGTATCCACCTCCGTACCGACCCGGCCGCCGTCGGCACGCCGGTACTCCTCGCCGACACCCACGGAGAGATCGCCCTCTACGGCCTTCCCTACCTCGAACCCGCCCTCGTACGCGAACAGTTCGGCGCCCGTCGGACAGCGCACGAGGCCGTTCTCGGGGCCGCCATGGACCGGGTCCGCGCCGACCTCGCCGCACGGCCCGCGGGGACCCGCTCGGTGGTCCTCGCGCACGCCTTCGTCGCGGGCGGCGAGCCCAGCGACAGCGAGCGGGACATCACCGTCGGCGGAGTCGCGGCCGTCCCGGCCGGGATCTTCGACGGCGTCGACTACGTCGCCCTCGGACACCTGCACGGCAGCCAGACCGTCACCCCGAGGGTGCGCTACTCCGGCTCCCCACTCGCCTACTCCTTCTCCGAAGCCGACCACCGCAAGACGATGTGGCTGATCGAACTCGGCCCCGACGGCGCGATCGAAGCGGAAGAACGGATCGACTGCCCGGTGCCCCGCCCCCTGGCCCGCGTCAGAGGACGGCTCGACGACCTGCTGGCGGACCCCGAGCTGGTACGGCACGAACAGTCCTGGATCGAGGCCACCCTCACCGACCCCGACCGGCCCTCCGAGCCGATGGCCCGTCTCGCCGACCGCTTCCCGCACATCCTCAGCCTGGTCTTCGAGCCCGAGCGTGCCGAGTACGGTTCCGGCGCCTCCTACGCCCGGCGGCTGCGCGACCGTACCGACCAGCAGATCGCGGAGGACTTCGTGGCCCATGTGCGCGGCGGCGCGGGACCGGACGGCGACGAGCGCACGGTGCTGCTCGGAGCCTTCGACGACGTCCGGGTGGACACGGCCGGGCAGGAGGCGGGCCGATGAGACTGCACCGCCTCTCCGTCACGGCCTTCGGCCCCTTCGGCACCACCCAGGAGATCGACTTCGACGCTCTGTCGTCCGCCGGCCTCTTCCTCCTCCACGGACCGACCGGCGCGGGCAAGACCTCCGTCCTCGACGCCGTCTGCTACGCCCTGTACGGAACCGTTCCCGGCGCCCGACAGACCCCCGGCGCCACCCTGCGCAGCGACCACGCCCCGGCCGGCACCGCCACCGAGGTCACGCTCGATCTGACCGTGGGGGACCGCCGCCTGGAGATCACCCGACTCCCGGCCCAGCCGCGGCCCAAGAGGCGGGGCGGTGGCTTCACCACCGAGAAGGCCCAGAGCCGACTGCGCGCCCATGACGCGGGAACCGGCACCTGGAAGGCGCTCAGCAAGTCCCACCAGGAGATCGGTGAGGAGATCACCCAGCTCCTCGGTATGAGCCGCGAGCAGTTCTGCCAGGTCGTGCTCCTGCCGCAGGGCGACTTCGCCCGCTTCCTGCGAGCCGACGCCGAGGCCCGCGGCAAGCTCCTGGGCAGGCTCTTCGACACCCGGCGGTTCGCCGCGGTCGAGGAGCGGCTCGCCGAACTGCGGCGCACCGCCGAGCAGCGGGTACGGGAAGGCGACGAGCGGCTCCTCGCGCTCGCGCACCGGATGGCGCAGGCCGCGGGCGGCACGGCCGTCGACGGGCGGCCCGGCGAACCCGGCCTCGCCCAGGCCGTACAGACCCTGGCCGCTGTGGCGCGCTCCGAGGCCCGGGAGAGGCTCGACATCGCCGGCGCGGCGGTCACGTCCGCCGAGAGCCGGCAGGCCGCCGCCCGGCGCGCCCACGACGAGGAACGGGATCTGGCGGCCCGGCAGGCCCAGGCCGCCGAGGCCCGTCGCCGACAGACGGAACTGGAGGCGCGCAGGCCCGGACGCGACCGCCGGCAGGCAGCCCTCGACCTTTCCCGCAAGGCCGACCTGGTGGCGCCCGCGCTCGGCCTGCGCGCGGACGCGGAACGCGAGCACGCGGCGGCGGACGCCGCCCGTCGGCGTTCCCGCGGCGGGCTGCCGCCCGAGCTGGCCGAAGCGGGTGCGGAGGAACTGGCCGAGCGGGAGAACCGGCTGCGGGAGGAACGCGGCGGCCTGGAGTCCGCGCGGCGGGCGGAGCGGCGCGAGGCCGAGATCGCCCGGGAGCGTGCCGTACTGGACCGGCTGGCCCGCGAGGACGAGGACATCCTCCAGGACGCCGCCGGCTGGCTCGCCGGCTGGGAGGCGCTCCGGGCGGGACTCAGGGAGCGTGTCGAGTCCGCGCAGGACGCCGCCGCCCGGGCCGAGCACCTCGCGGGACGCCTGGCACCGGCGCGGGACCGCCTCGCCGCCGCCCGGCGCCGGGACGAACTGGCCGGGCAGGTGGCCGCGGCCGAGGTCCGGCTCACCGTGGCCCGCGAGGAACGCAACGACGCCCACGAGACCTGGCTCGACCTCAAGGCGCGCCGTCTGCGGGGCATCGCCGCCGAACTCGCCGCCGCCCTGACACCCGGCGATCCCTGCCGGGTGTGCGGTTCCGCCGACCACCCGGCGCCCGCCCGCACCGGCGCCGACCACGTCGACCGCGCCACCGAGGAGTCGGCCTACGCCGTCTTCACGGCCGCCGAGGAGGCCCGCACCGCCGCCGAACGCACCCTCGCGGCGACCACGGAGGCATGGTCCGCCGCCCGCGCCGAGGTCCTCACCGGACTCCGGGCCGACGGCGCGGCACCCGCCTCCAACGGCGGCGCCGCCGGCCCGGGGCCGGCCGCCCGGACCTCGGGCGGCAGCGGCGAACCCACGGTCGGCACGCTCGCCCGCGAGGTGGAGGAGCTCGGACGGCGGCACGCCGAGGCACACGCGCACGCGGCCGGGACCCACGCCGCCCGCGAGGCACTGGCGCGCGCCGAGCGTGAGCACGAGGAACGCCTCACGCACCGGCGGGAGGCCGAGCGGAGCGTCGCCGCGCGTACGTCCCAGCGGGAGGCGCTGGACCGGGAGCAGGCCGCGCTCGACGCCGAACTGGCCCGCTTCCGGGGCGAGTCGAGTGGCGTCGCGGAGCACGCCGCCCTCCTGGAGCGGCGCATCACGCTGCTCGCGGAGGCCGCCGAGACCGTCCGCGCCGTCGAGCACACCGCCCGGCGCCTCAAGGAAGCCGACGCCCGGCTCGCCGACGCCGCCTACCGCGCCGGGTTCGACACCCCGGAGCTGGCCTCCGAAGCCCTGCTGGAGACCGCGGAGCGCCGCGACCTCCAGCACTGGGTGGACACCTGGCAGGCGGAACACGCCGCCGTGGCCGACCGGCTCGCCGAGCCCGCGACACGGGCCGCCGCGCTGCGACCGCCGGCCGACCCCGCGTCCGCCGAGGCAGCGCACTCCGCGGCCGAGCGGGCGCTGCGCGACGCTACCTCGGCCCTCGCCGCCGCCCGGGACCGGTGCGCGGAACTGTCCCGCCTCTCGCGCCAGGCCGACACCGAGGTACGCCGCCTCGGACCGCTGCGCGCCACGTACGAGCGGGTGGCCCGGCTCGCCGGTCTCACCGCGGGCACCTCGGCCGAGAACGAGCGAAGGATGCGCCTGGAGTCGTACGTCCTGGCGGCCCGGCTGGAGCAGGTCGCCGCCGCCGCCACCGCCCGCCTCCGGCACATGTCGTCCGGCCGCTACACCCTCGTCCACTCCGACGCCCGGTCCGGCGGACGACGGGCCGGCCTCGGACTGCACGTCGTCGACGCCTGGACGGGCAAGGAGCGCGACACGGCGACGCTCTCCGGCGGGGAGACCTTCTTCGTGTCCCTGGCGCTGGCACTCGGCCTGGCCGACGTCGTCACCGAGGAGGCGGGCGGCGTCCGGCTCGACACCCTCTTCATCGACGAGGGCTTCGGCAGCCTGGACGAGCAGACCCTCGACGAGGTCCTCGATGTCCTCGACTCGCTGCGCGAACGGGACCGCAGCGTCGGCATCGTCAGCCACGTCGCTGACCTGCGACGACGTATCCCCGCGCAGCTCGAAGTGGTCAAGGAGCGGACGGGGTCGGTCGTGCGGCAGAAGGGGGTCGGTGCCTGACCTGCCGGTGCGAAGGTCGAGACCGCTTCAGGCGGCAGCGAGCAGTAAGACGAGTCCGCTCGCCCTCAGGCCAAGTCCAGAACGGCCCACACAAAGGGTGCCTGACCCTCGTGGATCGGGCGCTCTCGGCTTTGATGATCGATCTGGTAATCCAGCCGTAGCTCGTGACGATCCGTGGGACAGACTGGGGCATGACTACGTACGAGACGATGCCGTTCCACCTGGAGACCGAGCGGCTGATACTGCGGCCGTGGGCCGAGTCGGACGCCGCTGAGTTCTGCGCCCTCCTCGCCGAACGCGGCAAGGGGACTCCCACGGTTGAGCATATCCGGACGTCCATCGCGGAGTTGCTCACCGCGACGGCGACTACGGGGATCGCCCTGCTGCCCATCCAGCGCCGCGACGAAGGCGACTTCATCGGCTACTGCGGGCTGATCATCGGCCGCTCCACCGTAGAGAGCCTGAAATCGCGTATGAGCTGTTCCAGCGCGCGCAGGGGCGTGGCTATGCCACCGAGGCGGCCGGCGCGGTGCTCGATGCCGCTGTCGCGACCGGGCGGAAACGGCTCTGGTCGACCGTCGGAGCGTGGAACACACCGTCGCTCCGCGTCCTTGAGGAACTCGGGTTCGAGCGGGACCACGTCTCCACGGAAGACAACGGTGAAGTGGTCTGGCTCACACGCTCGTTGCCGTGACGCAAGAGCACGCTCCCGGGGCTTCATGCTCACATGGTCGAGTGCGCTCCGGCGGAGCGCCTGGCGTGTCGAGATCGGTTGGTACTCGTATGGATCGTGATCTTCATCTCTGGGCCGCGGCTTGTCGACGGCAACGGCTGGCCTGTGATCGTGCCGGATGGCGGCGTCGCCAGTCGGACCAGCCGATCCGGTGAGCGAGGCCGTTCAGTGGCCCTCCTCGTCGTAGAGATGCTCCACGACGTACACGCGTACATCGTCTCGCTCCGCATCGGCGCCCCAGGACGCCCTGCACAGCAGACGCCGCATGCCGTGCGGGGACTTCTCCCGCGCCCACTCCGCAATCGTCCAACAGTTCTTTCGTGGCAGGCGCGACAGTGGCCCCAGCACCGAACGCCCGGCCCGCAGCCGGGGTTCGACCGGGGCGAAGCGGCCCGCAATACGGCCCATGGCCACCTCGAACGCATCCCGCCAACGACCCGGATCTCTTCTGTGGCCCGCGGCCACCATCTCGTCGTCAGTCCACACAACTCACGATGATCAACGCTGGCCGCACCCGTATCCGCACCGGCCCCGACCAGCAAGATCACGACCTGCAGCTGGAGTAAGAAGTGACCGCGGCATGTCGATGTCTCAATGCGCCACGTCCTGGCGTCGTGTGACCGAATCTGATCGATACGTCGGTCAGCGCACCGCTCTTACCTTTATCGGAGTAGGCTCCCTCCGTAGTCGATAGTTTGTCGGAGTATTCCGATAACACTCCGCTGAGTGTGACGCTACGGATGAATGGTTACCGAGAACAGGGTGGGAGCTGGCGCCACCTGTCAAAGTGTCGAGTTTGCTAGTTGACCATGTATGCCGAGTATACCGATCGTTTGTTATGCGTCGGGCAAGAGGGCACGCTCTCCGCCTGTATATGCCTTCACGGCCGTCTCTGGAAAACCAAAGATCGTGCCGATCTCGGTGGGGATCCTGCAAGGCTCCACCCGTGCGGTGAAGTTGTGACTCTCGAATAGGCGAGGCATAGATGCGAAGCGATGTAACAACCCTACGTTCTTCTCTCGGCGTCACGGAGATCGCGAAGCTGTTCCAGGGAACCTTGACGGGGCGAGGAGTGCATTTCGGAGAGATCGAAGAGGACGCCTTTTCGTCGATCGATAGGAAACCGGCCTTCAGCGTCGTGGCATCATGCGACAAGAGTATGGGTAGCTGGGCGGTGTAGCTCTACGTCTACGACGATGGTGAAACGCGTTTGGCAGAGCTGTGCGCTATGTACCACTCGGCCTTCTCTCGGGCTATGGGCGGGGCTAAGAACACCTACTCAAAGGCGGCCGGCGCAAAGAATGTCCAGAACGTTCTCGCTGCGCTCCAGAGCACGGACTCTTCGGCAACGATCGAGTCCTAGCCGACAAGCCAGTACGACACGCACCAAGATGCACTCGACCCTGGAAGGGGCCGGACGCTCTTTCACGTCGTGATCTTCGCCCGAAGTCGACCGTATCGCCCTCGACTGGAGGGCGCGTCGTCCTTCCCTGGTTTCCGCGCGGGTCCGTTCGGTACCCCAGCTGCGGATCGTGGTCTTGCCGGTGGGGCTGGTCCGAGATACAGGTGCGTCCACCGTTGATCACCGTGAGGTACGTGGACTGACGACGAGATGGCGCCGCCGGCCACAGCGTAGATCCCGCATGTCGCTGACAAGGGGTCCGGACCTGCCCTCGGGCCGGACCCCTCAGCGCGTGCTACTGCTCGCTGGGCTGCTGGGCCGTTTGGCTCGCCGGGTGGAAGTCGATGCGTTCACTGACGACGGGGAAGCCGGCCTTGGCGAAGTTCGCGGCCATAGGGAAGTTGCCCTGGTCCGTCGCTCCGCTGACGAAGTCCGCGCCCCTCTCGACGAGGAGGTGGGTGCACTCCGCGAGGAGGTCGTAGGCGTAGCCGCGACCGCGCTGTTCCGGGACGACTCCGATGAAGCCGATGGTCGGGCCGGAGGGGTTGTGGGCTGGGATGTGGATGCCAGCCAGGTCCCCCTCCGGCGTGTGCGCGACCTGCCACCATTCCCGTGGCGAGGGGCACCAGTGGAAGAAGTCGAGTTCCTCCTGGGCTGCCTGGTCGAGGCCGCCCTCCTCGATGGCCCTGAGCGCGTGGGCGTCCAGGGTGACGGAGTGGATGCGGCGCAACGCGTCGAAGAACACGGTGTCGTCGGGTTCGGCGCTGAAGCGGAGGCGTCCGGGCCGCTCGGGCAGACCTCGCTCCGGGGTCCAGCGGTACAGGAAGCGTTCCACCAGGAGTTCGTACCCTGCGGCTTGTGCGGCGGCGAAGCGCGCCTCGGCGGCGGCGCGCAGGTCGGTCTCCTCCCGCCGGCCGCCGGGCAGGTTGATCTCGAGTTCGACCTGCCAGGGAGCGGAGCGCAGGAGTTCGGCCCCGGCCTCCTCCTCACCCTCGGCCATGTCGAACCAGTTGATGTTCACGGGCTCCGAGTCGTTGGGTCCGCCCCACCACGCGCCGCGTGCGACGACCTCGCCGTCGCGCAGGGCGACGCGCTTCCAGTCGGGCCGGAACTGGGTACGTCGATGGACCTCACGGGCGCCCAGCGGGTCGGGGAGTGCGTCGAAGAGATGAGCGTCGCTCGCGGAGAGCGCGCGGATGACCACATCGGTCATGGATTCCTCCGGGATACAGGCTGCTTGGAGCGCTCCCGGTCAGAACTCAAGAACCACGCCGGGACAGCGGAAAGAGGGAGCGCTGGAAAGGTGTGAACCGCACGGCGCTCGCCTCCTTCCACTCATCTCAGGGCGTGGAGCCACACAGTAAGTCACCTACCATGGGCCGATCCACGGATTTCCTTGCGCCCTGACCCGCGACTGATGTGGTCAAGCGTTTCCGTGGCGGTCGAGTCCGAGCGCCATGTCATGCACCGGATTCCCCGGACCACGACCCAGCGGGACTTCGCCGGCGTTCACCAGCCCAGCAGATCCATGGACCTCCGGCCGAGCCAGTCCGCGAACGACACAGCTCGGCGCTCGTCGTCCGGCCCGTCCACGACGCGACCGACCGCCTCGACTGGTCCCACTGGTGACGCCGCCACCAGGCCCGACCTCAGGCCGGCCACTATCAGCGACAAGCCGCCCGGACATGAGGATCACGATCCGCGGCTGGAGTGTCAGCGGCTGATCGGACGCCGGGGCAGCGGCGACGAGTAGACGACGTTCGTGGTCACCGGACCGAGGGTGAGGAACCTCCCGGAGACCTCCTCCAGATGCTTCATGGACCGTGTGGCGACCTTCAGTACGAAACAGTCGTCGCCGGTCACATGGTGTGCCTCCAGCACTTCCGGGGTCGCGTCCAGCAGGTCGTGGAACGGTTTGTAGTTGCCGTTCGGATAGCGCAGCCGGATGAAGGCCAGGACCGGCAGGCCGAGCCGCTCCGGTTCGACCACGGCGGTGTACCCGGCGATGACGCCGCTCTCCTCCAGCCTGCGTACCCGGTCGGTCACGGCGGACGCGGACATGGACACGGTCCGGGCCAGTTCGGCGAAGCTGGCCCGGCCCTGGTCCTGAAGAGCCTCGATGATGCGCCAGTCGGTGGCGTCCGGTGAGTATCCGGTCATGAACGAGGAATAGCAGCCGGATCCCCGGACGATCAAGCGCCGCCCGGGGACAGGCTCTCAGAGGCGCGAGATCTCGTCCACCAGGTCGTCCAGCCCCAGCGGGCCCTGCGACAGCGCGGCCATGTGCCAGGCCTTGGCGTCGAACGCGTCGCCGTGGGCCGCCTGGGCGTTGGCCCGGCCCAGCAGCCACGCGCGCTCCCCCAGCTTGTAGCCGATCGCCTGCCCCGGCATCGAGAGGTAGCGGGTCAGCTCGCTCTCGACGAAGGCCGGCGGACGGCTGCTGTGCCGGGAGAAGAACTCCTGAGCCAGTTCCGGAGTCCACCGCTCGCCGGGGTGGAAGGGCGACTCCGCGGGGATCTCCAGCCCCAGGTGCATGCCGATGTCGACGATCACCCGGCAGGCCCGCATCATCTGCGCGTCCAGGTAGCCCAGACGGCGTTCGGCGTCCGGGAGGAAGCCCAGCTCGTCCATCAGCCGCTCCGCGTAGAGGGCCCAGCCCTCCGCGTTGGCGCTGACCCCGCCGATCGTCGCCTGGTAGCGGGAGAGCTGGTCGGCGACGTGCACCCACTGGGCGATCTGGAGGTGGTGTCCAGGAACGCCCTCGTGGTACCAGGTCGACACCAGGTCGTACACGGGGAAACGGGTCTCCCCGTCGACGGGCAGCCAGGTGCGGCCCGGGCGTGAGAAGTCCTCGGACGGGCCGGTGTAGTACGGGGCGGCCGCGCCGCCCGGCGGGGCGATCCGGGACTCCACCCGGCGGACCCGCTCGGCGAGCTCGAAGTGGGTGCCGTCCAGCGCCTCGATCGCCTCGTCCATGAGGCCCTGCAGCCAGAGCCGGACCTCCTCGACCCCCTCGATGTGGGTGCCGTGGGCGTCGAGATGGGCCAGGGCCTCCCAGGGGCCGGCCCCCGGGAGGATGCGCTCCGCCTCGGTCCGCATCTCGGCGAGCAGACGGTGGTACTCCGACCAGCCGTAGGCGTACGCCTGGTCGAGGTCGAGGTCCGTGCCGTTGAAGTAGCGCGACCAGCGCTGGTACCGCTCGCGGCCCACCGTGTCGGGGGCGTCCTCGACGGCGGGGGCGTAGACGTCCCGCATCCAGTCGCGCAGCGCCGTGACCGCCTCGGTCGCGCCCCGTGCCGCCGCGGCCAGTTCTGTTCGCAGTTCGGGGGAGAGGGAGTCGGGTCCGCCGTCGGCGAAGGACTCGAACCAGCCGCGTTCCTCGCCGTCCCCGCCCGCCCATTCGGTCAGCTGGCCGACGAAGGTGGCCGTCGGCCGGGGGCCGCCCAGCAGCTTGCGTTCCAGTCCCAGTGCCAGCGAGGCGCGGTAGCCCGCCAGAGCCGTGGGCACCGCCCGCAGCCGCCGCGCGACGGCCTCCCAGTCCTGCGCCGTCTCGGTCGCCATCACCGTGAACACCATGCGCACGCTGTGTGCGGGGGAGCGCATGTTGCTCACGGCGCAGAGACCCTCGTCGGCGTCGTGGACCGCCAGTTCGGCGGTGAGGCGTTCCCGCAGCAGACGGCCGCAGCGGCGCTCCGCGTCGCTGTCCGCGCCCGGCTGCCGCTCCGCCTCGTCGAGCAGGAGCAGGGTGCGGCGGGCGAGTTCCGCCACCGCCTCCTGTCCGGCCGGCGAGAAGTCGGGAAGGAGGCCGGCGCTCTCCGCGACTCCCAGGTAGGTACCGGTGATCGGGTCGAGGGCGATGAGTGCGTCGACGTAGGTGTCGGCGACCTGGCGAGGCAGCGGGCTGCGGGAAGTCTCTGGCATGGAACTCATCCTCGTGCCTCCCCGTGGTCCGCGTCACCCTCGCTCGATGTCAGTCGGCCGACAAGTGAGCGCCCGGGACGGGCGGCAGCAGCGGCCCGCACTCCCACTGCTGGAAGATCAGCCGGGTCTCGACGCGGGCCACCTCGCGCTGTGACGTGAACTCGTCGAGGACGAGTCGTTGCAGGTCGGCGGGGTCGGCGACGGCGACGTGCACCAGGTAGTCGTCGGGGCCGGTCAGATGGAACAACGCCCGGGACTCCGGCAGCGCGCGAATCCGGTCCACGAACGGACCGATCAGTTCGCGCCGGTGGGGCCTGACCTGGACGAGGAGCAGTGCTTCGAGACCCCGGCCGAGTTTGGCCGGATCCAGTCGTAGCTGGTGCCCGAGGATCACTCCCGTACGGCGCAAACGGGCCACCCGGTCCAGGCAGGTGGAGGGCGCCACGCCGACCTCGGCGGCGAGCTCGCGGTAGGTGCTCCGGGCGTCGTTCTGCAGGAGGCGCAGAATATGCAGATCGATCGGGTCCAGTACGACAGAATCGGCCATTCGGCGAACGTAGCACGGGGTTCTCCCGCTACTTTCCGGTATCCGTTCACAGTGCCGCCATGGACAACGACGCCTCGACCACCCCCAGGGCTCTGGCCACCGAAGCCGTGCACGCCGGCCGCGAAGACCTCGCGTCCCTCGGTCTGCACGCCCCGCCGCTCGACCTGTCCACCACGTACCCGTCGCACGACATCCGGGACGAGGCCGCGCGGATCGACGCGTTCGCCACCACCGGCGCCCGGCTCGACGGCCCGCCCGTCTACGCGCGCCTCGACAACCCCACCACCGCACGCTTCGAGGACGCGCTCGCCCGGCTGGAGGGCACCGAATCGGCGGTGGCCTTCGCCAGCGGCATGGCCGCGCTCACCGCCGTCCTGCTGGTCCGGGCGAGCATGGGACTGCGGCACGTCGTCGCCGTCCGGCCCCTGTACGGCTGCAGCGATCATCTGCTGAACGCGGGCCTGCTCGGCACCGAGGTGACCTGGACCGACCCGGCGGGCATAGCGGACGCGATCCGCCCCGACACCGGCCTGGTCATGGTGGAGACGCCCGCCAACCCGACGCTCGCCGAGGTCGACATCCGCGCGCTGGCCCACGCCTGCGGATCGGTCCCGCTCCTGGTGGACAACACCTTCGCCACACCGGTCCTCCAGCGGCCGGCCGAGCAGGGCGCGCGGATCGTGCTGCACAGCGCGACCAAGTACCTCGGCGGCCATGGCGACGTCATGGGCGGCGTCGTGGCCTGCGACGAGGAGTTCGCCCGCACGCTGCGCCAGGTGCGCTTCGCCACGGGCGGCGTGCTTCACCCCTTCGCCGGCTATCTCCTGCTGCGGGGGCTTTCGACGCTGCCGGTACGGGTCCGGGCCGCGTCGGCGACGGCCGCCGAGCTCGTCCGCCGGCTCACGGGCGACCCGCGCGTCGCCCGGGTGCACTACCCGAAGGTGGGCGGTGCGATGGTCTCCTTCGAGCCCTACGGAGACCCGCACGACGTGATCGCCGCCGTGCGGCTGATCACTCCGGCGGTCAGCCTCGGCAGTGTCGACACCCTGATCCAGCACCCGGCGTCGATCAGCCACCGGATCGTCGCCGAGGGAGACCGGCACTCGGCGGGCGTCGGCGACCGCCTGCTGCGCATGTCGGTCGGCCTGGAGGACGTGGAGGACCTGTGGCGCGACCTGACCCAGGCCCTCAGTGCTCCGCCCGCTGGTACGAGCCGGGACGCCGCGGCTTCGGTGACGGAGCCGTGGACAGCCGCGCGGTGA
The DNA here is from genome assembly GCF_035994945.1 of Streptomyces sp. NBC_01216. Taxonomy (NCBI): domain Bacteria; kingdom Bacillati; phylum Actinomycetota; class Actinomycetes; order Kitasatosporales; family Streptomycetaceae; genus Streptomyces; species Streptomyces sp. NBC_01216. Next base: position 6,385,903 of record NZ_CP108677.1, read on the forward strand.
TGACCAGGGTCCCCTCCTCGATCTGGTAGTCGAGGGGCAGGTTCAGCGCCCGCATCGCGGCCACCATCCCGGTGTTGGACGACTGCGTCACGGCGTAGACGCTCTCGCAGCCCGCCTCGACGGCCATCGCGACCAGCCGTCCGAGGAGTTCGGAGCCGATGCCCCGGCGTTGCCAGTCGTCCTCGACCATCAGGGCGACCTCCGTCTCGTCGCCGTCCCAGAGCAGATGACCGAGGGCGACGAGACGGCCGGATGCCGTCTGAACGGCGAGCGTGCGTCCGTAGCGTGGGCTGAGCAGGTGGTCGAGGTAGCGGTCCGCGTCACCGACCGGGCCGTGGTACCGCAGGCCCAGGGTGCGCGCGGAGCAGCGGTCGTGCATGGCGCGCGCGGGCACCAGATCGCGCTGGTCGGCGCGGCGGACGGTGATCTCGTTGCCCTCGGGCAGGGTGAGCACGTCCTGGCTGCGCGGGACGCGGGGTCCCAGCCGGGCGTCGAGTTCGACGAGCGCCCGGGCGCGGGCGAACTCCGTGGGAGTGAACGGCAGGTACGGCCGCTCGATGGTGATCGCCCCGCCGTTCGGGTCGCGCAGGCGCATCACGGTGTCCTCGAGGACGCCCTCGATCGGGGCGGTCTCCCCGGTGGGCCGCCCGGTCAGGGAGACGTCGGGCAGCGAGTGGATCGTGCAGCGGCCCAGCAGCTGCCGCAGCGCGAGGGGGAGTTCGGCCGCGTCCAGGGCGGTGCGGGTGGCGAGGCCGAGCAGCCGGGTCGGCGTGTCGACCAGATCGTGGGCGTCGGCCCGCTCGATCCAGGTGCCGGTGCCCCCGGCCGCAGCGATCTCGCGGGTGAGGTCGCCGGCCTGCAGCGGCGCTGGCGCCCGCAGCAGGAACTCGTCGACCGTGCCCACCGCGAGCGGATGGGTCTGCAGGGTCAGGATGTCCACGCCCTGGCGGGCCATCGTCGTGCACAGGGCGGCGAGGCTCCCCGGGGTGTCGCGGACGGTGGTACGCATCCGCCAGAGCGCCGTCTCGACGGGCACGGAGGGCTCATCCGCCGCTGTCGAGGAGGCGGACGGCGGCGGGGCCGACCCGCCGCCGGGATCACCGGCCGGCGGCGCGTGACTGTGGCGCCGTGCCCACCAGGTGTGGAAGGCCGCGGTCGCGATCAGGGCGATCGCCGAGAACACCAGCATGTAGGGTCCCTCGGCACCCCGAACCACCGTCTTGGCGATCGTGTCGGCCACCACGACGGCGGTGAACAGAGCGGCGAGCTCGATCAGATCGTGCCGCCAGTGGTGGGGGCGGCGGGAGGACTTCGCGGATGTCACCTTAGTCATGACGTCACTGTGACCCAATGGTGTTGCGTGATCACGAACGCTTTGTGACTGACGGGTTAAGCGCCGATCTATGGGCGTAGTGACCGTTTTCGACCGTTTGAACGGTGAGCCGCCGGTCCCGCCGTCGAGTGCGGAGCGCAGCCGCCGGACCACGCTCCCGAGCCGGCCGCGCACCTCCGCCCGCGGTGCCCTGAGCGGGTGACCGCGGCGCTGCGGCGTTCGCGTCCAGTGGCTTGAGCAGCCCGGCCGCGTCGTCGGCCGGCCACCGCGTCCGTCAGCCGCCCGACCGCGGTGGGCCCGGTACCGTGCCCGCGATCGTGTCCCGCGCCGGTCGCCGCCGTCACGCGCCGCCCGTGGACGGCTCTCCGCGCCGGACCATTCGCACCGCGAGGGCGTGCTTGCACGGACCGCGGCGCCCCCGGTGATCGGCCCACCACTGGCAGGTGCAGCTCAGTACTCCGCCGGACTCCCGCACGCGGTAACGCCGTTCGCCCGAGGCGACCGTGGCCAGGGCGCCGTCGAGCAGGACCGCGCCCTCGGCGGCCAGGGCGCGGGCGGCGACCAGCCGAGGGTTGTGGCGTTCGGCCCGGTCCGCGTCGTAGGGCAGCTCGCGGTGGAAGTAGGCGGCGTCGGCCAGGTCGTAGCCCACCCGGCCCGCCGTACCCAGCCGGGTCAGCGCGGCGCGCACCCGGGCGACCGGAAGCCCCGACCTCGCGGCCAGCTCGGCGGGGTCGACGCGCGGTTCCCAGGACAGCAGCACCGACACCAGTTCCGCGTCCCCCGCCGCCTCCTCCGTCGCCAGTGCCTCCAGGACACCGCCCTCGCCGGAGAATCCGCGCGAGGCGTCGGGGGAGAGGGTGAGCGTGAGCCGCATGCCCGGCAGCACCAGCTCCCAGGCGCTCGCGGTGGCGGCCCCGTCCGTCGCCGGCCCGTAGACCCGCAGCGCGGTCGCGTATCGCAGGACCCGCTCCAGCGCCGCCAGCCGGTCCGGTCCGGGGAGGCACACGGCGCCGGCCGCCGACCGTGTCGTCGGACGCAGCGTCCGCCCCGCCGGTACCACCCACAACGGGCCCAGCCCACGCCCCCGCGGCAGCGAGCGCAGGAAGCGGATCGCCTCCGGGCCCGCCAGCTCGGCCCGCAGGTCGAATCCGGCGGAGGCCACCTGCGCCTCGGCGAAGCCCCGCAGCCACCGCTCGGGCAGAGCCGCCTTCCTCTCGACGACCCGGCCCGCGAGCGTCGTCACGGCCACTTCCTCAGGCCCGACCCGCAGGTGCAGCGGATCGTCGCCCGTCATCCGGGACAGCGCTTCGCGCAGCGGGTTGTTCACGTCGACGTTCGTGGTGCCGTGCCCTGTCCCGGCACCGTCGAGCCCCTCGCTCAGCACGTCGAGGCGGGCGTACACCCCGCCGCAGCCCGAGAACGACTCGAACCGCAGCCGGTCGCCGTTGCCCGTCACCACCGGGTCCAGCGATCCCGGCCGAATCCGCTGGTGGTAGCGCGCCGCCGCCACGTCCGCGACCGCGAGCAGACCGCGCGCGGCCACCTGCGGGGACGTCAGGAAGCCGGAGAAGAAACGGGGATGGGCCTCGGCCCCGGTGGGGGTGAGGCCGCCGGAGGTCTCCAGCCCGAGCAGCCGGCCCGCCCCCGAGGGTTCCAGGACGGACGGGCGGACGTAGGCGAGCGCCTGTACGGATCGCGTCATGGTCAGGACCGTAGGACCCCGCACTGACATCATCTGCGTACCGCCTCGCGCGGCGCTTCCCGGAGCGCCCGGCCCCGTCTCGCCCGGCCGGAGCCGCGACCGCGGGCGACAGTAGCTCCCAGGCGGGCTGCCCGGCCGGGACCGACACCCGCCCGGCGTCTTCCGGTGTGGTCGCGGCCCGCATGCGGGAGGCGCCCCCTCCGTCGTGGTGTCCCGGGGTCCCCCTGACCGCCTCACGCGGGCCAAGATACGTCGGTCCCACGACCCGGCGCCGGGGCCGCGCACGCCGGTCCCGCCCTCTTCGCGATCCCGGCAGCGCGCGACAAACATCCGCGCAGGCCGTTGAATGGACGAGTGAGCACCGTCCGACTGCTTGCCGCGGCCGGGTTGGCGGCGCTGCTGGGCGCCGCGGCCCCCGGACCATCGCCGCCCCCGCCCCAGCCACCGGCCCAGCTCGACGACGCGGACGTGGCCCGCGCCGTCGACCGACTCGACGGGGTCGTCGAGGCAGCCATGAAGCGCACCGGGGTCCCGGGTGTGGCCGTCGCAGTCGTCCACGACGGCAAGGTCGTCCATCTCCAGGGATACGGCGTCCGTAAGGCCGGCGAGAAGGCCGTCGTAGACGCCGACACCGTCTTCCAGCTCGCCTCCGTCTCGAAACCGATCGCCTCCACCGTGGTCTCCGGAGCCGTGGGCACCGAGGGCTGGACCGCACCCGTCTCCCCGAACCTGCCCGATTTCCGGCTGAAGGACCCGTGGGTCACCACCCACGTGACGGCCGCCGATCTCTTCGCGCACCACAGCGGTCTTCCCGACCACGCCGGTGACCTCCTGGAAGACCTCGGCTACGACCGCGCGTACATCCTGTCCCACCTGCGCTACGAGCCACTCGCCCCGTTCCGCGCGAGCTACGCCTACACCAACTTCGGTCTGACGGCCGCGGCCCAGGCCGTCGCCGACGAACAGGGCGTTTCCTGGGAGAAGCTCGCCGCCGACACCCTCTACGAGCCGGCCGGGATGAACTCCACCAGCTCGCGCTTCGAGGACTTCGAGAAGGCCGCCGACCGCGCCTATGGCCATGTGAAGGCCGACGGTGCCTGGAAGCCCCGCTACGTCCGGGACCCGGACGCGCAGTCGCCCGCCGGAGGCGTCAGCTCCACCGCCCGTGACATGGCCACCTGGCTGCGCCTGCAGCTCGCGAACGGCAAGCTGGACGGCCGCCAGATCATCGACGCGGACGCTCTGGAACGCACCCACTGGCCCGAATCGGTCGCCGCCCCGCCGCGCGCACCCGCCGGCCGGACCGGCTTCTACGGCCTGGGCTGGAACGTGAGTTACGACGACGAGGGCCGGCTCAGGCTCTCGCACACCGGAGCGTTCGCCCAGGGCGCGCACACCAACGTGACGATGCTGCCCGGCGAGCAACTCGGCATCGTGGTCCTCACCAACGCCGCACCGGTCGGCGTCGCCGACGCCGTCGCCCTCGACTTCTTCGACATCGCGCAGACCGGTGAGGTCAGCCGCGACTGGATCCCCCTCGTCGACGCCGTGTACCGGCAACAGGCCGACGAGGCGCGCTCGGAGACCGACTACGCCCAACCCCCGTCCGCTGCCTCGCCGGCGCGGGCCGCCGACACCTACACCGGTGTCTACGACAACGCCTACTACGGGAGGGCGGAGGTCGTCGTCGGCGCGGACGGTGTTCTGACGCTCCGTCTGGGCCCGGAGCCGCGGTCGTTCCCGCTGACGCACTACGACGGCGACACGTTCAGCTTCGAGACCACGGGAGAGAACGCCGTCGGCCGCACCGGGGTCACCTTCACCCCGGACGGGAAGTCCTTCACCGTCGAGTACCTGGACACCCGGGGACTCGGCACCTTCACCCGCGTCGCAGGGGCGGGCGACTGAGAGCCTGTCGGGTGGCCTTCGGCCGACAGGCTCTGAGCCGAGAGGCGGGCGCCGGCCCGTCCGTCGTCCGGGCGCGGAGCACGGTCTGCCAGGCGGCCGTGGTGACGGTGAACGGCTTCGTCGCCTTCTACCGGGGCGTCCAGCGCGTCGGCGTCGAACGGGCCACTCACCTCACCGGCATGATCCCGGTCGCCGCGGCGTCGACCGCTCCCTTCGTCGGCAACCGGGGCTTCGGTCTTTCGCAAGCCGCCGGCAGCGTGCTCGTGGCGGCCGGAGCGGCACGGGGACGGGGCTGTTCGCGCGTGCGCGCCGATCAGCCGCTGCAGTCCAGGATCACCCGCGCGACCAGGGCCGGGTCGTCGTTCATGGGGACGTGACCACAGCCCGGCAGCCGGACGAGACGCGCGCCGGGCACCGTGTGCTTGGCCCGGACACCCTGCCGGGGCAGTAGCAGCCGGTCGCGGCTGCCCCACGCGACGGTGACGGGCACGGCCGGGACGTCGTCGGCGAACCGCACGGTACGGCCCGCCTCCAGGGTCTGCCGAAAACCGGTGGCCTCGCGCAGGGCGAGCGTCTCGGCCACCACCGCCCGCGGTGAACGGCGCCCGGGGCGGGCGTAGATCGTGCTGGTCAGGGCGGTACGTCCGACGGTGCTGCGGGAGAGCCGCTCGATCAGCGACACCGGCATCGAGAGGGCGGCGGCGCGCATCGCCCGCAGTGTCCCGAACGCGTAGCGCCGCTCGCCCTCCGACCAGAACCCGGCCGGGGACAGCGCCGTCACCGAGCGTGCGAGCTTCTCCCGGCCGAGCTCCAGAGCGAGCAGCCCGCCCAGCGAGTTTCCGGCCACGTGCGGCCGCTCGATGCCGATCGCCTCGCAGAACGCCCCGAGGACGGGCACCACCGAGGCCAGGTCGTAGGCGTGGCCGTCCGGGAGCGCCGGTGACGCCCCGAATCCGGGCAGGTCGACGGCGACGACGTCACGTTCGGCGGCGAGGATGTCGAGCACCGGTTCCCACGCCTGCCAGTGGTGGCCGATGCCGTGGAGCAGCAGCAGAGGTGCTCCCGCGCCCCGGCGCTCGTAGGCCACGGAGGCCGTGCGCGCTCCCCCGGGGGAAGCGATCGGGAATGAGATCTGTGCGGACATGCGACTGCTCCCTGTCTTAGACACCCTGTCAGCAAGAATTACCGCTCGGTAGCCACGAGTTCAAGAGGTCCGACGGAAACGGGCGTGCGCGTGGCCGGGGGGCACCTGGACAGGCCCGGACCGGTCGGCTGGGATGGGGCGGTGGCCATCGACGCGCTGACCTACGCCTTCGAGGGGCGCCGCCCCGTGCTCGCCGGCGACGCCTCCCGTGCGTCCCCGGTCGGTTCGGCGCGGCGCGGTTCGGCTGGGAGCCTGTCGGGTGGCCTCTGACCGGGCGGAGGTCAGCCGGCAGGCTCCGGGGCGTGCCCCAGTCGGCGCCGCCGCCCACCTCGCCCCGGCCCTGCCGTCGCGCCGTCCAGCGCCGCCTCCGGTCTCCGGGTCCGGGGCGATTCGCCACACATGCCGCACGGGGGTGCGAACGTCCCGTGAACGATCCGCGCCGGATGACCGGATTCGCGGACTTCCCCCGCAGGATTGGTCTTGACCAAGTAGGTGCGCCGCCTTATGGTCGCAGAGTTAGTGCAGGAACCTTTAATAAACAAGGGCGCGGAAAAACTGCCGGGGACACGGCGATTGCGGAGGATCAGGGTGGGGACCACGCAGCTGGAAACAGTGCCGGAGCCTAAGTACTGGCACCTCAAGACCGTGATCAGCGAGGCTCTCGACTCCGACTTCGCGGTCGGTGAGATCCTGCCCAACGAGAGGGACCTCGCAGCGCGCTTCGGTGTCGCCCGTGCCACCCTCCGGCAAGCCCTGGAACAGCTCGAGCTCGAAGGCCGCCTCCAGCGCCGCCGCGGCGTCGGCACCACCGTCGCCCCGCCCCGGGTCGGCGTGGACGTCTCGACCGCACAGCACTCCTGGCCCGGTGCCGGCGAGGAGACCTGGCAGTCCCTCGACTCCGTCACCGACAAGCCCACCGCGGCCGTGGCGCGCCTGCTGGACACCGACCCCGGCGAGCCGGTGCACATCGTCCGCCGACTGCGCGTCACCGAAGGCCAGCCGGTCGCGGCCGAGCTTCTGTACGTGCCCGTCGGCTCGGTGCCCGGACTCCCGTCCGTCGACGTCTCCGAGGGGCCCGCCCGCGCGCGCGACGTACTGCGCGAACTCGAGTGTCTCGCCCTGGACGGCCAGGACCGCTCCGTGGAACTGGGCTCGGCCCGCGCCGACGACGCCAGGGAGCTGGACCGACTGCCCGGCGCCCCCGTGCTCGTCGTGACGACCCGCTACCTCTCCGCCGGCCGCACCGCGGCGGTCTCGGTCGCCACCTACCGCGCCGACACCTGCCGTCTCACCTTCGGTGACTCCGGCGACCTGGTCATGGCCTCCTGACCCGACCCCCGGCCGACGGGCGTCCCCACGGCGCGCCCGCGCCGCACCACGCCCGTCGGACCCTGGCAGCGCGTACGGCTCCGCGACCTCGCCCCGCACCTGTCGCCGGGCCGCCGTGCCGCCCCCGCGGGTCACGTGTCACCCCGCCGACGTCAGCGACGGGCCGTGACCGTCCCCTCCACCGCGAAGAGTTGCTCCTCCACGTGGTCCAGGGCCAGGCGCAGTGCGCCGGTGCCCACGGCGGCCTCGCCGAGCAGAGACAGGACCACGCGCGGCGGACGCAGGCAGAACCGCGCCAGCTCGTCCCGTAGCGGCGGGAGCACACCGTCCAGACCGGCCGCCCAGCCGCCGACCACGACCACCTCGGGATCGAGCGCCAGCACCAGCGCCGCCACGTCGTGGACCAGCCGCTGCGTGAACCGCTGCACCGCGGCCTCCGCCTGCGGATCGCCCTGGCGGGCCAGGGCGAACACCTCGGCGACGGCGTGTTCGTCCAGGGGATGCAGCGGCTCGTCGGTCGTCGACAGCAGATGCTCCGGGGTGACGCCCCGGCCCAGCAGGTGCAGCGCGCCTATCTCGCCGGCCGCGCCGCCGAACCCGCGGTGCAGCCGGCCGCCGATCAGCGAACCGGCGCCGGGGCTCAGTCCCGCCAACACGAAGACGATGTCGTCGGAGTCGGTCGCCGCGCCCTTCCAGTGCTCGGCGACCGCCGCCGCGTTGGCGTCGTTCTCCACCAGCACCGGGCAGCGGAACGACCGCCGGAGCCGCTCGCCGAGCGGCAGTCCGGTCCAGCCGGGCAGCGCGGTTCCGAGCCGGACGGTCCCGTCGGCCTCCACTATCCCGGGTGTGCCGACTCCGACCGCCCGCAGGCTGGAGCGCGGCACACCGGCCCTGCGCAGGACGTCGGCGACCACCGTGCGGACCCGGTCGAGCCGGTCGTCCTCCGAGGCCGACTCGGAGACGTCCCGGGAACCGGCGCCGATGATCCGCCCGTCCAGCCCGGAGAGCAGCGCGGCGACCCGGTGCGGCCCGATCTCGATGCCCAGCAGATGCCCCGCCTCGGCCCGGAACCGGAACCTTCGGGCCGGACGCCCCTGACGCCGTGCCTCGCCCTCCTCGGGCGCGACCTCGATGACCAGACCGCCTTCGATGAGCCCTTCGATCACGCCCTCGACGGTCGGACGGGACAGGCCCGTGATCCGGGTCAGGTCCGTGAGGGTGAGCGCGTCGGCGCCCCGCAGGGCGTGAAGCACCACCGCGGAATTGATCCGCCGGAGCAGTGACGGGTCCCCGCCGGTCAGCCTGCCCACCGTGTGTCCTCCCAGCTCGCGCGCCTGTCCAGCCGGATGTTACTCAATGGAACGGGGGGCGGCGAGCGCCGCCCGCGCCCCACGCGTCCGGAGACCGCCCCTGACGGGTTACCAGCTGTCGGTGCGCGCCGGTTTACTGGACCCATGACGCTCGCACGGCACCTCGCCGCCATCGACCTGCTGCGCGCCCGCGCACTCCCCGAGGCGGGCTACCACCTGGCGGAGTCGGCCGTCGCCGACGCCGTCACGCCGGAGGAACAGCCGGGGGAGTGGGGCCTGGACCAGGCGGAGGCGGAGTGTGACGCGCTCGCCCTGCTTCTCGCCGCCCGCTGGGGGCCACCGCGTCCGTTCGCCCTCCCGCACCTCCTCCTTCCCCGGTCCGAAGCGGGGGAGGAGGAGACGGAGGAGATACCGGACCCCTGGGGCCTGCTCACGGCCTCACTGCCGGACTTACGGCTCTGGCGTCCGGATGACCGGGGCCCCTGGGTGGCGCTCGGGCTCACGGGTTCGGCCCAGGACGGCTTCCGGCTCGTCGTCTGCGTCACCGAGATCGATCCGCCGTGACGCCCCGGGCGGCCGTCGCGCACCCGGCTCCCTACGTCCGCGGGCCGGGTATGCCCGGCTCCTCCGTGCGCCGGTCCGGGACGCCCGCCCGCTCGCGGAGACGCGCGAACTCCTCGGCCATCGCCGTGGCGGTCCAGTGCGCGTTGAGCCCGCTCGGATTGGGCAGCACCCAGATCCGGGTCTCCCCGATGGTCCGCTCCTGCGGTCCGACGGCCGCCTTGCGTTCCCCGAAGGCGGTCCGGTACGCGGTGATGCCGACGACCGCCAGCCACCGCGGGCGTAGCCGCTCCACCCGCTCCGTCAGCCGCCGGCCTCCCGCCCGGAACTCCTCGGCGGACAGCTCGTCCGCCCGCGCGGTCGCGCGCGCCACGATGTTCGTGATGCCCAGCCCGTAGGACGGAAGTTCCGCCTGTGCCGAGGGCGCCAGCCGGCGTGGCGTGAATCCCGACAGATGCAGCACCGGCCAGAAGCGGTTGCCGGGACGGGCGAAATGGTGGCCCGTCGCGGCCGACGTCAGGCCCGGGTTGATTCCGCAGAACAGCACGGAGAGGCCGCCCGCGACCACGTCGGGAACGACGCGGTCGCGGGCGGCCTCCAGCTCCCGCGGGGTGAACCCGGTCAGAGGATCGACCCGGGGGCGTACCCGGCGACCTCCGGGTGCTGCTTCGCGATCTCCTCGATCCGCGAGACCACGACGGCGACCTGATCGGCGGCAGCACCGGTGAAGGACAGCTTGTCCGCCATCAGCGCGTCGAGCTGTCCCCTGTCCAGCGGGATCCTGTCGTCGGCGGCCAGCTTGTCGAGCAGTTCGTTGCGTTCGGCACCCTGCTCGCGCATCGCGAGGGCGGTGGCGACGGCGTTCTCCTTGATGGCCTCGTGGGCGACCTCGCGGCCGACGCCGGCGCGGACCGCGCCCATGAGGACCTTCGTGGTGGCGAGGAACGGCAGGTAGCGGTCCAGCTCGCGGGCGACGACGGCCGGGAAGGCGCCGAACTCGTCGAGCACGGTGAGGAAGGTCTCCAGCAGGCCGTCGAAGGCGAAGAACGCGTCCGGCAGCGCGACCCGGCGTACCACCGAGCAGGACACGTCGCCCTCGTTCCACTGGTCACCGGCCAGCTCGCCGGTCATCGAGGCGTAGCCCCGCAGGATGACCATCAGGCCGTTGACGCGCTCGCAGGAGCGGGTGTTCATCTTGTGCGGCATCGCGGAGGAGCCGACCTGGCCGGGCTTGAAGCCCTCGGTCACCAGCTCGTGGCCGGCCATCAGCCGGATCGTCTTCGCGACCGACGACGGGGCGGCGGCCAGCTGTACGAGGGCGGTGACCACGTCGTAGTCGAGCGAGCGCGGGTAGACCTGGCCCACGGAGGTGAGGGCCCGGGCGAAACCGAGGTGACCGGCGATCCGTCGCTCCAGCTCGTCCAGCTTGGCCGCGTCGCCGCCGAGCAGGTCGAGCATGTCCTGGGCGGTGCCGACCGGGCCCTTGATGCCGCGCAGCGGGTACCGCCCGAGGAGGTCCTCCAGGCGGCCGTACGCCACGAGCAGCTCGTCGGCCGCGGTCGCGAAGCGCTTGCCGAGAGTCGTGGCCTGGGCGGCGACGTTGTGCGAGCGGCCGGCCATGACCAGCTCGGCGTACTCGCCGGAGAGCTTGCCGAGACGGGCGAGGACGGCGACCGTACGGTCGCGCACCAGCTCCAGCGAGAGCCTGATCTGGAGCTGCTCGACGTTCTCGGTGAGGTCGCGCGAGGTCATGCCCTTGTGGACGTGTTCGTGACCGGCGAGAGCGTTGAACTCCTCGATCCGGGCCTTCACGTCGTGGCGGGTGACCTTCTCACGCTCGGCGATGGAGGCGAGGTCGACCTGGTCGAGCACTCGCTCGTAGTCGGCGAGTGCCTTGTCCGGGACCTCGATCCCGAGGTCCTTCTGGGCGCGCAGCACGGCGAGCCACAGTCGGCGCTCGAGCTTCACCTTCTGCTCGGGGGACCAGAGGACGGCGAGCTCCGCGGAGGCGTAGCGGCCGGCCAGGACATTCGGGATGCGGGGCTTGGCAGTCACGTGACGTGATTCTACTGGCGGTTCGTGCAGGCCGGCGCCACGACCGGCTTCGTCTCTTGCTACGAGACGCGTGCCACGTCCCCGTCGACGACCGCCGCGCCCACCGGGACGCCGGGGCCGGGCCGTCGTCCCGGTAGGGCTGCCCGCGGGCGACCGCGCGCTGTCTCGTCAGCTCGCCAGGGCGGACACCGCGTCCCCCACGTACTTGCCGCCGAGCACGACGAGCAGCGTCGCCATGATGGCGGCGTTGTGGACCGCCATCCACGCCTTCCATCCGGCCAGTACCCGGGTGGACCGGTCCCCGCCGGACAGGTACACGGTGAGCGGGGCGAGGGCGCACAGCGACGCGATGAGCACCATGAGCAGACCGGCGACGGCCCGCCCGCCCGCGGTGGCGTCGGACGAGGCGATGGCCACGGCGCCGCCGACGGCGAGCACCAGGTTCTTGGGATTGGCGACCGCCAGGACCACGGCCAGGCCCGCCGCCTTGGCCGGGGTGAAGGAGTCGACGGCCCGTATCCAGCGCGGCATGCCGTCGCCTTCGGCATCGCGGTGCCTGCCGCGCCACTGCCGCGCGGCGAGCAGGAGGAAGGACACACCGAGGGCCAGCTTCAGCCACGAGGTCCAGGTCGCCGGACCCTCCGCGCCGGACGCGTCGGCTCCCACGCCCAGCGTCACGACCACGGTGACGAGGACCGCCAGCGACACCATCCAGCTCGCCGTGAAGGCGATGCCGTCGGCCCGGCCGCGGGGAGAGGCGAGCATGAGCACCATTGCGATCACGGGCACGGGACTGATGGCGATACCGACGGCCGAGACGAGCATCTGCCCGACGGCGTCCCCCATGAGCGACCTCCACGGCTTCGCGGGACATGACGGAACGGGGAACGTACGCGTCGAGGCCCGACCACGGACGACCGCCCGCTCCCGAACCCGTCGCGGGCGAAACGGTCGTGGGATCGAACTCGTCCCGTTCCGAAGACGTCTCGTGCCGGAGCCGTTCCGGAGTGCGCGACTTTCCCGTGGGTCCTGCCCGGCCGGGTAGGAGCAGCGGTGCCTCCCGCGACCGGGTGACGAGGCGTCACGCCGGTGGACCCCGCCGGCGTGTTCCGATCATGTCCCCGGCCCGGCACCGCCGCCACCGGGCTCACCCGTCGGTGGCCGTCCGGCGGGAGGGGTGTGTCTCAGAGGCCACCCGACAGGCATTCAGGGCGCCGGAGGCTCGAACGGAAGCAGCTCCGGGCGTTTCGCCGGGCGGCCGTCACCCGAGGAGCGGCCCGTCAGGCGACGCCCGATCCAGGGGCCGAGGTGCTCCCTGGCGAAGCGCGCGTCTCCGACCCGCCGGCTCACCCAGCCCGGTGGCGCGGTGGTCGGCAGGGGGGTGCGCCAGTCGCTCTCCGGCGCGAGGCCGAGGATCTGCCACACGGCCTCCGCGACCCGCCGGTGGCCCTCGTCCGTCAGATGCAGTCGGTCCACGTCCCACAGGCGCGGATCGCCGAGCGCCGGCGCGCCGTACAGGTCGGCCACCAGAGCCCCGTGGCGGGCGGCGAGTTCGTCGACGATGACGAAGAGTTCCTCCATGCGGGGCCGGAAGCGCTCCATGACGGGACCGTCGCGGCCCGGACTGCGCATGAGGACCAGTTGCCCGCAGGACGGCGTCAGCCTCTCGACCGCTTCGGTGAGCAGTGCGCGCACCCGCCCCATGTCGCACTTCGGCCGCAGTGTGTCGTTCAGCCCGCCCACGAGGGTCACCACGTCCGCCTTCATGGCGGCGGCCGCGTCGACCTGCTCGTCCACGATCTGGCCGATCAGCTTGCCGCGGACGGCGAGGTTCGCGTAGCGGAAGCCGGGTGCGCGCGCGGCGAGACGTCCGGCGAGGAGGTCGGCCCAGCCCCGGTAGGACCCGTCCGGCAGGCGGTCCGACATACCCTCGGTGAAGCTGTCGCCGACGGCGACAAGACTGGTGTAGGCGGCATTCATCTCCATGGCGGTCCGATCATACCGAACGGTATGGAGTGCGGGACGCCGGAGCCGGGGGACGGCCCTGGTGTGTGGCGACCGCCCCGTGACACGCCGGGCCCGGGACGCGAGCGTCCCGGGCCCGGAGCGGTCCGTACGGAAGCGGTCCGCAGGGAAGCTGCCCGCCGAAGCGGCTACGGCCCCGCCGGGCGGCCCACCAGCTCGCGCAGCACGTCCTCCATCGTGACCAGGCCGGCCAGTTTGCCGTCCTCGCCCAGGACCGCCGCGAGGTGCGTCCGTCCGCGGCGCATAGCCGTCAGCACGTCGTCCATCGGCGACGCCGCCCGGACCCGTGCGATCGGCCGCAGGGCCGAGACAGGGAAGGGCAGGTCGCGCGGTGTGACGTCGAGGGCGTCCTTCACGTGGAGATAGCCCAGGATCCCGCGGGCCGAGTCGACCACCGGGAACCGGGAGAACCCCGACTGCGCGGAGAGGGCCTCCAGCTCCTCAGGCGTCGTGCCCACCGCGGTGTACACGACCTTCTCCACCGGCATCACCACGTCCCGCACCGGACGGCGGCCCAGCTCCAGGGCGTCGTGCAGCCGCTCCGTGGCCCGGTCGTCGAGCAGACCGGCGACTCCGGAGTCGGTGACCATCCGGGCGAGCTCGTCGTCCGAGAACGTCGCCGAGACCTCGTTCTTGACCTCCACTCGCAGGAGTGTGAGCAGCGCGTTGGCGAAGGCGTTGACCGTGAAGATCACCGGGCGCAGCGCCCGCGCGAGAGTCACCAGCGGAGGGCCGAGGATCAGCGCCGTGCGGACCGGCTCCGCCAGCGCGATGTTCTTCGGGACCATCTCCCCGAGCAGCATGTGGAGGTAGGTCGCCACGGACAGCGCGATCACGAACGAGATCGGGTGCACCAGGCCGTGCGGCACGCCGACCGCGTCGAAGACGGGCTCCAGGAGGTGGGCGATCGCCGGCTCTGCGACGATGCCGAGCACCAGGGTGCACAGTGTGATGCCGAGCTGCGCCGCGGCGAGCAGTGCCGAGACGTGTTCCAGACCCCACAGGACGCTGCGCGCCCGACGGTTCCCCTCCTCGGCCTGCGGTTCGACCTGGCTGCGGCGTACGGAGATCAAGGCGAACTCCGCGCCGACGAAGAAGGCGTTCACGACCAGGGTCAGCAGGCCGATCAGCAGTTGGATCGCGATCATCGGCCGGCCTCCCCGGTCCCGTTCCGTCCGGGACGGTCGCCACCGGCCACCCTGTCGGGTGCCCCGTCGTCGTCATCGCCGTACTCGTCCGGCTCCTGCGGCGGCGCGTGCATCAGCACACGGGCGGCGCGCCGGCCGGAGGCGTCCACCACGTCGAGCCGCCAGCCGGCCAGTTCCACGCTGTCGCCGACGGACGGGATCCGTCCGAGTTCGGTGGCGAGTATGCCGGCCAGCGTCTCGTACGGGCCGTCCGGCACCCGCAGGCCGATGGCCTCCAGCTGGTCCGTACGGGCGGCACCGTCCGCGGACCAGAGCTCGCGCCCCTCCGTGTCGGCGCCCGCCCTGGCCAGGTCGGGCGTCTCGTGCGGGTCGTGCTCGTCGCGGACCTCGCCGACGACCTCCTCGACGATGTCCTCAAGGGTCGCCACACCGGCCGTGCCACCGTATTCGTCGATGACGACGGCCATCGTCTGCCGGCCGGAGAGCCGGTCGAGCAGCTTGTCCACGGTCAGCGTCTCCGGCACCAGCAGCGGCTCGCGCAGGATGTCCCCGACGCGCCGGCGGGGGCGTTCCCCGGCCGGTATCGCCAGGACGTCCTTGATGTGGGCGATGCCGACCACCGAGTCGAGACTCCCCCGGTACACGGGAAAGCGGGACAGGCCGGTCGCGCGGGTCGCGTTGGCGACGTCCTCGGCCGTGGCCTGCACCTCCAGCGCCGTGACCTGGACACGCGGGGTCATCACGTTCTCCGCCGTGAGCTTGGCGAGGCTCAGGGTCCGGACGAACAGCTCGGCGGTGTCCGCCTCCAGCGCGCCCGCCTTGGCGGAGTGGCGTGCCAGGGCCACCAGCTCCTGCGGGGAGCGGGCGGAGGCCAGCTCCTCGGCGGGTTCCAGACCGAGCCGGTGCACGATCCGGTTGGCGGAGTTGTTCAGATGGCTGATCAGCGGCTTGAAGGCGGCGGTGAAGACCCGCTGCGGGGTCGCCACCACCTTGGCGACCGCCAGGGGTGAGGAGATGGCCCAGTTCTTGGGGACCAGCTCACCGACGACCATCAGGACGACGGTCGACAGGGCGGTTCCGATGACCAGGGCCGCGGAGGAGGCGACCGCGGGCGACAGGCCCAGGGCCTCGACGGGCCCCCGGATCAGTTTGGCGATCGACGGTTCGGAGAGCATGCCGACGACCAGGTTGGTGACGGTGATGCCGAGCTGGGCGCCGGAGAGCTGGAAGGTGAGGGACTTGACGGCCTTGAGCGCGCCGGCCGCGCCGCGCTCGCCCCGCTCGACGGCCGCTTCGAGCTCGCCGCGCTCCACGGTGGTCAGCGAGAACTCCGCCGCGACGAAGGCACCGCAGGCGAGGGACAGCAACACCGCCACCACGAGCAGGATCACTTCGGTCATCGGTTCACCTCCGTCCCATGATCAGTCAGGGGAAGGGGGAACGCTCGATGTCGGTCCCGGCCGTGTCGCAGGCTGCTACTGGGAGGCTCGCCCATGGGCGGACGCTCACACCTTTCGGTCGTGGTGGAAGAAGGAACCCCCATGGTAAAGGATGAGCAAAAGAGGGTGGTCGTCAGCCTGTGAGCGGCTTCACCCAGCGGGTCGGCCACTCCTGCGGCCCGTACGAGGCGGCCCGCCAGGCGTGCTGCCCGAGTTCGTTTCACCCCGCCCGGAAGGGCGTCGGCCGTGTTTCGCCGTACGGACGGCGGTGCCACGCGCACCGCTGCCGTTGGGCGCGCTCCCGCTTGGGGCCGGTGCCGCCGCCCCGACGGGTCAGTCCCGCCGCGCGACGCCCAGCACGCAGAAGGAGGAGGGCAGTCGGGGTCCGCCCTCCGGAAGGGTGAAGGCACGGCAGGCGGTCGTCTCGAAGCCCGCGGCCTCGATCGCCGCGAGCGGGTCGCGCGCCGTGTGGCAGCCGCCGAACAGCGGGGGCCACACCGTGCGGTCCAGCGCCCGCTGCGCGCGGGCCATTCCGCGCCCCGGGGCCAGGCCGTGTTCGAGGAAGCGGAGTTCGCCGCCCGGCCGCAGCACCCGGCGCAGTTCGGCGAGCGCGCGCGGAACGTCCCGGACCGTGCAGAGCACCAGCGAGGCCACCGCAGCGTCGAATGCCTCGCTCTTGACCGGCAGCGCCTCCGCCACGGCCGGCACCACGTCCACCGGAACCCGGGCGCGCCGCCCGGCGTCGGCCGCCGACCGGCGCAGGCGGCGCTCGGGTTCGATCGCGACCACCTCGGACACCGCTCCCGGATAGTGCGCGAAGTTCAGCCCGTTCCCGGCCCCGATCTCGACGACCCGTCCCGACAGACCGGCCAGCAGTTCCTTCCGCAGGGGCGCCATGCCGCCCCGCACCTCGGCGGCGACGCTGCACCGCTCGTAGAACCGGGCGAACAGCGGATGGTGGACGGTGTCCCGGGGGACCCGGGCGGAACGCGGTGACATCGCGGACCTCCTCCGACGCGCGGGGGCGTGGACACGGACGGGGGGATTCTGCCCCGTGCCGCCCTGATCACCCCGTGACGAAGCAGAACTCGTTGCCTTCGGGGTCACGCATCACCTGGAAGGAACCCTGGTCGTCGGTGACGGTCCCGCCGACGCGTACGGCCCCGCGGCCGGTCGCCGCGTCCGCCGCCGCGCCGACCTCGGGCACCTCCAGATCGAGGTGGAGCCGGTTCTTGCCCGCCTTGCCCTCGGGTACACGCTGGAAGGCGATCCGTACGGACTCCGGCGGATCGACGTACGACCAGTCGGGGGCCCGGTCCACCGCCGCACCACCCAGCAGCCCGGCCCAGAACCGTGCCAGGCCGGAGGGGTCCGAGCAGTCGAAGACGATCTCCTGGAGGTGTGCGCGCATGCGCTCAGCCTACGGAGGCACCGACCGGCGCGCCGAGCGGCTGGGAACACTCCCCGCCGCGGCGGGTCAGGCCCGGTGTGAGGAGGCGAATGCCTCCGCGTCCCAGTCGCCGCCGAGCGCGGGAGCCAGCCAGCCGCCCGCGCCCGCCCGGAAGGCCGCCGGGCCCAGTGCTCCCGCGCCCTCCGGTACCGCTCCGAGCAGCGGCGCACCGGCCGCCTCCGGCAGGTCCCTCAGGTTGCAGCGCTGGGCCAGGTCCGGAGCGGCCGGCCAGCTGCCGACCACCACGCCCGACTGCGTGATGCCCCGTGCCCGCAGCGCCTCCGCCGTCAGGGCGGTCGCGTTGAGGGTGCCGAGTCCCGCCGGCGCCACCACGAGCACCGGCGCGCCGAGCAACCGGGCCGCGTCGGCGAGCGTGCCGCCCCCGGCGTCGAAGCGGACCAGCAGCCCGCCCGCTCCCTCCAGCAGCACCAGATCGTGGTCGGCGGCCAGCTCCCGGGCCGCGTCGGCGATCTCCAGCGGTCCGACCGGGGCCATCCCGGCCCGCCGCGCGGCCGTTGCCGGGGCCAGCGGTTCAGGGAACCTGGCCAGTTCGACCGAGGTCACGGCGCCGCCGAGCCGGACCACCTCGTCGGCGTCCCCCCGATCGCCCGGCGCGAGTCCGGTCTGCGCCGGCTTGAGCACGGCCACCGACCGGCCGCCGGCCGTGGCCACGGCGGCCACGGCGGCGGTCACGATCGTCTTGCCGATCTCCGTACCCGTACCGCTGACGACGATGACGGTCATGCCTGGGTGCTTCCTCTCCGGTCGCCCGCGCCGATGCGGGCGGGTCAGGCCGCCGACGCGGCGGCGCGGACCGCGGCGCAGATCCGCGCCACGTCGCCGTCGCCGGTCACGAACGGCGGCATGGTGTAGATCAGGTCGCGGAACGGCCGCAGCCACACGCCCGCCCGGACGGCCGCGTCGGTCGCCGCGGCCATGTCCACCTCGTGGTCGAGCTGGACCACGCCGATGGCACCGAGCACCCGCACGTCGACGACCCCGGGCACCTCCACGCAACCGGCCAGCCCCGCCCGGAGCCCCGCCTCGATCCGCTTGACCTCCGTTGCCCAGTCCTGGGACAGCAGCAGGTCGATCGAGGCGCAGGCCACCGCCGCGGCCAGCGGATTGCCCATGAAAGTGGGCCCGTGCGCCAGCACCGGAACCTCGCCGCGCGAGATCCCCTCGGCCACCCGCGAGGTGCAGAGCGTCGCCGCCATCGACAGGTACCCGCCGGTCAGCGCCTTGCCCACGCACATGACGTCCGGGGCGACGCCCGCGTGACCGGCGGCGAACAACGAGCCCGTACGGCCGAATCCGGTCGCGATCTCGTCGAAGACCAACAGCACGTCGTGCTCGTCGCACGCCTCGCGCAGCACCCGGAGGTACTCGGGAGCGTGGAACCGCATGCCGCCCGCGCCCTGCACCACCGGCTCCACGATGACCGCGGCCAGTTCGTCGGCGTGCCGGCCGATCCGTTCGCGCAGCAGCTCCGCGTACGACTCCTCGTAGCCCGTGGGCGGCGCGTCCGCGAAGACCTGACGCGGGAGCACGCCCGACCACAGCTCGTGCATCCCTCCCTCGGGATCGCACACCGACATCGGCTGCCAGGTGTCGCCGTGGTATCCGCCGCGCCAGGTGAACAGCCGCTGCTTGCCGGGCCGCCCCACCGACCGCCAGTACTGGAGGCACATCTTGGCGGCGACCTCGACGGCGACGGAACCCGAGTCGCTGAGGAAGACGTGCCGGAGCGGCTCGGGGGTGATCTCGACCAGCCGAGTGGCGAGCCCGACGGCGGGCTCGTGGGTGAGCCCGCCGAACATCACATGGCTCATCCGGTCCAGCTGACCACGTGCCGCCTCGTTGAGCACCGGGTGGTTGTAGCCGTGGATCGCGGACCACCACGAGGACATTCCGTCGATCAACTCGGTCCGGTCGAAGGCCGCTTCCGCGAGCTGGAGACGAACCCCGGACGCGGACGCGACGACCAGCGGGTCCGTACGGCCGGGCATCGGGCCGTAGGGATGCCAGACGTGCGCCCGGTCCAGGGCCACCAGTTCGCCGCTACGCATTCGGCGCGATGTCCGTGCCGGCTCCGCGACGGCGGACGGCCACCAGATCGGTGCGGGCGTTCGCCTCCTCGGCGTCCCCCGCCGCGACGCCCTCCCGAGGCGCCGAGGCCGGGACGCTCTCCGCCGGCGCCGCGTGCCCGCCGCACGGGCCGCAGCCGCCGGACTGCCCGTGCCCGCCGCACGCCGCGCCCGACCCGGCCTCGGCGTGCGCACCGCAGCCCCCGGCATTCGCGGCGGCGTCCACCCGGTGGCGGGGCAGCGTCGTCGTCCCCGCGCCCTCCACCTCGAACCCCGCGTCCGCGATCATGTCGAGGTCCGCCTGCCCGGCCTGCCCCTCACTGGTGAGGTAGTCGCCCAGGAAGATGGAGTTCGCCACGTGCAGGGCCAGCGGCTGCATCGAGCGCAGATGCACCTCACGGCCACCGGCGATCCGCACCTCCACGTCGGGGCAGACGAAGCGGACCATCGCCAGGATGCGCAGACAGCGTTGCGGGGTGAGGTTCCACTCCTTGGCCAGCGGGGTGCCCTCGAAGGGGATCAGGAAGTTCACCGGCACCGAGTCCGAGTCCAGCTCACGCAGCGCGTAGACGACGTCGACCAGGTCCGCGTCGCTCTCGCCCATGCCCGCGATCAGGCCCGAGCAGGCCGACAGACCGGCGGCGTGCGCCTTCCGCACGGTGTCCACGCGATCCGCGTAGGTGTGCGTGCTGGTGATCTCCCCGTACGTCCCCTCGGAGGTGTTGAGGTTGTGGTTGTAGGCGTCGGCGCCCGCGGCCCGCAGCCGTTCCGCCTGGCCGTCCGAGAGCAGGCCGAGGCACGCGCATACCTCGACGCCCTCGTTCTGCTCCTTGATGGTCTCGATGGTCCTGCCGACCCGGTCCACGTCCCGGTCCGTCGGACCGCGTCCACTGGCCACCAGACAGACCCGCTTCGCACCGCCCGCGACACCGGCCGCGGCGGCGTCGGATGCCTCGTCCGGCTTCAGCCAGGTGTACTTCAGGATCCCGGCCGTCGAGCCCAGCCGCTGCGAGCAGTACGAGCAGTCCTCGGGGCACAGCCCTGACTTCAGATTGACCAGATAGTTCAGCTTCACCCGGCGGCCGAACCACTGGCGGCGTACCTTGCCGGCCGCGGCCACCACATCGAGCAGTTCGTCGTCGGAGGTCGCCAGCACGGCGAGCGCTTCTTCACGGGTCGGCAGCTCGCGCCGCAGCCCCTTGTCCACCAGCGTGTTCAGCAGGTCCATAAAGGCTGATCCTGACGTACGGCACACCCTGCGGCCAAGGAGGAACTGAACAAACGAGCCCGTTTGAGGTGTGTGCATGGCCACACCCTGACCTCGCCCGAGGAGAGTTAGGGTCTGTGCGCTGCCTACAAAAGGATCTGCCCCATGCACCGGGACGAGGACACGCGCCCGAAGGCGTTCGACTGGATCGACGCCGAGGCACGCCGACGCGCCGAAGCCGGACTCGTCCGCACCCTCCGGCCGCGCCCCGCCGAATCGGATCTCCTCGACCTCGCGAGCAACGACTACCTGGGCCTGACCCGGCGCCCGGAGGTCACCGAGGCGGCGGCCGAGGCCGCCCGCCGCTGGGGCGCGGGCTCCACCGGGTCCCGGCTGGTCACCGGCTCCACCCGGCTGCACGCCCGGCTCGAACGCGAACTCGCCGAGTTCTGCGGATTCGAGGCGGCCCTCGTCTTCTCCTCCGGCTACACCGCCAACCTCGCCGCGCTCACCGCGCTGAGCGACCGCGACGGGCTGGTCGTGTCGGACGCGGGCAACCACGCCTCGATCGTGGACGGCTGCCGGCTCTCCCGCGCCGAGACGGCCGTGGTACCGCACGCCGATCCGGAGGCGGTGGACAAGACCCTGCGGAGCCACCGCGGTCGCCGGGCCCTCGTGGTCAGCGACTCGGTCTTCTCCGTCGACGGCGACAAGGCACCCCTGCCGGAACTCGCCGCCGCCTGCCGGGCGCACGGGGCGGCGCTCGTCGTCGACGACGCCCACGGTCTGGGTGTGCTCGGCGCCGGCGGCCGGGGTGCCCCGCACGCCGCCGGACTCGCGGGCGCCCCGGACGTCGTCGCCACGCTCACCCTCTCCAAGTCGCTGGGCAGCCAGGGCGGCGCTGTCCTCGGCCCCGCCCGCGTCATCGAGCACCTGGTGAACACGGCCCGTACCTTCATCTTCGACACCGGACTCGCCCCCGCCGCGGTGGGGGCGGCGCTCGCGGGCCTCCGCCTGGTCCGGAAGGAACCCGGGCTCGCCGAGCGGGCACGGACGGTCGCGACGACACTGCACCGGCTGCTCACGGAAGCCGGCCTGACGGCGACGCGCCCCGACGCGGCCGTCGTCTCGGTCCGCGCACCCTCACCGGAAGCGGCGCTGGCCTGGGCGGCGGACTGCCGAGAACAAGACCTGGCCGTGGGCTGTTTCCGCCCGCCGTCGGTCCCGGACGGCATCTCACGGCTGCGCCTGACAGCCCGTGCGGACCTCAGCGACGCCGAGATCGACCGAGCCGTCGCCACCGTCCTCCGTACGGCCCGGCGGTAGCACGTCCCCGGGTGACGGGTGACGGGGGTCTCGCCCTCGCCCGCATACGCCGGACCGTGGAGCGCCGGTGGTTCCGGACCCCCGCCCGACCCGTTTCGCTCCCCCCGGCGGCCCGCGGCGCCCGGTCCGACGCCGTACCTCCGCCGGTCCTGCGCCGCACCTCCGCTCCCGGAGGCCGTCCCGGAGCGGACGGTGGCCGTCGCCACGGCGGAGTCCTCCGCTGCCCCGGCCCACGGCCGATAGCAGAGTTCACTGCTTCCGACGATGGATATGTGGATATCTTGGTGGATCGACACCCATGACGGCACGGGAAGTGGCAGTCTGGCGCGAAGCGCGATCCGGGGCGGGCCCCGGTGCGGAAAGGGACTACGTCGCCATGGCAGATCACCAGGAAGCAACCGTCACTCTGCCGAGCGATCCGGCCTCGGTCTTTGTGGCCCGGAGGTTCGTCGCGGACGTCCTGACCGAGTGGGGACTCCCGCTAGGCGACGACATGGCCGAGACCGTGCGGCTCGTCGTCTCGGAGCTGGCCACCAACGCCGTCCAGCACACCTTCGGGCAGTCGCCCACCTTCACCGTCGACGTCCGCCTGGAGCGCGAGGAGCAGCTCCGCATCGGTGTCACCGACAGTTATCCGCGCTGGCCCAGACGGCTGCCCGCGGCGGTCCAGCAGGACAACGGCCGCGGCATGGTCATCGTCCGCATCCTCACGGCCGAGGCGAAGGGACGGCTCTCGGTCACCCCCACCGACGACGGCGGCAAGACTGTCTGGATCAGCCTTCCGTGGACACCCCCGCTGCCTCGGTAGCGCCCCGCCCGCCAGGAGGGCCGGTCCGGGGCGCCCGGTCGAACCCGCCGCGCAGCAGGGCCCGCAGCGACCGTGCCGCCGGGCCCGACTCCTCTCCGCGGTGCGCCACCGAGATGGTCCGCCGGAAGGACACGGGTTCCAGGGCCCGGACCCCGAGCGGCTCCGGCGCCATCGAGGCGACCATCTCCGGTACCACCGCCACGCCGAGTCCCGCGCTGACCAGTGCGCACACCAGGGCGTAGCCGGGTGTCCGGCAGACCACCGCCGGAGTGGCGCCGATCCGTGCCAGCGCGTCCTCCACACCCCGACGTGGGGGATGGCCCGGCGCGCTGCTGATCAGCGGACGGCCCGCCAGCTCCGCGAGGGGCAGCCGGCCGGTGCCCTTCGCCAGGGCATGGCCCGGCTCCGTCACCAGGACCAGCTCCTCCACCAGCAGGGTCTCCAGCTCCACGCCCGGCGGTGGCGGGGTGGACTCCGCCGGCTCGTACGTGTGGGTCAGCGCGAGATCCACCTCGCCGGACGCGACCGCCCGGACACCGGCCGGCGGCTCGTACTCCGCGACCGTCAGCTCCACGTCCGGATGCGCCCGGCGGAACGCGCTGAGCACCGGTGGCAGCAGATGGACGCCGACCGTGGTGAACGTGCCCACCCGCAGCCGGCCGCCGGACAGCCCGCTGATCCGGGCCAGTTCGTGACGCGCGCGCTCCATCTCGTCGAGGACGCGCCGCGCCCGGGTGACCAGCAACTCGCCTGCGGGCGTCAGCCGTGCCCCGCGGTGGTGCCGCACGAGCAGCGCCGCACCCGCCTCCCGTTCCAGCTTGGCGAGCTGCTGCGAGAGCGCGGGCGGAGTGTAGCCCAGCCGGGTGGCGGCCCGGGTGATCGAGCCGTCCTCGGCGACCGCGACCAGCGCGGCGAGCCGCACCAGATCCTGCATGAAGCGTTCCTTTGGGCAGACCCACGAGATTCCGTCTTCACCCTAGAGGCAGGGCGGGGGCAGTCTGGGGCCATGGACGGACAACTGATCGCCTTTCTCGGGGTCGCGGCGGGCATGGTGGCCATGCCCGGCGCCGACTTCACCGTCGTCGTACGCGGCGCGCTCGCCGGGCGCCGGACCGGGGTCGCCTGTGCCGTCGGTGTGGCGGGCGGGCTGCTGGTGCACACCGCGCTCGCCGTGGCGGGCCTCGCCGCCGTGCTGATCGCGGTACCGGCGCTCTACCGTGCCCTCCAGATCGCCGGTGGGATCTACGTGCTCCTGCTCGGTGTCCAGGCGCTACGCGAGGCGCTGCGGGCGTCGACGGGGGAGCCCGCGGACACGGCCGGTGAGCCGGGGGTGCTGCGCGGGCTGCGGCAGGGCTTCCTGACCAATGTGCTCAATCCCAAGGCCCCGGTCCTGTTCCTGAGTCTGCTGCCGCAGTTCGTGCCGGACGGCGCGGCCGTGGTGCCCCGCACGCTGCTGCTGGCGACGGTCGTGGTGCTGCTGGCGCTCGTCTGGTTTCCGCTGGTCGCGGTGTCGGTGGACCGGCTCGGTCCCTGGCTGCGCCGTCCCCGGACCGCGCGCACCGTGTGCGGGGTGACCGGGGGCGCGCTGGCCGCGCTGGGGCTGTCCCTGCTCGCGGCCCCGCTCTCGGCGGGCTGAGAGCCTGTCGGCTCTCGCGCCCCGCCGTCGCTCCGGGACGGCGGGGAGGGTGGCCTCCTGTGGTGAGTGCCTGTCAGGAGCCGCGGGTGAGGGAGTCAGCGGACGCGGCCGTAGTAGACCTTCGACGACCAGATCTTGTCGAGCTTGACCCAGGACCCGGTCTTGGGGGCGTGCCAGATCCGGCCGCTCCCGGCGTAGATGCCGACGTGGTACACCCTGCCACCGGTGTGGAAGAAGACCAGGTCGCCCTTCTGCCTGCCGGCGGCCCGGATGTGCCGGGTCTTGTCGTACTGCTGCTGCGCCGTACGGGGCAGCGACTTGCCCGCCCGCTTGTACGAGTAGAGCGTGAGCCCCGAGCAGTCGAACCGGGTGGGTCCGGTCGCCCCGTACCTGTACGGGGCGCCCTTCTTCGAGGCCGCGACGTTCAGCGCCTTGCCGGCGTACGAGGTGGCGGCCTCGGCCTCCGGCGTGGCGCCCGGTGCCAGC
This sequence comes from Streptomyces sp. NBC_01216, assembly GCF_035994945.1. NCBI lineage: Bacteria > Bacillati > Actinomycetota > Actinomycetes > Kitasatosporales > Streptomycetaceae > Streptomyces > Streptomyces sp. NBC_01216. The sequence continues at coordinate 6,410,857 of NZ_CP108677.1, forward strand.
AGTGTGCCGCCGACGGCGGCCAGGGTGAGAGCCGAGACGGCTCCGGCCCGGAACAGCAAGGACGGGACATGTGCCTGCGCGGTCATGCGCAACCCTTCGTCAGCCGCCTGTGAAGGATGACCTGTCGGGTTCGGGCTGGCGAAGTCGCCCGGCCGCGGCTGCGGCTTCACCCCGAGGAACGGCCCCACCGGCCGGCCGTCCCGTAGTGCTCGGGTCCTCCACTCCTGCCGATCCACTCCTGTCGACCAGGCATCCGGGACGGCGGCAGGACTCGGCGTCCGCCCGGACCGCCCCGCCGCGGTGGCGGGGGCTTGTCGTCGTCACGGATCTTGACCCACGAACCGGTCGAAAACCGAGCTGAAACGGCGATATGTGAGGCTCCTCACGACTGATCCGTTCGGGTGGACAGGCTGGTTTGGCGATCTTCGGAGGGGTGCCTGCAGGGCCCCGCACCAGCGACGGAACCCCCGGTGCACCCAGATGTGTGCACCTGTCGCGCAACTCGCCCCGGTCGTAAGCGGATTCGCCGGCTACGCCGAACGAGGGAGCGATTCCGTCGACCCGCTGGGCCGACTGGGTCTGGACGCGACACGCCCTCGTGTCAACTCGTCTGAGCACTCGGCACCGTGACGCGTCCGGCCCGCCGCTCCCCGTCCAGTACGCGCAGCGCCCGGGCCAACGTGTCCGCGTGCACCTCGCTTTCGCCGCGTCCGTGCATCGTGGCCAGCGCGTCGCGCAGCGCGGTCGCGCGCCCCACCAGGGCCTGTGCGGCCCGGAGCGCGCCGTAGGTGTGCGAAGCCCTGGACGGGTTGACGCGGCCGAGCAGGTCCACGACCTCCAGGTAGGCGTCGACGAGTTCGCCCTCGGCGCGCGTCAGCGCGGGCAGCGGCGGCAACTCGGGCACCACGGCCGCCTCACCGCGCCCCGAGGCCGCCGGCCGCGGGGCGATGGTGGACCACGTGGTCCACCAGGCCGTAGGCGGTCGCCGCCCCGGCGTCCAGGACGGTGGTCCGGTCGATGTCGGCGTCGATCCGTTCGCGGCTCCGGCCGGTGTGGGTGGCCAGCATCCCGGCCACCATGGTGCGCAGGCGCAGCAACTCCCCGGCCTGGATGACGAGATCGCTCGGCTGCCCGCGCAGCGGCTCGTCCGTCGAGGGCTGCCGGAGCAGGACCCGCGCACCGGGCAGGATCAGCCGTTTCCCCGGCGCCCCCGCCGCGAGCAGGACGGCGGCGGTGGACGCCGCCTGGCCGAGGCAGGTGGTCTCCACGTCGCAGGTGACGACCTGCATCGTGTCGTAGATCGCCGACATGGCGCTGAGCGAGCCGCCGGGGGAGTTGATGTACAGCGAGATGTCCCGGTCCGGCGCGGCGTACTCCAGGTGCAGGAGCTGTGCGATGACGTCGTTCGCCGAGGTCTCGTCGATCGGTGTGCCCAGGAAGACGATCCGCCCCTCCAGAAGCCTTGAGTACGGATCGAGGGTGCGGTCGCCGTAGGCGCTCCGCTCGGTGAACTCGGGCAGCACGGAGCGGGCGTCGGGTCGGGTCATGGCGGTGCGCCTCCATCGGTGGCCTCGTGGATCTGTCAAAAATGTACAGGACGTACAGGCCGTAAGATGAGAGTCATGGCCTACGAGATTCCGGTGACGCAAGCACGTGCTGAGCTCGCCGACTTGATCAACCGCGTGGTGTACGGCGACGAGCGCGTCGTCGTGACCCGGCACGGAAAGCCGCTCGTGGCGCTCGTCTCCGCAGCTGACCTGGAACGACTGGAGGCGGAGGAGGCGCGCGAGGCATCGGAGGCCGAGGAGCAGGTCGTCTCGTCGCTCTCCCGCGTCCGCACCCTCGCGTCCGCTCCGGGCGAACAGGGCCGCTTCGGCATCGCCGCGCGCCACCGCGAGCCGGGCGTCTGACCACCAGCAGGGCACCCGGTCGGACGCCGTGGGCGCGCGCCCTCCTCGTCACCGCCCAGGCCGTCGTCGCCCGGCGGGCACTCCTCGGCGACGCCGCGGTCGAGGTCCTGGTGGGCGGGCTGCGCGGGCTCATGTCCATGCGGCCGCCAAGCCCGAGTTAACGCGCCGGAAAAACTTCCGCCCTAACGTGCAAAGTCCGGCTCGGCGGCCCGTCATCGCAGCTCAACGGAGTATCGAAGATCGGTAAGGTCCGCTGCTGTCCGGGGAGAGCCCGCTGGACGACTGTGAGGTGGAAGAGTGCAACTGACCCCGCACGAACAGGAACGCCTGCTCGTCCATGTGGCGGCGGACGTGGCGGAGAAGCGCAGGGCGCGCGGTGTGAGGCTCAACCACCCGGAGGCCGTCGCCCTGATCACCTCCCACATCCTGGAGGGTGCCCGCGACGGCCGGACCGTCGCCGAGCTCATGTCCAGTGGACGCGAGGTACTCACCCGCGACGAGGTCATGACCGGGATCCCCGAGATGCTGCACGACGTCCAGGTCGAGGCCACCTTCCCGGACGGCACCAAGCTCGTCACCGTCCATGACCCGATCGTGTGAGGAAGGAGCGCCGCCGATGATCCCGGGAGAGATCCTGCACGGTGACGGCCCGATCGTCCTCAACCAGGGCCGTGCCGTCACCCGCCTCACCGTCCTCAACGCCGCCGACCGGCCCGTCCAGGTCGGCTCCCACTACCACTTCGCCGAGGCCAACCCCGGCCTGGACTTCGACCGCGCCGCGGCCCGCGGCCGGCGGTTGCACATCGCCGCCGGTACCGCCGTGCGCTTCGAGCCCGGCATTCCGGTCGAGGTCGAACTCGTCCCGCTGGCAGGCCGGCGGATCGTCCCGGGTCTGCGGGCGGAGACCGCCGGCCCCCTCGACGCCCCGGCGGGCGCCGGGGCGGAGGAGGCCCACCGTGCCTGAGCTGCACCGCGCCGTCTACGCCGACCTGTTCGGTCCCACCGTCGGCGACCGTATCCGGCTCGCCGACACCGCCCTGCTCGTCGAGATCGAGGAGGACCGCTCCGGCGGCCCCGGCCGGGCCGGCGACGAAGCCGTCTTCGGTGGCGGCAAGGTCATCCGGGAATCGATGGGCCAGTCGCGGACCACCCGCGCCCAGGGCGCACCCGACACCGTCGTCACCGGCGCCGTGGTCCTCGACCACTGGGGTGTCGTCAAAGCCGACGTCGGCATCCGCGACGGCCGGATCACCGGCATCGGCAAGGCCGGGAACCCGGACACCATGGACGGGGTCCACCCTGACCTCGTGATCGGCCCCGAGACCGAGATCATCGTCGGCAACGGCCGGATCGTCACCGCGGGCGCCGTCGACGCCCACGTCCACTTCATCTCCCCGGGTCTCGTCGACGAGGCGCTCGCCGCCGGGATCACGACCCTGGTCGGTGGTGGCACCGGACCCGCCGAGGGCACGAAGGCCACCACGATCACCCCCGGTCCCTGGCACCTGGCGCGCATGTTCGCGGCTCTGGAGAACGCGCCCGTGAACATCGGTCTGCTCGGCAAGGGCAACACCATGTCCCGTGACGCCATGTACTCCCAGCTCCGGGGCGGCGCCCTGGGATTCAAGATCCACGAGGACTGGGGGGCGACCCCGGCGGTCATCGACGCCTGCCTCGGCGTCTGTGAGGAGACCGGCGTCCAGCTCGCCGTCCACACCGACACCCTCAACGAAGCGGGATTCGTCCGGGACACCCTCGCCGCGATCGCCGGGCGCACCATCCACGCCTACCACACCGAGGGTGCGGGCGGCGGACACGCGCCGGACATCATCACGGTGGTCTCCGAGCCGCACGTACTGCCCAGCTCCACCAACCCCACACGGCCGCACACCGTCAACACCATCGAGGAGCACCTCGACATGCTGATGGTCTGTCATCACCTCAACCCGGCCGTCCCGGAGGACCTGGCCTTCGCCGAATCCCGCATCCGGCCCTCGACGATCGCCGCCGAGGACCACCTCCACGACCTCGGCGCCGTCTCGATCATCTCCTCCGACTCCCAGGCCATGGGACGCGTCGGTGAAGTGATCATGCGGACCTGGCAGACGGCGCACGTGATGAAGCTGCGTCGCGGAGCGCTGCCCGGCGACGGCCGCGCGGACAACCACCGGGCCCGCCGCTACGTCGCGAAGTACACCATCAATCCCGCGATCGCCCAGGGCCTCGACCACGAGATCGGCTCCGTCGAGACCGGAAAGCTCGCCGACCTGGTCCTCTGGGAGCCGGCCTTCTTCGGAGTGAAGCCCCTGGTCGTGCTGAAGGGCGGCCAGATCGCCTACGCGCAGATGGGCGACGCCAACGCCTCCATCCCCACACCCCAGCCGGTCCTGCCCCGGCCGATGTTCGGGGCCCTCGGCAAGGCCCCGGCGGCCAACTCCGTCAACTTCGTCAGCCAGGCGGCGATCGAGGACGACCTCCCCGGACGTCTGGGGCTGGACAAGGGGTTCACGGCGATCCGGAGCACCCGGCGGATCACGAAGGCTGACATGCGGGAGAACGACGCCATGCCGCGTGTCGAGGTCGACGCCGACACCTTCACGGTGACGATCGACGGCGATCCGGTCGAGCCTGCGCCCGCCGCCGAACTTCCGATGGCCCAGCGGTACTTCCTCTTCTGATGGACGCGCACACGCCCAGCCGGGCCGCCCTGCTGGTGCTCGCCGACGGCCGCTTCCCCGCCGGCGGGCACGCCCACTCCGGCGGAGTCGAGGCCGCCGTCGCGGCGGGCCGGATCACCGACGCGGCCGGCCTGGCGGCCTTCTGCCGGGGCCGCCTGCACACCACGGGGCTGACCGCGGCGGCGCTGGCCGCGGCGGCGGCGTTCGGACACGACCCTGCCGAACTCGACGCCGCCGCCGACGCGCGGACGCCGTCTCCCGCCCTGCGGGCCGCCGCCCGCAAACTGGGCCGCCAGATGATGCGGGCCGCGCGCGCCGCCTGGCCCTGCCCCGAACTCGACGCGCTCGCCACCGCGTTCCCCCGTGGCGCCCACCAGCCCGTCGTCCTCGGCACCGCCGCCCGCGCCGCCGGACTCGGACCCTTCGACGCCGCGTCCTGCGTCGCGTACGAGACCGTCAGCGGCCCCGCGACCGCCGCCGTGCGCCTCCTCGGCCTCGACCCCTTCCAGGCCACGGCCGTCCTCGCCCGTCTCGCACCCGAACTGGACCGGGTCGCCGAGCGGGCCGCCGCTGCCGCCCGGCAGGGAGCGGACGCGCTGCCCGCCGCCTCGGCGCCGCTGCTGGACATCACCGCGGAGCAGCACGCGACCTGGCCCGTCCGCCTCTTCGCCTCCTGACCCTCCCACGGACACCCGGAGCCGCCCCATGCACCTCGACCACCACCACCACCACGACGGCGCCGCCCTCTCCGCGGACGCCCACCGCCCCGACGGCACCCGGCGCGCCCTGCGGATCGGCCTCGGCGGCCCCGTCGGCTCCGGCAAGACCGCCACCGTAGCGGCGCTCTGCCGCGCCCTGCGCGACCAGCTCTCCATCGCCGTCGTCACCAACGACATCTACACCCGTGAGGACGCCGAGTTCCTGCTCCGCAACGCCGTTCTGCCACCCGAGCGCATCCGCGCCGTCGAGACCGGCGCCTGTCCCCACACCGCGATCCGGGACGACATCTCGGCCAATCTCGAAGCCGTCGAGGAACTGGAGGAGTCCGTCGGTCCCCTGGATCTGATCCTGGTCGAGTCCGGCGGCGACAACCTCACCGCCACCTTCTCCCGGGGGCTGGTCGACGCTCAGGTCTTCGTCATCGACGTGGCCGGCGGTGACGACATCCCGCGCAAGGGCGGCCCCGGCGTCACGACATCCGACCTGTTGGTCGTCAACAAGACCGACCTCGCCCCGCATGTCGGTTCCGACCTGCGGCGAATGGCGCGCGACGCGGCGCGACAGCGGGGCGACCTGCCCGTCGCGTTCACCTCCCTGACCGGCGTGGAGGGTGTCGCCCCCGTCGCCGCCTGGGTCCGCGAGCGGCTCGCCGCCTGGTCCGCATGAGCGTGCGCGCCACCGCCCGGCTCGTCGCAGACGCCGACGGCGGGCTGCCGCTCCTGGAGAGCGACGGGCCTCTCGCCCTGCGCCGCACCCGCGGCACCGGCACCCGCACCCGGGTCACCGTCGTCGGCGCCATGAGCGCCCCCCTCGGCGGTGACCGGCTCGCCGTCGAGGCGGAGGCGCGTGCCGGCGCCCGGCTCCAGGTCGGCTCGGCCGCCGCCACGATCGCGCTTCCCGGCCCGACCGCCGAGCCCGCCTCCTACGACGTCCGGCTGACCGTCGGTGCCCACGCGGAGCTGCGCTGGCTGCCCGAGCCGCTCGTCTCCGCCCGCGGGTCCCTCCTGCGGATGCGGACGACCGCCGAACTCGCCGCCACCGCGCGGCTGGTACTGCGCGAGGAGCAGATCCTCGGCCGCCACGGCGAGACACCGGGGACGCTCGCCAGCCGGCTGACCGTCCGCCGCGCCGGCCGGCCGCTGCTCGACCAGGAACTCGGCTACGGACCCGGCGCCCCCGACGGCTGGGACGGCGGAGCCGTCCTGGCCGGCCATCGGGCGACCGGGCAACTCCTCGTCGTCGCACCCGAGTTCGAAGACAAGCCGGTAGAGCCGCGACTGCTCGGCGAGAACGCCGTCCTCGTCCCGCTGGCCGGGCCCGCGGCACTGGTCACCGCGGTGGCACCCGACGCGCTCCGGCTGCGCCGCGTCCTGGACGAGGCGCTGCTCGCCCTGGCGCCCGCCTGAGCTGATCACCCGTCGGGTCGCCTTCGGTCGACAGGCTCTGAGTGCCCGTCGACCCGTCCGGAGCCCACCCGGGGCGTGGGGCTCACCGCTCAGCGGTACCCCCCTGTCCGGTTATGGGTTCGGCAAAGAAACGCCTGTGCGCCCTTTTGCCGTGAGCGGCTCGGACGAAAGGATCCCCCGGGACGGACCGACCGATTTCACGGCGCCGCGACGAGGGCGGCGCCGACACGAGGGGGAAACCACGTGAGACGCGTGAGTATGCTCGGCTCGACCGGCGCCCTGATAGCCGGCGTGCTGTCGGCCACGGTGCTGGCGGCACCACCCGCCGGAGCCGACAGCCGCGACCACCGTTCCCACGCGGAGTACCGCGGTGCCGTGATCGCCGCCGACCGGGCCGCGCGGCGGGGCATCGACTGGGCGGACTGCCCGGCCGGCTGGGGGCTGGAGAAACCGATCCAGTGCGGCCGGGTGACCGTTCCCCTCGACTACGCCCGGCCGTACGGCCGGCAGATCGAGATCGCCGTCGACCGTGTCGCCGCCACCGGCACCGCCGCCGAGCACCAGGGTGCGCTCGTGTACAACCCCGGCGGCCCCGGGGGATCCGGCCTGCGTTTCCCGCGCCGGGTCGTCACCAGGAACGCGATCTGGGCGAACACCGCCAGGGCCTACGACTTCGTGGGCTTCGACCCGCGCGGAGTCGGCCACTCGGCCCCCCTCTCCTGCGTCGACCCGGCCGAGTTCGTCAAGGGTCCCAAGCCCGACCCGGTCCCCGACACCGAGGCCGACAAGCGTGCCCAGCGCAAGCTCGCCGCCGAGTACGCCGCCGGATGCGCCGAGAAGAGCGGCGACCTGCTGCCGCACATGAACACCCCCGACACCGCCCGGGACCTGGACGTCATCCGGGCCGCACTCGGCGAACGGAAGCTCAACTTCGTCGGAGTCTCCTACGGCACCTACCTCGGAGCCGTCTACGGCAGCCTCTTTCCGGCCCACGTCCGGCGCATGGTGCTCGACAGCGTCGTGAACCCCTCGACGCGCAAGATCTGGTATGGGGTCAACCTCGACCAGGACATCGCCTTCGAGGGCCGGCTCGAGGACTGGATGACCTGGGTCGCCCGCAACGACGCCACCTACCACCTCGGCGACACCTACGCCGAGGTCCGCCGCCAGTGGGAGACCCTGCGCGCCGCGGCCAAGGAGCACCCGCTCGGGGGCACGGTCGGCCCGGCCGAGCTCATCGGCTTCTTCCAGAACGCCCCGTACTACGACTCCATGTGGGCCCCCGTCGCCGCGGCGTGGAGCTCCTACGCCGCCGGCGACCCCCAGCCGCTCGTGGACGCCGCCGCCGGGGACCCCACCGACACGGCCGGCAACATCGCCGCGGAGAACGGCAACGCCGTCTACAACGCCGTCGAGTGCGGCGACGCGCCCTGGCCGACCGACTGGCGGACCTGGGACCGGGACAACAGCCGGCTGCACGCGCGCTACCCGTTCATGACCTGGGCCAACGCCTGGATGAACCTGCCCTGCGCCACCTGGTCCGCGCCGCCGCGCCGGCCGACCGAGATCCGCACCGGCCGGGGACTCCCGCCGGTGCTCATCGCGCAGTCCGAGCGCGACGCGGCCACGCCGTACGCCGGAGCCGTCGAGCTGCACAAGCGGTTCAAGGGCTCGCGGCTGATCACCGAGAGGGACGCCGGGTCACACGGCATCACCACCCTGGTCAACCCGTGCCTCAACACCAGGGTGGAGGCGTACCTGCTGACCGGGCGACTGGACCACGCGGACGTGACCTGCGGGCCGCACGCTCCGCCCCGCCCGTAACTCCGGTGGGCGTGGGCGGCCGTGCGCCACGGCCCCGCCCCGCCCGCGGGAAGCGGTACACGGGAGCCGCCCTTCCGGTACACGACGGCCGGACGCGACGGCTCCCGGTGCGCCGGCCGCGGCACCCCCACCGCGCCGTCGCTCCGCTCGCCGGACCCGTCAGCGGCCCCTGCGCGGGAACCCGCGCGTCCGCCGAGTGCTCCGCGCCCCGGCCCCCGGCGGGACCTCCGCCTCGGCCTCCTTGACGCGGGCCGCGTAGGCGTCCACGTACTCCTGCCCGGACAGCGCCAGGATCTCGTACATGATCTCGTCCGTGACCGCGCGGATCGCCGCCTTCTCGCCCTCCATGCCCGCGTAGCGGGAGAAGTCCAGCGGCGCCCCGAAGCGGATGGTGACCCGCCTGACCCTCGGTACGATCCTGCCGGGTGGCTGGATCTCGAAGGTGCCCACCATCGCGCACGGAATCACCGGGACACCGGCCGTGACCGCCATGACCGCGACCCCGACCTTGCCCTTGTACAGCCGTCCGTCGTGCGAGCGGGTCCCCTCGGGATAGATGCCGAGTAACTCGCCCCGGGCCAGCACGCCGAGACCCTCGCGGATCGCGGCCCGTCCCGCTTCCTTCCCGGACCGGTCCACCGGGATCTGCCCCACGCTGCGGAAGAAGGCGGCGGTGAGACGGCCCTTCAGACCCGGACCCGTGAAGTACTCCTGCTTGGCCAGGAAGGTGATCCGCCGCTTGAGCACGACCGGCATCAGGAAATGGTCGGAGAACGACAGGTGGTTCCCGGCGATGATGGCGGCGCCGTCCTCCGGAACGTGCTCCAGTCCCTCGATCCGCGGGCGGAAGGCCACCCTCAGCAGCGGTCCGAGCAGAACGTACTTGAGCACGTAGTAGAACACCGGCGGCCCCCGTCCATGTCTGAGGGTTCCTTTGTAACGACTTGGGCGGGCGCGGTCCACCGCAGGGGAGCACACTGGGACCGATGGCAGCCGAGCGTCGACGTCCACGGCCCGGCGCAGCCGTCGCCGTGCTGTTGTGCGCGGTGATGACCGCCGGGTCGTACGGATGCTCCGACGCGGGCACACCCCGGCCCGTGCCCGCGTCCGCTCCGGCCACCCCCAGCACTCCGGTGGCACCCGCCACCCCCCGCCCGTCCGGTCTCTCACCGCTTACCGGCCTGCCCGCCCGGCCCGCGCCGGTACTCGGCGTGAAGATCGACAACGCTGCGGCGGCCCGCCCGCACACCGGCCTGGGCGCGGCCGACCTGGTCTACGTCGAGCAGGTCGAGGGCGGCCAGACCCGGCTCCTCGCGGTCTTCTCCTCCCGGCTCCCCGAACGCACCGGTCCGGTCCGCAGCGCCCGGGAGTCCGACATCGAGCTGCTCGCCCAGTTCGGTGAGCCGGCACTGGCCTACTCGGGTTCCCAGAGCGCCCTCGAACCGCTCCTCACCGCCGCTCCGCTGATCGCCCTGCCGCAGGAGGCGGCCCCCGGGGCCTTCGTCCGCGGCTCCGCCCGCGCCGCGCCCCACAACCTGTACCTGCTGCCCGGACGGGCTCTCGCGGCGGCTCCCGGGGCGAGCCTCGCCCGGGACATCGGCTTCCGGTTCGGGCCGGCCCCCGAGGGCGGTACCCCGGTCCGCGAGCACACCGTGCGCTACCCCGCCGCCCGCTACGCCTTCACCTGGTCCGTCGCGGACGGGGCATGGCGGGTGGCGATGGACGGCACGGCGGCGCGGACCACCGACGAGGGACCGCTGCGGGCGGCGACCGTCGTGGTCCAGTACGTCGACATCCGGCCGTCGCGCTTCCACGACTTCCTCGGGAACACCTCCCCGTTCACGGTGACCACCGGCTCCGGGACCGCGCTCGTGCTGCGCGACGGACGGGCCTACGAAGCCCGCTGGAACCGGCCCGATGCCACGGCCGGCACCAGTTTCACCACGCCGGCCGGGGCGCCGCTGGACTTCGCCGCCGGCCAGGTCTGGGTCGTGCTCGCGCCGCGCGTCTGACCGCGCCGCGTGCTCAGCTCTGGGGTCCCGGTCGGCCGGGACCGCGCCGCGGTGCCACCGGAACGTTGCTGTCCGCGGCGGCCAGCCCGATCGTGATCACGCCGAGCACCACCCAGCCGAACCACAACAGGCCGTTGCTCCCCAGTGCCACCGTGTACGCCGTCGTCAGCACCAGGGCCGCGACGGTGATCACGCTCATCGCCTTCGTGGGACCGGACATGGGTCCGCCCTCCTCATGACGGGGCCGTCGGGCCCATCGTCACCCCGGAGGAGGGGTGCGCGCTACTCCCGGGACGCCACCGGGCCGGTGCGCCGCCCCGGATGGCCTTCGCGGCACCCGGGGCCTACGCTGCGGGACCCGCGGCGGTCTACTGCTCGCGGGTCCGCAGCGAGGCCAGATAGGCGTTGTACGCCTCCAGCTCCCTGTCCCCGTCGCGGTCGGCCGCCCGGTCCTTGCGCACGGCCTGCCGCTGTTCGGAGTGGTACCACTGGTAGACGAGGGCGATGAGCACCAGGACGGACGGGATCTCGCTGAACGCCCAGGCGATACCGCCCGCCGCGTTCTGGTCGGCGAGCGCGTCGATCGCCAGCGAGGCCGGCGGGTTCTCGTACACCTCGACCATCGGCTGCGTCGCCATCATCAGGGCGATGCCGAAGAAGGCGTGGAACGGCATGCCCGCGAAGAGCTCCAGCATCCGCATCACGTAGCCGGGGCGGTGCGGGCCCGGGTCCACGCCCATGATCGGCCAGAAGAAGACGAGACCCACCGCGAGGAAGTGCACCATCATGCCGATGTGCCCCACCTTCGACCCCATCAGGGTGTCGAAGAGCGGCGTGAAGTACAGGCCGTAGAGGCTCGCGATGAACAACGGGATCGTGAACGCCGGATGCGTGACGAACCGCAGGTACCGGCTGTGCAGGAGCATCAGCAGCCACTCGCGGGGCCCCTTCGTCCCCCGGGCCGCGACCGGCAGGGCCCGCAGTGCCAGGGTCACCGGCGCGCCGAGCAGCAGCAGGATCGGCGACAGCATCGAGATGACCATGTGCTGCACCATGTGCACGCTGAACATGACCATGCCGTAGTCGTTCAGCTTGGTGCACATCATCAGGGCGATGCTCAGCACGCCGGCCGCGAAGAACACCGTCCGGCTGACCGGCCAGCCGTCGCCGCGAGCCCGTAGCCGCGCCACACCCCAGCCGTACAGGGCGAGGCCCGCCGCACACCCGACGAGGAAGAAGGGGTCCGCGGAGAACTCCAGCCCCCGCCCCAGCGTGAACGGCGGCAGATCCATGGTCATGCCGTGCCCGCTGTGATCCATCCGTGTACTCCTGGAGCCCGATTCGCGCTTGTTGTCCGCACCAGACTAGAACCGCCCCCGGTCGCGGACGCGACCGGGGGCGGTTCGGGACGTACGTGGCGTGGGTCAGAGCACGCACTCGGCCTCGGCGTACCGCTCGGCCGGGACCGTCTTGAGGGTCTCCACGGCCTGCGACAGCGGCACCATCACGATGTCCGTGCCGCGCAGCGCGGTCAGCATGCCGAACTCGCCGCGGTGTGCCGCCTCCACCGCGTGCCAGCCGAAGCGGGTGGCGAGGACGCGGTCGTAGGCGGTCGGCGTGCCGCCCCGCTGGACGTGGCCGAGGATGACCGGCCGGGCCTCCTTGCCGAGCCGCCGCTCCAGCTCGACGGACAGCTGGTTGGCGACGCCGGTGAAGCGCTCGTGACCGTAGATGTCCTTGGCGCCCACGTCGAATTCCATCGAGCCTTCGCGCGGCTTGGCGCCCTCGGCGACCACCACGATCGCGAAGCGCTTGCCGGCCTCGAACCGCGCGCCGACCCGCGCGGTCAGTTCGTCGATGTCGAAGGGGCGCTCGGGCACGACGATGGCGTGGGCGCCCGCGGCCATGCCGGAGTGAAGGGCGATCCAGCCGGTGTGCCGGCCCATGACCTCGACGATCAGGACCCGCTGGTGGGACTCGGCGGTGGTCTTCAGTCGGTCGAGGGCCTCGGTCGCCACGCCCACGGCGGTGTCGAATCCGAAGGTGACGTCGGTCGAGGCGATGTCGTTGTCGATCGTCTTCGGGACGCCGACGATCGGCAGCCCGGCCTCGGACAGCAGATTGGCCGCCTTCAGGGTGCCTTCGCCGCCGATCGGGATGATCGCGTCGATGCCCAGGTCGGCGACGTGGCCGCGGGCGCGCTCGACGCCGCCGACCAGGTGCGCCGGCTGGACGCGGGAGGAACCGAGGATGGTGCCGCCCCGGGCGAGGATGCCGCCCACCGCGTCAAGGTCGAGCTTGCGGTAGTCGCACTCCAGGAGGCCCTTCCAGCCGTCGTGGAAGCCGATGACCTCGTCGCCGTGATCGACGACGGCGCGGTGCACGACGGAACGGATGACGGCGTTCAGACCGGGGCAGTCGCCGCCGGAGGTGAGCACACCAATGCGCATAGCCCGAAATACCTTTGCAACGTGGGCCGACTCCCGGACCACGTCGTCCGGTTGGATCCCCGCCACCCTATCGGTGTGGGGTGGTGGGGCCGAACCGGATGTCCGCACCGTGGACATCGTAGATTCGTACGAAAGATCGTCGGGGCCTCGGAGGGGTTCGGTCGGCCTTCGGTCGCAAGGCGGAACCGGCGGCGTGTGTGTGATTGCCAGGCCGGGACGCCCTCGCGGTGGAGGAACGAGGGTGTCCCGGCATCACCGGAAGCGCGCGGTCCGGAGGCGTGACCGTCCGGCCGGAGGCCACCCGCCGGGCGCTCAGGCGGGCTGCGTGGCCGCCTCGATGCGCTCGGCGCGCAGTGCCTCGTACCAGCGGTCGTCCGTCGGCGGCAGCGCGTTCACGTCGAGGGCCAGCTTGAGCAGCAGGTCCGCGATCTGCGGGTTGCGTGCCATCACGGGGCCGTGCATGTACGTGCCGAACACGGTGTCGTTGTAGGCGCCCTCGGTCCCGTCCCCGGTGCCGTTGCCCCGGCCCAGGAGGGTGCGGGCGAACGGGCGGGCGGTCGGCCCGAGGTGGGTGATGCCCTGGTGGTTCTCGAAGCCGGTGAGCTGGGGGAGGCCGAGTCGCGGGTCGATGTCCGCGAGGACGTCACCGACGCAGCGGTCGCCCTCGCCACGGGTGGAGGTCACGTCGATCAGACCGAGTCCGGCCTCGCGTTCGCCCAGGTCGTTGATGAACTCATGGCCCAGGATCTGGTAGCCGGCGCAGACGGAGAAGATGATCGCGCCGTTGGACGCGGCGCGGGAGAGGCCGCCGTCACGCCGCAGCCGCTCGGCCGCGAGCCGCTGCGGCCGGTCCTCGCCGCCGCCGACCAGGTAGATGTCGCCGGAAGTCGGCACCGGCTGGTCGCTGCGGACGTCGACGCGCTGGACGTCCAGGCCGCGCTGGCGGGCGCGGCGCTCGACGACCAGGGCGTTGCCCTGGTCGCCGTAGGTGCTGAGCAGGTCCGGGTAGACCCAGACCAGACGCAGGCTGCTGTCACTCATGCTGCAAGTCCTCTACGGGTCAGTTGCCGACGCGGCGGCGGACGTCCTGGAACGCGGTGTAGTTGGCGATCAGCTCGATCTGGCCGGGCGGGGCCTGGCGGACGGCCTCGTCGATCGACTCGCACACCCGGAACTCCACACCCGCGACCTCCAGGCGGACCGCCAGGTCCAGCTTGCGGTCGCCGATGACCATGATCGGGTGACCGGCGAGACGGCCGTAGTCGACGTCCCACAGCCAGGAGGTGTCGGTGCCGTCGGCGCCGCGCGCGTTGACGGAGAGGATCACCGGCGTCGGCGGCTGGTCGATGAGGGAGAAGGTCTCCAGCCAGCCCGCGGGGTTCTTCGCGAGCAACAGGCGCAGGTCCCGGTCCTGGAAGCGGACCACGTCGTACCGGCCGGCCACGGCCTGTACCTGGTACATCCGCTCCAGCGCGACCTGCGGCGGTACCCCGAACACCGCGGCGACGGCGGCGGAGGTCGCGGCGTTGGCCTTGTTGGCGCGGCCGGGCAGCTGCAGGTGGATGGGCCAGGCGGAACCGTGCGGGTCCAGCACGTGGTCGCCGTTGAGCGCCCAGCTCGGCGCCGGGCGGCGGAAACCGCACTCGCCGCAGAACCAGTCGTCGCCCGGCCGCTGCATCACGCCGCCGCAGGAGGGGCACGACCAGGCGTCGTCCTTCCACTCCTGGCCCGCGGCGACCCACACCACGTTGGCGGAGGAGGAGGCGGCCCACACGATCAGCGGGTCGTCGGCGTTGGCGATCACCACGGCCTTGCTGCCGGAGAGGCCCTCGCGCCACTTCTCGGCGAGCATCCGGGTCTCGGCCGCGCGGTCGAGCTGGTCGCGGGAGAGGTTGAGCAGCGCGATCGCCTTGGGGGTGGTGTCCCGGGCGACACCGGCCAGGTACTTCTCGTCGACCTCGATCACGCCGTACTTGGCGTCTGAGCCGCCGGCCAGCGCCGAGGTGATGCCGGCGGGCATGTTCGCGCCCAGGGCGTTGGAGACGACCGGGCCGCTGGCGCGCAGGGCCTCCGCGATCAGCCGGGTGGTGGTGGTCTTGCCGTTGGTCGCGGACACCAGGACGACGTCGAGATGCTGCGCCAGGCGACCCAGCAGATCCGGGTCGAGCTTGAGCGCCACCCGGCCGCCGATCACCGATCCGCTGCCGCGCCCGGCCGCGCGCGACACCGCGGCGGCTGCCTTGCCCGCCGTCACGGCCAGTTTGGCGCGCGGCGACAGCGGCTCTGGATTACCGGGGTGTCCTGACATCTTCCTTGTTCCTCCTTGCGTCGGTCCGGGCTCAGCCTATCGAGATCGGGTCCCGGCCCTGAACAGCGGCACCGTACGGGCCTCGTCCGGAACGGCGAGGTCACGGCGGACCGTACCCTTACGCCCATGCGAAACCGGCCGATCCCCGGCAGTTCCGGCCTTGTCCGAGCCATGACGATGCTCGGCGCCCCGGTCCTGCACACGCCCTGTGAACCCGTCACCGACTTCGGACCGGTCCTCGACCGGCTGATCGAGGACATGTTCGCCACGATGTACGCCGCGAACGGGGTCGGTCTCGCGGCGAACCAGGTGGGGGTGGGCCTGCGGGTGTTCGTCTACGACTGCCCGGACGACGAGGACGAGCGTCATCTGGGGCACCTGGTCAATCCGCGGCTGGTGGAAGCGGACGGGGACGAGATACGCGGCCCCGAGGGCTGTCTGTCCCTGCCCGGCCTGGAGGCGCCCACGCCGCGCTTCGACCGGGCGGTCGTCGAGGGCTTCCGGAGGGACGGCACCCCGGTCCGCGTGGCGGGCACGGGCTTCTTCGCCCGCTGCCTCCAGCATGAGTGCGACCATCTGGAGGGCGGCGTCTACGCGGACCGCGTCACGGGGTGGCGCAGGTCGCGCCTGCTGAGGGCGATCCGCAAGGAGCCCTGGGGCGTGGACACCCGGGCCTGGGGGAGTGGGAGCTGAGAGCCTGCCGGGTGGCCTCTGACCTGGCGGGCACGCGCGCTGCCGGTGTTGCGGACATGCCCCGGTAGCTCTCTACAGCGGCATCCCGGCGCCTTGGAATCGCACGCACCAGACCGCGTCCGCCTGCCGGCCGAAGGCCACCCGACAGGCTCCGAGGGTGCCGGCGCCCCCCGGGCCGCGGCGTCGGACACCTCCGCGGGTCCCGGTGCCGGACGGTTCGCGTGAGGGCGGTGCGGGCCACTCGGGAGACGGTGGTGCGCTCCTGGGAGCGGTGCGCTCAGAAGACCGGGCCGCCGTCACGGTCGCCCGCTTCCGCCAACCGGCCCCACAGGAGGTCGGCCAGGCTGCGGACCAGTTCGGCGCGGGAGCAGGGGCGCTCGCCGAGCCACCAGTCACCGGCCGCGTGCATCATGCCCACGATGCCGTGCCCCCAGATCCGGGCCTGCGCCTCGCCGCCGGGGCCGAGGTCGATCCGCTCGGCGACGACCTGACCCAGCTCCTCGCCCATCCGCCGCAGCAGCGGGGCCGAGTGCCGTCCCACGTCGAAACGCTGCTCGGCCTGCTGGGTCTCCTCCGCCGGGTGCATAAGGAAGCGGTAGACCTGCGGCATGGCCTCGATGGAGGCGAGGTAGGTGTCGAGGGTGGCCTCGACCCTCCGGCGCCGGTCGGCCGGAGCGTCGAGCGCCGCCCGCAGCGCGCCGAGCAGCGCGTCGGTGTGGCGCGTGGCCAGGGCGCGGTAGAGCCCGCCCTTGTCGCCGAAGTGTCGGTAGAGGATGGGCTTGGTGATCCCGGCCTCCGCGGCGATCGCGTTCATCGAGGCGCCGGGCCCGTCCCGGAGCACCACCCGGTCCGCCGCCTCCAGCAGTTCGCGGCGCCGCTGCTCGGCCGTCTTCTGCTGGTCGGTGGTCCGATGTGTGGTCTCCATAGCGCGTCTCCCCGCCCGTGCGATTCCGTGAGGCTGTCGCAACGTAACACCCGACCGGCTTCCCGTGTCGGTCGGCCCGAAGCGCTCCGTCGCAGGTTGACAGGGCCTACTTGCCGGTAACACACTGCGGTTACCGCAAGTAACGTACTGCTGGGAGGGAACATGTCCGAGTTCACGCTCGAACTCAACGACGACCAGAAGCAGGTCCGTGACTGGCTGCACGGATTCGCCGAGGACGTGATGCGCCCCGCCGCCGCGGAGTGGGACGAGCGTGAGGAGACTCCCTGGCCGATCATCCAGGAAGCCGCCAAGATAGGCATCTACTCTCTCGACTTCTACGCGCAGCAGTTCTTCGACCCGACCGGTCTCGGCATCCCGATGGCCATGGAGGAGCTGTTCTGGGGCGACGCGGGCATCGCCCTGTCCATCGTCGGTACCGGACTGGCCGCCGTCGGCGTCCTCGCCAACGGTACCGAGGAACAGATCGGCACCTGGATCCCCCAGATGTACGGTGACGTCGACGACGTCAAGGTCGCCGCCTTCTGCTCCTCCGAGCCCGACGCCGGCTCCGACGTCGCCTCGATGCGCACCCGGGCCGTCTACGACGAGGCCAAGGACGAGTGGGTCCTCGACGGCACCAAGACCTGGGCGACCAACGGCGGCATCGCCAACGTCCACGTCGTCGTCGCGGTCGTCGACCCCGAGCTCGGCTCCAGGGGGCACGCCTCCTTCATCGTCCCGCCGGGCACCCCCGGCCTCTCCCAGGGGCAGAAGTTCAAGAAGCACGGCATCCGCGCCTCGCACACCGCCGAGGTCGTCCTGGAGGACGTCCGCGTCCCCGGCCACTGCCTCCTCGGTGGCAAGGAGAAGCTCGACGAGCGTCTCGCCCGCGCCCGGGAGAAGGCGAAGGCCGGTGGCGGGGGGAGTGTCAAGAACGCCGCCATGGCCACCTTCGAGGCGTCCCGCCCCGCGGTCGGCGCCATGGCCGTAGGCACCGCCCGCGCCGCCTACGACTACGCGCTCGAGTACGCCAGGACCCGCGAGCAGTTCGGCCGCCCGATCATCGACAACCAGGGCATCGCCTTCCAGCTCGCCGACATGCGCACCCGGATCGACGCCGCGCGCCTGCTGGTCTGGCGCGCCTCGTGGATGGCGACGGCGGGCAAGCCGTTCACGTCGGCCGAGGGCTCCATGTCCAAGCTGTTCGCCAGCGAGACGGCCAGGGAGGTCACCGCCCAGGCGATCCAGATCCTCGGCGGCAACGGCTTCACGCGGGAGTACCCGGTGGAGCGGATGCACCGCGATGCCGCGATCTACACGATCTTCGAGGGCACCAGCGAGATCCAGCGGCTGGTGATCGCCCGTACCCTCTCGGGCATGCCGATCCGCTGACCCGGCGGCCGGACCGGAGGTGTCCCCGGCCGCACCCGAAGCCCCCGGTCCCGCGCGCCACGGCGGTCCCCGTCGACGACGGGGACCGCCGTCGTGCCGGGCCCGCGCCTCGGCGGTCACGTCAGACCACGCAGAACTCGTTGCCCTCCGGGTCCCGGAGCACCACCGCGTAGTAGTCCATCCCGTTCGGCTCGTCCATCGTGCGGAGGACCGACGCGCCGAGCGCCGTCAGCCGTGCCACCTCGCCGTCGACCCGCTCGCGCCGCACCGCCAACGGCACCTCGCGCCCACCGCCCACCTTCAGGTCGAGATGGAGCCGGTTCTTGACGGTCTTCGGCTCCGGTACCTGCTGGAACCAGACCCGCGGACCGATGCCCCGCGGGTCCACGATCGACTCGGGCGACTCCCCGGCCCCCTCGGGCAGTTCCTCCTCCGGCACCCCCGTCGCCGCCCAGTACTCCCGCCAGCTGGAGTGCCCCTCGGGCGGCGGCTGCGGCACGTACCGCAGCGCCGCCGCCCAGAAGGGCACGAGCCTCACCGGCTCGGCGCAGTCGATGGTCAGCTGCAGGGTCATCTCGATCGGCTCCATCCCGTAAGCCTCCCAGATGCCACCGACAACGCCGCCGATCAAGCCAACCGGCCTGATCCGGACGGGTGTTCGCCCGTCCCTACCGGCGGGTCACCCGGTGCGGCACAATCACCGGGACGGGACCAACAAGGGGGAGACCGCACGCATGGCCACCACCAGCACCCACGTGCCCAGCCCCGCGGGGACACCCCTGCTCGGCTCGATGCTCGACCTCAGGAAGGACGCCCTCGGCACCTTCCTGCGCTCCCAGCGCGAACTCGGGGACGTCGTCCGCTTCACCGCCGGCCCACCCGGTCTGCGCTCCGTCGTCTACGGCGTCTTCTCCGCCGCCGGAGCCCAGCAGGTCCTGGCCACCGAATCCGCCAACTTCCGCAAGGACAACGCCTTCTACCAGGAGGTCCGCGAGTCCTTCGGCAACGGCCTGCTGACCAGCCAGGACCAGGACTACCTGAGGCAGCGCCGGCTCGTCCAGCCGCTCTTCACCCGCCGCCGCGTGGACGGCTACGCCGAGGCCGTCGCCGTCGAGGTCGCCGCGGTCCTCGCGTCCTGGCGGGACGGCGGCAGGACCTCCGTCGACGTCCTCGACGAGATGACCGTGCTCGCCCTGCGCGCGGTCGCCCGCATTCTCTTCGGCACGGACGTGGCCGAGGCCGTCGAGGTCGTCGAACGCTGCTTCCCCGTTCTCGGCGACTACGTCCTGCGCCGCGCGTACGCACCCGTGACCATCCCGCGGGACTGGCCGACCCCGGGCAACCGCCGCGCCGCCGCCGTCCACGCGGAGCTGTACGCCGTCTGCGACCGCATCGTCGCCGAGCGCCGCGGCTCCGGGACCGACCAGGGGGACCCCGACCTGCTGAGCCTCCTCGCCGAGGCCGAGAGCGCCGAGGACGGCAGCTTCGACGCCTCCGAGCTGCGCGAACAGGTCCTGATCTTCCTGCTCGCCGGCCACGAGACGACGGCCACCTCCCTCGCCTTCGCGCTCCACCTGCTCTCGCTCCACCCCGAGGAGCAGAAGCGCGCCCACGAGGAGGTCGACCGCGTCCTCGCCGGACGCACCCCGACGGCCGCCGATCTCGACGCCCTGCCCTACCTCACCCAGGTCCTCAAGGAGGCCATGCGGCTCTTCCCCGCCGCCCCGGTGATCGGCCGCCGGGCCGTCGAGGCCACCGTCGTCGACGGGCACACCATCCCGGCCGGCGCCGACGTGATCGTCGCCCCCTGGGTCACCCACCGGCACACCGACTACTGGACGGACCCGGAACGCTTCGACCCCGACCGCTTCACCCCGGAGAACGAGGCCGCCCGCCCCCGGTACGCCTGGTTCCCGTTCGGCGGAGGCCCCCGCGCCTGCATCGGGCAGCACTTCTCGATGCTGGAGTCGGTGATCGCACTGGCGATGATCCTCCAGGAGTACGGCTTCGAGGCGATCGACACCGAGGTGCCCCTCGGCTCGGCGATCACTCTCCGGGCGCACGGCCCGGCCCGCTGCGCCCTGCGCCCGCGCACATAGCGGCCGGGGCCCGCCCGCGAGCCGGGCGGGCCCCGCGTCAGCCGCGGGTGGCGACGACCACGGTCGCGTACCACTCCTCCGAGACCTCCACGCGCGGACTCAGCCCGTGGCCGGCGAGCACCGCGACGGCCTGACCGGCCTGCCGCTCGCTCGTCTCCACCAGCAGGTGCCCGCCCGGCGCCAGCCAGCCCGCGGCCTTCGCCGCCACCCGCCGCAGCACCTCCAGCCCGTCCGCGCCGCCGTCCAGCGCCACCAGCGGTTCGTGATCGCGCGCCTCGGACGGCAGCAGGGCGACCTCCCCGCTCGGGACGTACGGCACGTTCGCCACCAGCACCTCGACCCGTCCGCGCAGCCCCTCCGGCAACGGGGCGAAGAGGTCACCCTCGTGGACCCGCCCCCCGAGCGGCTCGACGTTCCGCCGCGCGCACCGCACGGCCGCCGGTTCGATGTCACAGGCGTGCACCTCGGCGCCCGCCACGGCGGAGAGCAGCACCGCGCCGGCCGCGCCCGATCCGCAGCACAGATCGACGCACACGGCACCGTCACCGGCCAGGCCGACCGCCCGCGCCACGAGGAACTCCGTACGCCGACGGGGCACGAACACCCCCGGATCGACGGCGATCCGCAGACCGGCGAACGCGGCCCACCCCACGACGTGTTCCAGGGGGAGTCCGGCGACGCGCCGCTCGACCATGGTGCCGAGTTCGAGGGCGCTGTCCGCCGCGCCGAAGAGGAGCTCCGCCTCGTCCTCGGCGAACACGCACCCCGCGGCGCGCAATCGGGAGACGGTGGCGGAGCGAAGGGGAAGAGAGGGGGCAAGCGACATGAGACCTTCCGGGAAGCGATGGGGCGCTCCCGTGGTCACCTCTGTCGGGCGGACCGCACGGTCGACGAAGGGAAGCACCCAGCCTGCGTGGCGTTGATGAGTCCCACCTCCTCGGTCGATCACTGCCTGAGCCGGACACATTACATGATCGACATCATCGGCACCGCGCGAACCGCCCCCACACGACCCGGTCAGGCGGAGAGCTGGGCCTCGATCGCCGCGAGCACCTCGGGGGCGTCCGGCTCGGTACGCGGACGGAAGCGGGTCACCCGGCCGTCCCGGCCGATCAGGAACTTCTCGAAGTTCCACTGGATGTCACCGGACTGGCCCTCGGCGTCCGCCGCTTTCGTCAGCTCTGTGTAGAGCGGGTGACGGCCCTCGCCGTTCACGTCGGTCTTCTCCAGCAGCGGGAAGGACACGCCGTACGTCGCGGAACAGAAGGTCGCGATCTCCTCCGCGTTCCCCGGCTCCTGACCCGCGAACTGGTTGCAGGGCACGCCGAGAACGGTGAAGCCGCGGTCCCCGTACTCCTTCTGGAGCCGTTCCAGACCGGCGTACTGCGGCGTCAGACCACACTGGGACGCCACGTTCACGACCAGGACGGCCCGGTCGCGGTAGTCGGCCAGGGAGACCGGGGCGCCGGTCAGGGTGCGCAGCGGGATGTCGTACAGGCTCATGGAATGCTCCTCGTGAGAACGCGGTCGTGCATGGGGTTTGATCCCAGCATGAGTGAAGAACCGACGGCAATCGTGATCGATTCCGGGTCCGGCGAAGAGCACCGGCGTGTGTGCTGTCGCCTGTGCGGCCGGCCACTGACCGGGGCCCGGTCCCGGCGCACCGGACTGGGCCCCTCCTGCGACGCCAAGCTCCGCCCGCCGGGCCCCGACATCCGCTCCCACCGCCACGAGGTCGCGCAGGACCCGCTCCCGGGCATCTGAGCCGGGGGCGCCGGGTCCCCCGCGCCCCCGGCTCAGAGCCTGTCGGGTGGCCTTCGGCCGACAGGCTCTCAGAGCTTCCGGAACAGCCCCTCCTGCACCACCGACACCAGCAGCCTGCCCTCACGGTCGTAGATCCGGCCGCGGGCCAGGCCCCGGCCGCCCGTCGCGATCGGGGACTCCTGGTCGTAGAGGAACCACTCGTCCGCCCGGAAGGGACGGTGGAACCACATCGCGTGGTCCAGTGACGCCATGTCGAAGCCGCGCGGGCCCCACAGCGGCTCGACCGGGAGACGGACCGCGTCCAGCAGCGTCATGTCCGAGGCGTAGGTGAGCGCGCAGGTGTGCACCAGCGGATCGTCACCCAGCGGCCCGACCGCCCGCATCCAGACCGCACTGCGCGGTTCCGCGCCCCTGACCTCCTCCTTCGACCAGCGCAGCCGGTCGACGTAGCGGATGTCGAAGGGCTGCCGGCGCGCCATCCGCTCCAGTGTCTCCGGCAGCACCCCCAGGTGGTCGCGGATCTCGTCCGCGACCTTCGGCAGTGTCTCCGGGGCCGGGACGTGCCGAGGCGCCAGCTGGTGCTCCGGACCCGACTCCTCCGGCCGGTGGAAGGAGGCCGTCAGATGGAAGATCGTCCGCCCCTGCTGGACGGCCGTCACCCGGCGCGTGGTGAACGAACGCCCGTCCCGCACCCGCTCCACCTGGTACACGATCGGGACGCCAGGCCGGCCCGGCCGAAGGAAGTACGCGTGCAGCGAGTGGACCGGCCGGTCGCCCTCGGTGGTCCGCCCGGCCGCGACCAGGGCCTGACCGGCGACCTGGCCGCCGAAGACCCGCTGCAGCGACTCCTGCGGGCTCCGGCCGCGGAAGATGTCCGCCTCGATCCGCTCCAGGTCGAGCAGGCCGACGAGTCCGTCGGAGGGATGGGTCATGACCGCGCTCCTCTACAGCTGGCCCACGGACGTCACGCGGACGACCGCCCGGCCTTCTTCCTCGGAGGCGGCCAGATCCACCTCCGCGCCGATGCCCCAGTCATGGTCGCCGTTCGGGTCGGCGAACGTCTGCCGCACGCGCCACAGACCGTGCGCCGCGTCCTCCTCGATCGACAGCAGCTTCGGGCCACGCGCGTCCGGGCCGGTGCCGAGGTCGTCGTACTCGTCCCAGTACGCGTCCATCGCCTCGCCCCAGGCGTCCGCGTCCCAGCCGGACTCGGCGTCGAGGTCCCCCAGCGCGTCCACGTTGTCCAGGGCGGCCAGCTCCACCCGGCGGAACATCGCGTTGCGCACCAGCACCCGGAAGGCGCGGGCGTTCGCCGTGACCGGCTTGACCTGGTCGGCCTTCTCCTGGGCCTCCTCGGCCGTCTCGACCTCGGGATTGGCCAGCTGCTCCCACTCGTCCAGCAGCGAGGAGTCGACCTGGCGCACCATCTCGCCGAGCCACTCGATGAGGTCCTCCAGATCCTCGGTCTTCAGATCGTCCGGAATGGTGTGGTCCAGCGCCTTGTACGCGCTCGCGAGGTAGCGCAGCACGATGCCCTCGGTCCGCGCCAGTTCGTACCACGAGGTGAACTCGGTGAAGGTCAGAGCCCGTTCGTACATGTCACGGATGACGGACTTGGGCGACACCGGATGGTCGCCGACCCACGGATGGGACGTCCGGTAGACGTTGTAGGCGTGCCAGAGCTCCTCCTCCAGCGGCTTCGGGTACGAGATCTCCTGGAGCCGCTCCATGCGCTCCTCGTACTCGACGCCGTCCGCCTTCATCCGCCCGACCGCCTCGCCGCGCGCCTTGTTCTGCATGGCGGCCAGGATCTGGCGCGGGTCGTCGAGCGTCGACTCCACCACCGAGACCATGTCGAGCGCGTACGACGGGGACTCCGGGTCCAGCAGGTCGAACGCGGCGAGCGCGAACGTGGAGAGCGGCTGGTTGAGTGCGAAGTCCTGCTGGAGGTCGACCGTCAGCCGGATGGTCCGGCCCTCGGCGTCCGGCGTGTCGAGCTGCTCCACGACTCCGCCGTCGAGCAGCGAGCGGTAGATCGCGATCGCCCGGCGGATGTGCCGCAGCTGCGCCTTGCGCGGCTCGTGGTTGTCCTCCAGCAGCTTGCGCATCGCCCCGAAGGCATCGCCCGGACGGGCGATCACGGACAGCAGCATGATGTTCGTGACCTTGAAGCGCGAGGTCAGCGGCTCGGGTTCGGCGCCGATCAGCTTCTCGAAGGTGGTGTCGCTCCAGGCGACGAAGCCCTCGGGCGCCTTCTTGCGGACGACCTTGCGGCGCTTCTTGGGATCGTCGCCCGCCTTGGCCAGCGCCTTCTCGTTCTCGATGACGTGCTCGGGCGCCTGCGCGACGACGAAGCCCGCCGTGTCGAAACCCGCGCGTCCTGCCCGCCCCGCGATCTGGTGGAACTCACGCGCCCGCAGTGTCCGCACCCGCTTGCCGTCGTACTTCGTGAGCGCCGTGAACAGCACCGTACGGATCGGCACGTTGACGCCGACACCGAGGGTGTCCGTCCCGCAGATCACCTTCAGCAGTCCCGCCTGGGCCAGCTTCTCCACGAGACGCCGGTACTTGGGCAGCATGCCCGCGTGATGCACGCCGATGCCGTGCCGTACGTAGCGCGAGAGGTTCTGCCCGAACTTGGTGGTGAACCGGAAGCCGCCGATCAGCTCGGCGATCCTGTCCTTCTCCTCACGCGTGCACATGTTGATGCTCATCAGCGACTGCGCCCGCTCGACGGCCTGCGCCTGCGTGAAGTGGACGATGTAGACCGGGGCCTGCCGGGTCTCCAGGAGTTCGGTCAGCGTCTCCGTGATCGGGGTGAGCTCGTACGCGTAGGAGAGCGGGACCGGCCGGTGAGCCGAGCGGACCACCGAGGTCGGACGTCCGGTACGCCGCGTCAGATCCTTCTCGAACATGGAGACGTCGCCGAGCGTCGCCGACATGAGGACGAACTGGGCCTGCGGGAGTTCCAGCAGCGGGATCTGCCAGGCCCAGCCGCGGTCCGGCTCCGCGTAGAAGTGGAACTCGTCCATCACGACCTGGCCGATGTCGGCGTCCTTGCCGTCGCGCAGCGCGATCGAGGCCAGTACCTCGGCCGTACAGCAGATGACCGGCGCGTCCGCGTTCACGGAGGCGTCGCCGGTCAGCATGCCGACGTTCTCGGTACCGAAGAGCTTGCAGAGGTCGAAGAACTTCTCCGAGACCAGGGCCTTGATCGGCGCGGTGTAGAACGTCACCTGGTCGTTGGCGAGCGCGGTGAAGTGGGCGCCCGCCGCCACCAGGGACTTTCCCGAACCGGTGGGCGTGGAAAGAATCACGTTGGCGCCGGAGACCACTTCGATCAGCGCCTCTTCCTGGGCGGGGTAGAGCGTGGTGCCCCGGCCCTCCGCCCATGAGGTGAACGCCTCGAAGAGGGCGTCGGGGTCGGCGGTCGGTGGGAGCTGATCGATAAGGGTCACGCCCCCATCTTGCCTGGATTCCGGCCGGAGGAGGGAACCGGCCGTCGAGCGGAAGATCGCGGACGATACGCTCTCTTGTCGACCGGTCGTCAACCGAGCGCCGGCACACGAGGAATCGGGGCGGGACGACCCATGATGGGACCGGCGCATTCGCTGTCCGGAGCAGCGGCCTGGCTGGGTGTCGGAGCCGCGACGGCCGCCGCGGGACACCCGATGCCGTGGCCGGTACTGGTCGTCGGCGCACTCATCTGCGCCGGAGCGGCCCTCGCTCCCGACCTGGACCACAAGTCGGCGACCATATCGCGCGCCTTCGGCCCCGTCTCCAAGGGCCTGTGCGAGATCGTCGACAAACTCTCGTACGCCGTCTACAAGGCCACCCGCTCGACCGCGGACCCGCGCAGGTCCGGCGGCCACCGCACGCTGACCCACACATGGCTCTGGGCCGTGCTGATCGGGTCGGGAGCCTCGGCCGCCGCGGTCGTCGGCGGCCGGTGGGCCGTCCTGGGGATCCTCTTCGTCCACCTGGTGCTGGCCGTCGAGGGCCTGCTGTGGCGGGCGGCCCGCGTCTCCAGCGACATCCTGGTCTGGTTGCTCGGAGCCACCAGCGCCTGGATCCTGGCAGGCATCCTGGACCAGCCGGGGAACGGCTCGGACTGGTTCATCGCCGGCCTCGGCGACGGTCCCGCACAGCAGTACCTGTGGCTGGGCCTGCCGATCGTCCTGGGCGCTCTCGTGCACGACATCGGTGACGCGCTGACCGTCTCCGGCTGCCCGATCCTGTGGCCGATACCGGTGGGCCGCAAGCGCTGGTACCCGATCGGCCCGCCGAAGGCGATGCGGTTCCGCGCCGGCAGCTGGGTCGAGCTGAAGGTCCTGATGCCCGCCTTCATGGTGCTCGGCGGCGTCGGCGGCGCGGCGGCCCTCGGCTTCTTCTGACCCGGCCGGGAAGCCGGGGCGGGTGCCCGGCAGGCGCCCACGAGGGGGCCGGCACCGGGGCGCACGGCCGCGCTTGCGGACCGGGTCTCCGCCCCCTCCGCGGGCCCCGGCCCACGGACGGTCCGGGACACGGCCGCCGGTCATCCGTGCCACGACCTCCACAGCGCCGCGTACGCCCCGTCCGCCGCCACCAGTTCGTCGTGGCTGCCCAGCTCGCTGATCCGGCCCCCCTCGACCACCGCGATCACGTCCGCGTCGTGCGCCGTGTGCAGCCGGTGGGCGATCGCGACGACCGTACGGCCGTCCAGGACCCTGGCCAGGGAACGCTCCAGGTGCCGTGCCGCCCGGGGGTCCAGGAGCGAGGTCGCCTCGTCCAGGACCAGGGTGTGCGGATCGGCGAGGACCAGCCGGGCCAGCGCGATCTGCTGGGCCTGAGCCGGCGTCAGCGCGACCCCGCCCGAACCCACCTCGGTGTCCAGACCCTTCTCCAGGGCACGCGCCCAGCCGTCCGCGTCGACCGCGCCGAGCGCCGCCCACAGCTCGGCGTCCTCGGCGCCCGTCCGGGCGAGCAGCAGGTTGTCGCGCAGCGACCCGACGAACACATGGTGCTCCTGGTTCACCAGCGCCACATGGGCCCGGACGCGCTCCGCCGGCATGCGCGCCAGCTCGGCGGCGCCGAGCGTGACCGTTCCGCTGCCTGGGGCGTAGATGCCGGCGAGAAGCCGGCCGAGCGTCGACTTGCCGGCACCGGAAGGGCCGACCAGCGCGACCCGGGTGCCCGCGGGCACGTCCATCGAGACCCGGTGCAGCACGTCGACGCCCTCGCGGTAGCCGAAACGCACCTCGTCCGCGCGCACCGCACGCCCCTCGGGCCGTACCTCCTCGTCGCCCGCGTCCGGTTCGATCTCCCGCACTCCGACGAGCCGCGCCAGCGACACCTGCGCCACCTGGAGCTCGTCGTACCAGCGCAGGACGATCCCGATCGGCTCCACGAGCATCTGCGCGAGCAGCGCCCCCGTGGTCAGCTGCCCGACGTCGATCCAGCCCCGGAGGACGAACGCGCCGCCCAGCAGGAGCACCGACGCGAGGACGGTGATGTGCGTGACGTTGACGACCGGGAAGAGCACCGACCGCAGGAACAGGGTGTACCGCTCCCATGCGGTCCACTCCCGGACCCGCTGGTCGGAGAGGGCGATCCGGCGGGCTCCGAGCCGGTGTGCCTCGACGGTGCGGCCCGCGTCGACGGTCTCGGCGAGCGAGGCGGCCACCGCCGCGTACCCGGCGGCCTCCGAGCGGTACGCGGACGGTGCCCGCCGGAAGTACCAGCGGCACCCCACGATCAGCAAGGGTGCCGCCACCAGGACCGCCAGGGCCAGCGGAGGCGCGGTGACGGCCAGGCCGCCGATCAGCAGGACGACCCAGACCACCCCGATGACGAGCTGCGGCACCGCCTCACGCATCGCGTTGGCCAGCCGGTCGACATCGGTGGTGATACGGGAGAGCAGATCACCGGTTCCGGCCCGCTCCAGCACGCCGGGCGGCAGCCCGACCGACCGCACCAGGAAGTCCTCGCGCAGATCGGCCAGCATCTCCTCGCCCAGCATCGCGCCTCTGAGCCGCACCAGCCGTACGAAGACGGTCTGGACGGCCAAGGCGAGTGCGAACAGCCCGATCGTGCGTTCCAGGCGCAGATCACGGGACCCGTCCGAGAGCCGCTCGACAAGCGAACCGAACAGCTGCGGGCCTGCCATCGAGGCGAGCACGGCGACGGCGTTCACGGCGATCAGCACGGCGAACGCCGTACGGTGACGGCGCAGCAGGTCCCGCACGTAGCCGCGGACCGTCAGGGCCGTCCCGACGGGCAGCGTGGTCGCCGATTCCGGGGCCGCCGGATCGTACGCGGGTGGCGCTTGGCCCCTCATGCCGTCTCTCCTTCCAGTTCGGGTACGTCCCCGGCCGGCACGGAATCGTGCGCGGTGGATGCGACGCCCTCCGAGGCGCCGACCGGAGCCGGAGACCCGGCGGGGTCCCCGGGCCCCGCGCCGGCGGTGGGCCGGGCCGGGCGCCCTCCGTCGGTCTCGCGGGTCACGACCGCCCGGTAGCGCGGATCGTCGCGCAGCAGCGCGCGATGCGTCCCCACGGCCGCCACCGCGTCCCCGTCGAGCAGGACGACCCGGTCGGCGAGGTCGAGCAGTAGCGGTGACGAGGTCAGCACCACCGTCGTCGCGCCCGCCCGCAGTCGTCTGACGCCCGCCGCGACCCGGGCCTCGGTGTGCGAGTCCACCGCGGAGGTCGGCTCGTCGAGGACGAGCACCTCCGGGTCGGTGACCAGGGAGCGGGCCAGGGCGAGCCGCTGGCGCTGGCCGCCCGAGAGCGACCGGCCGCGTTCGGTGATCCGAGTCCGCAGAGGGTCGCCGCCGGAGTCCGCGGATGCCTGGGCGAGGGCGTCGAGCACGTCCCCGCACTCGGCGGCCGCCAGCGCGTCCCGCGGGCGGACCGTGCCCGGCGAGGGCACGTCCAGCAGTTCGCGCAACGTCCCCGACAGCAGCACCGGGTCCTTGTCCTGCACCAGGACCGCCGTCCGTGCCGAGTCGAGCGCCAGTTCGTCGAGCGGCACAGCACCCAGCAGCACCGAGCGGTGCCCGGTGCCCGGATCGGTCGGGTGCCCGCCGAGCCGCTCCGCCAGCCGTCCGGCGGCGTCCGGGTCCCCGCACACCACCGCGGTGAAGCCGCCGGCCGGAGCCAGCAGTCCGGTCACCGGGTCGTACAGGTCGCCGGACGCCTTGCGCCCCTCCTCGCCGCGCGCCGGGCCACTCGTGGAGCGGGTCAGCGCCAGCACCCGGGCGGCGCGCCTCGCGGACGGCCGGGAGAAAGAGAACGCCATCGCGATCTCCTCGAAGTTCCGCAACGGATGGTGGGTCAGCATCACCGTGCCGTAGACGGTGACGAGCTGACCGACCGTGATCCGCCCGTCCAGGGCGAGGCGTGCCCCGTGCGCCACCACCACGATGAGCAGGACACCCGGCAGCAGGACCTGGATCGCCGCGATCAGCGCCCACATGCGGGCGCTGCGGACGGCGGCCCGACGCACCTCCTGCGAGGCGGCGCGGTAGCGGCCGAGGAACAGCTCCTCGCCGCCGATGCCGCGCAGGACGCGAAGCCCCGCCACCGTGTCGGAGGCCAGCTCGGTGGCCCGGCCCGCCTTCTCGCGCTGTACGTCGGCCCGTCGGGTCGCCCGGGGGAGAAGCGGCAGCGCGGCGAGCGCGAGGACGGGCACGCCGACGGCGACGACGACGCCCAGCGCGGGCTGGTAGACCATCAGACCGACGCAGACCGCGACCAGGGTCAGGGCCGCCGCGGCGAAGCGCGACAGCGCCTCCACGAACCAGCCGATCTTCTCGACGTCCCCGGTGGACACCGCGACGACCTCACCCGCGGCGACCCGGCGGGTCAGCAGCGAACCGAGTTCCGCGGTCTTGCGGGAGAGCAGTTGCTGCACCCGCGCGGCGGCCGTGATCCAGTTGGTGACCGCGTACTGGATGGGATTACGGCATCACTCAGAGCCATCTACCGAGGTCAGAGTAGGTGGAACGAGGAGTCGAGTTGACAGACCAGAGTGTCACACTCCAACCTGCATCCATGAACAAAAGTCTCACACTCCAACTTCCTGCACGCCCCAAGTCGGACACGCTCCGGCTCCTGGGCGAAGTTCGGCTGTCCCGTGAGACTGAGACGAGCACGAGCCCCGAGCGGCAGCACGAGTCCATCGACGGCATCGTGAAGATGGTCCTGGGCACCCTCGTCCACGTCTGTGACGACCTTGATGTCTCCGGCCGGGTGTACCCGCAGCACCGGCCGAAGCTCGGGCGCTGGTTCCGCGCTCTCGAACCGGCCTGCGAGACCTCCGAGTGCTGGCACACCCCCGACGAGCCCTGCATGGGGCAGTGGGATGCCCTCGTGGCCTGGAAGATGGACCGGATCACCCGCCGCGCCCTCCACTTCCACACCCTCATGGAATGGATGAAGAAGTACGGCAAGGCCATCATCACCTCCGACGGCGTGAACACCACGACTAAGGCCGGCCGTCAGATGGCCGAGATGATGGCCATGGTCGCCTCCTGGGAGTGGGAGGCCATTCAGGAGCGCAACCAAGGGGCCGCGGAGAAGATGCGGCAACTCGGCCGATGGAAGGGCGGCGTCGTCCCCTACGGCTACAAGGCTGTACCGAGCCCCGTACACGACGAGGGCTGGTTCCTCGTCTTCGAGGACGACACGATCCGCCACGTACAGACGATGATCAACCTCTCCGAAGACCACTCGATGAAGGACATCACTGCCCACCTCAACGAGAACCGGATCGTGAGCCCGAGTGAGTGGCGGAGGCGCAATCAACTGATAGCCAAGGGCGAGATCACCCCCGAAGAGGCGGCACAGCGCGACCCCGGGCGCTGGAATCAGTCCACCGTGCACGTCATCCTTACGAACCGCGTCCTCACAGGCGAGTCTTGGAAGGACGGGAAGCCGATCCGAGGCAAGGACGGCCTTCCCGTGATCCGAGCGCAGGCTCTGATGTCCAAGCCTGACTTCGAAGCCATGCTTCGGCGCTTCAAGACCCGGAACAAGGCCCAAGGGACCGTCACCAAGAACGCGACAGACCTCCGAGAGGTCGCCTACTGCATGAACTGCCTTGCTGTCCTCTACGAATCGAACTCAAGCAGGACCCGGAACGGCAAGACCCAGCACTACAACTACTTCCGGTGCTCCACGAACAACACTCCTGGGGCCAAGTGCCACGAGGATGCCAAGAACATGAACGGTCATGAACTGAAAGCCCTCGTGGAGAAGTACTTCCTGAACGAAGTCGGAGCCGAAGACGCTCAGGTGAAGGTCTTCGTGCCTGGAAACGATGTGGCAGCCGAGAAGGACCGGTACGAAACCGCCCTCAAGGAACTATCCGAGGAGTGGGACATGGAGCTCTACGACTATGAGGGGGGAAGGCAAGATTACTTGAGCCGGAAGAAGAACCTCATGGAAAGGTTGAAAAAGGTCGAAACGGCAGAAATGGTGAAGCCTCACCATGAATGGCAGTCAATGGGGAAGACCTACGCGGAAGCCTGGGCTGAGATGAGCTGGAAGGAGCGCGGCGACCTGCTCCGGAAGTGCGGAGTGAAGGTCCTGGCCTGGCCCACGCCTAAGCAGAGCGACCCTCCGCGCCTTCTGCTCGACTTCCCGGACGACATGCTGGATCGACTCCGAGAGCACGTGACGGTCAGTTCACTCAAGGGCTGACCGGGTGCGAACTCGCTGGATCGCCTATTTTGTAGCGTGGACTGTACTGCGGTTAGTTCATTCATTCATGACTGTTGCTTCATCCCCCGCCCCCACGAGGGGGCGGGCCGGCGCTCAAACCGGTCCGATGATGCCCTCCTGGGTGGGGTAAGGTCAGCTTGTCCTGGACGGCCCGCAGTACACGGCCAGGACCAAGGACCCCTTCGTCGGCCTCGGTCGGTGAGGGGGTCTTTCTGTTGGTTGAGACCTCGCTCATGAAGGCATGTAACCCCCCTCAAAAGAAATGTCGGCGTCTTTAGCCTGCCGACTGGACACTAGCCCTCACGAAAGAGACCCGTATCACATCAACTGGCAGTTGATTCGAGCCTGCGGAGCCGGTAAAGGGCGAAAATTCGCCCCCTAAGCGCTGTGCAGGGCCATCCAGGGCCACAAGAGAGTCCGGGGAGAGGTTTTGGGTGGGTAGGTGCCGGCGGGCACTCAGGGGCCCGTCAGTTAGTTCATACCCGTACACGATCGAAGGAAGGCACCCCTGGTGGGTCCTTTGAATGAATGCACAGGTATTACCCCCGTATGCATATGCGTGTGCGTGTGTGCGAGTTAGTTCATTCACTATGTGGTGGTTAATGCGCAATATCTCTAACGCCATTCCAGCTAGCGCCCGATATTCACTGAGAGTGAATGAACTAACTGTAATCGCTGGGTATCCATGCCTATGCGGAGCGTTACGGAATGAGCGTGTCGATATGTAGTGACAGGAATCACATTTCAATGACACATATAGCACGCTCGGGAATGTGCTAGCGGTCAAGGGAGGTGTGTATTGCATCACTAATAGGGCACAGGTTCTCAGGGTGCGCATTCTGTAGATGTCCACCATGGAGTGCGGCTGGATATTGTAGGGTGTCCACATAGACATGTCGGGGCGGGTGTGTATTTTAGGGCCCATTGGTGTGACGCTGATCATGTAATTCCCTATTGACATTTGATGTGTTGCATGGTTTCGCGTGCGTCTCCCTTGATATTCAAGGGCTCTATGCGTGTTGATACAAATGGCAATACATATCTTTGACGCGTGCATGACGTAGACACTCAAGTTGGAATGTGACAGTGTTCTTCCTGTCAGCGAGACACCGACCGGAAAGGCCAACCGAAACCCACCCGCTAAGCGGGGATGCGGATACGGGGCCTGAATCTGAATCCGGCATCAGGGACGCGACAGGAGCGCTTAGAGCGACTCCCAAAGGAAGTACGGACCACAACCTAGGTACTAGGAACAGGTCCCTGTGTAAGAGCCTCTAGGGCTTACAGGGAAACCGACTAGGAACATCACATAGGCCACACCTGGCGAAGCGAATAACCAGGGAGTGAGCGCGTACCGGAGCGGAGTGAATCCCGCTATGAACGGCGCGCTACGTGAGCGGATAGCGGGATGTGATCGCCCCGACATGGATAGATCAATGCACTACTGAGATTGACTCTCACACACCCAATCGACACGACGTGTCCAGCGTACCGGGACAAAGCCACGAGCAACGGCCCACAGTGCGTCTCTAAGCGTCTGAGAGTGGATGTGTGGGGGTGAGTGACAGTAAGGCACTCAGAACTACTGAAAGGGGAACAAGGGTGGAACGTATTGCGGAGGACTCGCCCCGTAAGGGCTTCCGTATCAGCCGCTTTGCTCGTGAATATGCGGAGCGCTCACCGCACACCTATGGTGGCGGGGAATTCGGAACGTACGGCATGTGGGACATGCGCGGAAGCGCGGAAAGCCTCACGGTGGCCAAGGGATTCGGTCTGATCGAAGACGCCGACGGGGCGCCCCTGTCTGACTGGGATTCGCGTGGCTACTACGGCTGCGACTGCACCGAACGCACGAACCGCGTGAATGCGGAAGTGGCGCACGCTGCCTTTGAAGCGGCTGGGGTCGAGCACTGGGAATGGCGAGGCATGATCGCATTTGATGCGGGCGACATTCGAGGGCTGAGAATTGCCCGTCAGATCTCCGATTGCCTGGCCGGGTGGTCGATCCTGGACGACGACCGGCATTCTGAATTGGAGTGGGATGATGCGTGCAAGATGATCGAGGATCAGTACACCCTGCCCGAAGGTGTGGAGGCTGGCGACGTGATTAACAAAATGCCGGAAGTCCCGCACTGCTCTAACTGCTCATCCTGTGACGTTGACGACGCAATGGAAGCCCTCGGATATCTCCAGTGCCAGGACTGCGACACCTGGTTGAAGACTGAGACTGAAGGTGCAATGTGCCGCGACTGCACGGAGCGAGAGGAGGAGGGCGAATGCACCTGCGTAGCAAGCTACGTGGATACGCTTAAGCACACGGGGACCTACGCCACTATGGCCGACGTGCGGACGATTCAGCGCTCTTGCGACACTTGCTATCCGGAGATCTGGCCTCACGTCTCCCTAACCCTCGCAGGCTGAAAGGTTGGAATGTGACATGAAGGATTGTCTGGCCGGTGCGCGACTCAAGGAAAAGATGACATGCGACGTGGAGGGTCACTGTCCGGTCAAATCGCGTGAAGTGTGGGAATGGCACGTGACCGTGTGCCTCACGTGTAAGGAAGAGGAGAGCAATGGGTAAGGGTGTAAGTAAAGGAATGGTGGAGCACACAAAGGTGCTCTATGGTGGTCGCATAGGTTGCTACGTCCTCGGGTGCGAGGAACCCGCGACGCGATGGATTGATATGGAGCGCTACGGGATACGCCGCTGGCTGTCCACTTCATACTGTGAGGCTCACGGGGACTCTGATATGGCCGACCCTCACCATGTGTACCGAGTGCGAAAGATCGAGAACTGAGCAGAATTCAGGCACCCTCGAAAGTTGGAGTGTGAGATCGATGGATAGTGAAGTTTTCCACGAGCCGTGTGCCGTGTGTGCTGCGGACTGCCCAGAAGAAGATCTGACGCCCGTGGGTATCGGCGGAGTGGAAGAGATGGTCTGTTACCGCTGCGCCCCGGGGTGTGAGGCAGTCGAGGGCTGAGGGTCTTTAGTCGGGTCCGCATGTTGGAATGTGACATGCGGATGCGGCTATGGACTCTCAGACAGGCGAGAGTGTGAATGAAAGGTAGGGGAATGGAAACCGTCCACCTTGACCAGATGGACCGAAACGAACTGACTACGGGTAAGCGGGTCCGTATCAAGTTGCCCCACTGTCGGTATACGGGTCGGTCGGCTGGAAACTACCGAGGGACGATCGAATACGTGAAGGGTGACCATGTGGGAATCTGGGTGCCCTTTAAGGGATACGGTGCGGCCGATGGATTCCTTACCGGCGCGTCGCGCATGGACGGTCACGGTACCTGGATTGAGGGCCGCTGAATATGCAGACATACGAGATTGAGGTCTACCAGTCGGCCACCTACCGCTTTGAGGTCGAAGCAGAGAACGAGGAAATGGCGCAGGGCAGGGCGGGCGAGTTCTGGAGCACCGTTCCCGCCTCGGAAGAGGTCAAGTATCTGCACAGCGTCTATGACTCGCTCGTGGACAGCGTGACTCTAAAGGGTGGTAAATGATGCGGCTCAATCCGTGCGGAATGGTTGAGTGCTCGGACTGCGGAATGGACCTCGGGGCCTATCCGTCCGACTACGACGTGGGCCCGGAAGGCGATGTGTACTGCGGTCACTGCGAGAACGAGCGGCACGAATGCCCGGTACCTGTGGATGAATCGGCTGCGTCCAAGGTGCTCCGCGACGCTATCGCCCGGATCAAGTGGCATGAGTGTCAGTGGCGCCTAAAGGGCGTCGGCCCGGACCATCGCGAGTTCCTGCGGTCGCTCCTAGGTGAGTTCCAGACCCAGGCCCAGGCCGGCCGGGGGAGTGACCGGCCTTACACAGTCGTCATGGATTGGGAATCGGACTTCTTCGATCACGGCGCTGACGACGTTCGCAGCGAGTACGGCCAAGACGATCCCGTGACGTTTCACGTGTGGGCCCCGAATGCATCCGACGCAAGTGATGCCGCTCGGGAGCGTGCAGAAGAGACCTTCAAGGAAGCGGCCGATTATCTGGGGAGCGTAGCGGTTCTCCATGGACACGCGCCCCTGGTGCGAGACGGAGAGTAACCCCAATGACGATGATTCAAGAGATCACCCGCGCGATCCGCTCCGACGTGGTGAAGATGGGCGAGCGTGCGGCGGCGCTTAGCGGCGAGGTTCACGAACCGGTCTACGTCTGGACTCGCGAGGACATATCTAACGCGGTCAACAACGGTGTGGACCTGGTGGCTGATGAACTCGCCGGGAGTGAGCGGGATGCGGACCTGATGAACATGGTTGTAAACGCCGCCATGACCCTTCTGGAGAACCCGCACTACACCTTGGATGAGGTCATCCAGGAGTGTTACGACGAGGACCCGGAAGAGGTTCGCTCGTGGTGGTCGGGATGGTAAGCCCCGCCGCCGTTCAGATAAACATGTGGGTCACGTTTAAGACCATTCACGGCCACAGTCTCACTGGGCAAGTGATCGGCTGCGTATACGGCAATGACGGAAAGATGAAGCGCGACAACATCACGCATCTCGTTATCCGTGGCCGGTACGACGTAGAGCAGAACCGTCCCATCTTCCACCCGCTCTCACACCCGGACGTGATCCCGCTGGATCGCATCCGCAAGTACAAGGGATAAAAAACCATGCGTCAGATCTATGCCGCCTGTCTCGCCTCGTACAACCACGGCATCCTTCACGGTGAGTGGATCGATGCGACACAGGACCCTGATTCGATCGGTCATGAGATCGAGCTCATGTTGAAAGCCTCCCCGATACCGGGGGCGGAAGAGTTTGCAATCCACGACTACGAAGACTTCGGCGGCATCCAGCTTGGGGAGTACGAGTCGCTTGAAGAACTCCACCTGATCGCGCTCGCGCTGGACGACTTCCCGGCCGTGGTGGTACGGCACTTCCACGGGGAGGTGGACGCGGAAGACCTCTACGAGACCTGCCAAGACCGCTACATCGGCAAGGTTGAAGAGGAGGCCGGGCCGGAGGAGAACGCGTACGCCGCGTACATCCTCGCAGAGGAAGACCACTTCTGGGATGAACTCCCGAAGCAGTACCGCAGCCACATGCGGGCCATCGCAATCAGCGAGGCGGAGGAACGGCTTATCTGCGGTGAGACGGCTCTGTATGAGGGTGCCGGTACTTGGCACTTCGTACGTGACTACTGATCTTTAGCGGCTGGACATCAGGGGCTCAAGTTGGAATGTGAGCCCCTGGTTTCGAGTCTCTAAGGGCTCACTCCAACACCAAGAAGGAACCGAGAAGTGGGACGCATGAAGGCGTACAACTCAGACCGCGCGGCGGTGCGTTGGGAAGCGGAAGAGGCGGCGCATGAGCCGACACACGAGGGGCGTATGACCCACATGGAGCGGGTCTGGGAGATGTGCGGCACGTCCGCGAACGGATACCACTGCCCGACCGCAGTGGCAGAAATGCTGGTGAAGGAAGCGGTGTCCGCCTTCCTGGACTCGCGCACCACCCTGATCCTGGACGAGGTGGCTTGAGATGGATTTCCTCATCCCGGAACAGCGAATGTGTGACGTGTGCTGTGTCCCTCTCAACGGATACAGGGGCCTCACCTTCGGGGATGTCTCCTACCGTCACCCGGATTGGGAGGGAGTCACGTGGGACCACGACGCGGCCCCTGTCCCCGTGGACCCACAACGGCTGGCTTCCATCTGTGACTTCTGCTCTTCCGGCCGCACGGTGACCGCCTTCGAGACGGTCAAGGCAATCGTCATGATTCAGGGCCCCTACACGAATGTGTTCTCCGATCCGTGGGATGCGTGCGAGCGATGCGCGGTCCACATTCGGAGGCGGACGCTGCACCTGTTGCTCGACCGTGTGGTCGCGGTACTGCCTGGGGACCTCAACCGTCCACAGAGGCGGGAGCGTCGCCGTGAACTCAAGGCGCTTTACGTGAAGTTCTTTGCGGCGGAGCCGATCGAGATTGGGAAGCGTTGACATGCGACCGACTGAACAGACCGTGATCCGCAACGCGGCCGACTGCTGGCGGGCGTCCGCGCCCGGCTCGAAGAAGTGGGTCTACGACGCGCACGGTCGCGCGTCCCTGGTCGAGGCGGACCTGTTGGAACGGCTCGATGCTCTCGGCTGGGCCATGCGGTACGTGGACGACTGGCGGGTGTACTACCCGGAGAGCCACGCGGCTTGGGCGAAGGCCAGCGAGGAGGCCGGCCGTTCACTGGACCCGGAGAAGTGGCACCACGAGTGGGTCAAGGCAGGCAAGCCCCAATGAAGGAGGCCGCAGCCGAAAACGTGAGCCTGGTCGAGTCGCTGCGGGTGGCGGTGCCGCTTCACATGATGCAGCTCGGTTCCCGCTCACCGGAGGAGCTGCAACGGATCGCGGTGGAGTCCGCCTCGGTCATCGGTTCCCAAGGGGACGTGTTGCAGTTCCGGTCCCCGAAGCGAGGCGAGACGGCGAAGGCGTTCAACGGCCTCGCACGTGGGCTCGCTGCTGCCGCCCTGATCGCCTGGGGCGGTGCCACCTTCGCCGGCCTGCACTGGTGCACGGTCCGACGCTGTCCGGGTCCTGATGCCGAACACCCCAATCCCACAGAAGGAAAGACGCATGAGTGATATCGACCTGTCCCGTTATCCCTGCCCTGTCGAAGAGTGTGACTTCTTCTTGGAGATGACCGTCCCCATGTACCTGGATGTCTGGGCGGACGAGGACGGGGCGGCGCACTTCACGTTCGCCGGAAGCGACACGCCCACCTTCTTTAGCTGCGGGGGGGAAGAAGCGCATGGGGTGTTGGACTTCCCCACGATTCTCGTGAACCAGGTAACGGAACGTCTCAACCTTGCTGAGACGGCGATGCACGAGGAGAACTACGGCTAACCGGATTCGGTGGCTTTGATGAGGGCCCGGCTTCGGCCGGGCCCTTTGTCATGGCTGATCGAAACACGATCAGACGGATAGAGGGATACACGC
Source organism: Streptomyces sp. NBC_01216 (assembly GCF_035994945.1). Taxonomy (NCBI): domain Bacteria; kingdom Bacillati; phylum Actinomycetota; class Actinomycetes; order Kitasatosporales; family Streptomycetaceae; genus Streptomyces; species Streptomyces sp. NBC_01216. The sequence goes on from NZ_CP108677.1 coordinate 6,449,690, forward strand.
ATGGCTAAGAAGCAGGTCACGACCTACATTGACGACCTCGACGGCACGGAGTCCACTGACCCGCGCGAGATCCGAACGGTTGACTTCGGGATCGACGGGGCGCTGTACGAGATCGACCTGACCGACGCGAACGCGGACCAGCTCCGCGAACTCCTCGCCCCCTACAAGGAAGCCGCACGCCGAACGGGCCAAGGGCAGACCCAGGCCGGCCGTCCCGAGGCCCGTCCTTCGGTCCGCGGTGGTGACGCCCTGAACGCGAAGACGGTCCGGGCCTGGGCGAAGGAGCACGGGTACGAGCTGAACGATCGTGGCCGCATCCCGGAGCACATCCAGCAGGCGTACCGCGCCGCCACAGCCGGGCGCTCCTCGACCCGCGTTGAAGTGACGGAGGAGCAGAAGGCGGTCGAGGCCGTGAAAGGTGTCGGGCCCGTCATCGCGAGCGAAGAGGAGGCGGCGAAGCACTACGAGGAGCTTCCCGTCCCGGCCGGACGGGAGAAGAACTGGGCGAAGCGTGAAGGCTCCGGATGCGAGCGGACGCACCGCATCGCAGAGATGACGCTCATGGAGCGGATCGACGCGCTGACCCCCTTCAACCTCAAGGTTCTTGGACAGCTCACGGGAGACATCCCGGTCAAGAACGGAAAGGTGAAGGGGCTTGGTACGTCCGGGGCCCGTCTCCTGAACTTCGAGTTCATTGATAGCGATTCGAAGGTGACACCGTTCGGTCGGTATGCCTACCGCGTCCACGCGCAGAAGGCGAACGCATAGCGCACCGATGGCTTTTGGTCGGGGCCGTCCGTTAGGGCGGCCCTGTAGCCATGATCTATCGGTCACAGGAGGACAGATGGCGAGAAAAGTCATTGAGGCTGTTGTATGTGATGCCTGTTCAGTAACGGGCAAAGAGCGGACTGGAGTTGTCGAGCTTGCTATAGGCTCGGCACGCTATGACCTGTGCCAGGAGCACGGCGATAAGTTCGCGGCCTATTTCGAAGACCTGTTCGGTTCAGTCGCGAGTGTTGCGGCATAAGGGGAGAGAAGCAACAAGTGACCACGTTCAAGGCAATGCAGTACGGCCCCCTGGGTAAGGCGGTTGCGGCGGCGATGCCGCATACCGAGGCGGACCCGATCGGCGTGTACGCCGCCACGCTGTCCCTGTGGTCTGCGGCCGTCAATGGCCACGTGCTACAGCCGAACGGGCGGCCCACAGTGTTCTGGTCTGCGCTCGTGGGCAGGTCCAAGCTGGGACGAAAGGGCTTCGCCCTGGCGACCGCCCGCGCCATCGTGGACCCATCCATCGGGCCCTTCCTGGCAACCAGGAGTCGCAAGGGGATCAGCTCCGGGCCGGCACTCGTGACCACGCTCTTCGAGGTCGAGCAGGAGTCGCTTACCTCCGAGGACGGCCGGGACGGCCGCGTCATGATCTCGGAGGACGAGTGGGCATCGGTCCTCAAGCGGGCGAACCGGGACGCCACCTATCACGATCAGCTCATCAACGCATGGGACGGGGCGCCCATCGCAAACACCACCAAGGGCAAGGGCGGGAAGCGCGAGGAGCAGCGGATCGAGACTCCGCTTCTCGGCTACCACGTCCACATCCAGCCGGGCCGCTGGGCTCCGCTCGTGAAGCCGGAGCACGCGCTCGGGGGTGCCTTCAACCGCATCCCGCACTTCATCGTGGACAAGTCGAAGAACCTCCCCTCCCACATCAAGCGACCTCTGGACGCAGTGAAGGAGACCCCCGCTCTCACCCGCGCCTACCGCTGGGCGCGGGAGAAGGTCCGTGAAATGGAGCTGTCCCCGGAGGCAGCGGCCCGCCACGATGCCTACCGCCTGGAGTTCGATGACCGCATGGCATCGCTTCCCGAGAACGTCTCCTGCTTCATCGAGCGCGGGGACGAGAACCTGCTTCGGATCGCCTGCCTCCTGGTGGCCGCCGAGCGAAAGACCGTGATCTCACTCAAGGCGTGGGAGGCGGCGCACGCGATGATCGAGTACTCGATGGCGTGCACGGAGAAGCTGATCAACGAGGCCCAGCAGGGCACCGGCCGACAGATGAAGTCGGTCGAGCAGATCATCCGGGAGTCACTCACCCGCTACGGCGGAGAGGCCACCCGGACCCTGATCCTGCGGTCCCTGGGGACGCGAGGCAATGCGGACTCCATGGAAGCGGCCATCGAGAAGATGCCCGACGTAGTCATGGAGAAACGGCCGGGCTCCGCCAAGGGTGGGCCGAAGCCGGTGGTCGTTCGGTTCGTGGACGCGACGCGTGAGCACGAGCGGCCGGCCGTGCAGCAGGCCCAGCAGGACGACGTCTCCCAGGAGCACGACACGGGCGAGGAGCGGCCAAAGCTGACGGTCGTTCCGGCTCAGCAGAAGCGGGCTGCAAAGCGCCCGCCAGCCAGGAATGCGACGGAGTCGGCCAAGAAGACGGCCCCGCGGAAGCGGGCAGCCAAGAAGGTTGCCGAACCTCCGAAGCGGGAGAGCAGTAATCCGCTCGCCGGGCTCCTGTGAGCCCAAACCAGATGCCACAGAGGCGGCCCGCACGATTCGTGCAGGGCCGCTTTTCTGTACTGGTGAGCAAGTGGAACGATGGACGATGGAAGGAGTGAAGACGATGGGTCGATATGCTTTGGAAACCGGCTGCGTCAGTGGCGGTCAGCGGGATACCTTCCCGGGGTGACTGCGAACACTACTCCGCCCGTAGAGGCTGCTGCCCTACGCCTGCTCCCCACTCCCGAACTGGGGATGTTGTTGCTCGATCGGTTGGCGAAGGACTCGTTCTTCCTCCCACAGAACATCACGGCGGAGGCAAGGATGGCTTTCCGTGGTGAACCTGATGAGGGTGCGCTCGTGGACCGCGTCTGTGAAGCCTGGGCGTGGTTGGAGTCGAAGGCGCTGGTCAGTCAGGTCGGCGCCAAGACGAGTGACTTTCGGCGGGTAACGACGGAGGGGCGCCAGCTGCTTGCTGACCCCGCAGCACTGGTCAGGCTTGCCGCTTCTGATCGCCTGGCAGGACCGATGCACACTGTCCTAGAAGGGCATGTGCGGACGAACTTTCAGCTTGGCCAGTATGAGACTGCTTGCTTCGCGGCGATGAAGGAAGTGGAGGTCGCGGTACGGGATGCCGCTGGACTCGGACACTCTGAGCTCGGTGTGAACCTCATGCGAACAGCCTTCAAGCCTCATAACAACGGGACTGGCGGCGGACCACTGGCCGATGCCGGAGCCGAGGGCGGTGAGCAGGCTGCCATGGCGGCGCTCTTCGCGGGATCGATCGGCGCGTTCAAGAATCCGACGAGCCACCGCACAGTGACCTTCGATGATCCTATGGAAGCGGCCGAGGTCATCCAGCTTGCCGACCTCCTTCTCCGTCTCGTGGACAAGGCCAAGGCACGGAGGGCTGAGGCAGCGCGTGAGTAAACAGAAAATGACCCCCGGCCATCCCTACACGGGATGGCCGGGGGTCATTTCGTTTTCGAGCCTATGATTCATGCACGCGCCGGTGTTCTCCATCTTTCCGAGCAGTACCCTTGCTACCCGAAAAGCCCCGAGAGGCATGGAGCCCTCGGCCGGCGAGGCCGGTCGGGGGCTCTGTATGCACGAGCTACAGGGGATCGATGAATCGATCCCATATGAACCGGCCGAGTAGATATCGACCAACGCCGATGATCATTCGACCGACCATTAGTAGCCCATTAAACCAAGTGAATGACGTACTACTCGTGTCGCTCACTCGTTCTCCTTACGTCGGAAACAGTGGCATGGACCGCCGCTATCTCCGTGGAGACAAGGTCTACTTTACGCCCTTCGAGTCGATTCATACTCGGCGAGTCGCAGGTGCAGCTCGGCGAGCTTGTCGGTGGGTGGTGTCTTGTGCAGGGCCGTGACCGTCTTCTGGTCCTCAACCCGCTGGGCGACCTCTGCACCACCGAGCAGTGCGAGGGAGAACGGGATCAGAGCCTCCCAGGGGATGTCCGGGAACTGAACGACCAGCCAGGGAGTGAGGGCGGCCAGGGCGCCGAGCAGGCGCACGACGTGCTTACGGAACATGGGTGACCTCCTGGGTCGGAATGACGAGCTGGGGGACAACGGGGACATGAGTGGGCTTGGAGACCTCGGGGTGGACGGGAGCCGGCACGTCCGACTTCGGCTCCTCGGGCTTGGCCTCGACGTCCGGCTTCGGCTCCTCGGTCGGCTTCGGGTCGGGCTTCGGGGTCAGCTTGTCGAGCTTCCCGGAGACCTCGTGGAGCTTGTCCTTGACCTCTCGCAGCTCCTCCTCGATCCGGGCCAGACGGTCATCCCGTGAGGGCTTCTGAATCGGAGGCGCAACAGGCTTCGAAGGACGGGACTGCTCACGAGGCTTCCACTCCTTCACCGCAGTTGGCGTGACCGCGTGCTTACCGGCCTGGACCTTCACCTTCTGACCGGGGTAGATCAGGTGGGGGTTGGCGGCCAGGCCCGCGTTCCAACTCACGAGCTGTGCCAGGCTGACCCCGAAGCGGTTAGCGATCGAGGACAGTGAGTCGCCCTTGGCGACCGTGTACGTGCCCCTGTTGGTCGGAGGGGCCGGAGGCTTCGGCTTCTCAACGGGAGGCGTCGGCTTCTCCGGCCGGACCGGCGGGACGGGCTTGTCCGGAACGTTGATCTCCTGGTCCGGGTAGACCACGTTCGGGTTCTTGATGTCGGGGTTGGCGGCCAGGAGTGCCGCCAGGGAGACGCCGAGCAGCGCGGCGATAGCGCCGAGCGTCTGCCCCTTCCTCACCTTGTACTTGTTCCTGGGGGTACCCGTGGAGTCACCCGAGTTGGAGGCCGGTGCCGTTGCGGCAGCCGCGTACTTGAAGCCTGCCTTGCCCTTCTTCGAGGGGTCCGCGGTGACGATGCCCTCGGTGTACTGCGGCAGCCCGTAGCCGTGAACGTACGCGTCTCGGCGGCGGCGCTTGCGGGCCATGACGCCGTTGCCGTTCGCGTCGTTCGTCAGTGAGGTGTTGCCCTCGTAGGTGTAGATGTAGGTCTCGTCGTAGGCGTAGCAGATGCCCGTGTGGGTACTGCCTGATGTGCCGTAGATGACCTGGGCCCCGATCGCGGGGTACTCGCTCCACCGCGACCGCTGCTTGAACCACTGCATCGCGGTCCACACGCTTGCGGTTCGCGGGAAGAGACTCGCGACGCCTGCCTTCATGGCGACCCACGAGACCCACGTTGCGCACCACGGCTGGTAGTTCGACCATTCGAGTCCGGGTACCTGGCCGCTGTACTTCTGGTGGCCGGATGGACGTTCGCCTGGAGCGCGTTCGGCGCGGTAGCCGACCTCCCCCTTGGCGATGGACAGAACCTTGGAAGTCTGACTCATGTTGCCTCCTTTTGGGCATGAAAAAAGGGCCCGCCCTCATGGGGAGCCCTGCGCAACAACTGGATTCGGTGAGTTAGTTCATTCAGTGCGTTGCAAAATGATCAGCCGCTCTGGGTCGATCGCGGTAAGTATCTGGATCAGCCGGGCGTTCTCCTGCTCGATCCGCTTGAGGCGGTCCTTGATCTCGGTCAGGTCGAGTTCCAGCCGGTCTCCGCGGGCCTTCTGTGCCTCGGCTTCCGCCTTCCAGACCTCGGCGGTCTTGGCTTCGCGGGTTGCGCGAACGACGACCAGGCCGCCAACGATCGTCGCGAGGATTCCGCACAGTCCGAATGTGTTGAGGATCAGCGTCGTCGTATTCACGCACCCAACCCCTTGGCGTCAGGGGCGATCTGGATGGCACCGAAAGAATTCATCGACCAGTTCTCGTTCGAGGACGTGGCCTGAGTCCACGTTCCGCCCCAGCCGGTAACGGAGGCGAACACGTGGAACCCTTCCGGTATGTGGACCAAGCCGGAAAGGTTGACGCTGACGTACGAGCCAATAATCTTTGTCGTGGTTAGCGACTTGATGGCATCGCTGTAACTGTCATCCTCTGGTGCCTGTGTGCTCGCCAGGGTGTAAAGGGTTACTGACTTCTTGCCGTCCATGTCGCTCGGCGGCCGGAACGTCAGATTGGCCGTGACGAAGTACGTTCCGGTCGAAGGGCATCGAAATCTGACCATGTCAGTAGAACTCCAGCCGTGGCGCTGAAAATCCCACATGTCCCATTTCACTCGTGCCCGACTGGAGAAGCTGGTTATGGACTCGGCCCCCTTGACACGGAAAGCGCTGGGGGCGGCGAGTTGCTTGCTATTCTCGTAGAGGTAGGGATTAAGGTCCGAGGCCGCGACGAGTTGCCGCGAGGACCAGGCGGAGTAGGTGAGCATTCAGCCTCCCATGTAGACGGCTCCCAGAGTGTTGATGCGGCCATCACTTTTTCCGCTGACCCAGCGAGTTCCGGTGCCCCATCCGTAGAAGCGGACATTCAGAGGCTCGCCGGCACCCAGATAGATCAGGTCCTCCAAGGCGACGGAGCAGTCTTGGTTGATTCTTGTTGTGGTGTTCTGTGCAAGGATTCTTGCGCTGCCGCTGTTCCCGTGAATCTTGAACTGGAAGCCGTACGAAGCAGTATCCACACCACTTGTGTGCTGGGCTGAGCAGAAGAAATTGACGAGATACATGCCCGAGTACGGGACAGTGATAGCGGTACGGTCGGCGTAACCGTCTGCAAGGCGGCGCAGCGTGAACCCGCTGTCATTCGCATACATGCTGCTCCAGGGGAGGGCTACCTTTTCCTGTCCGGCTGACACATTGAAGGAGGTGCCACGGGCCGTGAATCTCGGCCGATTCTCCAGGTGGGCGAAGGTGTCGAACGTCTGACGGTTCATATCGGACACGCTGACAGCAGCGTTGTCTTTCCAGGGAGTGAGATTGGGAGGCTTTACCGCCGCCTGCCTCCAGCCGCCTGCACTTGGGCTCAACATGAAGGCATTGAAGTCGGCATCGAACTGGCTCGACGCGATCCCCCATCTCCCTGTTGCCCCCGAGTCCAGATAGACCTGCGAGCGAATCGACGTGCCCTTGGTGAAGTACTCGGTAATGCTGACGCGGATAGTCGTATAGCTTCCGGCGTGCTGATGCTGAAAAGTAGTGTGCCCGATATCCCCAGATGCACCCAGGCCGTTCGCGCCATCCGCCGTGATGTACGCGTTCAAATTCTCCCCGACAGCCCGGACCGTGTTTCCCCAGACAGCAGCATTGAACGTCACGTGGTAAACGCCGTCCTCGGGGATGCGGAATCGGATTCCGTCTGTGGTCGTGAACCCTCTCGTGGACAGCGTGGTTCGATTCCATATGACATCCCGTCGCTGTCCGGCGTAAAGAGGCTGATTCGGCGGGACGCCGACCGGAAAGGCGCCTCCAATTTTGACGCCGCGTGCCGAGAAATTCGGCATGTTCGCGTAGTACTTCTGTGGGTCCGTCACCCTTTCCCGCATGAGGGCAGGGGTGGGGATTTCACGCGACTGCCACCGCGTTAGCGTCGGCTTCGTCATGTTTCACCTCATCACTGGAGATAGGTCGTCTTGCCCAGAACAGAGGCAGCTGTGTCACCAAGAATCCAGGTCGGTAGTCCGTCATCGGCGCCGGGAATCTTGATAGTGATCACAGCGGCGGCCGGCACGGTCGTATCAAGCCTTGCCATGCCGACCTTCGCCCCAGACCCCGGAGTGTCCGCCGCATGAACTCGAATCTGGTTCTCGCCAAACTTCCCACCAATGGAATGACGGGAAACCAGGCCATCGGGGAACTGGACCGTGGAAAGGTTCTTGGACTCCGATACAACAGTGAAGAGAGACGTGTTGCCGAGAGGCGAGTTCATTGGCACCTCGTACACGTTCTTGTATTCCCTGATCTCCTGGAGTGGCGTGACAGGAAGGTTCAGCGTATCGGCGTATCGGTAGATGTAGTTGGCCACGGTGGAATCTCCGCCACCGGGTACGTGCCAGCGAACCGAGTCACCGTTGCGCAGGCCCCATTCACCGTCGTACCGGAAGACGACACAGGCGATCCAAGAGCCTGTAGCGAGTCGCTTGGCCTGCGGTATGGAGAGAGTCGGATTGAGGAGTTGCGGCATGTCCTTCTTGGCGACACAGATGGACACTACGAAGTCACCCAGGCGGATGCCATCTGGGAGCTTGTACGTCCGGAAATCCAAATCCACCTTTGGAGCTCCGTTAGCTGCGACGAAGGACGGATACTGGATGGGATCGGGATACTTGAACATCCACCCTTGGCCATCCCAAACTCTCACCACTGGCCTCTCGACCCATTTGGCTCCATCCCAGATTTTCTTGCTGGCCTCACGCCAGTCAGTACCGGTCCACCGCATCATGCGGTTGTACTTAGACGCCATAGGAGACCCAAACGTCGCCGGGCCTGAGCGTGATCCCTTGAGTTGCGGGATCAGCCGGCCCGGAGAAAACTCGCGCCGTGCCGATGTTCGAGGCGGTTACCGTCCCGGCGGTCTCGACATTCCCGTCATAGTCCACGCGAAAATTGGAGTTCGCTCCCGTGGTCTTTCCGTCGTTGACGGCCAGGGCCCACTTGTTTGTCCTTGCTCCTGCGCGGACCTCGAACGCGATGTGGGTATCGGTGTGCTGATAGAGCGTCATTGAGCCGTTCTGGCGCAGCGCAAAGTTGTATGTCCGATCCCCATTGCTCTGGTAGATGGTGTCGCCGCCAGGACTGGAGTCCTGGTTCATGAGGCCAAGCCATCGCTGGTTCTTAGGAAGGGCTACCTGGTTGAAGTCACGCCTCAAGTGATCCCCGAGCTTGGTATCCGTGTAGGCGCGGTCGCCGTGCGGGTCGGAGTTGGGGATCAGGTGCGTCCGAAAGCGGAGGCCCACATTGTTCGCGGTGAGCATGACCCGGCCCTTGCCGAAATCGACCCAGAGCTGTTCTGCTCCGTCCGGCCCCTGGAACTGGGGGATCATGCCCCGGTCATCGGAGAGGAGCCCGTCCAGGGGCTCGTCATTGGGGCCCTGGATGTCCTTCACCGGGTCGGGGTCCGTGGCTGTCAGGTACACCCGGCCGGGAAGGTTTGGGAGGCGTGAGCCGGCCTCGTCCTCGGCCACGTCAGCCGACGTTCCGCCAAAGTAGTTGCGTGCCATGGTGCCTCCCGTTACTTGAGTCCCTGCGTCTCGTAGACGCCGGAGAAGAGGATGTACGACTTGCGGGGGAACACTCGGAGGTAGTCAAGGCCCTCGTGAAGGTACTTCTGGTTCTGGTACAGAATGCGGGCTACGTTGGTTCGGTTGCCGCCCCACGTGTAGCCGCGGAGGTCAACGAAGTTGGGCATACCTGCGTCGTAGCCACCGTTCGTCATCTGCCCCGAGAGAACCTGGCCGATGTCGCCGTGAAACGGCATGGGCAATGTGAATGAGATGCAGTCGTCCTTGGCGTTGTTCCAGAAGTCGATTTCTGTGTTGTTGGCAATATCGACGGAGTACCAGACCATGTTCGGGGCGATCCAGCGCCACCGGCCTCGGGCCTGGAGTCTCCCGTCTGCGTTCACACGGGTGTTGAGGATCTTTGGTGTGTAGGTCTTCGTAGCGCCGAGATCCCGGGTGACTGTGTATCCGTCCGAACCGTTGAACGCCTCGTACTGGTTCTTTGGGTCAAGACACCGGATGAACGTGCCCTGGGGTTGGTGGTAGGCCACCGACTGAGCCGGGGCGACGGATGCCGCATCGTCCCCCGTCGTGTAGGGGTGGACTGGCTCCGCCACGGGATTGCCGCCGCCACCCTTGGGCACGCGGATGACGTACAGGGGCAGTTCCCACGCTCCGCCCGGCTGGCGGGCAGGCTTCGGGATCTTCGGAGAGGCCGACTCGGCGCCACGTCGGATCGCGAGATTCACCGAACTCCTTGCCAAGTCGGCCCGCAGGACCAGGAGGTCAACGCGTGACTTGTCCTTGGACAGATTGCTGTCGATGCGTACCGAGCTGGGGGCGTCGAGCTTGTAGTAGAAGCCACCCACGAATGCTTCGCCAGGCTGAACGGTAATAGTGTTCACGTCGGAAACTCTGGCGTAGAACGGCATTGCCTCCGGGACCATGTTGGTAGAGGTCAGAAGCATGTTGATGCGGTCACCCGACCACATCGAGGCCATGCTTTGCCAGTCGTTCTGAGTGACCGCAGTATGGCCACCATCGGGGGAGTCCTTCTCGAAGGGGTAACTCGACTCCGCCATTACAGCCTCGCTTCCAGCTTGCGCAGCTTCTCTCGAAGCTCACTCACGTGCTTGTAGAGATTGAGTGGTTCACCTGTTCCCTGTTCACCGATCTTGGGCGTCACGGTCGAGATCCGGCCCCCGTCCTCAACCGTGATGTTGACCTCTCGCACCACATCGACGTAGACCTCTCCATCGATGTCCACGGTCACCTTGTCGCCCAGGTAGTAGTCCCGGCCGAATCGGCACTGAGGGGTTTCCACGGGGTAGACCTGGAAGTTGCCGTTCTTCTGGTTCTCCTTGAAGATGCCGTCGGCCGCGGACTTGATGGAGTCCAAGTAGTGCTTGATAGCTGTGGCCTTGTCCTTCCACGGTTTACCGTCCGGGTCCGTACCGAGGTCTTCCCTGCCGTCCAAGGTCCTCGTGACCAGTTCGGGTCTGCCGTCCGTGCCCGTCCTCAACGGCACGTCGCGCCGGTCTACGAACTGCTCGATGACGAAGCCCCACTCGTCCTCGTCCTTGGTGACATCACCGACCCACAGCGGCGTGCCGTCCTGATCCTTGGCGCCAGGCTCGGGGAACTGCTTGATGAACCGTTCCTTGCCTTCGCCCTGACAGGCGACGATCACGCGAGTGACCCGAGGGGCCGTCAGGGTGGCGATGTACTCCCGCAGGTTGCCCAGCTCGGGGGAGAAGCGGACATCCATCGACTTGTCGGCGGGCTCGAAGACAGTTAGTTCAATCCTTCTGGTGTCGGGATTCCAGAGGAACTGGTAGCCGATCTCGCCTTCCTTGGTCCAGGTCTCCGCCAGAGTGCCGATGGAGTCGTATCGCAGTGTCCCGCCGATCTGCTTGCCGACCTTCGGAGGGGTGCCGGCCGTCAGGGGTTTCGGGCCCATGGCCACGCCGGGGACCTTGCGGCCTGGCAGGCTCCGGTTACCGAAGGCGAAGTCGTACTCGACCCAGAGGGCCTGGCCGGCCTCGAAGCCGTACGTCCTGCGGTCCTGGCCCTTCCACTGCTGGTCGATCGGCAGCACCTTGCGGGCGTCGCCTTCGCCAGTGGTGCCAGGGAACGCGAGATAGCCGTAGGGGATCTTGTTGTCGCACTTCCCGCCCACGTAAACGGAGCCGACTCCGGTGTGCTGTTCGGTCGTCCAGTACTTCTGGAACGTCTCGATCTGCCCGGAGAAGATGGGGTTACCGGGACGCTCGTCTATCCAGACGGCTATCCCGCCGCCCTTCTCCAGGAGCTTCGATTGTGGAGTGTCGTCCCGTACAAGGAGCTGCCAGGAGCCGGCACGGTTGAATCGGAGGACCAGATCGAGCTTCATCCACGTGTCCAGCTCGCCTATGCGGTTCAGGTTCCGGTCGCGAACTTCGATGCGATAACCCATCGTCAGTAGCTTTCGTAGCGAGGGAGCATCCGCAGACGGAGGGCCGCCGTGGAAGCTCCCGGATTCATCTTCACGTTGACCTTCGACTCCCCAGAGGGAATCGAGAACAGAGACGGGCTCTTGTCGAGGTCGGGCCAGTAGTTCTTGCCGGTGCTGCTGCGGACCGTCTTGTATCCGGGGCGAGTGTCGATCGTCAGCGTCTCCCCACCGGCGATGATGTCCTTCGTGCCGCCGCCCTTGTTGATGCCGAAGCGTTGTCCGGCCTGATTGGAGATCGTGAAGGACCTGATAGGGCCTGTCAGTTCCCAGACGGGCCAGCACTCGACATCGCCTGGGTTGTTGACGGGTACACCGGAGGATGTGATGGTGCCCCGGCTGATCTCCATGGGAAGGAACGGCTTGCCGACTCCCATGAGGAAGACCTTCCCTGCTCCGGTCTTCCACTCGGCCACAACCTCATTGGCCCCGTAGAACCATGGGTCGAAGGCGGTCAGTTGAACGCCGTACCGGCACCAGGTGAACCCGGCGTCGTCGGGACTTTCCTTTCCCTCCAGACCGCCCTTGTAGTAGGCGGTGATGTAGCGGGACGTGCCGTCGCCCTCGGTGAAACGGAGTACGCAGTACCCGTTCTTCGGGTTCAGGGTGCGGGTCAGCTTCCGCTTCAACCGCAGGAGCGTCCTGCGGTCCACCCCGTACAAGTAGAGCGGAAGCAGGATCTGTCGTGCCGCGGCCTTCGTGGACCGGAAGGCGCCTCCGTCGAGGTTGGGGCTGGTGTCGTAGAAGACTTCCATGGGGGGCATGTCGAGACCCTGAGCGCCATCCTGGAGGAAGATGGCTGGCCACGATCGGCCCGAGAAGTCGGTGAGGGCGATGGGCTCGCCCTCACCGTTGCTTCCCGTGATCGTGACGTTCGTGTGCCCCCACACATCCGGGGAAGGCGGCCTTCCGACGACGGGGATGTTCTCTTCCCACTTGGGCTGCCTGTATCCCGGAATTGGCATAGCACACCTCACTCGTTTTTGGGCAAGCAAAAGCCCCGGCCGGGTGGCCGGGGCTTCCGCTCCCGCTACATTCCGTACATGGTCTCCACGTACTGGAGTCCACGAATAACGGCCTGAGTGGTGTCCTCGGCCTTTGCTTCGTGAATGTGGATTTCGTAGCGGTTACCGAGCAGGTCTCGGGTTTCCCCGTTGTTGTAGACCCTCTCGCCGCCCCGGAAATTCACCAGTTCCGGTCCGCGTTCACCAACCAGGGCGAGACCGGGAGACGCGTACTGGGTGCCGGTCCAGTAGCCCTTCGGAGGCTTTGTCGGATCGGCCTGCTGTACGCGTGAAATGTCGCCGTACCGGGCCTTGATGTAGTTGATCGCGGCAGCGATATTCGCGACCGGATCGAAGATGTCCCACGACGTCCCCGACTGGTGATACGCCTTGAAGGTCGTGGGTACTACCTGCATCAAGCCCTTGGACGAGTTGCCGACTACGGCATTGGAGTCCCAGTCATTGACGGCCCGTGCGTTCCCTCCGGACTCGCGGCGGATGATCGTCGCGATGCCGTCGGACCACTTGGAGCCGCCCACCCCCGTCAGGCTCATCGCCTTGGCGATGGCCTTGGCGATCTCCCCGTCAACACCACCACCGAGCGAGCCGGTGAACTTCGGGATGCTGCCCGGCCAGGCGTTCAGCACGGGGCCGTCAACCGAGGTGTTTCCACCTGTGGGCCGCAGCGCCGCCGTAGCGCTTCGCCAGTAACCTCGGGACCGCTTGAGCTGGTTGGACTCGTTACCGCCAACCGTCTCGTCCGGGCCCGTCTTGATGTTGATGTGGCCGTTGCCCTGGTAGGTCATCAGGTCGCCAGGCTGCGACTGCGACACGGGAACGTGACGCATGGCCGCGTTCCAGGTCGCCACGGCAGGCCAGCGATTCCGCGGTGCCCCCTTGGGGCTGTTGCCATAGGCCGAATTCGCTCCGGCCTTGTCCACCACGTACGAGATGAAGTCGGCACACCAGGCTTCCCCGTTGCCGAGGTTGTACTTGGAGCCGCCCACCATCGGGGCCTCGTTGCGGTGCTCGTCAAGAGCGACCTTGACCGCAGCACCCCCACCACCAGAGGTGTGGTCGTCAACCCACTTGGTCCACTTCTCCGCCCACGGTCGGCCCTTGTCGAAGCCCCGCGCGGACAGGTCACCCGACACACCGAAGGTGCGGGTCACGGTGTCGAGCATGGGCTTGATGACCGACTGCCATCCGGCCTTGAAGGCGCTGGTGTAGCCGTCGAAGTCATCGTCCTTGTGCTTGTTCACCCAGTCCGCACCGGTCGGGCCAGTGAACGCGGCCTGGCCGACGATCCCGCCCCTGGCGTAGACGTGGCCGCCTCGACGGGCCTGCTCGTTCCAGCGGAGGATCGTCTCCGCACCGAGAGACCTGACGACCTCCGGACGGAGGATTCCCTCGCCCTTGGACAGGACGGCCGGGACCGTATCGACGCCAGGCTGGTAGCCCGGCACGATGCCACCGGTCGAGAACTGCACCGGAGACAGCGGAGGCCCTGTACCGGCGAGCTTCGCCATGGCGGACATCATCGAGACGGCACCACGGTTGTAGGGGCCGCTGACCGTGGTCCTGGTGGACGAGTCCACGTAGGACATGGCCTGGCCCCACGCGGTCCGGATCTGAGACCCGGAAGTCTCGAAGAACCGCTTGGTGGTGTCCACGTTGCTGCGGAGTTGCGTAAGGGAGCTGGACACGTCGGAGACCGACGCGGAGACCCTGTTCTGCACGTCGGACCAGACGCCCTGGTTCGTGGACTGGAAGGCCCGCTCCGTCTGGGCCAGAGGCCCGGACAGGTGCTGGACCCACCGGGTCTGAGCCGGGGTGATCGTGCCATCAATGGCCGTGCGGACCTTGGTCGCCACCTGGTCCCAGTCGGCGGCCGACGACGAGCGGTGAGCCGCCACGGCCTTCGTCAGGTCCTCAAGTGACGCGATGATCTTGGCTACGACTTCCTCATACGCCTTCGCGTCAGGGATAGAAGTGTCACTTTCCAACTTCGAGGCAGTGGAAAGAGTCCCCGATTTCGCGCCCGAGTTGAGCCGCTGGATGGCGGCATGGCCGAGAAAGCGCACGGCTTCCGGACGGAGTACGGCTTCGCCGGGCGACAGCATCGCGTGAACCCTGTCGTTTCCCGGAGAGTAGCCGGGAACAATCCCGCCGTCCGCGAACTGGAAAAGCCCCTTCGTGTTCGGCATCAATTCCTTGACCCGCACAACGAAGTTATCGAAGACTTCCTCCGCGTACTCGGACGGATTCGACCAGATCTCCTGGAGCAGGCGAACCATTTCCTTGACCTGATCGACCATGCCTTGAAACATCGACTTCACGGAGGACAGCGCATCCTCGAAAAAGCCGACCGGATCGGTGATCGCATCCTTCAAGGCTCCGAGGATTTCAGCACCCGAATCCCAGACATTCGAGACAAGATCCTTTAGGATCTGAGGGATCGACTTCACCATGTCGGTCATAAAGCGACCGCCACGCTGGAGGACGTTCCCCTCACCCTTCCAGACGTCATCCCAGAAAAGCTGGCCAGCAGTCGGAGCGATGCCGCCAGCGGCGATGCCGATAAGGTTTCCGATCCCGGTAGGCGCCTTCGTCAGGAACGACGGAACCCGCTCAAGGATGAAATCCTTCATCTTGCCGAATCGGTTGTTCACGAGTCGGCCGGCGCCGTCGCCGCCAGCCTGAGCACCCCAGTGGCGCACGTTGGAACCTGTCGGGCCTCCGATGGTCTGACCCGCTCCAGCCATCCCGATACCGCCCGTGAAAGCCCCGATTCCGGGACGCACGTTCACGATGTCGTACAGCTCTTCAAGGATGCTCAGCGGCCAGGTTCCGGTTTTCGAGGAGCCCTCGCCGGCCTTGCCCTTCGCGTGACGCGAGACGCGTCCACGGGCAGCAGCCGAGTTCCATGCGTTGATGGTGTCGGAGCCGAGAGCGTTGGCGATCTCCGGACGGAGCACGGCTTCACCCGGAGACAAGATCGCGTGGTAGTTGTCCACCCCCGGCGCGTAGCCGGGCACGATGCCACCGAGCGCGTGCTTGTTGCCCTTGCCCTTGCCGCCACCGCCCCCACCGAAGCCGGTGAGCCGGTTGACTTCGCCCAACTTGCCCCCAAGGGCCCCGGCTTTGCCTTCGGCCTGGTCGAGCGCGTCACGCAGGGTACGGACCTTGCTGGTGATCTGCCCCAGCCCCCGCCCGTTGACGTCCTTGATCTTGTCGTTGAGGCCCTTGGCCTTCGAGTACGAATCCTTGATCGCGGGGGTGAGGTTCGAGGAGAACTTCGCGCGGAGGCTGTCCAGGGAACGGCCGTTGAGTTCCTGCACCTTGGCGGCGACCTGGGCGACGTAGCGCTTCGCGGTGTCGGCCTTGTCCTTCAAGAACTCGAACTGCTGGCGGACCATGCCGAGCTTGCCCTCGTTGAGGTCATTCACGGCCTGGCGGACCTGCTTGATTCCCGACTGTGCTGTCCCGGCCTTCTCCTTGACGGAGATGAGTCGCTGGCCCAGTTCGGACAGTGGCGACCGGTTCAGCTCCCGCACCGAAAGGCGGGCCTGGTCGATCTCGCGGTCAGCGTTCTGAGCGCCGCCCTTGACGCTGGAGCCGGCCTCGCCGCCCAGCTCGTTGGAGAGCGAGTTCAGTCGCGCCCGGTTGAGGTTGTAGATCCGGCTCTGGATCTGCTGGATCGTCTGGTCCACGTCACGCAGAGCGCGCTCAGCGTCGCTGGTCTCTACGGTCAGGCGGGTGGAACGGCTGTCCTGCCCCCGCATCCGGTCCATGCCCCGGCGAGCCAGGGAACGGTCGTCTCCGTCGTGGTAATCGGCTCGTCGCGCCTGGTACGCCTCACGGAAGTTGCCCTTGCCGGCCGCGACGCCGGAGAGGAACTGGTTCCCGGTGCGGAAGGCTCCGCGGACTCCCTTCGCGAGGCCACCCGTGAGCTTGAGGAGCGGAAGAAACGATTTTCCTACCTTGCCGAGAATCTTGGTGGCAAGACCGATCGCGATGGCCAGAGGTCCCAGCACCGCAACGACCTTGACTGCCTTGGCGACGAGATCCTTCAGCCATGGGTGCTCGTTGAGCAACGCCTGAGTCTTCTCGACCCCGCCCAGGAGAAGGTTGAGCGCCTTGAGCAGGTTTCCGGAAAGGCCCCCGGCGAGCTTCTGGAAGTCCGGGTCCTCTACGAGGTCCTTGAGGCGGTCAGCGAGCTTGTGCGTGTTCTGGCCGAGTTCCGTCCACTCGAACTTGCCCGAGTCGTTGTACTCACCAAAGAGCTTGCCGAGGGTCAGCTGCATCTGTTCCTTGACGGACGTGAAGTGTCCGCCGATGGAACCGGTGCCAAGAGCTTCTGCGGAGCCCTTGACCCCCGGCGCTGTCTGATACGCCTTGATGAACTTGTCGAAGAACTCCTTGGAGTTCACGCCGCCCTTGGGGTCCTGGACCTCCTTGAGGAAGTCGGGACCGCCCTTGAACCCGGCGATCTTACCGATTTCATTCATCGGGATACCGGTGCCGCGGACAAACTGACGAAGGTACCGGGTGGACAGCTTGCCCTGGTCCATCATCATGTCGGCGGCCATCATGCCGCCCTTGACCTTCTCCGGGTTTGTGATGCCGAAGGAAGCGGCGTAGTCAGCGATGCCCTTGATCAGCAGCCGGGACTTCTTGAGGGAATCCGAAGTGGAGTTGCCATAGGACTCGAAGTTTCGAGCGACCTGGGAGAACTTGTCGGTCATGTCCTCCAGGGAGAACGGGGTGTGAACCGCAAAGTCCTGGATGGATTGGAGCCCCTTGGCGACTTCCTTCTGGTTGAAGCCGGCCCGGTTCAGGCCCTCCGAGGAGTAGAACTGCATGTCGGCGCTCGTAGCACCGATCTTGGTGACGTATCCGGCAGCGATGGCCAGGGGAGTAACGAGGTTCTGCGTGATGCTCCGGCCGACCTGCTCAAGGTTCTGGCCGTATGTCTCCGTGGTCTGCGAGAGGGACTTCCACTGCTCCCCGGCGGACCGCATGGAAGTCCTGTGCTGCCGGTCCCAGGAGGCGATCTGACGACGGTTGCTGGCGATCACGTCGGCATACGCCGAGCGGGTCTGCTGGAGACCCCGCAGCTCGTCGCGCAAGAAAGCGACGCGGGCCTGATGGGCCGCACGCTCCTCAGCCACGCGCTGACGCACAGCGGCGGCCAGCTCGCGTTCGGCGGCCCGCTGCTCAGCCGCGGCCCGTCGAGCCGCAGCGGCCAGCTCACGCTTCATCTGTGAGACCTCGCGGGCAAGGGCCCGCTCCTCGGTCCTCTCCGCTTGGACGCGGCGACGGGTCTCCGCCATGGCCTCACGCTGGAGACGTGCCCGCTCCTGGGCCTGGGCCCGAAGTTGGGCGGTCTGTTCGCGCCGGATCTGTGCGACCTCGGCGGCGAGAGCCCGCTCTTCCTTGCGTTCTGCCTGGACACGGCGGGTCGTCTCGGCCCGAGCTTCCTTCTCTGCGCGGGCCTTCTCCTGCGCCTTTTGGCGCTCGTCCCGGATCGCCTCCTGGACGGCCTGACGGTTGGCTTTCACCGTGTCGGTGATGGCCTTCCGGGTGGCCTTCGAGGTGCCTTCCTCCAGCTGCTCGCGCTGCTTCGCGAGGTTCCGGTAGGTGCGGAACTGCTTGCCGGCCTCCTCCCCGTGGAAACGGGTGAGGGATCGCTCGATCTGGCGGAGCTTGTTGGAGGTATCGACCGCTTCCTTCTCGGTGGCCTTCCCGGCCTGCTTTGCAGCCTTGGAAGTAGCGGTGGCGATCCCGTTGAAGCCGCCCGTCAGTCCCTTGGAGAACGCAGCCGCCCCGGCCTTGCCCATCGCCGTGAGCTGAGTGGTCAGATCGGTGCGAAGCCTTGCCAGAGCGATCTTGGAGAGCTCGGGGTAAATCTCGATGAAACCGGCGCCTACCTTGACGGGCGCTCTTCCTCGCGTAGCCATGCAGCCTCCTAGGGGTTGCCGAATGTGTTGAAGAACGAAGCCACCTCATCGCCGGAGGCGAACTCGCGAGGCTTCGGCTTCTCTGCAACCTGCCCGGGACGGGGAAGTGGCTTCGGAGGGTCGAGGTCGTTGTCCTCGGTTGAATTGGCCTTGATGAACAAGTAGTTCGACAGTTCAAGACCGTCGGAGATTCGGGCCAGAATGTGATTGGTCTCGGTCCAGGACGTTGCCTCGTCAATCTCGATGAGGAGCAACGATTCTCCGGGCTTCTTGAAGAGGGCCTGGATCAGGACGTGGACGCGGCGGAGAGAGAGCCGCCCGGACCACAGGTCGAGCAGGTCAACCCCGAAGTGCGACAGGAGGTCGGCTTCCAGGGGATCGCTGTACTCGTGGAGGATGCGGGCGGTCTGTATCAGTTTCCCGGCTCACCGAATCCTGCGGCCTCAGTGACCTTCTCCAGGAACTCGTTGAACTCGCCAATGGTGCAGCGCAGAGCCCGGTACGTGGCCCACTGTTCCGGGCCGACGATGGCCCGAGTGATCGCCCGCTCGCCGGCTCCCTCCTCGATCACGTCCAGGACCTCATCCGGCAGGTTCATCGGGGCCGGGATCACGAACTTCTCGCCCTTGAACTCGAAGGCGGTCTCCTTGCCCTTCGCCTCAGCGGACTTGGCGGCAGCGGTGGTCTTCTTGGCAGCAGTCATGGGAACTCCAGAACACATCGGAGGAAGATGAGAGAGGGGCGGGGATTTCTCCCTCCCCGCCACGGGGATAAGTTCAATTAGGCGGCAGGCTTGATGGTCTGGATGACCGAGAAGGCGACGGAAGCAGAGTCCTTGGCCTGACCGGAGGCGTCCTTCGCGATGATGGAGAACTGATACTCGGTATCGCTGGTGAGGCCGCTGATCACAGCAGATGTGCCCTTTCGGGTCTCAGTCTTGGGTCCGCCGCTGATCTCGTAGTCAGTGGCCCCGGCAACGGCGTTCCAGGACAGCTTCACGGAGGTGTCCGTGACATCGCTGACCGAAAGGCCGTCCGGGGCCGTCAGAAAGACTCGGCCTGCTTTGCGTTTACCGTCAGCTTCTCGGTCGCCTCAACATTGAGGACCGTGCCGGCGCTTGCCTTGACGGTGTACTGGTCAACCGGGGTATCGGCTGCCACTGCGACCGGGATAGCGAACGATCCGTTCTCCTCAACGACCTTGGCCGTGTAGGTGAACTTGACGGAGGACGAGGAGAAGGAGAGGGAGACTTCCTCGCCGGTCGGGAAGCCCTGACCGACCACATTGAAGTGTCCGGTCTGCGCGACCGTACTCGGCTGGAGAGTCACCTTGGTCGCCACTTCGACCGGGCCGTCGATCACCTGGTCATCGGTCAGGACATAGCCGAGGTTCCCGGAGCGGTCAAGCGCGTCGATCGTCAGCTCGAACTTGCCGTTCTCGGCTCGCTGGAGCTGAATCGCACCGCGATCGGAGATCATGGCACGGCCGATGACGCAGCGGTATCGGACCGGCTTTCCGTCAATGGACTGCGACCAGTCAACAACCAGTGCGATTTCCTGGAGTTCGGGAGTGGACTTGAGGTCGAGCCGGTAAGTGCCCGGAACGACCTTGCCTTCCTTGTCGGTGGCCGGCACCCACTTGGCCCCGAAGAACAGCTCGGTCGTGAGCTGGTTCGTCTCCATGAGGGTCGCCTTCACCTGGAAGGAAGCGCTCTTGACGTTGTAGAGCACAGGCACAGCGCTCTGCCAGACGTTCACCGGGTCGGTCTCGATCGACGGGGTGATGGTGACGCCGCCCTCGTCCACGTATCCCAGAGCACGGAAGTCGCCATCCGCGGTGAAGGGAACGGTGTCACGGGGGAGGATGTCCGCTACCTTGTCGGCCGGCGCAACATAGATCTCACCCGAGGGTGCAAAGCGGATCTTCTTGGAGTTACCGGAGTTCTCAGCCATAGGGCCTCCTGTGAGTGGGCATGAAAAAGGCCCCTGTGACAGGGGCCTGGAAAGTCGGAAGCGCTATCACATTCCAACTTCGAGGGAAAAAAGAGAGGCTGCCGGGCTCACGCCTCGGTCAGGAAGAGGGTCACTTCCCCTTGGTAGGTGTGCTCACGGGAGGTGGAGTCGGGGAAGTAGCGGGGGCTGATCGCCTCGTCCACGTCGAGGACCAGGGCGTCACCGACGACGCGGGCAGGCAGGTCCTCAAGCAGGCATTCGCGCACTCGGTAGGCGACGGCCGCGGCCTCCGCTCGATCCTTCGCGTACACCTGGTAGGTGATGTCGGCGCGGTCCATGCGGGCCCGGATGATCCGGAAGCCCCCAGCGTGCTCCAGGTAGATCGTGGTGTCTCCCGGCTCGCGGCCCACCAGGTCGCCGGTGACGAAGTCAGTTAGTTCATGCAGGCCCTTGAGGTAGCCGAAGACCACCGACACGGGATCGAGACGCATCAGCCTTCACGCTCCTTCAGCAGGGCTTCCTTCAAGGTGTGGTTGCCGGGATGGCGTCGGCCGCCCTTGTCCCGCCAGCCGTACTCGATGAGGAGGGCGTGCCTGTCTGCCTGCACCGCTGAATGAACTGTCCCCTCGACCTCGTACGCGGTGACGGAGAGGGAGCGGGCGTACATGTTCCACGAGCCCTTGCTGTTCTTCGGAGCAGACCCACGGGCGGTCGCGGCGATGGCCGATGCCTTCTGCGCGAGCATCTTGGCCGTCTCGGCTGAGGACATGAGGCGGTGCATGGCGGCCTCGTCGAGGATCAGGCGGAAACGGGCTGCCATCAGTGCTCCACCCGCCAGGCCCGGACCCGCACATGCCGGAGGGAGCCGTGCTCCCAGGGCATCGGCACACCATCGACCTCGTACAGCTGCGACCCGAACTGGAGCCGGTCTGCGGAATTCACGTCGGCCCCGTAGGGCAGGTAGACGAGAACCCGCTCCTGTGCCGTCTCCCTCTCGGGGGATCGGACCTCGAAGGATCGGTCAGGCTGGACGTTGCCAAGGCCCTTGAAGACCACGACCGCACGGGACCAGTCCCGCTTCTTGCCGTAGGTCGTCTCGGTCAGGCCGGCACGGAGGATGCGAACCTCGTCGCGGAAGAGGTTCTTCACGCGTCCTCCCGGATCAGGGAGACCGAGGCGAGCTTCTTCCGGTACCGCTTGAGCGAGGACCTGGCCGCAGGAGAGAGGGACTGCGTGGTCGCAGTCGAGCCGAACTCGACCTGGATGTCTCCCACGCGTTCGCTCACGATGCCCGGAGCCACCGCGAGCCACCGGATCACCTCGGCGCAGATCACGGCCTTGATGCCCGGCGTTTCCGCGTAGCCGCTTCCGCAGTGGTCCCGCACGAGGGCGGAGGCGTCCTCAATGAACGCCTCCACCCTCGGCTTCTCATCGTCCCCGATTGTGCGCCCCAGACGAACAGAGATGTCGTCCACGGTGATGTTCAAGTGTCACATCCCAACTTTGGGCACAAAAAAAGGGTCGTTACTTTGCGGCGGCCTGAACCGCGACGGTCCGGTTCTTCTCCACGGCCACCTTGTTGTGGTCCTGGATCGCCTGCTCGACGCCGGTCGCAACGAGAAGCTGCTCGGGCCGGATGATCTTGGCGTCGTAGATCACGCGCGACTTGATGGCGTCCGTGAAGGACTTCTCCGGCTTGTACGCCTCCATCTGCGCGAACGGGATGACGAGCGAGGTCGCAGCAGTCGAGCCCATGAACATGTCGATGTTCTTGAACTCGTCGTGACGGCGACCCTTGACCAGCTTGCCGGCCTCGGCTCGGGCCGTGCCGAGAGTGTTCGAGACGCGGATCGGGATGCCCAGGATGGTGCCGATGACACCGGACGGCATGACCGAGCTGCCGAAGTGCGACGCATCGATGAACTTCGGGTCGCGCAGAAGCAGCGACCGCAGGCGCGGGGAGATGAACAGGTAGCGGGAGTCCGGAGCGTTCTTGAGGTCCAGGTTCTCCAGCATCGCAACCACGTAGTCGTAGACGCCGATGACCTCAGTGTCCAGGGCGTTCGGGGTCACGGTGTCGATCTTGCCGTGCAGTGCGGGCAGGGTGTTGAGGTCGGCCGGCATCGTCTCGGCGCCGTTCAGGTCCTTGCCCGAGACGGCCGCGGTGAGGGTCTGGGCCAGCATCCGGTCGATGGAGACGGCGGCCTGACGGCCGCGCTGACGGACCAGCTCCGACATGAGGTCGATGCCGCTCTTGGTCTGGAGCTGATGCAGGGCGTCAATCTCGATGTGGAAGCTGGAGCCCTTGGCGACCGTCATCGGAATGTACTCAAGGGCTGCATGGTCCTTGTCACCGATCTCGCCGTACGCCTTGACCAGGCCCCTGTCCTCCACCGTGTCGATGAAGTGGGGAATGCGAATACGGTCGCCCTCGCGCCGGAACTCACCCTCAAAATTTCGATTGGTGATCTCTGCAGAACCGAGGATCAGATTGTCCTCAAGGTCCTGGAGGAGCTGAGCGGTCCACAGCTCCGGGACAAAGACACCATGACCCTTGAGTGTCGGGTCCTGTCCAGTAGGGCCGCCAGTCAGAAGACCCGAAGCGGCCTGAGTGGTGAAGTCGTTACCAGCCATATAGTTTCCTTAGTGAGGAAGCATGGCCCGTGTGTCACACTCCAACTTTGAGCGCAAAAAAAGGGACCATGCTTAGATTTCGCCTCGCATGAGGGCGTCACACTTGCCCGCCTTGCGGGCCTCGTTGATCTCCCTCGGAGACATGCGGGAAAGGTCTTCACGAGTGAGCTGGCCGGCGGCCGGGCTCCCCTGACGACCGAGGCCGAGGTTCTGCGCGTAAGGCGGCGCGGAGTTCGGCTTGGGAAGGGACGACACGAACGCCTCGATGCGAGCTGAATCAGGGTTGCCGTCCTCACCGAGGAAGGAGTTCAGATTCAGGAACTCGGCACCGGGAAGAGCCACACCGGCCGCAGAGGAAGTGGCACGAAGCTCAGCGCTGATGAGCTTGGTTCCCACCTCGGAGAGAGCTGCGTTTCGCGCCTCCACCTTGGCGGCCTCGATAGCCTTCTCGGTGTCGGACATCTGAGACTGGCGGTAACCCTCAAGCTCCGTGGACGCCTGCTTGAAGCGGTCCTCGTTCTTCCGGGAGAGGGCCTTCCACTTGTCAACCTCCGCCTGGAGCGCGGTCACATCGGAGGCGTCATTGGCACCGGCCGGCTGGGCGTTGTCCGCAGTGTTCTGGTCGTCGCTCATGTGATCATCCATTTCGGATCGGGAAACGGCCCCCATTTCGGGAGTCGTCAGGAAAACGTTTCTGCTACTTCTTCTCGAACCGCTGACGGTTCGCGTTGCCGGAGTTGCCCTGCGGGGGCTTCATGGCGTCCGACTTGGCCTTCACGGCAGGCATGGCTGACTTGTCGTCCGCGCTCTGCTGGGCGATGGCGAGTTCCTGCTTCTGGGCGGCAGTCTGGTACTTGTCGGCCCGTTCCATTTCGGTCTTGGCCTCTTCCTCAAGAAGCTGATCGAAGCGTGCGATCTGAGAGGGGGTGTAACCCGCGTCCTGCCAGAGCTGCTGCTTCGGAACATTGAGCTGCTGGAGCTTGAGCAACGCGTCAATGTGCTGAGCCTCGGTCCGGTTTTCCGGATCGCGCCAGATAACCTCCGCAGCCTCGTACTCCTCGCGTAGATCGCCACCATTCTCGACGGCGATAGCGAGTCTCATGACTCGCTCCCAAGATTCTCCGAAATGAAGCATCCGTTCCCTGGTCTTCGAGACCAGGCCGGCTTCCGCAGAGGTGATCGCGTCACCGCTCGGAGGCTGCCCACCCTTGAGCATGTAATGGAACGGGACTCTCGCGATACTGGCCATGTGCATGGTCAGCATGTCCACGAGATCCACATAGTTGCTCAAATTCGCGGCTTCGAATTGGCCGAACGAGGCTGCGGGGTCTTCGGCCTGGAGGAGTTTGTCTACGGCGACCTTGAACGGTTCGATCGGGTTGCCGTTCTCGTCCTCCTGGATTTCCAGGCCGGTCACGTAGCGCTGTGGCCAGGCTGCGTACTCGGAGGCAACGAGAGAATCGGAGACTGTCTTGTTGATCGCGTCCTGGATGGGAATGACCGTCGCCAGGTCCGACATCGGTTCCCCGACAAGTCGGGTCCGGTTCTGGATGGGTACGACGGGCACCACACCGAGAGGGTTCGGCTTGGCCGGCCCGTCGATGGTGTAGCCGCCAATCTTCCAGTTACCGACGTAGACGGCCTTAGCGAGCCACAGGGTGCAGAACTGCCGGCCCCAGTCATCGACGTAGAACTTCGCCGCGGCTTCGATCTCGTGACGTGAGCCGGGCTTGTACTGCACGACGACGTGTTCGGCGGACTCGACGGAGATCACGGCCTTGCCGTCCTCGTCGCCCCAGACGACCGCGTACGCGGCTCCCTGGATCATCGCGTCCAGATGGGCGGAGTTGGACTCGGAGTCCATCCGGTTCCGCTGCCAGATCTCGCGTGCGAGGTCGTCTTCCGCTGGCTCCCTGGACAGTCGGAAACCGTCGATGAACATGCGCTCGTTGACGCTGTCGATGATCAGACCGCAAAAATTGTCATTCCAGCGGTCAAAGACGTGAGCGAACTCAGTCCGGTACTTGGACTGCGAGAAGAGCATCTTCTGATGCTTGCCGTCATAATATTCACCGAACCGCTTATAGCGACCGGCGCGGGAGGCGAGCTTCGAGGAGAGGTAATCCATCCACATCTGCGGAGTGGACGGGGGCGACATGACGCCTTCCTGGCCTATCGCCTTATCCAGAGCAGCAACCATCTAAGCCCCTTTCGAGCGGGGCTCAGAAACCGACTACTCGCCTCCTCTTAATCTGGAGGCGTCCATCCGCAATCGCGTCCGCGCGTGCTTCAAGTGCAAGTACGGCGGCCACCGCAAGGTCAATCTTTCGTTTGGATCGTGGAGAGTCCTTCGTGATGAGGTCGCCCTGCGGGACTTCCTTCACAACGGCATTCAGAACGTGCCGCGTGAGTTCGGAGTCACCAACATGCGAGAGGTCACCGACGAGGACCGCAGTACGGAATCTCTCGACGGCCTGAACCATCCTCGTCGGTTTGTTGGTCCAGAATTCAAAGACGTAATCATCGCCCCATTCAACCGCCCAGCGGCCGATGTTCTCCTGCCACCAGGGAGGGTCTGCGTACATCCATTCAACGCGGTAGTTATCGAAAGCCCGCTTAACGGCGGCCTCGACCGAGAGAACATCAACTTCCCAGTCGTCCTTGGCATGCTCAGGACGCAGCCACTTCCCGAGGACAAACAGTTTGGCGTCACGCAATCTCACGCCGACCAAAGCCGTTCCGTCTCCGCGGACACTTCCATCGAATCCAATTGCGATCTGCTCGCCGGCCTTGATGTCGTCCTCAGCCTCGCAGGCATCCCATTCAGCCTTCGACATCCAGCCGTCGCTCGACTCGGCAATTTGATTGAAAAAGAACCGGCAGTAAGTCGAATCGGGCGTGGTCCGGTCGTAGAGGATCGTCTTGGTAAGACCATCGATATCCGCCCAGTGGGCGTCACCGTAAGCCTCGATGAGCGAGGCCCGGACCTTCTCCTCGTTCCGGATTTCCTCGACAGCGATCGAGCCTTCGATGCAGTCGTAGAGCCAGAAGCCCTGCGACACCATGTCGGATTCGAAGATGATCTGGGCAACGCTGTCTTCGTTCGGATTAAACGCGTTGGTGGTTGTCACCCACCTGCTACCGGCCTTGGTCGTCTTCTCGACGTTGCGCTTGAGGACCTGGTAGAAGTCGGGGCCACCATTCGAGGACACCCAATGGTGGACCTCGTCCATGACAATGAATCAGTCATCGTCCGGGCCCCAGCAGAATTCAATCCACCGGGGCCCGGACAAAGGTTGGGCGATTTCCCTCGTTCGTACGGCCAGAGGTCGCCTTCGGGGAGATCGAGCCCGGCTTGCCGGACTTGAACTGGACCATGGACTTCGAGATCTCAAGGCCGTATTCCTTCTCGGCCGGAGACTCAGAGAGCATGCCGCGGATCATGTCGAGCGTCTGCTGTGTCTGGTCCAGCGCCGTCGCACCGAGCTGGACGACAGGCAGCGGTACCCGCTTGCCGACTGGCATCCCGTTCTCATCGAAATGGCTGAACCGGCACGGTCCGATGAATTCCACGATGGCCAGGGCTGCCAAGAGCGGTGTCTTACCCCAGCCCTTAGCCCGACGAAGGGTGCCCGCCGAATATTTCCACGATCCATCGGGATTCACTGAGTAAAACCAGAGGACAAACTTCAACTGCTCGGCAGTGAACCTCCAGGGCTCACCTGCTCGCTCGCCATCGGGCGTAACGATGTACGTCTGGGCCCATCGAATGATTTGATATCCGAGGGTTTCGTTCGGTGCCGGAACGCCCTTGGGAAGGTTTCCCGTCTGGGCCATCCGGCACCACCTCTAACCTTCTGAAAGAAGCTTGTACAGCTCCACGTCCATGTCTGCGGGGGATGTAGGTTCGGGGGCCTGTGCGGCCTCTCCTCGAACCTGCTTGTCGAAGGACATCCGGAGCCTGGCCCTGTCCTCGGTCGTCGCGCCCCACTTGCCGACGCGTTGCCGGATCTCCCCGGCGAGCTTCATGTCACCGAGGTAGAAGGCGTCCACGAGCTTCGTGACGATCTCCAGCTCGGCCCAGTCCGTGTCCATCCAGTCCTCGGTCTGCGGGGCCTGACTCCACGTCATCCAGAAGCGCTTTGCCCCCGAGGTCGTGATACCGAGGGCCTTCGGCAGCTCCCGGCCGACCCCGCTTCTGCCGGACAGCTTCCGCGCACCGAGGGCGTGATCCTTGTTCCTGCGGACGGAGCTGGGGTTGGGCGCCGGCCCCCGTCGAGCAGGCATCAGATCGCCCCCTTCACCACGTCCGGTGAGACGCCGTACAGGTCGCCCAGCTCGTCAAGCTCCGTCAGGACCTCGCTGTGCCACCGCCGTTTGGCCGCGGCCTTCGACGGCTGGCGTCGTCGTAGGAATTGCCCCTGGCCGTACTCGTCGGCCCAGGCGTCCCACGGGTCGGAGTCAGTCATCACATCACGGCTCCATGCATGAACTAACCGGGCCTTAGTGGCCTCGGTCCTCGTAGTAGGTCTTGATTGCGTGGCAGCGGCCACAGAGCGTCCAGAGGTTGTCCAGGTCCCAACTCCCGCCCCGGGAGACGGGGATGAGGTGGTCAACCTGGAGGTTCTGTCGCGTCCCGCACCTCTGGCAGGTGAAGCGGTCTCGGACGAGGACCTTGGCCCTGCGGGAGGACCAGTCGCCGGGCCGGGAGCGGTTACGGGCCGAGGGCCGGTCCCAGCTCTTCCGGGCTGGCGGAGCGTGCTCCCCGCAGCGGCCTGAACGAATGGTCACGGAGGTACACCCGCTCACAAGGCATATCTGCTTGGCTCTTGGCATCGGCCCTCCTCCGTGACTGAGTGAGTTGCCGGGACTTGAACCCGGTCTGGCCCCATGCGCAGGGGCAGTGCTCGCCAGCTACACCACAACTCCAACCGGCTGCGGCCGGCCTTCACCGGCCGCAGGGGATCAGCCTTGGCCAGTCGAATGGATGGCCCCGGAGGTTTCTGATCTGGCTCCGGGGCCACTGCCCTCCTGGATCTCTACTGGAAGAACTCAACAGGAGATCGGACAGGAAGGAATATTTTCCTTGACTTTATGAGAGTCAAGGAATTTTAGAGAGGTAACTACTAAGAACTTCTTCTTCTCACTAATTATGTCGGTGTCCACAGAATGAGTAGCGGACGGTCGGGAGTGGGAATGTGACACATGGCACTCGGTTTACACCCTCCAACGAGACAAGCATTCGAGTTGGGATGTGACATGCATCTCAAGTTGGAGTGTGATGCAACTCTTGGAGGGTTCGGATGTCCGCGTGAGTGCTAACGTCGATCACGACAGCGCGTTCGAACGACACGCAGGGAAGGAGGTCGGACCCGTGGAGAAGCGCCTGCCGGATCTCAACACCCTGATCCGCCTCTCACAGCAGGGCTTGACCGACGAGCAGATCGGAAGCCGCTACGGCACCACGGGGCAGGCCGTGAACAAGGCGCTGACCCTCGGGGGGTACTACCGACGACAGGTCTCCAAGACCGTCATCACCGAGTTGATCCCCTGGGACGTGCTGACCACCCAGGAGAAGGGGTCGCACCACAACACCTACCTGGCCAAGCAGCTCCGCGCCTATCTGAGGGCCGCGCTCGGGGACGAGACGGTGAAGGACACGCACCTCACCGCGGCGGCCCGCTTCGAGAAGAAGATCAGGCGAGAGGGTCTGGTCGTCACCTATGACCGTGATCGCGAGGGCGGATTCGCCCTGGAGCCCAGGAAGCCCGAGGATGGTGCGCTGATCGTCAGGTGGCCCAAGGACCGGCCGTTGCCCGAGGGTGCCCACCTGAGCGCCATCACTCTCGCGGACGAGTGAGGCGAGCCGTCGAGACTGGCCCCGGTAGACGAACAGGCCCCTGGTGTGAACCAGGGGCCTGCTGTGTGTCTCGGGCACCGCGCCGCTGAGGGGGCGGCCGGTTAGTTAGTTCGTGAACCGCTCCAGAGTCCGGCGTTCGGTGTCGCTGATGCGCCGGGGCCGGCCTGCCGTCGAGTCGTAGGCGACCATGAGCGTGCTCGCCTTGAGGTACGTGGCCTCAGCGTCGTGAATCTCGCAGTCGAGCGAGAAGGAAACGGCCTTGATGGCGGTGACCTGTGCGCTGATGGTGACGGGCTCTGGGCTGTAGACGAGCGGCTGGACAAACTTCATCGACTGCTCGGACACGACGAAGTTGTTCGCCAGCCGCTCCCGAGGGTCGGAGGGGACGAGGTCCGCGAACATGTTCATGCGGGCCTCTTCCAGGTACCGGGCGTACACCGCGTTGTTCACGTGGCCGTTCGCGTCCATGTCGGACCAGCGGACCTGGCACTGGAAGGTGAATGCGTTCATATTGCTGTCTCGCTTGGATCTGAGATGGTTCAGCGGGTGACGGGCGGGACCATGAAGCCGATCGGGCTCTCGGCTTCGTGGGGCCAGGTGAGGAGCACCAGGCGAAGGTTGTCGAAGCGCGCGGGGATGAACACCTGCGAGATGAGGTCGATCTCCTCGGGGAACCGGGGTATGCGGAGACGGAAGTGATGACCGTCCCGGTTGGCAACCACGGTGGTGTCCTCCGCCCAGTAGGCCCGGATCAGGGGATCTTCAAGCGCACGCTCAAGGATCTGAGGGAGCACGCTGTCCGTGCGGTTTCGCGCGAGTTCCAGACGGATCATGCTCAGGTAGACACGCGCGTGGCTCTCCCAGCTCACGAGCTGGTGACGAGACTCGGGGTTGATGAGCCCCCAGTGCATCAGGTTCGCGCCCTCTTCCCGGACCCACGAGAACCACTCACCCATGGGCCGGTTGTACGCCACGATGTTCCAGTCCGCATCGGACACGTACGCCGGCCGGGGGTCCTGCTGGTCCAGGACGAGCTGGATGGCCCTGTGCTCAGGCGAGTCGTGGATCGCCGTGACGCCAGCGGGCGGGTTGCAGCCAACGGTGTAGAGGAAGAGCGTCAGACGCTGGTCGGGCTCCAGGAGCAGCGCATCGGCCAGGCGTTCCATGGCCTCGCGGTCGGGTCGGGGCATGTACCCCTTCTCCATGTCCCTGTACCACCGGTCACTCATGCCGCAGCGCTGCGCGACAACGGCCTGTGGCATCGGTTTGCTGAGACCCGTCTTCTGGCCTGCCGCAGCACGCCACGCACGCAGGAACCTGGGCAGTC
Source organism: Streptomyces sp. NBC_01216 (assembly GCF_035994945.1). NCBI lineage: Bacteria > Bacillati > Actinomycetota > Actinomycetes > Kitasatosporales > Streptomycetaceae > Streptomyces > Streptomyces sp. NBC_01216. Next base: position 6,479,981 of record NZ_CP108677.1, read on the forward strand.
CTGAATTCTCATCACTGAATTCATGATCAGCTTGAGGGTTCCCTGGCGATCCAGCCCGCATTTATTCAGTCTCCCTTCAAAAGTGCTTTAGCTCTGCATTACGCCGGGAGCCTACCGGAGGGTAGCGATCGACCTTTTCAAGATCGAACCGCTGAGGTGTCCTTCATCTCGCTCTGTCGTCGTGAGGGCATTTAGAGGAAGATGCCTGAACGTGCATGGAGGTTGCCTTGGAGGTCGCGAATGTGGCGGAGGTAACTTCCGGAGAGAAAGTTCCGGAAACGTCGTTCCGGTTCTGGGTGGGTAAGAATTTTGCAACCGCACCACGGCCGGGCAACTGCTAACGCCTGACACGTGGGGTGTTGGCGTTGAGATGAACGTCGATCGGCCATGTCGGCCGGCCAGCAACGGGGGCGGGGCCCTCACGGGGAGAGTTATGCGACTGCGATTGCTGTGGGGACCGTCACAAGCGGGTTCACGCGGCCCTCTTCCTGGGAGTTGTGACTGTCAACACAGTTGGAATGTGACACTGCGCTGATCTGCGGCTGTAGGGTTGAACGCAAGGCGGCTGGTGCCGTCGGAACTGAAAGAGGGGCATGGTGTTCGAAACCTTCAAGAATGTGAAGGTCCATGTGCAGGCTGCTGAAATCGTCAGCTCTTTCGCTCGTTACGAGCAGTGGTGCGAACGGCCTGTGGAAACCCCTTCCTGTGGGATTGTCACTGCCGTTGCCGCAGGGTTTGGATCGATAACCACAGTGACGCTGGGGGATGACATGGGTGACGCGGAGCGTCACCAGATATCCCTTCTCGAAGGAAGGCTTGGGCGGACCGTGAAGGACTCCGTCATCGTGTACTGCAACCTGTGCGACTGGCCCCATCCCAGGATGAAAGGGTCCACGTCCTTCATACAGTTCGGAATATTCCAGGAGGTATCCGCGTGACGATCGAGGCCAACTACGAGCGATGGGCCGGCATGGCGCGCTCGGTGTCCCAGATCACCGAGTTCGAAGAGTGCCGGTACAAGAGCTGGCTCAAGAGGGTGGAGAGGGTCCAGCCGCGGCCTGCGGCCTGGAGCACCCACGGGACCGCGTTCCACACCGCCGCCGAGCGCTTCGAGCTGGGCGGCCGGGAGGTGGCGGCGGAGGATGCTGTGAGCATCTTTCGGGACGAGTACACGAAAGGCATCAGCCGGGACCTGGAGACGGTCAACGACGTGGACCTCTGGCTACGGGCCAACCGTGGCAGCGCGGCCCAAGATCTGGAGGAGCGGTACGAGGTCGGCTCGCGGCAGACGCGAGAGTACGTGGAGTACGTACAGGAACACGCGCCTGTGCTCTGGCGCCCCGACGGAGAGAAGCCTGCGATCGAGCTGTACTTCATGGCCGACTTCGAGGGCGTCAAACTCCGGGGCTACATCGACCAGGTGGTGAAGAACAAGGACGACTCCAACCGGGTCCGGGACCTCAAGACCGGCTCGACCAGGAGCAAGTTCCAGCTCTGGGTGTACGAGATGGCGCTCAACCGCCTCTACCCCGAGCAGGAGGCCACCAGCGGTGACTGGTACCTCGCCAAGACCGGCAAGGTGTCCAGGCCCGTCAAGCTGGCCGACGCGGACCAGGACGAGATCATCGAGCGCATCGTGCGGATGGATCAGGGCGTGAAATCCGGTGACTTCCCAGCCAGCCCCGGATTCGCCTGCCGGTTCTGCGACGTGGCATACGCCTGCCCTTTCGCTCGGCGCTGAAGTTGGAATGTGACATTCATGAAGGGTTGAAACTTGTTCAGTCTCAATCAGTCCATCCTCGTTCGAGGTGCGGCCGGCGAGCCTCTGAAGAACCCGTTCACGGGTCTGTCGAAGCTCGAAGTCGAGTTCCGTCGCGGGGACTTCTCCGTCGTCTGCGCCGGTGGCGGAACCGGCAAGTCTCTGACGGCTCTCTGGCTGGCGGTCTGGTCCAACGTGCCCACCCTGTACTTCTCGGCAGACTCCACGGCGGCTACGCAGCTCTCCAGGGCCACCGCCATGATCACGGGCGACGGTGCCCGCGACATCAAGCGGAAGCTCGTCGCCAACGACGGGTCGTTCGCGGAGTATGAGGCCGCTTTGTCGAAGCGCTGGTGGCTCCGGTTCAACTATGCGGCCCGGCCGACGCCGAAGGAGATCGAGCTTCATCTTGAGTGCTACCGGGAAGTGTTCGGGATCTATCCGCACCTGGTGATCGTGGACAACATCACCAACGTGGACGGGGGAGGGTCCTCGAACGCAGAGGAGTACACCTTCGGCCTCGAAGGGCTCTGTGACTACTTCAATGAGATGGCGAGGGAGACGCGATCTCACGTCATGGCCATGCATCACGTCGTCGGTGAATACAGCTCCGGCATCAAGCCCATCCCGCTCGATGGCGTGAAGGGGAAGATCGGGCGTGTGCCGTCCGTCGTCCTCACTATCCATGCGGAGGTGGACGGCATGAGCGGCAGGACCCTGCATATTTCCCCGGTGAAGAATCGAGAGGGCTTTACCGACCCGTCCGGCGAAACGTACGCCTCGTTCGAGGTGAACACGACGAACCTCCAGATCACCGACCTGTCGGACGAGTTCCAGCTCACACCGATCCAGTTTGGCCCACGAGTTGGAATGTGACACACTAGGTGAAGAAGGGAAGGGCGAATGAGTCCCCCTCGAAAAGGGTTCCGGAAGTGCGAGAAGTGCGAGAGGAACCGAGCGGAGAGGTTCTTCAAGTCCGCGCGAGGCAAGGTGTGCGCGTCTTGCAGGAAGCGGACACGTAGTGCGAGTTCTCACGAGGCAAGGGTCCAGGCGACATACGGACTTGGGCCGGGTGAGTACGCAACTCTCTTCCAGGAGCAGGGCGGAAGATGCGCCATCTGTCGCCAGACCCGACAGCAGCGGCTCAGTGTTGATCACTGCCACAAGTCGGGCCTGGTGCGCGGCCTCTTGTGTCGGCGCTGCAACAACCAGCTTCTGGCCAAAGGGGCAAGGGACAGCCCGGAAATCCTCCGCAGTGCGGCTGGCTACCTCGATAACCCCCCGGCAATACGAATCATCGGCAAGCGGTACCACAAGGAAGACGGAAGATGATCAGCTTCGACGGTGGCGTTCTCTATGTGACCTTCACCCGCAAGACCAACCTGACCAGGCTCGTGCGCCTGCTGGAAGCCGAAGCTCAGCTCGGTCTTCACGACCGAGCCGTGGCGATCTACAAGGGCCGCCGGGAGCCCCTGCGAAAGCAGATGTCGATTCCGGCCCTGGCCGCGATGGTCCGGGCCGAGGTGGAGACCATGAAGCAGCTCCGCCTTGAGTCGGCCCTCAAGGTTGGTATGTGACATGGAGAAGCCGGGCATCGTCCAGGTCTTCCGGCACTACTACCCCGAGGTGGACGTGAAGGGGCGCGGTGGCTGGGAGAAGATCCACTGCCCTGAGCACGCCGAGAACAACCCCAGTGCGTCAGTTAGTTCATTCAAGAACCGCTGGTCCTGCTTCGCCTGCGACATCAGCGAGGACAGCTATGACGTGATCATGAGGAAGGAAGGTATCGGGTTCCGTGCTGCTCAAGAGTTCGCAGCCAGCCGCTTCGATGGTGGAGATCGCCCAGGGGTACAGCCGCAGCTTCCCCGACAGCCCCGCCGCGGAGTACATCAAGCACCGAGGTTTGGACAGCATCGCGACCCGGATGGGTCTCGGGTATGTCGCTCACCCCGCTACGGGGCATGAAAAGCAGCTCGGCCGCCTCGCGGTCCCCTACCTGCGTCCGGCAGGAGGAGACCACGCAGTGACAACCATCCGCTTCCGGTGCATCAACGAGACCTGCACCAAGCACCCGGATGGCACCTGGCGTGAAGAGGAAGTGCACGCAGAGCACGGCAAGTACCAGAGCCTTCCCGGCTCCAAGCCCATGCTCTACAACACCCAGGCCCTCATCAGGTCATCGCCCTACATAGGGCTCGCAGAGGGGGAGTTCGACGCCGCCAGCGCCGAGCTGGCAGACATCCCATGCCCCGGCGTCCCCGGCGTCGCCTCCTGGCGTGACCACTTCGACCCCGCGTTCCTCGGGTACGAGGTCGTGTTCGGCTTCACCGATGGAGACGGCCCAGGCGAGCAGTTCATATCCAAACTCGCGGAACGGCTCCCGAACCTCGTCCCCATCTACTTCGACAAGAAGTACGACGTGAACCGATTCGTCAATGAATACGGGCCCCAGGCCCTTCGAGAAAAGTGCGGTCTGACGTGAACGACCCAGTGAACAGCCCTGCTCACTACACCCAGGGCAGCTACGAGGTCATCGACATCATCCAGGGCTCGATGTCCGAGGAAGCCTTCCGCGGCTACCTCCTCGGAAACATGGCCAAGTACCTGATGCGCTGCCAGTACAAGCATCAGGACGGCGGAATCCAGGACCTTCAGAAGCTCATCTGGTACGCCAACAAGTTCATGGAGGAGCAGGGCGCTCATGAATCGCTGTAGCGTCCAAGGTTGCCTTAACTGGCCGCGAGTTGCGGGTATGTGTCGATATCACAACTCCAAGGTGCCCCGATTGGGTCCGTGCCATGTTCATGGGTGCGCTGGAACGGCGAAGATCCGGAACCTCTGCAAGCTGCACTACGGGATGTTTCTGCGGAATCGATCGCCGGAGCAGCTACGTAAGCGACCTCCCGCTCGTCAGAGTGCAGTAGAGCGCGCGAAATGGTTGCTGGATAGGGCGGTCGCTCACGGTGACTGCATGGAGCATTGCCCAGTTCAAGGTACCAACAACTACGGCGGGGTTACTTTCGAGGGTAAGAGCTATGCGGCTCACAGGTTCGTCTACTCGCACCTGGTAGCAGAGATTCCTGCCGGGTTGGCCATCCATCACAAGTGCGCCAACCGGGCCTGCATAAACCCTGAGCATCTTCAGGCCGTTACTGCACGAGAGAACACAGCCGAGATGCTGGAGCGGAACTTCTACCTGGCCCAGATAAAGGAACAAAGCATGGAGATTGCTCGTCTGAAAGCGATGGTGATGGTGTGAAGCGAATAGTTGTCTTGCCTGACGTCCAGGCTCCTCTGGCCACCGAGCTTGACTGGGCTTACCTGTCCGACCTCGCCGGGAAGGTGGCGTACTCCATCGCGGAACGCTGGCACATCGTTGAGGCCGACGACGTGAAGCAGGCCATCCTTGAGCACGCCATCCGGGAGCGGAAGAACATCGCCCTGGCCGTCGAGGATGAAGCCCTCCTCAAGCGGATCTTCTGGACGGCCGGCAAGCGGTACGCCGCCAAGGAACGGTTGTACCGGGACCTGGTGGACGGCGAGTACTTCTACACCGCCGACGAGGCCAAGAACGCCCTCCAGACCATGATCTACACCCATGAGGAGTTCAGCGGCCTCCTGGGCAAGAAGGACGACCTCAACCACTGCACCGTGAGCGAGAACCTGTTCACGGCCCGGCTGGACGCCGAAGAGGGCATGAAGCACCTCAACGACCGCTATCAGCGACTCCTCCACACCCGGTACGTCCTCGGAGTCCCGCTCACCTCCGACGCAGACCAGAAGGCGTGCCAGCGCGCAGTCATCGCCCTCTCCTACGAGATGAACCGCTCCATCCGACGAAAGGTCCACACGTGATCGAGACCCGCCACCAGTACAGCCGGGAAGACGTGGGAATCGAGGTGGTCTACGACACCGGAGAGACCTCATCCCTCTACCTCGGAATCCGCACCAAGACGGAGTCCTTCGAGGTCAACATCGACCGCCAGGACTTCCCCGCCCTGCTCGAAATGCTCAACGACGCATACAAGACCAACTTCTGAGGAGCCCACTTGTTCGAGACTGAAACCGCGGAAACCGTCTTCCTGCGCACCTACTCCCGCAAGAAGCCCGACGGCTCCCAGGAGACCTGGCCCGAGACCGTAGAGCGCGTCGTAGACGGAAACCTCGCCCTGGTCGAGCCCCGGTACATCGAGGCCGGCGAGCGTCAGACGCTCATCGACCTGATCCAGAACTTCAAGTTCCTCCCCGCAGGCCGGCACCTCAAGAGCAGCGGCGTGAACGACTTCGCGCTGAACAACTGCTGGGCGTCAGGGTGGAACAAGGACGACCCCGCCGAGCACTTCGAGTTCACGCTCCTGCGCCTGGCCGAAGGCGGGGGAGTCGGAGCCAACTACAGCAGCCGGTACCTTCACAGCTTCCCGTGCGTCGAGAACCAGGTGATCGTCCACATCGTGTGCGACTCCGCGCACCCGGACTACGAGGATCTGGCCAAGGCCGGGCTCATCAGTGACGAGTACGACTACGAGTGGGCCGGCGCGTACTCCGTCGAGGACTCCCGCGAGGGCTGGGCCACGGCGCTCGGAGACCTGATCCGCACCGCCCACGAGCCGACCACGAAGCATCACAACCGGGTGTTCGACGTGAGCCGAATCCGCGGCAAGGGTGCCCCGCTGCGTTCCTTCGGCGGAACTGCCTCGGGGCCCGAGCCGTTCGCCCGCATGATGATCGAGGTCGGCAAGATCCTCTCGGAGGCTGCCGGGTGGCCGCTCAGCGGCATGGACGCCATGGCCATTGATCACCAGATCGCCACGGCCATCGTCGCGGGCGGAGTCCGAAGGTCGGCCCGCATGAGCATCATGGCCTGGGACGACAGCCTCATCGAGGAGTTCTTGGCCTGCAAGGGTTCGGACACAGCCGCGATGTGGACGACGAACATCTCGGTCGAGATCGACTCCGCGTTCATGAAGGCCCTGGAGGAGAAGAAGCCTCACGCACAGAAGGTCATGAAGGCGATTGCCGAAGGGGCCGTCGCGAACGGGGAGCCCGGCTTCTGGAACTCCGCACTGACCGCCGAAGGCGAGGTGGACGGCACCTACACCACCAACCCGTGCGGAGAAGCGACACTGACCCCCTGGGAGCCATGCAACCTGGGCTCGGTCAACCTCGGTCAGTTCGTTCATGCTGGAAAGCCGGACCTCGCCGGCCTGGAGCACGCGCACCGTCTCGCCACCCGCTACCTGATCCGTGCGACCTTCGCAGAGGTGGCCGACCCGAAGTCTGCCGAGGCCATCGGCAAGTACCGGCGTATCGGCGTGGGACACCTCGGTTTCGCGGACTACCTTGTGAAGCAGGGCATCAAGTACAGCCAGGCTCCGTACAAGCACGAGGTACGGTTCGACCTCGACTTCTTCGCGGAGACCGTGGACAAGGCCGCAGCCGAGTACGCAAACGAGCTGCGCATACCGGTACCGATCAAGAAGCGGGTGATCGCCCCGACCGGCACCACGAGCAAGCTGGCCAGCGCTTCCGGCGAGGGCATCCACGCCCCCTTCTCGGACTACTTCCTCCGCCGGATCAGGTTCTCCTCCATCGAGCCCACCGAGAAGGCGCAGATCGAGGAGTACGAGAGGAAGGGGTACCGCACCGAGCCGTGCGTCTACTCGGCCAACACGGTCGTAGTCGAGATCCCGACCGTGGACCCGCTCCTGCCGGCCTACCCCGAGTACGCCGACGCCTTTGAGCACGCAGGCGAGCTGACCCTTGAGCAGATGCTTTCGGTACAGCGCATGTACCAGGAGATATGGGCAGACCAGGCCGTCTCCTACACGGCCTCGGTGAACCCGGAGGTCTATACCGTCATGGACGTGTACGAGACTCTTCGCGGGTTCCTGCCCGTCCTCAAGGGAACTACGATCTTCCCGGAAATGAGCCGCCCGCAGTCGCCGTACGAGCGGATCTCCGAAGAGGAATACGAGAAGCGCATGTTCGAGATCGGTGAAGTCGTCGCGGATACCGGCTACGACGAGATCTGCGCCTCTGGGGCCTGCCCTGTCTGAGAGTTAGATCACGGCCCCTCAAGTTGGAATGTGACACTAGAAATGCGAGGATGAATACATGAGTGAGAGCCCCTTCGGAAGCGGTTCCCCCTGGGATGAGCCCACCGAGAACACCGCATCGAACAAGAACGACACGGAGTCGCCTGTGACCACTGCCGCCCCCGCCCCGACCGCCGCCCCCGAGGGCGTCACCGTCTCCTTCAAGGGCGGTCTCGGCTATGACGCCTCACTCGCCGTACTGCGAGCGGCGACCGTCGCCGACATGGACAACCTCCTGGAGGAGGAGGGGCCGGCCATCGCCTCCATGCTCCGAAAGATGGCCAAGATCCAGGCGTTCAACACCGAGCTGAACACCAAGGACAAGGGGGCCACGGCCAAGCCTGCGGGCAGGACCACCTTCTCTGGCGGCCGGGTCCAGCAGGAGGAAGGCTCCAGCGTCGTGGGCGACACCTGCCCCCATGGCCGCAAGCACTTCGCCAAGGGTGACTGGGAGGCGATGTTCTGCACCGAGCGCGAGAAGTCCGACCAGTGCCCGCCCGCCTTCAAGGACAAGAAGACCGGCAAGTACGTCCAGAAGTAGCAGCTCCAAACGTTGGAATGTGACACCAGGGGGCCGGGTGACCGGCCCGGCCCCCTTGCCCCAGAAAGGCAAGCGTGAAGTTCAAGAGCGTCATGGACGTGGAGCTGGTTCAGCAGCTCGCCAACGACGAGATGGTCTGTATGGCCGCCCGCGTCTCGACCATCGGCAACAAGGCCCAGAGCTACACCCGTGAGAAGAACCGGGGCCTGATCAACTTCCTTGTGCGCGACAGGCATGGCAGTCCCTTCGAGCACGGCTCGTTCACGTTCCGGATCTGCGCCCCCATCTTCGTCGTCCGCGAGTTCATGAGGCACCGGGCCGGCATGAGCTACAACGAGGAGTCCGGCCGGTACAAGGAGCTGGAGCCCGTCTTCTACATCCCGGCCGGGGACCGGCCGCTCGTCCAGTTCGGCAAGGCCGGAGCGTACGACTTCAAGCCCGGCACCTTCCGCCAGGCCCTCGTTGCGAGCGAGGCCATGCGGATGGCCTATACCGAGGCGTGGACCCAGTACCAAGCCATGCTCGACCAAGGCATTGCCCGCGAGGTGGCCCGCAGCGTCCTACCGGTCGGAACCTTCTCCACCTTCTACGTCACCTGCAATCCGCGGAGCCTCATGCACTTCCTGTCGCTCCGCACCAAGAGCGACCACGCCAGGTACAAGAGCTTCCCCCAGGTCGAGATTCAGATGGTCGCGGACCAGATGGAAGAGCACTTCAAGACCTACATGCCGATCACTCACGAGACCTTCGTGCAGCACGGCCGGGTGGCGCCGTGAAGCTCGCCAACGTCCTCGGGGCGCTCTTCCTGGTCCTGGTCGTAGTTAGTTCATTCCTCATCTGGGCCAAGGCTCCCTGCGGACTGTGGACGTATGCCAAGGCCGGCGACATCCCGAACCGCTGTGCGGACTACCGCCGTTGATGGCCGAGTTGGTCAGCCTCCTGGCCTTCTACCAGTGCCCTTGCGGAATGTCCTTCGTCATGGACTACCCCGCCGACGAAACCCCCGAAGAACCCGCAGCCTGCACGGCTTGCGAAACCCCTGGAGCGAACGAATGAACACGTGGATGACCGCAAACGCCTACGAGCGTGAGAACTCTCAGATGGACCTTCGGAACGTCCCCCTGAACAAGGTGACCATCGAGGTCAAGGAAGAGAACACGGCGCTGGTCACGTCCCTGCGGGACCAGCTTGCCCAAGCCGAGGCAAAGGTGAAGGAGCTGACCGACGCCCGGAAGTACTGGACCCAGCGGTACGACGACGAGAAGCGAGTCTCGATGGACTGGCGAGGCCGCTACGAGGCAGAGCGGACCAGGAAGACCGAGGGGGCCGGCCACCGCTACGTCCAGATCGTGAAGCACCTCGCAGACCGAAAGCGGGCCCTCCTGGGCGTCGTTGAGCGCGCCCAGCACGACAAGCGCTGGTCGGACGCCGCGAACGCCCAGGCCCACCTTGACGAGGTTCAGACGGCGATGCGAGCTGCCGGTGTTCTTTGAGATCTGGGACGAAGTTCCTCTTCACGTCTACATCCACAACAACATGACCGTCGAGCGGCGGATCGGGCCCATCACCGAGGAGTCCGAGTTCCCCTCCGTCCTGGAAGGCACCTACTGATGAGTGATCACGTCACCATCCAGCTTCACGTCAGCACGGGGTACGTCGGGGCCGACTACCACGACGAGATCCAGATGCACCGCCCCCACTGGGAGGCGATGACTCCGAAGGAGCAGGAGGAGTACTGCCAGGAGGAGTTGAAGTCGCTGATCGAGAACCACATCGAGTCGTGGTGGGAGGTCACCGACTGATGTTCGGGAAGAAGGCCGCGGCTCTGCGGAAGGTGGAAGCAGAGCTGGCGCTGAGCCAGCGAGCAGCCACGAAGCACCAGCAGGTAGCCCACCGACTCAACCTCTACGCAGACGAGTTGGAACGCGAACTCGACGTCGCCGTACGCGAGTACAGCGAACTCGAAGCGAAGTTTGACGCGCTCATCGCACAGCGAGACCGCGACCGAAGCGCGGAGCCGCCCTTTTGAGCGCGCGAAGTTGGAATGTGACACTGGAGAGCTCTTGAGAGTCATCGACTACAGCCTCAACGGCGACGCCATCCGCATCAACGTCGTTGAGACAGAAAAAGACCTCCCAGAGTTCCGGCGCTTCGTGGAGGTCAACCGGCGCGCACTCGGATTCGACACCGAGACGGACGGCCTCTCCTGGTGGGAGGACGGATTCCGAATCCGCCTCGCGCAATTCGGGAACGCTCACGAGAGCTACGTCCTCCCCGTGGAGAAGGGCGGCCTCTTCCAAGAGGATGCGATCAAGGCCGTCGGCTGGGTCCAGAAGCTCGTCATGCAAAACGGCACCTACGACATCCTCTGCATGGACCGGGTGTGGGGCGTCAAGGCCGAAACGGTGTTTCCCCGGCTTCTCGACAGCCGCATAGTCGCCCACCTCGTGGACAGCCGGGGGCGGAAAGACGGCGGCATTGGTCACTCGCTCGAAGAACTCACCCGCCACTACCTCTCAGCAGTGGTGGCCGATGAGGTGAAGAGCAGCATGACCGCCATCGCCAAGGAGTTGAAGGTCAAGAAGGCCGAGGTGTGGCCGGTCGTTCCGCTGGAACATGAGGGCTTCAACCTCTACGCCGGCATGGACCCCGTGCTCGCCTTCCGGCTGGCCCGGAAGCTCAAGCCGCTGATACCGGCCTCCGCCCGAAAGCTCCTCGACTACGAGCACCAGCTCGCCGCCGCGTGCGCCTACATGGTCCGCAAGGGCATCAAGGCGGACGTGCCGTACATCCAGGCCCGCGCGAACGAGCTGGCCCGTACAGAGGTCCACTTCAAGGACGTGGCCGCGAAGCTCGGGCTGGAGAACATCAACTCCCCGAAGCAGGTGGGGGACGCGATCATCAGCCGGGGCATCCGGCCGACCGACACCACCCCCACCGGCCAGCCCAAGGTCGATGACCAGCTGCTCAAGGCCCACCTCAGTGACCCCTTGTGCGAGGCGATCTACCAGGGCAAGAAAGCTGCCAAGGCGAAGAGCACGTGGTTCGACAATGCGCTGGCGAACCGCGACTCCGAGGATCGGCTGCACGCCGCGATCAACTCCACCGGCGCGCGCACGGCCCGCATGTCGATCAGCGGGGCGATACCGGCCCAGACCTTCCCATCCAAAGATTCCCTGGTCCGCCGAGGCTTCATCGCGGACCCCGGATACGTCGTCTGCGCCGTGGACTACAAGGCCCAGGAGCTTCGAGTCCTGGCCGCCTTGTCGGGAGACATGGCAATGAAGCGCGCCTTCCGCGAGGGGGCCGACCTCCACCAGATCACCGCGGACTCGGCGGGGGTTGACCGGAGCACGGGGAAGATGGCTGGGTTCCTGACCGTGTATGGCGGGGGCTGGGCCGCTCTGGCCTCCCAGGCCGGGGTCAGCGAGGAGACAGCACGGCGCGCGATCGACGGCTTCTTCGAAGCCTTCCCCAGGGTCCGGGAGTACTCCGAGGAGCTACAGAAGGAAGCCCGCCGGAACGGCTACATCACCACGAACACCGGGCGCCGGCTCCTTGTCGATAAGCGGCGACCGTACGCCGCCTTGAACTACGCGGTACAGAGTGCCAGCCGCGATGTGACCGGCCGCGCAATCCTCCGGCTCCAGAAAGCCGGATACGGGCCCTACTGCCTTCTCCCCGTCCATGACGAGGTGATCTTCCAGTTCCCGGAAGAGCACGCCTTGAAGGCCACCACCAAGGCCGCCCAAATCATGAAGGAAACCATGAACGGCGTCCTCATCGACACCGACGTGTCGGTCTACGGAAAGAGCTGGGGCTGCGGATACATGGCGGCCGGCCAGTACTGCGACCTCTGCGACACCATCCACAAGGAGAGTGAATGAGCAACGAGCACGACCCCTTTGACGAACTCGTCGGAGGCATCAGCAAGGAGATCCACGAACGGCTGATAGAGAGCACCGGCCTTGCGGCCCTCAAGTCCGCACGCATCGCCGGGACCATCATCCGGGAGGCGAAGGACTGGGGCGTACCGAAGGACCTAGCCGAAGTCATGGGGGCCGATGTCTGGCAGCTCCTCATGATCGGCACCCCCGTAGCGGAGGTGACCGAGTGAACACCGACGACTTCACCGTTGAGGGCATGGAGAACGGCGGCATCGTTGTCTGGATGAAGGACCGCGACGACCCGATAGCCGAGGGCGGCTGCTCCTGCTGCGGCGACAACGAGGTGACTCTCACCGACCTGATCAGCGCGGCAGAGATCCACTGGGGCTACAAGGAGAAGGAGGCCGCGGAGTGACCTCGTACCTCCTGTTCTCGTCGCCGGCCTGCGTCCCCTGCCAGCGCATGAAGCCCCTGATCGCCCAGGAATCCATCACGGCCGACGTGACCGTGACCGATGTCGTCGCCCCCGACGACCTCTTCGAGGTCCTGGCCGTGACCAGCGTTCCCACCCTCATGGCCATGAAGGACGGCCGAGAGGCCGGCCGCCTGGTCGGCCTCCTGAGTCAGGCCGACCTCGTTGAATTCTTCGAGGAAACGGCTTGATAGATGATCGACCCGACTGGGACACGTACTTCCTCGGAATCGCTCAAGCTGTCGCTGCACGAGGTGATTGCTGCCGCTGCCGCGTCGGAGCTGTGGTGGTCGGCCCTGACCGGCGAATCCGCGCTACGGGATACAACGGATCACCTCCAGGCGGCCCGTCGTGCAGCCGTGGAGAGTGCCCGCGCTGTCTCTCGGAAGCCCCCTCCGGCTCCTCATACGAGGAGTGTCTTGAGACTCACGCCGAGGCCAACGCCCTGCTGTACGCGGACTGGCCGGCCTGCCAGGAAGCGACGATCTACATAACGAGGGCACCGTGCCGGGACTGTACCAAGCTGATCCAATCGTCCGGCATACGTGAAGTCGTCTATCTCTCTGATGGAACAGTGAGCCGGATCGAACGGTAGGAACGCGAGAGGACCCCCGGCTTGCTGAGCTGGGGGTCCTTCTGCGTGCTGCGGTTGGTAGGGATGTCTACCAGGTGATCTTCTGGCCATCGGGGGTGACAGTGACCTGGAACTTCTCCAAGGTCGGGGTACCGGCCTCACGCCAGAGGCGAACATGGGTCTCGATGTCGTCCCAGATACGTTCTGGGCCTCCCTGGCGGACAGTCCAGCGGCCCTCGGTCTCGGCAAGTGCAGCCCACGACCCGTCTCCGACATCAACCAGCACGTGTTCCGTTCGACCGTCGCGGTCCAGGCTGATCCGCTGTGCACGGGGGGCCGCGATCTGGGCGACGAACCGCGTGTCCCAGTCGTTGATCACGTCGGCTCCGAGAGTGGTCAGCCGCTCGTCACCCTGGTCGATGTCGGGCAGCATTCCAAGCGGGGGAGGGGACTGGGGGCGGGCGAGCATGAAGGAGATCTGGCCGCCCAGGAATCGTCCCGACGCCGTCCCGTCGTCGTTGACCGTGAGTCGGGCGAGCTCGGAGGAGAACATCCAGCCACCGAGAGTAGCCAGGATGGTCCCGCCCGGACGCGTCTGCTCGACCCACGCGTAGGGAAGGGAGACGAGCCCACACGTCACGATCACGCGGTCATAAGGGGAACCAGCCGCGTGCCCGGCGAGTCCGTCACCCACGATCAGTTGCGGGTGATAGCCGCATTGGGCCAGTGCAGTTCCGGCGCGCGCGGATACTCCCGCATCGACCTCAACGGAGGTGATCCGCTCGTCAGTCAAGCGGTGGCAGCCGAGCGCGGTCGAGTAGCCCGTGCCCGTGCCGACTTCAAGGACCAGGTCATCATCCTCCACTTGAAGGTCTTCCCACATTCGGACGACCAGGCTCGGCATCGTGCTGGAAGACGTAGGCGCGCGCATGATCTCGCCCCGCAGATCGCCGGGCACAATCGTGCCGGCGATCTGAGTGACCAGAGACTCGTCCTCGTAGCACCGCTCCAGCCACAGCGGCGTGTGCGGCGTGATCGGCGTCCAGGCCGTAGGCCCGCTTCCGTCGATCCTGTCGAAGAACCCGCCGCGCAGAAACTCGTGCCGAGGTACGGCCTCCACTGCTTCTCGCCAGGGCCGCGTCCGTAGATGCCCGTTGGTCGCCAACATCTTCGCGAGCCGAAGGCGAAGCTCCTGCTCTTCGTTGCTCATGTCCTCTTCCTCTCCAGCAGATCTGCCATTGCCGAGACCATGGGGAGTCCCGTGTCCGGCTCCATCCAGGCCCACTGCCCGGACGGGTTGCACTCCAGGAACCACCATTGCCCGAGCTTGTCGATGGCGAAGTCGAACGCCCCAAAGACAAGCCCGAAGTGGGAGAGGTAGGCGCGGATGGACTCCTCGGTTCCCGGCGGTAGCTCGACCACGGAGTAAGTGAGCTTGTCGTAGTCGGTGCGCCAGTCCAACAGGTCCGAGTCGATACGGACGGCAAAGATCCGGTCGCCCATGACGGTCACCCGCACATCGGCGGTCTTGTCGATGCAGTGCTGGAACAGGTGTGCCGTGCCCGAAACGGAGTCGTCGATCTCGTCGGTGGTGACCGTTCGGACCTCGACCGTCGAAGACACTCCGTCGAGCCGGTACAGCGGTGTGGCGAGAGGCTTGTAGATCACAGACTGGTAGTGCGAGGTAAACCTACGGGCCTCGATCGGGTCCGAGGTGATCACGGTCGCCGGGACGTGAAATCCGCTCTGCACTGCTGCGGCGAGGCCCGAGGGCTTGAACTCGGCGTCCCCGATGCGGTGGGGATGGTTCACGTACAGACAGTTCGGCAGTGAAGCGATCACGCCTCCGAGGCCGTACCGGGCCTGCGTGATGGCGAAGCGCGCCGTTTGCTCGTCCAAGTGAGGGAAGGCGAATCCCGATGGCCGGCGGTAGTACATCGAGCGAATCTGCGTGAGATCCGCGGTGCGGGTCGGAGTCGTCAGCGAACCCTGAATGCCGTGAGGCGTGATGCGCGCCGCGAACGACAAGGTGGCGGGGAAGTCCCCAGAGTCGAACCGCACGACCGGGACACCCCGGTCGTGCAGCTCGTCAATCACCAGGTCGGCCGTGGGGTCGTCCAGATTGGTGACGACCAGCACCGGACCGAGTTCGGTCACTGGTCGGTGTCGTTACCCGTGTCAGAGTCCCCGCCACCGGAGCCACCACCACTGCTGCCGTCCGACGGGTTGCCCGTGTTGGTGGACGGGTTGGTACCCGAGCTGGTGCCGTGGCCCGGCATCATGAGCGGCTTTCCGGCGTGGTCGAAGTAGCGGCCGGTCTGGGTCGTGGGGTCCAGCTCGACCTTCGCGTATCCGGGAGCGAACGCGGGGTACGGGGCCATGCGCCGCACGCCCCACGGGACAGGCGTGCTGAGTCCGTTGGGGAGTGGTGTCCCCTGCGGAATCCGGTCGGAATGAACGAACATCATTGCCTCCATCGTGTGGTGGTGGATGACGCGGTTGGAGTCGTCATCCCCTCCCCGGACCGGGGAGAAGTCTTCACAGAGCGAACTTCGGCGCCTGATCTCGCACCTGCACGCCAGAGAAGGTGCAGGCATCGACCAGTTGGTAGTCGGTGTGATCGAGCTGATTCTGTGAGATCCAGCCGTACGTCCCTCTCGGCTGGAGCTCACTTCGTCCGCCTGCGGGCACTACCAGGGAGGTGAAGCAGGAGCCCGAGGTCAGGCAGACGGAACACCACGTACTCCGGTCGCGGGGAGTCTGTTAGGCGGAACGGCGGTTCCGATCACGGGCGAGCTTGAGCAGGCTGGCGTACTGCTTCCGCTGGTGCTCCGTGGGCTCCCTCAGCCGTCGCTTGTCCGCTTTGACGGTGTTGCCCCAGGGACGCTTGAGGTCCACGATGTTGGTGCTGTCCAGGTAGTGAAGGACGCCGACCATCTCAGAAGCGGGGTCGTAGACGAGCTGTCCAACACGCAGGCTGGTAAGGAACGTCTCCCCAGCCTTCGGGGCGATGCGTCTGTACGGTCGATAGATCCTGGCGGCGGTGGCCATGGAATCCCTCCCTTTCTCGACTATGGGGCAAGGCCGTCCCACCCAGACGACCGCAGGGAACAAGGTGTGCGAGGCAGTTGGGCCCGACTAGGGGTCAGGGAGAGGACGCCCTGTCCGCGAGGGCCGAAACTATGAGGGCAACTGCGGTCCCCCAGATGAGGATTAGCAGGATCGACCCGGCCAGCGAGCCATCCTTCCAGCCCTTTGGCAAGCGAAGACGCCTCACGGGTCGCCGGTCTCCAGGCGGCCGGTGATCACCCTGACCGCCTGAATCGGCGTGAGGCACTGGGCCTCCTGGGGGCTTGCCGGCCTGCACTGCTCCGCGTGCTGCTCCCACTGAAAGCCGCCCGGACGAACCAGGATCAGCTCGTGACCGTTGATGTTCTCAACCTGGCCCACGAGTTGACGCGGCTGGTCCATGACGACTTGACCTCGGCGGTAGATCACGGGCCCTCTTCCTACTGCCTGCATGTTTCGTTCCGAGAGCAACCTTGTCTCTGTAGCCGTCCTCACGCCGCACCCTTCGAGGGCGCAGCCTCCTCGTCCTGGTTGGCCGGCACCAGCGCCGTGGCCGTGTTCAGGAAGGCGGTGAGGCGCTCAGCGGACGGGATGTCGCAGGGGCCGAGGTTGATCACCGGCTTGTCGCGTTCCCCGGCCTGCAAGCTCATGTAACGCAGGTTTACGCCGATGCCCAACAATGCCTGGTAGAGGCCGGCGTAGGCGAGCTGAGCGCGCTCCTGGGGGATGTGTTCCGAGTGGATCGGACTGCTCTTCGGCTCGCGCTTGGGGAGAGTGCTCTGCGGGGGCATAGCGGCTCGCTTCCTGGGAATCTGATTCAGCGTTGCTGTCTCCTTGTTCTGAGTCACAGGCTGTGGCGCGCTGGGTAGGCTCCGCTAGTAGGTGAGGCGACACACGAGCTTTGTAACGAGGGGGCGTTGAGCTTTGGCCAAGACATATGGCGAGTGGTTGAAGGAGCAGCGCGAGGCGAAGGGCTGGAGTCAGCAGGAGTTAGCTGACAGGGCGGTCATGTCCCGCTCGCTCATCACGGCGTTCGAAACGGGCCGGCGGTACCCGTCCGAAACCGATGCGAAGCGCTTGGACCAGGCGCTGGGCACGGGGGACGTGCTGACCACGTTCCGGCCGAACCAGTCCCCAGATGTGCAAGTGGCCGACTGGTTCGAGAAGGCGTTGGAGTTCGAGCGGCAGGCCATCATGATCCGTGAGTTCGGCCTCTCGTTCATCCCTGGCAGCCTCCAGACGGAGGCGTACGCAACGTCTGTGATCAACGCGGGATACCCACGTGTGAGTGAAGCCGAGCGACACAAAGCCGTCGTAACACGACTCACCCGAGGGAAGCTCCTTGAGGACCCCGTGCATCCGGCACTATGGGCTCTGTTGGATGAGGCGGTCATTCGTCGCCCCATAGGGGGGCACGCGGTGATGGCTGAGCAGCTGAACCACATCATCGAGCTTGCCGACGCAGGGCGGATCAGAGTCAACGTGCTGGAGTTCGGTACGCTGCCGCACCCTCTCCTGGACGGCATGAGCACGCTGATGTGGTTCGAGGACCAGCCGCCGATCGTCTACGCCGAAGGGATGCGCATGGGCCAGATCCATGACAGCCCGGCCATGGTCGAGGAGATCCAGGGGGCATACGATCTTGCCCTGAGCGAGGCGTTGCCGCTTCAAAAGTCACTCGCCCTGTTGAGGGCGGTAGCGGAGGAATACAGGAACCATGGCTGAGCACCACATCCCGGACGCGTCCGTCTTCAAGGGCTGGCGCAAGTCTCGCCACAGCGGCTCCCAGCAGGGGAGCTGCGTCGAGGTGCTGGACGACTACCCCGAAGGCGTGCCGGTTCGTGACAGCAAGCGGCCCAGTGGCCCCGCAGTGGTCTTCAGGGACGACTCCTGGTCGGCGTTCGTGAAGACGCTCTAGCAGTCGCCGGTTGCATGAACTAACCCCCCCGGCACCCCTCTGGCCCGGGGGTTAGTTCTTCTGGCGCAAGTTGGAATGTGACATGCGGGGTGGGGGTCGCAGGTCAAGGCGTTGTAGTGTGGCGATCGTCCGGTTGTAAAGCCGTCCACTACGTGACCGCCGCGCGGTGCAGCATCACATCGCCCACCGCGAGGCCCGCGCCCAGCAGCGCGAGCAGACCGCCCGCGAGCCCGAGCCGGCCGGCGTCACGGTCGACGACCGCCTGCACGGCGAGGCCGACGGCGAGCGGCAGCGCGGCGATGGAGAGCTGGAGCAGCAGTCCCCACAGGGTGGCCCTGACCTGGCCGCCGAGCTGACCGCGGCCGAGCCAGAAGAGGAACCGGGTGCCCGAGCGGACGTCGGGGACGCCTGGATCGGCGTAGGGGAGATCGTGAATCTGCATGTCGTCCCAGGGTCTTCCGGTGCGTCTTCGGCCCGGGCCGGATGGTGCGAGCGCTGCAAGGTTCACCCTCCGACGGGGCGGTCGGCAATCGAATTTCCCGCGGCCGGGCCCAGAACCCGCCAAGATCGCGATGCGGAGGTCGTGGCGGGGCCGCGGACCGCCGGAAGCGCCGACGGAAGGACAGCGCGGCCACCGCACTCCCTCCCGCGAGGGACCCGCCCGGTGGGTCAGGGACGCGTCGCGCGTTCCAGCGCCAGCAGGACGGACTCGTAGCTCCGCCCCGTCGCCCGGTCCATCCCGATCTCACACATCCGGTTGGCCGACAGGTGGAGGTCGAAGGGCCGCGCCGTGACCTCCGCCGCCTCCCGTGCCGTCGCCGAGGCCGTCAGTTCCGGATGGAGCATCCCTCGGTCGCCCGCGAAGGCGCAGCAGCCTTCGTCGGCGGGCACGACGACCTCCGCGGCGCAGGACCCGGCGAGCGCGGTCAGCCGGTCCACGTCACCCAGGTGTCTCATGGAGCACGTCGGATGGACGACCGCCGAGCCCACCACGCGCCGCACGTCCAGACGCGGCAGCAGTTCGTCCGCCGCCCAGACCAGCGCGTCGACGACGGTCAGCTCGGCGTGCAGGTCCCGGTTCTCCTCGGTGAGGTACGGCACCACCTCGTGCGCGATCCCGAGCGCGCACGAGGACGCGTCGACCACCAGCGGCAGTCGCCCGCCGGCCGTCCAGCCCCAGGCAGCCTCCACGATCCGGTTCGCCATCACCTCGTTGCCCCGCCGGTACCCCTTGGAGTGCCAGATCGTCGCGCAACACGTCCCGGCCACGTCCCGCGCGATCCACACCGGCTTTCCCGCGCGGGCCGAGAGCATCACCACCGCCTCGGGGAGCGAGGGTCCGCGCCGGTCCCGCGTACCGGCGAAGACGCGGTTCACACACGCCGGGAAGTAGACGGCGCGGGCCGCGGGCCGGTGTGTGCGCGGCAGGCGGCGGGGGGCGGCGCCCGGGATCTCGGGCAGCCATTCCGGTACGAGGTCCGGACGCACGGCCCTGCGCGCGAGACCGGTGACCGATTCCAGGAGACGGTCGTCGATCCGGTCGGCGGCGGCGACCGCGAGCCGCGCGGAAGCCTCCACCACACGGAAGTTCCGGGCGGCCAGCGCGGCGATCCGCTCCTCGCGCGGCGTATGGCGCCGGTGCCGGAACTCCCGCATCAAAGCCCCGGTGTCGATGCCGACCGGGCAGGCCAGCTTGCACGTCGAGTCACCGGCACAGGTGTCCACCGCGTCGTAGCCGTACGCCTCCAGCAGGCTCGCCTCGACCGGGGATCCGTCCCGCTGTCGCATCATCTCCCGGCGCAGCACGATCCGCTGACGGGGTGTCGTCGTCAGATCCTGGCTGGGGCAGACGGGTTCGCAGAAGCCGCACTCGATGCACGGGTCCGCGATCGCCTCGATCTTCGGGATCGTCTTCAGCCCGCGCAGGTGCGCCTGCGGATCGCGGTCGAGGACGATCCGGGGGGCGAGCACCCCGTCCGGGTCGATCAGTTCCTTGGTCCGCCACATCAGCTCGGTCGCCTTCGGGCCCCACTCCAGCTCCAGGAACGGCGCGATGTTGCGGCCGGTGGCGTGTTCCGCCTTGAGCGAGCCGTCGTAGCGCTCCACGGTCAGCGTGCAGAAGTCGTCCATGAAGGCCGCGTACCGCTCGACGTCCGAGGGTTCGCCGGCGTCGAAGGCGAGGAGGAAATGCAGATTGCCGTGCGCCGCGTGCCCCGCCACCGCCGCGTCGAAGCCGTGCCGGGACTGGAGCTCCAGCAAGTCGGCGCAGGCATCGGCGAGCCGGGCCGGCGGCACCGCGAAGTCCTCGGTGATCAGTGTCGTGCCCGACGGGCGGGAGCCGCCCACGGCGGTCACGAACGCCTTGCGGGCCTTCCAGTAGCCGGCGATCTCCCCGGGGTCCCGGGTGAAGGCGTTGCGTACGGAGGCCACGGGCGCCACCAGGTCCAGCCGCTCCAGGAGTCGCGCCGCCACCTCCTCGCGGGCTTCCAGACCCGCGAGGTCCGGGGCCCGGAACTCCACCAGAAGGGCCGCGGTCTCCCGCGGCAGCTCCGCCCAGTCGGCGGGCACCCCGGCGACGCTGACGGACGCCCGCAGCGTGTTGCCGTCCATCAGCTCGACCGCCAGGGCTCCGGAGTCGGTGAAGTGCGGCACGGCGGCGGCAGCGGCGGGCAGCGAGGGGAAGAACAGCAGCGCCGTCGACACCATCCGGTCCAACGGCAGGGTGTCGAAGACGACCTCCGCGATGAAGCCGAGGGTTCCCTCCGATCCGACCATCAGGCCCCGCAGGATCTCCACCGGGGTGGCGCCGTCGAGGAAGGCGTCCAGACGGTAGCCGTTGGTGTTCTTGATGGCGTGCTTGGCGCGGACGCGGGCCGTCAGCTCCGCGTCGGCCTCGAGCTCGGACTTGAGCGCCCGCAGCCCCGCGCACAGGCGCGGCTCGGCGCGGGCCAGCTCCTCGTCGGCGGCCGGGTCCGCGGTGTCGACGACGGTGCCGCCGGGCAACACGAAGGTCAGCGCCGAGACGGTCCGGTAGGAGTTCCGGGTCGTGCCGGCCGTCATGCCCGAGGCGTTGTTGGCCACGACGCCGCCGATGGTGCAGGCCGCCGCACTCGCCGGATCGGGGCCCAGGACACGGCCGTACGGGGCGAGCGCCGCGTTGGCGCGGACGACGGTCGTGCCCGGACGGACACGCGCGCGGGCGCCGTCGTCGAGGACCTCGACCCCCACCCAGTGCCGGCGGACGTCGACCAGGATGTCCTCGCCCTGCGCCTGCCCGTTCAGACTGGTCCCGGCCGCCCGGAACACCACCTCGCGGCCCTTCCCGTGCGCGTACGAGAGGACCGCGGAGATGTCGTCGATGTCCTCCGCGACCACCACCACCTGCGGAACGAACCGGTAGGGACTGGCATCGGAGGCGTACCGCACCAGGTCGGAGACCTTCGAGAGCACCTTCTCGGGTCCGAGGACCGCGGCCAGTTCCTCGCGCAGGTGCCGTGGCGTGCCCCGGGACTGGAGGTCGGGGACCCGGTCGGGGGCCGGTCTGCGCTTCGTACCGGGACGCAGGGCCTGCGGGTTCGGCTCCAGCAGTGGCATGGCACGGCTCCCCTCGGCGCTCCCGGCGCCCGCGAGATCAGCAGCGGCGCTCCGGAAGCGGGTCGACCAGAGCGGACAGCAGACCTCCGAGCGCCTCGCGCTGGTCGACGGTCAATGGAGCAAGGATGTCCTCCGCGGCGGCCCGGCGCGCGCTCCGCAGCGCGCGCAGCGTGGCGCGCCCCTCGTCGGTGAGCTCGATCCGCACCACCCGGCGGTTGGCGGGGTCGGCGGCACGGCGCACCCGGCCGGCCGCTTCCAGCCCGTCGACCAGGCTCGTCACGGCCCGGGGGACGACCTCCAGCCGCGCGGCCAGATCGGCCATCCGGGGCGGCCGGTCGTAGTGCGCGACGGTGCGTAGCAGGCGGGACTGCGCCGGGGTGATGCCGACGGGCTCCAGATGCCGTTTCTGGATACGGTGCAGACGCCGGGTGAGGCGCAGCAGCTGCTCGGCCAGCAGGCCGTCGGCGTCGGAGTCGCGCGAACCCTCCGCGGCGCTCGTGCGGCCGTCCGTGTGGCGCGGGCGGTCCGGGGTGTCCCTGCCGGGAACCGGGGTGTTCATGCCGGGAACAATATCAGGACCCAGTTCATTGTGTACATAGGTAACAGTGAGCTAGGCTCTCATCCGTCATCCTGTCTCATCCCTCGTAGGAGCCCATGCACCCCCACGAACAGTCCACCTGGACACCCCCCGGCCGCGATCCCGCGCAGCCGAACGAGCCGGCGCAGGTGCGCCGCATCCTGAGGCTCTTCCGCCCGTACCGCGGCCGTCTCGCGCTGGTCGGCGTCCTCGTCGGAGCCTCGTCGCTGGTCTCGGTCGCCTCGCCGTTCCTCCTGAGGGAGATCCTGGACACCGCGATCCCGCAAGGGCGCACCGGGCTGCTCAGCCTCCTCGCCCTCGGCATGATCGCCACCGCCGTCGTGACCAGTGTCTTCGGCGTGCTCCAGACCCTGGTCTCCACCACGGTCGGCCAGCGCGTGATGCACGACCTGCGGACCGCCGTCTACACCCAGCTGCAGCGTATGCCGCTGGCCTTCTTCACCCGCACCCGCACCGGCGAGGTCCAGTCCCGCATCGCCAACGACATCGGCGGCATGCAGGCGACGGTCACCTCCACCGCCACCTCCCTCGTCTCCAACCTCACCGCGGTGGTCGCCACCGTCGTCGCCATGCTGGCCCTCGACTGGCGGCTCACGGTCGTCTCGCTGCTGCTCCTGCCGGTCTTCGTCTGGATCAGCCGCCGGGTGGGCCGCGAGCGCAAGACGATCACCACACAGCGGCAGAAGCAGATGGCGGCCATGGCCGCCACCGTCACCGAGTCCCTGTCGGTGAGCGGCATCCTGCTCGGCCGGACCATGGGCCGCGCCGACTCGCTGGCCCGCTCCTTCGCCGAGGAGTCCGAGCGTCTCGTCGACCTCGAGGTGCGTTCCTCGATGGCCGGCCGGTGGCGCATGTCCACGATCGGCATCGTCATGGCCGCCATGCCCGCCTTCATCTACTGGGCCGCCGGCCTCGCCCTCCAGTCGGGTGGACCCGCCATCTCGCTCGGCACCCTGGTCGCCTTCGTCTCGCTCCAGCAGGGCCTGTTCCGGCCCGCCGTGAGCCTGCTTTCCACCGGTGTCCAGATGCAGACGTCCCTCGCCCTCTTCCAGCGGATCTTCGAGTACCTCGACCTGCCCGTGGACATCACCGAGTCCGACGACCCGGTCCGGCTGGACAAGATCAACGGCGAGGTCGTTTTCGAGGACGTCGACTTCCACTACGACCCGGCGAGCCCCGGCGGGGCGACGCTCGCCTCCATCGACCTGACCGTACCGGCCGGCGGCAGCCTCGCCGTCGTCGGAGCCACCGGTTCCGGCAAGTCCACGCTCAGCTACCTCGTGCCCCGGCTGTACGACGTGACGGGCGGCCGGGTCCTGCTCGACGGTGTGGACGTCCGGGACCTTGACTTCGACACCCTCGCCCGAGCCGTGGGTGTCGTGTCCCAGGAGACGTACCTCTTCCACGCCTCCGTCGCCGACAACCTGCGCTTCGCCAAGCCGGAGGCCACCGGGCAGGAGATCGAGGCCGCCGCGCGCGCCGCGCAGATCCACGACCACATCGCCTCGCTGCCGGACGGGTACGACACGCTCGTCGGTGAGCGCGGCTACCGCTTCTCGGGAGGCGAGAAGCAGCGCCTCGCGATCGCCCGGACCATCCTGCGGGACCCGCCCGTGCTGATCCTCGACGAGGCGACCAGCGCACTGGACACCCGCACCGAGCATGCCGTCCAGCGCGCCATCGACGCGCTCTCCGCCGGGCGGACCACGATCACCATCGCGCACCGGCTCTCCACCGTCCGCGACGCCGACCAGATCGTGGTCCTGGAGTCCGGGCGGATCGCCGAACGCGGCACGCACGACCAGCTCCTCGCCGAGGACGGCCGCTACGCGGGCCTGGTGCGGCGCGATGCCGAGTCCGTGTCCGCGAGCTCCGCCGGCGCCGAGCCCGCCGCCGACGCTCCGCGCCCCGGAACCGGCGCCTCCCGCGACTCCGGAGGCGAACAGGCGAACGCGGGAGCGGCTGTTCCCCAGAACGTGTGATCGCACCGCCTGTCGTTGCCCAACTCCCTTACGAAGCAGGATGCTTACGTTGTGCAAGCGGCGGGCTGCAGACCGCGACTGCGCAGTCCCACTGATCCACATGTTCGAGGAGAAGCACCACCATGAACGTCATCACCCACCTGCTCGCCGGCGTCCTCCACTTCCTTGGCTGGCTCGTCTGACGCTGGCAGTGCCACGGCGCCGTCGGCCCCCCGTCCCAGGGGGCCGACGGCGCCGCCGCGTGTGTGGCGCCGGGGATTCGCGTGGCCACCGGGTTAGCGTGCGCCCATGACACCCCGGTCCCGGCAGCCCGAACACGGTCGCCGTCGCCCCCGGCTGACCCGCCGCGGGCGACTGGCCGTGCTGATCGCCACCTCGCTCGCCGCGGCCGCCGCGGTCACGGTCCCCCTGCTGCTCACGCGGGACGAACCGGCCGCCGAGAAGCAGCGGACGCTACTGATCCCGGAAGGCTGGCGGGCCGGCCAGGTGTACACGGCCGTCGACCGCTCCCTCGGCCTCGCCGCGGGCACCACCCGCGCGGCGGCGGACGTCGGCGCGCTCGCGTTGCCGGACGCCGCCGCCGGCAATCCGGAGGGCTACCTCTTCCCGGCCACCTATCCCCTGCCGGCCGGGACGACACCGCGGAGCCTGCTGGGATACATGGTCGCCACGGCGGACAGTCGCTTCGGCTCCGACCCCGTCGTCGCGGGCGCCCGCCGCAACGGGATGAGCGTCTACCAGACGGTGATCGTCGCCAGCATCGTGCAGGCCGAGGCGGACACCGCGGAGGATATGGCCAGGGTCTCCAGAGTCGTCCACAACCGGCTCGCCCGCGGCATGGCGCTCCAGATGGACTCGACCCTGAACTACGCTCTCGGCCGCTCCACCGTGGACACCACCCAGGCGGACACCAGGATCGCCGACCCCTACAACACCTACCAGCGCCCGGGGCTGCCGCCGACCCCGATCGGTAACCCGGGGGAGCAGGCGATGGCCGCGGCGATCGCGCCGGCGAAGGGGGACTGGCTGTACTTCGTGACGGTGAAGCCCGGTGACACGCGCTTCACCGCCGACTACGCCACGCACCAGACGAACGTCGCGGAGTTCAACGCCCGGCGGCGCGAGGCGAAGGCGCGCTGAGGGGCGGTCGGCCCGTCCGCCCGGTCCGCCGTGCCGGCGTCGGAACCGGCACGCGGGGGTGTTCTCGCGCGGCGGGATTCCCACCGGTCTCGGGCCGTCGCCGGACGGTGGCCCGGTGGCGTCAGCGGCCGGCCGTCTCCTCCTTCCGCGTCACGGCTCCTTCCGCGGCCAAGTCCCCCTCGCGGGCCTGTTCCCCGCCGGTGGGCCCCGGCTGCGGCGCACTTCCTGCCCGCAGCAGGCGGCGGATCTCCGTCACGGCGGCCCGGCCCGCCCGGTTGGCTCCGATGGTCGAGGCCGACGATCCGTAGCCGACCAGATGCACCCGCTCGTCGCGCACCACGCGTGTGCCCTCCACACGGATGCCGCCGCCGGGCTCTCGCAGCCTCAGCGGTGCCAGGTGGCCGATCGCCGCGCGGAATCCGGTCGCCCAGAGGATCACGTCGGCCCCGACGGTCCTGCCGTCGTTCCAGGTCACGCCCGTCGGGGTGATGCGGTCGAACATCGGGTCGCGGTCCAGGACGCCGCGCGCACGGGCCCGTCGGACCGCCTCACCGAGCGGGAGACCGGTCACGGAGACGACGCTCCGAGGCGGCAGTCCCCGCCGGACCCGGTCCTCCACCAGCGCGACGGCTGCCCGGCCCTCCGGTTCGCCGAACGGGCCTTCGCGGTACACCGGCTCGCGCCGGGTCACCCACGTGGTCCGCGCCGCTACCTCGGCTATCTCCATCAGGTGCTGGGTGCCGGACGCGCCACCACCGACCACGATCACCCGCAGACCCGCGAACGCCCCGGGGCCCGGGTAGTCGGCGGTGTGCAGCTGACGGCCGCGGAAGGTCTCCTGCCCCGGGTAGCGCGGCCAGAAGGGACGGTCCCAGGTGCCGGTGGCGTTGACGAGGGACCGGGTCCGGTAGACGCCCTCCGAGGTCTCGACGAGCAACCTGCCGCGCACGCCGTGGGTCCCGTCGCCGGCGTCACGGACCGCGGACACCTCCACGGGCCGGTGCACCCGCAGTCCGAAGTGTTCCTCGTACGAGGCGAAGTACGCGCCGATCACCTCCGAGGAGGGCCGGCCGCCCTCGGCGCCGGTCAGCTCCATGCCCGGCAGGGCGTGCATGCCGTGGACCTTTCCGTAGGTGAGGGAGGGCCAGCGGAACTGCCAGGCTCCCCCCGGGCGGGCGGCGTGGTCGAGGACGACGAAGTCCCGGTCGGGCAGCAGCCCGGTGCGCCGCAGATGGTAGGCGGCCGAAAGACCTGCCTGACCGGCTCCGATCACGGCCACGTCGATGTCCCGGCTTGTCGACTTCACTCCGAAAACGCTCACCACTCCATTGATACTGCAACCGCATTCCGAGCGGAGCGTGAGCGTGGCCCAGGCGGGCAGGCGCACACGTAGGGCGGCCGGGAACGCGCGCGGCGCGGCGCGCACGACCGGTCTAAGATCCACTGCGAATCGAACACACTTCCTTCCCTCGGGGGTCTCGCATGTCCGTGCCGGTGTTCTCGCCGAGCCGCAGATCGGCTCTTTCCGCGCTGGCCGGGGTGGCTGCCGGCGTCACCCTGCCGATCGCGTCGGCCACCGCGGCCCCGGCCGTGACCGTCGTGCCGGCGGGGTCGACGGCCGGCGCACCGGGAGAGGCGACCGGCCGACGCCTGCCGATGGCCGCCGACCCGGGCGATCCGTGGCACTTCTCCGCTCACCCGGCCGGCCCGTTGACCACCCGCGCACTCGCCGGGTCCCCCGCGGGCCTGGAGGTGTCGGACGCGCGAGGCGCGCTCGCCACTCTCACCACGGGCGCACGGACGGTCACGGTCCGCGGCCCCAAGCGGTGGTTCACGGAGCAGAAGAAGCCGTTCGCCGACGCCTTCGACCGGACCCTGTCAGGCGCGGGCTGGGGCCGCTCGCCCGGCGGGGGTGCCTGGACCACCGTCAACGGCGCCAAGGAGGACTACTACCTGGACGGCGGCCGTGGTGTCGTACGTCTCACCGAGACCGACAGCAGCCGCCACGTCCTGCTTCCCCAGGGGGAGGCGGTCGGCGACGTCGACGTCGCGGCCCGCTTCTCCTTCGACAAGCGGCCCACCGGGGCGCCCGTCTCACTTGCCCTCACCTTCGCCGCCCAGGCGGGCTCCGGCAGGCAGGGGCCGGTCAACAACCACTACCGTGCCCGCCTGCTGGTCACCCCCGCCGGTGACGTCCGGCTCGTACTCGAGAAGGAACGGGCGGACGTCACGAGCACCCTCAGTCCCGCGGTCACGGTCGGCACCGGTTTCGCGCCCTACGACCACTGGTGGGTGCGGGTGGAGAAGACCGGCTCCCTGCTGCGCGCCCGCGCCTGGCGCCACGGCACCGGCGAGCCGGTCGGCACCTGGCAGCACAGCATGCGCGACCCCGAGACCGACCCGGCCAAGGTCTTCGACGCGGGCACTCTCGGCGTCCGGGCGCTCGCCTCACGCGACGCCACGGTTCCGCTGCGGGCCCTGGTCTACGACTTCGACGTGGCCTCGGCCCGCTGGCCCGACCCGCCGGTGGTGGGCCACGACACGTGGGTGCGCGTGCTGCCCGAGCCCTTCGACGGCGAGTGGACCCCCGCGCTGGCCGAGCGGATCACCGCCTGGGCGGGCGACACCTCGCCGGACGCGCTCGCGTACGCCTCGATGTACCGGCCCTTCGCGCCCGCCGTGACCGACCCCGCGCTCCAGGAGGCGCAGGTGCTCGGCGAGTCGGGATACAGTCCGAGGGACGAGGCCGGGCTGCGATACGTGGGCTTCGACTTCCACGACTACATGCGACGGAGCTGGACCTTCCCCGCGAGCGGCGAGCAGGCGGAACCGGACGCCGTGGACGCGGCGAACGCCGACAACCCGCACAACCTCGACTGTTCGGGCTTCGTCCGGATGGTCTACGGGTACCACCTGGGCATCCCCATGGTCCTGCACCGGAACTTCGACGGCCGGAACCTGCCCCGCACCTCGAAGGACCAGGCCACGTACGGTCCCGGCGTCGTCGTGGCCAAGGGGACGGACGCGGCCCCCTCGCTCACCGGGCTACGCATCGGCGACGTGGTCTTCTTCGACGCCACGGGGGACGGGGACCCCGCCGATCCGGCGAGCAACGACGGCGTGATCGACCACACCGGCATCTACGTCGGGCCGGACCAGCACGGCGGGCTGCGCTTCGTCTCCAGCCGTCAGACGCCGAACGGGCCGACCATGGGGGACCTCGGCGCCAAGTCGATCCTCAACGGCGACCCGTGGGTCTCCGAGAACGACCGGGGCGACGTCTACACCGTCGGTCTGCGAGTCGTCCGGCGGTTCTGACCCGGCACCCGGCGGTTCCGACCCGGCACCCGGTGGTCCGGGCCGAGGAAGCACCGGTCCGGGGCGCGACCCGTGGACACGGACGGCAGGATGATCGTATGTCCACTTTCGCGACCCGTGTCCTCAGCCTGACCACCGGCACCGACGAGACCGTCACCGACCTGACGGCCGCCTGCGCGGACTTCCTGACCGAGGCGGCCCCGGGCCTCGACGGCCTGCTCAACCTGTTCGTCCCGCACGCCACGGCGGGCCTGGCCATCCTGGAGACGGGTGCGGGCAGCGACCGGGACCTCCTGGCGGCCCTCCACCTCCTCCTCCCGGCCGACGACCGCTGGCAACACCGCCACGGCACCCCGGGCCACGGCCGCGACCACGTCCTCCCGGCCCTGGTCCCCCCGCACGCCACGCTGCCGGTCCTGGCCGGCCGGCTGGAACTGGGCACCTGGCAGTCGATCTGCCTGGTCGACACCAACAGGGACAATGCCAACCGGCAGGTCCGCTTGTCGTTCCTCGGGTAGCGGCTACCGCGGACTGGGGCTGTAGGCGGGCGGGTTGGCCGGCCGTACCAGGTGGTAGCGGCCGGCCTCCCGTCTGTGGTGTGTGCCATCGTCGGCCTGCACCGGGTGCGGTTCATCTACCGGTTCACGCGTGAAGGGGGAGGCTCCTTCGAGGAGGTGCCGCCCGCCTACGACGAGACAGTCGGCTAGTCCGCTTACGGTACGCCGATGGCCCGGCGTGTGAGTGGCGGTTGTTCCAGCGGAGGTTGGCGGACACCAAGTTCGGGAGAGCAGACGAGGACCAGGGGTTCCCGGGCCAGCGGCGTGCAGTCGACGTCGCGGAACGTCGCCTCGTCCGCCAGCAGCAGGGCCATGTCCGGCTCGCCGGTGCGCGGCGCGGCGATGGCGGCGGCGGTGCCCATCGTCCTCAGGTCCACCTGGATCCGGGGGTGGCTGCGCCGGAGCGCGGCGATGACGCCCGGCAGGCGCGCGGAGACCAGCGTCTCGCCCGCCGAGAGCACCACGCGTCCGGTCACCTGTTCGCCCGCGCCCCCGGCCGCGGTGAGCACCCCCCCCCGCGGCAACCGGTCGAACAGGCGCAGGTCGAACTCATTCTCCAGCGTCCGCACGTGGGCGGTGACGGTGGACTGGACGCGGCGCAGACGCTCTGCGGCAGCGGTCAGGTTCTCGGTCCGGGCCACAGTGGCGCAAGTGCGCAGCAGCCGGGTGTCCACCCGCCCCCGACGATAGCCATCGGCATCGCTACAAACGATGAGTCCCATCGGTACTCATCGTTTGTAGCGATGCCTGCGGGGTGCGACGGTAGGGGCATGACCTTGAGGACGCGCCCGGAAATCCTGCGTTACACCGCTTTCACCACGGACCCCGCCGGCGGCAATCCGGCCGGCGTCGTGCTCGACGCGGCCGCCCTGGACGACGCCGCCATGCTTGCCACCTCGGCCGAGATCGGCTACTCGGAGACCGCGTTCGTCACCGCCGCGGACCGTGCCGCGCGCCGGTTCCGGCTGCGCTACTTCAGCCCGCTCGCCGAGGTCGCCTTCTGCGGCCACGCGACCGTCGCGACCGCGGTGGCCCTGGCCGAACGGATCGGCCCCGGTCCGCTCGTCTTCGACACGCCGGTGGGCGAGATCGCCCTGGACACCTCGGCAGGGCCCGAAGGCTCCGTGACGGCGACGCTCACCAGCGTCCCCACCCGCTCCCGACCGGCGACCGACAAGGAGATGGACGCCTCCCTCGCGGCCTTGCGCTGGTCCCCCGCAGACCTCGACCCCACACTTCCCCCGCACGTCGCCTTCGGCGGGAACGAGCACCTCGTCCTGGCCGTGGCCACCCGCGAGCGACTCGCGGCCCTCGACTACGACTTCGACTCCCTGGCCGAGGTGATGCATCGTCACGGCTGGACCACGCTCCAGCTGATCTGGCGTGAGGCCCCGGACCTCTTCCACGCCCGCGACCCCTTCCCGATCGGCGGTGTCGTCGAGGATCCGGCCACCGGTGCCGCGGCCGCCGCACTCGGCGGCTACCTGCGCACCCTCGGCGCCCTCCCGTCCTCCGGTGCCCTCACCATCCGTCAGGGGGAGGATCTGGGCCGACCGAGCCTGCTCCGGGTCGAGGCGTCCACCACCGACCCGCGCGCCCGGGTGAGCGGGCAGGCGGTGGCGATCACGGACGCACGGTACTGAGGCGCAGCGCCCGTACCAACGCCGCGGTCACCGGATGCGGGGCCGCGTTCCGTGGGCGAGCCGCCGGGGCGGCGCCTACGCCGCGACTGCGGCGGTCGTGTGTGGGGTGGCGGCGGTGCCCGCTGACGGTTCCCGGCGGGCGGTCAGGCCGGATCCGTGGGCGGCGGTCACGGCTGCTCGACTTCCGTCGGCGTGGAGCGCGGGCGGTGCCACGCGTGCGCGCAGGTGCCCTCGCAGTGCGTCCGTCTCCCGCGGGTGTCCGCCACGGCGAACACCGAGACGAGGACGCGGAACGTGGTCACATGTTCGTCGGTGGGCAGACGTGCGAAGCCGTAACGGCGGGTTCCTGCAGATCATCACCGCGGGATTGGTGGTGGGTTTCGTCCCGGACCTCGTCCCGCCCGCGCGGCCGTCCGGGGCGGTGATGTGCGCCTGCATCGCGTAGCCGCCGACCTGCAGCAACACCTTCCGCCGGTCCTCCGGGGACGGACCGGAGAACCAGGCCGCCCCCGTCGTCCGAGGTCCGGAGCTCCTGGGCGATCTCGTTGACGACATGCCCGGTCCGGGAAGTTCTGTCCACAGTGCCCCTCACGGTCGCGTCTTGATCACATCCGTGCCGGGGTGGAGACCGTATCTCGTGCGTGGAGCCTGCGAGTTCGGCCCACCGGGTCCCCGCACCGCGCGGTGGACTCCCCGGGGCATGAGGTGTCCTGCCCCGACGTGGCCGTACGTCGGGCACAGGGCGCCTGTTCGGACCGGTCGGGGGCGCCGACGTTCGTGGCGAACCGGTACGACAGCCGGAGATCCTGTGACCGTGTCCTGTCATCCTCGTTGACTGGGCATGATGACGGGTGTGACGGCTGAGCAGCTGGCCGGAAGAGACGCGGAGCTGTCCGAGCTGGCCGGTTCGTTGGGGCGGTTGTCCAACCGGCCCGAGCCGCGGGTGGTGTTCACGCAGTATGTCGAGGGGCTGTGATGCACCGCGCCGGCAGGCGCCCCCTTCGGCGCGGGCGTGCGGGCGTCAGGGGGCGCAGGCGGTGCGTTCCTCGACCGTCATCGCGCGGGAGCGGGCGATGAGCGAGTCGTTCTTCCCTGTGGGCGCGCTGAAGGTGCTGTTCTTGATGATGACGTGCCGGTATCTCTTCTTGGTGCCGCTCCTGATCTTGGTGTCCGACGTGAAGTCGAGCCGCAGATCCCCGGTGGCGGTTCCCATCTCCGCGGCCCTGCTGAACCAGCCGACGTTGCAGGCCGGAACCGGCAGGCTGTTCGTCTGCGAGACGGTGCTCGACCGTGTCCACGTCCTGGTGTACTTGGCGGTCACCGCGACCTCGGCCGCGCCCCAGACGGCCGACTTCACCGAGGTGCTCACCTCGAAGCTGTCCGAGCTCGTGACCGTGTCCGACCAGGCCAGTGTGTGAGTGACCGTCGTGGACGCGTAGTTGAGGACGCGGTCACCCACCGGGTGTTCCGGCCCGGGTGCGGCCTGGTACGCGGTCGGGGCGTAGCGCATCTTGCAGTCGATGTCTTCCCAGGGGATCGCCGGTCCGATCTCGTGCGCGTCGTAACATATCTGCAGGGCCTTCGCTGCCAGCGGGTCACCGGCATCCAGCGTCAGGGTACGGTTCTGTGCCGCTGCGGCCGGTGACACGGTCGGCCCGAGCATCCCCACCACGACCCCCGCCAGGATCGATGCTTTTCGAATGGTGTGCATGCGCGCGTAATTCCTTTCCGGATCGAGCAGTTGAAGAGGCAGTCCGGGCGTCGTACGCACCCACGGTGGCGGCGACGCGCCGACTCGACGATCATTCTGGAGCCCCGTCACCCCTGAACGTGAGCGCGAGAACAGGCACATGCCGCAAGAATCCTTCCAAGGTGCCGCGGGGCGCCGCCCGCACCGCGTGGCGGTCCTCGTGGACGAGAACACCAATCCGTTCGAACTGGGCTGCGCCACCGAACTCTTCGGTCTGCCGCGTCCCGAACTCGGTCGTGAACTCTATGAGTTCGCGCTCTGCACGCCAGGCGACCGCACGGTCATGCGCGGCCGCTTCTTCACTCTCACCGAGACGGCCGGCCTGGAAGCGGCCGAGGCCGCCGACACCCTGGTCGTCCCTAGCCGACCGGACGTCGCCCGCCCCCGCCACCCCGCCGTACTGGACGCCATACGCCGCGCCCACGCCCGCGGCGCCCGGCTGGTCTCCTTCTGTACCGGCGCGTTCGCCCTGGCCGAGGCAGGCGTACTCGACGGGCGCCGGGCTACGACGCACTGGCAGTGCGTGGAACTCCTGCGTTCCCACTATCCCGCCGTCCGCGTCGAACCCGACGTCCTCTTCGTCGACGACGGCAGCGTCCTCACCTCCGCGGGCAGCGCCGCCGCGCTCGACCTCGGCCTGCACATCATCCGCCGTGACCACGGCGCGGAGACCGCCAACACCATCAGCCGTCGACTCGTCTTCCCCGCCAACCGCGACGGCGGGCAGAAGCAGTTCATCGAGCGCCCCATGCCCGACCTGCCCGACGAATCCCTGGCCCCCCTGCTGGCCTGGGCGCAGGAGCGGCTGGACGCCCCGCTCACCGTCGCGGACCTCGCGGCCGAGGCGGCCGTCAGCACCACCACCCTGCACCGGCGCTTCCGTACCCAGCTGGGCACCACACCGCTCGCGTGGCTGACCGCGCAGCGCGTCACCCTCGCCCGCCGCCTCCTCGAACGGGGGGACACCCGCATCGACGCCGTCGCCCGTCACAGCGGACTGGGCACCCCCGCCAACCTCCGCACCCTGTTACGTCGAGAGACGGGACTCACCCCCTCTGCCTACCGGCAGCGCTTCGGCCCGGAGACCCACTTCACGACCGGCCCCGCACCCGCCACCTTCCGCGACGGCATCGCCGCCCCCGCCCCGCGGGCCACGGAGTCGCAGCCCGCACCCGCCCGGTCGCGCCCCACCGAATCGCGGGAATGAGGAGCCGTCCTCGCGCTCGCCGCTGCCGCGCCGCGGCTCACAGGTTCCTCCGGTGGCCTACGTCGCCTCTGTGCCGACCGTCCTCGTCCTCGGCGGCGGCGACGCCTACGGGGGCTCACGCCGGTCTGTCGGCCGCGCCGGATGAAGACGTACCAGCCGAACGGCGGCTGAGCGACGACCGGGAGGGCCATATAGGGAAGCGGTCCGCCGGGCCGGCCGCCTGCTTCCGGTGCTGACCGGCGTCGCCCGTGGGCCCGGCCGGCTCCCGTGCGGGGCACGAGCGCCGGCCGGACCGTGGGTGGGGCGTGTCCTCGTCAGGTGGTCAGGTGCCTTCTGTGGGACACCCCGTCACAGACGCTGCCAGAGCGCGGGTACGTTCGGCGGGTCCCAGCCCGGATAGGCCGTGTGGCCCTGGATGCACCGGTAGCGGACGCCCTCGTACGTCACCACGTCCCCGGCCGCGTAGGTGGCGCCGAGCCGCCAGGTGGTCTCACCGCCGCCGCCGGACACGGTCAGCGTGTAGGTGCTGGTGTGGGTGACCTCGCCCGCGCCGGACACCGTCAGGGTGTAGGTGCCGCCGACGGTGCCCGCCGCGACCTGCACGGTGGCCGTCGAGGACTGGCCGGAGGTCACTGAGGAGGGGGCGAACGACACGGTCACGCCGGACGGTGCGCCCGAGGCGGAAAGTCGCACGTTCTGCGGGTCGCCACTGGTGGTGGCGGTGGTCACGCCGACCGTGGCGGAGGAACCGGGCGTCACCGTGCCGGCCGAGGGGGAGACGGCGATCGAGAAGTCGTTCACCGGGGCCGGTGTCCCGCCGACGGCCGTCTTCCAGATGGTGTAGGCGATGCCGTCCGCGCTGCGGTTCAGCGCGGTGGCGTTGATGTTGTTCGTGGTGTCGCACGCGGAGTGGTAGCAGGGGTCGTAGGAACGGCCCGCGGTGCCGCCCCACTTGGCGGCCTCCGAGGAGGACTTCACCGCCGAGGCGCCGGTGGCGTAGCCGGACGTGGGGACGCCGACCCGCTGGAAGGAGTAGTCGTCCGAGCGGCCCCGTCCTTCGACGTTCTCCTGCGGGGCGAGTCCCAGCGAGTCCCAGTACGCCTTCATCGGTGCCGAGGCCGCCGAGTTCAGGTTGTTGATGAAGTAGCCGCCGTTGGTCGAGGCGACCATGTCGAAGTTGTAGTAGGCCCTGATCCGGGCGCGCTCGGTGCCGGAGAGTGTCCTGGCGTAGAAGTCGGATCCGTTCAGGCCCTGTTCCTCGTCGGTCCACCAGGCGAAGCGGACCCGGTTCTTCATGTTGGGGTCGGTCCGGGCCAGTGTCAGGGCTGTCTCGAGGAGCGCGGCGGAGCCGGAGCCGTTGTCGTTGATGCCGGGGCCCGCGGACACTCCGTCCAGGTGGGCGCCGAACATGTAGACGCCCGCGGCGTCGCCCTTCGGCCATTCGGCGATGAGGTTGTTACCGGCCCCCGCGGAGCAGCCCGAGGCGCAGGACTGTTCGGTGACGGTGTACCCGGCCGCCTGGAGTTTGCCCTTGACGTACGCGAGGGAGTCCCGGTAACCGGCCCCGGTGGAGCGGCGGTTACCGCCGTTCCGTGCGGCGATGGAGTACAGCTGGGACAGATGTGACTGCACGGCGGTCACGTCGACGTCCGGCGGAGTGGAAGGGTCGCCGCCCCCGCCGACGCGCAGGGTGTACTGCGCGGTGTGGGTCGTGCCGTCGCCGCGGCCCGTGACGGTGAGCGTGTAGGTGCCGGTGTCCGTACCGGCGGACGTCGAGACGGTCATGGTGGAGCTGCTGCCGGACGTGACCGTGGACGGGCTGAAGGAGACGTCCACGCCCGAGGGCGCGCCGGAGGCGGTGAGCGAGACCTGCTGGGCGCTGCCGGACGAGGTGCTGGTGTCGACGGTGGCGCGAACGGTCGAGCCGGGCCGGGCGTCGCCCGAGCTGGGGTTGAGGGCCAGCGAGAAGTCGTTCTGCTCCGCGGAGCAGGCCGGGTCGCCGGCCTGTGCGGGAACGGTGATCGCGTCCCAGGCGGCCTTCGTCCTGTCGAAGAGACGGCAGCTCGCGTCCAGGTTCTTCGCGGTGGTCAGGGTGGCCGTCCGGTAGCGCTTGTAGGTCATGCCGCTGGTCTTGAGCAGCATCGCGCCGTAGAAGATCCGACCGGCGTCCCGGATGCCGACTCCGGTGACACCGGAGCCGTTGCAGGTGGAGGAGGAGGGCTTCCCGCCCCCGGGGCTGGAGCCCTCCGCCAGCAGGTAGAACCAGTGGTTGAGCGGACCGGCCGCGGCGTGTTCCTCGGTGTTGGGGATCGAGGAGGAGTAGCAGGCGGGGTCGCCGAGCGCGCCGGGGTCGTACATGTTGCGAATCGGGCCGCGCCCCTGCAGGTCGATCTCCTCGCCGACCGTGTAGTCGGGGGTGTCGTAGGGTGCGGGCTGGTCGGCGTACGCCTCGGTGAGAGCGCCCATGATGTCGCCCGTGGCCTCGCCCAGGCCGCTCTCGTGGTTGGCCCCGCCGGGGGTGTTGGAGTCCAGGCCGTGGCCGAACTCGTGGCCGATCACGTCCATGCCCGCGATCCACTTGCCCGCGCTGTTGTGGCCGATGGTGACGGTGGATCCGTCCCAGTAGGCGTTGAGCTGGTTGAGGCCCACGCGCACCGGCCAGCTGCCGCCGTTGCCGTTGTGGCCGTTGCGGCCGAGCCAGTTCCTGAGCATGTCCGACTGTTTCTGGGCCGCGAACATGGCGTCGACGCAGCCGGTCTCCCGGCTGGAGGCGTTGCCCGTGCCCCAGTCGTCCGTGGGCTTGGTGAACAGCCCGCCGCTGTAGTCCGAGCACTGCAGGCCGGGGCGGGTGGTGTCGCGCAGGACGTACTGGCTGCCCGAGCGGGAGGTGTCGATGGTGAGCGGGTCGGGGCCGTTCCACTCGCTGTGGCCGGTGCCCGCGTGGACGTCGTCGTAGCTCCCGGCGACCTTGCCGGTGCGGGCGTCGACGAAGACGTGCAGCCTGCTGGGCACGTCGGCGGCCGTACGCCCTGTCACCACGGTCTCCCAGGCGAGCACGGCGCGGTCGTTCTCGACCCGGACCACGAGGCGCGGGGTGTCGGTGCTCGTCGTCCGGGCCAGTCGGCCGCGGCTTGTCTCGGCGGCCCGGGAGGCCGGAATCCTCGCCCGGGTGGGAACGGAGATCGTGGCCCGGGTGGCGGACTGGACCGAGCGGACTCTGCCGTCGTCGTCGGAGAGGACCACCGCGTCACCGCCCACGACGGGCAGGCCCTTGTAGGTCCGCTCGTAGGCGACCGCGTACAGGCCGTCGGTCCAGGGGATGACCTGGCGTCGGTCGTACTGCTCGTGGGGCCCCTTGGCGAGTGAGTCGACGCCGCTGCGCGCGGCCTGGTCGGCGGCGGCCACCGCCTTCGCGACCGGGCTCGGACTCGGTGCCGTGGGGGGTGCGGTGGCCGGCGCGGCCGTGGCGACGGACGCCGGCACCACGACCCCGAGGGTCACGGCCAGGGATACCCCGGCCACCGCCATCTTTCTCAGCATCATGGCTCCTTGTGAGAGGTGATGAAGCCACCCGGTGATGGTCATGGATATGACAAGTCCACCCAGGGGCGGGCGGGCCGGGTTCGCCCCCCGCCCGTGGGCACGTCGTGTCGCCGGGCTGGCCGAACCCTCACACTCGGCGGCCCTCGGGTCAACGCATCCGCAGGCGCTGTGCCGTGCTGTCAAAATCCGGCAAGCCGACCGCGGCGCCGAGGTCGCCCGTGTCGAGCAACCGCTCCCGGTACTGGCGGACTTCGGGTGTGGTGCCCCAGTCGGAGAGGAGCCTGCCGTGCAGCCCGCCCAGCTCGGCGCTCACCAGCAGCTCACGAGACCGCGTCGCCTCCGCGAGCACCGGGGACGCCAGGGCCACGGCGGCGCCCGGATCGCCCGCGCACGCCCAGCAGTCGGCCAGGCGCAGAGTGAGCAGCAGGTGTGTGTCGCGCATCACGGCCGGCAGTCGCGCGCGGGACCGCGCGATGGCGGTGGCCGCTCGCCGCGCCGTCGCGCGGTCGCCGGTCACCGCGGCGAGGTCCCGCAGCGCGCCGCCGACCGCCGACTCCAGCCGCATCTCGCCCTCGGCGCCGGCCAGCCAGGGTGCCTCCAGGTGGTCCCGCGGGCGCAGGCGGACGAACGCGCGCCGGGCCAGGGTGATGTGGCGACGGCACTCGGCGGCGTCGTGGCCGAGGGCGTGGCCCCGTGCCTGGTAGAGGTGGGACAGGGTCGTGACCCAGTGCCGTCCGGAGTCCACGGCGCCGATCGCCCTGGCGTATCCGAGCGTCGCGGCGGCATCCTCGTCGAGCCGCACCAGCGCGCAGGTGTCGCTCAGGAGTGTGGCGCGCGCCGGAGCGTCGTCGACGGCGTCCGCCCACCGCAGGCCGTGACCGAACCAGGCCATGCCGATGCTGCTCTGGCCGCGCCGCATCCGCAGGCGCCCGGCCACCTGGGCGTACTGGGCGGCGATGCGCAGGTGCCCGTAGGGCGTACGGCCGGTGGCGTCGACCGCCTCGGCCCATCGCATCACGGCCCGCAGCAGCCGCTCCGCGGTGACCACGCCGTCCATGGTGGCACGGTGCAGCGCCCCACGGATCACGCAGGCCAACGCGGCCGTGAGCACGTGCAGCAGATCCGCCTCCATGCCCGTCAGTCCGGCGAACGGGCGGTGCGCGGAAGTCAGTTCATCGAGCAGCGCCGATGCCACCGCCCGGTCGGGTACGGCGCAGCCGGCGGCGCCGTGCAGCGGGCACGCGAGCCCTTCGGTCGGCAGGGCGCACGGCCACGGCACGTGATCCCAGGTGTCCCGGTCGCCGGTGTCGGCACCGGGCGGTGCGGCGAACAGTCCCGGGGTGGTGGGGAGGTGCCGGGGTCCCGGGGGCGCCTCGCGCGGGGCCGCGGTGATCGCCGCCAGTTCGCCCCCGGTCTCCAGGACGGTGTCGAGCCGGCGCACCAGCCCCGCCGGCGGCTCGCGCAGTCCCGCTTCGAGGCGGCTGATCTGGCTGTGGTGGTAGCCCACCGTCCGGCCGAGCTGCTGCTGGGTGACGCCGGCGTTCCTGCGCCAGGATCGCAGCCGGCGCCCGAACTCCGCCCAGGACTCATCGGTTCGTGCTGAGGCGACAGCCATGTTCCCTCCCGGCGGAGGCCCCCGCCTCCGGCAGACGTTCCACCCGGACTTCGCACTGACGAGCTACGAGTTGATGTCCAGCACAGGACAGGCGCCGGGGCACGTCAATCGGATCGGCCAAAGACGAGACAGCTTGGTCTGTACCAAATCGGGTCGGGGTGCGACGAAACCGTCGCGCCCCCACGACAGCCGCACCGGCCGGGCCGACGCGCCGCGGCGCGCGACTTCCCGGCGCCCCTGCGGGGCACGCCGAGCGGGGCTCCTCCCCTTTACCGTGTTTCGATGTGTTCTGTTCCGAGATGGGCTCTGATCTCGTCGGGGTGCGCCCCCGTCCTGCTGGTCACAGGCTGGGTCTTCGCGGCGTTCCTGGAGGGGGCCGCCTACGACCCCGTCAGGCAGACCATCAGCGTCCTCGCGGCCTACGGCGCCGCGGGGTTCTGGGTGATGACGGCGGCACTCTTCGCCCTGGGGGTCTGCCATCTGATCACCGCCTGGGGCCTGCGCCCCGCAGCGAGACCAGGGAGGCTGGCGCTGGCCTGCGGGGGAGTGGCCGCCCTCGCGGTCGCGCTGAACCCGGCACCCAGCAGCGGGGGGTCCCTGCGCCACGGGGCGGTCGCCGCGACCGGCTTCGTCCTGCTGGCCGCGTGGCCGCTCCTCGCCGTGCCATCGGACCGCGGCGGGCCCTGGGCGCTTCGGCCCGCGCCCGCCCTCGCGGCAAGCGCGGTGATGGCTGTCGGCGCGGGCTGGTACCTCCTCGAAACTCAGGGTCACGGTGCCGCCGGCGTCGCCGAACGCTTCACGACCGGTGTCCAGGCCCTCTGGCCCTTCGTGGTCGTCGCCTCCTGCCTCCGCCACGCCGGCACGGCGCGGGCTCCGGAGCGACGCGGCCGGCCGTGACGGATGGGCGGGCATAACGGCAGCCGGGCGCCGAGGCCGGGGGCGAGGGTCCGAGAAGGCGAGAGGGCGGGGGCGCGCAGCGTCCCGCCGCGCGTTCGTGTCGCGGTCCGCGGGACCCGGCCGCTCTCGCGCCGACGGCCCGCACGGGTGCCGGGCCGTCGTCGTTGGCCGATCCTGGTGACATGGGTGCCAAGGCCGCCGGCCGCGACACCGGCGACGGGCGCACGAGACGCCCGCGCCGACCGTCCGCCGCCTTCCTCGCCGCGGGCCGCCGCTCGGCGCGTGTCACGCTCGCCGCCGGTGCCGGCTTCTACCTGTTCCTGTACGGGCTCGGACAGCCGGTCGCGGCCACCTACGCACTGTTCGCCGCGGTCGCGCTCGCCGGTCTGTCGCACATCCCGGGGACCGGACGGCAGCGTGCCGCCGTGCTGCTGCGGCTCGTCCCGGTGGCCTGGCTGCTGGTCGCCGCCGGCACGTTCCTCGCCGTACGGACCTGGAGCGCCGTGGCCGGGATGCTGGTCATCGGCTTCGCGCTGGCGTTCGTCGCCGTGGCCGGCCCCCGTCCGGCCGGCGCGGCTCCGGGACTCCAACTGCTCTACATCCTGCCGTCCTTCCCGCCCTACGCCCCCGACCAGACGGGCGAGCGGCTGATCGGCGCGACCGTCGGCATCCTGCTGCTGATCCTCGCCGAGGCATTCGTCCTCCCCGAACCGGCTCCCGTGCCGTACCGCGAGCTCACCGCCCGCGCGGCCGCCGTGGCGGAGCGGTGCACCGACGAGCTGACCAGCGCCCCCTACGTCCTGTCGCCGTCCACGGCGAGGGCCGCCGGGAACGCGGCCGAGGCACTCCGTCCCTCGCGAGTCCCGGAAGCGGAGCGCCCGGCCGGACCCGGGGTCCGCTCCCGCGGCCTGGCCCATGCCGGCCTCGCGGCACGCACCCTGTTGAACCGGCTGGTCCGGCTGCCCGCCCTCCCGCCGGGCCGCGCCCCCACCGAGCCGGGCCTGGCGCTGCTGCGCGCCGTCGGACGGTCCACCGCGGGCAGCGCCTCGCTGCTGTGGGGGAGCCCCCCGGCCGGGCCGGACGTCACGCCCGCCACGGAACGCGCCGCACTGGCCGCGGCGCCGACGCGAGCGGCCCTCCCGGTGGCACTGCACCGTCGGGCCGATCTCCTCGACCTGGCCGACGCCGCGTCGGCGCTCACTCGCGCCGCCGGACTCGCCGTGCGGGGCCGTGAGCGCGCGTCCGGACTGCCTCTCGGCCGGTTCTGGTACGCGCACATGCGAGCGCCCCGGCTCTGGTGGCGGCGGCTCGTGGGGCATGCCGGCAGCAGGTCGGTCTTCTTCCAGAACGCCGTGCGCATCAGCCTGGCGCTGGCCGCCGCCCGGGCCGTCGCCGGTCTGGACACCCTGCCGCACGGTTTCTGGGCGATGCTGGCGACCCTTTCGCTGACCCGCACCACACTGGTCGCGACCCGGAAGAGCACCCGGCAGGCCGTGACGGGGACGCTGATCGG
Organism: Streptomyces sp. NBC_01216; assembly: GCF_035994945.1. Lineage (NCBI taxonomy): Bacteria > Bacillati > Actinomycetota > Actinomycetes > Kitasatosporales > Streptomycetaceae > Streptomyces > Streptomyces sp. NBC_01216. The sequence continues at coordinate 6,521,653 of NZ_CP108677.1, forward strand.
TGCCCTGTTCACGGCAGGTGTCTTCGCACTCGTGGGGACGGACACCACTGTCTACGCCGTGGTCCTGCTTCCCGTGCTGCTGGTCACCTTCACCGTCGGGCCGGTCAAGGGCGTCGGCTGGGCCCAGGCACTCTTCGCGATCACGGTGGCCCTCGTCTTCGCGCAACTGGCACCGGCCACCTGGCGGCTCGCGGAGGCCCGGGTGCTGGACGTCGTGATCGGCAGCGTGATCGGCGCCGTCTTCGGCCTCCTCGCCTGGCCGCGCGGCGCGCAGGAGGAGGTGCGGCGCTCGGCGGCGGTACTCCTGCGGTCCGCCGCCGAAACCGTGATCATGACGAGTTCGGCGGTCGCCGCCGGCGGGGTGCGGGCCCCCGGTGCGCCGCCACCGGGCGCCCTGCTCCGGCACTCCCTGGTGCTCGCGGAATCGGCCTTCGCCCAGTACCAGAGCGAACCGATGAGCCCCCCATCGGCGACATCCCGTCCCGGAAGCCCGTCCGGAAGCCCGCCGGGACAGCCCGACTGGCAGGCCGTGCTGCTGGCCGGCCACCACACCCTGTGGGGTGCCGAGCGGGTCCTGGAGCCGGAGCCGGAGCCGGAGCCGCGCGGCGCCGCGGCGGCCGTCACCGTACCCCCGCTGGAACCCGCGGCCGCCGTCGCGCTGACCCGCCTCGGGGAACGCGTGGCAGGACGGATGCTGCTGCTGTCCGCCGCCCTTGACGCGCTCGGGTACGCCCCGTGGCCCGAGACTCCGGTCGGCCGCCCCGGACCCGGGACGACGGAAGTCGAGCCGGCCCCGACAGGAACCGGGTACCACACGGCCGACGCCTGGCTCCACTCGCTCCTCGCCGACCTGGAGCGGCTCGCGGGAGCGGCTCCGGCGCCCGCGTGCGAGGGCGCCGGGCCGGAGGCGGCCGGAGGGCCCGCCGACACCTGACCGGGGAACCCGCCGGGAGCCGCGCGCCGCCGTGGGACCGCGCGGCACGACAGGACGGAGACACGCATCCTCACGAGGGACGCCACCGCAGACGACTGGCCCCGGATCTGGCCCATCTGGCGGGAGATCGTCGCCGCCGGCGACACCTATACCTGGGACCGCGACACCGACGAGGAGACCGCGCGAGGGCTGTGGACCGGCGGCGCGGACCGCCGTGTGTTCGTCGTCGAGGACGCGGGCGCGGTGATCGCCTCCGCGTACCTGCGGCCCAACTACGGAGGGCCGGCCGGCCGTGTCGCCAATGCCGGCTTCATGGTCGATCCCGCCGCGGTCGGGCGCGGCGTCGGACGCGCCCTCGCCGAACACGTGCTGCGCGAGGCACGCGACGACGGCTACACGGCGATGGTGGGCGTCCTGACCCCGGGAGGCTTTCCCGACCCGACCCGACCCGACCCGACCCGACCTGACCCGGTCCGACGCGACCGCGTCCTGGTGTCCGGCGCCCCGGTCCGCCCACGGTCGGGGCCCGTAGCGTTCACCGGGTGGGGCGGCCGGCGCACCGTACGGCACCGTCGTCCGGGCCCCGCGTCGTGTGCGGGCCGGACGCCGACGGCGTAGGGGGAGTTCTTGCTGGGCCCGCAGCCCAGGAGGTGCGAAGGGCACGGCACCCCGACGACGCCGTGGCCGCGGCACGGGAGTGTCGGCTCGCGGCCAGGCGCCGCACTCGCGCCGAGCGGGCAGGAGTGCTTCCCTGAAGAGGAGGAAGGGCCCGGTGAAGAGGACGCGGAGGAGCGGCTACGAGCCGTGCACCGTGCGATCAGGATCCGCGAGAAGCGGATGGGTCCTTCCTCACACTGCCCCCACCACTCTCCGCTGTCCGCCCTCTCCTCGATCCCGACGACAGCGGTCGGGGCCCGATCGGGAGCCGTGCGCGGCCTTGGAAGACGGTGGAGGCCGTGGAGTCGGCCCTCGTCGTAGGAGTCGACGGTTCCGAGAGCAGCCTCACGGCGGTGGACTGGGCCGTGGACGAGGCCGTACGGCGCGGTCTGCCGTTACGGCTGGTCCACGCCTCGCCGTGGGAGCGTTACGAGGGGGTCGTCGCCCCTGGCGGGGAGCCTCCCCCGGGACAGGGTCCTCGCCGAGAACATCGTCGCCACCGCACGGGAGAGGGCCCGGCTCCGCTCCCCGGATGTCCGTACGCCGGACCATGGCCGAAGTCCCCGCTCGGCGGCTCCTGGTCGAACGCTCGGCCGAAGCGGACCTTCCGCGTCGTCGGGGCCCGACGACGCGGCGGCCTCATCGGCCTGGAACTCGGGTGCACCGCCCATCGCGTCCTCCACCAGGCGGCCTGCCCGTGATCCTCGTGCCGCGGCACCGCCCCGCCGGGAACGCCGGGAACGCCGGGAACGCCGGGAACGCCGAAGGCGACGCCGATACCCGGCTCCGAGTACAGGACGGAGCGCTCCCGTGCCCGAGCGCTCCGACACCCCGCCCTTACCACCGCGCCCGGGCGGGGCCGGCAGGGCCGTCAGAGCCGCGGAGGGGCCGAACGGCCCATGTCCCCGCCACCCGGTGCGATGGGAACGTGGAGGTGACGCCCCGCGTCCAGGGGGTGGGCCGACATCCGGGAGGTGCGCCATGAACGACGGATCGGGAGAGGTCGTCCTGGGCGTCGACCCGCGCGCGCAGTCCGTCCCCGCCCTGTTGTGGGCGGCCGACGAGGCCCTGCGCCGCGGGCGTCGGCTACGCCTGGTCGTCGCGGTCCCGGCGGCGCACGATCCGCTGGGCTACCCCGAGGCCGCCCACCGGAACGCGCTGCGGACGCGAGCCGAGATGGCGCTCGCGAACGCCGAGGACGTGGTCCACGCACTCCACCGCGCGCCGCGTCACACACCCCACCGGACCCCGGACCACGGCGGTCCGCCCACCACGACGGAACTCGCGGAAGGGACTCCGGCCGCCGTCCTGCTCTCCCGGGCGGCGCGCACGGATCTCCTGGTCGTCGGATCCCGCGCGTTCGGCCGGCCCGCCGAGATGTTCGGCGAGAGCTCTGTGGCCGTACCGGCCGGGGCGCGCGCCGACTGCCCCGTCGTCGTGGTCCGGGCCCCCGAGCGCACCACCGGTCCTCCTCCCTGCGTCGTCGTCGGCGTGGACGGCAGCGAGGCGGGCCGTGCCGCCGTCGGCTTCGCCTTCGCGCAGGCTGCCCTGCGCGGAGCCCGGCTGCGGGCCCTGTGGGTCTGGCCCCGGTCGGGCCTCGTGCACGAGAACGTCGCCCACGCACTCGCCGCGCGGGAGGATCTGCTCGCCGATTCGGTGGCGGAGTGGGCCGGGTTCCACCCGGACGTGGACGTCGTGGAGGAGGTGGCGCGGGGCCATCCCGTCGAGGAACTCACCCTGGCCTCGCGTGACGCGCTCGCGGTCGTCGTGGGGCGTCGTGGACGCGGCGGGTACGACGGCATGCGGCTCGGCTCCACGGCGCACGGGCTCCTGCGGCGCGCCGACTCTCCCGTGATCGTCGTTCCCGCCGGCATCAGTCCCGACCTGTCCGACCTCCCGGCGGCGGTCGGCCACCGCACGCGCCCGCTCGCCCGGTCCGCGTGACCGGCCCGATCCCGGCCCCAGGCGCACCTGGGGCCGTCCGGCCCACCCGCCGCGGCCCACCCGGCCCCGCGCCCGGGCCCCTTCGGCACTCGGGGCCGGAGGCCGCCGGGGGAGAAGGTGAGGGCAGACGGCACCACCAGGAGAGGAGGACCCGTCCTGGCCGGCGGCGCAGCGCGTCGGCGCGGCTTCGTACCCGACTTCGGCACGTGGTTCGGCAGCGAGATACCCGGGCTCCCCGGCCGGCGCCCCGCCACCGCGGCCCACTCCCGATCGAGGTGACCGGAGACGACGGTACTGACGTACTGCGCGCGGAACCGCCGGGAACGGACCCCGGCCATGACATCGGGATCACGGTGGACGGCGGCCTGATCACCGTCACTACCCTCCCGGTGAAGCGGATCGAGGGCACGAGCGGCGCGGACCGGCCGGAGCCGTGAGCCGGACCGGGGCCTGGCACCGGTGGGACGAGCGAGAACGCCCGTGAAAGACCACGCACTCGTACGAAGGAGCATCGCCATGAACCCCAAACGCGTACTGGTCGCCTACGGCAGCAAGCACGGCGCCACGGCCGGCATCGCCGACGAGATCGGCAGGACCCTGCGCGCGGACGGCCTCGACGCGGTCGTCCTGTCGGCCGCCGACGTCACCGATGTGAGCGGCTACGACGGTGTGGTGCTCGGCGGCGCGGTGTACGCCGGCCGATGGAACGGGAAGGCCCGGCGCTGCGCCCGCCGCAACGCGGAGCAGCTCAGGAACGTGCCGTTGTGGATGTTCAGCAGCGGACCGGTGGACCGGTCGGCCGAGGAGCGCGACATCGCGCCGCCGCCCGGCGTCGCACGCCGGATGAAGCGCCTCGGCGCACGCGAGCACGTCACCTTCGGAGGCGCCGTCACCGCCGACACTCCGGGCGTGATCGCGAGGTCCATGGTCCACGGGGGCAAAGGCGGGGACTTCCGCGACCCGGAGCGTATCCGGAGCTGGGCCCACCACATCGGCGCCGAACTCAGCTCACCGACCACGGCCTAGCGTGTCTGCCGCGGCCCGGGGCCGGGTGGCCGGCCCCGGGGCCGGTCCCCGGGTTGCGCCGCCCCGCATGTGCGCCACCCTGGACGGACCGGTGGTGATGCGCATGGAACCGCACAAGCTTCCCGCGGTGCGGGCGGTGCTCTTCGACACGGACGGCGTCCTGCTCGACACGGCCGTGTCGCACGCCGCAGCCTGGAAGAAGGCGTTCGACGCCTGCCTGGCCTCGCCGCTGCCGGGCCCTCCGCAGCCGGCGTTCGACGCCGAGGGCGAGTACCGGGCACTGGTCGACGGGAAGTCCCGTTTCGACGGTGCACGGGCCTTCCTGCGAGCCCGAGGCGTCGACCTGCCGGCCGGAACGCCCGGCGACCCGCCCGGCTGCGCCACCGTCTGGGCGGTCGCGGCGGCCAAGGACCGGGCTCTGGTGACGGCGCTGCGCGACGCCGAGGTCCCCGTCTTCGCCGACACCGTCCCCGCGCTGCGCGCGCTGCGCCGGGCCGGCCTGCGTCTCGCCGCCGTATCGGCATCCCGGCACGCGCGCTCGCTGCTCGCCTCGGCCGGACTCGTGCGGTGGTTCGACACGGTCCTGGACGGCGAGCAGGCCGCCCGTCTCGCGCTCCCCGGCAAGCCCGACCCCGCGCTGTTCCTGGCCGCCGCGCACCGTCTGGGTGTCGTCCCCGGCGACTCGGCGCTCGTGGAGGACGCGGTCGCGGGCGTGAAGGCGGGCCGCCGGGGCGGATTCGCCCTCGTCGTCGGGGTGGACCGCCGGGCGGCGCCGGGCACCGCCGCCGCGTTGCGCCACCACGGGGCAGGGGTCGTCGTCCGTGACCTCACCGACCTGGCCCGGCGGCTGGGAGCGTGCGACGCGGTGGGCTCGGGCCGTCGGGGCGCGAGTGGCGGCCGGAGCGAGGAGCAAGACGGCCGGGGTGGCGGTGCGGCATGAGCGACACCTCGTGGACCTGGGAGTACGCCGCCTACGAACCCGCGAGGGAACGCCTGACCGAGTCGCTCTGCACCCTGGGCAACGGACGTTTCGCCACCCGGGGCTCCGCACCCGAGACCGCGGCCGACGCGGTGCACTATCCGGGTACCTACGCCGCCGGCTGCTACGACCGGCTCACCTCGTCCGTGGCCGGACACCCGGTCGACAACGAGGACCTGGTCAACCTGCCCGACTGGACCCGGCTGCGCTACCGCTGCCTGCCGGACGACGGCCCGCCCGGCGCCTGGCTCACCCCGGACGACCCGGGGCTGTTCCGCCATCGTCTCGTCCTCGACCTGCGCACGGGGGTGCTCACCCGGCGCCTGCTCTACCGGCGACCGGACGGCCGCGGTCTCGGCGTCACCCACACCCGGATCGTGCACATGGGCAGTCCGCGCCTGGCGGCGCAGCAGACCGTGTTCCGGGCCTACGGATGGAGCGGCGCCGTCGAGGTCGAATCCCGCGTCGACGGGGACGTCACCAACGCCGGTGTGGAGCGCTACCGTGACCTCGACGGCCGTCATCTGACGGGACATCAGCCCGGATGCGAGGGCGACGGCATCGCCCGGCTCGGGTTCCGCACACGTTCGTCGGGGATCGCCTTCGGCCTCGCCGTACGGTCCGTCACCCGGCCCGGCGTTCCCGCCCGCGAGGCGGTCACGCCTACCGGCACGGTGCAGACCTTCCGCCTGCCGTTCTCCGGCCGGCGTCCGGTGATCGTCACCAAGACGGCCGCCCTGGCCACGTCACTGGACCGTCCCGCCGCCGCCCCGCTCGCGGCGGCCGTCGAGGAGCTCACCCGTGCGCCGTCCTTCCCCGGCCTGCTGGTCTCCCACCGCACGGCCTGGCGGCGGCTCTGGGCACAGGCGGAGTCCGAGATCCCCGGCGAGGCCGGACGAATCCTGCGCCTGCACCACTTCCACCTCCTCCAGACCCTGTCCCCGCACACCGCCGAGCTCGATGTCGGGGTGCCCGCCCGCGGCTTGCACGGGGAGGCGTACCGAGGCCACGTCTTCTGGGACGAGCTGTTCGTCCTTCCTCATGTCACCCTCCACTTCCCGGAGGTGGCGCGGGCTCTTCTCCTGTACCGGTACCGCAGGCTCCCCGCGGCTCGTGAGGCGGCGGCCCTGGCCGGCGCCGAGGGAGCCATGTACCCCTGGCAGAGCGGCAGTTCGGGGCGTGAGGAGACCCAGTCCCTGCACCTCAACCCGTACTCCGGACGCTGGCTGCCCGACCGTTCGCGGCTCCAGCGGCACGTCGGCTCGGCCGTCGCCCTGAACGTCTGGCGCTACGGCCGCGCGAGCGGCGACACGGGCTTCCTGCACGGCCCGGGTGCCGAGATCCTGCTGGAGGTCGCCCGGTACTGGGCGAGCGTGGCGGCCTTCGACGCGGACCACGAGCGGTATCGCGTCCGCGGTGTCGTCGGGCCGGACGAGTACCACGACGGCTATCCGGACGCGACCGAGCCCGGCATCGACGACAACGCCTACACCAACGTCACGGCGGCCTGGGTGCTGGCCCGGGGACTCGAACTGCTCGGTGAACTGCCCGCCGAGCGTCGTGCCGAACTGGCCGAGCGCCTGCGGCTCGACGACGGTGTCCTGGACCGCTGGCAGGACATCAGCCGCCGCATCTACGTGCCGTTCCATCAGGGCGTGATCAGCCAGTTCGAGGGATACGGGCGGCTCGCCGAACTGGACTGGAAATCCTACCGGCGCCGCTACCCCGACATCCGCAGGCTCGACCGCATCCTGGAGGCGGAGGGCGACACCGTCAACCGCTACCAGGCGTCGAAGCAGGCCGACGTGCTCATGCTGGGTTATCTCTTCCGACCCGCCCGGCTCCGGGAGCTGTTCGCGCGGCTCGGGCACCACCTCGACGACGACGTGTGGCGGGCGACCGTCGACTACTACCTCGACCGGACCTCTCACGGTTCGACGCTGAGCAGCCTGGTCCACGGATGGGTGCTCACCCGGCAACAGGGTCCGGCCGCCTGGCGGTACTGCGAGGAGGCCCTGCGCGCGGACGTCAACGACATCCAGGGCGGCACGACCGGTGAGGGGATCCACCTCGGTGCCATGGCCGGCACGCTCGACCTCGTGGAGCGCGGTCTCACCGGACTCGACCCGGACGGAGAGGGCCTGCGGGTGGACCCCGTCGCGCTGCCCGAGATCCCCTGGTTGTCCTACACGCTGTGCTTCCGCGGGATCGCGGGCATCCGGGTGCGGATGCGGCCCGGCCGCCTCGGGATCTCGGTGCCGGGCTCGCAGCGGGGGCCGCTCGTCGTCATCCTGCCCGGGGAGCGCCGCGTCACCGTGGCGGCCGGCGAGGAACGCTGGTTCCTGCTCTCACCCGGCCGAAGCCGCGGTCACTCCACGAACCGCAGCACTTCGGACACCGGCCTGCGGGGCGTGGCGGGCCCGGCCGGACCGTAGCCGATCCGGACGATCATCTGGACCCTGCCGGTCACCCTGACGGGGTCGCCGGCCTCGTCGCGCAGCTCGGTCCATTCCAGGGGCTGCGAGATCAGGGAGGTGGCGAGTCCGTCGAGCGTGGCCCGGAGCAGTACCCGCTGCATCGCCTGGCCGGCCCGCAGCCAGTCGGCCGGACCGTCCCCCTCCGTCCCGAGCAGGACGATCTGGGGCCGCTTCTCGAACACCGCGGCCTCCCGGTCGGCGACCCGGTGCAGCGCGTCGAAGTCGCGCACCGGCGCGCTCACGCCGAACTGCCGGGGACCGAAGGCGTACGCGGGGATGCCCTCGGTGACCGGCCCCTCGCCCGGCGAGCCGGTACGGGTCCACGCGGCGATCTCGCGCCGGATCGCGGAGTCCGCGGCCTCGAAGAGCGCGGAGTCGCGCACCAGCGAGAGCACCGTGTCGGTGTGCCACGGTCCGGGGACGACCAGCCTGCAGCCCTCCAGGAGCGCCGCGGCACTCAGTCCGTCGAGGACGGGGCCGGGTACCGGCTCGTCGGAGTACGGGAACCGGCTGCTGTGCCGTCGCCGCAGCGCCGTGTGCAACGCGTGCAGATCGGGGTCGGGGTCCGCCTGCGGGCCGGGGCCGCGGTGCAGCCGGATCTCCGCCAGCTCCCAGGGGTCGCCGGGATCGGGGAGCAGCCGGATCGTGGCGTCCCAGTGCCGCCAGGCCGCGGCCACACGAAGGTTGAACAGCGCCGCGCCGCACCCGAGGTGCAGGGCACGGTGGCCGGGATCGGACTCGGGCATCGCCCGCCCGGGGTCGCCGTACAGCCGGATCACGTCACCGCCCGGCCGGTGGACGAAACGCCACGGCTGCGCGTTGTGCATGGAGGGCGCCGTGACGGCGTCCTCGACCAGCGAGGTCACGGTGTCCGGGCCGAGATCGGTGGTGCCCACGGGATCGTCCTGTCTGTGCGGGACCACTCCGCTGCCGGCGGCACCGACGTGGTCAGGTGGCCCGGTGGCCCGGGATCGTCCTGACTCCATCGTCCGCCGGTCCGGGCCGCCGGGCGAGGGCCGAACGGCCCTGCGCCCGAGGAACGACCTGGGCCGCGCCAGGACTCCCCGCCGGACGGCCGCCCGGCCCACGTCGGGTTCGGCGCCGCGGAGTGCCGGCCGGTGCCCCCGGTCCCGGCCGGGAGCTCCCCGTGTGGGCGCGGCTCCGGGGGAAGCCACGGGGGTCCGGCCGTACGGTGGGACCGGGAGGCGGTGCGCGCGCTCCCTTGCCGAACCTGGCGGAGGAGTCCATGGAACAGGAGGCCGAGGACGGCGCGGTGACGGACACACCCCGACTGAGGCTGGACGAGCTCCTCGACGAACTCCAGGACCGGCTCGGGGAGGTGCGGGCCACCCGCGACCGGCTGAACGGGCTGCTGACGGCCGTCATGTCGCTCGGCGGCAAACTCGACCTGCCCGACGTCCTGCACGGAATCGTCGAGGCCGCCGTGACCCTCGTCGACGCGCGGTACGGAGCCTTGGGCGTGATCGGCGACGATCGGAAGCTGGCCGCGTTCCTTCCCGTCGGCATCAGCGACGAACTCCGTGCCCGGATCGGATCACTGCCCTCGGGCCACGGGCTGCTGGGCGAGCTGATCCGGCACCCCGAGCCCCTGCGTCTCGCGGACCTGTCCGACCACCCCGCCTCGTACGGCTTCCCGCCCCACCATCCGCCGATGCGCAGCTTCCTCGGGGTGCCCATCAGGGTCGGGAACGAGGTTTTCGGCAACCTCTATCTCACGGAGAAGCGCGGCGGTGCGCGTTTCGACCAGGAGGACGAGGCGGTCGTCCTCACTCTGGCGGTGGCGGCCGGAGTCGCCGTGGAGAACGCGCGGCTGTTCGCCGAGTCCCGGCTGCGTGAACGGTGGCTCGCCGCGAGCACGTCCTTCACCAGCGCGCTCCTGTCCGGATCGGAACAGGAACCGGTCCTCGAAGGGATGCTGGCGCAGGCTTTGGACATCACCGGCGCCGACACCGGCGTCTTCTACCGTGTCGGCCGCGGAGGGGAACTGCGCGGCTCGCTCGCGTCGGGGCAGGGCGCGGACGCCCATCGCGACATCGTCCTGGAGAGCAGCGGCGCCGCCCTCGCCGCGGCGGCGCTGGCCTCGGACGGTCCGGTCGTCGTACACGACATCGAGCACGACGAGCGGGTCACGAGGGAACCGGGCAGCTGGGAGGGCTTCGGCCCGGCCGTGGCCGTCACCGTCGGCACCCGGGAGCGGCTCAGCGGTGTGCTGATGCTGGCCCGTACGCGGGGCAGGCCGCCCTTCTCGCCGGTCGAGCTCGCGGGCCTCCCCGGTTTCGCCGGGCAGGTCGCGCTCGCGCTCGAACTGGCCGGCCGGCGGCGTGACGCCGAACAGATCGTGCTGCTGGAGGACCGGGACCGCATCGCCCGTGACCTGCACGACCTGGCCATCCAGCGGCTCTTCGCCACGGGAATGACCCTGCAGAGCGCCCAGCGTTTCGTGGACCACCCGGAGGTCGTCGACCGCATCGGACGCGCCGTCGACGACCTCGACACCACCATCAAGATCATTCGATCGGCCATCTTCGGCCTGCGCGGGGACGAGGCGGAGGGGCGGCCCCGCAAGCTGCGGGCACGCGTCGTCCGGGCCGTCGACGCGGCCAACGCCGCCCTGGGATTCGCCCCCGCCCTGCGCATGCAGGGGCTGCTCGACACGGACGTACCGCCCCAGGCGGCGGACGCGGCCCTCGCGGTGATCGGCGAGGGCCTGACGAACATCGCCCGGCACGCCCGTGCCCGCAGGGCGGACGTGGCGGTCGTCGTCTCCGACGGCGCCCTCACCGTGATGTTGAGCGACGACGGGGTCGGCCTTCCGGCGGGCGGCGGGAGACGAAGCGGGCTGCGGAACCTCGCCGAGCGTGCCGAGCGCCTGGGCGGGACCCTGACCCTCTCGCCGAACGAACCGGACGGCCGGGGCACCGTCCTGCGATGGTGCGTCCCACTGGGGGACGACACGACAGAGGAGGCCGGGCCGCGGGCACCCTGACCGAGAGCCGGGGCGTGCGGAGCACCGGCGGTCCGGCGGTCTCGGAGCGCGGGAGGAGAGGAGAGGCCGTCACGTTGGCGCCGCGGGGGCTCAGCCCGCGTCGTCGTGCTCGTGCGCCTGGGCGGCGATGACCGCCGCCTGTACCCGTCGTTCGACCCCGAGTTTGGCGAGCAGCCGCGAGATGTGGTTCTTGACCGTCTTCTCCGACAGGTAGAGGCGGTGGGCGATCTGGCGGTTGGTCATGCCCTCTCCGATGAGGTCCAGCACGTCGTGTTCCCGCTGCGTGAGGGCTGCGAGGAGTGCGTCCTCCGGCGGACTCGCGGGCTCCGGCTCCCGCAGGGAGCTCATCAGCCGGGCCGTGGTGGCGGGGTCGAGCATCGACTGTCCGGTCGCCACCGTACGGACCGCCGCCACCAGGTCCGACCCCTTGATCTGCTTGAGCACGTAACCCGCCGCCCCGGCCATGATCGCGTCGAGAAGGGCCTCCTCGTCGTCGAAGGAGGTGAGCATCAGGCAGGCCAGCCCCGGCATCCGTGACCGCAGTTCCCGGCACACCGAGATGCCGTCGCCATCGGGGAGCCGCACGTCGAGGATCGCCACGTCCGGCTCCAGGGCGGGCCCCCGGGCGAGCGCCTGCTCGGCCGTGGCCGCCTCGCCGACCACCGTCAGGTCCTCCTCGGCGTCGAGAAGGTCGCACAGGCCCCGGCGGACGACCTCGTGATCGTCCAGGAGGAAGACCCGCACGTGTGCGGCGGCGGAGAAGCCCGGTTCGTCGGACATGGAGGCCCCTGTGGTCGCGTTCCGGAGATGACCGGTATCCCCGACCAGTGTCTCAGGACCCGCGCGAACGCACCGTCGGACGGCTTCCTTCGGGGGGTGTGTCCCGCACGCCGCCACTCGGGGCGACGCACGGTGTTCCTTCGCGGCACCGGGTCATCCGCTGGTGACCCAGGGCATCGGCCCACGACGTCCGGTGACGGACGCGCGGACCGTGCTCAGAGCCTGTCGGGTGGCCTTCGGCCGGCAGGCGGACGCGGCCTGGTGCGTGCGATTCCAGGGCGCGGCGAGGTCACCGTAGGGGAGCCACCGGGGCAACACCGGCAGCGTGCGTGCCAGGGCGTGACCGCCCGGTCAGAGGCCACCCGGCAGGCTCTCAGCCGGTCACCCCGTCCACGAGCCGGGCCAGCGCGGTGGCCAGCGTGTCGAGCCCCGGACCCGGGGGGCCGCCCGGCTCCTCCATGTAGAGGTCACGGCGGAGTTCCACCATGAGCGCGGTGACGTTCGTGGCCGTCCCGTAGTACCGCAACGGCACGTACGTTCCCGCGAACGGGCTGTCCAGCCCGATTCCGCCGACGTCCGCGAACGCCCCGCGGGCCGCGCCGAGCAGCGCGGCGGGCGTGTGGAACGGGTCCGTCCCCAGGCAGACCGGCGGGCGCGGCCCGTCGCCGTGGAGCTCGTACGGCAGCGTCCTCGTCGGATACGAGTGCACATCGATGATCACGGCGCGCCCCACGGCGTCGAGCCGCTCCGCCACCGCGACCGCCATCGCCGCCGCGTAGGGATGGAAGTACCGCTCGATCAGCGGCCGCCCGTCGAAACCGGCCGGCCGGAGCGCCGCGCGGTGTGTGGTGCGCGTGTACACCGCCCCCATGCCGCGCGCGAGCATCTCCTCGCGCTCGTCCGGGAAACGCTCGGGGTCGACCACCAGGCGGGACAGCCGGTTGACGAACCGCCACGGCGTGAGACGCGCGGCCCGGGACGCCCGGTCGGCGATCTCCGCCGTGTGGGAGTCGGTGATGTGGTCCAGTTCCGTCGCGAGAGCCGGGTCGTCGAGCACGATCCCGGCCCGCACCTCCTCGGGTACGGCACGCGAGGAGTGCGGAACGTGGAGGATCACGGGCGACTCGGCGGAGCCCGGGTGGAGCCGGAAGGAAGGGGTGGTGTCCGTCATCTGCGTCCCTGCTGTGTGCCCGCGGCGAGGTGGGCTCCGCATCGACGGGTGCGCGCACGGGGAGCGGCGCACCCCACGTGGCGCCCGGGAAGCCTCATGATCTCCCGCGCCGTCGGTCAGGCGGGCGGGGAACCGGCCCGCCTCGCCCCGGGCCCGCCTCCCGTGTACCCGCAGCGGGGAAGGGACCGCGTCGGCGGGGCGGACGGTGTATCCGCACGGAGGATGAGTCAAACACGGGTGGTTCGCGGTGTTTCATGCGCTTCTCGAATGACGCGGATCGCCCCGAAGTCCCGATAACGGACTAACCCGGACCGTTTGCCTGTGGCATAGGCTCCGTGGCTTCGGGCGGGTATCGTCTCGGCCGCTCGGTCGGGATCCTTCGAGCCCGCGCCGGAGAAGTGCCGCGGAATCTTCGGCGTTTCCTGTTATCCGGGAGACGCCCTGCGGTCTCCCAGATGCCGGGCATCGACAACAGGCGGGACAGGCAGAGTGAATCAGGGCATGGGAACACAGCACGGGACGGATCTCGTAAGGGCGGCACAGAGCGGCGACCCGTGGGCTCAGGACCAGCTCATCGCCGCCTATCTGCCCCTCGTCTACAACATCGTCGGACGAGCCCTCAACGGTCACCAGGACGTCGACGACGTCGTGCAGGAGACGATGTTGCGGGCGCTCGACGGCCTGGGGGGCCTGCGCGCACCGGACAGTTTCCGGTCCTGGCTCGTCGCCATCACCATGAACGGGATACGCGGTCACTGGCACAAGCGGCGCACCGGCCTTCCCGCCGGCGCCCTCGACGACGCCCGTGACGTCCCTCACCCCGGGGCCGACTTCGTGGAACTCGCCGTCGTCCGGCTGCACCTGTCCGGGCAGCGGCGGGAGACCGCCGAGGCGACCCGCTGGCTGGAGCCGGACGACAGCGCCCTGCTGTCGCTGTGGTGGCTGGAGTGCGCGGGCGAGCTGACCCGCTACGAGCTGGCGGCAGCCCTCGAACTCTCCACGCAGCACACCGCGGTCCGTGTGCAGCGGATGAAGACACAGCTCGACACCGCCCGGGTCGTCGTGCGGGCCCTCGCGGAGAACCCGCTGTGCCCCGCCCTGGGGTCCGAGCTCGGCACCTGGGACGGCCGGCCCTCGGCCCTCTGGCGCAAGCGAATAGCCCGCCACGCCCGCGGCTGCGCGCACTGCCGGGGCCTGTGGAGCAACCTCGTCCCCGCCGAGGGGCTGCTGGCCGGACTGCTCCTCGTCCCCCCGGCGGCGCTGTTGCTCGCCACCGTCCGGGACGCCGCGGGCTCCGGACTCGCAGCGGCGTCCGCCGCGACCACCGCGTTCCCGGCACAGCACCACGGCACCGGATACGGGACGCCCGGTCCCTACGGGGCCACCGAGCCCTACGGTGCGCCGTACGAGGCATCCGGTACCTACGAGGCATCCGGCTCCTACGGGACGCCGGGCGGGTACGACACCTCCGGCGGGTACGACACCTCCGGCGGGTACGGGACGCCGAGCCCGTACGAGACGAACGGCGCCTACGGGACCACGCTGTCGCACGAGTCCGACCCCCTCCACGGAGCTCCCGCGCAGACGCCGTACGAGGCCGCGCCGTACCAGAGCGGCCCGGCCCACGCGGCGACCGCCCCCTACGACGTGAGCGCGCTCCGCGCCCCGTACGAGACGGCGGAGCCCTACGAGGCCGCGGGCCCCTCCGAGCCGACCGAGCCGTGGACCACGGGCGAGGAGAGCGTCGCCCAGGAGCCCGGAGCGTCGTACGGGCACCGGAGTGCCCCGGCGGGAGCGGGCGGTCGTGGCTCCCGAGGTGCCCGCCGGCGTCGGGAACAGGAGCGGCGACGCGGCCGGCGCAGGGCCGTCGTCGCCGCCGGCATGGCGGTCGTGGCCGTCACCGGCGGGTCGTTCTACCTGAGCGGGGGACCCGACGGGGACGGCGACACGCTGGACGCGAACCGCGCCGCCGCGCCCGGCCCCGACCTGCCCCTCGCACAGCAACCCACCACCATGCTGGAGACTCCTTCCGCCTCGGCGTCCGCGTCCGCGTCCGCGTCCGCGTCGGCGAGCGCCACCGCGAGCCCGTCCGCCACCCCCAGCCGCACGGCGAAAGCCACGCCGAAGAAGACCGCCGCGCCCCGCACCTCGTCGCCCGCGCCGAAGCCGAAGGCGACCACCACGGGGACCGGCACGGGCACCGGAACGAAGCCCGGGTCCGGCTCGGACTCGACCGCCGACCAGGTCATCAGCCTGGTCAACGCCGAGCGAGCCAAGGCCGGCTGCGCTCCCCTGACGGCGAACTCGCAGCTGACCAGGGCGGCTCAGGGGCACTCCGACGACATGGCCGCGCGTGGCTTCTTCGATCACACCAATCCCGACGGCAAGAGTCCGGGCGACCGGGTCACGGCCGCCGGCTATCCCTGGTCGACGTACGGCGAGAACATCGCCAAGGGCCAGCGGACCCCGGAGCAGGTGATGGAGGCGTGGATGAACAGCCCGGGCCACCGCGCCAACATCCTCAACTGCGCCTTCAAGGAGATCGGGGTCGGCATCCACGACGAGGGCGGCCCCTACTGGACGCAGGTCTTCGGCGCTCGCTGACGGAGAACGCGCCGCGGCCGGCCGGACCGGTGCGCCACGGCCCCGTGCCACCGCGCCCCGGCCGCGACGTCCGTGGCGCCGTGGTCCTGGCCGCGTCCGTCGCCCTTTCCCGGCGGCCGGGCGTGACCGGGCACTCCGCCGCCTCCGCCCCTGTGTCAGGGTGGGACCGTGACCACGAGTGAGAACCCCGACCGCCTCGTCCTCGGTTGCATGGGGCTGGGCGGAACCTGGGACCCGAGCCCCTACACGGCCGCCGACGTCGATGCCGCGGAGGGCGCCGTCGAGGCGGCCCTGGACAGTGGCATCACCGCGTTCGACCATGCCGACATCTACCGGCACGGGAAGTCCGAGGCCGTCTTCGGCGAGGTCCTGGCCCGGTCGGCCGGACTCCGGGAACGGATCACCCTCCAGACCAAATGCGGCATCCGGCTCGCCGACGGGGACCGGCCCGGCCGTTACGACCTGCGCGGCGCCACCCTCGTCCGCAAGGTCGAGGAGAGCCTGGCCCGTCTGCGTACCGACGTGCTGGACGTCCTGCTCCTGCACCGGCCCGACCCGCTCGCCGACCCGGCCGAGATCGGCGAGGCCCTGACCTCACTCCACCGTCAGGGCCTGGTACGCCGCTTCGGCGTGTCCAACATGAACGCCGCGCAGATCGCCCGGATCCAGGCCCACCTCGACCTGCCCCTGGTGGTCGACCAGTTGGAGATGAGCCTGCACCGGCGCGCCTGGTTGGAGGACGGCGTTCTCGTCAACACCCCGGAGTCTGCCGCCAACGGCTTTCCCTCCGGAACCGTGGAACACTGCCTGGCGCACGGGATCTCCCTCCAGGCGTGGGGGCCGCTCGCGCAGGGCCGCTACACCGGACGGGAGGAGAGCCCGGACGAGCGCGCCACCGCCGTGCTGGTGCGGAGGCTCGCGGAGGCGAGGGGTACGACGCCGGAAGCGGTGGTGCTGTGGTGGCTGCGCCGTCACCCGGCCCGCATCGTCCCCGTGATCGGCTCGTCGAACCCCGCGCGCATCCGTGCCTGCCGGGACGCGGCGCTCCGCGAACCGGACCTCGGCCACGAGGAGTGGTACCGGCTGTGGGTGACGGCGCGCGGAGCGGCGCTTCCGTAGCGACCGCGTGACGCCTCGGGCAGGGGGAGCGCCCGCCCTCCCTCCTGGGGACCGCGACCCCGCCCGCCCGGGGACCTGATTCGGCGGCCGGGGTGCGCGAGACCCGCTCAGGAGAAGGCGTACGAGCGGAAGCGGTCCCGCAGTGCCGCCACCGGCCGGCTTTCGCGGGTGAAGTAGAGCTTGTTGGTGAGGAGGACGGCCCACCGGCGCCGGGCGGGGGAGACCCACATCGCCGTGCCGGTGAAGCCGAAATGCGCCCAGACGTCCGGCCGGCCACCGCCACCAGGGACGGGATCGGGGTCGGGGTGCCAGAGGAGGCCACGGGCCGGGGCGAGCCGGCCGGTCCGTATCCGAAGCGACTCCGCGACCCACGGGCCGTCGAAAGCGGCCGGTCCGGGGGCGAGCGCGTGGCGGAGGAAGCGGGCGAGATCGCCGGCGGGGGCGAAGACGCCGGCTATGCCGCAGGCGCCGCCGAGCAGCCGGGTCGAGAAGTCGTGCACCGTCCCCTTCAGGTGCGCGCCGGCTCCGTCGTCGAACTCGGTGGGCGCGCAGCGGGCGGCGGCGTCGGCCGTCAGCGGGCCGTACCGGGTCTCGGACATGCCGAGGGGGGTCCAGACCCGGGACGCCGCGAGGTCGGCGAGCGTCCGGCCGGTGAGGTGCTCGGCGAGGTACCCGAGGACGAGCGCGGCCCGGTCCGTGTAGGCGACGGCCCGCCCCGGCGGGTGGCGCAGCGGCTCGGCCAGTACGCCCGCCCGGACGGCGGCCGGGTCGCCGCCGTAGTGGTGGCGGAGATTCGCGCGCAGGGGCAGGCCCGCGGTGTGCGTCATGAGGTGGTGCGCGGTGACCGCGCCGAGCGGTCGGCCCGCCGCCTCGGGCCAGAACGTGCCCAGCGGACGATGGAGTTCCAGACGGCCGGACCGGGCGAGTATCCCGGCGACGGACCAGACGGCGAGGATCTTCGTGAGACTGGCCAGATCGAAGAGGGTGTCGCTCCGCATCGGCTCGTCCGGGCAGGCGGGGTCGAGCACACCGGCCGCGCCGTCCGCCAGGACGCCCTCGGCGTCGCCGACGGACCAGACGGCTCCCGGGCACACCCGTGCCCGCACGGCGTCGCGGACCAGCGACTGGATCCGGTCGGTGTGGTGTCCCATGGCATCCCCCGGGTGCGGTCGGGCGGTCGGTGGCCCCGAAGGTGCCGGGCTCCGTCGGTATGCCCGGACCGAGCCCGAAGGATGCCTCGTCCGTCAGGGTCTGAACACCATCAGGCCGGATACCGTGCAGGACATCTCCGACACGTTCCGGTCCGGCGCCGGGTGGTACCGCCCCGCGCAGACCGAGAGGTTGACGATGAGGTGGGCGCGCCAGTCGCGGCCCACTCCGCGCCGGTCGGCGTGGGCGCGGACGCCGTTGACGCTCCACACCACCGACCGGGCGCCGAACTCGGTGCGCAGGTCCACCCATTCCCCCGGCCGGATCGAGGGGTGGCGGTAGTAGCGGTGTCCTCCCCGTACATGGTTGGACAGCTCCAGGAGGTCGGGGTTGTCCGGGTGGTACTCGAAGACGTCGATCTCCTGGCCGCCGTCCAGCCAGGTCCAGATCGCCGGCCAGGCTCCCATCTCCCTGGGGAGTCTCACCCGCGCCTCCAGCACGTCGCCCGCGCGGACCTGGAAGCCCTCGGCGCTGCCCTCCGTCGTCAGGAGGCCCGCGTCCCACTTCCCGTCGGGCCGCCGGGTCGCCCGGAAGACCCCCGAGCGGCTGTACGCCGGGTCCTCCACCAGGTAGTCCAGCTTGTTGTCGCCGGGGTTGGTGGGCCCGCCGCCGGGATAGGCCCAGGAGCGGCCCGCGACCCACTGGGTGGCGGAGCCGAAGTCCGCGACGAACACCGGCGTCGCGGAGGACGGAGCCGAGGGCGCGCGGGGCGGCGGCGGGGACGGCGACGGGTCCGGTGCCCGCGGCGGGGCGGGAACGGTGTCGCGCCCCTGCCCGCGGTGCCGTCGCCGCAGCCGGTCGATCAGATCCGAGAACATGGGCGAACTCCTCCGTGGGGGGTATGGGTCATCCGGAGGCGTTCTGCCCAGGGACGCGCCACTCATGCTGAATCGTTCACCATGTGTCGAGTTGTCGTCACACAGGAGTAGTCGTCGTACGAGAGGAGCGGCCGTGCGGACCGCGTTCCGTCGCCGCGGGGGTGGTCCGGACGCGGGCGCCGGGCCCGGTCGCCGCAGACGGCCCGAGGGGGGTGGGCCCTGCTCGCGAGGGGAGTCACCCACTCGTGTGGATACCCCCCAAGGGTATTGCTGTCACGGTGGAGTCAGGTGCCCCAAGGGGTCATCCTTTCGAAGGAGAGTGACGTGTTCTTTGTCGACAGCCTGGACACCGAGGGGCTCGGCAACCGGAGTTACCTCGCGGGAGGCGCCCGCGGTGCGGTGGTCGTGGACCCGCCCCGCGACATCGACCGTGTGATCGCTGAGGCGGCCCGGCGCGGCGTGCGGATCACGGCCGTCGCCGAGACCCATGTCCACAACGACTACACGTGACCGGTGGCCTGGAGCTCGCCCGGCTGACCGGGGCGCGCTACCTGGTGCCCGCCGCGGCCGATGTGGCCTACGCCCGGGTGTCGGTGGCCGACGGCGACCTGGAGCCCGTCGACGACGGACTCGCCCTGCGTGCCGTGGCCACCCCCGGTCACACCCCGCACCACACCACGTACGTCCTGGAGGAGGCCGGCCGTCCGGTGGCGGCCTTCACCGGCGGATCGCTCTCATCGGCGGCGTCGGCCGTCCCCGCCTGGTGGAACCGTGGCTGGCCGAGGACCTGGCCCGCGCCCAGTACGCCTCGGCGAACCGGCTGGCGGCCGAGCTGGACGACCAGGTGCGGGTCCTGCCCACGCACGGGTTCGGCAGCTTCTGCTCTCCGCCGTGACGGCGAGCGTGCGGGCGGGTGGATCGAGGGGAGCGTGCACCTTCCCGTCCACCGGATCCACCGGCACCTGGAGGACGTGCCGGAGGGCACCGTATGGGTGCACTGCGCGGGCGGCATGCGTGCCGCCATCGCCGCCTCCGTGCTCGCCGCCGCCGGACGTGACGTGGTGGCCGTCGACGACGGGTTCGGCGCCGCGGCCGAGGTCGGCCTCGTGCTCGTCACCCGGTGATCCGGCGGGTCTTCGGCAGCGTGCTGCTGGCGGTCGCCGTGGCCATGGGCGTCACGGCCCTGCTCCCAGTGCGGTCAGGCCAGCGAGAGGAAGAGCTTCTCCAGCCGGGCCCGCATCTGGGCGGAGTCCCGCATCTCCGGATCGTCGCCGTTCATGCACTGCTGGAGCCCGGTCGCGATGATCGAGAAGCCGGCCCGGTCGAGGGCGCGGGAGACCGCGGCGAGCTGGGTGACCACGTCCTCGCAGTCCCGGCCCTCCTCGACCATCCGGATGACGCCCGCGAGCTGGCCCTGCGCCCGCCTGAGCCTGTTGAGCGCCGACTTCAGCTCGTCGGCCGACATGTCGAGTTGCACGCTTCCTCCTGCTTCCATACCCCTATGGGTATCCTACCGTGGGGGTGAACCATCAATCGAAAGGCCCTGTTCGTGACCAGCCCGACCACCGCGACCACTCTGACGACCTCCCAGGCCACGAACCGGTTCGGCGAGTACGTCGTCATCGACGTCCGCACGCCCGGCGAGTACGCGGCGGGTCACGTGCCCGGCGCCCGCAACATCCCGCTCGACCGGATCGAGGAGGCCGCCGCCGCCCTGCGCGCCGCCGCCGAGCGCCAGCCGCTGCTGATCGTATGCGCCTCCGGTGCCCGTTCGAGTCGGGGCTGCGGCCGGCTGGCGGCCCTCGGTGTCCAGGCGGCGAGCCTCGACGGAGGCACCGCCGCGTGGGTGGCGGCCGGTCACCCGGTCGAGCGGCCGGCCGGGGTGCGGGCGGCCTGGCCCATGGACCGCCAGGTCCGTCTCGCCGCCGGGACGCTCGTCCTCCTCGGCTTCCTCGCCGGACTGGCGTGGCCGCCCGCCCACTGGCTCTCGGGCCTGGTGGCGGCCGGCCTGGTGTTCTCCGCCGTGACCGGCACCTGCGGCATGGCCGCCCTGCTGGGCCGGCTGCCGCACAACCGGGCGCCCCGGGGCGCGGTCACCTTCCGGGAGACCCTGGAGGGGCTGACCGCCTGACCTCTCGCCGATCCGACGTCGGCCCCGGAGGGTCAGCGCAGGCTCGCGCCGTAGACGCGGTCCACGGACAGTGTGAGCAGCACCCGGCGGTCGGAGACCATGACCGCGTGGTACTCGTCCCAGTCCGGGTGCTCCCCGGCCGCCTCGCGGTAGTAGTCCACCAGGGCCTGCACCTCGGGGCCCCGCGGATCGCTCCCCGGTCCGACGAGCGTCACCGTGCCCTCGGCGGTGGCCCATGACCGGCCGTCCGTGTCGGTCACCTCCAGGGCGGCACGCGGGTCGCGGCGGAGATTGGCGATCTTGGCGGTGCCCGCGGTCGTCGACACCCGGATCACCCCGGCGTCACGGTCGTAGGCCGGCAGCACGGGGGAGAGCTGGGGGCGTCCGTCGGACTTGATCGTCGCGAGGACGCCGAGACGGCTCCGGGCGAGCAGTGCGTGCGGGTCGAACCCTGTGTCGGTCATGTCCGCCCCAACCCGGTGCCGCCCACGCCCTATTCCGATTCCGCGCGATCTCCTGCCCGGGGGTGTCCGCGCGCCGCCGTCCGTCCGCCCGCCCGTGCCGGCTGCCTACGATGGCCCCATGGCCGAACGCGAGGGACCCCCAGGAGCGGGTGGTGCGCACCAGAGCACCCCGGGCAGCCGCGAGCTCACCGCGGCGGCGGGGGTGTTCGCGCTCCTCGCCGATCCCACCCGGCTGCATCTGGTCTGGCTGCTCACGCGCGGGGAGTCGGACGTGACGGCGCTCGCCGAGGCGTGCGGTGCCGCCCGGCCGGCCGTCAGCCAGCATCTGGCGAAACTGCGTCTCGCCGGACTCGTCCGGCACCGCAAGGACGGCCGGCGCGTCGTCTACACGCTTCCCGACGGTCATATGCGGCGCCTCGTCGTCGAGGCGATCAGCCACGCCGACCACCAGGTGAGCGGAGAGCCCTGGCACGACTGACGCTCCGTGCGCGGACGTCCGGCCCTGCCCCGACCCCATGGCATCAACATGTGCGCACGCATGCACGCGTCGGCTACGGTGAAGGCCACCGTGTTGCCCGACGAGGGCGGTCTCCATGCTGTCCGTGCTACGCCACCGAACCTACCGGCACCTCTTCGCGGCCCAGGCCGTCGCGCTGACCGGAACCGGCCTCGCCACCGTCGCGCTCGGCCTCCTCGCCTACGACCTGGCCGGAACGCGCGCCTCCGCGGTCCTCGGCACCGCGCTGGCCCTCAAGATGGTCGCGTACGTCACGATCTCGCCGCTCGCCGGCGCGCTCGCCCGGCGGGTGCCGCGCCGCGCCCTGCTGATCTCCATGGACCTGACCCGCGCCGCGATCGCCCTGCTCCTGCCCTTCGTCACCCAGGTCTGGCAGGTCTACGCCCTCATCCTCCTGCTCCAGGCCGCCTCGGCCGTGTTCACGCCGGTCTACCAGGCCACCCTGCCCGAGGTACTTCCCGACGAGGGCGACTACACCCGGGCCCTGTCGCTGTCCCGGCTCGCCTACGACCTGGAGAGCCTGTTCAGCCCGGTACTCGCCGCCGGGCTCCTGGCCTTCGTCCCCTACGAAAGACTCTTCGCCGGCACCGCGGCCGGCTTCCTCGCCTCGGGCGCGCTGGTCGTCTCGGTCCCGCTGCCGGCACCGCCGGCGCCCGGTGGCGCCACACCGGACGGGGCGCGCCCCGGCGGCGGCCCGTGCCGGACGTTCTCCGGCACCCGGCTCTTCCTCGTCACCCCGCGGCTGCGCGCACTCCTCGCCCTCGATCTCGTCGTCGCCGCCGGCGGCGCGGTCGTCCTCGTCGACACCGTCGCACTGGTCCGTGACACCCTCGGCCGCTCCGCCGGAGACGTCCCGATCGCCCTCGGAACCTACGGAGCCGGATCGATGGCCGCCGCCCTCCTCCTGCCGCCCCTGCTGGAACGCTACGGCGAGCGGCCCCTGATGCTGCCCGCGGCCTTCGCGGCCACCGCCGCCCTCGGGCTGTCGGCCGCCGCCGCGTCTTCCTGGCCCGCACTGCTTACCACCTGGTTCCTCATCGGCGCGGCCGGATCGGCGATCCTCACACCCGCCGGACGGCTGGTGCGCCGCTCGGCGGCGGGCCCCGGCCTGCCGGCCGCCTTCGCCGCGCGATTCTCCCTCTCGCACACCTGCTGGCTGCTCACCTACCCGCTCGCGGGCGCCCTCGCCGCCACCGCCGGTCCACGGGTTTCCGCAGCCGTGCTGACCGCCGTCGCCCTCGCCGCGTCCGCCGCCGCGGTGCGCCTGTGGCCGCGCACGGACCCGGACGGACCGCACCACCTCCATCCCGGCCTCGCGCCGGACCACCCGCACCTGGCCGGCGCGCACGGCGGCCACGCGCACGCCTACCGCCGGGACGACCTCCACCCGCGCGGGGTCACCGCGCCCTCCCGGGACCAGCGAAGCGGAGCGTGACCAGCTCGAACGGCCGCAGCCGAAGCCGCAGCCCCCCGTCGGTCACCCGCACCGTGCCGGCCGGGGGGTCCGCCAGAGGCCGTTCCAGGAGATCGCAGAGCTGCGCCCCGACCGGGTCGACTCCGGTGGTCAGCCGCACGTCGGCGCGCGCGCCCCGGGACTCGTACAACCGCACGACCAGGTCGCCGCCGCGGTCGTCGGCCAGTTTCACGGCGCTCACCACGACGCCTTCGTCATCCACCGCCACCAGCGGCTCGACGTCGGCGTCCCCGGGAACCCGGCGCTCCGGCAGGCCGATCCGGTACCCCTCGCGCACGGCGTCGCCCACCGACGCTCCCGGCACCAGCGCGTGCCGGAACCGGTGCACGCCCTGGTCGGTGTGCGGGTCGGGGAAGCGGGGCGCACGCAGCAGCGACATCCGCACCGTCGTCGTGGTGCCGCGGTCGCCGGGCCGTACCGCACGGGTCACGTCGTGGCCGTACGTCGACGCGGTGACCAGCGCCACCCCCCAGCCGGGCTCCTCCAGATGGACGAAGCGGTGGTTGCACGCCTCGAACTTCGCCGCCTCCCAGCTGGTGTTGGTGTGGGTCGGACGGTACAGGTGGCCGAACTGGGTCTCCGCGGCGTAGCGGTCGGTATGGAGGTCGAGCGGGAAGGCCACCTTGAGGAACTTCTCCGTCTCGCGCCAGTCCACCTCGATGTCCAGGTCGAGCCGCTTCGCGCCCGCGTCGAGCGTCAGGGTCTGCGCCACGCGGGAGGCGCCGAAGGAACGGATCACGCGCACCGCGGCCGACCGAGGGGAATCGGCGACGACGACCACCTCCTCGGCCTCCGTGAGGTCGGTGACCGTGTTGCGGTAGAACCGGTCGACGTCCCAGGCGTCCCACATGTTCGGGAAGTCGGGGTGGATCTGGAGCAGGTTGGCCGCCGCGCCCGGGGCGATCGTCTCGCGTCCGGCGGCGAGGTCGACCACCGACACGACCAGCCCCCGTTCGTCCACCGACACGCGAAGCAGCCCGTTGGACAGGACACGCCCCCCGTCGGGCCGCTCCGTCACCGAGCAGCCCCCGGACTCCCCGCTCGTCCTGTGGTCGTCCAGAGCCTCCGACACCGCCAGGGCGCCGCCCGCGGGAACGCCGGCGCGCGCGTGCGGTGCGGCGTTGAAGACCACGTCCCGCCCCGCCGTGGCGTCCCCGGCCAGTGCCCGCTGCGCCCGCTCGACGATCCCGGTGAGCTCCCCGGCGACATCCGCGTAGGTCCGCTCCGCCTCGCGGTGCACCCAGGCGATCGACGACCCGGGCAGGATGTCGTGGAACTGGTGGAGCAGCACCGTCTTCCAGAGGCGGTCCAGTGCCTCGTACGGATAGGGCGAGCCCGTCCGGACGGCCGCGGTGGCCGCCCACAGTTCGGCCTCGCGCAGCAGGTTCTCGCTCGCCCGGTTGCCCTGCTTCGTCCGGGCCTGGCTGGTCAGCGTCGCCCGGTGCAGCTCCAGGTACAGCTCGCCCACCCACACCGGCGCGTCCGGGTACTCGGCCTCGGCTCGGTCGAAGAACGCGGCCGGCCTCTCCCAGACGACCCGCGCCGACCCCTCCAGATCGCGCAGCCGTGCGGCCTTCGCGACCATCTCGCGGGTGGTCCCGCCGCCCCCGTCGCCCCAGCCGGTCGGCGCGAGCGAATGCCGGGCCCGCCCCTTCTCCTTGAAATTGCGCGCCGCGTGGGCGATCTCCCGGCCCTGCATGGAGCAGTTGTAGGTGTCGACCGGTGGGAAGTGGGTGAAGATCCGTGTGCCGTCGATGCCCTCCCACCAGAAGGTGTGGTGAGGGAAGGTGTTGACCTGGCTCCACGAGATCTTCTGCGTCAACAGCCACCGGCAGCCCGCCGCCCGGATGATCTGCGGCAGTCCGGCGGCGAAACCGAAGGTGTCCGGCAGCCAAGCCTCCTCGCTCTCGATCCCGAACTCCTCCAGGAAGAAGCGCTTCCCGTGCACGAACTGACGGGCCATCGCCTCCGAGGACGGCATGTTGGTGTCCGACTCGACCCACATGCCGCCGGCCGGGACGAAACGGCCCTGCGCGACCGCCTTCTTCACCCGCGCGTACACCTCCGGCCGGTGTTCCTTGATCCACGCGTACTGCTGTGCCTGCGACATGGTGTAGACGAACTCCGGATGGTCCTCCAGGAGGGCCGTCATGTTGGCGGTGGTCCGCGCCACCTTGCGGACCGTCTCGCGCAGCGGCCACAGCCAGGCCGAGTCGATGTGCGCGTGGCCGACCGCGCTGATCCGGTGTGCCGAGGGCTCGGCGGGGGAGGCGAGCACCCCGGCGAGCCGCTCTCGTGCCACGGCCGCCGTCCCGTTCACGTCCTGCAGGTCGAGAGCGTCCAGTGCCCCCTCGA
Organism: Streptomyces sp. NBC_01216; assembly: GCF_035994945.1. Lineage (NCBI taxonomy): Bacteria > Bacillati > Actinomycetota > Actinomycetes > Kitasatosporales > Streptomycetaceae > Streptomyces > Streptomyces sp. NBC_01216. The sequence continues at coordinate 6,547,319 of NZ_CP108677.1, forward strand.
CCGCCCGCAGCAGATCCCAGCGGCGGGCGCCGTCCGGCGGCAGCTCCGCCATCAGGTCGCCGAGGACCTCCAGATCCATCACGAGCTGCCACACCGTCTCGTCGAAGACCGCCAGATCCGTCCGTTCCAGGCGGTACCGGGGCCTCGTCCCGGCCGTCGACCGGTCGCCGAGGTCCGTCGGCAGGAAGGGGTGGTAGTCCAGGATCACCGGATTGGAGGCGGCCTCGACGTGCAGCAGCACCTCCTCGCCGCCGGCCGCCGGCGAACCGATCCGCACCCACTGGTTGCGCGGGTGGAGGCCCTTCACAGGAGTGCCGTCACCCCGGTAGACCAGCCCCTCGCACTGGAAGCCGGGCATGTTCGCGTCGAATCCGAGGTCGATCAGCGCCTCCACGGTCCGCCCCGCCCATGCGTCGGGGACCCGGCCTGACACGGTGAGCCAGCTCGTGCCCCAGGGAGCCCCCCAGGCATCGCCGACGGCGATCGGGGTCCGCGGCGCGGCGAGGCCCTCGGCCACCGGTACCGGCTCGCCGGGCGCAGTCCAGATGCCGGCTTCCAGGGGCACCGACGCCGGATGGACCGCCGGGCGGATCCGTTCGTCGAGGACCCGCCTCAGCCGGGACTCGATCAGGCCGCGGTCGTCGTGCATGGCAGTCGCTCCCTCGCGTGGGTGTGCGGGTCAGGGCTTTCGTCGGACCGGGCCGAGTTCTGCGGCCGTGACCGTCCGGGTGATGCCGCGTGCGTTCAGATGCTCGCGGTCCGCGGCGCGCGCCGCCAGTACGACCGAGGGTCGTACTCCTGCCGCGGCGAGCCGCATGAACGCCTCGAAGAAGGCTCCGCCGGGAGCGCAGACGGAGCGTCCGGCCGCCCCGTCGGGCAGGTCCAGCACCAGGGCGGTGGTGCGCGGGGCGGCCGGACGGCCGGTCGTGCGGACCTCCGCCACCACCTCGGCGATCGCCCGACCGGCCGGCTTGGCGGCCTGGTCGTTCGTCAACAGGCCCAGGCCGTATTCCAGTTCGGGGAAGTCGGCGAGCGAGCGGTCGACGTCGTGGGAGCACCACCAGGTGATCCCCCACAGATCCGGGCAGTCCAGCGCCGCCGCCACCGTCGTACGGGCGAAGCCGGCGGCCCGCTCCGGCGGGATGTGCGGGGCCGGGGCCCCGACCTCCTGGAGCCACACCTGCCGCGCCGGGTCGTCGGCCCACGCCTTGGACAGCTCGATCAGGTACGCGGCGTGCTGTCCGGTGGCGACGGCGTCGGCGCCGTAGCGCTGGGCGGTGCCGTTGAACACCCAGGAGTGCACGGCGGTCGCCGCGCCCAGCCGCGCCGCGTGCCCGGGGGTGAACGGATGGTCGTCCAGGTACCAGGCCGCGTCGTACTCCGCGTGCAGATGCAGCCGGCCCGGCGCGCCCTCCTCGCAGGCTTCCAGCATCCGGCGTAGCCAGTGCGCGGCCTGAGCGGGTGTGATGCGGTCCGGGTCCGGATGCGGGTCGCCGGAGAACTGGTTGATCTCGTTGCCGAGTGTCATGCCGAGGAAGTTGGGCCGGTCGGCGAGGGCCGAGGCGAGGGTGCGCAGGTACGCGGCCTGGCTGTCGAGGACGTCGGGGTCGGTGAACAGGTTCCGCCGGTGCCAGCTCACCGTCCAGGAGGGCCGGAAGTCGAAGCTGGACAGATGGCCCTGGAGTCCGTCGACGGCGACGTCGAGCCCGCGTTCGCCCGCCGCGTCCGCCAGGAGTACCAGCTGCTCGACCGCGCGCGGCCGAATCAGGGAGCGGTTCGGCTGGAAGACCGGCCAGAGCGGGAAGACCCGGACGTGGTCGAGTCCGAGGGCCGCGACGGAGTCGAGATCGGCCCGGACGGTGTCCGGGTCGAAGTCGAGCCAGTGATGGAACCAGCCTTCGCTCGGTGTGTAGTTGACTCCGAACCGCGGGACCCGCGAGGGGGGCTCGGCCGGTGGCGGCGGGGAGGTGGGCATGCTCGGGTCCTTTCCGGAGGTCATCCCTTGACCGCGCCTTCTTCGACGCCCTTGAAGAAGAACCGCTGGAGCACGGCGAACACGGCGACGACGGGCAGGAAGGCGATCATGGTGCCGGCGGCGATGAGCCGCGGATTGGCGGTGAACGTCCCGTCGAGATAGCGCAGTCCGACGGTGAGGGTGTAGTGCTCGGGGTCGTTGAGGACGATGAGGGGCCACAGGAAGTCGTCCCAGGCGCCGATGAAGGTGAAGATCACGACCACACTGAGCATGCCCCGTACGTTCGGCAGCCCCACATGGATCAGGCGCTGCGGGACGTTGGCTCCGTCGATCAGGGCGGCGGCGTCAAGCTCCGGCGGAACGGCCCGGAAGGCGGTGTACATCAGCAGGACGTTGAGCATGGCGATCGCTCCGGGCAGGGCCACGCCGAGCAGGGTGTCGGACAGCCCCATCCCGCGGACGGTCACGTACTGGGAGACCAGGGTGACCTCGCCGGGCAGGACGAGCGTGGCCAGGAAGAGGCCGAGCAGCCACCGTGCCCCGCGGAAGCGCAGCCGGGACAGGGCGAAGCCGGCGAGGGTGGCGCCCACCACGTTGCCGACGACCGCCACCGAGGCCACCACCAGGGAGTTGGCGGCATACGTCCAGACGGGGACGGTGTCGGCGACGTCGGCGTAGTTGGCGAACGTCGGCTCCCGGGGCAGGAAGTCCGGCGTACGCGCGTACACGTCCTCGCCCGGGCCCTTGAACGAGGTCGACAACTGCCAGAGGAACGGGCCGACGGTGAGCAGCAGGACCAGCGCGAGCAGGAGGTAGCGCACCGTCCGCGCACCGGCCGATGGGGCGCCGAAGGTCCGGGACACGGGATCAGGCCGGCTTCCGGTCGAGCCGGGCGAGCAGCAGCATCGGGCCCAGAGTGATCACGAAGAGGACGAGGCTCAGCGCGGAGGCGTAGCCGAGATGGCCGGTGAAGCCGCGGCTGTACATCTGGATGAGCATGACCACCGACATGTCCCGGCCGCCCGGTCCGCCGGTGCCGTCGGACAGGACGTACAACTCGGAGAAGACCCGCAGCGCGGAGACCGAGACCAGCACGGCGACCAGCGTCATCGCGGGCCGGACGCCCGGCAGGGTGACGTGCAGGAACCGTCGGATCGCGGAGGCCCCGTCGACGGCGGCTGCCTCGTGGAGTTCGCGTCCGACGTTCCCGAGCGCGGACAGGTAGATGACCATGTAGTAGCCGAGTCCCTTCCACACCGTCAGCGCGATCGCGCTGAACAGCAGCAGCCAGCGGTCGGTGAGGAAGGGGACCGGACGGTCCGCGAGGCCGAGCTGTCCGAGGAGTCCGTTGACCAGACCGCGGTCGTCGAGCACCCAGCCCCAGATCAGTCCGACCACGACGGCCGAGGCGACGACCGGGGTGTAGAAGGCCGTGCGGAAGAACGCGATGCCCGGCAGCCTCCGTTCCACCAGGAGGGCCAACAGCAGGGGCAGCACGGTGAGCAGCGGCAGGCAGACCAGCAGGTAGACGATGCTGTTGACCAGGGCGTCGGCCAACTGTTCGTCGTCGAGGGCCCGTTCGTAGTTCTCCAGGCCGGTGAACCGGCCGCCGCCGAGAGGCCGGGCGTCGCTGAACGACAGGACCACGGTGTTGACGGCCGGCCACAGGTTGAAGACGGCGAGCCAGACGACGGCGGGCCCGGCGAGCAGCCACGGGGTGAACCAGCGCCGGTGGGTCATGGAGTGGGTGCCTTCCTGGCGGGGGCCTGCCGAGAGGGCGGCCGGTCGGGGCGGTGGCGGCGCGCTCAGTCCCGGAGCATCCGGTCCGCGCGGGCGACCGCGGTGTCCAGGGCCTCCTGGGACCCTGTCCGTCCGCTGAGGGCCAAAGCGATCTGCTGGTTGATCACCGTCTTGATCGCGTCGTTGGCCTGGACCGGCTCCAGCACCGTGGCCCGCGCGAGCGAGGCGAACGCGGTGACCTTGGCGTCGCCCGCGTTGGTGCCGTCGCTCCGGCTGAAGTAGGGGTCCTGGGCAGAGGCCCTCGTGGAGGGGAAGACGCTGGTGAGGCGGGCGAAGGCCGCCTGGTTCCCGGCGTTCGTCACCCAGCGGGCCAGGGCCAGCGCGGTCGCGCGGTTCCCGGAGTGGCTCGCCACCGACAGCCCCTGGACGTACAGCGGCGGCGTGCCCATCGCGGGGGAGGAGACGACCTTGGGCGCCAGGCTCGGGTTGTCCGTGGCCAGCGAGGTGATGTAGTTGCCGCCGGCGGTGGTCCAGGCGGCGGTGCCCGCGGTGAACAGCTTGGTGTTGCCCGCGTACGTCTCGGTCAGCACGTCCCGGGGGAGCAGCCCCTCGCGGAAGGCGGCCCGGTAGGTGTCGAGCAGCGCTGCGGCCTCGGGGGTGTTGAAGGTGAAGCGGGTGCCGTCCTCGGACATCAGCGGCACACCGGCGCCGGCGAAGTCCATGAGTCCGGGTTTGCGGCTCATCAGGTAGACCGACCCGTTCGACCGCTCCTTCACCGTCCTGGCGGCCGTGATCAACTGTCGCAGGTCGGCCGGCGGCTTCGCCGGGTCGAGTCCGTACCGCCGGAGCTGGTCCGCGTTCCAGTAGTTGACGTCGGTGTTGAGGTACCAGGGGTAGCCGTACACACCCTCCCGGCCGGTGAACCGGTAGGCGTCGGTGCCGCCCTTCACGTAGTCCGCCTCGAGCTTCGGGTCGGCGGCGCCCACGTCGAGCAGCAGGCGGCGCTTCACCAGGGGCAGGGCGAAGTCCGGCGGCAGGTTGACCACGTCGGGCAGGGTGCCGCCGGCCGCCTGGCTGAGGACCTTCTCCGAGTACCCCTCGCCCGGCTGGTCGAGCCACTCGACCTCGACTCCCGGGTGCTCCTTCTCGAAGGCGTCGAGCACGCCTTCCATGTACGCCGTGAACGTGGGCTTCAGCGCCCAGGTCTGCAGGGAGACCCTGCCGCGTATCTCACCGCCCCCGGAGGGGACGCCGCGGTCCGTGCCGTCGACGCCGCCCAGCCCGCAGCCCGCCAGCAGCGCCGCCGTGGCCACGGCGGCGGCCGTCCGCATCCAGTCAGTTCTTCGCATCGCAAGGTCTCCCGGTCTGTTCCGACGGACGAGGCAGCGCTACTAAACCGGTCTAGCGATCGGGGACTATGCTCCCGCTAGACTCCGCTGTCAAGGCACGGAACAGGACGGAAGGGGCCGCGCGTGGCCAGACCGACGATCGCCGACATCGCGCGGCGGGCCGGGGTGTCCAAGGGGGCGGTGTCCTTCGCGCTGAACGGACGGCCCGGCGTCAGCGAGGAGACCCGGGGGCGCATCCTGCGGGTCGCCGAGGAGATGAACTGGCGCCCGCACAGCGCCGCACGCGCCCTCGGCGGAGCGCGGGCCGGTGCCGTCGGGCTCGTCCTCGCCCGCCCCGCCAGGACCATCGGGATCGAGCCGTTCTTCAGTCAGCTGCTCAGCGGGCTCCAGGCCGCCCTCTCCGTCCACGGCACGGCCCTCCAGCTGCTCGTCGTCGAGGACACCGCCGCCGAGATCGAGGTCTACCGCCGCTGGACCTCCGAACACCGCGTGGACGGTTTCGTCCTGGTCGACCTCCAGGTCCGGGACCCGCGCATCGCGGTCCTGGAACACCTCGGTGTACCCGTCACCGTCCTCGGCGGCCCCGGCCGCCACGGCCGCCTCCCGTGCATCTGGGCCGACGACCGCGAGGCGATGGTGTCGATCGTCGAGTACCTCGCCGCGCTCGGACACCGGCGGATCGCCCACCTGGCCGGGCTGCCCGCCTTCCAGCACACCCAGCGCCGCATCCGCGCGGTGCGGGACAGCGCCCGACGGCTCGGCCTCACCGAGGCGCTCTCCCTGCCGACCGACTTCAGCGACGCCGAGGGAGCGGCCGCCACCCGGGCGCTCCTGGCCCGGAGGTCGCGGCCCACCGCGATCGTCTACGACAACGACGTGATGGCGGTGGCCGGTCTCGGCGTGGCCGGCGAGATGGGAGTGGACGTGCCCGGCGAGCTGTCCATCGTCTCCTTCGACGACTCGACGCTCACCCGTATCGTGCACCCCTCGCTCACCGCGCTCACCCGCGACACCTTCGCCCTCGGGGAACAGGTCGCCCGCTCCCTGCTCGCCCTGGTCGACGATCCGGCCACCGCGCGGGACGTCAGGAACCCGACCCCCCGGCTCACGGTCCGTGAGAGCACGGCGCCGCCACCCTTGACCCTGGCGGCTAAAACAGTTTAGCCTCCCCGGGCGAGACGACCGCCGCCGCACACCGCGCCCGCTCCCGGCCCCACCGGGAGCGGGCCGCCGTGTGCCGCTTGAGGCCCGAAGACCGGCACACGCCGTGGACCAGGCGTCGTGCCCCGTGCCATCCGCACCATCAGCACCTCCCGTACACCCAGCACCCTCACCTTCCGCTGGACCGGAGTTCCGGATGAGACGACACCTTCCACTGACACCGGGACGGGCCGCGATCGCCGCCGCGCTCGGCCTCGCCCTCCTCGCCCCCTTGCCGAGCGCCGCGGCGGCGGACCCGCCGCGCGCCCCGGCGCCACCCTCCGCGGCGGCCCCGGCCCGCGGGGACCAGCCCCACGCCTCCTACTGGCACCCCGACACCCTCCTGGACTGGGACCCCGGCACCGACCCCGACGCACCGTTCAACCGCTCCCGGGTCCCCCTGCGGACCCGCGTCTCCGATCCCGCGCTCCGGGCCAACGCCAACGCCCGCGCCGGCGAAGGCGGGATCACCGGCCTGGTCTCCTTCGGCCCCACCTCGGACAACCCCTCACAGGGCTCGGCCGACCCGGACTACTACGCCTTCGGGCACTGGCAGTACCTCGACAAGCTGGTGTTCTGGGGCGGCTCCGCGAGCGAGGGCCTGATCCTCGCCCCGAACGCGACCGTCATCGACGCCGCCCACCGCAACGGCGTCAAGGTCTACGGCACGGTCTTCTTCCCGCCCACCGCCTACGGCGGCCGGATCCAGTGGGTCCGCGACTTCGCCCGGAGGACGGGCTCCACCTTCCCCGTCGCCGACAAACTCGTCGAAGTCGCCCGCTACTACGGCTTCGACGGCTGGTTCGTCAACCAGGAGACCGCCGGTGGCGACGCCGCCCTCGCCACCGACCTGCGCGACGAGATGCGCTACGCGCGCGCCCTCGGCCCCGTCGACTTCATGTGGTACGACGCGATGACCGAGTCCGGCGCGGTGAGCTGGCAGGACGCCCTGACGTCCGCCAACGACTCCTTCCTCCAGGAAGGGACACGGCGCACCTCCGACTCGATGTTCCTCGACTTCGGTTGGAACGCCGCCGGCCTGGACTCCTCGCGGACCCTCGCCAGGAACCTCGGCCGCAGTGAGTACGAACTGTTCGCCGGCATCGACACCGAGGCGAACGGATACCGGACCTCCGTCCCCTGGAACGCGGTCTTCCCTCCGGGACGGCCTCACGTCACCTCGCTCGGCATCTACCGTCCCGAGTGGACGTACACCTCCTCGACGGACCGCGCCGACTCCCATGCCCGCGAGGCGCGCTTCTGGGACGGCCCGCACGGCGATCCGTCGGACACCACGACCGCCTCGGCCTGGAAGGGGCTCGCGCACTACGTCGCCGAGTCGTCCGCCGTCACCGCCAAGCCCTTCGTCACGTCCTTCGGCGCCGGCCAGGGCGACTTCCACCACTCCGCCGGTGTCCGTGTCGCCACCGGGGGCTGGAACAACCTCTCGCTCCAGGACGTGCCCCCCACCTACCGGTGGCTGGTCGAGTCCGACGGGACCGCCCTGCACCCCTCGATCGACTTCACCGACGCCTACGAGGGCGGCTCCTCGCTACGCCTGACCGGCAGACTCGACGCCGTCAACACCGTGCGGCTCTACCAGACGCGGCTCCCCGTGGCCGACGACACCCGGCTGTCCGTGGTCGTGAGGACCCCGGCCGCCGGCCCCACCCGCCTCAGCGCCGCCCTCGCCTTCACCGACGCCCCCACCACCTTCACGACGCTGGACCTCGGCTCCACCACGACGTCCGGCTGGGAACCCAAGACCCTCGACCTCTCGGCGTTCGCCGGACGGACCATCGCCCAGATCGGCCTGCGGGCATCGGGTTCCGACGCCTCCTACGACGTGAGGGTCGGCCAGATCGCCGTGTACGACGGGGCTGTGGACGTCACGGCCGCGCCGACCGCGTTCGGCGTCCTCGGCGCGACCGACGTGAGCCCCACCCGCAAGTCCCTGCGGCTGTCCTGGACGGCGCCCGCGGGGCCCGTGCACCACTACGAGGTGTACCGGCGCGACGCCGGCGGCCGCACCTTCCTGGGCGCCACCCCGAACGACGCGTACTTCGTCCCGGGCCTGGACCGCGTCGGCACCGAGACCAGCACGACCCTCGAGGTCGAGGCCGTCTCCGCCGAGTACGGCCGTTCGCCCGCCGCCACCACCTCGGTCGGCTGGTCCCCGGCCACCGAGACCAACCTGGCGCTGAACCGCCCCGCCACCGCCTCCGGCAGCTGCAACAGCGCCGAGACCCCGGACAAGGCGGTCAACGGCTCCGTCTCGGGCGGCGACGCCGACAAGTGGTGTACGACGACGAGCGCCAAGTGGCTGGAGGTCGATCTCGGTTCCGTCCGGGCCCTGAACCGCTTCGTCGTCCGCCACGCCGCCGCCGGCGGCGAGAACGACACCTGGAACACCCTGGACTTCACGGTGAAGGTACGCGCCTCGGCCGGTGAGCCGTGGGTCACCGCGGCGTCCGTCACCGGCAACACCGCCGCCGTCACGACGCATCCGGTCAGCGTCACCGCGCGCTTCCTGCGTCTGGAGGTGACGAGACCGACCCAGACCACCGACCCGGCCGCCCGGATCTACGAGTGGGAGGCGTGGGGGTCCTGAGAGCCTGTCGGGCGGCCCTCCGTCCGACAGGGCGCGCCCGCGCGCCGCACGCTTGACGCACGGGTACCAGGGAGGAGAATGCCGAGGGCAACGGACATCCCGGTCGAACCGCGTGCGGCGGCGGGGCCACGGCGCGCGTCACCGGTCCCCGGAGGCTCCCTTCGCGGCGTCGCGGGTGCGCGCGACAGGCCCGCGATCCGCTCCTGACGGCAGCTCCGCACGTGCCAGGGCGCAGCGCCGGGGCCGGGCCCCGCGCCCGGTCTTCCCGCGGACCCGCCGGGCCGACCCGCCCGGCTCACACCGGCAGGACCCGGAGGCCCATGAACTCCCCCGAAGCCGCCCTGATCGACATCGACGGTGTCCTCACCGTCTCCTGGAAGCCGATCCCCGGTGCCGTACGGGCCCTGGAGGCCCTGCGGGACCGGGGCGTTCCCTACGCCCTGGTCACCAACAACACGTCACGGACGCGCGCCTCGATCGCCGCGCGGCTGACCCGGGAGGGCTTTCCCGTCGCCGTGCGCGACGTCCTCACCGCGCCCGCCGCCACCGCCGCGTACCTGAGGGAACACCATCCGGAGGCCCGCTGTCTCCTGCTGAACACAGGTGACGTGCGCGAGGACCTCGAAGGCGTGCGCCTCGTCGGAGAGGACGACGCGCCCGATGTCGTCGTCCTCGGCGGCGCGGGAGCCGGCTTCACGTACGCCTCCCTCAACCTGGTCTTCCGCAGGCTCCGGGACGGCGCGCGCCTCGTCGCCATGCACCGCAACCTGTACTGGCGCACGGCCGACGGGCTCGACCTCGACACCGGAGCCTTCCTCCTGGGACTCGAGAGCGCGGCCCGCGTCGAGGCGATCGTCACCGGCAAGCCGGCCGCCGCCTTCTTCGCCGCGGCTCTGACCCATCTGAGGGTCACCGCGGACCGGACGCTCATGGTGGGCGACGACATCGTCTCGGACGTACTCGCCGCCCAGGGCAACGGGATCACCGGCGTCCTCGTCAGGACCGGAAAGTACCTGCCCGAGACCCACCGGGAGGCGGACGGGACCCCGGACCACGTGCTGGACTCCTTCGCCGACGTCCCCGGTCTGTTCGGCCGCCACGGCTGACGCGGCCGGTACCCGCCGGCCGGCCGGAACGGGCCGGGCCCGCGCGCCGCCCCCGGTCGGGTCACCTCTCCTGCGGGTAGCCGGCGATGACCTTGCCCTTGGGGTCCGCCTTCAGGTAGCCGGAGCCGTAGTCGTCGGACAGGTAGACGCTCATCCCCGCGCCGGTCTTGAAGACGGTCGACGGCGGGTTCACGACGAGGTAGCGACTGGTGGGGTTCTCGACGCCCAGCTCCTTTTCCGCCCGCTCCAGCAGTTCGGGCAGGGCGTCCCAGTCGAACTCCGCCAGATCGGCCGGCACCGTGCCGGTCATGACCGTGCCGCCGGAGCCCTCCCGCACGGCGACGTCCCCGCCCCGGTAGCTGAAGGAGTCGTAGCGCTTGGTGCTGCCCTCCACGAGTGCCTCGGCGATCACGTACTCGGGATACACGACGAAACGGGTGACCTTCGTGCCTCCCATGACCGGCTTCAGCTTCGCGACGGCGTCCTTGACGCCCTCGGCGGTGAGCAGATCCGTCTTCGCCGTCCTGTCGTCGGCCGTGTCCGCCGGCGCGTCCGGTGCCGGGGCGAGGGAGGAAGGGGACGAGGCGGCGGCGGACGGGCCGCGTGCGCCGGTGTCCCCGGAGTCCTTCCACCCGTCCCGGTTGAGGTATCCGACCGGAAGCGCCACCGCCAGCAGCACGGCCAGGACGAAGCCGAGGCGCGCGCCGGTCCGGCGCCGGCCACCCGGAACGGCGGTCGTGGTCGCGCCTGCCGCGAAGGGCGGTGGGGTGGTCCCACCCGCGGGGAAGGGTGGGGGAGGCGGCGTCACGGCCGGCCCGGACAGGGCGCCCGGAGCCTGTCCGGGGACGGGCGGTGCCAGAGGGAACGACGTGGCCACCGGGGCGGGCGCGCCGGGAGCCCCCCGGCCGTCCGCCTGGCCCGTCACGCCGCCGGTCCTGGGGTCCGCCGGCGTGGCTGTCGCGTCCTTGCGGATGCCGTGTCCGGTGGGCGCGACGGACTCCGCGACGGCGGACAGCGCGCGGTCGAGTTCCTCGGCCCGCGGGCGCGCGGCGGGGTCACGCACCAGCAGCGCGGCCAGCACGGTGCCGAGCGGTCCGGCCTGTCGGGGCGGCGGTACGTCTTCGGAGAGTACGGCCGCCAGTGTCGCCAGGGTGGTGGCCCGGCGCAGCGGATGCCGGCCCTCCACGGCGACGTACAGGAGCATGCCCAGGGACCACAGGTCACCGGCGGCCCCGCCCACACCGCCCCTGACCCGCTCCGGCGCCATGTAGTCGGGCGAACCGATGACGGAGCCCGTGGCCGTGAGGTTCGTCGACTCGCGGACGGCGGCGATCCCGAAGTCCGTGAGCACGGGGCGGCCGTCGGGGCGCAGCAGCACGTTGGCGGGCTTCACGTCCCGGTGCTCGATGCCCCGCTCGTGCGCGGCCCGCAGCGCCGACAGCAGGTCCCGGCCCAGCCGCGCCGCCTCCGACGGCGTCATGGTGCCGCGCTCCAGCCGGTCGTGCAGCGAGCCGCCGGTCACCAGCTCCATCACCAGCCAGGGGTACGTGCCCTCGCCGCCGTCCACGATGTGGTGGATCGTCACCACGTTCGGGTGGTCGAGCCGGGCCAGGGCCCTGGCCTCGCGCAGCACCCGTTCCCGGAGCGTGCGGGCGGCCTCCGGCTCGTACTCCGCCATGGCCGGGTCGGGCGGGCGGACCTCCTTCAGGGCCACCTCGCGGTGCAGCGCCAGGTCACGAGCCCGCCACACGGTGCCCATTCCGCCCCCGCCGAGCCGTTCCACCAGCTCGAAGCGGCCGTCGATCACTCTGCTCACGTACTCTCCCGCGTCCTGTCCTCGGCGTTCGCGAACGGGCCCGCCGATGCTTCCGGCCGCAGGCTCGTGGCCGTTCGGGCCGGCACGCGGGCGGGGGTGGGGCCACTGGGCCCCGGCCCCGTTCCCCGGGCCGGAGACGCCGAGCCCCCCGGCCCGCGTCCCGCACTGTAGGAGAAGCAGTATGGCGGTCTTCCGCGGCGATGGTGCGCCGGGTCCCGCGGGGTCGGTGCGCCGACCGGTACAGGTCGCGGAACAGCGTCATCTCCGCTCCGTGGCGGAGGAGTTCCCGGTCGACCCACCACACGACGTCCAGGAAGGGGGCCTCCGGACCGCCGCCGTGCGGACCGCCGCCGTGCGGATCGCCGCCGTGCCCCACGGTGTCGGGCGTCGTGCCGTCCGTGCACAGCAGGGCCTCCCGCCGGGACGCGGCCCCCGTGACGAAGGCCGGCAACGGCGGAGTCCGCGACGCCGCTGCCCGCGTAGTCGTCGCGGATCAGGTGACGCGTGCCGTTGGTGTGGTCGGCGCGCAGGAACAGCGGCTCGCTCAGGTGGCTCGGGCGCCGGGCACACCGTTCGGGCTTCGGCGGCCCGATTTCCGCGCGGGCGCCGGGCCCTCGGCCCGCCCGGTCCGGTACGTCAGGGCGTCGCCCCGGAGCGGTCCCGGGCGTTCCGAGCCGACGCGCGGCCCACCGACTCGACCAACGGCAACAGCCGGTACGGCACCCGCTCGCGCAGCGCCATCTCCGTCCGGGTGCGCACCACGCCGGGCAACCGGATCAGGTGCTGGATCACGTCCTCCAGGTGACCGTTGTCCCGCGCCACCACACGCGTCAGAAGATCGCCGCCACCGGTGATCGAGAACGCCTCGACGATCTCCGGTACGGCCGCGAGCGCGTCGCCCACCTCGTCCAGGTGTCCCTGGGTGACCTCGATGTGGACGAAAGCCAGGACGGGGTGGCCGAGCGCGGCCGGGGACAGGAACGGTCCCGTGCCGGCGATCACCCCGTCCCGCTCCAGCCGGTCCACGCGCGCCTGAACGGTGCCTCTGGCCACTCCGAGGATCCGCGCGTACTCGCGCACGCTGGTGCGCGGCCGCTCGAGGAGGAGGCGCAGGATACGGGTGTCGAGCTCGTCCACCGCCATGGTCCGTTGGCTCCCTTTCGGCTGAAATCTACCCGCGATGACTGTACCAATGGCACAGCTCTCAGTGGCCGAGTTGAGCCACTGACCGACGGATGCTTTCCTCGGTGACGAGTACGTAGACGGCGCCGCGCGAGCGCCGGACCGGCGACGAGGCCGGGACCGGACCGCGGCGCCTTTCCCATGTCCGAGGGCGGCCACAAGCAGGCCCGGGGCACGAGATGACGCGAAGAGGGTGTGTGTACGGCAGCGGGGGCGGGTCGACCGTCGTGAAGAAGGTCCGGGAGGCCGTCCGCCGACTGGTCAGGCTGGTGTTCGTGGCCCCGGACCCGGGCCGGGTCCGGCTGCGCGTCTCCTCACGCGCCGTCCTCGGCGTCGGCCTCGCCGTCGCGGCGGCCGAACTCGCGGGGCTTTCGCTGACCGCCTCCCTCACAGGCGGGCTGGCCGCGCTGCTCGCGCTCTTCACCGTGGGAGACCCCACCGTCCGGCGCCAGCTGGCCACCACCGCCCTGCTGCCGGCGGTGGGCTTCCCCGTCCTCGCCCTCGCCACCGCGCTGCACGGTGTGCCTCCGCTGCGGGACGCCTCCTGGCTGCTCGTGGTCTTCGCCGGGGTGTACGCCCGCCGCTGGGGCCCGCGCGGTCACGCGCTCGGGATCTTCGCGTTCATGATGTTCTTCGTCACCCAGTTCCTGCACGCGCTGCCCGCGCAGCTGCCGGAGCTGTACACCGCGGTGACGCTCGCCCTGCTCGCCGTCGGCGCCGTCCGCTTCGTCGTCTGGCGCGTCGAGCGCCACGTCCCGCCGCCCGCCGCACCCGCCCCGCTGTCCGGTAGCGGCCTCGCCCGCCCCACCACCCGACAGGCGTTCCAGGCCACCGTCGCCTGCGCCGTCGCCCTGGCCGCCGGGCAGCTCATCTCCCATGAGCGCTGGTACTGGGCCGTCGGCACCGCCTGGTGGATCTTCGTCAACACCGCCTCGCGCGGCGAGACGCTGGTCCGCGGCTTCCGCCGGGTGGTCGGTACCGTCACCGGTATCGCCGCGGGCTTCCTGATCGCCCTGCCACTGGCGGGGGCACCCGCGCCGACGGCCGCGCTGGTCGCCGTCTGCGTCTTCGGCATCTTCTACACGGCTCCGCTGTCGTACAGCTGGATGATGTTCTTCGTCACCGTGATGGCGGGCCTCCTGTACGGCCTGCTGGGCGTGCTGCACCCCGGGCTGCTGCTGCTCCGTTTCGAGGAGACCGCGGTCGGCGCCCTCGGCGCCGCCGTCGGCGTCGCCCTGCTGCCTGTCACCACGCACGCGGCCACCAACGCCTGGATCGAGCGGGCCGTGACCTGCGTCCACGCGTGCACCACCGTCGCGGCCCGCCGGCTCGCGGGCGACCCGGACGCCGATCCGGCCCCGCTCGCCGCCGAACTGGAGCTGCTGCTCGGCCGGGCGGGGATCTCGCTCGCCCCGCTGCTGCACCCGCTCAGCCCGCTGCGCGCGCGGAAGGCCCGCGCCCGGCACGTCCTCACCCTGCTCGAGGACTGCGCCCGTGAGATCCGGGGCCTCTCGGCGGTCGCCGCCGACCCCGAGGCATCCCACGACGCCCGGCTCGCCGCGGCCTCCTGGCGGGTCGAGGCGGCCGTGCACGCCCTGGTGCCGCCGGGCCGCTCCGGACGCCCGTCCGTCGGCGAGCGCCCCGGCGCTCCCGTCCCGCCGCACCATCCCGGCGCGGAGGCCGCCCTCGGCCACCTCCGCGGCCTGGAGCGCGCCCTCGTCGACCTGGCGGCCCCGCTCCGCACCTCACCCGACGCCCCGCTGGTCCGCGCCGCCTGACGATGCCCCGGGCCCTTCCCCGCCGCCCACCCGCCATTTGGTCTAGACCGCCTGCTACCGTCGGCCGGACTACGGAGCGCTCGACCGTGACCGCTCCGGCGGAAGGGGAGACACCATGGGCGACGCGGACGCGCGGGAACCGGCACGGGCCTTCATCGGCTCGTTCACCTCGGCGGGCGGCCGGGGCATCCTCACCGCCGACGTGGACCCGCGGACGGGCGCCCTGGCGGTGACCGGCGCCACCGCGACGCTCCCCGACCCCTCCTTCCTGGCCGTCGACGGGCCCGCGCTCTACGCCGTCTCCGAGGCCGAGGAAGGCGCCGTGGCCGCCTTCGACATCTCCGGAGCCGCGCCGGTCCCGCGCGGCGCCCCCACACCCGTCCGCGGCTCCGGCCCCACCCACCTCGCCGTCGCGGCCGGGCACGTCCTGACCGCCAACTACGGCTCGGGCAGCGTCACCGCCCTGCCGGTCAACGCCGACGGCACCCTGGCCGCCGCCGCCCACGTGGCCCGCCACCAGGGCTCCGGTCCCGTCGCCGACCGCCAGGGCTCCCCCCACGCCCACCAGGTGCTCCGCGACCCCGCCGACCGCTGGGTCACCGTCGTGGACCTCGGCACCGACTCGGTGCGGATCTACGCCCTCGACCCGGGCACCGGCACCCTCCGGGCCCACGGCGAGACCGCGCTGCGCCCCGGCACCGGGCCGCGCCACCTCGCCTTCCATCCGGCCGGCACGCACGCGTACGTGCTCAACGAGCTGGAGCCGACCCTCACCGTCTGCCGCTGGAACGCCGACGCCGGTGTCCTCGAACCACTCGACGAGATCCCCGTCGTGCCCGCCGGGACGACCGCGCCCAGCCATCCGTCCGCGGTCGTCGTCTCCCCGGACGGCCGCTTCCTCTGGGTGGCCGTGCGCGGCGACGACAGCCTCGCGGTCCTCGCCCTCGACCCGGCCGGCGCGAAGCCCGCGCCGGCCGGCACCGTTTCCTGCGGTGGTCGCTGGCCCCGTGACCTGGCGCTCGACCCGACCGGACGGTGGCTCTACGCGGCGAACGAGCGCTCCGGCGACGTCACGTGGTTCGGCATCGACCCGGACACCGGCCTGCCGCACCGGGCCGGCTCCGTCGACGCGCCGGCGGCCTCCTGCGTGGTCTTCGGCTGAGCCCGCGGGGTCCGGCCCGCGGCCCCCGGGCGGTCGCACGACCCGGCAACCCGCCCCCGGGCACACGGGAGGGCCCGCTCCCGGACACTTCCGGTGCGGACCCTCCCGTCTGCTTCGGCTGCCTGCGCGCCCGGCGCGCGGTCAGTGAGTCGGCGCCCCCTGGGCCTGCTGCGAGGCGAGGCCGAGCGCGGCGGCGTACTGGGAGAGCACCAGCTTGCCGATCGCCGGGTAGGCGCCGAGCGGCTCGGCGGCGGCGCAGCCGGCCTCCTTCGCGGCGGCGTCGAGCAGGCCGTCGGCCAGTTCGGGGCCGATCAGGTACGGCGCGAGCGCCAACTGCTCCGAACCGGAACCGCGCAGCTGCTCGGCGACCGCGGTGATCGAACCCTCCTGGTCGAGCGCGGCGGCGATCACGGGGACGGCCAGCCGCGCGGCCAGCAGCATGCCGGTGATGCCGGCGGCCTGGACCGCCTCCTCGCCGCCGACCGTGGCCAGCACGATGCCGTCGGCGGCGGTGGCGACGGTGAACAGGCGAGCGCGGTCGGCACGGGCCAGACCGGCCTCCGAGAGGCGGACGTGCAGGCCCTCGGCGAGCAGCGGGTGCGGGCCCAGTACATCGGTCAGCTCGGCGAGGTTGCCGCTGTCCATGACGGCCTGGCGGATCCGGCGTGTCAGGACGCTGTCGGGGCCGGCCAGCAGCGGGACCACGACCGCCGCCGGGCCCTCGGGGGCGCTGACCTCGCGCCCGGCGGCCACGGCCAGCTCGTAGCGCTCGGTGCGCACGGCCGCGGTCCTGACGAGCGCGGTCGTCAGCGAGGGGTACTCGGCGTCGTCACCGTCGAGGTAACCGATCACCGCCTCCAGGCCGGGCAGCTCGGAGCGGGCGATGCTCACGACCTCTTCGGCCAGTGAGCGTATGGCGGCGGACGGCTCACCGGGAACGGCGAGGACGAGTGCGGGAGCGCCCTCGGGCGCCGCCGCGGGTTCAGGGCGGCGGTGCCGTCCGGTTTGGCGGGGTCGCGGCATTCGTACAGGCAGGCCGGAAGCAGGCCCAGTGGGGGAGCTCATGGCGCCGCATGCTACTGGTTTTGCCCGCGGCGCAGTTCGGTGAGGTGCGACAGCGCGTTATCTGCACCGCTATGTCCGAACGGTCGTTTAACTGATGAGATGGAGTAGTCCCCGCTCCTGCGGCAGGCGGAGTGCACCGGCGGCGTGCGCCGAGGCGAGCAGGACCGCCCCCGCCAGCGGATCGCCGGCGGCGGGCACCACGCGCGCGCCCGGCCGCCGCTCGGCGAGGTCCTCGCGCAGCGGGGCGAGAAGGGCCTCGCCGATGCCGAACAGGCCACCGGTCAGCGCCACGTCGACGGTGCTCCCGGCCGGGCAGACGGCTTCGGCGGCGTCGGCGATGTGCCTCGCCGCCCGGGCCAGCACCTCGCCGGCGACCGGGTCGCCCTCGGACGCGCAGGCCGCCACTTCGGGGGCGAAGGAGGCCAGCACGGCGGGCCGGTCGGTCCGAGGGTAGAGCGCGCCGGGCAGACCGGCGGCCGGGCCGAACCGGGCCTCGGCGCGGCTGAGGAGCGCGGCCGAGCCGCCGCGGCGGCCGTCGTACGCGCGCATCGCCGCCTCCAGACCGGCCCGGCCGATCCACGCACCGCTGCCGCAGTCGCCGAGCAGATGGCCCCAGCCGTCGGCCCGGCGCCAGGTGGTCAGGTCCGTCCCGAGGGCGATCATGCCGGTGCCGCCCGCCACGACCGCTCCGGACCGCTGCCCGAGCGCCCCCGCGTACGCCGTGACCGCGTCGGCGGCCAGCACCAGCCTCCGGACGCCGAGCGCGCGCTCCAGCGCCCCGGGCAGCTCGGCCCGCAGCTCGGCTCCGAGCGTGGCCATCCCGGCGGCGCCGACCGCCACGGCCGCGACGGCGCCCTCCGCGAGCGCGGCCGGGTGCTCCGGGGACGGGGCCGTTCCGTCACGCAGGCTCGCGACGGCGGACAGCAGCCGACGTAGCAGCGGGGCCGCCTCGATGCCACCGGGTCCGGTCCGCACCGGCTCCCGGGAGCGCACCGTCCCCAGCACCCGTCCGGCGCGCGCCTCGGCCAAGGCGACCCGTATCCCGGAACCGCCCGAGTCGACTCCGACGACCAGCTCGCCGGGGTGCGCGGCGGTCACCGGGTACCGACGGCGGACGGGTGCCTGCGTGACCTCATGAACCGGCTCCGGAGGGTGAGGAGAAGGGCTGGGGAGGGGCGACGGCGTGCAGCCTACTGCGGGGGGCGTTCCCGGGGCGGCACCGCCGGGCCCTTCCCGGCTCCGCGGTCGGGCACGGGTGACTGTGGGGTCACGGCGGGTGCCCGACTGTCCGTGTAGGCCGGTAGGGTGACGGACCGTGGCAGCACGACCGTTGAGAGAACTTGTGGAGCCCGGCTGGGCCGAGGCGTTGGCGCCGGTGGCCGAACGCGTGGCGGCGATGGGCGAATTCCTGCGCGCGGAGATCGCGGCCGGCAGAACCTACCTCCCGGCCGGGCAGCACGTGCTGCGCGCCTTCCAGCAGCCGTTCGACGAGGTGCGGGTGCTGATCGTGGGCCAGGACCCCTACCCGACGCCGGGTATGGCCATCGGGCACAGCTTCGCCGTCGCTCCGGACGTGCGGCAGCTGCCGGGCAGTCTGGAGAACATCTACCGGGAGCTCCACACCGACCTGGGTCTCCCGCGTCCTTCGAACGGCGATCTGACCCCGTGGACCCGGCAGGGCGTCCTCCTGCTCAACCGTGCGCTCACCACGGCGCCGCGGAAGCCCGGGGCGCATCGGGGTGCCGGCTGGGAGGCCGTGACGGAGCAGGCCATCCGGGCGCTCGCCGCCCGGGGCAAGCCGCTCGTGTCCGTCCTCTGGGGGCGCGACGCCCGCAACGCGCGGCCGCTGCTCGGGGACCTGCCGGCCGTGGAGTCGGCGCACCCTTCCCCGATGTCGGCCGACCGGGGCTTCTTCGGCTCCCGCCCGTTCAGTCGCACCAACGAACTCCTGGTCCGGCAGGGTGCCCAGCCCGTCGACTGGCGTCTGCCGTAGCCGCCCGGCATGTAGCCGCCCGGCATCCGGAGGGGCCGGGAGCGTCCGGCATCCGGGTGCGCCACCGGCGCGCCTCCCTTGCTCCCGCCCCCGGGCGTCCCGGCAGGCTCCATGAGGCGGCCCCCGGGCGTCGGTCGCCCCAGGCCCGCCCCTTCGCCGGCGTCCGGGGCCCGCCGCCGGGATCAGGCGATCACGGCGGCCCGCACGCAGAGCACGTCCGGCAGGTGTGCGGCGAGCTGCTGCCAGGTGTCGCCGTCGTCCGCGCTCGCGTACACCTCGCCGTTGCGGTTGCCGAAGTAGATGCCCGCCGGGTCCCCGTCGTCCGCGCACATCGCGTCCCGCAGCACGGTGCCGTAGTGCTCCCCCTCGGGCAGCCCGGTGGAGAGCGGCTCCCAGCCGGCGCCCGCGTCGTTCGTGCGGTAGACACGGCAGCGACGCCCCGCGGGCACCCGGTCGGAGTCGGCGTTGATGGGGAAGACGTAGGCCGTGCCGGCGCGATGGGGGTGGGCCACGACGGCGAAGCCGAAGTCGGAGGGGAGCCCGGCCCCGATGTCGGTCCACCGGCCGCCCGCGTCGTCGCTGCGGAAGACACCCCAGTGGTTCTGGAGATAGAGCCGGTCCGGATCGTCGGCGTCCTGCGCGATCTTGTGCACGCACTGTCCGAACTCCGGGTCGGGGTCGGGCAGGAAGACCGCCGAGACACCGGTGTTGGAAGGCGCCCAGCTCTCTCCGCCGTCCCGCGAGCGGAACACGCCGGCCGTCGAGACCGCGACCGTCACCTGGTCGGGATCACGCCGGTCGGTGACGACCGTGTGCACGGCCTCACCGCCGCCGCCGGGTACCCACCGGTCCCGGGTCGGGTGCTCCCAGAGCGGGCGCACCAGTTCGAAGGACTCCCCGCCGTCCTCGGACCGGAACAACGCGGCCGGCTCCGTGCCCGCGTACACCACGTCGGGGGAGTGGGCCGGCGCCGGATGCAGCTGCCACACCCGCTCCAGCGAAGCCCCGGTGTCCCGGGGGAACTTGACCGCCGGGCGCGGGGGCTCGGTCCAGGTGGCCCCGAAGTCGTCGGAGTGGAACACCGAGGGACCCCAGTGGGCGCTGTCGCCCCCGACGAGCAGCCGCGGAGTGGGGCGCCGGGTGTCGATGCCGATCGAGTAGACCGCCTGCGCGTTGAACCGGGGTTCGCCGAACTCCCATCGGCCGGCGCGCCTGCGGCCGACGAACAGGCCCTTGCGGGTACCTACGGTGAGCAGTACGTCGGGCATGGCCGATCCCTCCAGGACGTCGTTGTCACGGATACGGGCCAGTCTGCCCCCGGCCACTGACAGTGGCGCCCGGAACGGCGTCCCCCCAGGTGGGGCGCGTGTGTCTCGCCCGGCCCGGGGGCGCCGGGGCCTCAGATCGCCCAGGCGTACTGCTCCGGGGTGTGCGTCGCTGAACCCAGCTCGCGCGCGGCCCGGCGCGCCCAGGAGGCGTCGCGCAGCAGCTCGCGGCCGAGCAGTACGGCGTCCGCCCGGCCGTCGGCGATGATCTTCTCGGCCTGCCGGCTGTCCGTGATGAGGCCCACGGCGGCGACGGGCAGCCCGGTCTCCGCCTTCACCCGGGTCGCGAACGGCACCTGGTAGCCGGGGCCGACCGGGATCCGGGCCGGGCCGCCGTTGCCGCCGCTCGACACGTCGAGGAGGTCGACCCCGTGCGCGCGCAGCAGCCGCGCGAAGCGGACGGTCTCGTCCGGGGTCCAGCCCTGTTCCTCCAGCCAGTCCGTGGCCGAGACGCGGAAGAAGAGCGGCAGCTCCGCGGGCCACACGGCGCGCACGGCGTCGACCACCTGGAGGGCGAAGCGGGTCCGGTTCTCGAAGGAGCCGCCGTACTCGTCCGTGCGGTGGTTGCTGTGCGGGGAGAGGAACTCCCCGATGAGATAGCCGTGCGCGCCGTGCACCTCGACGACCTCGAACCCGGCCGCCAGGGCGCGCCGGGCGGCGTCCGCGAAGTGGTCGACGATCTCCCGGATCCCCTCGGCGGTCAGCTCGGTCGGCACGGTGTGGCCCTCGGCGAACTCGAGGGGGCTGGGGCCGACGGGCTGCCAGCCGTGGCCGTCCTCGGGTACCGGGCCGCGGCCCTCCCAGGGTCGGCGGGTGGCCGCCTTCCGGCCCGCGTGACCGAGCTGGATCCCCGGCACGGTGCCGTGTTCCTTGAGGAAGGCCGTGATCCGGCGCAGCGCCGCGGCCTGGGTGTCGTTCCAGATGCCGAGGTCGGCGGGGCTGATCCGGCCTTCGGGGGAGACGGCCGTGGCCTCGACCAGGATCAGCCCGGTGCCGCCGGTGGCGCGGGAGGCGTAGTGGGCGAAGTGCCAGTCGCCGGAGACTCCCGTGTCCGGGCCGGTCGCGGCGGCCGAGTACTGGCACATCGGGGCCATCCACACGCGGTTCGGGATGGTCACTGACCGCAGGGTGTACGGCTCGAACAGGGCGACGCTCATGGAGGACTCCGTCTCAGGGGGCCTGATGGATGCTCGTACGATACTCGTCGTAGTACGGCGACTGTCAAACTACGAGGGATCTCGTACCATGGAGGGTCAGGACGCCCCGGACGAAGTGGAGCCGCCGCTGTGACGACCGCGACCAACCCCCGGGCCCTCGCCCACCCCGAGCGGGACGAGATCCGCCTGGAGGGTGTGCTGCACGCGCTTTCGGACGCGGTGCGACTGCGGATCGTCAGCGAGATGGCGCGCGAGGGAACCGAACTGAGCTGCTCCTTCTTCGACCTCCCGGTGACGAAGTCGACGACCACGCACCACTTCCGGGTGTTGCGTGAGAGCGGCGTCATCCAGCAGATCTACCGGGGCACGGCCAAACTGAACGCGCTGCGTCGCGACGATCTGGACGCGCTCTTCCCGGGCCTCCTGGGCAGCGTGCTGGAGGCCGCGTCCCGCCAGTCCGACCGCCTCGGCGACCCGTGGCCGCCCGCCCCCGGCTCCCGGTGACACGCGCCCGACACCGTCGGCCGGGACCCGACCACCGCCAGGAGGTCTTCCGTGTGCGGTCCGCCCGCCGACCGTGACGGGCACCGCGCGGGGCCGGCGGGCGGAGGGGCAGGGCCGCCCGGCCGATAATCGATCTTGTGGTGGTCGGAAGGGCGCGTCCGCGCACGAGAACCGGCAGGGGCCGGGGCGCGACCGTGATCGAGGTGCGGGGGTTGGTGTGGGTCTGCCGGGGACGTCGAACCATGACGTGGCGCGAGAGGACAGGTTCGACTGGTTCTGCGAGGCCGTGTCCAGCGAGGTCATGCCGGTGACGCTCAGCAGCCGGCACCCGGCCGGTTTCCGGGCCGGGATCACGGACGTGGACCTCGGCGTGCTCCGGCTGTCGTCCGTGGCCTGCTCACCGGTGCTCTCCCGGCGCACCCCGGCGCACATCCGGCGCGGCGACCCCGAGAACCTGCAGCTCGCGCTCATCACCCGAGGCGTGTTCAGGATCTCCCAGCGGGGCAGCGAATCCGTGATCTCCGGCGGGCTCGTCCTCACGGACACCTCCCGCCCGAGCGAGGGCGCCTGTGCCGACGGTCAGGTCGAGACGGTGATGCTGCAGATTCCCCGTGCGTCCCTCGCACTGCGACCGGACCGTGTGGACCGCCTCCTCGCGCGGAACCTGACCGCGGACACCGGCTCCGGCGCGATCCTCGCCGGCTTCCTGACGACCCTGCTCGCGCACGCCTCGCCCTGCGGCCCCCAGGAGCTGCGCGCGATGGGATCCGTAGCCCTCGAACTGGCCACCGCCTGTCTCGCGCAGCAGCTCGGCGACCCCGGGCTGGCGCCGGCCGAGGCACGTGCGCAGGAGGCACGGCAGCGTGTCCACCGCTTCATCGAGAACAACCTCGGCGACCCGGACCTGACACCCCAGGCGATCGCCGACCGGCACGGCATCTCCCTGCGCACCCTCCACACCCTCTTCGGAGACCAGCCGCTCACCGTCGCGGCGCACATCCGCCGGAGCCGCCTGGAGCGCGCCCACGCCGACCTCGCCCGCGCCGAGCTGGGCACTCACCCCGTCCAGGCGATAGCGGCACGCTGGGGCTTCTCCAGCGCCACCGCGTTCAGCCGGGCCTTCCGCGAAGCCTTCGGCCTCACCCCCACCGAACACCGCGCGCTCCACAGGGCCGCCCCCGCACGCGACGCACAGCAACCCCGCACGGCACGCACACCACCGGGCGCCGCCCGAACGTAGATTCACTTGCTGCCGGGGCCGCCGCCTCAGCGTGAGCGCGGCCACGGGGGTGTCAGCGCAGACGGGGGACCGGTTCCCCGGGGCGGCCTCCCGGCGTCAGCTCATGCCGGCCGCCAGGCCGGAGACCACGAAGGAACCGCACATGATTCGCAAGGTATCGTCGGCGCTCGTCGCCCTGATGGCCCTCATCGGCTTCAGCTTCCTCAGCACCGCTCCGGCCCAGGCGGCCGGGGGGACCCGTCTCTACAGCCTGGGTGCCTGCGCCACACCGGAAGGCAACAGCACGGCCAACGGCGCCGTCGTCACTCTGTGGTCCTGCACCGGAAGCCCGCTCCAGAACTGGCACTGGAGAGGAATGTTCCTCGTCCACGACGCGAGCGGCAAGTGTCTGACACCCCGCGGCAACGCCTCGGGTACCAACGGCGCCGTCCTGACCCTGTGGACCTGTGACTTCAACTCGCTTGAGAGCCCTCAGCGTTTCGACACCGGGTTCGACCAGTACAACGACCGCATGCGGACCCTGAACGGGACCAAGTGCATCACCCTCAAGGGCAACTCGCGCGCCAGCGGCACGTGGCTGACCCTGTGGACCTGCAACCCCGAGTGGAACCTGGCGCAGTCCTGGCAGATATCCCTGTAGTCCTGTCCCCAGCGCAGAGCGACGGGGGCGCGCGGCCCAGGACCGCGCGCCCCCGTCCTCGCGCCACCGGTCCGTGCACGGACGCCGCGGCTATCCGCCGCCGGCGCCGCCCGCCGCCGCCCGCAGGCCCGCCCAGTCCGGGATCTTCACCGGTCCCCGGCCCAGCGAACGGCCCAGCTCCGACTCGGCGCGCTCGATGGCCAGCCAGCCCGGCCAGGCGACCGGCTCGTGACCGAGGTCGCGCAAGGCGGCGAGCGGGTCGGCGGCCACCGGCCGGGCGGCGAGGGCGGGGGCGTCGGTCAGCAGCGCGTCCACCGTCTCCTTGGCGCACGAGCGATTGGTGCCGATCACGCCGGTGGGGCCGCGCTTGATCCAGCCCGCCACGTACTCGCCCAGGGACGGGACGCCGTCCCGCAGCACCCGGCCCGCGAGGTGCGGGACCGTGCCCCCGGTCTCGTCGAAGGGCAGCCCGGCAAGAGCGACCCCCCGGTACCCCACGGCCCGCAGGACCAGCTGTGCCTCGATCTCCTCGTACCGCCCCGTGCCCCGGACACTTCCGTCACCGGCCGGCTCGGTCCGCTCGAACCGCACCGCGGCGACCCGGCCGTCCTCGCCGAGCAGTTCCACCGGCCGCAGGAAGAACCGCAGCGTGAGACGGCGCTCACCGGCCGAGGGCGGCTCGGCCTGTGCCCATCCGCGGACGACCTCCAGATTCCTTCGGTTGGCGGCCGGCAGCCCCGAAGGGTCGACGAACGAGGGGTCCAGGGCCAGTTCGGCGGCGTCCACCCCGACCCGCACCCCCGAGAGGGAACCCAGCTCCCGCAGTTCCTTCGTGGTGAACCGGGCCTGGCCCGGACCGCGCCGCCCCACCATGTGCACCGCCCGCACGCGACTGGTGCCGAGTGCCGACAGCGCCCGCTGCGGCACGTCCGTCCCCCACAGCTCGTCCGGGGCGCGGGCGAGGATCCTGGTGACGTCCACCGCCACGTTCCCGGCCCCGATCACGACCGCCGAACGGGCGTCGAGGCCGAAACCGTCGGTCGCGGCGTCGGGGTGCGCGCTGTACCAGGACACGAACTCGGTGGCCGAGTGGCTGCCCGCCAGGTCCTCGCCGGGCACCCCGAGGCGCCGGTCCCGCGCCGCGCCCACGCAGTACACGACGGCGTGGTAGAGCCCGAGGAGCCGCGCGGGCGCCAGCCCGTGGGCACCGGCCTCCACGTTGCCGAGGAACCTGATCCGCTCGTCCTCCAGGACCGACCGGAGGTTCCGCTGGAGCGACTTGATCTTCTCGTGGTCGGGTGCGACACCGTAGCGCACCAGCCCGAACGGGCAGGGCAGCCGGTCCAGGACGTCCACCCGCACGTCGGGCACCCGCGACTGCCGGACCAGCGCCTGGGCGGTGTAGACCCCGCTGGGCCCGGACCCGACGACAGCGACACGAAGCACGCCCGCACCCCTTCCCGCCGCGGTGAGTTCCGCCGAGAGGCTTCCAGCATCGCACTCGGCGGCCTCCCGGGGGAGGGTCCGGACGGCGGCGACCACCCGTCGGGAGGACGGTGCCCGCGCCACCGTCCGGTGCCCCTCGCCCCTGAACGCCTGTCGGGTGGCCTCTGGCCCGGCGGTCACGCCCCGGCGCGCACACTGCCGGCGCTGCCGACAAGTCCCCGTCGCTCCGCTACAGCGGCACTCCATCCCGGCGCCTTGGAATCGCACGCACCGGACCGTGTCCGTCTGTCGACCGAAGACCACCCGACAGGCTCTGAGCGGCACGCGCGTCCGGGCGTCTCACTGCGACGGCGTGAACGGCGGGCCGTCGGGCGGGCCCCCGTCCGGAGGCGTGCCCAGCTCCCAGTCCAGTCCGTACCGCTGGAACAGTTCCGCGCGCAGCCGGCTCGCCGGCATCGGGGCCCCCGGCAACAGCACCCCGACGACGGCGCCCATCAGCAGCGCCCGCAGCAGCGGGTAGTCGGTGTCAGGGTCGGCCGATCCGTATCGCTCCATGGTGTCGCGCAGGAGTGCCGCGAGCCGCTGCTGTTCCGGGCACCGCACGAAACCCTCGGCCTGGAGGATCAGGGCCATGTGCGTGCGCATCAGTACGGGCCGGTCCACCGCCAGGCCGAGCACCGCGTCGATCGCCCGGGCCAGTCGTTCCCGGCCGTCCCGCGCACGCGGCTCGCGCTCCAGCGCCTCCTCCAGCGTCAGATGCATCAGCCGGTGCACCGCCGACTGGAGCAGTTGGCGCTTCCCCGGGAAGTAGTACGAGATCAGCCCGCGCGCCGCACCGGCCCGCTCCGCGATGTCCCCCAGGGTGGTCGCCTCGTAGCCACGCTCCGAGACGAGTTCGACGGTGGCCTGCAGCAGCCGCTCGCGCGAACGCCGTCGAAGCTCTTCATTGACCGATGCGCTACGCGGGGACATGCTGGACTCCTGCGTTGACTGGCTCCCGGCCAATATACTCAGCGCGGTCCGCTGTCGTGCCTTCGTGGCCGGCCGGCGGGGCTGCCGTCTGTTCTGGGCGACGCGGGGGATCGTCCAGAACAGGCGGTTTCACGCCGTTTCCCCCATTCTCCTCCGCGCCCCCTCCGGGGTCGTCCGGCGGTGGAGGAGGATCGCGACGGCGACGCACGTCCAGCCGAGCAGCCAGCCCGCGACCACGTCCGAGGGCCAGTGCACGCCCAGGTAGACCCGGGTCCAGCCGACCCCGAGCACCGACATCACGGCCGTCACCGCCACGGCGCCCCAGCCCCGCCAGGCGTCGCGCCAGTGCAGGGCGAGCACCCACAGCAGCAGCCCGCAGCAGACCGTCGCCGTCATGGCGTGCCCCGAGGGGAACGACGCGTAGTGCGCCGAGTCGACCGGATCCGGCCAGTTCGGCCGGGGACGTCCGACCGCCGCCTTCAGACCCTGCTCCAGCCCCGCCGCGAACACGGTGGTCACCGCCGGCCACAGGGCGAGGCGTCGCTCCCCGCGCCACCACAGCACCACCACCGCCACGGCGATCAGACCGCGCATCGTCCACGGGTCCCACACCCAGTCGGTGAGGATCCGGTTGGCATGGGTGAATCCGGGCATCACCACCGCGCTGCGATGCAGCGCCTCGCCGACCGAACGGTCCAGCGAGACCAGCGGCGACCAGCCCACGGCCACCAGGGCCAGCAGTAGCAGGGCCAGGGCACCGGAGAGCACGGCGGAGAAACGCATGCGCCGATCCTCGCCGATTCTCGCCGACCTGGCCGCCGAACGGGGCGAACCGTCGGCCGAGGCGGCTAACCGAGCGCCCGCAGCGCAGGCACGAAGGCGATGAGGAGCGGCACCACCGGCACCAGCGCCGCCGCCGCAGTCAACCGCAGCCGCCGTCCCGCCGTGAACCGCGGCGCCGCCCTCAGCAGCCGGTCCACCCGGCGGGGCAGATCCGCGTCCGGCGCGGGCCCCGGCCCGAACACCCCGCGGTCCTCGTTGAGTTCCACCAGGGCCAGCGCGATCGTCAGCCGTCCGAACCGCCGTGAGGCGACGTCGTCCGCGGCGAGTTCCACCAGGCGGTGCATCTCGTCCCGGAAGGCCGCGAAGACCGGGATTCCCGGGAAGCCCGCCGCGAGCGCCCCCGAGCAGTGCAGCAGCCAGTCGTGGCGCGCGCGGGCGTGTCCCTGCTCGTGCGCCAGGATGGCGTCCAGTTGGCTGCCCTTCAGCCGACGCAGCGCGGCCGTCGTGACGACCAGCCGCGGCGTGGCACCCGGCAGCCACCAGGCGTCCGAACGTTCGCCCTCCAGCACGACGAGCCGCTCCCCACCGGGCTCCTCGCCGGGCAACAGCGGGGAACGGCGCAGGAGTTCACCGCGGCGTCGGCGTCGGCGGGCCCTGGCCCGGCCGATCTCGCGGCCGAGCATCGCGCCCGTCCACAGGCCACCACAGGCGAGGACGACCGCGAGCGCGGCCGACCAGGGCTGATGCGTGCCCAGTTCGTATGCCTCCAGCACCCCGTGCGGCGCGGGCGCGAAGACACGGCCCCGTACGGCCTGCCAGGCCGCCGCCGCGCTGAACGTCATCGACAGCGCGAAACTCAGCAGCACCGCGGCCACCACGCACTGCCACACCCACAGCGCCACCACCGGCTCGCGCTCCGCCCAGTCCGACCGCGACAGCAGCCGAGGGGCCACGACGGCGGTCAGGACGCCGAGCGCGAGCAACGCGAGGGAGACCAACATGGCGCCAGCCTATGAGGGCCGTACGACGCGGGGGTATGCCCACGCGCGTCAAGTGACGTACGCCACGGCACCACCCGGGCCCGCGGCTACCCGGGCGCCGGGCCGGGCCCTCGGAGCCTGTCGGGTGGCCTTCGGCCGTCAGGCCCTCAGAGCGTCACCAGCATCGCCACCATCGCCAGCGCCATCGACAGGCGGCACACCAGGACGAGTTCGGCCCGCTCACTCCACCGCGGCGGCGTGGTGGCCACCCGTGCCGTCACAGCGGCCGCCGGTGCCGTCACGGGCACCAGGCGGGACCCCGCGCGCAGGACGTACGCGGTGTAGTAGACGAGCAGCGCGGCCGTCAGCGACGGGACCCCGCCGACGGCCCCGGCCGCGTGCCCCCCGTGTCCCGCGTGTCCGCCGCCGGCCATCGCCACGGCCATGTAGACCATCGCACCCGAGCCCACCAGATGGTGCAGATGGTGGCCGCCGCCGCGGGCGGCGGGCAGCCCGCGCAGCGCTGCGGCACCGAACACCGCGGCATACACCGCCCAGCCCCAGGCCGGTGGGGTGAGCACCGCGGCCGGCAGCGCCATCGACGCCATTCCGAAGGCCATCACGGCCTCGCTTCCCGCGGTCCGGCGTTCCCCGCCCGCCCGCCCGCGCCGGCGCAGCAGGCAGTAGGTCCCGCTCGTCGCGCACAGCGCCACCATCGTCCACGCCGGCCACACGGCCCATGCCGCTCCGTGCACCGCACACCTCCCGTTCGACGGCGCCACTCGGCTCCCGGTGCATGCCCGGCCTCGCGGGGGTGCACGCGAGCGCAGAGGCGCGCAGGGGCGTACGAGGGGGAGTGCGGCGCTCACGTTAGGCTCGGGGCGATCGCCTTCACCGATCGATCAGCGCCCCGAGGGGAGACCGAACACCATGGACACCGCCGCGCCCCAGGACACCGGCCGCATCACCTACCGCGACGCGGTCGAGGACGACATCCCTGTGCTCGTGCCGCTCGTCGAGTCGGCCTACCGCGGCGATTCCAGCCGTACCGGCTGGACCACGGAGGCGGACATCCTCCAGGGCCGGCGCACCGACGCGGAGGGCGTGCGTGCCGTCATCGCCACCGAGGGCAGCCGGATGATGGTGGTCGAGCGGGACGGGCAGGTCATCGCCTGCTGCCAGCTCGAGCACCGCGGTGAAGCGGCCTACTTCGGAATGTTCGCGGTCCGGCCGGCGCTCCAGGGCGGCGGGCTCGGCCGGCTCATCATCACG
Source organism: Streptomyces sp. NBC_01216 (assembly GCF_035994945.1). Taxonomy (NCBI): domain Bacteria; kingdom Bacillati; phylum Actinomycetota; class Actinomycetes; order Kitasatosporales; family Streptomycetaceae; genus Streptomyces; species Streptomyces sp. NBC_01216. Next base: position 6,576,615 of record NZ_CP108677.1, read on the forward strand.
GAGGCGGAGCGACGGGTGCGCGAGGTCTGGGGCGTGCGCGAGATGCACATGACGGTGATCTCGGTGCGCGAGGAGCTGATCGCCTGGTACGAACGGCGCGGCTACCGCCGGACCGGCCGGATGAGCCCTTTCCCTTACGGTGACGAGCGTTTCGGCATCCCGCAGCGGGACGACCTCCGGTTCGAGCTCCTGGTGAAGGAACTGACGTAGGCCCATGGGCGGCGACTGCCGGGAGACGGACCGTCCTCAGGCGGTGAAGCGGCCGGTGCGGCGGATCTCCGGGTAGTCGGTCGTCGCGCCGTCGAGCTCCAGCGCCCGGGCCAGCCTCAGCTGCTCCTGGGTGTTCACCACCCATCCGATCACCCGCAGCCCCTCGGCGTGCGCCCGCTCGACGGTGTCCAGGGTCAGGTGCCGGATGTTGAGGACCAGGGTCCCGGCGCCGACCGCGAGGGCGCGCCGCACGACGTCGTCGCCCCAGCGGTCCGCCACCAGGGCCGTACGGACCCCGGGCACCAGACGGGCGGTCTCGGCGATCGCCTCGTCGTGGAAGGACAGGACCTCCACCCGCGCGGCCAGTCCGCGCCGGTTCAGTACGCCGGCGAGCGCCTGGGCCGCCGCCGCGTCCTTGATCTCCGCCTGGAGGGGTGCCCGCACCGCGTCCAGGACCTCCTCGAAGACCGGGACGCGCTCCCCGTCGCCGGCGTCCAGCTCTCGCAGCTCGGCGAGGGTCCGCGCGGCGATCGGGCCGCTCCCGTCGGTGGTGCGGTCGACGTCCGCGTCGTGCATGACGACGAGGGCGCCGTCCTTGCTCAGGTGGAGGTCCAGTTCGATGGCGTCCATCCCGGCCTGCTCCGCCCGGACGAACGAGCGCAGGGTGTTCTCGGGTTCGACGCCCATGACTCCGCGGTGACCGATGGTGAGGAAAGTCAAGATCCACTCGCTTCCGTCGATGTCCGGGACCTGGGCCCTCCGGGCGCCCGGTGCGGCTCGTGGCGCAGCCTAACGGCTGGACACGAAGAGGTCAGCGCACGTGCGGGTGTCGCGGGCGCGGGTCGCATCGGCGTGGACGCCCCCGCCGCCCGGGGTGGCGGGGGTGGGTGTTCCGGCGTGTTCCGTCGCTGCCCGAGTCGCCCTCGGGTCGCTCCGGCACCGGGCCAGGTCGGGGGATGCGTTGGCTTCGAAGCATCAGGACAGGAAAAACAGCGGTGATCAGGGGGGTGTCGCAGGATATTTTCTCTCGCCCCCTCTTGTGGGAGGGAAGCGTGGATGGTTACGGTGTCTTGACGCGAGGTTCTCCTGTGGAGGAAGAGGCATGACGGAAATTCTTGTGCAGGACGTGACCGGTGGGGAGATATCCGCCGCAGCGCCGGTGATCGACCACCCTGCCTGGCCCGAGCTCAAGGGTGCCGTGGAGGAGATCCGCCCCTGGCAGGACGCCGACGGCTCCATCGACTTCGACGCCGAGGGGGCCCCGCCCCGCGAGGTCGCCGCCCGCGCCGTCGACCGGGTCGCCCACGCGGTCGAGCGGCTCTCCCCGCTGCTCCCGCATGACGCCGCCTACCACCGCGCGCTCGTCGCCGACCTGCGCAAGTGGGCGGAGGACGGCTTCGGCGTGCCGGACTTCCTCGACTCGCTCCTGGCCTTCCAGCCGGCGGCCGGCCGCGCGGACGGGCTCCAGCACCTGGCGCTCTTCCCCATGTACACGCAGAACGGCAACCCGGACCGCAACTTCGAGGCCGTCGTGCTGCGCATGGTGTGGCCGGAGTGGCTCTCCGAGCTGGAGCGCACCCGCTACGACAACCCGCTGTTCTGTGGCATCACCTTCGAGGACTTCACCCCGGGGTACGACACCCACTCCGCGGTCCTCTTCCCCGAGACCATCGCCGTGCGCGAGGCTCCCGAGCGCTTCAGCTGGGGCGGGATCTTCTGCGACCGCGAGGCCGCCCGCTTCCGCAAGGTCACCGAGGCGGCCGTCGACATCCTCGGCATCGAGCTGCCCGAGGACATCGCCGCCATGGTCGACGACCAGAAGCGCTGCGAGCAGGCGTTCGTGCTGTGGGACATGGTCCACGACCGCACCCACAGCCACGGTGACCTGCCCTTCGACCCCTTCATGATCAAGCAGCGCCAGCCGTTCTGGATGTACGGTCTCGAGGAGCTGCGCTGCGACCTCACCGCCTTCAAGGAGGCCGTGAAGCTGGAGGCCGAGGGCAACGCCCACGGCCGCGACGTGCAGTACGCCGTCCTCTTCGACCGGATGTTCCGCTTCCCGGTCTCCGGCGACCGCAACCGCAACTACGACGGCCTGGGCGGCCAGCTCCTCTTCGCGTACCTCCACCGTCACGATGTGGTCCGCTGGACGGACAACACGCTGAAGATCGACTGGCAGCGTGCCCCCGAGGTCACCAACCAGCTCTGTGCCGAGATCGAGAAGCTGTACCGCGACGGCATCGACCGCCCCAAGCTGGTCCACTGGTTCGCCGCGTACGAACTGGTCTCCACCTACCTCGCCCCCCACCCCGGCTCCCGCTGGGCGAAGGGCCCGGACGCCCTGGACCTGAACCTCCCGCCCCGCAAGCTCGTCGACGACGTGCTTCCGGACGAGTTTCCGCTCAGCATGTTCTATGAGGCACTGTCCAAGAAGCTGAAGGGCGTGATCGCCTCCACCAAGGGCATCACCGCCACCGCAGCGTCCCAGGACGGGCAGGCTGCCGCGTGAACTCAGTCACGGAGGAGGCGACGAACATGAACGGCAACGGGAACGGCGGAGTGCTCGACGGGGCCGTCATCGCGGTCGCGGGAGCGGCCGGCCCCGCCGGCCGGGCGACCTTGATGCGCCTCGCCGAGGCCGGAGCGACGGTCGTCGCCGCGGACGCGGACCCCGCCCGTCTGGCCGAGGCGGTCGACGCCGCCCGCTACGCCCACGGCGGCGCCACCGTCATCGGCGACACCGTCGACCTCTTCGACCTGGGCGCGGCCCGCCAGTGGGCCGACAAGACGGAGAAGGAGTTCGGCCGGATCGACGGGCTCGTCCATCTCGTCGGCGGCTGGCGCGGCAGTTCCACCTTCGCGGAGACCGAGCTGGCCGACTGGGCCTTCCTCGAGAAGCTGCTGATCCGTACGGTCCAGTCCACCTCGCTCGCCTTCCACGCGCCGCTGCTCCGCAGCGACCGGGGCCGTTATGTGCTCATCAGCGCTTCGGGAGCCTCCAAGCCCACCGCCGGCAACGCCGCCTACTCGGCGGCCAAGGCGGCGGCCGAGGCATGGACCCTCGCGATGGGCGACGACTTCCGCAAGGCGGGGGGCGAGGGGGACATCAGCACGGCGGCTGCGATCCTGGTGGTCAAGGCACTGGTGCACGACGCGATGCGCGCCGAGCGCCCCCATGCGAAGTTCGCGGGCTTCACCGACGTCAAGGATCTGGCCGATGCCATCGCCGGCGTCTGGGACCGGCCCGCACAGGAAGTGAATGGACAGCGTCTGTGGCTGACCCCCAAGCCGTGACCCCGGTATCGCCCGCCCGCACCGACGCGCGTCGGCACCACGACCCGTCGGTGCGGGGCTTCGCCAGCGACAACTACGCCGGTGCCCATCCCGAGGTGCTCGCCGCCATCGCGCTGGCCAACGAGGGGCACCAGACCGCGTACGGCGAGGACGACTACACCGAGCACCTCCAGCGGATCATGCACAGCCACTTCGGACCGCACGCCGAGGCGTTCCCGGTCTTCAACGGCACCGGCGCGAACGTGACCGCCCTCCAGGCCCTTACCGACCGCTGGGGCGCGGTGATCTGCGCCGAGTCCGCGCACATCAACGTGGACGAGGGCGGCGCGCCCGAGCGGATGGGCGGTCTCAAACTGCTCACCGTGCCCACTCCGGACGGCAAGCTCACCCCCGAGCTCATCGACCGGCAGGCATGGGGCTGGGAGGACGAGCACCGGGCGATGCCCCAGGTGGTCTCCATCACCCAGAACACCGAACTGGGCACCGTCTACACCGTGGACGAGATCCGGGCGATCGTGGAGCACGCCCACGGCAAGGGCATGAAGGTCCATCTCGACGGGGCCCGGATAGCCAACGCCGCCGCCTCGCTGGACGTCCCCATGCGGGCGTTCACCAACGCGGCCGGCGTGGACGTCATCTCCTACGGTGGGACGAAGAACGGCATGCTCTTCGGCGAGGCCGTGGTCGTCCTCGACCCGGACGCCGTCAGCCATATGAAGCACCTGCGCAAGCTGTCCATGCAGCTGGCGTCCAAAATGCGCTTCGTCTCGGTGCAGTTGGAGGCGTTGCTCGCCAAGGACCTGTGGCTGCGCAACGCCCGGCACTCCAACGCGATGGCGCGGCGCCTCGCGGACGGCGTCCGGAGCGTGGACGGCGTGGAGATCCTCCACCCCGTCCAGGCCAACGCCGTCTTCGCCCGGCTGCCCCACGAGGTCAGCACCCGGCTCCAGAGGCGCTTCCGCTTCTACTTCTGGGACGAGGCCGCCGGCGACGTGCGGTGGATGTGCTCCTTCGACACCACGGAGGACGACGTCGACGCCTTCCTCCAGGCCCTCAAGGAGGAGATGGCGCGCTAGCGCCGGACACCTGAGTGGTGCATGAATACGCGTTCGGCCGGAAGTCCACTGACTCCCGGCCGGGCGTGTTCCCATGCTCCGGCTCATGCGACTCCTTCGGGAGAATCCTGACATTCATGCGTACTTGCCGGCATGTGAGGCCGTCGATCACGGGAGCCCGCGCGTGCACGCCATCGCGAAGAGCCTGGCCCTCGGTCATGGTGACGCATGTTCATACGTCAGGGCTGCTTTCGAGCTCATGCGGGACTCCATTCCGCACTCGCAGGACTCGGGAGAATCTCCGCGTCACCCGGCGGGCCTCGGACGTCCTGGACGCCCGCACCGGTGACTGCCACGCCAGGTCGATGGCCTGCGCCGCGCCGCTCCGGCCCGGGGTGTCCCGGCGGCGCTGTGCTGCCGGCGGCTCACGGACGAGGGTGGCTCGAACCGGTCGTCCACGGCCTGGTCGCGGTGAGGACGCCCGGACGGGGCGCGTGGGCGCGCCAGGACGTCCGGGGGAACAAGCCCGGCGCCGACGCCCGTTTCTCGCCCGGCCCGGAGCGGCCGACCTGGAACACCCGGCGGGAGTTCAGTGAACTGAACTATCCGGTGCTTTACACTGAACCGCACCCGGCTGTGCTGCGCGCCCCGCGCGCCGCCCGCGACCTGCCCCAGCTCGCGCGGACGCTCCCCGCCGCGCTCTGACCCGAACCGACCCGAAACGGCGGCCCCATGAGCCTCACACTCAGCGTCTCCGACGAGGTACGTGCCCTCGTCCCCGGCTTCACCCACCTCGCCGTCGAGGCGCGCGGACTGGCCAACGGCCCCAGTGACGGAACCAGCTCGGCCCTGCTCGACGAAGCGGCACGGAGTCTCGCCGCGCGGCTCGACGGGCGGGCCCCGGACCGGGACCCGCACATGGCCGCCTGGCGAGCGGCCTACACGGCTTTCGGCGCCAAACCCTCCCGCACCCGCAACTCCGCGGAAGCGCTGGCCCGGCGCGCCCTCGCGGACGGCGGACTGCCGAGGATCAACCGGCTCGTCGACGCGTACAACGCGATCAGCGTGGCCCGGCTGATCCCCGTCGGCGGCGAGGACCTCGACCGCATCGAGGGAGGCATGCGGCTCGTCCGCGCGACGGGGGACGAGCCGTTCCTGACCGTGGCCGGCGGCGAGGAGGTCGTGGAGCATCCGGAACCCGGAGAAGTCGTCTGGTGCGACGAGGCCGGCGTCACCTGCCGACGGTGGAACTGGCGCCAGGGACCACGCACCCGGATCGACGACACGACGGAGAACGCGCTCTTCCTGCTGGAGTCGCTGGCACCCATGACGCGGGACGAGCTGACGGCCGCCGGAGCGGGTCTCGCGGAGTCGCTGGAGAGACTGAGCCCCGGGGCGCGCATCACCGTCCGCGCCCCGGCGTGACGTTTCAGCCCGTCCGGCCGCCCGTCAGCCCGCTTCCTTGGCCTGGGCGGGGGTGGGAGCCGTCCCCCCGAGGTGCGCCGGTACCCACCAGGTGTCGCCCGCGTCCTTGGGGCGTACGGGGTAGGCGCGCTGCGCGGCCTCCAGGAGCTCCTGGACGCGTTCGCGCAGCCGCCGGGTGATCGCACCGGCGTACTGGTCGGCCGGTGCCTCGACGGGCTCCCCGACTCGGATGGTGACCGGGATGTGCTGGCGCTTGAAGTTCTTGGGGCGGCCCTTCGTCCAGACCCGCTGCGTGCCCCACAGCGCCATCGGGATCAGCGGGACCCCGGCCTCCTGGGCGAGCCGGGCCGCGCCGGACTTGAAGCTCTTGAGTGTGAAGGACTGGGAGATCGTCGCCTCGGGGAAGACACCGATGACCTCGCCGGCCCTCAGGGACTCCAGGGCGTGCTGGTAGGCGTGCTCCCCCTGGGTCCGGTCCACCGGGATGTGCTTCATCCCGCGCATCAGCGGTCCCGACACCTTGTGCCGGAACACCGACTCCTTGGCCATGAAGCGGACGAGGCGCTTCTGCGGCAGCGCGGCCAGACCCGTGAAGATGAAGTCCAGATAGCTGATGTGGTTACTGACGAGCACCGCTCCGCCCGAGCGGGGGATGTTCTCCGAACCCTGAGTGTCGATCTTCAGGTCGAGCGCCTTGAACATGGTCAGAGCGGCGCCGATGACCGGCCGATAGACGAGTTCTGCCATCTGAGAGGAACCCCTTCTTCAGTGCCTGGGGAGGGTTCTCCCGGCGGAAGTTACGCAGCCGTAGGTTTTGGCTTTGGGCCGATCGTGCCCCATACGGGCCCTGCTGACCAGTCCTGACGCTCGCCTACGGGGAGATTCTCGTCACCCCGTGTACCGGTGGCGGGAATCCGGCGGTGCCGTGGGACGCTGCACCCGGGGACGGAGTGCGGCGGGAGGCGGACACATGAACGAAGCGGGCGCGGGCGAGGTCACACGACGGCCGGCCGACAGCCCCGGGGCCGCGGGGCCGGACGGCGGCCGTGCCGCCCTCCCCGGGGCGCGGCCCGACCGGATCGGAGCCGAGCTGCTGGGCGCGCGACTGGGCGAGCGCGCCACCCTGGTGCAGTTCTCCACCGCCTTCTGCCAGCCCTGCCGCGCGACCCGCCGCACACTGGCCGAGGTGGCCGAGATGGTCGCGGGCGTGGGGCACGTGGAGATCGACGCCGAGGACCGACTGGATCTGGTGCGCGCCCTCGGTGTCGTCCGGACCCCCACCGTGCTGGTCCTCGACCGGGCCGGCCGGATCGTCCGCCGGGCCGCGGGCGCGCCCCGCAAGGCCGACGTCATCGCCGCGCTCGGCCGCGCCCTCTGACGCGGTGACACATCTCCCACATCCCGGTCCCCACTTGACTGCACCCGGCAACGATCGTCACCCTGACGGGGTGCCCCATGAACTCCTTCTCCACGGCCGGGTCCATGTGGACCTGGGCCGCAACGCGAGCGCGCGCTGTCCGGGTGTCTGAGAACCCACGGACCCCTCTCACGACGCCCCCGCAGAAGGACATCTCCATGACGGTTTCGCCCGAGCTCCGCACCGTGAGCGCCCCCCGGTCGGCCTCACCCGACCTGCTCCGCTCCGTCTTCCGCCGGCACGCCGCCGGTGTCGCGGTCATCACCGCCCAGGGCGACCGGCCCGTCGGCTTCACCGCGACCTCGCTGAACTCCGTCGCCGCCGACCCGCCGATGATCTCCTTCGGCGTGGGCACCCACTCCTCCAGCTGGCCGGTGGTCGCCGAGGCCGAGCACATCGGCGTCCACATACTCGGCGAGCATCAGCGGGAACTCGCCGCCACCTTCGCCCGCAGCGGCGCGGACCGGTTCGGGGCACCGACGCGCTGGAGCCCGGGGCCGGAGGACGTACCCGTGCTCGACGACGTGCTCGCCTGGCTGGTGTGCCGGGTGGTGGCCAGGGTCCCGGCCGGCGACCACCGCATCGTGATCGCCCAGGTCGTCGCCGGGGACCCCGGCGGAGTAGGGCGTCCGCTCCTCTACCACCAAGGTCGCTTCAACGCGCTGCGCGACTGAGAGCCCGTCGGGTGGCCTCTGACCTCGGGCGGTCACGCCCTGGCACGCACGGTGCCGGTGTTGCCGGGATGCCCGGGGCGGCTCCGTTACGGTTCCCTCCCGGCGCCTTGGAATCGCACGCACCAGGCCGTGTCCGCCTGTCGGTCGAAGGCCGCCCGACAGGTTCTGGGAGTTCCGCCCGCGGGGCGTTGGCAAGGTCACATGCCTGAGCGCTTGCTCAGAGGTCACGAACTGGGTGTACTGGCGAGTAATATTCGGGTCTGGGGCCATGGCCGCCCCGACCGGAAACCCGCCCTTCAGGCGCCTATGCTGCGAGCAACAAGGCAGCCCCGTTAGACCGATGCAGTAGGAGAGCCGGCGTGAGCTTGAGGATCGTTGTCTGTGTGAAGTACGTGCCCGACGCCACCGGCGACCGGCACTTCGCCGATGACCTGACCGTCGACCGCGACGACGTCGACGGCCTGCTGTCGGAGCTCGACGAGTACGCGGTCGAGCAGGCGCTCCAGATCGCCGAAGAGGCCGACGACGCCGAGGTCACCGTGCTCACCGTCGGCCCGGAGGACGCCAAGGACGCCCTGCGCAAGGCGCTGTCCATGGGCGCCGACAAGGCCGTCCACGTCGAGGACGACGATCTGCACGGCACCGACGCCATGGGTACCTCTCTCGTGCTCGCCAAGGCGATCGAGAAGACCGGCTATGACGTGGTCATCGCCGGTATGGCCTCCACGGACGGGACCATGGGTGTCCTGCCCGCGCTCCTCGCCGAGCGGCTCGGGGTCCCGCAGGTCACCCTGCTCTCCGAGGTCAAGGTCGAGGGCGGTGTCGTCACGGGCCGCCGCGACGGTGACACCGCCTCGGAGCAGCTGGAGGCCGCGCTTCCGGCCGTCGTGTCCGTGACGGACCAGTCGGGCGAGGCCCGCTACCCGTCCTTCAAGGGCATCATGGCCGCCAAGAAGAAGCCGGTGGAGTCCCTCGACCTGTCCGACCTCGACATCGAGGCCGGGGACGTGGGTCTGGAGGGTGCCTGGACGGCGGTCGACTCCGCCACCGAGCGCCCCGCGCGCACGGCGGGCACGATCGTCAAGGACGAGGGCGAGGGCGGCAAGCAGCTGGCCGAGTTCCTCGCGAGCCAGAAGTTCATCTGAGGCTCGCGCGAGCCCACCAGACCCTCCCCCCTTTTTTCCGTTCGCAGGAGATTGAAGTCCCATGGCTGAGATTCTCGTCTACGTCGACCACGTCGACGGAGCCGTCCGCAAGCCCACCCTGGAGCTGCTGACGCTGGCCCGCCGCCTGGGCGAGCCGGTCGCGGTCGCGCTCGGTGCCGGTGCCGAGACCACCGCCGCCACCCTCGGCGAGCACGGCGCGACCCGCGTCCTGACCGCCGACGCCCCCGAGTTCGCCGATTACCTGGTCGTCCCGAAGGTCGACGCGCTGCAGGCCGCGTACGACGCCGTGTCCCCGGCCGCCGTACTCGTTCCCTCCTCCGCCGAGGGCAAGGAGGTCGCGGCCCGCCTCGCGGTCCGTATCGGCTCCGGCATCATCACGGACGCCGTGGACCTGGAGGCCGGCGTGGAGGGCCCGGTCGCGACGCAGTCCGCGTTCGCCGCCTCCTTCACCACCAAGTCCCGCGTCTCCAAGGGCACCCCGGTCATCACGGTCAAGCCGAACTCGGCTGCCGTCGAGGCCGCCCCGGCCGCCGGCGCCGTCGAGACGCTCGCCGTCACCTTCTCGGCCCAGGCCACCGGTACCAAGGTGACCGCGCGGACCCCGCGTGAGTCGACCGGCCGCCCGGAGCTGACCGAGGCCGCGATCGTGGTCTCCGGCGGACGCGGTGTCAACGGTGCCGAGAACTTCTCGGTCATCGAGGCGCTCGCCGATTCCCTCGGCGCCGCCGTCGGCGCCTCGCGCGCCGCCGTCGACGCCGGCTGGTACCCGCACTCCAACCAGGTCGGCCAGACCGGCAAGTCGGTCTCGCCGCAGCTGTACATCGCCTCCGGCATCTCCGGCGCGATCCAGCACCGCGCGGGCATGCAGACCTCGAAGACCATCGTGGCCATCAACAAGGACGCCGAGGCCCCGATCTTCGACCTCGTCGACTACGGCGTCGTCGGAGACCTCTTCGACGTCGTCCCGCAGCTGACCGATGAGGTCAAGACCCGCAAGGGCTGACCTGCGCTTCTGACGGGCCCGGGGGCCGCACGGTGATCTCTCGCCGTGCGGCCCCCGGCCGTTTCGGACAACCATTGACGCGGGTCTCACCGGACTATAACTTCGCTATACGGATTGTTGATTCCGTGAAGCGGAAAAGAAGGAGGAGCTGGGAATGGGTCAGCAAGGTCGGCAGGAGAAGGTGGCCACAAGCCTCGCCGGGACGGTCAGTGAGGGCATCAGCGCCTCCCTCGCCCCCGTGGACGCCGAACTGGACCGCCGCTACCCGGGAGACCCCGGCACCCGTCAGCCCGTCCACACCGTCTACGTCCCCGGCAATCTCTTCGACGCCGGAACCATCCGCTCCTGGGGCGACCAGGCACTCACCGCGCTCGACGAGCACGCCCCCGACGCCGACGCCTTCGCGGCCGTCCTCGGCCTCTCCGACGCACTCGCGGCCGACGTCCATGCCCGAGTACGCGCCAAGCTGGAGCGCGAGCCGGTGGAAGACCTCCGGGTCGACTTCGAAGACGGCTACACGGGCCAGGACGAGGACCGCGACGCGGCCCGCGCCGCCCGGCTGATCGCCGAGGCCCACCGCGGCGGGACGACCCGGGACGGCGGCACCGCCGCCCCCTACATGGGCATCCGGATGAAGTGCATGGAGGCCGCCGTGCGCGACCGTGGCATCCGCACCACCGACATCTTCCTCACCGGTCTCGTCGAGAACGGCGGACTGCCCGACGGACTCGTCCTCACCCTCCCCAAGGTGACGTACCCCGAACAGGTCACCGCCTTCGTCCGTCTCCTGGAAGCCTTCGAGAAGGCCCACGGCCTCGACGCCGGCCGGCTCGGCTTCGAGATCCAGATCGAGACCAGCCAGTCCATCCTCGCCGCCGACGGGACCGCCGCCGTCGCCCGCATGATCGGCGCCGCCGAGGGCCGCGCGACCGGACTCCACTACGGCACCTTCGACTACAGCGCCTGTCTCGGCGTCTCCGCCGCCTACCAGGCCAGCGACCACCCCGCCGCCGACCACGCCAAGGCGATCATGCAGGTCGCGGCCGCCGGCACCGGCGTGCGGGTCTCCGACGGCTCCACCAACGTGCTGCCGGTCGGCTCCACCGCCCACGTCCACGAGGCATGGCGCCTCCACTACGGACTCACCCGCCGCGCCCTCGCCCGCGCCTACTACCAGGGCTGGGACATGCACCCGGGCCACATCCCCACCCGCTACGCGGCCGTCTTCGCCTTCTACCGCGAAGGCTTCGAGGCCGCCGCCAAGCGGCTGGCCGCCTACGCCAACCACGCCGGCGGCGACGTCATGGACGAGCCCGCCACCGCCAAGGCGCTCAGCTCCTACCTCCTGCGCGGCATCGACTGCGGGGCGCTCGACACCGCCGAGGTCGACGCCCTCACCGGCCTCACCCGAGCCGACCTCGACCGATTCGCCGCCCCGCGCCGAGGGGACCTCACGGCCACGACGCAGTGAGCGTCGGCCAGGCGCCCCGGACGGAGCGGGGAGCCACCCGTACGGACCCGACCGCCGGGTAACCTCTCGGTGTCCCCGTGCGCGGCGGGGACTCGACCGGGGGAACGGGGCAGGGATGTCGTCGGGGGAGAACGAGCGGCTCGCGGGCCGCTACAGAATCGTGCGCAGACTCGGCCGCGGTGGCATGGGCGTCGTCTGGCTCGCCGTGGACGAGGTCCTCGGCCGCGAGGTCGCGGTCAAGGAACTGCGCACGTTCACGGACGCCGCCGGCCCGGAACTGGACGAGCTGCGCGTCCGGCTGAGCCGCGAGGCCCGCGCCGCCGCCCGGGTCAGCCATCCGGGAGTCGTCGCCGTCCACGACGTGGCCGAGCACGAGGGCCGGCCCTTCGTCGTCATGGAACGCGTCGACGGACCCTCGCTGGACGACGTCCTCGCCGAGCGCGGAGTCCTCGATCCCCCCGAGGCGGCGCGGATCGGCGCGAACGTCCTGGAGGCCCTGGCCGCCGCCCACGCGGTCGGCGTGCTGCACCGGGACGTGAAGCCCGGCAACATCCTCCTCGACCGATCGGGGCGGGTGGCGCTCACCGACTTCGGTATCGCCGCTCTGGAGAACCCCGGCGACGGCTCGGCCACCCGTCTGACCCGCAGCGGCGAGATCATCGGCTCCCTGGACTACCTGGCACCGGAACGCGCCCAGGGCCGGGACGCCGTTCCGGCGTCGGACGTCTGGGCCGTGGGCGTCACCCTGTACGCGGCGGTGGAGGGCTCCACCCCCTTCCGGCGTCCCGCCGCCTGGTCGACCCTCAACGCGATCGTCACCGACCCCGTCCCCGGGCCGCGTCGAGCCGGACCGCTCACCGAGGTCCTGCTCCGGCTTCTGGCCAAGGACCCGGGATCGCGCCCCGACGCCTCGGAGGCCGCCCGCCTGCTGACGGCCGTGGCGCAAGCGCCCGGGCCGGAAGCGGCCCGCCACCCGGAACGTACGGTCGAGGCCACGGCCACGGACGCGCGCGTCACGTCCGTGCCGCCCGCCGGCGCCCCCGAGGCCGGACCGCCGCCCGCATCCCGTTCCGCCGGGCCGAGGGGCGGGCGGACCCGCGCGCGGGCGCTGCTCGCCGCGTCGGCGGCGGTCCTGGCGCTGGCCGGCGCGGGTGTCACCTACGGGATGCTGGACCGCGACTCCTCGGACCGTACGTCCGTCGCGGCGACGGACGGCTCCGAAGGTCCCGCCCGGACACGCGGCCCGAAGAGCGGCCCCGCCTCGCCCTCGGGGGCACCCGAGGGGACGCGGCCACCGTCGCCCGACGCCTCCACCGACCCGCAAGCCCCCTCCGGCGAGGCGCTCCCGCCCGGCGGAGCCTCGCCCTCCGCCCAGGGGTGCGCCACCGACGGCACTACGGCGACCTGCGAGGTCCTGCACACCGCGCCCTCCAGCCGCTACGACGGTACGGAGGCCGGCTCGCTCCACGCCGGCCCGCGTGCCTTCCAGTGCCAGGTGGGCCTGCCCCGCAGCGAGTCCTCCGGCGGAGACACCAGCGCCTGGTGGGCGCGGACCGACGTCGACGGCGGCGTCGTCTACGTCAATGCCGTCCATCTGAGAGGCGGGACCGCAGGCACGCCCGTTCCCGGCCTGCCGATGTGCGGACCGGGCCGGACCTGATCCGCCTCGCTGGGGCGTGCTGCCGAAGGTCCCGCCCGTCCTGCGAGCGGAAGACGCTGTTTTAGGAACAGGCCCCGGGCGCACCGGTCCGCCCGCGCACGACGGGCCGCCGTGCCGGCGACGGATGGAGCGGGCGGTACGGACACCGGGGCCGGAACGCGCTCGTCCGTCGACAGGCATCCCGGCCGGGGTCCTTCGGTCTCAACCGGCCGCGGGCGGGACCTCACCCGAGCCGCGTGCGATCAGCTTCGTCCCCAGCACCACCTGGGTCGTCGCCTCCTCGATGCCGTCCAGGCGGCGGAAGAGCCGCTCGGCCGCCGTGCGGCCGAGCGCCGCGGAGTCCTGGGCGATGACGGTGATGCCGAGCAGATCGGCCAGTTCGATGTCGTCGAACCCGACCAGGGCCACCGGGTGTGCGTGTCCGGCCAGGACGCGGACCGCGGTGACCGTGACCCGGTTGTTCCCGGCGAAGAGCGCGGTGATCGGCTCCGGTCCCCCGAGCATGGCCGTCACCGACTCGCGTATCCGGTCCGGGGCCGTGGGGCCGAGCGAGACCCAGGACTCGTCCACCGGGAGGCCCGCGTCCTCCATGGCCGCCCGGTAGCCCCGCAGCCGCTCCGCCGCGGTGTGGATGCGCGGCCGGTCGCCGACGAAGCCGATCCGGCGGTGGCCGTGGGCGACGAGATGTGCCACACCGGCGCGCGAGCCCCCGAAGCTGTCGGACAGGACGGCGTCCGCGTCGATCCCACCGGCGGGGCGGTCCACGAAGACGGTCGCGACGCCCGCCTTCATCTCCGGTTCCAGGTACCGGTGGTCGCTGCCGGCCGGGATGACGATGAGTCCGTCGACCCGTCGGGCGCACAGCGCGAGCGCCAACTCCTGCTCGCGGTCCGGGTCCTCGGCGCTGGAGCCGTTGATGAGCAGCGCCCCGTGGGCCCGGGCGACCTCCTCGACGGCGCGGCTGAGCGGCCCGTAGAAGGGGTCGGCGAGGTCCTCCAGAACGAGTCCCACGGAGGCGGTTCTGCCCTTGCGTAGCACGCGCGCGCTGTCGTTGCGACGGAAGCCGAGCGCGTCGATGGCCTCCTGCACGCGGCGTTCCGTGTCCACGGTGACCCCGGGCTCGCCGTTGACGACCCGGGAGACCGTCTTCAGTCCGACACCGGCCCGTGCGGCGACATCCTTCATCGTGGGCCGGATGCCGTAGCGGTGCTCGGAGCGGCGGGCGGTGTCGGCCACGGTGCGCAGATCCTCTGTGTCGTCGGGGCGGTCGCGGCGGATGCCGTCGTGATGTTGTCGAGCATAGGCCCTGGACAACGTTGTCAGAGCGCGGGAGACTGGAGGTCGCACCGATCGACCGCGCCAGCAAGCCCTCGGGAGACGCCATCCTCATGCGCCAGGACCTCACCGCCGGCCTCGTCGTCGCGCTGGACATCGGCGGAACCAAGATCGCCGGAGCGCTCGTGGACGACGGCGGCCGGATCAGGGTCCGGGCGTGGCGGTCGACGCCCGCGCGGGAGGACGCGGAGACGGTGATGCGGGCGGTGCGGTGTGTGCTCGACGAGCTGGCGGCCTCTCCGCTGTGGGGGGAGGCGTACGCGGTGGGCATCGGCAGCGCGGGCCCGGTCGACGCCTTCGCCGGGACGGTCAGTCCGGTCAACGTGCCGAGCTGGCGCGGCTTTCCACTGGTCGAGCGGGTCCGCCGGGCCACCGGCGGCCGGCCGGTCACGCTGGTCGGCGACGGCGTCGCCATGACGGCCGCCGAGTTGTGGAAGGGCGCCGCCCGCGGTCACGACAACGCGCTGTGTCTGGTGGTGTCCACCGGTGTCGGAGGTGGGCTGGTCCTGGGGGGCCGGGTTCACCCGGGTCCCACCGGCAACGCCGGACACATCGGCCATATCAGTGTGGATTTCGACGGTGACCTGTGCGCCTGCGGCGGGAGGGGCTGCGTGGAACGGATCGCCAGTGGTCCGCACATCGCGCGCCGGGCCCTGGAGAACGGCTGGCGGCCCGGCCCTGGTGGGGACGCCTCGGCGGTCGCGGTGGCCGAGGCGGCGCGGGGCGGCGACCCGGTGGCGCTCGCCTCCTTCGAGCGGGCGGCGCGGGCCCTGGCGGCTGCCATCGCGGCGACCGCCACACTGGTGGAGATCGACATCGCGGTCGTCGGCGGGGGCGTGTCCGGCGCCGGGGAGGTGCTGTTCGCCCCGCTCCGGCGCAGCCTGGCCGACTACGCGACGCTCTCGTTCCTCCGCGGACCGGAGGTGGTCCCGGCCCTCACGGGCACGGACGCGGGCCTGCTGGGCGCGGCGGCGTCGGTCGTGCGGCGGAGTCGCGCGGGGGAGCCGGTCGGAGGCTGAGGCCGCTGACCGACACCGGCGCCGTGCGTTCCCGGCGGGTGGTGGGGCCGGGGGCGCCCGGAACCCGGTCGTGCTGCGCCGCCGCGCGTCCGCCGGTGCCGCGTGTGGTCCCTCGGAGCCTGTCGGGTGGCCTCCGGCCGGGCGGTCGCGTCCTGGCACGCGCGCTGCCGGTGTTGCCGACATGCCCCGGTAGCTCCGCTGCAGCGGCATCCCGGCGCCTTGGAGTCGCATGCACCGGACCGCGTCCGCCTGTCGGCCGAAGGTCACCCGACAGGCTCTCAGCCGCCCGCCGACTCCGGTCTCCGCTGCCGCACGATCACCAGGAACGCGTCGGTCTCCAGGTCCATCACGACCTCCGCGGGAAGGCCCTCGTTCCGTCGGGCGTCGGCGAACTCCTCCGCCGGCCAGCTGCCGCGCGGGCCTCCCGCGGGAAACCTCTCCAATACCGTACGGTTCATCTCCGCACCCCCTTGCCTCGCCGCAAACAACGACGCTCCGTGCCGAAGTGTTACGCACGAAGACGCACGGACGTTCGCGCGGTGAGGCGGCTCACATCCGGGCGGGCCCGGCCGTGGGTCTCGGCCCTCCTGTACGAGATCCCCGCGTGGCCCGACCCGCCGGCCGGCTCGCTCCGGTTCCGCCGGGGGTCTTCACCTGCTGGTCTTCGAGGTCGGGTGAGTGGACGTGACCGTGTGTGGATGAGCGTCGTCACCAGGGTGATCATCGCGGGCATTGACCGTCCAGGCTCGACCGGAAACCTTTGGGCGTGAGGAAACCCACCCCGCATCACCAGGCCACGGACACGATCCGTGGGGCAGGGCGCGGCGCGAACGCGGGCTGCCAGGACACCCGGAACCGTTCGGGATGTCCGCGGTGACCAGGCATGGTCCAAAACTCACTCCTGCTCACTGATGAGGAACGGTTTCCGTGGCAGGGTGTTGCGGGCAAGCCACTGAGGGCTACCGATGAGGGGGAATCGTGATCGTCTGGGTCAACGGTGCGTTCGGCGCGGGGAAGTCCAGCACCGCGCGCGAGCTGGTCGATCTGATCCCGAACAGCACGCTGTACGACCCTGAGCTCACCGGCGGTGCGATGAGCCGGCTGTTGCCGCCGAAGCGGCTCGCCGAGGTCGACGACTTCCAGGATCTGCCGATATGGCGCCGCTCGGTCGTCGACACCGCCGCCGCCCTGCTCGCGGAGCTGGGCGGCGTCCTCGTGGTGCCGATGACGCTGCTCCGGCAGGAATACCGCGACGAGATCTTCGGCGGCCTCGCCGCCCGCCGCATCGAAGTGCGGCATGTGCTGCTGGCTCCCGAGGAAACGATCCTGCGTGAGCGGATACGGCGCCGGACACCGGACGGTTCGCCGGCGGGGGCCATCGAGGGCGTGCGCCGGTGGTCCTTCGACCGCGTACAGACCTACCGCACCGCCCTGGACGACTGGCTGCGCGCCGACGCCTATCGCGTCGACAACTCCGCGCTCACCCCGGAGGAGACGGCCCGGACCATCGCGCAGGCCGTCCGGGACGGGGCAGCTGCTCCCTGCGGCATCGTCCAGACTCCGGAACCCACGGGAGAGACGCTGGCCGCCGGTGTCCTCCTCTTCGACGAGCGGGACCGTTTTCTGCTCGTCGACCCCACCTACAAGCCGGGGTGGGAGTTCCCGGGCGGGGTCGTCGAACCGGGCGAGGCGCCGGCGCGGGCCGGGATGCGCGAGGTCGCCGAGGAGATAGGGCTCGAACTCGACTCCGTGCCCAGCCTGTTGGTCGTGGACTGGGAACAGCCCGTACCCCCCGGCTACGGCGGCCTTCGGCTTCTCTTCGACGGAGGCCGGCTTCCCGCCGGGGAGGCCGGCCGCCTTCTGCTGCCGGGCGCCGAACTGCGCGGCTGGCGCTTCGTCACCGAGGACGAGGCGGCGCACCTGCTCCCAGCCGTCCGCTACCGCCGCCTGCAATGGGCGCTGCGGGCCCGTGAACGCGGCACCGTGCTCAATCTGGAGGCAGGCGTGCCGGTCGGCTGACGTGGCCCCGCCGCCCCGCCGCCCCGCCGCCCCGCCGCCCCGCCGCCCCGCCGCGGCGGCCGGGCTCCGGGCCGGCCCGCCCGCGGCCCCGGCCCGCGGGCCGCGATTCCGGCGGTCACCGTCGCACGCTCAGCCCTGCCGGGAACGGGCGTAGTTGACCAGGAAATGTGCCTCGGCCACGGACAGCCGCTCGAGTTCCTCCGGAGAGACGGACTCGTTCACCGCGTGGATCTGCGCCTCCGGCTCGCTCAGCCCGATCAGCAGGATCTCCGCCTCCGGGTAGAGCGTCGCGAGCGTGTTGCACAGCGGGATCGATCCGCCCATGCCCGCGCTCTGCATCTCCTCGCCGGGGTATGCGACGCGCATGGCCTCGGCCATCGAGGTGTACGCCGGGCTCGTCACGTCCGCGCGGAACGCCTGGCCCTGGCCGACCTGCTCGAAGGAGACCCGCGCGTTCCACGGCGTGTGCTTCTCGATGTGCGCGTACAGCAGCTTCGTCGCCTCGGTGGCGTCCTGGCCCGGCGGCACCCGCAGGCTGATCTGGGCGCGGGCCGTCGACGGGATCGACGGGGTCGCACCCGCCACGGGGTGACAGTCGATGCCGACGACGGTGACGGCCGGGTGTGCCCAGACCCGGTCGGCGACGGTGCCGTCGCCGGGCAGGGTCACGCCGCTCAGGACCCTGGCGTCCTGACGGAAGTCGTCCTCCGGGTACTGGAGTCCGTCCCAGACGGCGTCCGCGGGGAGTCCGTCGATGACCGTCGAGCCGTCGGCGGCACGCAGGGAGTCCAGCACGCGGATCAGCGCCGCCAGCGCGTCGGGGGCCGCGCCGCCGAACTGGCCCGAGTGCAGGTTGCCTTCCAGGGTGTCGATCCGGACACGGATCATCGTCATACCGCGCAGCGTCGCGGTCACCGTGGGCAGACCCACCCGGAAGTTGCCGGTATCACCGATCACGATCGCGTCGGCGGTCAGCAGCTCGGGGTGGGCCTCGGCGTAGCGTTCCAGGCCGCCGGTGCCCTGTTCCTCCGAACCCTCGGCGATCACCTTGACCGTGACCGGCACCCCGCCGTTCGCCTTGAGCGCACGCAGCGCCAGCAGGTGCATGATGAAACCGCCCTTGCAGTCGGCCGCACCGCGTCCGTACCAGCGGCCGTCTCGCTCCGTCAGCCGGAAGGGCGGAGTGACCCACGCCGATTCGTCCAGCTTGGGCTGTACGTCGTAGTGCGCGTAGAGAAGGACGGTCGGTGCACCGGCGGGGCCGGGCAGCACGCCGTACACCGACTGCGAACCGTCGGGGGTGTCGAGCAGTGCCACGTCCTGGAAGTCCTCGGCCCGCAGCGCCTCGGCCACCCAGTTCGCCGCGGCCTCGCACTCGCTCCTCGGGGCGACCGCCTCGTCCGCGACCGACTCGAAGGCCACCAGCTCGGCGAGCTCCGCCTGGGCGCGGGGCATCAGGCCGGCGACGGTCTCTGCGATCGGATTCGCGGTCATGGGCACGCTCCTGGTGGGTGCGACGTTATGAGTGACGTCGCCGCATGTGTGTGGTGCGGCGAACGTACGGCCGATCCTACGGCGCGGGCCGCCGAAGATCGCGCCGTAGGATGCGGGGTAGAGCAGGGACGACCGGTCGGATCAGGAGCAGAAGCACATCGTGAGCAGCGAGAACGCAGACGCCGAAGAGGTATGCGCGGAAGCCGCGGAGATCGGGGCGGAGGCAGGGACTCCGGAGGGGTCCGGCACCGTCTGGGACGTGGTCGTGGTGGGGGCGGGGCCCGCGGGCGCGTCCGCGGCGTACGCGGCGGCCGTCGCCGGCCGCCGGGTCCTGCTCCTGGAGAAGGCCGAACTGCCCCGGTACAAGACATGCGGCGGAGGCGTCATCGGGCCTTCGCGCGACGCGCTTCCCCCCGGTTTCGAACTGCCGCTCCAGGACCGGGTCCATGCCGTCACCTTCTCCCTGAACGGCCGCTTCGCCCGCACCCGTCGCTCGCGCCGGATGCTCTTCGGGCTCATCAACCGGCCGGAGTTCGACGCCGGTCTGGTCGAGCAGGCGCAGAAGGCCGGCGCGGAGCTGCGTACCGGTGTGACGGTCTCGCGGGTGGAGCAGCACGGTCCGGTCGTCCCGGACCGGCGGACCGTCGCCGTGGTCCTGGCGGGCGGTGAGACGGTGCTCGCGCGGGCGGTCGTCGGCGCGGACGGCAGCGCCGGACGCATAGGGGCCCACGTCGGGGTCAAGCTCGATCAGGTGGATCTCGGACTTGAGGCCGAGATTCCGGTCCCGCCGTCGGTGGCGGAGGACTGGAAGGGGCGGGTCCTGATCGACTGGGGTCCGCTGCCCGGGAGTTACGGCTGGGTGTTCCCCAAGGGCGACACGCTCACCGTCGGCGTCATCTCGGCGCGCGGCGAGGGGGCGGCCACCAAGCGGTACCTGGAGGACTTCATCGCCCGCCTCGGCCTGGCGGGATTCGAACCGGCGGTCTCCTCCGGTCATCTGACGCGCTGCCGTAGTGACGACTCACCGCTGTCGCGCGGGCGGGTGCTGGTGTGCGGCGACGCGGCCGGGCTGCTGGAGCCGTGGACCCGCGAGGGCATCTCCTTCGCGCTGCGGTCGGGACGCCTGGCCGGTGAGTGGGCGGTTCGGATCGCCGAGGCGACCGACGCCGTGGACGCGCGGCGCCAGGCCCTGAACTACGCCTTCGCGATCAAGGCCGGCCTCGGTGTGGAGATGGCGGTGGGGCGTCGGATGCTCGCGCTGTTCGAGCGCAGGCCCGGCCTGCTGCACGCGACGCTCACCGGGCTGCGGCCGGCCTGGAACGCCTTCGCCGACATCACCCGTGGGGTGACCTCCCTGGGCGGCCTGGTGCGGTCGAGCGGCATGGCACGGCGGGCCCTCGACGTCCTGGACCGCCGGATGACCGCGGCCGACGGCCCCGCCTCGCGTGGCGCCTCGCCGGGGCCCGCGACCGAGGTGGCCCCGGAGCCGGCCGGTGCGGTCCCGGCCGCCGGACCCGCGAGGTCCACCGGTACGGCGGGGGCCCCGGCCGGAACGCCCGAGGCGCCCGACGCGCCCTGAGCACGTCCGGTCGTCAGGCGGTCGCCCCGTCCGCCCGGCTCGTCGCCCTCGCGGCGGCGGCCGGCCGGCGGGACGCGCTTATCCCGCGTGCGTGATGCGGAAGACCGGGTGGTCGGGGGCGGCGGCCAGGATCTCCTCGTCGGAGGACTTGGCGGTCACGCCCCGGAAGTACTGGTTGACCTCCCATCCCCAGCGTTCCAGATAGCTGCGGAGTACGGCCGTCTTGTCCTCGTCGGTGATCTCGACCGCCGTGAAGCAGTGGACCGTCCGTCCGACCCGAAGTTCACCGCCGCCGGCGGCGCGCATGTTGCGCACCCACTGCGAGTGGCCGCGGGCCGAGACCAGGTACCGCTCGCCCTGGTGCCGGTGCGGGTTGACGGGGACGCGCTGGATCCGGCCGCTCTTGCGGCCTACGACGGACAGCTCGGCCGTTCCGAGGAGACTGACGCCGTGCCGGGCCAGCACGCCGACGAGTCGGTTGAAGCGGACGGCGAAGGGGCCGGCCCGCAGGTAGTGCGGCTGAGACGACATGGAAGGCTCCTCGGCGGAGAACCGGTGGGCGGCGCTCTGTTTCGTGAGCACCGCTCTCGCTTGACAGCAGTCTGCATGGAGCCGCACCCTCCCGCAAGAGCGGTGCTCTCTTTTTGGTGCGGTGCTCCGAAAGAGTGGCACACTGAACGCCATGACCCGTGTCCAAGGAGCCCGCGCCCGCGCCCGTGTCGAGATCACCGCGGCCATCAAGGAGGAGGCCCGCACCCAGCTGGCGGCCGAGGGCGCCGCCAGGCTCTCGCTGCGAGCCGTCGCCCGCGAACTCGGCATGGTGTCCTCCGCTCTCTACCGGTACTTCCCCAGTCGGGACGACCTCCTCACCGCGCTCATCATCGACGCCTACGACGCCGTCGGGGCGGCCGCGGAACACGCCCTCGCCACCGCGGCCCCCCACGACCACCTCACCCGCTGGACCGCCGTCTGCCGCGCGGTCCGGACCTGGGCTCTCGGTCATCCCCACGAGTACGCCCTGATCTACGGTTCCCCGGTCCCCGGCTACACCGCGCCCGGGGACACCGTCGGACCCGCCTCTCGCGTCGGTCTCGCGCTGGTCGCCGTCGTCCGCGACGCGGTGGCCGCCGAAGCGGTCACCCCGCCCCCGCTGCCCGAGGGGCTGCGAGCCGAAGCCGAACGCCTGTCCGTCGGCGTCGCCCCGGATCTGCCACCCGCGCACGCCCTCGCGCTCGTCGCCGCCTGGTCCCAGCTCTTCGGCCTCGTCTCCTTCGAGCTCTTCGGCCAGTTCCACCGGCTGATCGAGGAACGCGAGACCTTCTTCGCCGAGGCGACGCGCCGGCTCGGCCGCGATGTCGGTCTGTCCTGCGGCGGCTGATCCGCGACGCCCCGCGCCACATGAGCGGGGTCGGGGCGGAGCGGCCCCGGAATCAGCCGATGGCGGAGTTCTCCCGCCACGTCCGCGCGAGGGAGGCGTCGCCCGTCACGGACACGGCCGTCGAGGGCAGGCGGTTCCACAGCGTCAGATAGAGCGGGCCGGCGGGCCCGCTCAGTTCACAGTCCGCCGCGCCCTCGCTGTTCCTCTCCGCGCGTGGCGCCTCCTGGGACAGCCGTACGGTCCAGACGTCGCCGGTGTCCGTCGTCCGCACCCGCAGCGTCCGCGGCTCGGGCGTCCGAACCCGGCTCCGGTCCCGGCCGTGGAAGCCGCGCAGCAGTTCGTCGATCCCGTCCGCGGCGAGCGGCGGGTCCACCGGGCCGAGCCGCCCGCCCGGCAGGGCGGACTCGGCGTCCGCGGCGTGGACCGTCGTCTCGTGGGCCTGGCGACGGGCCCAGAAGGCGAGTGCCGACGGTGTCGGCAGGAACGTCCAGCACTCCAGGGTGTCCGGGGCCTCGCGCAGGGCGGTGACGAGCAGGGCATGGCCCTCACGGAAGTGTGCGAGCAGCTCCGCGCCGTCGAGGTCGGGCTCGGCGCCTTCGGGCCGGTAGGAGGTATGCCCCTGGGTGACGAACCCCGTCGCCCAGCGGTGCACCGTCGTGGTGTGCCGGAGCAGGTCCCGCACCCGCCACCCCGGGCAGGTGCGTACCTCGGCGTCCGTCCCCGCCCGCGTGGCGGCGTCGGCCAGTGAACGGCCCGCGTGGTCCAGGGCTTCGACGTGCTCGTCCGGCTTCATGATCTCCGCGCTGTCCATGGAGCGGATTGTGCCAGCGTCGATCGGGACCGCGGGAGCCTTTCGCGGGACGGGTGTCGTCGCCCGTCCGCCGGCCGGGCGCGGACGGGGGTGCCGCGCGGCCGTGACGGGCGCTCCGTCCTGCCGTGGGGCGGTGTGCGGCGTGGGGCGCTGCCGATCAACTCGCCTCGGGGGAACTCGCGTTACGCGCCAGATACCCGGTCGCCGCGGCACCGGCGGCGAGCGCGGCGACGGTGGTCAGGGCGGCCGGCAGCGAGAACCATTCGGCGAGGAACCCGATGGACGGCGGTCCGAGGAGCATGCCGCCGTAGCCGAGGGTGGACGCGGCGGCCACTCCGCTCGGCCCGGCGAGCGCACCCGCGCGGGCCACCGCGACCGGAAAGATGTTGGCGAGACCGAGACCGGTCACGGCGAAACCGAGCAGAGCGACCCAGACGCTGGGGGCGAGCGCCGCCGCCAGCATGCCGACGGCCGCCGTCGCCCCGCCCGCGACCAGGGTGCGGGTCTGGCCGAGGCGTTCGAGCAGGGCGGTGCCCGAGAGCCGGCCCGCCGTCATCGCGAGGGCGAAGAGCGAGTAGCCGGCGGCGGCCACGCCGGGGTGCGCGTGCAGGTCCTGCGCCAGATGGAGGGCGCCCCAGTCCGCCAGGGCGCCTTCGCCGTACGCGGTGCACAGCGCGATCACGCCGAAGACGGCGACCGCGCCGCGCGCACCGGTCCCGCCCCGGGCGGCACCGGTGGACGGGACGCTCTTCGGGGCGCCGGGGGAGGGCTCACGGAGCAGGAGGGGGCCGGCGTAGGCCGTCAGGAGCAGGCCGAGCA
The DNA here is from genome assembly GCF_035994945.1 of Streptomyces sp. NBC_01216. NCBI lineage: Bacteria > Bacillati > Actinomycetota > Actinomycetes > Kitasatosporales > Streptomycetaceae > Streptomyces > Streptomyces sp. NBC_01216. The sequence goes on from NZ_CP108677.1 coordinate 6,600,444, forward strand.
CGGTGAGTCCGAGCAGGTGGGCGGTGGGGGAGAGGCCACCGGCGACGAGCCCGCCCACGCCCGCGCCGAGCATACCGCCGAGGCTGAACGCCGCGTGGAAACCGGGCATCACGGGCCGGCGAAGAGCGGTGACGAGATCGACGGCGGCGCTGTTCATCGCGACGTTGATACCGCCGTAGGCCGATCCGAAGACCAGCAGTACGAGGCCGAGGGCGAGGGGGGAGTGGGTGAGGGCCGGCAGCGCGATCGAGAGACAGAGCAGCACGGCGGTGGCGACGGTGACGGCGTGGCTGCCGTAGCGGCGGCAGAGCCGGCCGGTGAGCGTCATGGTGACGACGGCACCGGCCGACACGCCGAGCAGCGCGAGTCCGAGGTCACCCGCGGAGGAGCCGGTCTGCTGCTTGACGGCGGGAATCCGGACCACCCAGCCGGCGAAGAGAAATCCGTCGAGGGCGAAGAAGAGGGTCAGGGCGGAGCGGAGGCGGGACAGGGAGGGGGAAGCGGTGTCTCCGCCGAGGCCCCCCGGTACGACCGTCCCTACTTTGTTTAGTAGCGGCACAAATTCAGGATAGGGGTGAGGAGCTCCGGATTTCAACCGAGGGTCGCCGGAGCTCGTGCCGGAGCCCCTGCCGGACTGTGACGGCCGAACCGCGACGGCCGGAACGAAGGCGGGTGACCTGGAGCGGACCGAAGGGGCGCGTGACGTGGGGCGGCCGGTGCGCCCGTCGAGCGCACCGGCGACGTGGAGCGGCCCCGCTCCGGTGTGTTCGCGCCACCTCGTCCCGCTCCGGCACCCGGCGCGGCCGGGCAGGCCCTCCGATCATGGGAGACTCGCCCCCATGAACGGCAAGGCGACGACGGCCCGGACACGTCTGGACAGGGGGCGCAGCGCGCTCGGACCCGCGCTGGAACTGGTGCACACGGGCCGGGCCCCGACGCGTGCCGTCCTCACCGCCGAACTGGGTGTCACCCGGGCCACCGCCGGCGCGGTCGCCGCCGAACTCGAGGCTCTCGGTCTCATCCGCGTCGACTCCAACCCCGGAGCCGCCGCCGGTTCCCAGGGGCGGCCCTCCCACCGCCTCACGGTCGACGAGAAGGGCCCCGTCGTCCTCGCGGCCCAGGTCCACCCCGACGGATTCCGCGCCGCGCTCGTCGGCCTGGGCGGCACGCTCGTCGCCACCGTGCCCGGCTGCGTGACCGTCTCGGCCGACCCGGCACAGGTCCTGGGAGCGGTGGTCGACGCGGGCGCGGAACTGCTGGCGGCGAGCGGGCGCCGCTGCGTCGGGGCCGGTCTGGCCGCGCCGTCGGCCGTCGCCGAACCCGAGGGGACCGCGCTCAATCCGCTCCACCTCGCGTGGCCGGCCGGCGCGCCGGTACGGGAGATCTTCGCCGAGCGGGTCCGTGCCGCCGGCATCGAAGGCCCCGCCTTCACGGGCAACGATGTCAACCTCGCCGCTCTCGCCGAGCACCGGCACGGCGCCGGACGCGGCGCCCGGGATCTGCTGTGCGTCGCGACCGGCCATCGGGGCGTCGGCGGCGCGCTCGTTCTGGACGGCCGCCTGCACACCGGCAGTTCGGGACTCGCGCTCGAGGTCGGCCATCTCACGGTCCACCCCGAGGGTCGTCCCTGTCACTGCGGCAGCCGCGGCTGCCTCGACGTCGAGACCGATCCGCTCGCCTTCCTGACGGTCGCCGGGCGCGCCCCGGGGCCGGAGGTGTCGCTGCTCCAGCAGGCCCGCGACCTCCTTCGGACCAGCCCCCACGATCCCGGCGTGCGCGCCGCCACCGAGGAGCTGATCGACCGTCTGGGCCTCGGTCTCGCGGGGCTGGTGAACATCCTGAATCCGGACCGGATCATCCTGGGCGGTCTGCACCGCGAACTCCTCGCCGCCGACCCCGAGCGCCTGCGCGCGGTCGTCGCCGACCGCAGCCTGTGGGGCCGCAGCGGCGGCGTCCCGATCCTGCCCTGCACCCTCGACCACAACAGCCTGGTCGGCGCGGCGGAGCTGGCCTGGCAGCCGGTGCTCGACGACCCGCTGGGCGCCCTCGGCAGACCACGCCCTTGAGGGTGTTCCGGTCGTCGCCGCGCGGCAGTTCCTCGATCACCCGCGTGCCCCGGCTTCCGGGGCGAACCGCGTGCGGAGTGCCTGCCGCCACCACGAACAGCTCGCCCGCCCGCACCGACACCGGCGTGCCGTCCCCGTCCGGCTCCGGGCGGCCGTCAAGGACCGGCGGAGCCTCGGCGGCCCCACGACTCTCCTTCTTGACCGGAGACTCGTCCACGCGCGGTACCTTCACGCAGGCCGCCCTCGCCATGCCCGCCCCGCGAGAGCTCGATCCGAGGTCAGCCGACGGCGTCGTGTCGGGCGAGGTGTGCCCGGCGGCGCCTACGTCGTCTGACGCGCCCCCGACGTGAGCTAGCGTTCGCCCCCATGACTGACAATGATCTTCCTCCGCGTCTCGGCAGTCTCACCTTCCACGGTCCGCTCTCCGAGGCTCGCGCCACCCGCATGATCGAGCGGGTCGCCGCCGCCTCGCCCACCTCCGTCCTGGACATCGGCAGCGGCTGGGGGGAGTTGCTGCTGCGCGTGCTGGAGGCCGTGCCGGGCGCCAGTGGCGTCGGCATCGACATCAATGCCGAAGATCTGGCCAGGGGAAGGGTGCTCGCCGAAGAACGCGGGCTCGCCGACCGTGCCGTGTTCGTCGAGGAGTCGGCGCTGGCCACCCCTCACGGGCCCGCCGACGCCGTGTTCTGCCTCGGCTCCGGCCAGGCGCTGTGTGACCCGGACCGGCCGTACGATCCGGCCGTCGTCCTGCGGGAACTGCGGCGTCTCGTCAATCCCGGTGGCCGGGTCGTGCTCGGTGAGGGGTTCTGGGAGCGACTGCCGACCGAAGCGGAGCTGGCCGGGATGTGGCCGGGTGCCCGGACCGACGACCACCTCCTCCTCGGGCCGCTGGTGGACCTGGCGATCGAGGCGGGCTTCCGCCCGCTGTGGATCGAGTCGGCCGACCGGGACGAGTGGGAGGCGTTCGAGTCCGGCTACCGCTACGACACCGAGCTCTGGCTGTCGTCCCACGCCGGCAGTCCGCGTGCCGACGAGACGCGCGAGGGCGTCGACCGTCAGCGTTCCGGCTGGCTCGACGGATACCGGAACGTGCTCGGCATGGTCTACCTGACCCTGGTCCCGGCGCACTGAGGCGGCGGCCCCGTCGGTCGCCGGACGCCGCTGATCTCGCGGTCGTCCCGCGGGGACACTCCGGTGCCGAGGGCGGCCCCGGCGGCCCGTGCGCTCACTCGCCGACGCGGGGCCCGGAGCGTGGGGTGCGGCCTCGCGCCCGCCTCGCTGCGGTCGCTCCGCGGTGAGCCCGCCGCGTCGTTCGCCCCCGGCGCTCAGCTCGCGAGGGCCGAGCGGGCCACGGCCGGCGCGCGGGACGGCGTCGCGGGGGTGCCGAGCGGAATGCCGTCCAGGCTCGGACCGTGGGCACCGCGGTACCGGGTGTGGCCGATGAAGGGGCCCTCGGTGGTCGCACCGTACACGGCGTGCGACCGGGACGGCATCGCGGCCGTGGGGACCAGGGCCGACAGGGTGAACCAGACGACCTTCCCGGTCTCCCCGTGCCGCCGGATGCCCCAGCTCTCGCTGACCGCCTCGATGATCGCCAGCCCGCGCCCCGAGGTGGCGAGGTCGTCGAAGGCATCGGGTGTCGAGCCCGTGGCCTCGGCCCCGCCGCCCACGGACGGCAGACGCGGGTCGTGGTCGTGGACGGAGACCGTGAGGCGGTCGAGCAGCAGCTCGATCTCGACGGTGCACCGCTTGTCCGGCTGGGCGTGTCGGTGGACGTTGGTCAGCAGCTCGGTGACACCGAGCGCCGCTTGGTCTATCAGGGCATCGAGATGCCAGTAGCGCAGATGCGCCGAAACGATTCTGCGGACCTGACCGATCCGCGACGGCAGGGCTTGGAGCTCCACTGTGCAGTGCCTGCTGGGCTCGCTGATCACGGCTGCGACTCCCCGAAGTAGTCCGGAAGAAGACGAAGGATCGGATCTTTCATGCGCTGCGCACGGCGGCTGCGGACTGGGCCACAGCGTCACCGCCGGTCAACCCTCAGTGAGGTGGTTCCAGCGTGAACCAGTCGTGACCGGCCCGCAACTCGCGGCGACCCGTCCCAGGTCACCCGACAGGCTCTCAGGGCCCTCCGGCCCGCCGCCCTCCGGCCGCCTTCTTCAGGGCGTCGAGGAAGCGGCCCGGGGCCGACTCCCGGGCACGCGGCGTGTCCATGGTCAGGCGATAGCGCGTGCCGTTCACCGTCGCCACCGTCGCGTCGGCCCCGGCGAACCACGGCCGGCCGGCCCGGACCGCGTCCACCGGGGCGCTGTCGATCTCGCTTCCGTAGCTGGTCAGCAGTGACAACCGGCCGTCCTCGATGCGGACCTCGCCCGCCCGGGTCAGCGACCGGGGCCAACGCTCGATCCGTACGCCCGTCGCGGTGAAATCGGGCTCCGACATGATCCCCGCCCCTTAGTGCCGTTTCCTCCTACCAGTGTGCCGGGCTCGCGCCGGGTGCACCAGAGGCCCTTCTGCAAGCGACGCCTATGGGCACCCAAAGTGAACGTTTGCGCAGGTGAGCGAGTTATCGTCAGCAGGGAGAACCTTGTGGCCCACGGCCTTGGAGAACGAGCATGAGCACCACCGAGAACAACGCGGCGACCGGTGCGCGGACCACCGCCACCCCGTCCACCGGCGCCACGCCCGCCACCGGCACGGCAGCCACCGCACCCCCCGCCGGTACCGCCCCGTCCGCCCGCGCGTCGGCGACCCTCGACGTCGACCGCAGCGACCCGGCGTACCGGACCTGGCTGAACGAAGCCGTCCGCAAGGTCCAGGCCGACGCCAACCGCTCGGCCGACACCCATCTGCTGCGCTTCCCTCTCCCGGAGAGCTGGGGGATCGACCTCTACCTCAAGGACGAGTCGACCCACCCCACCGGCAGTCTCAAGCACCGGCTTGCCCGTTCGCTCTTCCTCTACGGCCTGTGCAACGGCTGGATCAGGCCGGGCAAACCCGTCATCGAGGCGTCCAGCGGCTCCACGGCCGTCTCCGAGGCGTACTTCGCCAAGCTCATCGGCGTGCCGTTCATCGCCGTGATGCCCCGGACCACCAGCCCCGAGAAGTGCCGGCTGATCGAGTTCCACGGCGGCCGGTGCCACTTCGTCGACGACTCCCGCAAGATGTACGAGGAGTCCGCCGCCCTCGCGGCGCGGACCGGCGGTCACTACATGGACCAGTTCACCTACGCCGAGCGGGCCACCGACTGGCGGGGCAACAACAACATCGCCGAGTCGATGTACCAGCAGCTCCGGCTGGAGCGGTATCCCGAACCGGCGTGGATCGTCGCCACCGCCGGCACCGGCGGTACCTCCGCCACCATCGCGCGGTACGTCCACTACATGCAGCACGACACCCGCATCTGCGTCGCCGACCCCGAGAACTCCTGCTTCTTCGACGGCTGGACCCGGAACGACCCGCACGCCACCTCCGACTGCGGCTCGCGCATCGAGGGCATCGGCAGGCCCCGGATGGAGCCCAGCTTCGTCCCCGGCGCCATCGACCGCATGATGAAGGTCCCGGACGCCGCCAGTGTCGCCGCGGTCCGCGCCCTGGAGGCCGCGATCGGCCGCAAGGCCGGCGGTTCGACCGGCACCGGGCTCTGGAGCGCCCTGAAGATCGTGGGCGAGATGGTCGACCAGGGCCGCACCGGCAGCGTGGTGACCCTGATCTGCGACCCGGGCGACCGCTACCTCGACAAGTACTACTCCGACGCCTGGCTGACCGGACAGGGCCTGGACATCGCTCCGTACACCGCGACTATCGACCGCTTCCTGGCGACGGGTTCCTGGCCGGAATGAGCCTCCGGTCCAGCCGTCGCATCGCGTCGCGGAAGGACCAGCCGACGCCCGGCCGTGCCAGCCGCATCGCGAACAGGTACGCCGCCGGGCCGTCCACCGCCATCGTCCAGCGGACCCGGGTGCCCCGGCCGACGGGGGACAGGACCCACTCCTCCAGCATGGCCCGTACGCCCGGAGCGTTCGTCTCGTCCACCCGGTAGGCGTACCGGGTGTCCGGTTCGGCGGCCATGACCGTCTCCCGGAAGGAGATGCCGCCCCGCAGCCGGACCGTCCGGCCGGTGCCACCGTCGGTCGGACGGGCCGAGGCGACCGCCGTGAACCACGCGGGCCAGCTGCCCACCTCCTCGGCCAGCGAGCGGTAGACGGCGGCCGGCGGGGCCGCCAGTCCGGCCGAGAACACGAGGCGTCCGGGAGCGGACGAGGCGAAACCGAGCTCCACCTGCCTGAGTCGGCGCGTCATGACCGTTCCTCCCGAGCTGGATGCCGAAGTGCGCACACCATAGTCGGCGCTCCGTCAGATGCCCAGCAGTCCGTCCATCACCCGGCCGAACACCCGCCGTCCGACGAAGGAGACGACGGGATCGAGGAGGCCCGGCACCCCGCGCACCCGCAACTCCTCCACCCAGACCGCGTGTGAACCACCGCGCCCCGCCGCGTACACCTCGATCACGGCATGGCCCCGCACCACACGGCCGCGCTTCTCCAGCCGGCACACAGCCGGCCGCGACGGCGACCCCGGCCGCCCCGGCCCACCGGGCTCCGCCGGTTCCGCGAACCGCTCCGGTCCGCCCGGCTCCGCCACCGGCGGCTCCCAGCGCACGACCTCCATCGGATCGTCGAAGGCCAGTCGTCCGAGCCCGGTCCTGGCCACGAAACGGGTGCCCGGCGCCGTCGGCCCCGGGGTCAGCACCCGCGTCCGGGTCAGCGGGACCCGGCCGCCGTGCGACGGCCAGTCGGTGAGCCGCCGCCACGCCTCCCCGGCCGGAAGAGCGGTGACGCGCTCGATCCGGAAGACGCTCACCCGAGGTCTCCCCCGCCGGGCTCCGGGTCGCCGGCCACCACCAGTCCCGGCAGATGCTCCGCCATCTCCGCCCGGGTCCGCGCGGACAGCCCGGCGTCCGTCACGAGCGTGTCCACCTCCTCCAGTCGGGCGAACGAACTCAGCCCCACCGTGCCCCACTTGGTGTGGTCCGCGAGGACCACGACCCGGCGCGCCGAGCGCACCAGCCGCCGGTTGGTCTCCGCCTCCGCGAGGTTCGGCGTGGAGAGCCCCGCCTCCACCGAGATGCCGTGCACTCCGAGGAACAGCACGTCGAAGTGGAGGGCGCGGATCGCCTGGTCGGCCACCGGGCCCACCAGCGCGTCCGACGGGGTCCGCACCCCGCCCGTGAGGACCACCGTCGGCGCCCCCGCGCGGGACTCGCCCGACGCGTCCGGCCGGCGTGCCGCGTGGAAGACGTCGGCCACCCGCACCGAGTTGGTCACCACCGTCAGATCCGGCACGTCCAGGAGGTGCGCCGCCAACGCGAAGGTCGTCGTTCCGCCCGACAGCGCGATCGCCGTGCCCGGCGCGACCATCCGCGCCGCCGTCCGGGCGATCTCCTCCTTGGCGCCCAGCTCCAGCTCCGACTTGGCCTCGAAGCCCGGCTCGTGCGTGCTCGTCTCGACGACCGGCACCGCACCTCCGTGCACCTTCTCGACGACACCCTGACGTGCCAGCGCGTCCAGATCCCGGCGCACGGTCATGTCCGACACGTTCAGCCGACGCGTCAGCTCGTTGACCCGTACACCACCGCGCCGCCGCACCTCGTCCAGAATGAGGGCGCGCCGCTGCTCCGCGAGGAGATTCTGCTGGTCACTCACCACCGATGACGGTCCTTCCGATGGGGACTGTGGGAACGGCGCCGGAATTCCGCCGGAGGTCGTGCGCGGGCGCCCGGCCTTCCGCGATCCTGTTGCCTGCCGGAGAATCCTCCCATCCAGAGAGCGAGACACCGAAGTGTCCCCTGCCACACCTGCCCCGAGGAGCGGGGGTGCGGCGCTCGAGCTCCTCGTCCACGGTGTCGGCGGAGCCACGCCCCAGGACATGCTGGACGACCCCCGGACCGCGCGCGTGACCGGTGACGCCACCGCCGCCGTGTACCGCCGCCGCGACGACCTCGACGCCGAGGACCACCCCGACGGCGAGGACCACCCCGACGGCGACGCCGAACGCCCCGTTCCGGAGGCGTACTGCTGGTCCAACCTCACCTCGGGCAACGGAGCCCGTGCCCTGTGGCTGCTCCTCCTCCCCTTCATGGTCGTCAACCTCGCCCACTGGATGCGCCCGCCGGCGCCCGGACGCCCCGGCCTCCAGCGGCTGTACGGCGTCCTGGTGCGCCTCGTCGCCCTCACCCTGACCGTGCTCCTCACCGCCGCCGCCTGCGAGGTCGCCCTCGACCTGACGGCCTGGCAGTGCGCGGGCAGCACCGCATGCGCGGGGGACCGCTCGTGGCTGGGATTCCTCTCCGCCGAGCGGGGCGGCTGGTGGTCCCAGCCGGGACGCCGCCTCGCTCTCGCCGCCGTGGTGCCGGCCGCGCTCGTCAGCCTGCTCTGGTACCTGTCCAACCGGACCTGGAGCGCGTACGAGGCCCAGCGCCCGCCCACGACGTACGGCACACCCGGCGCCGAAGGCCCCGCCGCCGGGCAGGAGCCGTCCTGCGCCAGGCCCTGCGCCTGCTCCGGCCCCTGCCCCGCTCCCGAGCCCTGCCCCGCTCCCGAGGACGACTCCGCGGAGGCCGATCCGGCCGACGACGGCACCGGGACACCGGCCGGGCTCCGCCCCGCGCTGGGCCGCCCCGGCTTCTGGTACGGCCGCCGACTGGTCGCCCGGCTGCGTGCCGCCCACACCGCCCTCGGGTTCCTGACGGTCACCGCCGCCCTCACCGGCGCCGCCGCCCACCAGGACCGGGCCACGGCGCCCGGTTCCCTGCGCGAATCCCTCGGATGGACGCTCCAGTCGGCCGTCGTCGCCCTCGCTGCCGTCGTCCTGTGGGTCGTGTGCCGGCGAGGCCGCAGCGAGAATCGCCTCGACCTGCGGCTCGAGCGGGCCCTGGTCTCCTGGCTGCCCGGCACCTCCCTGCTGCTCCTCCTCCTCGCCGTCCTGCACGCCGGCTGGTCCCGGCCCGGCTGGCGCTCCGCCGGCACCCTGCCCGGAGACATGACCTTCGGTGTTCTGACGCTGGCCCAGGGCGGTCTCGTCGTCGCCCTCGGAGCGGTAGCCCTCCTGCTGCACCGGCGTCGGCCCGAGCCTCGCACCGCCCTGTACGGACTCGGCGGCCCCGCGGTCGCCATGCTCGCCTGCGCCCTCGGCGGAGTGATGTCCGGGGGTGTCGCCCAGCGCGTCGCCGACTGGCTGGACGGGCCCGCCACGCCGGGCATGGGCGATGGCTCCGCCATCGCCCCGCCCGTCCTGCTGAGCTGGCAGGCGTCCGTCATCCCCGTCCTGCTCGTCCTGTTGCTCGCGCCCGCCGGGTTCCTCGTCGTCCGCACCGCGCGCGCCGCACGGCGCCTCGGCCCCGTCGTCGAGGCCGCGTACGGACCGCGGACCGCGGACCCCGTACGAACCGCCCGCATCGCCGCGATCCGGGCCCGCGCCGCGCTCACCGACTCCGCGCCCCTGCTCGTCGGGCTGGTGTCCGGCGCCACCCTTCTCCTCGGCGCCGGTTCCGTCGCCGGGGCCTGGATCAGCGGAGCCGTGCCGGGACGGGCCTTCGAGGGGGCCCAGCCCGCGATCGCCTCCGCCGCCGACGCCGCCCAGTCCCTGGGCTCCTGGATGATCGGCTTCGGTTTCATACTGTTCGTCACCTGGGGCCGACGGGCGTACAAGGACGCCTCGGCGCGCCGGACCATCGGCATCCTGTGGGACGTCGGTACCTTCTGGCCCCGTGCCGCGCACCCCTTCGCCCCGCCCTGTTACGCCGAGCGGGCCGTTCCCGACCTGACCTGGCGGATGAGTTCCTGGACGGCGCGCACCGGCGGACGGCTCGTCATCTCCGGCCACTCCCAGGGCAGTGTCCTGGCGGCCGCCGCGGTCTGGCAGTTACCGCCCGCGACCCGCAAGAGGGTCGCCCTGCTGACGTACGGCTCACCGCTGGAACGCCTCTACGGACGCTGGTTCCCGGCCTACTTCGGCCCCGGACCACTGCGCGGCCTGCACCGTACGGTCCACTGTTGGAGCAACCTCCACCGGGCCACCGACCCGATCGGCGGCCCCGTCCGCGTGCCCGCCGACGGGGACCGCCCGGTCGTCGACCGGCCCGCCCTGCTCGATCCGGTCGCCTACGGGCGCACGCCCGCCCACCCACTGCCCGAGCCGATCAGGGGCCACTCCGACTACCAGGCCGATCCGGTGTTCGCCGCCGAGCGGTCCGCGCTGCTCGACCGGCTGCCGCCCGGCCTGCCCCGCCAGCGCGCCGGCGCCCCCTCCGATCAGGGGAGCTCGGGCAGGTCGTCCGGGTAGAGCAGGGTCAGGTCGTCGGTGCTCGCCTCGGTGAGCGAGGCGACTCGCCCGGCATGCCGTTCCACCATCGACTCGAACGTCTGCCGTGCGGTGCGGCCGTTGCCGAACGCGGGCCCCTTGGGCAGCTTGGTGAAGTAGGTGAGCAGTGCCTCGTCGGTGTCCGCGGCGAGCCGGTACTCGTGGTCGTCGGCCTGCTGCCGGACGATCCGCAGCAGTTCGTCCGGAACGTAGTCGCTGAAACTGATGGTCCGGGAGAACCGTGACGCGACACCGGGGTTGACGGTGAGGAAGCGCTGCATCTCGGTGGTGTAGCCCGCGACGATCACCACGACGGCGTCCCGGTGGTCCTCCATCAGCTTCACCAGGGTGTCGATCGCCTCACGTCCGAAGTCCCGCCCGGAGTCCTCGGGAGACAGCGCGTACGCCTCGTCGACGAACAGCACGCCGCCGCGCGCCCGGTCGAACGCCTCCTGGGTGCGGATGGCCGTCGAACCGATGTGCTCGCCCACCAGGTCGACCCGGGACACCTCGACGAGGTGTCCCCGCTCCAGCACTCCCAGGGAGGCGAGGATCTCTCCGTAGAGACGGGCCACGGTCGTCTTGCCGGTGCCGGGGTTGCCGGTGAAGACCAGATGGCGGCGCACGGAGGCGGCCTTGAGCCCGGCCTCCTGACGCCGTCGGCCGACCTCGATCATGTTGGTGAGCGTGCGGACCTCGTGCTTGACGCTCTCCAGGCCCACCAGCGCGTCCAGTTCGCCCAGCACGTCGACCGGGGAGCGGGACGGCGCGGGTTCCGGAGCGGCCGGGACCGGCGGGGCGGCCGTGGTGGGACGGGGCGCGGGCACCGTCCCGAGCAGACCGCCGGACCGTGTCGCCGTCACGACGGTGCCGCCGCCGGTGGCCGCCGGAGCCCGGCGCACCCCGCTCTCGTCGCTGGTGCAGTCCTCCACCACCGGTCCGCCGTCGGTGCCCTCGCCCGGGGAGCCGCCGTCGGCGAACTCGTAGCCGCCCCGGGCGCACCGCTCGGTCCGGCAGGCGCGCAGCGTCGTGCGGCAGCCGTCCATCACGTGGAATCCGTACCCGCCGCTTCCGGTGACCCGGCAGCCGACGAAGGAGCCCCGCCCCTCCGCCGAGACGTAGAAACCCGCTTCGGCCGGCGAGGTGACCGTGCACCGCTCGATCGAGGGGTCGGCGCCCTTGGTGACGATGACCCCGGTCTGTACCCCGTCGATGGTGCAGCCGGCGAGTGTGCCGCCGCTGCCGTGGTCCCGGAACCAGGCCCCCGTGGACGCCTCACGGATCCGGCAGTCGTCCAACTGGGCGGTCGCGCCGTCGCTCACCGACACCGCGGTGTTGCGGACCTGCCACAGGTCGCTGTCGACCACGTCGGCACGCGAGCCGCGGTCGAGTACGAACAGCGCGTCCGGCACGTCGTGCACCCGGCAGGAGTCGAGTACGACGGTGGCCCCGTCGCTGACCCAGACCGCGGGATAGTCGCCCGTGCTGTCGTGGATCTCGCACTGGTTGGCGTCCACCCGGGTTCCCGGGTCCCACACCGACAGGCCGTTGCGGCCGAAGCGGCGCACGGCCGAGCGGGTCAGCGTCAGCACCGAACGCGAGCGCAGGTCGATCGCGTTCTCGGGGATGTCGTGGATGTCGCAGTCGGAGAGGGTGAGGACCGCGTCCGTGTCCAACGTGACGCCGTCGGCCGAGGTGCGGTGCACGGTGGAGTCGGAGAGGTGGGCGGTGGCCCGTGCCGCGATCTGGAGCCCGGCGCCCTTGATCTCGTACACCTCGCAGCCGATGCCCTCCAGGCCGCTGCCCTCGCCGTTGACGGTGATTCCCGCGCCGGAGGCGTGGTGCACCCGGCAGCGCTCCAGGCGCGGGTGCGCACCGCCGCGGACCGAGATCCCGGACTGGCCCGCGGAGACCACCTCGCACTCCTCGAACACCCCGCCCGCGCCGTCGAGTACGGCGACGCCGACGCCCGCCGGGTTGTCGACGGTGCAGCGGCGGACGGTGGGGCGGGCGGCGCCACGGACCTCGATGCCGGCCGCCGAGCGGGTCACGATCCGCAGGTCGAGCAGTTCCGGGGTGCCCTCCTCGACGAGGAGGGCGGGCGCCGCCGCGTCCTGGCCCTCGACGTGCAGGTCCTGGACGGTGGCCGAGGCCCGGATGGTCAGCGGCACGCCGTCCACCGGCGCGATCCGGACCGACCCGATCCCTTCCTCGGGACCGCGCAGCGTGACGGCCCGCCGGATGACGAGGTTCTCCCGGTACGTTCCGGGCGCGACGACGAGGACGTCCCCGTCGGCGGCGGCCTCCAGGGCGGCGGCGAGGGAGGCGTACTCGCCCGTGCGGCGTCGCCACCGCGATGTGCCGGTGTGCGTCACCTGGACCGTGCCCTGTGCCATGGGTGTGCTCTGCCCCCGCCTCATGCGTCGTCGCTGATCCGATGCCCCACCGTAGCGCCCCCGGAGGTGCCTGGACGCCGGGTCAGCTGCCCGCGCCCGTACGTCCCCAGTCGGGACCGGCCCCGGCCCAGGCGCGGTCGAGACGCGCGTACCGCCGCTGTACCAGCCGGCGTACGACCAGCCGTCGGGCGGCCTCCACGAAGACGGCCGCCAGGGCCGTCGCGAGCAGACCCACGGAGATCGCGTGGGCACGTGCGGTGCCGGACGTCATGGGCGCCGTCGCGGGGCGCCCCGCGAGGTCGTTCCACAGGGGGAAGGTGTCGCCCGGGTCGGAGCGTTCGCGCGGGGCCGGGACCCTACCGGTCCTGGCGCCGCCGTCGGGAGCCGTCCAGCGGGCCACCACGGCGCGCCGCGACGGCGGCTCGCCCTCGGATCCGCCGTCCCGGACGTCGGACAACGGCGTGTCGGCGAGCCGCACCACCCGGGCCGTCGTCCGCTGCCGCTGTTCGTGCTGCGACCGTACGGCCTGTTGGAGCGAGGCGTCGGTACGGGCCCCGGCGGTCCAGCCGACCGCGGGCACGGCGAGCGCGAGCAGGGCGACGGCCGCGAACGCGACCCACGCCTCGATCAGGTCCGTTCTGCGGCGCAGGGGATTGTGTCTCCAGCGCCAGATACCGGTGACCGCGCGCACACGCTCCACCCCCTCACTTCGTCGGGTGTCCGCACCCGGTGCGTCCGCTTCCCCAACGAGTGTGCCCCGCAGGAGGGTTCCCCGCGCGCCGGGCGGGCCGGAACACGCCGCGACGACAGCCGCCGGAGCGAGAGAGGGCACGTGAGGGGTGGAGGGGTCGGCCCGGTGTCAGTCGAGGATCTTGACCTCGTCGCCTACCCGGACCGTCCCGAGGTGCTCGGGCACCAGGTTCTGGCCGAAGATGAGCCGGCTGCCGTCCTTGCGGTGCCGGGCGAGGGTGCGCAGCGGCTCCTTGCCGCGCGTGGTGGTCTCCTGGTCGGTGGTCGTCACCACGCAGCGCCCGCAGGACCGGGCGACGCGGAAGGAGACCTCCCCGACGGCGAGCCGGGTCCAGCCGTCCTCGGCCCAGGCGGGGGTGCCGTCGACGACGAGGTTCGGCCGGAAACGGTTCATCGGCAGCGGGCCCTCGTCGGCGTGGTCGCCCCGGGCGATGAGCGCGTTGAGCGCGTCGAGGGAGGACGTGGTGGTGATCAGGAGCGGGAAGCCGTCCGCGAAGCTGACCGTCTCGCCCGGCAGCGCGTACTCCGGGTCGACCGGCCGACGGCGTGCGGGTTCGTCCATATGGACCAGGCGCACCTCGGTCTCCAGGTAGGCGCTGAACCACGCGTCCGCCTCGGGACCGGCCGGGACCGCCTCCACCGGAGTCTCGAAGACCTCCACCCGGATCGTGGAAGACGGCCGCGGCACCTCGATCGTCAGCGGCTCGAGCCCGCGTGCGGACACCCTGAGCGCGCCATCCGGCAGCAGCGTGGCCGAAGCCGACGCCATCCGAGGGTGACGGCGTTGGGTCACGACCCTGCCCGACGCGTCCACGGCGGTCCAACGGCGGTCGCCGGCCAGTCCCCATGGCTGGACGTCCGCCTCGGCGGGCGCGAAGCCGCGCATCGCCTTGACCGGATGGATATGGAGGGAGCGCACGACGGGAGTGGACATGCCGTCATCCTGCCAGCCGCTCCGCGTGGCCGGTCAGTACCCCCCGCCCTGGTACGGCCGGTTGTACGGGTCGTCGTAGGGGGACTGCGCCGGGACGGGCCGAGAGGCCGCCGGACGCATCGACTCGTACCCCGTACTCATCGGGCGCTGCGGCTGCTGGCCGCCCGGGTAGCCGCGTGGAGCGGCCTGCTGCTGGGGGATGTAGGGGGCCGGAGCGTGCTGCAGCGGCACCGGGGCCATCTGCTGCATCGGCTGCGGATACCCGTACGAGCCGCCGCCGGTGTAGGCGGGCGAGGGGGGCGATGTCGGAGCCGCCGGGAGGGCGGGCAGGGAGGAGGGCAACGCCGGCAGGTAGCTGTTGCCGGTGTCGTACGCGGAGGGCACTCGGATCGGCGCGATCTGAGGCGTGCCCCGCTCCGCGACCAGGGAGTCGTAGATCGGGGTGTCGGGGAACGACGGCGCGGTGTGGTAACCGCCTCCGTAGGTGAAGCGGGGGGAGGTCATGGCACATAAGTTAAGCCCACGATGTGCTGGTTGGGGAGCCCGATAAGAGGGTTGTTTGACGGGTTCTGAGTGACCGTCGATCCGTAATGCGAGCGAACGTGACAAAAACGGTCGCCCGAAGTGGCGTCGATCTTGAAAACCCGAGCTGAGGAGGGGTTACCGGCGGGTTGACCCGAGCGCGTCCGGCATGACGGGCATTAGGTTGACGTAAAGAAATCCCGAGGCGACGGAGCCGTGATGGGGGCGATCATGTCCATGCTTAAAGGGGCCAATGTTCCGGTGCGGGCGCGCACCGTGCGCGTGGAATTGGTCCGGAGTTCAAGCGGAGGTGTCCCGGACGTCGACGCCTCGGCGCTACTCCTCGTGTCGGGGAAAGTGCGCTCCGACGCCGACTTCGTTTTCTACAACCAGCCGGCACACGCCTCGGGCGCCGTCCGGCACGAGGGTAAACGGACCACCGGAGATGTCGTGACCGACACGCTCCGGGTCGATCTGGACCGGGTCGAGCCGGAGGTCGAGCGGATCGTGCTCGCTGGATCGGCCGACGGCGGGGCCTTCGGACAGGTGCGGGGACTCCACGTCCGGGTGACGGACGAGGACGGCGGTGCCGAGATCGCCCGCTACGACAGCACGGACGCGACCGTGGAGACGGCGTTCGTCCTCGGCGAGCTCTACCGGCGGCAGGGTGCCTGGAAGTTCCGGGCGGTGGGACAGGGGTACGACTCCGGTCTGGAGGGCCTCGCGACCGACTTCGGCATCACGGTCGACGAGCCGCAGCGGCCCACGGCGCCCGAGGTCGCCCCGCCCGCCGCCCCCGCGCCCGTGGCCGCCCCGCCCGTGTCGTCCGCCGCCCCGCCACAGCCGGTACGGCTCACCAAGGTCACCCTCACGAAGGAGGCTCCGACGGTGTCCCTCGCCAAGCAGGGCGGCACCTCGGGCGCCATGCGCGTGCACCTCGACTGGCAGATGCGCAAGCAGTTCACCGGCTGGGGCGGCAAACTAGGCCGGGCCGTCGCCCAGCACGCGGACCTCGACCTCGACCTCTGTGCCCTGTACGAGCTGACGGACGGCCGCAAAGGCGTGGTCCAGGCCCTCGGCAACTCCTTCGGGTCGCTCCACCAGCCCCCCTACATCCATCTCGACGGCGACGACCGCACCGGAGCCTCCACGTCCGGCGAGAACCTCACCATCA
This sequence comes from Streptomyces sp. NBC_01216, assembly GCF_035994945.1. Lineage (NCBI taxonomy): Bacteria > Bacillati > Actinomycetota > Actinomycetes > Kitasatosporales > Streptomycetaceae > Streptomyces > Streptomyces sp. NBC_01216. The sequence goes on from NZ_CP108677.1 coordinate 6,616,647, forward strand.
ACCTCGACCACAAGGACAAGCTCCGCCGGATTCTCGTCTTCGTCACCGTCTACGAAGGCGCCCGCAGCTTCGCCGACCTGCACGCCACCGTCACCCTGCAGCCCCAGCTAGGCGCGGCCGTCGACTTCTCCCTCGACGACTGCACCGTCCCGTCCACCGTCTGCGCGCTCGCCCTGCTCACCCGGGAGGACGGCGACCTCGTGGTGCGCCGGGAGGCCCGCTACCTCGTCCCGGCGCGTGGCGTCAGCCCGCAGCGGACCGTGGACCAGGCGTACGGCTGGGGCATGAACTGGACACCCGGACGGAAGTGAGCCGCACCTGTCCGGGGCCGCCACCCGGCCCCGGACGGCCGACGCGGTACCGCTACCGGTCGGGCGCGGCCTGGGGACGCCCGTAGGTGCGTCCCTTCCAGGCGGCGCCCCGGCCCCGGTAGTGCCGTCCGGCCGAGTCCACCGTCATGAGCAGATAGAGCAGCGCGGTGAGCGGCAGCGTCGGGGCCAGCGCGACCGGCTGCCCGTAGTAGCGGAGCATCGGCACGTACGTCCCCGCCATGACCGCCCAGGCCAGACCGCCCGCCACGGCCGCCGTCGCGTCCCCGCCCGCCAGCCCCGCCACCAGCGTGGCCGGCGGCGCCAGGTACACGAGGGCGAGCGCCACGACCGTGCCGAGCAGGAGAAGCGGATTGTGCCGGAGCTGGGCGTACGCCGACCGCGCCACCATGCCCCACAGATCGGCCAGGCGCGGGTAGGGGCGCACGCTGTCGACGCGTTCCGCCAGCCCCAGCCACACCCGCCCGCCGGCCCGCCGTACCGCCCGGGCCAGCGACACGTCGTCGATCACCGCCTGCCGGACCGCCTCCGGCACCCCGGCCCGGTCGGCGGTCTCCGTCCGCAGCAGCACACAGCCGCCCGCCGCGGCCGTCGCCCGCGGACGGCGGCCGTTGATCCAGCGGAAGGGATACAGCTGCGCGAAGAAGTAGACGAAGGCCGGCACGATCAGACGCTCCCAGACGGTCGCGACCCGCAGCCGCGCCATCTGTGACACCAGGTCGAACCCCTCGGAGGCCGCCGCCGTCACCAGCAGCCGCAGACTGTCCGGCTCGTGCGCGATGTCCGCGTCCGTCAGGAGCAGGAACTCCGGATCGCGCTTCCGCGCCAGGGCCATGCCGTGCCGCAGCGCCCACAGCTTCCCCGTCCAGCCGGGTTCCGGATCGCCCGGCGAGACGACCGTCAGAGGCAGCCCGCTGTAGCGCACGGCCAGCTCACCCGCGAGTTTCCCGGTGCCGTCGGTGCTGCCGTCGTCGACGAGCACGATCTCGGCCTCGCCCGGATAGTCCTGGGTCAGCAGCGACGGCAGGCTCAGCGGAAGCACCTCCGCCTCGTCCCGGGCCGGGACGACGACGGCCACCCGCGGCCAGGAACCGTCCCCGTACCCGTCCGGCGCCGGGCCCGCCGGACGGGTACGGCGTCCCCACCGGCGGTGACGCGTCACGCCGGGCAGCCGCTGGTCGGTACGCCAGAAGAAGCCCTGGCCCAGCAGCAGCCACACCCAGGCGGCCAGCGAACCCAACGCGATCCAGGCAGTGGCGCTCATTCGTCGCAGTCTGCCCCACATTGCCGGGCACGCAAGGGTGGTCGGCTAGGGTGACCGGGTGAAGATCGCGCTCATGGACTCCGGAATCGGCCTGCTCCCGGCGGCGGCGGCCGTGCGCCGCCTGCGGCCCGACGCGGACCTCGTCCTCTCCTCCGACCCCGACGGCATGCCCTGGGGCCCGCGGACTCCCGAGGACCTCACGGCACGCGCGCTCGTCGTCGCCCGTGCCGCCGCCGCCCTCGGACCTGACGCGCTGATCATCGCCTGCAACACCGCGACCGTGCACGCACTGCCCGCGCTCCGCGCCGCCCTCGAACCACGCATCCCGGTCATCGGCACGGTCCCCGCGATCAAGCCCGCCGCCTCCGCCGGCGGCGGACTCGCCATCTGGGCGACCCCGGGCACCACCGGAAGCCCGTACCAGCGTGACCTGATCCGCGACTTCGCGGAGGGCGCGATGGTCACCGAGGTGCCCTGCCCCGGGCTCGCCGACGCGGTGCAGTACGCCGACGCGGAAGGGATCAAGCGCGCCGTCGCCGCCGCGGCGGAACTCACCCCGGACGACGTCCGCACCCTCGTGCTCGGCTGCACTCACTACGAACTGGTCGCCGAGGAGATCCGAGCGGCGGTCCAGCCCCCCGGGCTGCCGCCGGTGGTTTTCCACGGCTCCGCCGGGGCAGTCGCCGCACAGGCCCTGCGCCGCATCGGCGCGGAGCCGGCACCGGACGCCGACGCGACCGGCGGCCTGACCGTGCTGTTGAGCGGCCGGACCGCCACTCTTCCGGAGGCAGCCCTGAGCTACGCCGAGGGCCGTCTGCTCGAGGCCGTGAGCCCCGCCCGCTGACGCCCGTCACGGCTTCCCGCGGGGGCACGGAAGGCCGCCGCGCGGCGCCGCCCCATCGGAACGTGAGTAGGCTGCACGACATGAGGGACGAATCCGCGCACCCCCGTATCCCGGAAGCCGGTGAGCCGGTGCCCGAGGTGTGGAGGGGCCGGGCCACCAACCGTCTGCAATGGGTGCCCGCCGCGGCCGGAGCCGCCTGCATGGCGCTGGGCGTCACCCTTGCCGTGGACGCCCCCTGGACGTCCGGCACCGCACCGCTTCTGATGGCCGTCATCGGCTGCGTCGCGGCGGGCCTGCTGGTGCTTTTCGGGACGCTCGCCTTCGTCCATGTCGAGGTACGGGTCGACGACCGCGCGATGGAGGTCCGCTGCGGCCATATGGGCCTGCCGCGCCGCCGCATCCCGCTCTCCCATGTGATCGGCGCCGACTTCGTACCGAAGGTCACCCCCCGCCAGTGGGGCGGCTGGGGCTACCGCTGGCGGCCCGAGAAGGGGACGGCGGTGGTCGTCCGCCGGGGAGAGGCCCTGTCGCTCCGGCTCGGCGACGGCCGTACCTTCACCGTGACCGTCGACGACGCGATGTCCGGCGTCCGGGTCATCCGCGAGCTGCTGAGCCGTTCGACCCCGACCGGGCCGACGAACGCCTGAGGGCCTGCCGGGTGGCCTTCGGCCGACAGCGCGCACGCCAGGGGCGTGCCCGCCCGGTCAGAGGCCACCCGGCAGGCCCTGAGGGACCTTCCGGTCGTCCTGGACCGGTCGGAGAGACCTCCGACGGGCTCCGAGCCGACGCGGGTCCCGGATGTCCGGGGGCCCGGACCGGTGGAGGCACCGTGCCGGGGCGACGCCCCTCACGGGGAGAACGCCCCCGGGCACTCCCGCCGCGGAGGCCGGGCCGATCACGGCCGGGACCGTACGTCCGGCACCGCGCGGCGCCCGACCGGACTCCTCCGGTCCGTGCCTGGCGCCGTAGACTCCGCCACGTGAGCACCACCATCACCCCTGTCGACGCCCCCGGCCCCGCCGCCTCGCGGGCCGGCCGCTTCGCCCCGCGGCGCCTCGTGCGACCGGGTGCGGCGGTACTCTCCGGGTTCCTGCTCTTCCTGAGCTTCCCGCCCCGGCCGCTGTGGTGGCTGGCGCTGCCGGCCTTCGGCCTGCTCGGCTGGACCTTGCGCGGCCGACGACCACGGGCGGGCTTCGGTCTCGGCTACCTCGCCGGTCTCGGCTTCCTGCTCCCGCTGCTCATCTGGACCGGCGAGGAGGTCGGGCCGGGGCCCTGGCTCGCGCTCTGCGCCGCCGAGGCGCTCTTCGTCGCGGCCTCCTGCCTCGGCATCGCGGCCGTCTCGCGGCTGCCCGGCTGGCCGGTGTTCGCCGCCGCGCTGTGGATCCTCGGCGAGGCGGCCCGCGCCCGTGTCCCCTTCGGCGGCTTCCCCTGGGGCAAGATCGCCTTCGGGCAGGCAGACGGGGTCTTCCTGCCGCTCGCCGCCGTCGGCGGCACCCCGGTACTCGGCTTCGCCGTCGCCCTCTGCGGCTTCGGCCTCTACGAGACCGTCCGGCGGATCCGCGCGTACCGGCGGACCGGCGCCGCGCCGCGCGGCGCGCTGGCCGTCGCCGCCCTCACGGTCCTCGTCCCGGTCACCGGTGCCGTCGCCGCCCTGCCCCTCGTCGACGACACGGCGGAGGACGGCACCGCGACCGTCGCCGCGGTCCAGGGCAACGTGCCCCGTCTGGGACTCGACTTCAACTCCCAGCGGCGGGCCGTGCTCGACAACCACGTCGCTCGCACGAAGGAGCTCGCGGCGGACGTGAAGGCGGGCCGGAAGCCCCAGCCCGACTTCGTCCTCTGGCCGGAGAACTCCTCCGACATCGACCCCTACGCCAATCCCGACGCCCAGGAGGTCATCGACGGGGCGGTCAGGGCGATCGGCGTGCCGACCGTGATCGGCGCCGTCGTCGCGCCCCCGACAGGTAAGCTGCGCAACACCCTCATCGAGTGGGACCCCGGGAAGGGCCCGGTCGCCACCTACGACAAGCGGCACGTCCAGCCCTTCGGCGAGTACATCCCGATGCGCTCCTTCGTCCGCGTCTTCAACAGCAACGTGGACCGTGTCAGCCGTGACTTCGGCCCCGGCACGAAGGTCGGTCTCTTCGGCCTCGCCGGTACCAAGGTCGGCCTCGCCACCTGCTACGAGGCCGCCTTCGACTGGGCCGTGCGGGACACCGTCACCCACGGCGCCCAGCTGATCTCCGTGCCCAGCAACAACGCCACCTTCGGACGCAGCGAGATGACCTACCAGCAGCTCGCCATGTCCCGGGTGCGTGCCGTCGAGCACAGCCGCACCGTGGTCGTGCCCGTCACCAGCGGCGTCAGCGCGATCATCGGTCCGGACGGCGAGATCGTACGGCGATCGGCGATGTTCACCCCTGACGTGCTGGTCGAGAAGGTGCCGCTGCGGTCCTCGCTCACCCCGGCGACGCGTCTCGGCACGCTCCCCGAGGCCCTCCTGGCGGCAGTCGCGGCGGCCGGCCTGGGCTGGTCGGCGCTTCGGGCCTTCCGCGCCCGCCGCGCCTCCTGAACCGTCGGCGAGCCTCGCCACCACCGCCCTGATCGTGTCACGGAACAGCGCTTAGGGTCGGGGCATGGGTACTCCTGACTTCATCCGCGAACTGCGGGCCACCGCGGGCCACCAGCTGCTCTTCCTGCCCGGGGTCAGCGCGGTGGTCTTCGACGACCGGGGGCGGGTCCTGCTCGGACGGCGGACCGACACCGGCATGTGGTCGATCATCGGCGGCATCGTCGAGCCGGGCGAGCAGCCCGCGGCCTGCGCCGTCCGTGAGGTGTACGAGGAGACCGCCGTACGCTGCGAGGTCGAGCGGGTCGTGCTCGTCCAGACCCTGAGGCGACCGGTCGTCTATCCCAACGGCGACCGGTGCCAGTTCATGGACGTGTCCTTCCGCTGCCGGGCGGTCGGCGGCGAAGCCAAGGTCAACGACGAGGAGTCGACAGAGGTCGCCTGGTTCGGACTGGACGCGCTCCCCGAGATGAAGCGCTTCTCGCTCTTCAGGATCGAACGGGCCCTCGCCGACGAACCCACATGGTTCGACACCATGCCCCCGGACCGAAGTGTGGGCTCGACGCACATCGGTGGGGGAGGGGCCGCTTCGTAGGGTGCGGAGCATGAGCGCCCTCACCCCCTCAGGCCCCGTACCCGCTCCGCCGGCGGCACCCTCGTCGACCGTGACGCGCGCGTCCGCGCCGTCCGGGGGGACCCGGCCCGGTCCCTCGCCCGCGGCCCGGACCGTCGCCCTCGACCTCACCGGACGTGTCGCCCTCGTCACCGGCGCCGCCGGCGGGATCGGCCACGCCTGCGCGCTGAGGCTCGCGGAGGCCGGAGCCCGGGTCAGAGCCGTCGACCGGGCGGCGGAGGGTCTGGAGACCCTGGCGGTGAGCGGCGCCGGACTCCCCGGGACGATCGAGCCGCGCCTCCTCGACCTCACCGATCTCGACGCGGCCGAGTCCGCCGCGGCCGGTGCCGACATCCTGGTGAACAACGCCGGCCTCCAACTGGTCCGCCCCATCGAGGAGTTCCCGCCGGAGGTCTTCCACACCGTCCTCACGGTCATGCTGGAAGCCCCGTTCCGGCTGATCCGGGGCGCGCTGCCGCACATGTACGCCCAGGGCTGGGGTCGCATCGTCAACCTCTCCTCCGTGCACGGTCTGCGGGCCTCGGCCTACAAGTCCGCCTATGTGGCCGCCAAACACGGCCTCGAAGGACTCTCCAAGACCGCCGCGCTGGAAGGCGCCTCCCACGGGGTCACCTCCAACTGTGTCAACCCCGGCTATGTGCGCACCCCCCTGGTCGAACGGCAGATCGCCGACCAGGCCGCCGCGCACTCGATCCCTCCGGAACGGGTTCTCACGGACGTCCTGCTCAAGGACTCGGCGCTCAAGCGACTCGTCGAACCCGAGGAGGTCGCCGAGGCCGTGCTCTACCTCTGCACCCCCCACGCCTCCTTCGTCACCGGCACCTCGCTCGTCCTCGACGGTGGCTGGACGGCCCACTGAGCGCCGCCACACCACCCCGGCCACCCCCCCACAGCGCGTCGACGGGCCCCGAGGAACGCCGCCGACGGCGATTCCTCGCCCGGACGGCAGCCGGGACCCGGGCCGGCTGACGTCCCACCGTGGGCCGGACGTCCCACCGCCGGTCGTCCACAGGGCTGGCGCGCTCACTCGTACGGCAGGTATCCCTTTGTCCATGTCCCAAGAACAGGCCGCCTACCTGGAGCTCCTCGCCCGCGGAGCCGCGGCGGAGGCGTACGACCGGCCCGTGCTCCTCGCCCGCGCCGACGGCGCGGGCCCCGAGGCGCTGGCCGAACTCGAACGAGCCAAGCGGCTCGCCCTGCGGGTGAGGGCCGAGCTGGAGGGACGACGGCGCCGCGAGGCCGAACTCTCCGCCCTCTTCGAGACCGCCCACGACCTGGCGGGACTACGGGACCTCGACGCCGTGCTCCGGGCCATCGTCCAGCGCGCCCGCTCCCTCCTCGGCACCGAGGTCGCCTACCTCAGCCTCAACGACCCCACCGCCGGCGACACCTACATGCGGGTCACCGAGGGCTCCGTCTCCGCCCGCTTCCAGCAGCTCCGTCTCGGCATGGGCGAGGGCCTCGGCGGACTCGTGGCACAGACCGCCCGCCCCTACGTCACGGACGACTACTTCCACGACGCCCGCTTCCAGCACACCCGCACCATCGACTCCGCGGTCGGCGACGAGGGACTCGTCGCCATTCTCGGCGTACCGCTGACACTCGGCAGCCAGGTCATCGGCGTGCTCTTCGCCGCCGACCGGCGCGCCCGGGTCTTCGAGCGCGAGCAGGTCGCCCTGCTGGGCTCCTTCGCCGCGCACGCCGCCGTCGCCATCGACACCGCCAACCTGCTCGCCGAGACCCGCTCGGCCCTGGCCGAGCTCGAGCGGGCCAACGACATCATCCGGGAGCACAGCGGGGTCATCGAGCGGGCCTCGGAGGTCCACGACCGGCTCACCGAACTGGTGCTGCGAGGCGGCGGAGTGCACGACGTGGCCGGCGCCGTGTCCGAAGTGCTCGACGGCACGGTCGCCTTCACGGAGGAGTGGACCGGCAGCGCCCGGCTCGCCGACGGGCACGCCCTCCGCGACGGCGACCGCTGGGTGGCGGCCGTCTCGGCCGGCGGTCAGACCCTGGGCGCCCTCGTCCTGTGCGGACAGCCGGACCTCGACCCGGTTGATCAGCGCACCCTGGAGCGAGCCGCCCTCGTGACCTCGCTGCTGCTGCTAGCCCGCCGCTCCGCCGGAGAGGCCGAGCAGCGGGTACGGGGCGAACTCCTCGACGACCTGCTCGACGCCCCCGACCGCGATCCCCACCTGCTGCGCGAACGCGCCGCGCGTCTGCGGACCGACGTCGACGCGCCTCAGGTCGTGCTCGCCGCCCGCATCGACCGGTCCGGAGCCTCGTCCGACGCCGACGCCGGTGGCCGGGAGTCCGCGGACCGCCGACGGCTCTGGTCGGCCGCCTCGCACCTGGCAGCAACCCGGCACGGGCTCGCCTCCGCCCGCGACGGCGGCACCGTCCTGCTGCTGCCGCTCGGCCCCGGGGAGTCCGCCGCCGAACTGGCCCGGCAGACCGCCCGGCACCTCGGCGACGCGGTCCGTGAGCCCGTGACGGTCGGTGCGTCCGCCCCCGTCCCGACACCCGCCGCCCGCCCGGCGCGGGTCTCCCTCGCCTACCAGGAGGCCCGCCGCTGCCTGGAGGCCCTGCGCCTGCTGCACCGCGAGGGCGACGGTGCCGGGGCCGAGGACCTCGGCTTCCTGGGGCTGCTGCTGGCCGACGGCCGGGACATCGTGGGCTTCGTGGAGCGCACGATCGGCGCGGTCGTCGACTACGACCGGCGCCGCGGCACGGAGCTGGTGCGCACGATGGACGCGTACTTCGCGAGCGGGATGAGCCCGGCCCGCACCAAGGACGAGCTTCACGTCCACGTGAACACGGTCGCCCAGCGCATCGAGCGGATCGGCCGGCTGCTCGGCGCGGACTGGCAGGCTCCCGCCCGCGCCCTGGAGATTCAGCTCGCCCTCCGGCTCCACGCCCTGTCGACGGCGACCGCCCGCTGAACGCGACGGGGCGCCGGGTGTCCGAGGACCCGGCGCCCCGTCGCCGGCGTCAGGCGCCTGCCCGTACGCCGGCGTGCTCGGCCCGGCCGGTATCCCCGGCGTCCTCGGACAGGTCGCGGTTGCGGGTCTCCCGGGCGCAGGCGACGGCGACCACCGTCAGCAGCGCGGCGGCGATCACATAGAGGGTGATGGGCGTCGAGGTGCCGTAGTCGGCGAGCAGCGCGGTCGCGATCAGCGGGGCGGGGGCGCCGGCGGCGACGGAGGAGAACTGGGCGCCGATGGAGGCACCGGAGTAGCGCATCCGGGTCGCGAACATCTCGGAGAAGAACGCGGCCTGCGGCGCGTACATCGCCCCGTGCAGGACCAGGCCGACGCTCACCGCGAGCAGCAGCCAGGCGAAGCTCCCCGAATCGATCAGCGCGAAGAACGGGTACATCCAGGCGCCGACGCCGATCGCGCCGATCAGATAGACCGGCCGTCGGCCGATCCGGTCGGACAGCGCGCCCCAGGCCGGGATGACGGCGAAGTGCACGGCGGAGGCGATGAGCACGGCGTTGAGCGCGGTCTGCTTGGAAAGACCCACCGAGGTCGTCGCGTAGACGAGGATGAACGCGGTGATCACGTAGTAGCTGATGTTCTCCGCCATCCGGGCGCCCATCGCGATCAGCACGTCACGCCAGTGGTGGCGCAGCACGGCGACCAGCGGCGTCTTCTCGGCCTGCCCGTGCGCTGCCTTGCGCCGCTCGGCGGCGGCGAGGGCGGCCTTGAACACGGGGGACTCGTCGACGGACAGGCGTATCCACAGGCCCACGACCACGAGCACACCGGAGAGCAGGAACGGCACGCGCCAGCCCCAGGAGAGGAACGCGGCGTCCGAGAGCAGCGCGGTCAGCGCGGAGAGCACGCCGGTCGCCAGGAGTTGGCCCGCCGGCGCCCCGGTCTGCGGCCAGGACGCCCAGAATCCGCGTCGTGCGGCGTCACCGTGTTCCGACACGAGCAGGACGGCCCCGCCCCACTCACCGCCGAGCGCGAACCCCTGCACCAGTCGCAGTGTGGTGAGGAGCAGCGGCGCGGCGGATCCGACGGTCGCGTGCGTCGGCAGCAGCCCGATGGCGAAGGTCGCCCCGCCCATCAGCAGCAGACTGAGTACCAGCAGTTTCTTGCGCCCCACCCGGTCGCCGAAGTGCCCGAACACCAGCGCGCCCAGCGGCCGGGCGGCGAATCCGACGGCATAGGTCAGGAACGACAGCAGGGTTCCGACCAGCGGGTCCGAACCGGGGAAGAACAGCTTGTTGAACACGAGGGCGGCGGCCGAACCGTAGAGGAAGAAGTCGTACCACTCGATGGTCGTGCCGATGAGACTGGCGGCGACGATCCGCTTGAGGGAACCGGGTGGCGTCGGGGAGGTTGTTGCGGCGGCCATGTGCACCACTTCCAGGCGGGGACGGGGACGATTCGATGTCGCCACACCGTAGGAAGTGGCTGGTCAGGGGCGTATGTGGTGAGACACCATAGTTCGGGTGTGCCGTGTGCGCCCAGCCTCCATGGCCTGCTGTTGCGACCCTGCCGAAGGCCCGAGAGGGGTCGGGAGAGGGGCTGTCCGGGTTGCGCTGATCGGGCACGTTTTGGTGGTGCGGTGCTGACTCCCGTGCTGACCACGCAGCGTTGAACGCCGACATCTGCGACAGACCGGTTCCGATGGATGCGCCAAGGTCGGTCGTGGGTTGCGATCCCCCATGTGTGACGCTGCCGGCCCCGCGGGTCGGATTGCCGTTCGCGGAGGCTGGTTCGAGTCGTATGATTTCCCGAATAGTTGCGCACAACTGGGGAGTGTGGCGCGGGGGATGTGCCTGCGCCCACCTGGGGCGCCGGCCCTTCGGTGGGGGTGCCGTGTATCTGGCCACGCTGACGGCTGAGAACTTCCGTGTCTTCGGTGCCCGGAGATCGCCCGAGGAAACGGGAGATCTCCGGTTACCGATGAAGGCGACCACCGCCTCCGGAGCGTTCTCGGTCACTTCACGCAGGGGGGCCTGCATCGCTTGAAGGCATCACGTTCCGTCTCCAGCTCCCGGATCCGCTTGTTCTTCTCCCCGATCTCCCGGCGCAGCCGCTCCAGCTCGGCCCGCTCTGCCTCCCGCACCCGACCGCTACCGCCCCCACCACTGGCGGCTGTCGGTTGTACGGGCCGGTCCGAGGACGTCGTCCCGTTGCGCCGCCACCGCGACACCCAGCTGTGCGGCGTGCCCGGGTTGATCCCGAGCTCCTCGGCGACGTCCCCGGCCGACCTCCCGGTCTCGACCACGATGCGCACCGCGCCCTCACGGAACTCGGCGTCGCACGGCGGCTTCTTCTTGGACCCCATGAATCCCAACTTCCGCTGCAGTCACGGGCTCCACGCTGCGAGGGGAAGGTCAGTCTTTCGATCGTGGACGACGCTGCGGTGAAGAGTGCGGCTGCGGCACGTCGAGCTCACGACGGTGGACAGTGCGCGGGCCGACTGGCGGGTGCTCAACCATCGCTCTCGCCACGACGGTGGGGGCATGTGGGCCGAAGCGGAGCTGCTGCGTCCGATCTGATGGTCAGCCGACGGGACTGCGGAGGCCGGTGAGGGTGCCGATCCCTTCGGCGGTCAACGTGTCCGGCAGTTCGTCCGGGCCGTCAGTGGCGAACGAGGGCGTTACGCCGAACACTGCGGACAGCACTGCTTCCGCACCGGATGCGCCCGCGATGCTGTCCCGGTTCGAGACACCGCGCTCGGCGACCCGAGCGCGCGGCCGCCCGTCGGGTCCGGTGACGATTTCCATGGCTTGGCCCCAGACCCCGCCTGAAGCGGCGGACGTCAGGTCGCGCAGCAGCGCGATCGCCCGGTCGCGGTAGCCCAGGCGGGCCAGGCCGTACGCGGTGACGCCGGGCCAGGCGCAGAACGCGCCGGCCGCGCCGTGGTCGGGACGGTCGGAAGTGGCGGCGGCCGGGTCGTCGGGGCTCAAGGCCCGCATCCAGCCGCCTACCAGGAGGCGTTCGGTAACGAAGTCCGCCATTTCGTGCCGCATTTCGTCGCTCAGATCGCGGTGCAGGGCCGCAGAGGTCAGGCCGAAGTCGAGGCAGTGCCCGATCGTGTCCGTCCCGTCGGGACGGCGTATCCGCCAGCGGCCCGCACCCGCGTACAGTTCCAGCACCGCCGCGGCCAAGACCTCGGCTTCCGCGTCGGCTCGTGCCCCGTCCTCCTGGCGGCCCCGCTGCCGGTACAGGCCCGCCATCGAACGGGTCATCCCGACGTAGGCGCCGTTGAAACCCGCTACGACTCCGGTATACGTGGGCACGCACTCCAGCAGGCTCCACGCGTCGTCGCCGAAGTCGGCGAGCACGCCTCCGGTGTCCGCCCTGCGTTTGTCGCGCCAGCCGAAGCCGAGTCGCTCCAGGTGTTCGAAGACCGTGGCCCCACCGGTCGATTCGTCGAGGAAGGCGACGTCACCGCTGGTGCAGACGTAGTGCTCGATGAGCCGGAACAGGGCGTAGTCGTTGGCGCTGTATGCGTTGCCCAGAGGGCCACCACTGCGCGCTTCGATCCCGAAGGAGTCCCGGTAGGGGCCGGAGAGGACGCGCAGCAGCCACGAGCGCAGTCCGGCAGGCTCCAGGAGGGCATACATCCGGCTCCATTCGCAGTGGTCCCAGAAATACGTCGTCGTCGGCCCCAGACGGGGGCCGCCAGTGAGGAACACCGGTTCGCCGGGCCGGATCCGAATGTTGCGCATGTACAGCACCTGCAGCGCACCGAGGTAGTACGTGTCCGCGAGCCCAGCGTCGTCGGTGGTGAGGACCGGAAGGTGCCCGGAGAAGTCCGGGTTTCCCGGGGTGAACATGTTGGCCCAGTGCCGCCGCCAGCCGTCCTCGCCCGCGAGCATCGTCGCTTCAAAGGACTCGGCCGCGGCCCGGGCATCGGCGGCGACGTCGTGCGCATCGGTTCCGTACGCGCAGGTGATACCGATGGTCACGCTCTGGCCGGGATCGATCCGGCAGGTCCAGGTGGCGCGGCCGCCGGGGCCTTCGGCCCGAAGGGCGGACGGCGCGTCGGTGAAGGCGTAGGCAGCGCGTGCCGCCGACCGGGTGTCCGCGATGGCGACCATGCCGTCTTTTGATGCGGACGTCCAGCGGCGCGACCGGGTCCAGTGTTCGGTTCGCGTGATCTCCTCGTCGTCGAGGCGGAGCACGACGCGGTCGGCTTCGATGTGCGCGCTGACGCGGTGCCACTCGCCGGCCGGGGCGGCTACGTCCGTGAACACGCGTTCCCCGGCGATGCCGAGCCACGGACAACCGTTCTCGACGCCGATCTGCAGCGAGTCCGGGTGGTTGCCGTGGGTCAGGACGGTTCCGGACTGGCTCTTGGTGTCGAGGCGAAGCTCGAAGGCGATCGTCATCCCGGGGCTCAGGGCGAAGGCGTCGAGGTTCGCCTCGTCGTCCGGCGTGAGCCGGATCGCCTCGTCGGCGCGCACGGCCACGCTGCCGTCGGCGCTGTCGACCGTCAGACCGCGAACCGTCGCCGCCACTCCGACCCGCGGTTCCGGTTCCCTGTCGGGGCTGACGTGCGCCGGGAGCGCGTCGTCCAGGAGCATCGGGCCGTGGTCTTCGTCGCGCTGGATCCCCGGGATACGGGGCTTGCCGAGCCGGAGTCGACGCGACGCGGGGGAGAGCAGATAGGACTCGCAGCGTCCGCCGGTGGTGGCGCGGATGCGCTCGAGCGTCATGAAGTCGTGGTGGTTGCCGTGGTTCCACGGCACGTCGTACAGCCAGCCGAAGCCGACCTCGGTATGCGCAACCATCGCGAACAGGTCCTGGGACAGTTCGACGGTCCTGGCCTCAGGGCTCTCATTGGTGACCGTGAGGCGCCACAGCAGCAGGTCCCGCGACAGCGCCATCCGGGTGTCGGTGCTCAGCAGGAGGCCGTCGCCGCGGTGCTCGCGCGTCACGCCCCAGGGCCTCCACAGGAACCGCTGGGCAGCCAAAGTCCGTCCGTCCAGTCGGAGTTCGCCCGTGTGATAGCCGAAGGTGAAGGGGGCGGCGACCAGCCAGGACAGGGAGGACAGGTCGTAGTCGACGTGGCCTTGGCCCTGCTGGTTGCGCAGCGACGGCAGGTGTGCAATCTCGTCGAGGCCGGCCCAGTGCCCGGCGATGTGGTCCAGGTCGGGAATGCCGGCGCGGGAGGCGGTGTCCTGGGGGTCGATGGGGGCGATGGTGGTCACTTGCTGGCTCCCGAGGTGAGTCCGGCGATGAACTGCTTCTGCAGGAAGAGGTATCCGGCGACGGGTATGACCGCGGCCAGGAGCATCACGCCGAACAGCTGTGCGTAGTTGGTGGAGAACTGGCCGAGCGACTGGTAGAGGCCGGTAGTGATGGTCTGTCCGTGCAGCGGACCGAGAATGAACTGCGGATTCATGAAGTCGTTCCAGATCCACAGCGACAGGAAGATCGTGACGGTCGCGGTGGCCGGGCGCAGCAGCGGCATGACGATCTTCCACCAGATCCGCAGCGTTCCGGCGCCGTCCACGGTCGCGGCCTCGATGATCTCGCCCGGGATGGATCGCAGGAATCCGGAGTAGACGAAGACCGCGAACGCCAGGTATCCGCCGCCGATGTTGGACAGGACCAGCCCTGCGTACGTGTGGTCCAGTTGCAGGAAGGTCAGGATCCGGATGGTGGGCAGGAGGATCACCGAGGGCGGGATCATCAGGCCGGCGCCGAACACGGCCAGGACGATCCGTTGGAGGAGTGCCGAGCGGCGGGACAGCCAGAAGCTGGACGCCGCGCCGATCGGGATGATCAGGATCACCGACGCGACGACCGTGACCAAAGAGTTGGCGAGGCCGATCTGGATGATGTGGTCGGGGCGGGACAGCGCGTCCGTCAGGTTCTGGATCGTCGGCGGTGCCGGCAGGGCGGTGGGATCCGAGACGATCTGGTCCTGCGGTTTGAAGGCGTTGACGACGGTGAGGTAGACGGGGCTGACGAAGGCCAAAGTCACCAGTGAGGCCGCGATGAGGTGGCCCTTCGTCGCCCACTTGCGGCGCTTGGCTCGCGGTGTGGAAGCGGCGCGGCCGGTGATTGGGCTCGGCGCGGGGCTCCGCGATGCGGTCGGCCGGTGCGAGGTCGATACGGTCACAGGTTTTCCTCCCGGCGGCGCAGCAGGCCGGTCACGGACAGCGCGATGATCGCGGAGAGGGCCAGGAACAGCATGGCCACCGTCGAGGCGTAGCCGAAGCGGTTGTCGGTGAAGGCGCACTTGATGATGTAGAGGGCTGTGGACTGTGTGGAGTCCGAGGGGCCGCCCGAGGTGAGCACCGCGATGATGTCGTACAGCTTCAGCATCGTGATCATCGAGATAGTGACGCTGATGGTCGTGCCCGGGGCCACCATCGGGAAGGTGATGTGCCGGAACTGCTGCCGGCGGCCGGCGCCGTCCACCCTCGCGGCCTGGTAGAGCTCGACCGGGATCGACTGCAGTGCCGCCAGGTGCACGACGGTGGTGAAGCCGGTCAGAACCCAGGTGGCGACCAGGCCGACCGAGAACATCGCCAGGTGCGGCGTGCCGAGCCAGGTGATCGGCCCGTCGGTGATCCCCGTGGAGGTCAGGACGTCGTTGAGGAGTCCGTCCTGGGCCAGGATGTAGCGCCACAAGAAGGCGACGATGACGCCGGACAGCACCTGCGGCAGGAAGGCGACGGTCCGCATCACCCGGTAGCTCAGCGACGTCTTGTTGAGGAGCATCGCGAACCCGATGCCCGCGGTATTGGCGACGATTGTCACCGCTGCGGTCAGCAGGAGGGTGAAGGTGAGACTGTCCGACAGTGCGCTGTCGTGCATCATTTCGGCGTAGTTGTCGAGGCCCACGAAGTGGGTCTGCGGATTGAGCGGGTTCTCGTCCGTCAGGCTCTTCCAGGCGCTCATGATCACCGGAACGACGATGAACAGGGCGTACAGGCCGAGCGCGAGAACGGCGATGCTACCGAGGGCCAGGTCGCCGCGGCGTGGGCGGGCTCGGGTGGTCATGGCGGGTCCCTTGTCGAAGTTCTACGGACATCCGGCCCGGCGCCGGTTCAGGGGCTACTTGGCGGCCTTGTCCCAGGCGGCGTCGAGCTTGGCGAGCTGTCCGTGGATGTCGTCGGAGGTGAACAGCGCCTGGCTGGCCGAGTAGAAGGCGTCGTTCAGTCCTGAGGGCATGGCGTCGTCGTTGGTCACCCAGCCGAAGGCCGGGACCTTCGTGTTCTGGTCGGTGACGTAGGTGTAAGAGTCCTTGTAGACCTGGCTGACGTTGACCTTGTAGTCGGCCAGGGTCTTGTTCTTGAGCATGGGCAACGCGCCGTCGCCCTCGATGAGGGCCTTGAGGTTCGCCGGGTTCGTCGACCATGCCTGGGCAAAGGCTGTCGCCTTTGCCGGGTCGGCTGTCTTGGCGCTGATCGCCATGGACCCACCCACCGAGAACGGCACGACGAGCGAACCGTCGTCGGTCGGGGTGAGGAAGGCGCCGAAGTCGTCGGTGTGGTCCTTCGGCACCGAGCCGAGGAACCAGCTGCCCATCATGTACATCGCGGCCTTGCCGGACGTGAAGTTCGTGATCGAGTCCGCGTACTTCACGCCCAGCGCGCCGTTCTGGAAGTAGCCTTCCTTGACCATCGTCCGGTACTTGGCCACAGCGGCCTCGACGTTGGCGTCGGTGAACTTGGCCTTGCCCGCGTAGCGGTCCTGCAGCCAGTTCGGGTTCTTGCCCAGCACGTCCGCGGACAGGATGCCGACCAGCGGCATGGACGCCGAGAACGGGTCGCCGCCGCCCAGCTCGATCGGGGTGATGCCGGCCGCCTTGAGCTTGGCGCACACCGCCATGAACTCCGACCACGTCTTGGGCGGCGCGGTGATGCCCGCCTGCGCGAACAGCTTCTTGTTGTAGAAGACCTCGGGGATGATCTGGGAGTTCGTGGGCGGGACGTATACCTCGCCCTTGTAGGCGTTGCCCATCGGCATCAGGAAGTTGGCGTTCACCCAGTTCTTGTCGTAGGGCTTGAGCAGCCCGTTCTGCGCGAACGTCGACGGGGTGATCGACTGCAGCAGGTCCGGGAACTGGCCGGAGGCAAGCAGCTGCTTCGCGTACGCGTCCCGGTCCGTGCCCGCGGCGACGATCTTCTTCACCGACACGCCGGGGACCTGCTTCTCGGCCTCGGTGATCGAGGTGTTCCAAAACCGCGCGTTCAGGTTCGGGGTCTCGAAGGTCAGGTAGGTCAGGTGGGTCAGGTCGCTGCCGCCCTTTCCACCATCATTGGATGCGGCGGAACATCCGGTGAGCAGGGTGAGGCCCGCGGCAACGCAGGCCGCGATCAGATGGGTGGGCCGCATAGAAGTCTCCTGGTGCGGGTGATGTGACCCGAGAGTGGAGCGGATCGGAGGGGATCGACGCCTGCACATCTTCGGGATAACGTTATCGCGAGGATAGTCCCGTGTTGCGGGAATGTGTCAAGAGTCGATCGGATAATGTTCGACCGCTACAGCGAGGAGTCACACCGGATGAGCCGACCAGCGGGTGGGAGCGGAGGCCGATCCAAGCGGCCGACCATGGTGGACGTCGCCCGCGAGGCCGGCGTGGCTCTGCGCACGGTATCCCGGGTGGTCAACAACGACCCGACGGTGGGCGCGGAGTACGCGGCCAAGGTCGAGGCCGCGATCGCAGCGCTCAACTACCGCCCGGACGAGCGGGCCCGGCAGCTGCGCACGGGCGTCACCGGCACGATCGGCGCGGCTGTTCGACGAATCGCCGAGGTCAACCCGGCCCTGGCCGCCATCGAGCACGCGGCCCGCATGTCGGGGCAGACCCTCCTGGCGGCCTCCACGGACTTCAACGAGGCCAGGGAACACGAGATTCTCGTCTCCATGTGTCGGCAGCGCCTCGACGGCATCATCGTCGAGCCGATCGGCGAGAACCACGCCTACCTGCAGCCGGAGCTCGAAGCGGGCATGCCCTTGGTCTCCATGGACCGGCCGATGGCCGGGATCTCAGCGGACTGCGTCATGTCGGACAACGCCGCGGGCATCGGCACGGCCTTCCATCACCTGTACCGGCACGGGCACCGCCGGATCGCCTACATCGGCGACAGCGAGCGCGTTTTCTCCGGCCGGGAGCGCGCCGCGGCCTTCCGGGCCGCGCTGGGCGCCCACGGCCGGCCCGCCGAGGGTCTGGTGCACCCCGGCGAGATCACCCCCGAACGCGTTGCCGCCACGCTGGAGGCCGCGTTGCACGGCCCGGAGCCGGCGACCGCGCTGGTCACCGGCACCATGGACACCACGCTGGCGGTGCTGCGGCACCTCGGCCCACAGGCGGCCTCCCGGCTGGGCATCGTCGCGTTCGACGAGGTGCCGCTCGCCGACCTCATCCAGCCCGCGCTCACCGTGGTCGCCCAGGAGACCTCCACCGTCGGCCGCACGGCCGTGGAACTGCTGCACGCGCGCATCGCCGATCCGGACCGCCCTGCGCAGACCGTGATCGTCCCGGTCACCCTAAAGGTCCGCGGCTCCGGCGAGGTGCCGGCCTGACCCTCGGGCCGGTCAGGATCGGGGACGATGTCTTGACAGACGGCCGAGGCAGCGGCCATCGTTCGCGATAACGTTATTTCAGCGCGGCCGTGATCCTCTCAGACGTCGGCGGTCGGCGGCTCTCGAGCCGCCGACCGCGTCATCACTGCCCGGATGTGCGCCGACGCAGCCACAACGTCCAGGTGCGCGCAGTCGCCTCTTCCGGCAGTCCCGCCCAGACACCTCCCCCTGATTCCCCGCCGAGGCACGATGCCGCGCTTCGCCTGACAGCGCGGCCCGAGCGCGACCTCGACAGCGGCCTCCCGACTGTCATGCTCCGCACCCGGATTCACCCATCTCAAAGGAGAGACGATGACGGACCACAGCGCAGGCTCATTGCCTCCGGACAGAAGAACAGTCCTCGCCGGTGCCGTCGTGGCAGCCGGCACCGCGGTGCTGACGGCGGGTCCCGCCGCGGCGCTGTCCGGGCCCGCGGACGAACGGCACCGCGGTACGACAGTGCTCCCGACCGCAAGGCAGCGCTGGTCGAAGCTTCAGGCGAAGCTGTCCGGCATCACCGGCCAGTGGACGGACCAGACGTACAGCGGCGCAATCACGACCAGGATGCCCAATACGGCGCTCCTCGGCAACGGCGATGTCGGCGTCACCTCCGGCGGCAGCATAGGCGTGAAGACGTTCCACATTTCCAAGGGCGACTTCTGGAACGGAAACGGCAAAATCCAGCCGCTCCCGATCGGCGGCATCACGCTGAAGTCGACGGCAGCGGGCAGCGACAACCTCGCGCTCGGGGCCAAAGCGACCGCGAGCAGCGCCCTCTTCTCGCCCGACCGTGCGGTCAACGGCCAGTGGGCCCCGGGCTACGAAGGCTGGGTCTCCACCGTCGGCAAGCCCCAGTGGATCGCCCTCGACCTGGGCTCCGAGCAGAAGATCGCACGGTACGTCATCCGCAACGACGAAGCCGCCCGCCCCGGCAACCAGGCATTCAACACCCAAGACCTCACCGTGCAGATCAGCCCGGACGGCAACACCTGGACCGACGTCGACATCGTCACCGGCAACACCGCCGCGGTGATCGGCCGGAACGTCGAAGCGTTCACCACGCGCTACCTGCGGCTTTACATCACCGAACCCACCCAGGGCACCACCGACGACTCGATCCGCAACCCCCGTGCACGCATAGGCCAGTTGGAGCTGTACACGCTGCCGAACACCCCACCGGATCCGGGCGCACCGAGCCGGGACGCCTTCCACGAAGTGCAGCGAATCCTCGATGCCCACATCACCACGTCCGTCGTGATGGGCGGCGCCACACTGGCGCTGGACACCTGGCTCGCGGCCGAGGACAACATCCTCGTCGTCACCGTGACCTCGAAGAGCACTTCACCGGTGGAGCTGGTGGCCCAGACATGGGCCCACGCAAACTCCCCCTCGTACCCGGCGACCGCCGGGGTCAGCGGTGACACGGCCTGGGCACAGCGGTCGACCGCCGCCGGTACCAACTGGGTGTCGACAGCCGCCTTGGGCACTCGGGTGTTGGGCGCCCACTCCGCGCAGGCCCCGACGGTGAAGGGTGCGACCGCGAGCACCGTGTTCACCCTGCGGCCCGGCCGGACCGTGACGATCGTGACGACCGTCGGCAGCGGCAAAGACGCCAGCGGGGTGCAGACGGACGCGGTCCGGGCAGCGGGCTCGCAGAACAGACGCACGCTTTCCACACTCGCAAGGAAGCACGCCCGATGGTGGAAGCGGTACTGGCTGGCGTCCGGCATCGACATCGGCAACCCGGTGCTGGAGAAGTACTACTACGCGGCCCAGTACTTCATCGGCTCCGCCAGCCGCCCGGGAAAGGTAGTCCCCGGCATCTTCGGTATCTGGACGACCACGGATCAGGCATCCTGGAACGGCGACATCCATCTGAACTACAACGCCGAGGCCCCGTTCTACGGGGTCTATTCCAGCAACCGCCCCGAACTCGCCCTCCCCTTCCACGACGTAATCCTCGACTACGTACCGGAAGCACAACGCCGGGCACAACACGACTTGGCCCGGGTGAATCGGGACTACGTCGCGCAGCGCTTCCCGAGCGGTGGCGTCCCGACGGGGGTGCTCTTCCCCGTGGGCATCGGACCGTTCGGGTCGACGACGGGCAACACTTACATGCAGCAGGTCGCCAACAGCCTCTTCGCGGCGACCCAGTTCTGCGCCTACTACGAGTACACGCGGGACATCGACTTCCTGCGGGACAAGGCGTATCCGTACCTCAAGCTGGTTGCGGCCTTCTTCGCGCACTGGCTGGAGTGGAACGCGGGCGCGGGGCAGTACGTGCTGTGGAGCGGGCCCCATGAGCTTTCGTGGGGGAAGAACTCCACCGCCGACATCGGCATGCTCAAGCAGACACTGACCACGCTGATCGAGGCGAGCCACGAACTGGGCATCGACTCGGCCGCACGGCGGGACTGGCAGAACATGCTCGACCACCTGCCGGCCCAGCCGACCAGCGTCTACCGGGGCGCCACCGTGTACTCCCTGGTGGAGCCCGGCTCGATGCAGGGCGGGGACACCCGGGACATCCGGCCGGGGGAAAACACGGTGAACCTCGAGTTCATTCACCCGGCCGAGGTGCTGGGGATCACCTCACCCGCCGCGGAGCGGAAGATCGCCATCGACACGGTGGACGTGATGAACTCGTGGCGTCAGTTCAACAGCTTCCCGAAGGTGTTCACGCAGGCCGCCCGCGTGGGATACCCCGCCGCATCGCTCATCGCGCACTTCGAGCAGACCATCCAGCCGCGGCTCGCGGCCAACCTGAGGATCGACGACGGGGGCCACGGCATCGAGAAGTCCGGTGCCACCGAGGCGATCAACAGCATGCTGGTGCAGAGCTTCCAGGGAACCATGATGCTCTTCCCGGTGTGGCCGACCGACCGGGACGCGAGCTTCCACGGGCTGCTCCAGCCGGGCGCCTTCGAGGTGTCGGCCGCGCTGCTGAACAAAACCGTGGCCTACGCCGAGATCACCAGCCGAGTCGGGGGCATTCTGCGCCTGACCAACCCCTGGGCGGACACCCGGCATCCCACCGTGACCGATCACCGCGGCTGCCGTGTCCGCTTCTCCCTGAAGGACGGAATCATCACGGTGAAGACGCGGGCCGGCGGCAGATACCTCTTCCGCGCGGCACACCCCACTTCGACGTCGGGCGGCTGACGCCCCGCCTGCCTCATCCGGCCGGATACCCGATCAGCGTGCAGCGTCGGGGACCGCGCGCCAGACAGGGGGTGGTTCCATACCGGTTCGACGGAACCACCCCCCGCCACAATCGTGGCTGTCGGGCAAGCCTGGGCCGAGATCCGCGCACGATCGCCCCGATCACGGAATCGTCCTGGATTCGGCTCTGTTCAGTGGTCGATGGTGGCGCTGAGTCTGCCCTTGTGATCACGAGGCATGAATAACGTCAACTCTCTTGCAGGTGTGGTGCCTTCCGGGTTGTCGAGGATGCGGCGGATGGCGGCGAGATGGTCCGGGTCACTGCTCGGACGCGGGATGTTCCGTGCCCCCGGTGTACGGGATGCACAAGTGCCGGTTGCCGGTGGCGATCCGGGTCGCGTCACGAATTGTGCAGTGCGCCGAATCCGCTGATCCGGGACACCGAGAAGGTCGGTGAGAACCAGGAACGGCACGGTGTCGGCGACGTCCCGAACGAGTTCCGCGTGCCCCTGCTGAACGACGGTGTCGAGGCGCGTGGGCACGGGTGGCATCCCGCGACCTGGGCAGGCCGATCAGCGCCGGGCGCGAGCCCGTCACCGCCCTCGGCGGGCGTGGCGCTCGCCGTCCACGCGCGACCTCGCGTTCTCGCTCACGAGACGCCGACACCGGAAGACGTCGTTGCCCCACCCCACCGGATCGACCTTGAGGAGCCCGATGACAGACGACGCCAAGTACCCTCCCCCGCAACCGGCCGCACCGAGGCTTGCGGGCCTGGTGGGTGACCCCGCCTGGCTCGCCGCCGAGCGGGCCAGGCTGCTGGACTTCGCCCGCGCCGCGCGTGTGCCCAACGGGTTCGGCTGGCTCGACGATCGCGGTGCCGTGCGGGACGACGGGTGTGTCCACACGTGGATCACCTGCCGCATGACCCACGTCTTCGCCCTCGCCCACCTCTGCGGCGACCCCGATGCGGCGAACCTGGTGGACCACGGGCTCGCCGCCCTGTCGGGACCGCTGTACGACCGCGAACACGGCGGCTGGTACACCGGGGCGGACGGCGACGGCCGGCCGCTCTCCACCGAGAAGTCCGCCTACACACACGCGTTCGTGGTCCTGGCGGCGGCCGGTGCCACGGCCGCCGGCCGACCGGGGGCCCGGGACCTGCTGACCCGATCGCTGAACACGATCGAGTGGCACTTCTGGAGCGAGGAGGAGGGCCGGCTCCTCGAGAGCTGGGACCTGCCCTGGCAACTGTGCGAGAACTACCGCGGAGCGAACGCCAACATGCACGCCGTCGAGGCGTTCCTGGCTGCAGGAGACGTCACCGGCGAACCCGTCTGGCATGCGCGAGCCCTGCGCATCGCCCGGCACGTGGTCCACGAACACGCCCGAGCCGCCCGATGGCGCATCGTCGAACACTTCGACGCCCATTGGACGCCGCAGTACGAGTACAACTGGGACCGGCCCGACGACCCGTTCCGGCCATTCGGATCCACCGTCGGGCACTGGTTCGAATGGGCCCGACTCCTGCTCGGCCTCCACGCCGGCATGCCGACCCCACCCGACTGGCTGCTCCACGACGCCGAGGCGCTCTTCGCCGCAGGCGTCCGCGAGGGCTGGAACGTCGACGGGGAACCGGGGTTCGTCTACACCGTGGACTGGGCCGGCGAGCCGGTCGTCGGAACCCGCATGCACTGGGTCCTCGCCGAGGCGATCGCGGCAGCCGCCGTCCTCCACCGCGTCACCGGCAACGACGAGTATCAGCACTGGTACCACACCTGGTGGGCACACGCGGACCAAGTCTTCGTCGACCGCGCCGACGGCAGTTGGCACCACGAGCTCACGCCCCGAAACACCCCCGCGGCGACCGTGTGGCCCGGCAAACCGGATATCTACCACGCACTCCAGGCCACACTCATTCCCCGACTCCCGCCGGCTCCCGCGATCGCCGAGGCACTGCGCCGGAGACTTTCGTGAACACCCGCAGGTCCCGCTCATGTGCAGGGGCCGGGCCCGCTGAGAAGGGGCAGGCTCACCTCACACGATGTGCACAGCCCACGCAGCAGAGACCCAGGAGTAGGCCGAGCATGTTCCTTGTCGTCGGAGAAGCCGTCGTGGACATCGTGAAGTCCGGCCAAGGAGACACCGCCGCCTACCCGGGCGGCAGCCCTGCCAACGTGGCGGTCGGCCTGGGCCGGCTGGGCAACCCGGTCTCACTGCTCACCCGGTACGGCCGCGACCCCTACGGAGAGATGCTCGCAGCCCACTTCGCCGACAGCTCGGTCACGCTGCTCGGGGACACCACCGCCGACGGCCTTCCCACCAGCACGGCGATCGCGCGGACGGACACCGCGGGTGCCGCCACGTACGAGTTCGTCATCTCCTGGGACCTGGCGCCGATACCGGAACCGGACGAGCTCCCTGACGGGGTCGTGTGCCTGCACACCGGCTCGATCGCGGCGGCCCTGGAACCGGGCGCGACCACCGTACGACGGCTTCTGAAGCAAGCCCGCGGGCGCTGCACCGTCTCGTACGATCCCAACTGTCGTCCGACGCTGATGGGAGAGCCCATGCGGGCACGGACACTGATCGAGCATCGGGCCGCGCTTGCCGACGTGGTCAAGGTCAGCGACGACGACCTCGACTGGCTCTACCCGGGACGGGACATCGAAGACGTCGCCCGGGAATGGCTCGAACGCGGACCAGCCCTGGTCGTGGTCACCCGAGGAGCCGCCGGCTCCTACGGCGTCTGCAGATCGGGGGGCGTCCACTGTCCGGCGCCCACCGTCGAGGTCGCCGACACCGTCGGCGCAGGCGACGCCTTCACAGCGGGGCTGCTCGACGCGCTGCGCCGACTCGACCTCCTCGGCGCGGGCAACGCATCCCGCCTGCGCCGTCTCGGTCCGGAAACCCTCATTGAACTGCTCGGTGAGGCATCCCTGGTCTCCGCACTCACGTGCGTCCGCCCGGGGGCCGACCCACCAACCGCACAGGAACTCGAGAGCCATCGGCACGGTGTTGTCAAGTTGTCGATGTGATGGTCGCTTGAGGGTGTGTCGGGTCGGGGTGGGGGTGGGTTTCGGGACCTGGGGCAGGCCGTGGTGGGTCGGCTGGCCGTGCCGGTGATGTGGTCCCGGAGTGTGAAGCGGAGTGCCATCTCGAAGTGGTAATGGGTGGCGGTCAGGAGATGGCGTCGGGGCCGGAAGTGGGGCGAGATGCCGCTGAGCGCGGACAGGAATCGTTGGGCGGCGCGGCGCGGCGTGAGCGGAAGTACTTCATTGCGCGATGACCTCCGCCGGGTAGCGGTGCCCCTTGTACGACGGCGACACGCTCTCCACGACAGGGCCTCCCAGCCACGACCCAACCCGAAGATCATCTCACCCCCACCGGTCAACGTGCCAGCACCGGTGAGTGAACCGGCCCCCCACCAGCCCTCATTCCGGAGGGAGGCCGGTCTGTGGTGCGGGCAATCCGGGCAGGTGACACCGGGACGCTCCTCCCGTGCAGTCGTCGGATGGCTTGCCGTACTGACCCTGGGCATTCAGCGGAATTGGGTGAACTGACGCCACGGTAGAAGCAAAGGTGCCTTGACCTGCGAGGATGCGAGTGTCTAGTCCGCATCCGATGTAAGAGTCAGGGCACCTTTCCGGTGGGCGAGCGTACAGGGTGGGACCGTCGGCTGCGTGTGCGGGCCGACGGCGAGGGGCTGGTCGGGCATGCCGGGGCGGTGCTGCTGCGCCGGTGCGCGGACCGGGTGGATGCTCGCCGTGAACCTGGCCGCCGACCTCGACGCGTGGGTCAGGCTCCTGGCCTGCCCAACGTCGGCGACCCGGCCGACGCCGCCGTCACCTGACGACCCGGCCCCGTTCCGACGAAGACCAGAACGGAGAAGGACCCGCACCACCCCGGGCCCGTGGAACCTGGCGCAGCCGCGGCGTCACGCGCCGGCCCACCCTGACCAGCAGGGGACCGCATCATGAGTCGGAGATCCGGCTGACAGTATGAGACATCGGATGAATCTGAAGCTGCCATCCGCGTTTCGCGTAGAGATTCGCCGCAGTCCTCCTCTCGAACTCTGCATCTCTGTTCTGAGTTTTCACAGGGTGCCAACAAACATCGGAGGATTTCTTGCGTCAGGCAGTCATGGCTCGTATGGTCGGAGCGGCTGCGGATTCATCCGATGTATTGGTCGATGGGGATCCTCGGCCTCTGGACCAGTGACAGGAGACACGGAATGAGGCTGCTGCGACTCGGGCCGCCGGGAGCGGAGGTGCCCGCAATCCTTGACGAGGACGGTACGGCGTACGCGCTCTCGGTTCTGACGGCGGACATCGACGGAGCGTTCCTCGCTTCCGGTGGAATCGACAGGGCTCGGGCGGCACTCGCCGCGGGGACACTGCCGGTCGTAGAGGCCGCTGGCCTGCGGACCGGCGCACCGGTCGCCCGCCCGGGCAAGGTGGTGTGCGTCGGCCTCAACTACCGCGACCATGCGGAGGAGACCGGGGTAGCCGTCCCCGAACGGCCGGTCGTCTTCATGAAGGACCCGTCCACCGTGGGCGGCCCCTACGACCGGGTGCTGATCCCGCGCGATTCGGTGAAGACCGACTGGGAGGTCGAGCTCGCCGTGGTCATCGGTCGCGAGGCCCGCTACCTGGCGAGCCCGGCCGATGTCATCCAGTACATCGCCGGCTTCGCGATCAGCAACGACGTCTCCGAGCGCGAGTTCCAGCTCGAGTACTCCGCGCAGTGGGACCTCGGCAAGTCCTGCGAGACCTTCAACCCGCTCGGCCCCTGGCTGGTTACCCCCGATGAGGTCGGCGACCCCCAGGCGCTCGGCCTGCGGCTGGCCGTCAATGGCGAGGTCTGCCAGAACGGCGATACCAAGAACATGATCTTCGATGTCGCCTACCTGGTCTGGTACCTCAGCCAGTACATGGTGCTTCGCCCCGGCGACGTCATCAACACCGGTACTCCCGCCGGCGTGGCCCTCGGCCTGCCCGGCACCCCCTACCTGCGCGAAGGGGACGTGGTCGAGCTGTCGATCGACGGCCTCGGCACCCAGCGCCAGACGTTCGCCAACGCGTGAAAGGCACCCCGTTGTCCGCAACCACAGCGCGGATCACCGCCGTCGACACCTACGACATCCGCTTCCCCACCTCGCGGGAGCTGGACGGGTCCGACGCGATGAACCCCGACCCCGACTACTCCGCCGCCTACGTCATCCTGCGCACCTCGGCGGGCGGCCACGAGGGCCACGGCCTCACCTTCACCATCGGCCGCGGCAACGACGTCCAGGTCGCCGCCATCGACGCGCTGCGCGACCACATCATCGGCCGTACGGTCGACGAACTGTGCGCCGACCCGGGCTCGCTCAGCCGTGACCTGATCGGCGACAGCCAACTGCGCTGGCTCGGCCCCGAGAAGGGCGTGATGCACATGGCCATAGGTGCCGTCGTCAACGCCGCCTGGGACCTCGCGGCCAAGCGCGAGGGCAAGCCGCTCTGGCAGCTGCTCGCCGACGCCGACCCCGCGTGGCTCGTCTCCCAGATCGACTTCCGCTACATCACAGACGCCCTGAACCCTGACGAGGCCCTGGCACTGCTGAGCAAGGGCAAGCAGGGTGCGGACGGCCGGGCCGCCGAGCTGCTTCGGCGCGGTTACCCCGCGTACACCACTTCGCCCGGCTGGCTTGGCTACTCCGACGAGAAGCTCACCCGGCTCGCCAAGGCGGCGGTGGCAGACGGGTTCACCCAGATCAAGCTGAAGGTCGGCGCCGACCTCGAGGACGACATCCGGCGCTGCCGTGCCGCCCGCCAGGCCGTCGGCCCGGACATCCGGATGGCGATCGACGCGAACCAGCGCTGGAACGTCGCCGAGGCGATCGAATGGACGAATGCCCTGGGCGAGTTCGATCCGTACTGGATCGAGGAGCCCACCAGCCCCGACGACGTGCTCGGGCACGCCGCCGTCCGGCAGGACGTGCACCCGATCAAGGTCGCCACCGGCGAGCACGTGCAGAACCGGATCGTCTTCAAGCAACTGCTCCAGGCCGGCGCCATCGACATCCTCCAGCTGGACTCCGCGCGCGTGGCGGGCGTCAACGAGAACCTGGCGATCCTGCTGCTGGCCGCCAAGTTCGACGTTCCGGTCTGCCCGCACGCCGGCGGCGTGGGCCTGTGCGAGCTGGTCCAGCATCTGTCGATGTTCGACTACGTCGCTCTCTCCGGCACTACCGAAGACCGGGTGATCGAGTTCGTCGACCACCTCCACCAGCACTTCCTCACCCCTGTGGTCATCAGCAGCGGCCACTACCAGGCACCCACCGAGCCAGGCTTCTCAGCCACCATGCACCAGGCCACCATCGACACCTTCACATACCCCGGCGGCGCCTTCTGGGCGGCCGACCTGGAGGAGCGCTCATGACCACCGACCTCGACGGACTCACTGCCCTGGTCACCGGCGGCGCCTCCGGCATAGGTCTGGCCACTGCCAAACTGCTCAGCGAGCGGGGAGCGGACGTCGCTGTCCTCGACCTCGACCCGAGCGGTGTCCACGTCCCGCTGCGCGGCTTCACCGCTGACGTCGCCGACGACCGCTCGGTGCGCACGGCCGTCGAGGGGGCGGCCGAGGCGCTCGGCGGGATCGACATCCTGGTCAACAACGCCGGAATCGGTGCCGCGGGCACCATCGAGGACAACCCGGACGAGCAATGGCACCACGTCCTGGACGTCAACGTGCTCGGCATCGTCCGCACCACCCGCACGGCGCTGCCCTACCTGCGCCGCTCCGGCCACGCCTCCGTGGTCAACACCTGCTCCATCGCCGCCACCGCGGGACTTCCCCAGCGCGCGTTGTATTCGGCGAGCAAGGGCGCCGTCCTCTCGCTTACCCTGGCCACGGCCGCAGACCACGTCCGTGAGGGTATCCGGGTCAACTGCGTCAACCCCGGCACCGTCGACACCTTGTGGGTCTCCCGACTGCTGGACGCCGCCGAGGACCCGGCCGCCGAACGCGCCGCCCTCAACGGCCGCCAGCCGACCGGACGGCTGGTCAGCGCCGAGGAAGTTGCCGCCGCAATCGCTTACCTCGCCTCCCCGGCTGCCGGCAGCATCACCGGCACCGCCCTCGCGGTCGACGGCGGCATGGCGGGCCTGCGCCTGCGACCGGAGCCGAAGCTGTGATGCTGCGCCACCACCGGCTCGGCCGCAGCACGGTTCAGGTCAGCGAGCTCGCCTTCGGCGCGGCCGGTATCGGCAACCTGTTCACCCCGGTGCCCGACGCACAGGCCGAACAGACCGTCGTCGCCGCCTGGGAGTCCGGTGTCCGGTACTTCGACACCGCCCCGCACTACGGCCTCGGCCTGTCCGAACGACGCCTCGGCCGCGTCTTGGGTGCCATGCCCCGGCACGAGTACGTGCTGTCCACCAAGGTCGGCCGCCTGCTGGAGCCAACCGCCGACGCGGATGGCGACGACCTGACCAACGGCTTCGCCGTCCCCGCGACCCACCACCGACGATGGGACTTCAGCGCCCAGGGTGTGCGTCGGTCTATCGAGGAGAGCCTGGACCGGCTCGACCTGGACCGGCTCGACATCGCCTACCTGCACGACCCGGACGACTACGCCGACCAGGCCCTGGACCAGGCATACCCGGAGCTGGAACGCCTGCGCGCGGAAGGTGTGCTCGGCGCCATCGGCGTGGGGATGAACCAGGCCGAACTGCTCAGCCGCTTCGTCCGCGACACTGACATCGACGCCGTCCTGCTAGCTGGCCGCTACAGCTTGCTCGACCAGAGCGGCCTCACCGAACTGCTACCGCTGGCCCACCGGCGTGGTGTCGGAGTCGTGATCGGCGGTGTCTTCAATTCCGGCCTGCTCGCCGACCCGCGTCCCGGCGCCACCTTCGACTACTCTGCGGCGCCGCCAGACCTGCTCGGCCGGGCCCTCGACCTCAGGGCCATCTGCGAGCAGCACGGCGTACCCCTGCGGGCCGCCGCTCTGCGCTTCCCGTTCGGACACCCGGCCGTCGCCAGCGTCCTGGTGGGCACTCGCAACGCGGCCGAGATGGAGGACGCCGGCGCCATGCTCCACCACCGCATCACGGACGCCCTGTGGGCCGATCTGAAGGACCGCGGGCTGCTGACCGCCGACACACCAACCCCTCTGGAGGCGGGCTGATGCGTATCGCCCTGTTCATCACCTGCTTCAACGACACGATGTTTCCCGGTACCGGCCGAGCCGTGGTGACCGTCCTGGAGCGCCTGGGCCACACGGTCGAGTTCCCGCAGGAGCAGACCTGCTGCGGTCAGATGCACTTCAACACCGGCTACCGCCCCGATGCCGTCCCCTTGGTGGCTCGCTTCGCCAGGACCTTCGCGGACTACGACGCCGTCGTCACGCCGTCCGCCTCCTGCGCCGGAATGGTCCGCGAGAACCACCCGCTGCTCGCGGCGGAGTACGCCCACGTCCAGCTCCAGCGGCAGGTCACCGAACTGGTGCCCCGGGTGTACGAGTTCATCGAATTTCTGACCCACGTCCTCGGGGTCACCGATGTGGGGGCGTTCTTCCCACACCGTGTCACCTACCACCCCACCTGCCACTCCCTGCGAGGACTGCGCCTCGGCGACCGGCCGCTGGAGCTGCTGCGGGCGGTCAAGGGCATCGACCTGGTCGACCTCCCGTCGGCCGACTCGTGCTGCGGCTTCGGCGGTACCTTCGCCATCAAGAACGCACATACCTCCGCCGCGATGCTCTCCGACAAGGCGGTCGGGGTGCAATCCACCGGAGCCGAGGTCCTGTGCGCCGCCGACAACTCCTGCCTGATGCACCTCGGCGGCGGACTGTCCCGGCAGGGCAGCAGCGTGCGCACCATGCACCTGGCCGAGATCCTCGCCGCTACCGAAGGGGCGGCGTGATGAGCAACCGCGGTGGCCGGGGCGTCGTCTGGCTCGACTCCCCGTCCTTTCCCGACGCCGCCCGCAGTGCGCTGAAGGACCAGCGACTGCGCGCCAACCTGAAGTGTGCCACCACCACCATCCGCGACAAGCGGATCGCCGTCGCCTCGGAACTCGACGACTGGGAGGACCTGCGCGAGGCCGCAGCCGCGATCAAGCAGCGGACCTCACGCCATCTCGACCACTACCTGGTGCAGCTGGAGGCATCCGTCACCGCCGCAGGCGGCGCTGTGCACTGGGCCTCCGACGCCGCCGAGGCCAACCGGATCGTCACCACACTCGTCCGGGCCACCGGCGAGCGCGAGGTGGTGAAGATCAAGTCCATGGCGACCCAGGAGATCGGCCTCAACGAAGCCCTCGCAGAGGCCGACATCACCGCGTACGAGACCGATCTCGCCGAACTCATTGTCCAACTCGGCGACGATCGCCCCTCCCACATCCTCGTCCCAGCGATCCACAAGAACCGCACCGAGATCCGCGACCTTTTCGCCGCAGAGATGGGCCGTTGGGGACAGCCAGCGCCTGACCGTCTGGGCGACGACCCGGCGGAGCTCGCCGACGCCGCACGCCGCCACCTGCGGGAGAAGTTCCTCTCCGCCAAGGTCGCCGTCTCCGGTGCCAACTTCGCGTGCGCCGACACCGGCACGGTCGTTGTAGTGGAGTCCGAGGGAAACGGCCGAATGTGCCTCACTCTGCCCGAGACGCTGATCACCGTCATGGGCATCGAGAAGGTGGTCCCCACCTGGTCGGATCTGGAGGTGTTCCTCCAACTGCTGCCCCGTTCCTCCACCGGCGAGCGGATGAACCCCTACACCTCCACCTGGACCGGCACCACCGAGGGTGACGGTCCCCGGGAGTTCCACCTGGTCCTGCTCGACAACGGCCGCAGCGACACTCTCGCCGACGAGGTCGGACGGCAGGTGCTGGCCTGCATCCGCTGCTCGGCCTGCCTCAACGTGTGCCCAGTCTTCGAACGCACCGGCGGCCACGCCTACGGCTCGGTCTACCCCGGGCCGATCGGTGCCGTCCTCACCCCGCAGCTGGTCGGCGTGGAGAACGCAGCCACCCTGCCGTTCGCCTCCACCCTGTGCGGGGCCTGCTACGACGCTTGCCCCGTGAAGATCAATATCCCGGAGGTGCTGGCCCACCTGCGAGCCAAGGTTGTCGAGGCCAAGCGGCTGCCCACCGCGGAGGCGATGGCGATGAAAGCCGCCGCCAGAGTGCTGGACTCCCCGCAGCTACTCGCTGCCGCGCAGACGGCGGCGAGCGTCGCCGGACGCGCCATCGCTCGGCACGGACGCATCGGCCGGCTGCCCGGCCCGCTGCACGGCTGGTCCGACACCCGCGACACCCCCGCGCCACCCGCCGAGTCCTTCCGCACCTGGTGGCGCGAGAACAAGGAGAAGGAGGGGGAGCGATGACCAGCCGAGAGGCCGTCCTCGGCCGCATCCGCGCCGCACTCGCCGACGTCCCGTCCGACGAGACCCCGGACGACGTACTCGTGCCCCGTGACTACCGGCGCAGCCACGTCCGGGCAGACGAGGACACCGTTGCCCTCTTCGCCGAACGCGTTGCCGACTATCGCGCCACTGCCACCCGTACCAACATGGCTGGCTTGCGCGACGCCATCGCCGTCGCGCTGACCATGCGGGGCACCGCAAGCCTGGCGCTACCGGACGCGTTCCCGATCGAGCTGCTGCCGACCGGCAGCTGGGAGTGGCACCCGGAGCCACTCGACATCGAGGCACTGGACGCCCTGGACGGCGCGATCACGCTCGCCGCCGCCGGCATCGCCGTCACCGGGACCATCGTCCTCGACACCGGTGCCGGCCAGGGCCGACGCGCCCTCACGCTCATCCCTGACTACCACCTCTGCGTCGTCCGCGCCGAACAGATCGCCGCCGACGTCCCCGACGCCCTCGCCCGCCTCGACCCGGCCCGGCCGCTGACCTTCATCTCCGGACCCTCAGCCACCAGCGACATCGAACTCGACCGGGTGGAGGGTGTGCACGGCCCCCGCACCCTGGACGTCATCATCGTGGAGACCTCATGAGAATCGCCCTGCATACCCGCGTCCGCCCCGACCGGATCGCCGAGTACGAGGCCGCCCACCACGAGGTACCCGCCGAACTCGCGGCCGCCAGTCGGGCCGCCGGCGTCACCTCCTGGACGATCTGGCGCAGCGGCTGCGAGCTGTTCCACCTGCTGGACTGCGAGGACTACGGCCGGCTGCTCGCCGAACTGGAACACCTGCCGATCAACATCGCCTGGCAAGCGCGGATGGGTGAACTCCTCGACGTGGTCCACGACTACTCGAAGGACGGTACCTCGGCCGGGCTGCCAGTGGTGTGGGAGCTGTGACGGCCCGGCTGATCATCGACGCGCACCACCATGTCTGGGACCTCGCCGTACGGCCGCAGCCCTGGATTGCCGGCGAGGCGCTGGCCCCGCTCGCCCGGTCCTTCATGGCCGCGGACCTAGCTCCCGAGGCCAGTGCGGCCGGGGTGGTCGGCACCGTCGTCGTCCAGACCGTCTGTGTGCCCGAGGAGACACCCGAATTGCTGGCGCTCGCGCACCGCAGCGACCTGATCGCCGGGGTCGTCGGCTGGACCGACCTCACCGCCCCGGACGTCGCCGACCGGATCGCCGAGCTGCGTGAGCTCCCGGGCGGGGAACGACTGGTGGGAATCCGCCACCAGGTGCAGGAGGAGCCGGACCCGAACTGGCTGCTGCGAGCGGACGTCCAGCGTGGGCTGACGGCCGTTGCCGAGGCCGGCCTCGCCTACGATCTCGTCGTCAAGCCGCAGCAGCTGCCCGCCGCCACGATCGCGGCCTCACAGCTCATTCCGCTGATTTTCGTCCTCGACCACTTCGGCAAGCCGCCGATCGCCACCGGCGCTCTCGAACCCTGGGCGGATGGCGTACGCCGTCTGGCCGAGCTGCCCAACACCGTCTGCAAGCTCTCCGGGCTGGTCAACGAGGCCGCCCCTGGCTGGCGGATCGAAGACCTCGTGCCGTACGCCGATACGATCCTGGAGGCATTCGGCTCTCAGCGGCTGCTGTTCGGCTCCGACTGGCCGGTCTGCACCCTGGAGGCCGGCTACGGGGAGGTTGTCCGCGTCGCGGAGCACCTCACGGACGCGCTCGGCCCCGCCGAGCAGGAGGCGATCTTCCACCGCAACGCGATCCGGGTCTACAGCCTGCAGGTACCTGCCTGCTACTCCGCCCGGAAGATTTCAAGTCCAGCGAGACGGTCGTGACGCTATGAGGTTTGTGGTGCGGGTTCGCGGCGCTTGGCCGGGTCGTTGTTCCACGCCTTTTGGGGTATCCGGGGTGGTCGGGGGCGACGGCCGAAGCGTTCGGGGTGGCGGGCGTATGCCCCGGCGAGGGTGACGGCCCGCTGGTCGCGGACCTCCTCGGCGGTTCCGAAGGGCACGCCGGCGGGCGTGTGCCAGCCGATGCCCGAATGCCGGTGCTCGTGGTTGCAGTACGCGATGAACGCCTCGAACCACTCGCGGGCATGGGCGAGCGAATCGAAGCGTTCGGGGTAGTCGGACATGTACTTCGTGCTCTTGAAATGGGCCTCGTTGGCAGGGTTGTCGTTGGAGGTCTTCGGCCGCGAGTGCGACCAGGCGACGCCGAGGTCGGTCGGCAGCTGGGAGACCCTCTTGGAGGTCATCGAGGTGCCGCGGTCGGCCTGCACGGTCTCGGGCACGATGCCGTTGCGGGCGATGGTCTCCCCGATCAAGTCCTCGGCCCGCGCCGCTGATTCGGCCGCCTCGACGGTATGGCCGACGATGTAGCGGCTGAAGATGTCGATGATGACGTAGGCGTGATACCAGACGTCCTTGACCGGTCCGGCTGCCTTGCTGATGTCCCAGGTGAACACCTGCGAGGACCCGGTGGCGACCCGCTCGGGCACTGTCTTCGCGGGGTGGGTGGCCTGGCGGCACCGCTCGCCTACCTGTCCCTTCTCGCGCAGGGTCCGGTACATCGTGGAGACGGAGCAGTGGTAGCGCCCGGCATCCAGCTCGCGGGCCCGGATCTGGGCGGGCGGCAGCTCGGCGTACTCGTCGCTGTTCATCAGCTCCTGTACCGCCGCCCGCTCCTTGGGCGTGAGGGCCGTGGGCTGGACCTGCCGCTTGCGGGGTTCACGCGGCGGCGGCGGACGCGGCCGACAGCAGTGGGTGGCCCTGGAGCGGCCGGTCAGCCGGCAGGCCGTCGTGAGACCGAGTTCGTCCTCGACGCCGGTGAACGCGTCGTCTACCACCGGGTCGGCGGCAGCGTTCAGTCCGCGCCCTCGGAGATCATTTCCAAGAGCGCGGAAGCTTTCCCATGACCTCCAGCGCGGCCTTGTTCCGGGCCAGTTCCCCCTCCAGCCGCTCGATTTGGCGGCGCAGCTTCTCGTTCTCCGCCTCGGCGCGGACTTCTTCGGCCTCGCCGGGCTGGTGCGCTTGTCGACCAGCTTCTCCAGCCCCGGCATCCCGCGCGGCCCGCCACTCCTTGACGTGCGAGTGGTACAGGCGCTCACGACGCAGGACCGCGCCCTTCTCGTTCCTCGGTGCGGCGTCGTACTCGGTCACGATCCGCAGCTTGTACTCGGACTGAAGGAACGACGCTTCGGCCTGGGGGCCGGATCGGACTCGACGGGGTTCGTGCTGGTCACGAGGGGATGGTTCTCCTGACGTGCCCTCTCAGGCTAACCCGACGAAGCGGGAGGTCTCACCCAAGGCTGACAGAGAGGGGCCTGACCGAGGACTTGGGAGATCCGATGTCCTGCCGCGCGGTGCGCGGCCACGTGACAACCAGCCGGTGAAGTGGCCATACCGTCCCAGGCCGTCTGCGGGCGCGGCTAGCACTCCCCGCCGTCCCACCGCTGAACAGCGCAAATACCGAAGTACGGCTGGAGTACTAGGGCCAGAGGTGTGACTTGGGCAGTGGCCGAAGGCGGCCGTGCAGCGGCGGACCGTACCGGGCATGGGTGGGTCTATGCTGTATTGATCGGACCATTGGAGGAACAGCGTTGTGCCAGTCACCGACGAGGCGATCGAGAAGATCAAGTCAATGATCGTCAGTGGTGAACTTCGCCCTGGCTCGCGCCTACCGAAGGAGGCCGACCTTGCCGAGCGGCTCGGTCTCTCCCGCAGCTCGCTGCGGGAGGCGGTGAAGGCCCTCTCGCTCATCCGGGTCCTCGATGTGCGCCAGGGTGACGGCACGTACGTGACAAGCCTGGAGCCCCATCTCCTGCTTGATGCGCTCGGCTTCATCGTCGACTTCCATCAGGACGACACGGTCCTGGAGTTCCTGGAGGTCCGCCGCATCCTGGAGCCCGCCGCCGCCGCGATGGCTGCCAGGATGATGTCCGACGACGACGTCGCCGCCCTGGGGGAGCTGCTGGGCAGCCTGGGTGACGACGCCTCCCTCGAGGAACTGATCGACAACGACCTCGCGTTCCATCGCGCGATCGCGGCCGGCTCGGGCAACACCGTGCTCTGCTCGTTGGCCGACGGCCTGTCCGGCCCGACCGCTCGGGCCCGGATATGGCGTGGACTCACGGAGAAGGACGCAGTCGCCCGGACCCGTCAGCAGCACCGCGCCATCTTCGACGCCATCGCCAACCGGCGGCCCGACCTCGCCCACGCCTGGGCCACCATTCACGTGGCCGGCGTCGAGCAGTGGCTGCGAGACACACTCGGTGCAGTCGGCTCCGCGCTCGGCTGACGCCACCGGGAACCCGACGCCGACCGGCCGCCCCGTTCCCAGGGAGAGCCAGTCCGACTGAGCTTGAGTGCGTTGTGGCAAACCGGATCGTGTTCGAGCGGCAGCAGGCGACTGTCTGGACTGAGGTTCGGGTGCGGCCGCGGGCATGAGAGAACGGGCCCCTTGGTAGTGACGCGGTTACGACACCAGCACGACCAAGGAAGCCCGTTGCCTGATCAGTCGAGCAGCACCACTGTGGCTGCGTCCACCGCGATCACCCCTGGGTGTGACTGCCACGTGCACCGGTTCGGTTCGATCGCTCCAGGGCTGCGGGCAGGCTGCTATCCGAGTGATATGACGGATGCGGAGTGGGCCGAGGTCCGCTCGGCGATGCCGGTGCCGGATTGGCTCCTCAAGCGGGGCGGGCGTCCGGAGTCGTACTGCCCCGCGAGATGCTCGACGCTGTGCGTTACCGGGTCGACAACGGTGTGAAGTGGACGGCTCTGCCGGTCGACTTCCCGTACTGGCGGGCGGTCTACGACTTCTTCCGCCGCTGGCGGGCCTGCGACTACGTGCGTGAACTGCACGAACGCCTGCGCCGCACGGCGAGGGAACGCTCAGGCCGCAGAAGAAGGGTCCGGTGCGGTTCAGCTTCACCGGGGGCGTGCCGTAGTCCTTTCCCGCCTTGCGGAGGGAGGCCGCGCTGACGACGGTCCCGGGGGAGGCGGCCAGCAATTCGTGAAAGAGGATGTCGGCCTCGGTGAGGAACCCTGACGGGGAGAATTCCAGGCGCAACCGTCACACGCACAGTCACCACTCCGACGGACTGCAATTTCCTGACGTTCCTCCGCGGATTCGCGGCCTGAACGAACTCGAACCAGCATCGCCCGCCACCCGTGCTGGTTGGGTGCTGACTTCACCGCCCTCGCACTCTTGATTCCGCAGGTCCTAGCCTCGATCGAATGAGTCGTCGTACCACTCGATGGTGGTGCCGATGAGACGGGCGGCCACGATCCGCGTGAGGGAACCGGGTGGCATCGGGGAGGTTGTTGCGGCGGCCATGTGCACCACTTCCAGGCAGGTACGGGGACGATTCGATGTCGCCACACCGTAGGAAGTGGCTGGTCAGGGGTGCATGTGGTGGGGCACCATGGTTCGTGAGGGTCAAGTGCGCTCAGCCGCCATGAGAGTCGCTCAGTCGCTCGTGGTCTCCGACCGGTCACGGCGAGCCGCGGGGGTCGGCCACGGGCGGGTGAACCGTCCCGGTTTCGAGTCCGGGTGGGCGGTGTCCGTGTCGGTGCCGCCGCTCGAACGGCAGGGGTCCGGGAACGGCCGATGATTCCGGGCCCCTGCCCGCTCGCGGGCCACACCCCGCCGGACGGGCCCGCGCTCCGGGGCCGTGGCTCGGAGCGCGGGGGTGTCGGCGACCCTCGGGTGAGGAGCGGTGCACCGGGACGCGAGGGTTCAGCGAAAGGTCAACGCCCCTGGAGGGACCTGACGTTGTCGCCGAAGGTCCAGCCCTTCGAGCCGTCCCAGTTGATCGACCAGGTCATGAGCCCCTTCAGCGCACCGCTGAAGGCGTTCCACGACTGGCCGACCAGGCTCGGCGTCATGTAGCCACCGCCCGCGCCCGTCTGGGCCGGCAGGCCGGGTACCTGCTTGTCGTAGGGGACCTTGATGGTGGTGCCCTGGATGGTGAGGCCGTTGTTCAGGCAGGTGGTCTGCGCGGTGAAGCCCTGCACGGTGCCGGCCTGGTAGGAGTCGCCGGAGCAGCCGTACATGCTGCCGTTGTAGTACTGCATGTTCAGCCACCACAGTCGGCCGTTGTCGACGTACTTCTTGATGATCGGCAGGTAGGAGCCCCAGATTGACCCGTAGGTGACGCTTCCGCCGGTGACGTAGGCGGTCTCGGGGGCCATGGTCAGTCCGAAGCCCGCGGGCATCTGGGCCAGCACGCCGTCGATGATGCGGATGAGGTTGGACTGCGAGGCGGACAGCGTGTCGATGTTGCCGCTTCCGGAGAGGCCGGTCTCGATGTCGATGTCGATCCCGTCGAAGTTGTACCTCTTGAGGATCGGGACGACGGTCGCCACGAAGCGGTCGGCGACGGCACTGGAGCTCAGGTCGATGCCTGCGGCGGCGCCGCCGATCGACATCAGGATGGTCGCCCCGGCCGCCTTGGCCTGGCACATCTCGGCGGGGGTGGAGACCTTGACGTTGGCGTCCATGCCGTCCTGCCACAGGACGGTGCCGTCCGAAAGGATCACCGGGAAGGCGGCGTTGATGACGTTGTAGCCGTGCGCGGCGATCCGGCTGTCCGTGATGGGGACCCAGCCCATGCCCGGGTGGACACCGTTCGCGGCGCCGTCCCAGTTCTCCCAGTAGCCCTGCAGGACCTTGCCGGACGGCTTGGACTTCGTGGGGCAGGTGTCGCCCGGCGGCGGGGTCGTCGGCGGCGGGCTGGTGGGGGGCTGGGTGGTAGGTGGTGCGGTGGTCGGCGGCGAAGTGGTGGGGGGCCCGGTGGTCGGCGGCGGGGTCGTCGTGGGCGGTGTGGTGGTCGGTGGTGCGGTGGTCGGGGTGGGGTCGCCGCCGGGGCCGGTGAGCTCCACCTCGTCCGCGTGGTACGCGGGCTGCCCGTACCAGCCGTGCAGGTAGACCGTCACCTGGGTGGTGTTCGCCCCCGTGGCGAAGTCGACGCTGAGCCGGCCGTACGAGGCGTTGTCCGGCGTCCAGGTGGACGTGGCGCCGGTGAGGCCGGTGCCGGTGGCACCCAGGTAGGCGTAGCTGCCCTGGACGTAGGCGCTCAGCGTGTACGAGGAGTTGGGGCGGACACTGACGGTCTGGGTGCACCGCGCGTTGTCCATGCCGGTCGGCACGGCCTTGAGCGCGGAGGCGCCGGAGTGGACCGGGCTGACGACGGTCGATCCGGAGCCGCCGGAGCAGCTCCAGCCGGAAAGTCCGTTCTCGAAACCGGAGTTGACCACCAGGTTGGTGGTGGCGGCCCCTGCCGTGGGGGTGCCCACCACGGCGACGCCGGCCCCGATGACGGCGGCGGCGCTGATTCCCGCGAGGGAGCGCGTCAGGACGGTCGACCCGCGCCGGGCGCGACCGGTCCGGTCGTCCACGCGGCGGGCGGGGTCGGGGGGACAGGGGCGGGAACCGCCCGGCGGGCGTGGAGTGCGCGGCCTCCGACGGAACATGTGGTGCTCCCTTTCCGCCGAGTGTCATGGGCATGACTGACTCATGAGGGCGCGACGCCCGGCTCTGGGTGAGGTGGGGACATGGGGAGTGTCGGACCGGATCGTAGGAGGGGCGACTCGGCGCGTCAATAGGTCTGGACCAATAGCGAGGTGTGTGGCCTGGTTCCCGACGACCCGGTGGCGTGGAACTGCAGCACGCGCTCAAGGAGCTGCCCGACGAGGTCCGGGACCCGCCGTATGTCGTTCCGACGTACGGCGTCCCGTTCACCGTGGTCCCCGGGTTCTTCACCGGCTGGGTCAGTCGGTTCACAGGCGACGCGACCGACATGTTCCCCTCGCCGCACGCTGAGCGCGGTGGCGGACATGATCACCGCGTCCCGGAGCGGCCCGCCGACGACCGGGACGCCCTGGTGGAAGCCTCGTCCGATGCCCTGGGCTCGGCGGTGACCGTGGAGGACGGCGCGCGGGTCTGGGAGACCCTCACCGGTCTGCTCGACCTGGAGACCGAGAGCTTCTCCATGCACATGCGGTGACGGCGTACGCGATCGCGCCCGTCTCGCGCCGTCCACCGTCCGGACCCCGGCGGGGGACCGTCCGGACCCCGGCGGGGGACCGTCCGGCCCATGCGCTCTGCCTCGCACGAGGTCAGGCTGAGGGTGTCCGGCAGTCCACGCGACGGGACCGGGAAGGGTGACGTGATGAAGGCACTCGTCTTCCACGGCCCGGGACAGACCTCCTGGGAGGATGTTCCGGACCCGAGCATCAAGGATGCCGCCGACGCCGTCGTGCGCGTCGATGCGGTCACCATCTGCGGCACCGATCTGCACATCGTCCGAGGAGACGTGCCCGAGGTGACCGCGGGGCGGGTGCTGGGCCACGAGGCGGTCGGCACCGTGGTCGAGACGGGAAGCGGCGTCCGCGGCGTCCGGCCCGGTGACCGGGTGCTGATCTCCTGCATATCCTCCTGCGGACGCTGCCGCTACTGCCGTGAGGGCCACTACGGACAGTGCCGCGGAGGCGGCGGCTGGGTCCTCGGGCACACCATCGACGGGACCCAGGCCGAGTACGTCCGGGTGCCCTTCGCGGACCTCTCCGTGTACCCGCTGCCCCAGTCCGTCGACAGCCACGACGCCCTGCTGCTCGCCGACATCTTCCCCACCGCCTACGAGGTGGGTGTGCTGAACGGCGGGGTCCGGCCGGGCGACACGGTCGTGGTGGTCGGCGCCGGACCCATCGGCCTCGCCGCCGTCACGACCGCGCGGCTCTACAGCCCCGGCCGCATCATCGCCGTGGACCTGGTCGACTCCCGGCTCGCGGCGGCCCGAACCCTCGGCGCGGACGCGACGGCGAAGGCGGACGAGGAACCCGAACGGCTCGTCGAGGACCTGACGGAAGGACTCGGCGCCGACGTCGTGATGGAGGCCGTCGGCGTCCCGGAGGCATTCGAGACCTGCACGCGGATGGTCCGCCCCGGCGGGCACGTCGCCAACATCGGAGTGCACGGCAAACCGGCCACGCTCCACCTCGAAGACCTGTGGATCAAGGACGTCACCCTCACCACCGGGCTCGTCGACACCTACTCGACCCCGATGCTCCTGAAGATGACGGCCGCCGGACGCCTCCCGTCCGCCGCGCTGATCACCCACCGCTTCGAGCTGGGGCAGATGGAGCAGGCGTACGACGTCTTCTCCCGAGCCGCGGAGACCGGGGCCCTCAAGGTGGCGCTGGGCGGCCCCCGGCACGACGAGATGACCATGTCGACCTCAGGGAAGTGAGCACCGTGCCCGGCACCACACCCCGGCCCATCGGCACCCACGACAGCGGACGTACGGACCTGGGCCGACGGATCGCGACCCGGCGGGAGGAGCTCGGTCTCTCCCGCGAGGAACTGGGGAGCCGCTCCGGCGTGGCCGCCTCGTACATCGCGTACCTGGAGGAACAGGCCGCCTCGCCGGCCGCCGGCTCGCTCCTGCGCGTGGCCCACGCCCTCGGGACCACCGTCGCCGACCTGAGCGGCGCGACGACCGAGCGACCGCCCGGCCGCGGGACGGCGGGGCGGGAGACGGGGCTCGTCGAGCTCGGCGAGGCGGAGTGCAGACGCCTGCTGTCCACGCACGGCATCGGCCGCGTCGCGCTCCTCACCCCCGAGGGCCCCGCCATCCTTCCGGTCAACTACGTCGTGGCCGGGGCCGACGTCGCCTTCCGGACCGAGGAGGGATCACCGCTCGCCCGCGCCGCCGGCACCGAGGTGGCCTTCGAGGTCGACCGCATCGACGACGCGATGAGCCAGGGCTGGAGCGTCCTGGTCGTGGGCGAGGCCGCCGGCGTCACCGACGGAGAGAGGCTCCGCGGTCTGGACGCCCTGGCCCCCTCCCCGCCCTGGGCGGGTGGCCACCGTACGCACTGGATGACGGTCACCTCCGTCCGGATCACCGGTCGCCGGGTGGTGCGGGGGTGACGGTCCCGACCGGACGGCGAAGGGCGCGCCCGGGTCCGCCCCGCGGGAGCGTCCTGCCGTGAGGGCGCGGGACCGGCCGCTTCCCGTGGGGCGTCCGGCCGGGGCGGACATCCGGCAACCGCATACCCCCCGGGGTAAGATGGTCAGTGGATGACATACCCCCAGGGGTAATGTGTGGGCCTCGTGGAACTTCCTCCCGTGCGCCGCCGCACCATCCTTGCCCGTCCCCCGAGCACCCGTGCGCCGAACACGGGCCGAACCGGAAGGCCAGAAGCATGATGTTCCCGTTCCGACGGAACGCCACCCCCCGCCTGGGCGTCGAAGAGGCCCGGCGCCTTACCGGCGGTGACGGGTCCGGCAGCGTCCTGCTGGACGTGCGCGAGACCTCCGAATGGAAGGCCGGTCACGCCCCGGGGGCCGTGCACGCCCCGCTGTCGGACCTCGCCGCCGGACTTCCGCTGCCCCAGGCGGCGAGGGACCGGAAGCTGATCGTGATCTGCCGCAGTGGAAACCGCTCGCGGCAGGCGGCCGGACTCCTGGTCGAGCGAGGCGTCGACGCCGTCGACGTCAGGGGTGGGATGCACGCGTGGGCGGGCGCCGGCTACCCGGTCGTCGACGAGCGAGGGAGGAACGGCTCGATCGCGTGACCTCGCGCGGTCCAGGCTCCCGTCGCCGGCCTCCGGGCGCCGCCTCCTGACGACGACACGCCTGATGCGAGAGGCTGTGCCCCGGACGCGCGAAGGAGAGTACGCGATGGACTGGCTGGTCACCGGCGTGGGCATGGCCCTCGTGCTGCTGATCCTGCGGGACGTCTTCCACACGCTGTGGCACCCCACCCGGCACGGAGGGCTGAGCAGGCTCGGCATGATGGCGCTGTGGCGGCTCTCCTCCCGGTCGGGCACGCGCCGGAGGGCCTCGGGGTTGGCCGGGCCGCTCGCCATGGTGTCCGTCGTCTCGCTGTGGACCCTGACCGTGGTCGCCGGATGGGCGCTCATCTACTGGCCCCACATGCCCGGGGCGTTCGTGTACGGCAACGGGCTGAGCCCCGCCGACCACGACGGGCTGCTCGACGCCCTGTACGTCTCCCTGGTCACGATCTCCACCCTCGGGCTCGGCGACATCGCGCCGACCGAAGGGTGGCTGCGGATCCTCGCGCCGATGGAGGGTCTCGTCGGCTTCGCCCTGCTCACCGCCACCGTCTCGTGGATCCTCGGCATCTATCCCGCGCTGGCCCGCAGGCGCGCGCTGGCCCTCAGGCTGTCCCATCTCGCGCGCGCCCGGCCCACGCGGGAGCAGCTGGACTCGGAGGCCGGCGCCGGGATTCTCGGCGGTCTCGCCACGGACATCGCCGGCGTGTCGGTGGATCTCCTCCAGTACGCGGAGTCCTACTACTTCCACGACGGTGACGACGCCACCTCCCTGGCCTGCCGGATCGGGTACGCCGCGGACCTCGCCGACCAGGCGGCGGGGGCCCGTCGCCCCGAGGTGAGGCTCAGCGCCTCGGTGCTGCGTGCCGCCCTCGACGACCTCGCGGCCATCCTCGACGAACGATTCCTCCGCACCGACGGGCCGCCCGCGCGGGTGTTCGACGCGTTCGCCCGTGACCACGGACGCGGCCCGGCGGCCGGGCTCCCGGCCGGGGGATAGCCCCCGGCCGGGACAGGGGCCCGCCGCCGGCGGACCCCTGTCGGCGCGGCGTACTCAGGCCGGCCAGGTCCAGTCCGTGATCTCGGGCAGGTCCGTGCCGTGCGCGCGGATCCACGCGTGGTGCCGCAGGCGCTGGTCGGCCATCTCCTGGCGCAGACCCGCGGCCCGGTCGGAGAGCCCCGGGACACGGTCGATCACGTCCATGACGAGCCGGAACCGGTCCAGGTCGTTGCGGACGACCATGTCGAAGGGGGTCGTCGTGGTGCCGGACTCCTTGTAGCCGCGCACATGCAGCTGAGGATGGCCGGCGCGGCGGTACGCGAGGCGGTGGATCAGCCAGGGGTAGCCGTGGTAGGCGAAGATCACCGGCCTGTCCCGGGTGAACAGGGAGTCGTACTCGGTGTCCGTCATCCCGTGCGGATGCTCCTCGCGCGGCATCAGCCGGGTCAGGTCCACCACGTTGACGACCCGCACCCCGAGGTCGGGCAGGCGGTCGCGCAGCAGCGCCGCCGCGGCCAGGATCTCCAGGGTCGGCACGTCCCCCGCGCAGGCCAGGACCACGTCGGGTTCCCGTGTCGCCCCGGCCGTTCCGGCCCACGCCCAGATCCCCGCGCCCCGCTCACAGTGGACGCGGGCCTCCTCGACCGGGAGCCAGTCGAAGGCGGGCTGTTTGCCCGCCACCACGACGTTCACCCGGTCGCGGCTGCGCAGCACGTGGTCGGCGACGGCGAGCAGCGTGTTCGCGTCCGGGGGCAGGTAGACGCGGACGACCTCCGGGCTCTTGTTCAGGATGTGGTCCACGAATCCGGGGTCCTGGTGGGAGAAGCCGTTGTGGTCCTGGCGCCAGACGTGAGACGTGAGGAGGTAGTTGAGGGAGGCGACGGGGGCCCGCCAGGGCAGGGCGCGGGCGGTCCGCAGCCACTTGACGTGCTGCCCGGCCATCGAGTCGACGATGTGTGCGAACGCCTCGTACGTGGAGAACAGTCCGTGGCGGCCCGTGAGAAGGTACCCCTCCA
The DNA here is from genome assembly GCF_035994945.1 of Streptomyces sp. NBC_01216. Taxonomy (NCBI): domain Bacteria; kingdom Bacillati; phylum Actinomycetota; class Actinomycetes; order Kitasatosporales; family Streptomycetaceae; genus Streptomyces; species Streptomyces sp. NBC_01216. The sequence continues at coordinate 6,660,973 of NZ_CP108677.1, forward strand.
GCCAGCCCTGGCAGGTGTGCTCGGACAGGATCTCCATCACCCGCCCGGTGGGGGAGAGGTGCTCGTCGGTGTCGAGCCGCTCGGCCTGCCACGCCTTGCCGGTGGCCTCGTAGAGGGCGTCGAGCCGGTTCGACGCGGTCTCGTCGGGGCCCACGACGCGAAAGTCCCTGCGGTCCGCGGTGTCGGCCATCACCTGGGCGAGGAAGCCGCCGAGCACCTTCGTGGGTTCGTGGACCCCGCTGCCCGGCCGCGTGACCTCGACGGCGTGCTCGCCGAGATCGGGCAGCGGCAGCGAGCGCAGCAGCAGTCCGCCGTTGGCGTGCGGGGTGGCTCCCAGACGGCGGCGCCCCTCGGGGACGTGGGCCAGCACCTGGCCGGCCGGGCGGCCTTCCCGGTCGAAGAGCTCCTCGGGCCGGTACGAACGCAGCCACTCCTCCAGCAGCTTCAGGTGCTCGGGGTTCTCCCGCACACCCGAGAGAGGCACCTGGTGGGCCCGCCAGGTGCCCTCGACCGGGCGCCCGTCGACGGTGGCCGGTCCGGTCCATCCCTTGGGCGTCCGCAGCACGACGACGGGCCACCGGTGTCCGTCCGCCGCTCCGCGGCCGGCGCGCGCCTTCCGCTGGATCGTGCCGATCGTGTCGAGCGCCTCGTCCAGCGCCGCCGCCATCGCCTCGTGCACGGCGAACGGGTCGTCGCCCGTCACGTGGAGGGGCCGGTAGCCGTATCCGTACAGCAGGGAGTCCAGCTCCGGCTCGGGGATCCGGGACAGCAGGGCAGGGTTCGCGATCTTGTATCCGTTCAGGTGGAGGACGGGGAGGACCGCGCCGTCGTGCACCGGGTCGAGGAACTTGTTCGAGTGCCAGGACGCCGCGAGGGGCCCGGTCTCCGCCTCGCCGTCACCGATGACGCAGGCGACGAGGAGGCCGGGGTTGTCGAAGGCGGCGCCGTAGGCGTGGGACAGGCTGTACCCGAGTTCACCGCCCTCGTGGATCGATCCCGGGGTCTCGGGCGCCACGTGGCTGGGGACACCGCCGGGGAAGGAGAACTGCCGGAACAGGCGGGCCATCCCCTCCCGGTCGCGGCTCACGTCCGGGTAGGTCTCGCTGTAGCTGCCCTCCAGCCAGGAATTGGCCAGCACCGCCGGCCCGCCGTGTCCCGGGCCCCAGACGCACAAGGCGTCCAGCGCGCGGTCCTTCACGATCCGGTTCAGGTGCGTGTGGACGAGGTTGAGCCCCGGAGACGTGCCCCAGTGCCCGAGCAGCCGGGGCTTGATGTGCTCGGGCAGCAGCGGACGGTCCAGGAGGGGATTGTCGAGCAGATAGATCTGGCCGGCGGAGAGGTAGTTCGCCGCACGCCAGTGGGCGTCCAGATCGGCGATCGGGTACGTGGTCATGTGCTTCTCCTTCGTACGGCTGGGTCCCAGGCGCGAGGGGCACTCCCGCGTACCCTTCCGCCGGGCGCGTCCCGCCGGAAGGGGAAGACCGGCCCCGCCCGAGGGCCCATCGGCCCCATCCTCGGTGGCGGTGTGCCGGATTCCCGGGAGGCGCGGAGGGGCCGTAAGGGGCGGCACCCCGTGTCCGGGCGCCGGTCCCGGAGCCGGGCGTGCCGGGGCGTGACCGTCCGGACAGAGGCCGCCCACCGGCTCTCAGGGGATCGTCGGTTCGATCCGGAGTTCCGGGCCGCGGCGGAAAGGGACCTTCGGCCCACCTCTTGAGGGCCTGCGGCCCTTCAGCCGCGGTGCCCGCGTGCGATCTGGTGGGGACGGACAAGGGCGACGCACCTCGGTCCGCGAGGTGTTCACTGGGAGGACCTGCCATGACCACGACCCTGATCGCCCTGGAAGTCACCGGCCGCACGGAGTCCACGGCGGGCGCGGTGCTCAGCGGGGAGCTCGACATACACACGACGGCACATGTCGAGCCCGACCTGGTGGACCTGATCGGAACGGGTGCGCGGGAGATCGTCCTGGATCTGTCGGCACTCACCTTCTGCGACAGCTCGGGGATCGACCTCTTCGTGAAGATGCACCGCCGAGCAGGCGAAGCCGGATCCCGGCTTCGCCTGACCCGGGTGCCCGCACTCATCGGACATTCCTTCCACGTCCTGGGGGCCGACCGTGTCGTCGCCCTGAAGTGACTACCGACCGGGCGGACCGGCCGACTCACCGGGCGCCCACCCCGGCGCCTCCGCGACCGGACTCCGCCGGCGGGAGCCGCTCGCGGACCGCCGGCCGCCACGCGCGGACGCCCCCGGTCTCCCGGTGCCGAGCGGGGCGGCCGTCGTCTGCCGCCCCGAGCCGTCGGGGAACGGGTCAGGCTCCGGCTCCGAGCGCCCGGTGCAGGCGCCGCGCCTCGACCACCGTCCGTGACGAGCCGCGCCGGGCGGCCAGCTCGGCCAGCCCCGGCATCCCGGCCCGGACACCGCCGTGCTCGGCGCACTCCGCCGCCACGGCCAGCAGAGCGGCGAGCCCACGCGACGGCGTCCCGACGGCCAGCAGCGGCGGCAGCGCACTCGACAGCACCGACCAGACCGTGACCGGTGCCCCGGTCGCGGCCGTCTCCAGGGCCGCCGCGACACGGGCCGGTCCGACCTCGCCCCGCGCGATCAGCCCGGCCAGATCGGCCCCCAGCCCGGACGCGTCCAGCCGGCCCCGGGACGCGAGCGTGAGCAGCGCGTCCACCACCGCGAGCCGGTCCGGTGCCCGGCGCACACCGAGGCCATGGGCCAGGGCCAGCCGCGTCGCCGCCCCCGTGGGGCCCGGGGCCTGCGCGAGCAGCGGCAGCAGCCGGGTGACCGGCTGCTCCTCGTCCCCCGAGGCGGCCTCCGCCAGCGCCGGGACGAGATGGGCGGCCACTGCCTCCGGCTGCCCCGGGAGCATCGTCACCCAGTGGGCCGGGACCCTCGAACAGCGGAAGCGGTACGGCTTCGACGGCTCGTACTCCGCTCCCAGCCGGGGGAGTTCGGGCAGGAGGCCGGCGAGGTCCGCGCGTCCCGGCGACACGATCACGGTCAGCTCCGCGGCGGTCCCGCGCCAGCTCGGAACGGCCCGGCGTTCCCGCTCCGCCGTCCATGGGGGCAGCGGTCCCGCCGCCAGCCAGGCCGCCAGCCGCTCGCCCTCCGGCGTGCCGAGCGCCAGGGCCTCCGCCCGCGCGGCCTCCGGCGCCGCGGGATGTCGCAGCCGCAGCAGCGCCAGCCCCAGATCGGCCCGCCCGGCACGCGCACCGTGCTCCCGGAGGGTCCGCAGCCGCTCCAGGAGCTCCTCCGCCTCCAGTTCGCCGGACGCCCGGGTGGGTGTCGCCAGCAGCAGCGGCACCGGATCGCCCGCGAGCCGCTCCGCGACCTCGAACACCCAGTCGTGCCAGGCGGCACACAGCCGGGCGTCGACGCACCGTTCGTCCTCGCGTGCCGCGTGAGCCCGCCGCACCTGCTCCGGCGTCACCCGGCCCATCGCCGCCACCATCGGCACCAGCAGCGTGACCGTGGGGTCCGTCGGCACCGACGCCGGGTGGGGGAAGTCCTCCCGGTACCGGCGCGCCACGTCCTCCAGCGCCTCGGCCAGGGCTTTCCGGTCCCGGTGCGCGAACCGCATGAGTCCGTCCAGTGCCCACGCGAACGACGCGGGGTCGTCCGTACCCGCCGTCTCCCTCGCCGAAATCCGCCCGAACCTCATGGAGCGCCCGGCTCCCCGCACGTCCGCGATCACCGCGGCGGCGAACCCGGCGGCGAACTCGGACAGATCGGCGACGGGTGCCGGAATCGGCGAGGCGTCCGGGACCGGCGGCAGGGCGTCCCGACGTGGGACCCTCCCGCCGGAGCCCTCCTGCCTCGCGCCGGCGCCCGCTCCCGACGGGGGTCCCGAGCTGCCGCCCAGGTCGGAGTCCGGGCCCGCGCCCGCGTCCGGCGGCTCCGGACAGCCCAGCAGCCGTGCCGCGAGCGGCGTCACGCCGGGTCCGAGCGCGGCGGCGGCCGTGCCCAGCGCGGTCCGGGTGGCCTCGTCCGCGTGCTTCAGGTGACGCCCCGCCACCCGCACGGCCCGCTCCTGAAGCGTGGTGTCCGGGAAGGCGAAGGCATCGGCGGCCACCGGCAGCAGCTCGCCGGCGGCTTCCGGCTCGCGGGCCAGCGCCTTGTCGATCCAGGACAGCTGGGCCCGCACCAGCTTCTTCTCGGGGCGCGCCAGTACCCACCCGGACAGCTCCCGCAGGGCGTCGAGTCCCATCCCGCCCTCGTCCCACAGCCCGCGCAGCGTCTCCTGCGCGAGTCCGGCCACGGGAGACGGGCCCTCCGCCGCGACGCGGGTCCAGGCGCCGACGCGGGCCGCGTGCTCCTGCCCGGTGGGGTCCAGCGCCTTCAACAGCGCGAGACGGAAGCGCACATCGGGCGCCGGCGGCCGGGCGTGCGCCAGCCCGTCGACGGCGGCGTCGACGAGCACAGCGCGGTTCAGCACCCCCTCCACGGCGAGGCGGGCGAAGGTGGCGTCCCACTCCACCAGCGGATCCCGCCCGACGACCGACTCCCAGCCGAGCCGGTCCGCCACGCCCGGTCCCTCCAACAGGAGGGGCGCCCACACCGGGGTCATCGGGTCCTGGCGCAGCCAGGAGAGCATCGGCCGGTCGACCGGCCGTTCCCCCACAGCGCCGCCCGCGTGGTAGGTCACCCACCGCGCGCCGTTGGCGTCGGTCATGGCCGACCACACCGCGTCCACCCAGGCCACCGCCATGGCCTGGGTGACCGGGACCGGCCTGCCCGCCGACGCGGCCAGCCCCACGACCAGGCCGTACAGGGCGCCGGGCACCTCCGGGGCGGAGGCGACGCGCTCCGCGAGTCCGCCGCGGAACTCCGGCGTGCGGACCTCGAGGACCTCCCGCAGCAGCCCCAGGTCTCCGCGGAACACGCCGGGTGAGTCCCGCCCCAGCCACGCGGCGCACGCGGCGACGCCGGAGTGGCAGCCGGCACCGGCGAGGCTCAGCGCTCGGGCGACTCCGAAGTCCCAGCTGCCGGAGCCGTCCTTCCACCCCCGCTCGATCTCCCGCAGCGCGGGCAGGCAGGACCGCCGTTCCCCGTCGTCCATGCCGGCCAGCAGCGCCGGGACCGCCGCCGGATCCCCGGCGGCGACCGCCTTCAGCAGAGCCGCCCCCTTCTCGTTCCCCGTGCCGTTCACCGTCCGGTCCCCCTGACGAGGGGCGTCGTGCGTCGTGGCGTGCGGTCTGGGAGGGTGCCGGCGAGCGGGAGGACGGGCGCCACACGGTGGTGGGCCCCGTGTCCCGGGGCGGCGTACGACTCTGTGTTCGAGGACATGTGACCCACCGTAAGGTCTGCCTCGGACAGACCGCCGCGCGCCCCGGAAGCTCCTCGGCGCGGTGCCGCGCCTTGTCCCCGCCCCCGGGGCCGGGCAGGACCGGGCGGGCTACGCGAAGGACCCCGGCCGTGGGCCGGGGTCCTGTCGGGGGGAGGCGCTCAGTGGCTGGTCAGCTCGCCGCTGAGCTTTCCGTGGAGGTCGGCGCTGGGGGTGTTGAGGCCGGTGATCTCGACGGTCTTGCCGCGCTGCGCGTACTTGTTCTCGATCGCGTCGAGTGCGGCGACCGAGGAGGCGTCCCAGATGTGCGCGCCGGACAGGTCGATGACGACCCTGTCCGGATCGGTCGCGTAGTCGAACTGGCCGACGAGGTCGTTGGACGAGGCGAAGAACAGCTCGCCGGTCACCGAGTACACGACGGTGGTGTCGTCGGGGTCGACCACCGAGGTGACCTCGGCGAGGTGTGCGACACGCTTGGCGAACACGACCATCGCCGTGACCGAACCCACGACGACACCGATGGCGAGGTTGTGGGTGGCGACGACACAGGCGACGGTCACGAGCATGACGGTGATCTCGCCGACGGGCATCCGCTTGAGGGTCTTCGGCGCGATGGAGTGCCAGTCGAAGGTCGCGAAGGACACCATGATCATCACGGCGACCAGGGCGGCCATGGGGATGTCGGAGACCACCGGACCGAAGACGATGCACAGCACCATCAGGAACGCACCTGCCAGGAACGTGGACAGCCTCGTCCGGGCACCGGAGACCTTCACGTTGATCATGGTCTGGCCGATCATGGCGCAGCCGCCCATGCCGCCGAAGATGCCGGTGACGATGTTGGCGACACCCTGGCCGACGGACTCACGGGTCTTGTTCGAGTGGGTGTCGGTGATGTCGTCGACCAGCTTCGCGGTCATCAGCGACTCCATCAGTCCGACCAGCGCCATGGCGAGCGCGTACGGAGCGATGGTCGTCAGCGTGTCGAAGGTGAACGGCACGTCCGGCAGGCCGGGGACCGGCAGGGAGGAGGGCAGTTCACCCTTGTCGCCGACGGTCGGGACCGCGATCGCCGCACCCACCGTGATGACGGTGAGGATCACGATGGAGACCAGCGGCGCCGGCACCACCGTGGTGATCTTCGGGAAGAACACCATGAGCGCGAGACCGCCGGCGATCAGCGGATACACGGCCCACGGCACGTTCCGCATCTCGGGGACCTGGGCCATGAAGATCAGGATGGCGAGGGAGTTCACGAAGCCGACCATCACCGAGCGCGGGATGAACCGCATCAGCTTCGCGACCCCGAGAGCGCCCAGGATCACCTGGAACACGCCGGCCAGGATCACCGCGGCGATCAGGTACCCGAGGCCGTGCTCCCGGTTGAGCGGCGCGATCACGAGGGCGACGGCCCCGGTGGCCGCCGAGATCATCGCGCGGCGTCCGCCGACGACGGAGATGACGACGGCCATCGTGAAGGAGGCGAACAGACCGATCGCCGGATCGACGCCGGCGATGATCGAGAAGGAGATCGCCTCGGGGATCAGTGCCAGGGCGACGACCAGGCCCGCCAGGACCTCGGTGCGCCAGACCTTCGGGTCGGCGAGCCAGTCGGGTTTCAGGCCACGCAGCCGCGCGGCCGTGGAGACGGCGGAAGCAGAAGAGGACAAGGACAGGAACCTGTCGTGCTCGGGCACGCCCCTTCGGCAGGCCGGGGCGGGCGGGAAGACGCGGTGGGGCCGGGCCGGCACCCCGCGAGCGGCCCCGTCGGGACGGGACCGGAAGTCGTTGAGGAACGGGATCGAGCGGCTGCGCGGCGGCGCGACCCGCTCACGCCCGGGGGCGAAGCGTCACGGTGGGCAGACGGCGGCGCCGGGCGTCATGGGCTCGCGCACACGCCTCTCCTGCGGGATTCGGATCTTCGCCGGGGGCGGCATCGGCCCCGACACGGCAGTGACGAGTCGACATCGAGCCACCCTCGCCACGGGCAACTGTACCCTAACGTTAGAGTAGAGATCGGCGGGGCACCGGACGCGTCCCGCCGCGCGAGAAGGGCTGGGACCCACAGGCGTGGACGGAAAGCACATGCAGATCGGCGAGGTCGCCGCGCGGACCGAACTGTCCCTGCGCACCATCCGGCACTACGAGGAGACCGGACTCATCGTCCCCTCCGCCCGCTCCCAGGGCGGATTCCGTCTCTACACGGAGAACGACGTCCAGCGCCTGATGGTCATCCGCCGTATGAAGCCGCTCGGCTTCACCCTCGACCAGATGCGCGACCTGCTCGACGCGACCGACCGTCTCGACGACGCCGGCGCCGACATCGGCGCCGAGGAACACGACGCCCTGCTCGACCGGGTCCGCACCTACGAACGCGCCGCGGCGGAACAGGTCGACCGGCTGCACGTCCAGCTGACCCGTGCCGAGGACTTCGCCGCCACACTCCGTGCCCGCCTGGAGCAGGACGCCCCCGCCCCGACCGCCGCACGCGTCTGAACCGCCGCCGGCCCCGAGGTGACGGCGCCGCACCCGGGGGTGACGGACCGCGGGCCCTGCCGGCCGTCCGGGGAGCGGCCGGGTGTGCCACTACGCCGTCCGGAAGATCGTTTCCATGCCTTCCGGTGACTTTGATCACCGGAAGGCCCAACCGTGGATCATCTCGCGTGGTGGGCCGCGGACCGCGGCCCAAGACTCCCGGGCATGAGACATCACACCCCCCGGCACCGTACGCGTCCGCTCGGGCGGTCCGGCACCGCCGGGCTCGCCTGCGCGATGGCCCTCGCCGCCGCCCCCGTGCTCCTCCTCGGCCCGGGTGCGGCCTCCGCGGTCGCGGAACCCCTTCCCGGAGGGCTCGGCCCCTGTGTCCCCGGGGACTGCCCCGACCCCTTCCCGGGAATCAACAACGGCCCCATCGCGGGCCGTGACAACGCGATCAGTATCTTCGTCGGTGACGACTTCAGGGTCCGGGGCTCCGCCGCAGAGGCGGAGGGGCGCGTCGTCGTCCTGGACGCCTTCGACATGGACAAGGACGCGCAGGCGAGCCAGATCTACAACGTGGGCGAAGCCGGCGTCGGTTCCCGGGTGGCGCCGCCGGCCGGGTCGGACTGGCTGACCACCGGTGGCGACATCACCGTCGCGACGGGGCAGCGGCTGCTCGCCGAGGAAGGCGTCGTGCGCTACGCGGGCACCCTGACCGGAACGGTCGAGGCCACGCTCGCCGCCGACCCGGACGCCGCCGGACCTTACACCGCTCTGCGAGACCAGCTCACCGCGGCGAGCCGCTGCTACGCGCGCGTCGACGGCGCGCCGAGAACGCCCACGGGCACGGCTGTCAACCAGGACGGGCAGACCCTGTTCACCGGTGACGGAACCTCGCAACTCCAGGTATTCAACGTCGACTTCGACATGGCCGGATCGACCGGAGGGCAGGTGGGCGTCGCTTTCGCGGGCATCCCCGACGGCGCGACCATCCTCGTCAACGTCCTGGGAGCCGACCGTACGATCAACACCTACAGCGGCGGCATCGACGACTCGACCGACCCCCTCAACGCCTACCGCGAGCGGCTGTTGTGGAACTTCCCCGACGCCACCTCGGTCGAACTGGCCGGAACCGGACAGTTCCAGGGCAGCTTCCTCATCGGCGAACAGACGTCGACCACGACGGTCACCCTCCCCGGCGTCAACGGACGCTTCTTCACCACCGGTTCCCTCGTCCACACCAGCGCGGCGACCGGCGGTGGCGGCCAGGAGTTCCACGCCTACCCCTTCGACGGAGACCTGCCCGACTGCGACGACACCCCCGTACCCACCACGGGTGCGGTGTCGGTGACGAAGAGGGACGCGGACACGGGGGCGGCGCTCCCGGGAGCGACCTTCCGGCTGTGGGAGGAGACGAACGGGACGGCCGGTCTGCAGACGGGCGGGACGGACCCGGACACGCAGGTCGGGGCGGCCTGTACGACGGGTGCCGACGGGGTGTGCACGCGGACGGTGGAGACGGGCGCCTACTACTGGCAGGAGACCCAGGCCCCGGACGGGTACCGGCTTCCTGAACCGGCGGTCTTCGGGCCGCTGGTCCTGACCGACGGGAACGCCACCGAGGGCGTGTCGGTGACGGCGGTCAACAGCCGGTCCCCCATTCCCGAGGGAAACGGCTCCGTCAAGATCCTCAAGAGTGACGCGGACAGCCACCTCCCGCTGCGCGGCGCGACGTTCGAACTGTGGCAGGAGACCAACGGGCGGGACGGTCTGCAGACCGGCGCCGTTGATCCGGACACCCTGATCGGAACGCCATGCACGACGAACGTCGGGGGCCTGTGCTCCTTCGACGGCTTGGACGACGGCACGTACTACCTGAGGGAGACCGGTGTCCCCGACGGCTACGTCCTGCCGGCCGACCCGGTCGCGGGCCCGTACGTCATCGGCGAGAGCCAGCAGGTCGTCATCGTGCGCCTGGACAACAGCCGTGACGACGACCCCTGCGAGGACGAGGGCTACGGCGACGAGGGCTACGGAGATCACGGCTATGGAGATCAGGGCTACGGCGACGAGGGCTACGGCTCCTGCTCCGACGAGACGCGCCGGGAGCGTCACCGCGCCTGAACCGTCCGGCCGGTGACACGCCGCGCTCGCCGTCCGGAGGGACGGCGAGCGCGGTCGTGCGACGGCGGATGAGCCGGGTCGTGGCCGTCAGGCCGCGCCACCGCGCCGGGACAGCGGATAGCGGTGGAAGGGCTCGTCCACGATGGGCAGTTCGGGGTTCCACGCCTTGAGAGCCTGTGCGGAGGGCCGGAACATCGCCTCCGGCAGACGGTCCAGCGCCGTCCACTCCCAGCGCTCGATCTTGCCGGGCTCGGCCACGACCGGGGTGCCGTCGAAGGTCCCTACCACCGCCACCGCCGTCAGGCGGGTCAGGTCCGCCGCGGTGAGGGCGTCCAGGAGGATCGCGACGATCTCCACGTCGCCGACGTCGGCCACCAGCGTGGTCTCCTCCGCCAGTTCACGGACCGCCGCCTCCTCGATGGACTCGCCGGGATCGACCTTTCCTCCGGGCAGCTCCCACACCCCCGACGGGTGCAGCCCGAGCAGCACCCGCCCCGCACCGTCGGCCACGACCACCCCCGCGCCGAGCGAGGCTTGTGCCGTCGGCGGCCGGACGTTGCGGTCGGGTACGGACGGCTGCCGGCCAGGCGGTGTCATGTCATCTCCTCGTAGGGCGGATCATCCGGGGTGTCCGGGACCATTCACCGGAGCGTCCGGGACGCTCCATGCGGTGCCCGCACCCGGTCGCCGCTCCCGGGGTCTCAGCTCTCGTCGCCGCAGCCCTGGCAACGGGTGCCGGGAACCTTCGTCGCGAAGCACTTGCCGCACTTCACCGTTTCAGCCATGTCGGCCACCTCGCATCCTCATATGCCGTGTTCCTCACGAGCGCCGAGCGTAGCGCCGCGGAGACGGAAGTCGGGGGGAATCCGAGGAATCCGCACGGTGCCGGACCGGACCACACCCCGTCTCACCGTCCTCACCGCATCAGCACACCGCCCGTCATGCGGTGAGCCGGGCATCGGCTTGACGCGGCGGCCACGCCGCTCCCGGCCGTCGGCGGGAGCGCGGCGTGCGCCGGACGGTGCCGGGACCGTCGCGGGCGGCGTCGTTCACCCTCCGGCGGGCCGCTGGAGCATGCCGAGGGTCAGGACGTCGCCACCGATGCCCCAGCCCCCGTCCGTGACCTCCTCGACGAGGACCATGGTGGTGGCGCGGGCGCGCTCACCGTAGATCTCCACGTACAGGTCGGTGGTCCGCGCGACGATCTGTTCCTTCTGCTTCGCGTCGAGGGTTCCGGCCGGCACCTTGAAGTTGGCGAATGGCATGGCGGTTCTCTTCCTGTGGAGGTGAGGGTGACTCGTGACCGGGGGCGCCGTCCGGAGTGCGGAGAGTCGCCCGCCGCGCCGAGGGAGCCCCGTGTCCCTCCACGATCGACCGGTGTTCCGTCCCCGGCCAGGGCTGGACCTACCCGGGGGTCACCAACCCCTGGCTCGGACCCGCCACGCGCGTGAGGATGGGGGAGTGAACCTTCCCGAACTCGCCGCGTTCCTCAGATCAAGGCGCGACCGGATCCGGCCGGGGGACGTGGGCCTGCCCACCGGCCCCCGTCGCCGGGTGCCCGGACTGCGGCGTGAGGAGGTCGCGCAGCTGGCCGGCCTGTCGGCGGACTACTACACCGAACTCGAGCGCGGGCGAGGCGCTCAGCCCTCCTCACAGGTCGTGGCCGCACTCGTTCGGGCGCTACGCCTGAACCGAGACGAGCGCGACCACGTGTTCCGCCTCGCCGGCCGGCCGCTTCCCCCGTCGGCACACGGTCCGGCGGGTCTCGTCCAGGTCGCTCTGCTCAGCCTCCTGGACCGGCTCACCACCACTCCCGCCCAGGTCATCACCGACCTGCACGAAACCCTCGTGCAGAACGAGCCGGCCGCGGCTCTCGTCGGCCGTCAGCCGACGGTGCGCGGCCCGGAGGCGAGCTTCGTCCACCGCTGGTTCACCGACCCCGCCGCCCGTGCGCTCTACCCGCCCGATGAACACCCTTACCATTCGCGGGTCTTCGTGGCCGATCTCCAGGCGGTCGCCGGCCGCCGCGGCCACGACGCCGAAGTCGCCGGAATGGTGACCGTGCTGCGCCGTCGGAGCCAGGAGTTCGCCACTCTCTGGGACACGCGGGACATCGCCCTGCGCCGGAACGACCGCAAACGCATCGTCCATCCCGTCCTGGGGGTCATCGAACTCGACTGCCACAGCATGTTCAGCGAAGACGGACGCCAGCGCCTGCTGTGGTTCACCGCACCACCCGGGTCCGAAGGCGCCGCGCAGCTGGAACTGCTCTCCGTCATCGGCACCCAGGACATGACCAGCGGCGAGGACCCTCCGGGCAGGGACACCCGCCTGCACGCCACCTGACGCGTGGGGAGGTCCTTCCCGGGACGCGGCTCACCGGACGTCCCGCGCCGTCCGACGGCCCGGAGCGGGCGCGATCCGGGCCGTGCCGCACTTCGCGGGCCGGCGACGTGGTGACGCGCGCCGTCGTGCGTCGGCTGCCCCGCCCGCGCGACGAAGACCGGTGTCAGGGACCGGCTGCTACAGTCGATGTCTGTCGCAGTCGTGGTTCCCACAGGCTTCACGTGCCCAAGTGGTGACACCACCGGGCACTTCCGTCTCCCGGGTCCCACCCGGAGGACTCCGGACGGGCGGCCACCGCGACGACACCGGATCCACACCGCGTGAGGTCCCGTCGCGCCCCCGGGGGAAAGCGGCGCAGACGCGTCCGCCGCACCTCGCGGCACGCGGCCCGTCGAGGAAGGCACCCATGAACCGCTCGGACCGTACCGACGACGCCCCGGCGCCCGTTCCGTCGAGCGGCGCGTCCGGGGCGGCCACCGCCACCCCCGGCCTCCCTCCCGCCGAGCGCTTCGAGGCCATGGACCTGCCCGGCGCGGTCCGGACGACGCTGACCGGCCTCGGGGTGACCACTCCGTTTCCGATCCAGGCCGCCACCCTGCCGAACGCCCTCGCGGGCCGCGACGTCCTCGGCCGCGGGCGGACCGGATCGGGAAAGACGCTCGCCTTCGGCCTGGCCCTCCTCACCCGCACCGCCGGCCGGCGTGCCGACGCCAAGAAGCCACTGGCCCTGGTCCTCGTCCCGACCCGCGAGCTGGCCCAGCAGGTCACCGACGCGCTCACGCCCTACGCCGAGGCGCTGAGGCTGCGCATGGTCACCGTCGTCGGCGGGATGTCGATCGGCCGCCAGGCCGCCGCGCTGCGTACCGGGGCGGAGGTCCTGGTCGCCACCCCCGGCCGGCTCCTGGACCTCGTCGAGCGCCGGGACTGCCGCCTGGACCAGGTGGGCGTCGTCGTCCTCGACGAAGCCGACCGGATGGCCGACCTGGGCTTCCTGCCCCAGGTCACCACGTTGCTCGACCAGGTACGCCCCGACGGCCAGCGCCTGCTCTTCTCGGCGACCCTGGACCACGACGTCGACGACCTGGTCCGCAGCTACCTCCACGACCCGGTGGTCCACTCCGTGGATTCCACGGCCGGGGCGGTCGGCACGATGGAACACCACGTTCTGCACGTCCACGGACCCGACAAGTTCGCGACCGCCACCGAGATCGCCGCACGCGACGGGCGCGTGATCATGTTCCTGGACACCAAGCAGGCCGTCGACCGCTTCACCCGACACCTGCTGGGCTGTGGAGTGCGGGCGGCGGCGTTGCACGGCGGCAAGTCCCAGCCACAGCGCACCCACACCCTGGACCGGTTCAGGCGGGGCGAGACCACCGTGCTGGTCGCCACCAACGTCGCCGCGCGCGGCCTGCACATCGACGACCTCGACCTCGTCGTCAACGTCGACCCGCCCGCCGATCACAAGGACTATCTCCACCGTGGCGGCCGGACGGCCCGCGCGGGGGAGTCCGGGCGGGTCGTCACCCTGGCGCTGCCCGACCAGCGCCGGGACGTCGCCCGTGTACTGGCGGACGCCGGCGTCCGCCCACGGATCACGCAGGTCCGCTCCGGTGAGGCGGAACTGACCCGCATCACCGGAGCGCAGGCCCCGGCGAACGCCGCGGCCGGCAAGGACCGCCCCCAGCGCGGTGGCGCCGCCTTCCGCGGCATCGGCACCGTCCCCGGACGGCCCGGCCGCGCCAAGAACGAGTCGCGCCGGACGGCCGAGGCACGCCGGACGGCCGAGGCACGCAAGGCGGCACGCGTGCGGCGCGGCGGCTGAGCGGCGGTCCGGTGGACGAGGCGTCCGGCGTGGCACCGCACCGTTCAGGCGCACCGGTACACGAAGCGGCCGGTGGCCGTGGCCCCCGCGGGTGAGGTGATCACCAGGGTGGCCGCGGCCTGATGGGTGCCCCGGCCGTGGAAGGTCCACAGCAGGTGCAGTGTGGCCTCCCGCTGCCCCCGGGCGACCCGCTCCCGCAGCAGGCCGGACGTCGAGCCGTCGCTGCGGTCCCAGCGGTAGGTGATCGTGCCCGGCCGGCCGTTCGTCCGCACCACTCCCACGACGTCCGCCGTGGCGTCACAGGCCAGCGGCTCCCGCGGGGCCGTGACGGCCGTCTCACGCAGGGACAGGGGCGGGCCGAAACGCTGCCAGCCGAGGTAGCCCAGGACCGCCAGCAGCACGACGAGTGCCAGGGCGTAGCGGCGCAGCACCCGCAGTACCCCGGGGCGGCGGGGTGGCGGCGGGGCCGTGCCGGGGTCGGCACCGGGCAGGGTGCCGTGCCAGATCATGCGGGTCGTGAGGGACGGAGCGCCGCCGCTCCCGAGCGCGGCCGCCGTCACCCCCGGTCCGAACCGGAGGACTTCGCCCTCGACCCGGTCCGGGACGACCTCGCCGCCGGGTCCGCCCGGAGCGGCGTCCGCGTCCCGGTCCGGAACGGTCTCGTCCACGGGCCTTTCGAACCAGTGGCTGCCCAGCACCGTGGCGCTGTACTCGTCGGCGGGGGAACCCGGACCGGGCTCGGGCCCACCGGGTGCCGGGACCGGCACCGGGACCGGCGCCGCGCCGGGACCGCTGTGCCGTACCGTCTCGTCGGGGTCGTAGGGGACCCGGGGATCGTTCATGTCAGCGTGCACCGCCGGGTCAGGACCTGCTGCGAGGAACCGCCGTTCGCCGCGGCCGGGTCGGTCGTGGCGCGGACCCCCCAGTAACAGCCGCCGCGGAAGGCGTGGGTGAGGGTGAGCGTGTACCGGGTCGCTCCGCTGCGCCGGTAGGCAGCGGAGCCGTCGGCGGTGCCGAGGTCGCCCTTGACGTTCCCGGAGTACCAGGCGACGACCAGGGTGACCGGTCCGGGGCCGTCGGTGGTGACCGTGAACGTCGCCTCCGCGCTCCCGTCGCCGGTGTCACGCAGGCTGGTCACCGAGACCGACCGCACACCGACGGGCGCCGGCGACGACGGCGAGGCGGACGCGGTGCGATCCGTAGGCGGAACGGACGGTGACACCGTCGTGGGTGGCGCGCTCGTGGGCGGGGCGGTGGAGCCGGGCGGAGCCGTCGGCGTCGGGGTGTCCGGTGCGGGGACCGGGTCCGCCGTGCCGGACGCGGAGGCCGAGGTGTCCGGGGTCGTCGCGGTCGCCGTGGGCGTCGCGGATCCCGGGACCTCCGAGGACGGGACCGGGTCCGTCGGCGACGGCGGCTCGACGGGCCCGGCCGTGGTGACGGCGAACGCCCGGTCCGTCGTCCGGACCTCGGGCCCCGCACCGCCCGCGCGGGCCCCGAGCGTGATCAGCACGGCCAGTACGAGCGCCGCCGCACCCGCGAGGACCCCCTGCCGGCCCCGTCGGCCGAAGCGCCGGGGCGCCTCCGGCAGACGGGTCGTGGCGAGCGCCGTGGTGCCTTCGGCCGCGCTGCCCCCGGAGGGCAGCAGCAGCGGCAGCAGGGCGACCAGCGCGGCCAGCCTCCGCTTCCCGCGTTCCTCCCAGTCCGGTCCGTACCCGGCCGCGGCGGCCGTCTCCAGCTCGGTGACGAACTCCGCCGCGTCCCCCGGCCGTTCCTCCGGATGCTTCGCGAGACCACGCCGGATCAGCGGACGCAACGGCTCTGGGGCCGCCGCGTCGGGAACGGGCGCGTCGAGGTGCTGGAGTGCCAGTTCGGCGAAGTTCTCGCCGGAGTACGGCTTGCGTCCGGTCAGGCACTCGAAGAACGTCGCGGTCGCCGCGTACACGTCGGCCGCGGGGGAGGCGGGCTCGCCGTTCCACTGTTCCGGAGCCATGTAGGCGGGGGTGCCCGCGACGCCCGGCCGGCTGCCGTCGTCGACCGCGATGCCGAAGTCCACCAGCTTGGAGTGGCCGTCGGGCGAGACCAGGACGTTCTCGGGCTTGTAGTCGCGGTGCACGACTCCCGCCCGGTGCGCCGCGGCCAGACCGAGCAGAGACCCCTTCAGGACGACGAGCGCGGCCTCGGGTCCGGTCGATCCCTCCCGCGCCAGCAGCGCGCGCAGCGCGACGCCGTCGACGAGTTCCATGACGATCGCCGCGCCGCCCGGCGCCTCCACGTACTCGTACAGGCCGACGACGTACGGCGAGCGCAGGGCGCCCAGGAGCCGCGCCTCCGCGCGGAAGTCCCGCACGAAGGAGGCGTCCGTCCGCATCCGCTCACTGAGGTACTTGACCGCCACCGGGATGCCGGTCCCGTCGTGCACGGCGAGCACGACCCGTCCACTGCCGCCGGATCCGAGCTCCCGGGCCTCGGTGTAGCCCGGTACCGTCCATGCGCTCATCCCGCCCCCTCGGTGTCGTGGTCCGACCGCTCCCCTCTGGGGACAGTTTCCGGTCATCCGCGGTTCCCGTCCACGGCCCCGGCCCCGGTGACGCGGGCCGCGGAGCGCGCGGGAATCCTCGCACGGGCCCGTGGCCCGCCCGCCGACCGGCCCCCGGGCCGCGGCGCCGCCCTACGGCGGATCGGGGCGTGCGGGGCGCGAACGGCTCCGTTCACGTCCCGCACCACGCCCCCACGCGTCCAGGCCACGCGCCCGTCCCCTCCCTCACTGTTCTTTGGCCTGCCCGGACCACCGTTCCCCGGATATCCCCCAGAGGTGCACGGGCACATGACCGAAGCCAAGCGGCGCCGCTTCCCGCAGATCGCCGGCGCCACCGCCGCTCTCGCGGCCCTGAACACCGGCATCGCCCGGGCCGCCGCCATCCCGGCCGCCCGTACCTCCGGCACGCTCGCGTATTCCCGGGGGACGTACGAGCTGACGGTCACCGGACCCAACGGCTTCCTGCGCGGCTTCCGGGGACCCGGCACGACCGCGGGCCCCGAGGTGACGGCACGTCATGACGCGTTCTCCGGAGACCTGGTGCTCACGCTGACCAACCAGAGCGCCACGGACGTCCGCCTCACGGTCTCCCAGGCCGCCGCCTACGGCGGCCGATCGCCGGCCCTCAGACGGCGACGACCTCCACTCCGGCGTCCGTGAGCCGCCGCACCGCCTCCGCCGGGATCGTCGTGTCCGTCACCAGGACGTCCACCCGATCCGTCCCGCAGATGCGGGCGAAGGCCCGCCGCCCCATCTTCGATGCGTCGGCGGCCACGACGACCCGGCTCGCCCGCTCGGCGAAGAGCCGGCTGATGCCCGCCTCGTCCTCGTGGTGCGCCATGATGCCGAGTTCCGGGTCGATGCCGTCGACACCCAGCACCACGACGTCGAGCACCACCTCGCCGAGCACCCCGGCGGCGAGCGGGCCGACCAGTTCGTAGGTCTGCGCGCGGGCGACACCGCCGGACACCACGAGTTTGATCCGGGGGCGTACGGCGAGTTCGGCGGCGATGTTCAGGGCGTTGGTGACCACGGTCAGGGCCGGCGGGACGGGGGAGCCGGGGGGCCCCGCCGGACTCCCGCCTCCGAAGCCCAGGGCCAGGGCGCGCGCGACCTCGGTGGTCGTCGTACCGCCGTTGAGGCCCACCACCTCGCCCTCGTGGACGAGACCGGCCACCGCGGCGGCGATCCGCTGCTTCTCGGAGGCGTGCCGGGAGGACTTGTAGCGCAGCGGCAGTTCGTACGAGACGCCGTGCGGGACCGCGCCGCCACGGGTGCGCACCAGCAGTCGCTGCTCCGCGAGTTCATCGAGATCGCGGCGGATCGTGGCCGGCGAGACGTCGAGGGTCACCGCCGCCTCCTCGACCTCCAGCCGGCCGGTGGCCGCCAGCAGTTCGAGGAGCGTGTTCCAGCGCTCGTGTTTCGCCATCGGGATTCCTTCCGGGCGGCGCTTCGCGCGCCGTGCGTGATCGCGAGTCTAAGGGCTGGTCCGTCATTCCCGTCGGGATCGGGGCGAGGCGCCGGACGCGGTGCGCCACAAGGCGACGGGTCGCCGCAGTAGGGGTCGTATCCGGGCGATTCCGTACCCGGCGTGGGGGCGCGGCACCCGCGCCGTGACCCCATGCCGTCGTGCGTCCGCCGAGGGCGCAGGGGCAGCTCTGAGTGCCGCGTTCCCGTGGCCCGGACCGGCCCGGCCCGGCCCGGACCGGACCGGCCCGGCCCGGCCCGGACCGGACCGGACCGGCCCGGCCTCTGGACCGGGCGTGTCCCCTCATGCATACTGCACCTCATTGGATGCTCGAAGATGCTCGAAACCTTATCAATTCACGCATGAGAGAGCAGGTTGCTCTCTGTGAAGGAGTCTGACGTGTCCACCACGGGTCACTCCCGCACCGCGGCCGAGATCGCCTCCCAGCCCGCCTCCTGGCGCGAGGCCGCCGCCACCCTCGCCCTGCACCGCGCCGTCCTTCCCGCGCGCGGCGAGCGCGTCGCCGTCGTCGGCTGCGGGACCTCCTGGTTCATCGCCCAGGCATACGCCCGGTTGCGCGAGGGCGGCGGCCACGGCGAGACCGACGCCTTCGCCGCCTCGGAGTTCCCTCTCGGGCGCCGGTACGACCGGATCCTCGCCCTCACCCGCTCGGGCACCACGACCGAGGTGCTCGACCTGCTCCGCGCGGTCGCGGGCGGCGTGCCGACCGGCGCCCTCACCGCCGACCCCGCGACCCCGGTCATGACGGCGGCCGACACGGTGGCGGTGCTGGACTTCGCCGACGAGGAGTCGGTGGTGCAGACCCGGTTCGCCACGACCGCCCTCGCTCTGCTCCGCGCGCACCTGGAGTCCGAGGGCGCTCTGCCGGCCGGGACCCGCACGATGGAGCAGGCGGCCCGGGACGCCGAACGGGCCCTGGCCGAGCCGCTGCGCGACGCCGTCGTCGATGCCGAGCAGTTCACCTTCCTCGGGACCGGCTGGACCTACGGCCTGGCCCTGGAGGCCGGACTGAAGATGCGCGAGGCGGCCGGTGCCTGGACCGAGGCGTACCCGGCCATGGAGTACCGGCACGGACCGATCAGCATCACCGGGCCCGGCCGCGTCGCCTGGGTGCTCGGCCCTGTCCCCACCGGGCTCGCGGACGACGTCGCCCGGGTCGGAGGCACGCTCGTCGCGGACTCAGCCCCCTCGGACTCCGCCTTCCCGCCGGGCTCCGGCTCCGCGCCCGGCGGAGGGACGATCCGGACCGGTGGGCTCGACCCGCTCGCCGACCTCGTCCGCGCGCAGCGTCTCGCCGTCCTGCTCGCCGAAGCCCAGGGCCAGGACCCGGACCGGCCCCGCAACCTCACCCGTTCCGTCGTCCTTCCGGCCGCGGGGGAGAGCGACTGATGCCGCTCGTACCCACCGGCGAGATCGTCCTCGGCGCCCGCGCAGCCGGCACCGGCGCCGGTGCCTTCAATGTCGTCCAGATCGAGCACGCGCAGGCGATCGTCGCCGGCGCGGAGGCGGCCGGCCGGCCGGTGATCCTCCAGATCAGCGAGAACACCGCCCGCTACCACGGCTCTCTGGAGCCGATCGCCCTCGCGACCCTCGCTTCCGCTCGCCGCGCGGCGGTTCCGGTCGCCGTCCACCTCGACCACGCGGAATCTCCCGCGCTGGTCCATGAGGCCGTGCGGCTCGGCTTCGGATCGGTGATGTTCGACGCGTCGAGGCTCCCCTACCGGGAGAATCTGGCCGCCACCCGCGAGACGGTCGGCCACTGCCACGGCCACGGCGTCTGGGTGGAGGCCGAACTCGGTGAGGTCGGCGGCAAGGACGGTGCGCACGCCCCCGGCGTGCGCACCGATCCCGACGAGGCGCGGCATTTCGTCGCCGCCACCGGGGTGGACGCCCTCGCCGTCGCCGTCGGCAGCTCCCACGCCATGCTCACCCGGGACGCCGTCCTGGACCTCACGCTCGTCGCGGCGCTGCGCGACGCCGTGCCCGTCCCGCTCGTGCTGCACGGTTCGTCGGGCGTGGGTGACGCGGACCTGGTGCGGGCGGTCGGCGCGGGCATGACGAAGGTGAACGTCGCCACCCATCTGAACAAGGCGTTCACCCGGGCCGTGCGGGACCACCTGAGGGAGCACGCCGGTACCGTCGATCCGCGCCGTTACCTCGGCCCGGCCCGCACGGCCGTCGCGGAGGCGGTGACCCACCTGCTCGGGGTGCTGGGGTCGGACGCGCCGCTCATGCGCAGGTGACGCGGTCGCGCGGAGTGTAGTGCGTGCGGAAGGTCTCCCGCCCGACCTCGGCTCCGCCGTCGTGGAACACCCGGTCCACATCGATGTCGAAGCCCTCCAGCGGTGTCTGCGGCTCGCACGCGGCTCCGGTGCCCTTGCGCTCCGCGGGCTCGGTGAGCCTGGTGCGCGGGCCCGCCACCGCCTCCACCCGGTCGTACTTCTTCGTGCCCAGAAAACTCACGGTCACCGAGTGGTCGGTGGCGCTCGCCGCGATGTAGATCGAGTGCCCGGAATCGTTGCGGAACCTCAGGTCGAGCGTGCCCCAGGCGACCGTGGCCTCCCGTCCCGCCGGGTACCGCTCGATGTAGAAGGAATGCGCTCCGTACTCGACCGGCTTGACCCCGGCGAAGAAGATCGCGTTGAAGACCGTGGTCGCGACGGCGGAGACGCCGCCACCGGGGGCTGAGTGGTACTGCCCGTCAAGGATCATCGTGCCGTCCACGAAACCGTTGGCCTTGGTCCGTTCGCCGACGGTCCGGTTGTAGCTCCAGACCTCCCCGGGGCGGACCAGCGAGCCGTTGATCAGCTCCGCCGCCCTGCCGATGTTGGTCGTCCGGTACGGCGCAGTCGGGAACTCGACCGTGAAGGTGGACATCTGTTCCTCGATACCCATCCTCGCCGCGGACGCGCGGGTCAGCTCCGGCTCGACCCGCGCGGTGGTGACCGGTCCGGTGCGGGCCGCGTCCCCGGTCCTCGGAAGCAGCGGGCGGACGGCGTCGCCCAGGGACCGGGCTGTCACCCGGTGCCCCGTCCTGCCGTCCGACGTCACCACCACCCGGCCGTCGCGCACACCGAGCGTGGCGTCGACCGGCCCCGTGGCGAGCGCGTCGAGCGGGCGCGCCACGGCCGGATCGCGCCGCAGCCCCTCGGCGTCGAGCGACGGGACCAGCCGCCCCGTGTCGTCCGCCTTCGCCGTCAGATGGGTGGACAGTGTCGCCGCGGAGATCCGCAAGGGTTGGCCGTCGACGGTGAGCGTCACCGGTCCCGACATCGCGGGCTTGCCGAAGTCGTCCATGAAACGGGCTACTTCGGTCTCGCCCACCTCGGGAGACGACACCTCGGCCGGCAGCGTCACCCGGCCCCGGCCGGCCCAGGGGTAGACCTCCCTGATCGTGGCGACGGCCCGGGTGGTGTCCAGTCGCTGCCCCGCGCGCGCCTCGGCCGGCACCGCCTTGCCGGACGCGAAGGTGACGGCACCCTCGGTCATCTCCCGGTCGTACGTCCGGGAGGCCACCGTCAGTGCCGCCGCCGCCCTGGCCTCGTCGAAGGCGACGACGGGTTCGACGTCGCGCTCCCCCGAGGAGAAGAGACGGCCGATCACCGTCAGCGGGTCGCGCGCGGCGTCCGCGGCCCGCTCGACGGTCTTCGCGGTGTCGACACCGAGGCCGGCGGACCGGGGATCGAGGGTGCCGGTGCTCTCACCGACCCGCACCGGTATGGCGCGGGTCCAGGACGACGGTGCCGAGGTGTCCAGCTTCGACTTCGCCTCGGCACGGCTCATCCCTCCGATGTCCACCCCGTCGACCCGGGTGCCCTGGGATATCTCGTCCCCCGCGGCGACGAGTCCGGCGCCGTACAGGCCGCCGCCGACGGCGACGGCCGCTCCGGCCACCAGGACCGCGATACGTGTGCGACTGCCGCGTCCCGACAGGGGCGAGGGGGGTGTGTCGACGTCGGCGAAGGGGCGGCGCACACGGTCTCCGGTTGCGATCGAGGGTCAGGACATACTCGGACGAGAGTACGCCAAACGGGTGGGAATCTCCTGAGACGCCGCCCCGCCTGGGGAGTGCGGTCGTGCGGAACGGCGGCACCGCGCCCGCGCCCCGGCCGGCCCCGGGCCGCCTCCTCCGCGCCGTCCTCCGTCGGGCCGGGCGCCGTGTCCGGGGAGCGCCGCCGCCCGCGGAGGCTCCGCCCTTCGAGCCGCGCCGCCCGGATCGTGGGTGAGCGTCCGGGCGCGTCCGGTCACGGGCCTGGGGCGTCCGTCGTCCAGTGGGGCCGCCGAGGGGTATGGGAGCGCTCCCGTCGGGATAGGGTCGGCGACACACCGGCAGGCGAGGGGAGACAGCGGATGGCGGCGAGCGGGCGTCGGACCGGCAGACCCACCCTGGAGGAGGTCGCGGCCAGGGCCGGGGTCGGGCGCGGCACGGTCTCGCGGGTGATCAACGGCTCGCCCCGGGTGAGCGAGCAGGCGAGGACGGCGGTCCAACGGGCGGTCGCCGAACTCGGCTACGTGCCCAACCGTGCGGCCCGTGCCCTGGCCGGCAGTCGTACCGACGCGGTCGCCCTGGTCATCCCCGAGACCGAGGCCCGGCTCTTCACCGAGCCCTACTTCCTCGACATCGTCCGCGGGGTGAGCGGCGAACTCGCCGAGGCCGACAAGCAGTTGCTACTCACGCTGATCCGTGACGACAAGGAGCGGCAGCGCTTCGAACAGTACCTCGCCGCGCAGCGGGTGGACGGGGTGCTCCTCGTCTCCGTGCACCGGGACGATCCGCTGCCCGACCGGGTTCGGATGCTGGGCCTGCCCGCCGTGCTCAACGGACGCCGGTCCGAGGCTGAGCCGGTGGCCTTCGTCGACTCCGACAACGTCGGCGCGGGCCGTTCCGCCGTCGCGCATCTCGCCGGGCGGGGTCGCCGTCGCATCGCCACCGTCACCGGCCCGCTCGACATGTACGTCGCCCGGTGCCGGCTCGACGGCTACCGGGCGGGTCTGGCGGAGGTCGGTCTCGTGCCCGACGCGTCGCTGGTGGCGACGGGGGACTTCACCGAGGAGGGCGGGCGTCGGGCGATGCGGGAACTCCTGGAGCGCGCGCCCGAGCTGGACGCGGTCTTCGCGGCCTCCGACGTGATGGCGGCGGGCGCGCGCTCGGTGCTGCGCGCGGCGGGCCGCCGCGTGCCAAAGGACGTCGCACTCGTCGGCGTCGACGACTCGGCCGTGGCCCGGCACATGGACCCGCCGCTGACCAGCGTGCGCCAGCCCATCGAGGAGATGGGACGCACCATGGCGCGCCTGTTGCTCCAGGAGATCACGGAGGAGTCCGTCGAACAGCCGCGCCGCGTGCTGCCGACGGAGCTGGTCATCCGCGCCTCGTCCTGAGCCCGGCGCGCCCGCCCGCGCGGGGCGTCGACCGCGTCGTGGTGCCCGAAGCCGCGGGAGTCCCGGGCGTCGTCACCGCGCCGCGAGGAGGTGCTCCAGTGCCAGCTGGTCCAGTCGCTCGAAGGCCGACGACCGCGCGGCCACCGCGACCGCGTCGAAGTCCTCGTAGGCCGACCGGTCCGCGAGGAGCCCGCCGAGACCGTCGGCGGCCGTCGGGACGGACAGCTCGGGAACGCGTGCGGCGGCCAGCGCCTCCAGGACGTCGGGATCCGCGCGGAACGAGGCGGCTCGCTCCTTCAGGATCAGGTAGTTGCGCATGCAGTTCCGCGCGGATTCCCACACGCCGTCGGAGCCGTCGGTGCGCGCGGGCTTGAAGTCGAAGTGCCGGGGGCCCTCGTAGCCGGCCGACTCGAGCAGATCCACGAGCCAGAATGCCTGACGCAGGTCCCCGGCCCCGAACCGGAGGTCCTGGTCGTACTTGGCGCCCGACTGGCCGTTGAGATCGATGTGGAAGAGCTTGCCCGCCCACAGCGCCTGCGCGACGCCGTGCGGGAAGTTCAGCCCCGCCATCTGCTCGTGGCCGGTCTCCGGGTTGACGCCGACCAGTTCCGGCCGTTCCAGGCGTTCGATGAAGGCGAGGGCGTGCCCGATCGTGGGAAGCAGGATGTCGCCGCGCGGCTCGTTCGGCTTGGGCTCGATCGCGAAGCGCAGGTCGTAGCCCTGCGTGGTGACGTGGTCGCCCAGGAGGTCGAATGCCTCCTTCATGCGGTCGAGTGCCACCCTGACGTCCTTCGCCGCGCCCGACTCCGCGCCCTCCCGGCCGCCCCAGGCGACATAGGTGGCCGCACCGAGCTCGACGGCCAGGTCGATGTTCCGGATCGTCTTGCGCAGGGCGAAGCGCCGTACCTCGCGGTCGTTGGCGGTGAAGCCGCCGTCCTTGAAGACCGGGTGTGAGAAGAGGTTCGTGGTCGCCATCGGCACCTTCAGGCCGGTGCCGTCGAGTGCGGCACGGAAACGTGCGACCGCCCTCGCGCGGTCCGCGTCTGACGCGCCGAAGGGGATGAGGTCGTCGTCGTGGAACGTCACGCCGTACGCGCCGAGCTCCGCGAGACGCCCGACCGACTCGACGGGGTCGAGGGCCGCCCGGGTGGCGTCGCCGAAGGGGTCTCGGCCCTGCCAGCCGACGGTCCACAGGCCGAAGGTGAAACGGTCGGCGGGGGTGGGGGCGCATCGGGTGGGCATGGGGCGTCCTCTCGGTCGGCGGCCTGGATCTCCGATTTGTTTTCTGAAATAACTAATACGGTACCGACAGGCGCCACGCCAGTGGGCCCGGCCCCTGGCCTCGAACCCGACCTTGAAACGCGAACCTGACCTTGGACGCGAACCCGGCAGGACACCGACCCCGAGGAGGCGCCATGCCCGAGCGGAATCCCGTGGTGATCGGCGTGGACAGTTCCACGCAGTCGACGAAGGCGGCCGTGGTGGACTCCGCCACCGGCGCACTGCTGGCCGTCGGGCGCGCCCCGCACACGGTCACCGGCACGGACGGCGCGCGCGAGAGCGACCCCGGGCAGTGGTGGTCCGCCCTGCGCGACGCGGTCGGCCGGGGCCTGCGGGACGCGGGCGTCCCGGCACGCGCCGTCGTCGCGATCGCCGTGGCCGGACAGCAACACGGCCTGGTCGTGCTCGACGGCGACGGGACACCGCTGCGGCCCGCGCTGTTGTGGAACGACGTCCGTTCGGCGCCCCAGGCCGTCGCCCTCACCGATGCGCTCGGCGGCCCCCGGCCCTGGCTGGCGAGGACCGGTTCCGTACCCGTCGCCGCCATGACCGCCGCCAAATGGGCGTGGCTGCGCGCCCACGAGCCCGCCACCGCCGCCGCGGCGGCCCGCATCCGGCTTCCGCACGACTTCCTCACCGAGCGGCTGACCGGCGAGGCCGTGACCGATCCCGGAGACGCCTCCGGCACCTGCTGGTACTCCACCGCCGCTCACGCCTACGACGCCGGACTGCTCGACCTCCTCGGGATCGACCCGGGCCTGCTGCCCGCGGTCGCTCCCACCGGCGCTACCCGTGTGGGCACCCTCGCGCCTTCCGCCGCCCGCGCCCTCGGCCTCCCCGGACACGTCGCCGTCGCGGCCGGCACCGGTGACAACATGGCCGCTGCCGTCGGGCTCGGTCTCGGCGCGCACGGACTGCTCGACCACCCCGTCGTCAGCCTCGGCACCTCCGGGACGGTCTACGCGGCCACCCGCACCCGTCCCGCCGCCCCCGGCCTCGCCGGGTTCGCCGCCACCGACGCCACGTACCTCCCGCTGGGCTGCACACTCAACTGCACCCTGGCCGTGGATCGGTTCGCCCGGCTCCTCGGTCTCGACCGCGAACAGGCCGTGCCCGGCGGCGGCGTGGTGGTCCTGCCGTATCTCGACGGCGAACGCACACCCGACCTGCCCCACGCGGGCGGCCTCCTCACCGGCCTGCGGCACGACACCGCGTCCGGCGCCGTGCTCGGCGCGGCCTACGAGGGCGCCGCCTTCAGCGTGCTGCGCGTCCTCGACGGCCTCCTCGACGTCTGTACCCCCGATCCCGCGGCGGTGGCTGACCGCCCCCTGCGCCTCATCGGCGGAGGAGCCCGGGGGCGCTTCTGGCGGGACACCGTCCGCAGGCTCTCCGGACGTCCGCTCCTCGTGCCCGCCGTCACCGAACCGGTCGCCTACGGGGCCGCCGCGCTCGCGGCGGGCGCGCTCACGGGCGCCGACCCGGTCGCACCGGCCGTCGCCTGGGGTGCGGGGGGCGGCGCCGTCCTGCCTCCGGTGCGGCGGGACACGGAGACCTGGGAGCGGATCGCGGCGGTTCTGGAGGGTGCGGAGCCTCTCCTGGCCCGTGGGCCGGGCACTCCGGGCCACGCCCATGGTCCGTGCCGCCGGTCCCCGAGACCGTGACCGCGTTCGCGGCGTCTGCCCGAGCGCGGCCCGCGCGGCCGTCATCGGCCCGGCGGTCCGTCCCCGCCCGTGTCCGCTCGGGCCTGTCCCCGTGGCCCACTCCGGGCCGCCCGGCGTGCGCTCTTCGGCGTGTCGTTCGGGTGCCTCCAGCGGGCGCGCGGCGGCACGCCGGGTTCGAATCGGGACATGGCTCCCTACGACAGGCCGCGCACGGACGGCTTCCCCTCGACACCGGCGACCGGCACCTGGTGGTACGCGGCCGTGGCCGGGGAAGCGGCCGGTTCCTTCAGCGCCCGTGTCCGCAACCGGATGCGGGCCGCCTGCCTCGGCTCGGTCGCCCTGCTGGCCGTCCTCTACGCCTGGCTGGTCCTCACGGCGACGGGCCAGCGCTGGGAGAACGCGGCGCTGGCCGGACGGCTGGCCGACGGGCCACTGGCCGCCGCGCGGTCGGCCCACCCCGGGCTCCGGCGGCTCACCCTCGCCTCCCTCGCCGTCGGCGTCCTGGTGGTGGCCCTCATCGGCGTGCTGCGGCAGCGGTACGCCCTCACGCTCGTCGCGCTCGGCACCGTCACCGGATCACTGCTGCTGACCGAGGTGCTCCAGCTGTACGTCCTGGGCCGGCCCGACCTGATCGAGGCACTGCCGCACCTCCTGGGCAACACCTTCCCCAGCGGACACACCACCATCGCGGTGAGCGTGCTGTTCGGCCTGCTGGTGGTCGTCCCCCACCGGATGCGCCTCCCGGCCGCAGGCATCGGCGCCCTGTGGGTCACGGCCGTCGGCGCCTACACCCTCGCCGCGGGATGGCACCGGCCCGGCGACGTCCTCGGCGCCGACCTGCTGGTCCTGGCCGTCGGCTGCGGACTGGCCGGGATGCTCGCCCGACGCGGCAGGGTCGCCCCCACGCCCCGGGCCCGCCACCCCCTGCGCACCCTGCTCGTGACCGGCCCGACGGCGCTCCTGGCCATCGCGGGCCTCGGTGTCGGGCTCGCCCTCCTGCTCGGCACGATGTTCGGCACGGCCCCCGGCGACCCGTCCCTGCCGCGGCTCGCCTACCTGGCCGGCCAGGGCATCGCCGCCGGCGCGGGCGCGGCGGTGACGCTGTCGGTCCTCGCGCTGCTGCGCCACGTCGACCTGGACGGGCGGCCCGTTCCGTACCGATGGACAGGGCCCTTTACCGAGGAGCCCGATCAGGAGATATCTTGATGTCGAGCAATCTCGCAGACGCAGACGTGGAGCGGAGCACACCCGGTGACTGACTCGACCATCATCTACACGCACACTGACGAGGCGCCCGCCCTGGCGACGTACTCGTTCCTGCCCGTTGTCCAGGCGTATGCCTCGACCGCCGGGATCAATGTCGAGACCCGTGACATCTCCCTGGCCGGCCGCATCATCGCCAGCTTCCCCGAGCGTCTCGAAGAGGGACAGCGCATCGACGACGCCCTCGCCGAGCTGGGTGAGCTGGCCAAGACGCCGGCCGCCAACATCATCAAGCTTCCGAACGTCTCGGCGTCCATCCCGCAGCTGAAGGCCGCGGTCGCCGAGCTCCAGGAGCAGGGCTACGCCCTCCCGGACTACCCGGACGACCCGCAGACCGACGAGGACAAGGACGTCCGCGCCCGGTACGACAAGATCAAGGGCAGTGCCGTCAACCCGGTCCTGCGCGAGGGTAACTCGGACCGCCGCGCCCCCGGCTCGGTCAAGAACTACGCCAAGACCCACCCGCACCGCATGGGTGCCTGGACCGCGGACTCGAAGACGAACGTCGCCACCATGGGCGAGAACGACTTCCGCTCCACCGAGAAGTCCACGGTCATCGCCGAGGACGGCACCCTGCGCATCGAGCACGTGACCGCCGACGGCACCACCACCGTGCTGCGCGAGTCGGTACCGGTCCTGGCAGGCGAGGTCGTCGACGCGTCCGTCATGCGCGCCGCCGCTCTGCGCACCTTCCTCGGCGAGCAGGTCGCCCGCGCCAAGTCCGAGGGCGTCCTCTTCTCCGTGCACCTCAAGGCCACGATGATGAAGGTCTCCGACCCGATCGTCTTCGGCCACGTCGTGCGCGCCTTCTTCCCGCAGACCTTCGCGAAGTACGGCGACGCCCTCGTCGCGGCCGGTCTGTCCCCCAACGACGGTCTCGGCGCCGTCCTGAAGGGCCTCGACTCCGTCCCGCAGATCGGTGAGGAGATCAAGGCGTCCTTCGCGGCCGAGATCGCCGAGGGCCCCGCCCTCGCGATGGTCGACTCGGACAAGGGCATCACCAACCTGCACGTCCCGTCCGACGTCATCGTCGACGCGTCGATGCCGGCCATGATCCGCACCTCCGGCCACATGTGGGGCCCGGACGGTCAGGAGGCCGACACCCTCGCCGTCCTTCCGGACAGCAGCTACGCCGGTGTCTACCAGGCCGTCATCGAGGACTGCCGCGCCCACGGCGCCTTCGACCCGTCGACCATGGGCTCCGTCCCCAACGTCGGTCTGATGGCGCAGAAGGCGGAGGAGTACGGCTCCCACGACAAGACCTTCGAGATCGCCGCGGCCGGCACCGTCCGCCTCGTCGACGCCGCCGGGAACGCCGTCCTGGAGCAGGAGGTCGCCGAGGGCGACATCTTCCGCGCCTGCCAGACCAAGGACCTGCCCGTCCAGGACTGGGTCAAGCTGGCCGTCACCCGTGCGCGTGCCACCGGCGACCCGGCCGTCTTCTGGCTCGACGAGACCCGCGCGCACGACGCCCAGCTGATCGCCAAGACCGACGCGTACCTCGCGCAGCACGATACCGAGGGCCTGGACATCAGGATCCTCGCCCCCGTCGAGGCCACGAAGTTCTCCCTGGAGCGCCTTCGTCGCGGCGAGAACACCATCTCGGTCACCGGCAACGTGCTCCGCGACTACCTGACCGACCTCTTCCCCATCCTGGAGCTGGGCACCAGCGCCAAGATGCTGTCCGTCGTCCCGCTGATGGCCGGCGGCGGCCTCTTCGAGACGGGCGCCGGCGGCTCCGCCCCGAAGCACGTCCAGCAGCTCGTCAAGGAGAACTACCTCCGCTGGGACAGCCTGGGCGAGTTCTTCGCCCTCGCGGCCAGCTTCGAGCACCTGTCCGCCACCACGGGCAACGCCCGCGCCCAGGTCCTCGCCGACACCCTCGACCGCGCCACCGGCACCTTCCTCAACGAGGACAAGTCGCCGACCCGTCGCCTCGGTGGCATCGACAACCGCGGCAGCCACTTCTACCTGGCCCTGTACTGGGCCCAGGAGCTGGCCGCGCAGACCGAGGACGCGCAGCTCGCGGCCGCCTTCGACGGCCTGGCGAAGACCCTCGCCGAGCAGGAGGAGACCATCGTCTCCGAACTGGCCGCGGTACAGGGCTCCCCGGCCGAGATCGGCGGCTACTACCAGCCCGACCCGGCCAAGGCCGCGGCCGTCATGCGGCCGTCCGCCACGCTCAACGAGGCGATCGCGTCCCTCGCCTGATCCGACGGACCCGTTCCGCCCCGGCCGGACCCGTGTCCGGCCGGGGCGGTCGCGTCGGTGGCGCATGTGGCATCCGGGTGTGAACCTGGATGGATGAGCTGGGCATCATGGACGACCGCCGGGGTCTACACCGGGCGTGGTGGGGTGCTCACCGACGAGGTCGGTGCCCTGACCGGCGACCTGACCGTGCACACGACCTGGGCGGATGACGAAGCACGTGTGGCCGTGCAGTACAGCGGCGCGTCCGACTGGTTCACCATGTCGGGCAGTCCGGTGCCGTGCGCTTCCGAAGCGGAGAGCCGCGACATCCACGAAGCGGTCATCGAGGCCGTACGGGCGGGGCACGCGGCCGTCGTACCGCGCCTGCCACATCCATCGGCGTGACGCCGGACGGAATCACGCCGAAAACCGTTATCGCGCCCGCGCCCACGGGTCTCCTCGGTACGGGGACAGAAAGGCCCAGGGACGAGGGAGCAGCGACATGTACAGCGACGAGCACGGCACCGGGCTGGTGGAAGCCGCCGCGGCCGGAGACGCGCACGCCCGGGAGCGCCTGGTCCGCGCCTATCTCCCCCTCGTCTACAACATCGTCGGACGGGCGCTCGACGGTCACGCGGACGTCGACGACCTCGTTCAGGAGACGATGTTCCGCGCCCTCGACGGCCTGCCGGGGCTCCGCGATCCCGCCCGCTTCCGCTCCTGGCTCGTCGCGATAGCCATGAACCAGATCCGCCGTCGCTGGCACGACCGCCGGAACAGCCCGCAGCCGGGCCTCGACCTTGCCGTGGAGATCGCCGATCCCGAAGGCGACTTCGTCGACCTCGCCATCCTGCGCCTGGGCCTGTCCGGACAGCGTCGCGAGCTGGCCGAGGCGACCCGCTGGCTCGACGAGACCGACCGCGAACTCCTCGCCCTGTGGTGGCTGGAGGCCGCGGGCGAACTGACCCGGGCCGAACTGGCCGAGTCGCTCGACCTCACCGTCCAGCACGCCGCGGTCCGGGTGCAGCGGATGAAGGGCCAGCTGGAGACCGGGAGGGCGATCGTCCGGGCCCTGGCCGCCAGGCCGCCCTGCCCGGAAATGGCCGGGACGACGGCCGGCTGGGACGGCCGGCCCGCCCCGCTGTGGCGCAAACGGATCGCCCGCCACCTGCGCACCTGCGCCGTCTGCGCTCCCACGAGCGCCGGACTCGCCCCCGCCGAGGGCCTCCTCGTGGGACTCGGCCTGGTGGTGCCACCGGCCCTCGGGCAGGCGGGGCCGGTCGTCCCGGACGCGATGGCCGCCGCCGGCCGTCCCGCACCCGTCTCCCCGGACCACGCCGCCGCGGGACAGCCGGGCTCCCCGCAACCCGCCCCGGACCCCGGCGCGGTGGCCGATCCGACGGCGGGCTCTCCCTTTCCCGGGGCCGGCGGCGGCGTGAGCTCGGCGGGCCGGGCGTGGATGGCCGGCGCGGCCGCGCTCGCGGTCCTCGGCGGCGTCATCCTCCTCGTTCCACCGGAACGGACTGAGCGCCGGTCCGTACCGGCCCCTCCCACAGCGGCGCCCCCGGTCCTGGCGAGCGCCCCGGCGCCCCCAGCGCCGCGGCCCACCGCCGAGCCCCGGCCGAGCCGCACGGCCACGCCCACACCGACGCCCACGCCGACCGCGACTCCGGCACCTTCGGCCGCCGAACGGCTGACCCGGCTGGTCAACCAGCGCCGTGCGAGGGAGGGGTGCGCGCCGCTGCGGACGGACGCGCGGCTCACGGAGGCGTCCCGCGCCTACGCCCGTGACATGGCGCGGCGCGGCTACTACGGGCACACCAGCCCCGAGGGCGAGTCCGCGGACACCCGGATCTCGGACACGGGGTACGTCTGGAGCCGCTGGGGCGAGAACCTCGCCCGCGGCACGGGTGACCCGGCGGCGGTCTTCACGGGCTGGATGGACGGCGCGATGCACCAGGAGAACATGCTGGACTGCCGGTACCGGGACACCGGCGTCGCCGCGGTACCGGGCCCCGACGGCACCGTGTGGGTGCAGACAGTCGCCCGGCCGCGGTCCTGAGAACCAGCCGCCGTCACGGTGCCGCGGTCCGGCCGTGCCCCGACGGCCCACGGGCCGGGGCCGTTCCCCGGTCAGCGCCGGACGCCGAAGTTCTGCACCCACCACGGGCCGTTGGGGCTCAGCGTGACCCCGACCCCGACGTCCTTGAAGGCACAGTTGAGGATGTTGCGGCGATGACCGTCGCTGTTCATCCAGTCCTCCATCGCCCGGACAGCCGTTTTCGGTCCCCGGTGGATGTTCTCGCCCCACGCGGACCAGGCGTATCCCGCCCGGGTGATCCGGTCGCCCGCGTCCCGTCCCTCCGGGGAACCGTGGGCGTAGTAGCCGCGCGCCGCCATGTCGTCCGCGTGGGCCTGCGCCGAGACGCCCAGCCGTCGCTCCGGGCGTACCGGAGCGCACCCCGCCCGCTCGCGCTCCTCGTTGACCAGGGCGATCACCTGCTGGACGAAGTCGGCGGGCCCCCTTCCGGCGGTGACCGCCCGGTCCGCCCGCCGCCGGTCGCCGGCCGGCGGGACCGCCGCGCCGGCCGCCGCCGGGGCTCCGGCGAGCGGCGACGCGGGTGTCTCTGCGACCGTGGCGCGGACCGGGGACGAGGCCCGCGGGTCCGTCGTCCCCGCCGGCCGCGCGGCGCCGTCGGCACCGACGACGGGGGACGGACGCGTGGGCGGTACGGCCGAGGGGTCGGCTCCCGCGGCGAGTGGCCGCATCAGGGGAGCCTCCGCCGCTCGCGCGTCCCGCCCGGCCCGCGCCTCCAGGGACGCCACGTAGACGCCGGTCACCACGGTGAGAACGGCCGCCGCCGCACCCGTGAGCGACACCGCCGCCCGGAACGACGGTGCCTTCGGGGAGTGACGTCCGGTGCGCGTCCGTCCGCGGTGTCGACCGCCGCCCGCCCGCCGGGCGCGCGGGACGGGCTCGTCGTCCTGGATGTGCTGCCGCATGGTGCTCCGCTCTCTGTCCGAGGCCGCCGGATGGTCCGGCGAGGGGGAGAGCAGCCGGGGCGACGGCCTGACCCTGTCCGTCTTCCGCCGTCGCGACACCCCCGGTCAACACCGTGCGTCCATACTGGTTGACCATGTCCTCCGACCGGAGGGGAGTGGGCGCGTCAGGGGTGGGGAACCACCGCGACCGGGCAGGGCGCGAGATGCAGCGCCGCGTGCGCCACGGACCCGATCCGCGACCCGAGGGCGCCACGCCTCGCCCGGCGTCCGACCACCAGAAGCTGGGCGGCGCCCGAGGAGGACAACAGCACCTGGCCCGCGCTCCCGATCTCCACGTGCTCGATCACCTCGACCTCGGGGAAACGCTCGCGCCAGGGCGCGAGGGCCTCGTGCAGCGCCTTCTCCTCGTAGGGGACGAGCCCGCCGAGCTCGTCGGCCAGGGCCAGGGAGGCCGGGCTGTAGGCGTACAGGGGCGGCAGGTTCCAGGCCCGTACCGCGCGGACCGAGGCGCCACGGGCGGCGGCCGTCTCGAAGGCGAAGCCGAGCGCGGGCGCGCTGTCCTCCGCCCCTCCCTGCTGGCCCACGACGATCTCGGCGCCGCTGTCGGGGGTCTTTCCGTCCCGCGAGCGGACCGACACGACGGGCCGGGTGGCCTCGGCGATGATCTGCCGGCCGTACGAACCGAGCAGGAAGCCGGTCAGGGCACCGTGCCCGCGTGAGCCGAGCACCAGCATCTCCGCCCGCTCCTCGGTGCTCAGCAGAGCGGCGACCGGTGTGTCGGGCACGACCCCGGCGGTCAGCCTCAGGCCGGGATGGCGCGCGGCGAGCGTCGCCCGTGCCGATTCGAGTACCTCGTCGGCGATCCGCTGCTGCGTCGCCCGGTCCTGCTGGAGCGGAATGTCCAGCGGCTCCCATCGCCAGGCGTGCACCAGCCGCAGCGGCAGCTGCCGGTGACCCGCCTCGCGCGCCGCCCACTCGGCCGCTGCGAGGCTCTCCGGCGATCCGTCCACTCCCGCGACGATCTCACGACTCATCAGGCTGTCTCCGTGACCTCGGTGGTGGGCCGGTCCGCCGGTCGGGCCGGCCCCTTGTCCCCAGCGTGGGGCCGTCGGCCCGGCGGGGGGAGGGCCGGACGTCCCGACATGCCGGTCCGTCCGTCCCGAAACGCTGTTCCTCCCTCCCACTCTCGCTCCGCTCCTTCTTCCCCGCTCCCCGCCTGTGAGCCCGGCTCCCGTCCGGTCGCGTCGCCCCGTCGCCTCGACTCTCGCGCCCGCCTGTCGCCGAAGGCCACCCGACAGGCTCTCAGCTCAGCCGAAGCGGCCCCCGGCGAGCGGCGCGGTGGCGTCCCCGCCGCCCGCACGCACCCCTCGCAGAAACGCGCCCAGGGCCTCCAGGGAGGTCGTCGACGGCTCCCAGCCCAGCTCTCGGCGCGCCCGCTCCGTGGACAGCACGGGAAGACGCGTCAGGGCGTCGAACAGGCCGGGGGGTGTGGCCGCCAGGCGCAGTCTCCAGGCCCCGGCGAGGGCGCCCCGGAGCGCCCCCGCGGGCAGCCTCACGGCGCGGGAACCGAGGAGCCCGGCGAGGGCCGTGGCGTCGATCACCGGATCGGCGGCCAGGTTGAACGCTCCCCGCACCTCGCGCAGCAGCGCCCGCCGGCAGGCGTCGGCGGCGTCGTCGGTGTGCAGCACCTGGAACCGCAGTTCCGGGAACGCCGGTATCAGAGGGAGCAGTTCGGGACGCAGCAGGGCGCCGGGGAAGAACCGGCCCGCGAAGATCCGGCGCTGCTCGCTCGCCGCCTCCGCCTTGAAGAGGAAGCCTGGCCGCATCCGGACCACCCGGGTCTGCGGGTGGTCGCGTTCGAAGGTGTCCAGAACCCGTTCCAGGTATGCCTTCTCGCGGGTGTAGGCGGCGCCGGGCCAGCCGTGGGTCGGCCAGGACTCGGAGACCCCCGGCCCGTTCTTCGGGCCGGGGGAGTACGCCCCCACCGACGAGGCGTGCACCAGCACCGGTACCCGCGCCGCCGCGACCGCGTCGAACAGGCGCAGCGAACCGAGGACGTTGGTCCGCCAGGTCTCCGCCGGATCGCGGGTCGGCCGGAAGGCCCAGGCCAGGTGCACCACCGCGTCCGCGTCCTCGACGTACCGCGCGAGACGGGGCGCGTCGCGTTCCATCGAGAGATCCGCCTCCGCCCACTCGGTCTTCTCGAGGACCAGCCCGGGGCGGCGGCGGGCGAGCCCGAGGACGGAGGCGATCCGGGGCTCCCGCTCCAGTGCCCGGACCAGACTCGTCCCGACGTTTCCGGTGGCGCCCGTGACGACCACCTTCAGTCGCTCGCTCGGGTTCATGACATCGACCTTCCGCCATCGGCCCGGCCCCCGCACCCCGACGGCACGGTCTCACGCAACGTGAACGTGCGAGTCGCGCGGCTGAACGCCTGCCCCGAACATGGAGCGAGGAGGGACAGGGGCGTGCCAGGAGGACGAGATGTTGCTGCCCGACAGAAACGCGATCGACCGGCTGCTGCGGCACTACCGGACACAGGAGAGGGGGGTCCTGGCCCGGCCGTGTGACCTGTCGATCCGCCGGCGCCTCGAGGACACGGCGTACACCCTGTGCGTCCTGATGGGCGAACGCACCGCCCGGGAGGCCGTCCGCGCGGCCGAGCGGTACCTCCGCCAGGGCCGTCCCGCTCCCCGCCAGGCCCTGGAGGGCGTTCCGGGCTCCTGAGAGCCTGTCGGGTGGCCTCTGACCGCGCGGTCACGCCCTGCCACGCACGCTGCCGGCGTTGCCGACATACCCTGGTAGCTCCGCTACAGCAACATCCCGGCGCCTTGGAATCGCACGCGCCAGACCGCGTCCGCCTGTCGATCGAAGCTCACCCGACAGGCTCTGAGCCCGTCGCCCGCCGGTCGCGGCCGGTCCGTTGTCAGTGGTCAACGGCAGGATGGACGGCATGACGACGACTCCGGTCCTTGCCGATGCCGCCGCGTACGCGCGGGCGGCCGTGGACGCCCAACAGGCTGCCGCCGCCTACTACGCGGGCGGCACGTCCCCGCTCGACGACGACGCCTATGACCGCCTGAGCCGGTCCATAGCGGCATGGGAGGCCGCTCATCCGGACCAGGTCCACGCCGACTCGCCGACCGGCAAGGTCGCCGGCGGGGCCGCCGGCGGAGACGTCCCGCACACCCGGCCGATGCTCTCCCTGGACAACGTCTTCTCCGGAGACCAGTTCACCGCCTGGGCGTCCTCCCTCGAGCGCCGGATCGGCCGGAGCGTCGAGCGGTGGAGCGTCGAGCCCAAGCTGGACGGGCTGGCCGTCGCGGCCCGGTACGAGCGCGGTCGCCTGGCCCGGATCGTCACCCGGGGCGACGGAACCGCGGGTGAGGACGTGTCGCACGCGATCGGCACCGTCGTGGGCCTTCCGGAGCGGCTGGCCGAGGAGGCCACGCTGGAGGTCCGCGGCGAAGTGCTCATGACCACTGATCAGTTCGAGGCGGCCAACCCCGTGCGGGTGGCCCACGGTGGCGAGCCCTTCGCCAATCCGCGCAACGCCGCGGCGGGCACGCTGCGGGCCAGGGACCGGGCGTACACCGTCGAGATGACCTTCTTCGCCTACGACGTGCTGCCGTCGGGTGAGGCCGGGGGGCCCGCCGGGGCCACGGCCGTCGAGCCTGCCGCCGGGGGCCTGGAGCACTGGCCCCACAGCGAACTCCTCGCGTACGCGGCGGCCCTGGGGCTGCACACCTCCGCGGCCACCGCCGTTCCGGGCCGCGTGGTCACCGGGGCGGGGGTAGTGCTGGACCGGGTCGCTGAGATAGCCGCCCTCCGAGCCGAACTGCCCTTCGGCATCGACGGCATCGTGATCAAGGCCGACCTCGCGGCCGACCGGAGGGACGCCGGTTCCGGTTCGCGCGCGCCACGCTGGGCCGTCGCCTACAAGCTGCCCGCCGTGGAGAAGATCACCCGGCTGCTCGGCGTCGAGTGGAACGTCGGGCGCACGGGCATCATCGCGCCCCGCGCCGTCCTGGAGCCGGTGGAGATCGACGGCAGCACCGTCACCTACGCCACGCTGCACAACCCCTCGGACATCACCCGTCGCGATCTGCGCCTGGGCGACCACGTGATGGTCTACAAGGCGGGGGACATCATTCCCAGGGTGGAGGCGCCGGTCGCCCGGCTGCGCACCGGCGAGGAGGAGCCGATCGGCTTCCCCGAGGCGTGTCCGCAGTGCGGGTCCGAGATCGACCGCAGCGAGCAGCGGTGGCGCTGTGTCCGTGGCCGCGACTGCCATCTCGTGGCGTCCCTCTCCTATGCGGTGGGCCGCGACCAGCTCGACATCGAGGGGCTGGGCGTGAGCCGGATCGTCCAGCTCGTGGACGCCGCTCTCGTCGCCGACCTGGCCGACCTGTTCACCCTCACCCGGGAGCGGCTCCTCGGCCTCGACCGGATGGGCGAGACCAGCGCGGACAACCTCCTCGCGGCGATCGCCACGGCGCGCACCCGACCGCTCAGCCGTGTGCTGTGCGCCCTCGGCGTCCGGGGAACCGGGCGCTCCATGTCCCGTCGCATCGCACGCCACTTCGCCACCATGGACCACATCCGGGCGGCCGACGCGGAGGCGATGCGGCAGGTCGAGGGCATCGGCGCAGAGAAGGCACCGGTCATCGTCGCCGAACTCGCCGAACTGGCCTCCGTCGTCGACAAGCTGGTCGCCGTCGGGGTGAACATGACCGAACCCGGAGTCACTCCGCCGCCTCCGCCCGGCAGCGAGACGCAGCCCCCGGAAGGGGCCCGCGAAGCCGGACCCCTCGCCGGCCTGGCCGTGGTCGTCACCGGCGCGATGACCGGACCGCTGCAAGCGCTGAGCCGCAACCAGATGAACGAACTGATCGAACGGGCCGGAGGCAAGTCCTCCTCCAGCGTCTCCCGGCGCACCGGACTGGTGGTGGCCGGTGAGAAGGCCGGCTCCAAGCGGGACAAGGCCGAGGACCTGGGCATCCGCCTCATGGACCCGGACGAGTTCGCGGCAATGCTGGGGGACTTCCTCCCGCGCTGACCGCCGCTCGGCCCCCTCCACGCACGGGGGCGGACGTGGTCCGCCGGTCCGAGGCCACCCCACATAGAGAGCGAAGCTCAGGCGCCGGTCTCGTCCCGCCGCCCGGTCCGGCGCCGCCACACCCACAGGGTCAGCGCCGCGGCGAGCGCCGAGCCCACCAGAGCCGGCGGGAGTCCCGCCCACGGACCGGCGGGGGCGGCCGCGGACCACGGCGCC
Source organism: Streptomyces sp. NBC_01216 (assembly GCF_035994945.1). NCBI lineage: Bacteria > Bacillati > Actinomycetota > Actinomycetes > Kitasatosporales > Streptomycetaceae > Streptomyces > Streptomyces sp. NBC_01216. Next base: position 6,699,116 of record NZ_CP108677.1, read on the forward strand.
TCGCTCGGCGCTTCCGCGCCCGGCGCGTCGAGCGCCGCGACCCGGGCCGGCGGGGCCTCGACGCTTCCGGCCGCCGATGCCGTCGCCCCGCCGGTCGGAGACGTCGATGCCTCGGGACCGGCCGCCGCCGGAGTCGCCCCGGCCGCGGCCTTCGCCGGACGGGGCGGCAGCGGCGCGGCCTTCTTCTCCGCCTCCTTCGCCGGCGCGGGACCGAGCGAGCCCACGGGGCGTACGTGGCCGGCCGCCTCGAAGCCCCAGTCGAGCAGGGAGCGCGCCTCCTCGTACACGGAGAGACCGCCGCCCCGCTGCGGGTTCATCACGGAGACGACCAGCGTCCGGGCACCACGCCGGGCCGCGGCGATCAGGGTGTTTCCCGCTCCGCTGGTGTAGCCGTTCTTGACGCCGATGATCCCCGGATAGCGCTCCACCCCGTCCTCACCGGTCACCAGGCGGTTGGTGTTGCGAATGCCGTACGACCACGAGCCGGAAGGGAACTGCGCGTACCGGGTGGAGCAGTACCGGACGAACGCGGGGTCCTGGAGTCCGGCGCGGCCGAAGACCGCCAGGTCGTACGCGGAGGACACCTGTCCCGGCGCGTCGTAGCCGTCGGGGGACACGACACGGGTGTCGCGCGCGCCGAGGGCCTTCGCCTTCGCCTGCATCTGACGGGACACGGACTCCCAGCCGCCGTTCATCGCCGCGAGGACGTGGACCGCGTCGTTGCCGGAACTGAGGAAGACACCGTTCCACAGGTCGGAGACCTTGTAGGTGTAGCCGGCCTGGACCCCGACCAGGCTGCTGCCCGCGCCGATGCCCTCCAGTTCCCGCTCGATGACGGTGTGCCGCTGTTCGTGGGGAAGGCGGGGAAGCGCGGTGACCGCGAAGAGCGTCTTGAGCGTACTGGCCGGCGGCAGCCGCCGGTGCGCGTCGTGCGCCGCCAGCACCTCGCCCGAACCGGCGTCGGCCACCACCCACGAGAGGGCCGAGACCGAGGACGGCACGTCGGGCGCGTCCGACAGTGGCTGCACCTGCGTTCCGCTCCGGTACAGGCGCGTGGGATCGACGAAGCGTTTCGCGGGGGGCGTGGGCTCGGCAACGGACGAAGCCGAGGCCACCGGGGCGGGCAGGGCGAGCAGCAGCGCCGTGGCGCCGACGACGGCGTGACGGACAGCGGACGTGACGATCATTCAGCTACCGTAGAGAGCGGTCGTACAATCCGCCGATCAGACTGCGCCGGGCGGCGTACGGAAAAGGGCCCCTACGGGGGACGTCCCCCCGCCGAACGGCCCTCTCCGCCCCCTTGTCTCCCGGCCCTCCCGGCCCTCCCGGCCCTCCCGTCGCTCCGCACGGCCCGTGCGACCGGACGCGGGTGACGGCGCGTCGGGAGAAGAGGTGAGGCGGTCTCGTCCCCCCTATCCCGGGTTCGTACCTCCCTCGCGCTCGCACCCCAGGCCGCGCGCCTGCGGGCACGGGTCGGCGGCGACGTGTCGCGCACCGCGGAAAGGGCGCCGGAGTCCTTCCGCGCCTGCCGCCTGCCCGCCCGCGGAGACGGGAGGTCCGGGCGCACCGGGTGGCGCGGGAGCCCCGCGCCGTGTACGCCCCCCGGGAGCCCCCCCGGCGGAACCGCCTTCACGCTCCGTCGTCCGGGGGGCGGAGGTCCGTTCGCGCCGCCGAGGACCGCGGGCGGGGCGGCGTGCCGGTCCGGACGCGGGGAGGGGGCCGGGGCACGGGTGAGCAGCCGGAGCAGTGCGGCCGCCGCGAGCCGCAGGATGGCGACGGCCGCCAGAAGGACCGGGGCCGGTGCCCCTGCCGCCGGCCCCGTCAGCCCGGCGCCGACGGACGCCGCCGAGCTCTTGCGGCCCGCCCCGAGCGTGAACACCTGGGTGCGCGGTCCGGGCCGGTATGGCGGCGCTGCTCGCCCGCCATGGTGAGGACCCCCGAGACCTCACCGAGGCGGCCGTTCTCCGAACGGGACGCCGACGCCTTGCGCACGGCCGTCGCGCGGATCACCGAGGTGCTCACCACGGACGACACCGACCGCGTCGCGGCGTCGCTCAACGCGCTCCTCGCCGCGCACGCCGCCGCACCCCGGCTCTCCCGTCACGACGGCCACCCCTGGTACCTGCACGTCGACCGCGGCGAGGACGCGGGCTGGGCCGACTGGTTCCTCGCCGCGAGCGCCCTCGCGCAGATCCTCACCGCATACGGCCGCGTCACCTGGGGTGCCTGCGCCGCCGACGGCTGTTCCACGCTCTACCTGGGCACCGGGCCCGGCAGCGCCCGGCGCTACCGCTCCGCGGCCTGCGCCTCCCGCGCCCGCCGTCGCCGCCCACCGGCGACGACGGCGGGCATGAGCAACCCACTGCCCGGACAGGTTCGTTGACCGTAGGATCTGACCGTTCCCGCGATCAGTCCGGCCCGCTTCCGCCGTCAGGAGTGCCCGTTGAACGCAACGCCCCACCGCCTCGACCCCGCCGGCGGCTGCCCGCACGCGGCCAACGCCCGGCTGCTGGCGCAGGGGGCCGTGGCCCCGGTGGTGCTGCCCGGTGAGGTCGAGGGCATGGCCGTCCTCGGACACGACGCGCTGCGCGACTTCCTCGCCCATCCCGACGTCGCCAAGGGGGCCCACCACTTCACCGCGCTCGCCGAGGGGCGCATCCCCGACGGCTGGCCCCTTCGGACCTTCGCCACCGTCCAGAGCATGACCACCGCCGACGACGGCGACCACCGCAGACTGCGCTCGCTGGTGAGCCGGGCCTTCACACCCCGTCGCGTCGAGGAACTCCGGCCGCGGGTCGAGACGGTGACCGCCACCCTCCTGGACGGCCTCGCCGAGACGGCCCGCGCCGGCGGTGGCGTGGTGGACCTGAGGCACCACTACGCCCTGCCGCTGCCGCTGGGGGTCATCTGCGAACTCCTCGGCGTGGACGCCGCGTACCAGGAACGTCTGCACCGCCTGAGCAGCCAGGTCGTCGCCACCGACATCGGTCCCGAAGAGGCCGTAGCCGCCAACCGGGAACTGGTCGAGGTCCTCGCCGCCATCGCCGCCGAGCGCGGCCGCAGCCCGGGTGGCGACCTCACCAGCGCGCTGATCGCCGTACGTGACGAGGGCGGCGACAGGCTCAGTCAGGCCGAGCTGATCGGCACCCTGGTCCTGATGATCATCGCCGGGCACGAGACCACGCTCAACCTCATCACCAACGCCGTCCGTGCCCTGTGCGCCCACCGCGATCAACTGGCCCTGCTCACCGAGGGCGCGGCCGACTGGTCCGCCGTGGTCGAGGAGACCCTGCGCTGGGACAGTCCGGTCAGCTACTTCCCCTTCCGCTATCCCACCCGAGACCTCACAGTGGGCGGCACGCTGGTGCCCCGGGGCACCCCGGTGCTCGCCGGATACTCGGCAGCCGGACGGGACACCCGGGCGCACGGCCCGGATGCCGACCGCTTCGACATCACCCGTGCCCCCGTCTCCAAGCACCTCTCCCTCGGCCACGGCGCCCACTACTGCCTGGGTGCCCCGCTCGCCCGTATGGAGGCGGCCCTCGCCCTGGAAGGACTCTTCACCCGCTTCCCGGACCTGCGCCTCGCCGTTCCCGAGGAAGAGCTGGTCCGCCACGCCGGTTTCGTCGGAAACAGCGTCCGTGCCCTCCCGGTGGTCCTCGGCTGACCGCTCACCCCGCCCTGCCGCGTTCCCCCGTGGGCGCGGCACGCAGGGTGGAGACCAGATGAAGGAGGTGGGCCTCGTTGCCCTCCAGCCCGGCGGCACGCAGCGCCGCGTCGGCCTCGGCCATGGGGTTCGTGAGCATCGCTCCGGCGTAGGGGGCCAGGTGTGGATCGGTCAGGACCGCCTGCGTGGACTCCAGCAGACGAAGGTACGCCTGGGCGGCGGCGCGCTCATGGTCGGTGATCGTGGTCATGTCGGGCTCCCTCTCGACGGGTTGGCGCCTCCCACCCTCTCCTACGGGTCTGACAAGGACGGTCCGCCCCGCTCGGCCTGGTGTCTGACCAGGCGTTCGAGGAAGACCCGCTGGCCCGCCACGAGACGGGAAGCGGCCTCCTCCGGGGTGAACCAGCCGATCCGGTCGATCTCCGGGAACTCCCGCAGGACGCCCGAGCCGCGCGGCCACTCCAGGGTGAACGTCCCCGGCACGATCCGGGCCGGATCGAGATCGCCCTCCACGGCCCAGACCGTGACGGTCTTTCCGTTCGCCTGCCGCGCCTCCCCGAGCGGGATCCGCTCGCCCTCCGGCGCCGGCAGGCCGAGCTCCTCCTCGAACTCCCGGCGGGCCGCGGCCTCCGCGGTCTCCCCGGAGTCGTACTCGCCCTTCGGGACGGACCAGCCGGCGGCGTCCCGGGCCGCCCAGAAGGGGCCGCCCATCCTGTCTTCGCAGGGAATCCCGGCCTTTAGGCCGGGCGGGAATGCGATCCTCTTCCTTCCGGTACCGGCCGGCAGCACCCCGGTCAGAGCGGCTGTCAGCCCCGTACGGTCTGCCAGCCGTCGCAGCAGCACCGCCCCCGCGTGCCCGACCAGTCCTCTGCCATCGGCCCGGACCACCAGGCCACGGCCCCACCCTGTAGTGTCACTCACCAGAAAGGTGCCTTGCTCTCTGCTCCGGATACGACCTCAACACTCGCATCCTTGCAGGTCAAGGCGCCTTTTCTGCTAGCAGTCCGTCAGATGGACCAAATCCGTCGAAACCCCGGGGTTGGCTGCGGCCACCAGGCGCACGCGGAACGGTGGGCGCTCTGAACGTACTACGGGCCGGGCCGGCCCGTCGCGACGCCAACCAGGCATAGCGAGAAGCCACCCCGCTTACGGTGTGGAGGAGTCACGTGGCCGATGAGTACCTCGACGCCACCGTCCGCCGTCCCGCGGAAGAGAAGGAGCCCGGCGCTGCGTGAATGCCGCATGCGGTCAGTGTGGCTGACGGGGTCAGATCCCGCAGCTGCTCGCCGACCAGTACCGGGACGACCGGGTGTCGACGTGCGCGTGGTCGCCGTGCCCCGGGTAGCCGGGGCCCAGGATGCCGTTGAAGCCGTGGTTGCGGGCCTGCCTGGCGAGGGTACACAGGGACGGCGAGCCGGTCAGGTCGACGCCGTCCCCGTACAGGTGCCGGCTGTTCGAGGCGCCCCCGACGGCGGAGTTGCAGGCGTAGGAGCGGAAGCCGCTGCTGACCCTGATCGGCACGTCGCCGAGGGCGTGGCGCAGTGCCTCCAGCTTCCACATCGCGCGCAGCGCGTGCGATTTCGCGGTGGCCGCGCTGACCGCGCCGCCGGAGAAGTCGCCGTTGCAGCGGTTCAGCTCGGCGTAGGTGAAGTGCGCGGGAGTGCAGTCGGCGTCCTGGAGGGCGTAGAGCTTGGAGAAGGTGGCCGGTCCCGCGACCCCGTCGGCGGCGAGCCCGTAGGCCCGCTGGAAGCGGGTCACCGCCGCCTTGGTGGCCGGGCCGTAGTCGCCGTCGAGGGCGAGCACCGCGCCGTAGCCGGGGTATCCGGCCACCCGGACCTGCAGCTGGGTGACGTCCGAGCCGGACATCCCGGAGGACAGGGTCCGGCCCCAGGTGTAGCACCCGTCGGCGTGCGCGGTACCGGCGGTGGCGGCTGTTCCCGCGAGGGCGGTGACGGTCAACAGGACGAGGCCGAGCAGGGTTCTGACCGTACGCCGGATCATGACACCTCCGTGGAGTGGACGAGTGATCTGTCATGAGCATGACGCCGCGGCGAGGTGTCGGTCAACAGCCGGGTAACCCGCCACCGGACCGGGCCACTGGCGGCCCCGGCGGCTCCGCGCGCCCGCCCCGGCGCTCCGGCCCTGTTCTCGTAGGGCTGCGGCGAACAGGCATGTAGCGATCCGTGAACCACGCGCACCCCGCGGGGGGAGGCGGCGAGCACCACGGCTCCGGGCCTGGCCGGAGCAGTGGTGTTTGCTCAGGCGGGCAGGGTGACGAGCCCTGTCTCATAGGCGGTGATTACGAGCTGGACCCGGTCCCGGGCGTCCAGTTTGGTGAGCAGGCGTGACACGTGCGACTTGGCGGTGGCCACCGTGATGAAGAGGTCCTCCGCGATCTCGGTGTTCGTCCGGCCGTGCCCGATGAGGGTCAGGACTTCCCGTTCCCGCTCGGTGATGCCCGCGACCGGCCGCGGGGAGCGCCGCAGGGGGTGCCCGACGAAGTCGGCGATCAGCCGGCGCGTGACCCCCGGCGCGATCAGTGCGTCGCCGGCGGCGACCACGCGGATGGCCGCGAGGATGTCGTGCAACGCCATGTCCTTGACCGCGAAGCCGCTCGCTCCGGCCCGCAGCGTGCCGTAGACGTAGTCGTCCTCGTCGAACGTGGTCAGGACGAGGACGCGCGTTGCGGTCGGGCCGGTGGTGATCTGGCGAGTGGCCTCGATCCCGTCCATGCCGGGCATCCGGATGTCCATCACCACGACGTCGGGACGGGTTTCGCTGACCAGTTGGACCGCCTCGGCGCCGGTGGAGGCTTCGCCGACGACCTCCAGGTCGGGGTGATCGGCCATGACCAGGCGCAGGCCGGACCGCACCAGTGGCTGGTCGTCGGCGAGTACGACGCGTACAGGACCGGCGGTCATCGGGCCTCCACCGGGACCTTGACGGGGTCGGGCAGCGGCAGCCGGGCCGTCACCCGGAAACCGCCCTCGGGGCGCGGCCCGGCGCTGAGCTCGCCGGACAGCAGGGCGACCCGCTCCCGCATGCCCAGGAGGCCGAAGCCGTGGGCCGAGCTGTTCTCGGTGGCACCGCGCCCCTCGTCGACGACCTCCACGGTCAGCTCCTCGTCCCCGTAGCCGATGAGCACCCGGCAGTGTCCGGTGCCCGCGTGGCGGACCACGTTGGTCAGCGCCTCCTGAACGATACGGAAGGCGGACAGGTCGATGTCGGCCGGCAGGGAACGCTCTTCCCCACTGCGGCGCACATCGACATGTACCCCCGCGTCGGCCGTGGCCGCCGCCAGCCGGTCGATGTCCGCCAGACCCGGCGAGGGCGCGAGGGCTGCCTGGTTCCCCGAGGCCGCCGTGCCCGGGTCTGCCTGACGGAGTGCCACCAATGTGCGCCGAAGGCCCGACAGGGTCTCCCTGCTGGTGACCTCGATGGCCCGCAGTGCCTCACCGGCCTCCGTGGGCCGGGTCCGGATGACCTGGCTCGCCGCCCCGGCCTGGATGGCGATGATGCCGATGCTGTGCGCGACCATGTCGTGCAACTCCCTTGCGATCCTTAGCCGTTCGGCGATCACGGCCTCGGCCGCCTCCTGTGAACGCAGCGCCACCGTGTGTTCGCGGCGCTCGCGGTGCAGCAGTCCACCCGTGCAGGCCGCGGCCATCGCCAGGAGGGCGATCACGAGGTTGACGGTCAGGTTGTCCCCGTGCGAGAAGCCGCCGATGACCAGGAGCCGGACGGTGAGGGATCCAGCCAGGGCGACGATCGAGGCTCGTCGCTCGCGGGTGGCGACGATGAGGCCCAGGACGAGGTCCACCGCCAGAAACGACAGGAACTGGCCTTGATACGAAACAGACAGGCCCGCACGCGCGGAGCCCGGGGGGCCCACCACCACGGCGGTGGACCCGAACAGCGCCAGGGACAGAGCCAGGAGCGGCATGCGTCGCAGCACACCGACGAGCAGACTCGCCGCGAGCAGTGCCCCAAAACCGTGCACCGCGCCCGAAGCCCGCGGCGCACCTCCCACGAGCAGACCCACCGCGAGGAGATACAGGGCACCTCCGGCCCAGGCGGTGGTCTTCGTTCTCGTCATCGCTGGTGTGGCCTCTCAGGAGGGAGACCGCGCTGCGCGACGCGCACGGGCAACGAGGTGGTCGATCGGGCATCCATGGCGCGAGACTATCCAGCCGCCACCCCGGCGGGATCGGCCCGCGGACGTACGCCCACGGGCGAACCCAGCCGCGCGACTGCCGCCCACGGCCCCATGACCGGACGGAGCCCTCCCGGCAGGGTTGTCCCTGTGATCGAAGTCAACGAACTCACCAAACGCTACGGCGACAAGACCGCCGTCGACCAGCTGTCCTTCACTGTCCGACCGGGCCAGGTCACCGGATTCCTCGGTCCCAACGGAGCAGGCAAGACCACCACCCTGCGGATGATCCTCGGCCTGGACGCGCCCACCAGCGGCGGGGCCACCGTCAGCGGCGTCCCCTTCCGCAGCCACCCGCGCGGACTGCGGCACGTCGGCGCCCTCCTCGACGCCGACCAGGTCCACGGCGGCCGCAGCGCCGCGGCCCACCTGTCCGCCCTGGCCCACAGCAACGGGATCTCCCCGCGCCGGGTGGACGAAGTGCTGCACGAGGTGGGCCTCGCCGAGGCCGCGCCCCGCCGCGTCGGCGGCTTCTCGCTCGGCATGAGGCAGCGGCTCGGGATCGCCACCGCGCTGCTCGGCGACCCGCCGGTGCTGATGTTCGACGAACCGGTCAACGGCATGGACCCGGAAGGCGTGCTCTGGATGCGCCGCCTCTTCCGGCGCCTCGCGGCCGAGGGCCGTACGGTCTTCCTCTCCAGCCACCTCATGTCGGAGATGGAGAACACCGCCGACCAGCTCGTCGTCATCGGCCGGGGCCGGCTCATCGCCGCCGAGCCGGTCAGGGACTTCGCGGCACGCAGCACCCGCCTCGGTGTCGTGGTGGGCACGCGGCAGGTCACCGAGCTGACGGCGGCGCTGACCGCCGCGGGGGCGTCGGTCGAGCCGGAAGGATCGGCGGACGCCGAAAAGCTCGCCGTGACCGGGCTGTCGGCGGACCGGATCGCAGCGCTCGCCTTCGAGAACCGGATCCTGCTGAACGAGCTGACCACCCGAACCGCCTCACTGGAGGAGGCATTCATGGAACTCACCGTCGGCAGCGTCGAATACCAGGCAGGACAACCCCGATGACCACACTCTCCCCGGCTTCCCCGGCCACCTCAGCCGTGGCTGTCGCCGAGCCCCCCGCCCGTTTCCGCAACCTGCTCTTCTCGGAATGGATCAAGGTTCGGTCCCTGCGCTCCACCCCATGGACCCTCGCACTCACCACCCTGTTCGTCATCGGGTCCGCCGCTGTCGCGGCACTGGCGGAAATCGACGATCTCCGGACGATGAGCCCGGCCGCGAGGCCCGAACAGGGATTCCTTGTGTTCGTCGCGTTCCCCGCGGCCGGCTACTGGACACTGATACTCGTCGCCGGCAGCGTCGGCGCCCTCACCGTCGTCAGCGAGTACAGCAGCGGCCTGATCCGCACCACCACCATGGCCGTCCCCGCCCGTGCTGCGGTGGTGCTGGCCAAGGCGGTCGTCACCGCCGCGCTCTGGACCGCAGTCGGTACGGTCATCTCAAGCGGTTGCTTCCTGGTATCCCAAGGCATCCTGAACGCACGACAGGCCGGGGTTCCTCTCACCCATCCCGGAGTGCTCCGGGCGCTGGTGGCGTCCGCCCTGCTGGCACCGGTCTGCGCACTGATCGGCCTCGGCCTCGGGGCTCTGATCAGGCACAGCGCCACCACCATGGTCACCACCGCCTTCACCCTGGTGATGCTGCCGCCGATCTTCTCGCAGAGCGCACGCTGGTCCGCCGCCGTGAGCCACGCGATGCCGGTCACGGCATGGAAGCGCCTGGTCCAGAACTGGGCACCAGACCCCCATGCGCTCGCCTACAGCGCCACCGTCCCCGGCTCATGGGCCGTGTACGCGCTCTGGCCGCTGATCGCGGTCGTACTCGCTGCGGTCGTCGTGCGGCGGCGCGACGTGTGAAGCACAAGGGACAGAACCCGTCCGTCGCCGGCGTCTACCGGGCCCTCGCCGAGCACGAGAGGACCCAGGAGTACCCGGAGGCTGTCGAGACGGCACACGCCGACATCGCCGCCCTTCAGCAGCGCGACCGCGGCCCCGTGCAGTCACTCGGCGCCACACGGCCGTTCGTCGTAGCCTCCCTCGCGGCCCGCGGGCTCGGAGCCTGTCGTGGCGGCCCGGCCGGAGTTCATCCGACAGGCTCTCCGTCCCCGGCCCGCACCACCACCGGCCCGCCCGCCGGATCGACCGCCCGCGCCCAGTCCGGGGCCAGCCGGACGGAACGCCACGGCTGGGCCACGCCCCGCACCGTCCGGCGGCACAGCACCCTGCCTTCCTGTTCCACCGTCACCACCGGGTGGCTCAGTGGCCGTGCCGCCCGGAGCAGGAACGGGCGGCCGTGCCCGCCGCGGGAGATCCGGTTCGGCGACACCCACCGCAACGGGTCCTCGACCACCACCGGCGCCGCCGTGACATCGCCCTCCCCGCCGGCGAGGAGCCGGAGGACGGACTCCGCGGCGGCGTGCCCCTCGGCCGCGGCCCAGACCGCCGGCTCGACACCGCGCAGCACGTTGCCGACGGCGAAGACACCGGGCGAGGCCGTACGGAACGCGCCGTCGACCGCGGGCCCCCGGGTCCCGCCGTCCAGGAGCACCCCACCGGAGCGGGCCAGTTCGTGATCGGGCATCCAGTCCCCGGTGAAGACCACCGTGTCGCAACGGAGCAGCCCCGGGCGACCGTCGCCGTGCCGCACCCGGACGCCGGTCAGCCGCCCGCGGCCCACCAGTTCCGTCACCGCGGCATCCGTGAGCAGCGGCGGCCGGTGCACGGTCCCCGGCCGCTCCGCCCCGCGCGGCAGGTCCGTCACGAGCGCGGCGACGTGGAGCCCCGCGTGCCGCAGCGTCGCGACCGCGTGCCGGGCCACCGGCTCCGCGCCGACCACGACCGCCCGTCTTCCAAGCCGCTCCCGCCGCATCCCGTGGAGATGGACGGACTGCAGGAGTTCGCCGGTCGTCAGCACTCCGGACGGCCGGGAGCCGGGCACCAGGCGTGCGCTGCGCGGGCGTTCCCGGGCGCCGGTCGCCAGGATCACCGCGCGCGCGGTGATCCGTTCACGTCCGGCCGGGCCGGTGATCTCCAGCGTCAGCGGCCCGGCCCAGTCGGTCGCCGAGACCCCGGTGCGGAGGGTGGCACCGGCCCGCACCGCCCAGGCGACCGCGCGTCGCGCGTAGGCGGGTCCGTCCGCCGCCCCGCCGAAGCCGCCGTGGGCACTGTACCGGGGCGCCCCACCCGCGGTCCGTTCCCGTTCGAGTACCTCGACGCGCCCCGCTCCCGCCGTGGCGAGCCGGGCGGCGGCGGACAGCCCCGCCGGTCCGGCCCCCACCACCAGGACGTCCACCGCGCGGTACCGCACCCGGACCATCAGGGACCCGCCTCCTCGAACATCGCCCGGACCGCGGCCCCGCAGGAGAATCCCTGGCAGCGCCCGCCGCGGGCCCGGGTGCGGCGACGTAGTCCGTCCAGGGACGACGGCGCGATCGTCGAAGCGAGCGCGTCGCGGATCTCGCCGCGGGTCACCCGCTCGCAGTGGCACACGACACTCCCGTAGGCGGGATCGCCCGCGATCCGCTCGGCGTCCCGGTACGGACGCGGCCCGGCCTCGCCCAGGTTCGGCATGCGCACGGGCGCCCGTGGACGCGGCGGGCCCGTGCCGAGTCCGATGTCCCTGAGCAGGTCCAGCACGTGCGCGGCGATCGCGAGCGAGGCGGTCAGCCCGGTGGACCGGATGCCGCCCACCGTGACGTAGCGCAGGGCGGGGTGGGCCGTCACCCGGTAGTCGTCCGTCCCGGTGGCGGCCCGCAGCCCGGCGTAGACCGCCGTGACCTCCTCGTCGAGCAGCGCGGGCAGGATGCGACGGCCCCGCTCCCGCAGCGCCGCAAGCCCCGCCGCGGTCGACCCGGTGTCGGTCTTGTCGTCCAGGTCCTCGGCGGTCGGCCCGAGCATCACGTTGCCGTACACCGTCGGGGTGACCAGGACCCCCTTGCCGAGAGTGCCGGGTACCGGCAGCAGGATGTGCCGCACCAGACCGCGCGCGAACGCGTCGAACACGATCAGTTGTCCGCGTCGCGGGGTCACCGTGAAGTCATGTCGGCCGAAGAGCGCGTCGAAGGCGTCGGCGTGGAGCCCGCAGGCGTTGACCACGAACCGGGCGCGCAGCACCCCCCGCCGGGTGACCAGCCGGTGCGGTACGCCCGGATCGGCCCGCTCCACCCGGCAGTTCAGATGCAGGTCGACCCCGGAACGCACGGCCTGGGTGGCGTACGCGAGCGTCGTCGTCCAGGGGCAGACGACCGACTCGCCGGGTACCTCCAGCGCGCCGAGCGCCCCGGGCCCCAACCGAGGCTCCCGCGCGCGCAGCTCGGCGGCGCCCACCGGCCGGGTGGCGCGGTAGCCGTTGCGTGCCGCCTTGTCGGCGAGCCGGGGGAGCGCGGCCGACTGCTCCCGGTCCCAGGCGACGAGGAGCGCGCCGAGAGGTTCCACCGGGATACCGGCCTCCTCCGCGTACGCCGCGAGCCGCCGGCCGCCTTCCCGGACCAGCGCGGACTCCAGCGAGCCGGGCACGGCGTCGAATCCGGTGTGCAGGATCGCGGTGTTGGCCTTCGACGTGCCGTCCCCGACGTCCCCCGAAGCCTCCACGAGCGCGACGCGCAGCGTGTGGCCGGCGAGTTCGCGGGCCACGGCGCAGCCGACCACCCCGGCGCCGACGACCACGACGTCGTACGCGCCGCCGGGCGCGGAGGTGTCCGGCAGCGGACCCGTCCTGCTGACGAGCCCGCAGTCCGTGCCCGGCTCCTTCGTGCGCCGGGTCCCTTCCGTGCGCCGTGCGGTGGCGCGCCGCGCCCTCACGCGGGCGGGACTTCCGTGCCGCCGCGGTCGAGGAGGGCGGCCACGGCCGTGCGGAAGAGGTCCATTCGCTCGCCCGCCTGCGCCGCCGTGCCCCGCGGTTCGTATACGGCCGAGGGTTTCCACCGGGGCACGGCCTCGTGGACCGGGAGATCGGGTTCGAGACCGAGCCGGGCGACCGCCGCCGCGCCCAGCGCGGTCGCGTCCGGCAGGGCCGAGACCTCGACGGGAAGCCGGAGGAGGTCCGCCTGGGTCTGCATCAGCAGCGCCGACCGGGTCAGACCGCCGTCCACCCGCAGCGAGGTGAGCGATGCGCCGAGGTCCCTGCCCGCCGCCTCCGCCAGTTCCACCACCTGGGCGGCGACGCCCTCGCAGAGGGCTCGGACCAGATGGCCGCCGGTGGTGTCGAGGCCGAGGCCGGTCAGCGAGCCGCGGACGTCGCCGCGCCACCAGGGCGCGGCGAGGCCGGCCAGCGCGGGGACGAAGGTGACGCCCCCGCTGTCCGGTACGGAGGCGCCCACCGCGTCGAGGGCGTCGGCCCCGGGGATCACGCCGAGGTCGGTGAGCCACCGCACGGCCGAGGCGGCCGTGTAGACCTGACCGTCCAGGCAGTAGCTCGTCCGTCCGCCGAGGCGCCAGGCGACACAGCTCACCAGCCCCGTGTCGCTACGGCGGGGGACCGGTCCGGTCTGGGCGAGGAGGAAGGCACCGGTGCCGTAGGTGCACTTGGCCGACCCCGGCTCGGTCACGCTCTGCGCGAGCAGCGCGGCCTGCTGGTCCACGAGCAGCCCGGTGAGCGGCAGCGGAGGGCCGAACGCGGTCGTGACGCCGACGCGGGTGTCCGCGTCCACGACCCGCGGCAGCCGTTCTCCGCCCAGTCCGTAGACGTCGAGCGCCTCGGCGGACCAGGACACGGTGTCGAGGTCGAGCAGCCCGGTGCGGCCGGCGGTCGCCGCGTCGGTGACGAAGGCCCCGGTGAGGCGGTGGACCAGCCAGGCGTCGCTCGTGGTCACCACACCCGCGCCGGTGAGGTGACGGCGGATCCAGGCCATCTTGGGAGCGGCGAAGTACGGATCCAGCGGTAACCCGGTCCGCCGCCGCAGCGCGTCGGCGTGCTCGACGAGTCCGGCGCACACCGCGGCGGCGCGGCGGTCCTGCCAGACGAGCGCGTCGGTGAGCGGATCGCCCGTCGACGGGTCCCAGGCCAGCACGGTCTCGCCCTGGTTCGCCAGGCCCACGGCCACCACCGGCGTGCCGGCCTCGGCGAGCGCGGCGCGTCCGGCGGCCACCACGGACTCGTGGAGCCGACGCGGATCGACCTCGACCAGCCCGCCGGGAAGGTAGCGGGGGCGCACGGGCGCCGATCCGCTGCCGAGTACCCCGCGCGAGGGGCAGACCACGAACGCCTTGGTCCCCGAAGTGCCCTGGTCCACGGCGAGTACCGGGCCCGTCATCCTCGTGTCTCCCGTCCTGGAACGCCGCCTGCCGTGATCATCGAAGCGGAAAGCTTCCTGGAACCGGCCCCGCTCGTCAAGCCGGGCGGCAAGGACTCGTCAAGTCGCCACACGTGACTGATGGACAGTCAAAAACAGTCTCTGGCCGGATACTTGTCATCAGCGATGAAACCCCGCGGCGGGCGCCCGGAGCCCTCTATAGTGATCGCCGATCAACGGCCGGGACGCCCCACCCGGGGGGACTGACCACCCCCTCCACCCCACCGAGGACCTCATGTCTCCCATCGCACGCCCGACGACCTGATGGCCGGGAACGGCTTCCGGCCCGTCTACCACCCGGCGGGCCACGACCACGCCCTGCGCAACGCCGTACAGGACGTGCGGACCGGACGCTGGGTGTCGATGGCCCGATTACTGGACGAGACGGGCGACTGGGCCTGCTGGACCCAGCGCACCCAGGTACTCGCGGCGGTGGCCGCCGGCACCGACGTCGTCCAGGCGTGGCGGGCCGAGGAACCGGACAGTGTCGCCGCCACCGTCATGCACACCCGGGTCGTGGTGGAGCGCGCCGTCCGCGCACACCGGGCCGGACACCCCCGCACCCGCGAGCTGTGGCAGGAGGCGTGGACCGCTTGCCGGTACGCCGCCGAGGTGACGCCCGCCGACCCCGTGCCGTGGGTCTGCCGGCTCGCCCTCGCCGTACTCGACGAGCGGCAGCGGATGGAGGAACACCGTCTGCGTCCGCCCGCGCCGATGCTCCCACCCGGACCCTGGGGGCTCCTCACCGAGGTGGAGAAGCGCGACCCGCACAACCGCGAGGCGCACCACCGGATGCTCCAGTTCCTGTACGCCCGGCGCTCCGGACCGCTGGCCGAGGCCGTCAACTACGTGCAGTGGGCCGCGGCGTCGGCTCCTCCGGGCTCCGCCCTGCACGCCCTTCCGCTCTACGTCCGGGTCGAACGCTACCGGCGCGAGCGCGGTCACGAGCGGGCCCTGGACCTGCACTGGGTCGCCGAGGACGCCGTGCGCGACGCCCAGCGGGCGCTGGACGCCTGGTTCCTCTTCTGCGCCACCGACGAGGCGTCCCTCCTCGATCTCAACCACCTGGCGCACGCCCTCTTCGGCGCCCTGCGTTTCGCCGACGCGGCCCGGGTCTTCGAGGCGCTCGGTCCCTACTACACCGTGCTGCCCTGGGCGTACCGGACGCCCCGCCCCGACGACCGGGAGCTCGCCGAGGAAGTCTTCCTGAGAGCCCGCGGCCGCTGCCTCGACGACTGAACCGCCCCCGCTCCGCCCTCGATTTCCGCCCCCTTCCCCGCTCCCGCCCCCGGAGGTATTGGCATGTCCCGCACCGTCCCCGTCGACGCGATACCAGGGGCCGCCGCGGTCCAGGACGAGGAGGCTCGGCTCAGAGAGCTCGGCTACCAGCCCGTCCTCGCCCGCCGGATGGGCGGCTTCGGCAACTTCGCCATCAGCTTCTCCGTCATCTCGGTCCTCTCCGGCTGCATGACGCTCTACGGCTTCGGCCTCGGCACCGGCGGCCCCGCCGTCATGATGTGGGGCTGGGCCGGCGTCGGCCTCTTCGTCCTCTGCGTCGGCCTCGCCCTCGCCGAGGTCACCAGCGCCTACCCCACGTCCGGCGCGCTCTACTACATGGCCGACCGGCTCGGAGGCCGACGCTGGGGCTGGTACACCGGCTGGCTCAATCTGCTCGGCCTGCTCGGTGCCATCGCGGGAATCGACTACGGCGCCGCGCTCTTCACCGGAGCCTTCCTCAACCTCCAGTGGGGCATCGTGCCCACAGCGGGTTCCACCTTCGTGATCTTCCTGGTGATCCTGCTGCTGCACGCCGTGCTCAACCTCTTCGGCGTCCGCCTGGTCAGCGTGCTCAACTCGGTCAGCGTCTGGTGGCACCTCGGCGGCGTCACCGTCATCGTCGGAGCCCTCGCCTTCATCCCCGACCGTCACCAGTCGGTCGAGTTCGTCTTCACCGAGTTCGTCAACGACACAGGCTGGCACAACCCGTTCTACGTCGCGGCCGTCGGTCTGCTGCTCGCCCAGTACACCTTCTCCGGCTACGACGCCTCAGCCCACCTCTCCGAGGAGACCTCCAACGCCTCGGTCAGCGCGGCCAAGGGCATCGTCCGCGCCATCTGGGTCTCCTGGATCGCCGGCTTCGCGCTCCTCGCCGGGCTGACCTTCGCCATCCAGGACTACGCGGGCACGCAGAACAGCGCCACCGGTGTCCCGCCCGCCCAGATCCTGCTGGATGCGCTCGGCTCCGGCGGCGCCACGGCCCTGCTGCTCGTGGTGATCGTGGCGCAGCTGTTCTGCGGCAACGCCGAGGTCGCAGCGGCCAGCCGGATGGTGTTCGCCTTCAGCCGGGACAACGCCCTGCCCGGCTCCACCCTCTGGCGCAAGGTCAGCAGTCGGACCCAGACACCGGTGCCCGCCGTGTGGCTCTCGGTCGGCGTCGCCGCTCTGCTCGCCGTCCCCTCCCTGTACTCCGCCACCGCCTACGGCGCCGTGACGGCGATCAACGTCATCGGCATCACCCCGGCCTACGCCATCCCGATCTACCTGCGCCTGCGGGCGGGTGAGCGGTTCACCCCCGGACCGTGGAGTCTGGGCCGCTGGAGCAGGCCGATCGGCTGGACCGCGGTGGGCTGGGTGGCCGTCGTCACCGTGCTCTTCTGCCTCCCGCAGGCGTACCCGGTGACCATCGACTCGATGAACTACGCGGTGATCGCCCTCGCCGTGGTGCTGATCCTCTCCAGTGTCTGGTGGTACGTCGCCCGCCGCTCGTACGGCACGCCGTCGGCGTACGGCAGCGCGCGCGAGGAGGCGGAGATCGCCGAGGGGATCGTCTGACGACCGGGGCCCGGGCCCACGGAGGGGCCGGGCGCCCGGCCGAGAGCCTGTCGGGTGGCCTTCGGCCGACAGGCTCTCAGGCCGAGAACTCGTAGGTCCAGGCCGCGGCGTGCGCCGCGAAGTCGATGTCCGTGATCTCCAGGGCATGCCCGTGCTGGTCGCTCACCACCCGGTGGACGACCAGTCGAACAGCGCCGGGACCCACGCCGGTGGAGGGTCCCGGGGGTACCGCGATCGACTCCCGCCGGGTCAGCCGGAGACCCGCCTCGTGCATCCAGTGGTAGAGGAGCCGCAGGTCGGGCTGTTGCGTGGCGCCGGTGACCCGCCGGTACCGGCCGAGCTGGGGGATCTCCTTGAGGGCCGCACGGGAGAACCACGAGACCGAGCGCTGCAGTGGTGCCCCGTTCCGGCCGAGCACCACATGGCGGTGGACGAGGGTGGCTTCGCCCGGGGCCAGCCCCAGCCGGCTCGCGGGCGCGCCCGGCGGGACCTCCCAGGCGAGCGTGGCCCGCACCAGGGCGTGGGCCGCCTCCGTCCCGCCCGGAAAGCTCTGTCGACGCGCCGTCAGAACCGGTGTGGAAGAGGGGCTTTCCGCCCCCGCCGCGAAGGTGCCCCGGCGGTCGGTCACCACGAGCCCCTCCTCGCGCAGCAGCTGCAGGGCGCTGCGCACGGTCTGCCGGTTCACGCGGTAGCGATGGGCGAGGGAACGCTCGGACGGCAGACGGCCGCCGGGGGGAACGTGCCGCCCCGCGAGGTCGTCGCGCAAGGCGGCGGCGACCCGGAGGTAGAGCGGAACCGTCGCCATCGGGGCGGGATCGGGTTCGGCCATGATCAGACCCTCTCTGTTTGCTCAGCGTGATCACATGAGTCGCGGGGGTGATCAATTCCTATCATTGGTCTAAACCACTCGGGAAGGGGGGTCGGCCGAGAGTGGCCGAAACCCGCGACCGAGCTTCTAATGAGTGGCGAATGGTGGCGGCGACGACGGAGGCGGGTGATACCGGATGACCACACCGTCGGAGCGGGCCGCGATCGGCCGGGAGGCCCGCAAGAGCGTGCCCCGCTCCTCACACGGCCGCTGGATACCGTCCTCGCAGCGCCCCGACCCGCTGACCGTCCTGGAGCGGCAGTACGTCGACCGTCTGGCCGAACTCGCACCCGTCCGCTACGGCAGGTTGGCCGCGTCACCCTTCGCCTTCCTCCGCGGCGCCGCCGCCGTCATGGCCGCGGACCTCGCCGCGCAGCCCCACACCGCCCTGACCGTGCAACTCTGCGGAGACGCGCACCTGCTCAACTTCGGCATTCACGCCTCACCCGAACGGACCCTCCTCTTCGATGTGGAGGACTTCGACGAGACGCTCCCCGGGCCCTTCGAATGGGACGTCAAACGACTCGCCGCGAGCGCCGCCGTCGCCACCCTCCACAGCGGCGGCACGAAGGCCAAGGCACACCTCGCCGCGCTGGCCGCCGCCTCCTCGTACCGCACCGCCATGCGCCGGCTGGCCGGACTCGGCGAACTCGCCGCCTGGTACGAGCGCATCGACGCCGGGAACCTCGCACCGTTCACCCACGACGGCGGCGCCCACGCCCGGCGCCGCCACGTCCACGCCCGCCGCCGCACCGGCCTCCGGACTCTCGCCGAACTCACCACGACGGACGAGTCCGGTGCCCGGCACCTCGTCGACGATCCGCCGCTCCTCGAACGGACCGGTGACCTCGACCGGGTCACCCTCGGCAAGGTCTTCAGCGACTACCGCAGCTCCCTCGCCGAGGAACGCCGGGTGCTGCTCGACCGCTACCGCTTCCTCGACGCGGCCCGCGAGGCCGTGGGCGTGGGCCACGTCGGCACCCGCCGTTATGTCCTGCTGCTCCAGGGTCGTGACCGGGACGATCCGCTGATCCTCCAGGTCAGGGAGGCCGGCCGGTCCGTCCTGGAGGCGTACCTGCCGCCGAGCGCCCACGCGCACCACGGACGCCGCGTCGTCGCGGGACAGCGGCTCGTCCAGGCAGCCGGTGACATCTTCCTGGGCTGGATGACCGGTCCGGAACAGCGCCACTTCTACTGGCGCCGACTGCGTGACACGAAGAACCCAGTGGACGTCGAGGCCCTGTCCCCGTCCCGACTGCGCGCCTACGCGCGGCTGTGCGGCCACGCTCTGGCGCGTGCCCACGCGCGCTCCGGCGACCGGATAGCCATCGCCGGCTACCTCGGCTCCTCGGACGTCTTCGACCGGGCGGTCGCCGAGTTCGCGATCCGGTACGCCGGCCAGAACGCCGACGACCACGCCGAGTTGAGCGCCGCGATCGCGGCCGGGGTGATCGTGGCGGCGCCGGGTGTCTGACGAGCCTGTCGGGTGGCCTCTGACCGGGCGGTCACGCCCTGGCACGCACGCTGCCGGTGTTGCCGGGATGCCCCGGCAGCTCCGCTACGGTGACCTCCCGGCGCCTTGGAGTCGCACGCACCAGGCCGCGTCCGCCTGTCGGTCGAAGGCCACCCGACAGGCCCGCAGCGCCTGTCGGGTGGCCGGCGGGGCGAGGCGGGATCTCGCGGCAGGGCGGGTGCGGAGCGGGGATCGGCTCGGGTACGTGGCGGGGCGGCCGGGTACGTGGCGGGGCGGCCGGGTACGCGCGGACCCGGTCCCGGTCAGCGCGCCTACGGCTCCTCGCGCCGCAGCGGCGGCTCCGCCGGTGTCCGCCCCACCGGGCCGAACAGCACGGCCCGCGCCACGGCGGGGGCGAACAGCGACGACATCGGTGCCGTGAGGGTGAGGACGGAACGGAAGGCCGATCCGACCACCGGGTCTCCCGGGTACCGCTGCTGAAGGCGGCGCAGATACCAGCCCACGGGCCTGTCCACCGCGCGCGAGCCGGCGGCGTTGCCGGTCGCCCCCGGCATCTTCCGGTCCGCGCCCGCGGAGATGTCCCAAGCCTGTCGCGACGCGGCGAGCAGTGCCTTCTGGACGGTCCGGGTGGTCGCCGTGCGGCGCCGGTCGCCGAGCGCGCGGCGCAGCGCGACGGCGCACAGCGCGGCCACCGTCATGCCCTGACCGTAGATCGGATTGAAGGCGCAGAGCGCGTCACCGGTGGCGAGGAATCCCGCTGGGCGCCGGCCGGGCAGGTCGTACCGGCGGCGTACGTTGGAGGTCCGGCGGAAGCCGAAGACGGCGGAGTCCGGCTGGGCCTTCGCCATCCACTCGCTGACCAGCGGATGCGGAAGCCGCTTCGCGAACTCCTCGAAACCGGCCTCGTCCGAGGGCGGCACGTCCTCGCGTAGCCCGGACAGGGTCACCAGATGGCGACCTTCGCCGACGGGAGTGACGACGGCGCCGTAGATCTGCCGGGGATGGGGCACGATGTTGACGCCGAGCGCGTCCGTCGTGCCGTCCGCCGCGCCTCGGTAGACGCGGGTCGCGTAGCCGAGACCGGTGTCGATGGTCTCCTCGTGCGGTGCCTCCGCGCCGATCGCGGCGAGCCAGTCCGGGGCACGGGTGCCGCGCCCGGCGGCGTCGACCACCAGGTCGGCCTCCAGGCGCCGGGGCTCCCGGGCGGCGTCGGCACCCCGCTCGCGCCAGAGCACTCCGCGCACGCGCGCGGAGTCGCCGATCAGACCGACCGTCTCGGCGCCCTCGACCATCTCGATGCGCGGATCGGCGAGCACCCGGCGGCGCACCAGCCATTCGAGCTGTGCGCGGGGGCCGGTGTACAGCGAGGTCGAGGACGCGGTGCGGCGGAACCACCGGCCGTCCTGGAGCTGAAGCATGTCCTCGGGCATGCCCACCTGAGGGCTGCCGAGGCCGGCCAGTTCGGTGGTGAATCCCGGCAGCAGCTCGTCCAGTGCCCGCTGTCCGCCCGCCAGCAGGACGTGGGTGTGACGGCCCTGCGGAACGCCCGGCCGCGGGTCCGGGCCCTCCGGGAGGCGGTCGCGCTCGACGACCGTGACCCTCTCCGCGTGTTCGCTCAGCACCCGCGCGGCCAGCAGGCCCGCGAGACTTCCCCCGATCACCACCGCGTGACGCGTCGCACGATGCCCCAAGTCGTCGGCCATGCCCGCCCTTTCCTGTCGTGGATCTCCTCGTCGTCCAGTATCCACACCCGGCCCCGCGCGGGCCTCGGGATCGCGCCGGGCGGCGGGTCCGCGCGCGCCCTACGCGGGCAGCTCGTCCAGGGCGTGTGTCAGCCATTCGACCCAGAACCGCTCCAGGTCGATCCCGCCCCGCAGCACGAGGTGTCGCAGCCGGTCCGGCGCGCTCTCCCGGCGCGACGCCGGGAAGTCCCGCTCCTCGATGTCCCGGTACTCCGCCAACTGGCGGCGGTGCAGTTCGAGATGGCGCTCCAGCTCGGCCCGCATGCCGGTCGCGCCCACCACGCCCGCCGCCCGCATACGCAGCAGCAGCGCCGACCGCAGCGGTTTCGGGTCCTCGGTCCGGGCCACCCAGGCCGTCAGTTCGTCCCGCCCGGCGGGCAGGACCTCGTACTCCTTCTTCTGCCCCCGCGCCGGCACCGGGGACGGCAGGGCGCGGATGTGGCCCGCCTGTTCCAGCCGGCCCAGCTCGCGGTAGATCTGCTGGTGCGTGGCCGACCAGAAGTAGCCGATCGACTTGTCGAAACGGCGCGTCAGTTCGAGTCCCGAGGAGGGCTTCTCGAGCAGCGCGGTCAGGATCGCGTGCGGGAGGGACATGGGCGCATCCTAGGTTCGCGGGCCGGCCGCGGTGGTGCGGGGGCGGGGCGGCCGGCCGCCCGGTGGGCGAGGGGCCGGACCGCCCAGCGCGGGCGGCCCGGTCCGCGCGTCAGAGAGAGGCCGCGAGGCGGGTGCCCTGGTCGATGGCCCGCTTGGCGTCGAGCTCCGCCGCCACGTCGGCGCCTCCGATGAGGTGCGCGGTGCGGCCGGCGGCGACCAGCGTGTCGTACAGCTCGCGGCGCGGCTCCTGGCCCGTGCAGAGCACGACGGTGTCGACCGGGACGACCCGGGGTTCGCCGTCGAGGCTGATGTGCAGGCCCTCGTCGTCGATCCGCTCGTAGGAGACGCCGGCGACCATGGTGACACCGCGGTGCTTCATCTCGGCGCGGTGGATCCAACCGGTGGTCTTGCCGAGTCCGGCGCCGACCTTGGAGGTCTTGCGCTGGAGGAGATGGACCTGCCGGGGAGGCCGGGGCCGCTCGGGGGTGCGCAGGCCGCCGCGCGTCTCGTACGCGGTGTCCACCCCCCACTGGCGGAAGTAGGTCTCCGGGTCCTGGCTCGCGCCCTGGCCGCCGTCCGTGAGGAACTCGGCGACGTCGAAGCCGATGCCGCCCGCGCCGACGACGGCCACCCGCTCGCCGACCGGGGCGTCGTCGCGCAGGACGTCGAGGTAGCTCACGACGCTCGGGTGGTCGACACCCTCGATGGCGGGGGTGCGCGGGGTGACCCCGGTCGCGACGACGATCTCGTCGAAGCCGTCGAGGTCGTCGGCCGAGACGAAGGTGTTCAGGCGGACGTCGACCCCTCGGGTGTCGAGCTGGGTGCGGAAGTACCGCAGGGTCTCGTCGAACTCCTCCTTGCCCGGCACCCGCTTGGCGACGTTCAGCTGGCCGCCGATCTCGTCGGCCGCGTCGAACAGGGTGACCTGGTGGCCGCGTTCGGCGGCGGACACGGAGAAGGCCAGACCTGCGGGGCCCGCGCCGACGACGGCGATCCGTTTCGCGAGGCGGGTGGGGGAGAGGATCAGCTCGGTCTCGTGGCAGGCGCGCGGATTGACCAGGCAGGAGGTGATCTTGAGGCTGAAGGTGTGGTCCAGGCACGCCTGGTTGCAGCCGATGCAGGTGTTGATGGTGTCGGCACGGCCGGCGGCGGCCTTGCCGACGAAGTCCGGGTCGGCGAGGAACGGACGGGCCATCGAGACCATGTCGGCGCGTCCCTCGGCGAGGATCTGCTCGGCGACCTCGGGCGTGTTGATGCGGTTGCTGGTGACCAGCGGGACGGAGACCGCGCCCATCAGCTTCTTCGTGACCCAGGTGTAGGCGCCGCGGGGCACCGAGGTCGCGATGGTGGGGATCCGGGCCTCGTGCCAGCCGATGCCGGTGTTGATGAGGGTGGCGCCGGCGGCCTCGATCTCCTTGGCGAGAGCGACCACCTCCTCCAGGGTCGAGCCACCGGGGACCAGGTCCAGCATGGAGAGCCGGTACACGAGGATGAACTCCTCGCCGACCCGTTCGCGGATGCGCCGGACGATCTCCAGCGGGAAGCGGACCCGGTTCTCGTAGCTGCCGCCCCAGCGGTCGGTGCGCCGGTTCGTGGCGGCGGCGATGAACTCGTTGACGAGGTAGCCCTCGGACCCCATGACCTCCACGCCGTCGTACCCGGCGGACTTGGCCAGCTCGGCACAGCGGGCGTAGTCCTCGATGGTCCGCTCGATGTCGGCGTCGGACAGCTCGTTCGGTACGAAGGGGCTGATCGGAGCCTGGAGGGCGCTGGGGGCGACCAGGCCGGGGTGGTACGCGTAGCGGCCGAAGTGCAGGATCTGCAGGGCGATCCGGCCGCCGGCCTCGTGCACGGCGTCGGTGATCAGCCGGTGCTCCGCGACCTCCTCTTCGGTGCTGAGCTTGGCGCCGCCGTCCCAGGGACGGCCCTCCTCGTTGGGGGCGATGCCTCCGGTCACGATGAGGCCGACACCGCCGCGGGCGCGCTCGGCGTAGAAGGCGGCCATCCGCTCGAAACCGTTCTCGGCCTCTTCGAGTCCGACGTGCATGGAACCCATGAGCACCCGGTTGGGCAGGGTGGTGAACCCGAGGTCGAGCGGGCTCAGCAGGTGCGGGTACGGAGTGGTCGGGGCCATCGGGGCGCCTCCTCGCGCAGTGTCGTCACGGTCTGTTGTAGACGACCCGAAGGGCTTTGTGCAACAAGTTGCATAAAGGGCTGGAGGTGATGTGCGCAACGCACGCGGTGGCGCGCGGGGCGAGGGGACGGAGCCGGCGGTCCACCCGACAGGCTCTGACCCGGCACACGGCCTCGGCGCCAGGGCGCGCGCGCCCGCCCCGCCCGCCTCTGCCGGTCCGTCCGGCGCGAGCCCGACCATGCCGCGCGCCCTCGCCGCCCCCGCACCAGGACGCCGCCGTCCGCCTCCGCACGACATCCGGTTCCGTGTCTACGCCCGCCCCGGCACCTCCGACCAGATGTCCAGCTCCTCAGCCGTCCGGGGGCCTTCCACGCCCGGTGGGAGCAGGCCGTGGCCGCGCAGCAGCCGGGTCACCGCCATTCCCCAGGGCCGGCGCAGCCGGGCCGCGGCGAGCAGGGCGTCGTCCGCGAGCAGCTCGGCGATCGGCCCGGTGCGCAGGCCCTGGGGCGCGAGTACCGCGGCGTCGTCCGCCCAGCGCAGGGCCAGGTCCACGTCGTGCGTCGCCATCACCACCGTCGTGCCGGAGTCCCGCAGCCTGGCCAGCACCTCCAGCAGACGCTCCTGGCCGTGCGGATCGAGCCCGGCCGTCGGCTCGTCCATGATCAGTACGCGCGGTCGCATCGCGACGGCTCCCGCGATGGCCGCCCGCTTGCGCTGGCCGTAGGACAGCAGGTGGGTCGGCCGGTCCTCCAGGGAGACGATGTCCAGGGCCTCCAGCGCCTCGCGGGTGCGGAGCCGTACCTCCTCCTCCGGCAGGCCCAGGTTCATCGGCCCGAAGGACACGTCCTGCCCGACCGAGGCCGCGAAGAGCTGGTCGTCCGGGTCCTGGACGACCAGCTGTACGGTCGTCCGCAGCCGGGTGAGGCCCTTGCGGTCGTACGTCACCTCCGTCCCGTCCAGCAGCAGCCTGCCGCTGCCGGGCCGCAGCCCGCCGCTCAGCAGCCTCATCAGGGTGGTCTTGCCGCTTCCGTTGCGGCCCAGAAGCGCGGTGGCCCGGCCCTCGGGCACCGCGAAGCGGATACCGTCGAGCACGGCGGGCCCGTCCTGGTAGGCGAAACCCGCCTCCACCAGCTCGACGACAGTGGACCGAGTACTCACGGCAGGTACCTTTCGAGGACGAGGGTGAGCGCGACGAGTCCGGCGAGCACGCCCGCCGTCGCCGCGAGGAAACGGCGGGAGACCGCGGCCTCGGGCACCAGCACCCGCAGCGTGCCGTCGTAGCCCCGCCCGGCGAGTCCGCTCTGGAGGCGCTGCGCCCGGTCGAAGGCGCGGACGAACGCCGTGGCGCCGAGACCGGCCAGCGAGCGCCAGGTCGCCGCCCGTGTGGTCAGCCCGAGCCGGGACGCCTGCGCCTGCCGGATCTTCGACATCGCGTCCAGGAGCAGGAAGCTGATCCGGTACATGACCAGCGCGACATCCACCACGGGCGCCGGCACCCCCGCCCGCACCAGCCGGGGCAGCACGTCCGAGACGGGTGTGGTGAACGCGAACAGCAGCACCCCCAGGGAGGCGGCCGAGGTCCGCAGCAGCAGCTGGCCGGCCTGTGCCGGTCCGTCCGGCGCGAGCGCGACCAGGCCGCGGGACCCGCCGACCTCGAACAGCAGCGGGACCGCGCCCGTCACGCAGAACCCCAGAGGGATGCGGAACGCCCGCCACAGCTGACGCCGCGGCACTCCGGCCGGTCCGAGCAGCACGCCCAGCGTGGCGGCGGCGACCAGCACCGCCCCCGGCCACGGCGGCAGGGACACCGCGCACAGGGTCAGACCGAAACCGAGCAGGGCCTTCTCGCCCGGATGCCGGCGGCGCCAGCGACTGCTGTGTGCCGCCGCGTCGATGGGCAGCATCCCCGGCTACTCTTCACCGGCGGTCGTCGGCCCTGGCACCGGGGCCGACGACGCGGTACCCGCCACCGCGCGGGCCGCGCCCTGCCTGCGGCCCTTGCGCAGGCCGAAGTAGTACGCGAGGACACCCGCTCCGAGCGCCGCCTGGAGCGAGAACAGGGCCGACTCGACCTCTCCGGACGGCGGCTCGTACAGCGGGCTGAACCACGGCTCGTAGTCCGGCCGGATCTCGGTGATCGCCGACTCCGCCTCACCGTCGGCCCCCGTGAACGGCTCCTCCTTGTGGTCCCCGAGCCCCAGCAGCAGGGGCAGCACGGCCAGCGCCGCGACCACCAGGAGCAGCAGAGTGTTGATCTTCGCGTTCCGGCTCATCGGGCGACCGCCTCCGTGGTCTCGCTCTTGCGGGCGGCGGGCAGCAGCACGCCGAGGCGGCTCAGCTCCCCCTTGCTGGACTGCGCGAGCAGCCGCATCACGAGGACCGTCAGCAGCCCCTCGCTGACCGCGAGCGGCAGCTGGGTGACGGCGAAGATGCCGCCGAACTTCGCGAGCGAACCCAGGACACCGCTGACCGGGTCCGGGAAGGCCAGTGACAGCTGCACGCTGGTGACGCAGTACGTCGAGAGGTCGGCGACGAAGGCTCCGAAGAAGACGCTCACCATCAGCGGGGCGTCGAACCGCCGCAGCAGCCGGTACGTCCCGTACCCGGCCCAGGGGCCGACGATCGCCATCGAGAAGACGTTGGCGCCGAGGGTGGTGAGTCCGCCGTGTGCCAGGAGTAGCGCCTGGAACAGCAGGGTGATGGTGCCCAGGACCGCCATCACGGGCGGCCGGAACAGGATCGCCCCCAGTCCCGTACCGGTGGGATGCGAGCAACTGCCCGTCACCGAGGGGATCTTGAGGGCGGACAAGACGAAGGTGAAGGCGCCCGAGGCGCCGAGCAGCAGGGTGGACTCGGGATGAGCCTTTACTTCACGGGACAGCGCGCGGACACCGTGGACGACGAACGGGGCGGACGCGACGCCCCAGGCGGCCGCGTGCACAGGGGGCAGATACCCCTCGGCGATATGCATGGTTGGGAGACCCTCTCCAGCACCTCGTGGATGGACAACGCACCTTGGCCGGTCTCCTGGCTGACGGTCATGCCGCCCGGACTCCGCCTTCCCACACCGGCCGCGGTCACCCGCGGTGGTGCAGTGGCTTCCCTGGGGTCCTCCCAGGGCGTGGAGCCGGACCTCCCGATCACAGTGGCGAGGGCCGCACCGGTACTGCACCGGTTTCCCGTACACCAAGGCCCTGTGACATTAGTGGGTTGACCAGGCACATCACAACACGGTGGGGTGCCGGGACTCCCCGTGACGGGGCGGCCGGGCCGACCGGCCGCCCCGCCGGCCCTCACGCCTTCCGGTAGGCGTACGCCTCGGCGGCCGCCGCTTCCACGGCGTCCAGGTCCCCACCGGCACTCGCCGTCACGAGAGCGGCGACCGCTCCCTCGACGAACGGCGCGTCGATCAGCCGCGCCCCCTCGGGCAGCTCGTCCCCCTCGGCGAGCAGGGCCTTGACGGTCAGCACGGCACTGCCCAGATCGACGAGCAGGGCCACCCCGGCTCCCTCGTCGGCCGCGTCGGCGGCCTTCGCGATCAGCTCGGCGCTGGTACCCAGCCCCCCGTCGGGGGTTCCGCCCGCAGGGAGGATCGGGGCGGAGGGGCCGCCCCCCGAGAGACCCCGGGCGAGCTCCGCCACGGCTCCGGCCACGGAAGCGCTGTGCGACACCAGCACGATGCCGACCCGCCCGCTCATCGGGACACCTCCGCCAGCGCGGCGACCAGCAGCGCCGACGAGGTGGCGCCCGGATCCTGGTGCCCGACGGAACGCTCTCCCAGGTAGCTGGCCCGCCCCTTGCGCGCCCGCAGGGGTACGGTCGCCAGCGCGCCCCGCTCGGCCGCCTCCCGGGCCGCGTCGAAGGACTCGCCCAGCGCCTCGGCCGCCGGTACCAGCGCGTCCAGCATGGTCTTGTCGCCCGGCCGCGCCCCGCCGAGCCCGGAGACGGCCGCGACCCCGGCGGCCAGCGCCTCGGCGAGCCGCTCGCGGCTCACGGCCGCTTCGTCGCCCAGAGCCTTGCCGGTGCGCCGCAGCAGCGTTCCGTACAGCGGCCCGGAGGCACCTCCGACCGTGGAGATCAGCTGCCGCCCGGCCGCGCGGAGCACGGCCCCCGGTGTCGGCGGCGGCTCCTTCTCCAGTACGGCCGTGACGGCGGCGAAACCCCGTCGCATGTTGGCGCCGTGATCGGCGTCCCCGATCGCGGAGTCCAGCTCCGTGAGGCGGTCCGCCTCGCGGTCGACGGCCGCGGCGGCGGCGCTGAGCCAGCGGACGAAGAACGCCGTGTCGAGCGCGCCGGGAACCGGCCCCGGCGCGGGGGGCCCCTCGGGCGTGCCGGGGGTGGTCGGCTCGGTCACTTCTGTCACCTCGGTCGTGTCGGGGCGTGCGGGGACTGCGGGGCCGCGCGTGCGTGCGGGTTCTCTCACCGGCCCCACCGCAGGGCGGGCGTCCGCACCGGTGCGTCCCACAGGCGCAGCAGCTCCTCGTCGGCCGCGCACAGGGTCACCGAACAGCCGGCCATGTCGAGCGAGGTCACGTAGTTCCCGACCAGCGTGCGCGCGACCGGGACCCGCCGCTCGGACAGGACCCGCTGGACCTCGGCGTTGAACCCGTACAGTTCGAGCAGCGGCGTCGCGCCCATGCCGTTCACCAGGGCCAGTACCGGTCCCGTCGGCCTCAGATCCTCCAGGACGGCGTCCACCGCGAAGTCTGCGATCTCCCGGGAGGTCATCATCGGGCGCCGTTCCCGGCCCGGCTCCCCGTGGATACCGACACCCAACTCCAGTTCCCCGTCCGGCAGGTCGAAGGTGGGACCGCCCTTCGCGGGCGTGCTGCAGGCGCTCAGCGCCACCCCGAACGACCGCGACCTCTCGTTCACCCGCCGGGCGATCGCCTCGACCCGCTCCAACGGCGCGCCCTCCTCCGCGGCGGCCCCCGCGATCTTCTCCACGAACAGGGTGCCGCCGGTTCCCCGCCGGCCGGCGGTGTAGAGGCTGTCGGTCACCGCCACGTCGTCGTCGACGAGCACCTGGGCGACCTGCACGCCCTCGTCCTCGGCCAGCTCGGCGGCCATCTCGAAGTTGAGGACGTCCCCGGTGTAGTTCTTGACGACGAACAGCACCCCCGCCCCGCTGTCGACCGCGGCGGCGGCCCGCACCATCTGGTCCGGAACGGGCGAGGTGAACACCTCGCCGGCGCAGGCCGCCGCCAGCATCCCGGGCCCGACGAACCCGGCGTGCAGCGGCTCGTGCCCCGAGCCGCCGCCGGATATCAGGCCCACCTTCCCCGCCATGGGCGCGTCCCGCCGCAGGACGACCCGGTTCTCGACGTCGACGGTCAACTCGGGATGTGCCGCGGCCATGCCCCGTAGCGCGTCGGCGACGACGGTCTCCGGAACGTTGA
Organism: Streptomyces sp. NBC_01216; assembly: GCF_035994945.1. NCBI lineage: Bacteria > Bacillati > Actinomycetota > Actinomycetes > Kitasatosporales > Streptomycetaceae > Streptomyces > Streptomyces sp. NBC_01216. The sequence goes on from NZ_CP108677.1 coordinate 6,728,334, forward strand.
TCAGCATCCGCACGATGTCCTCCTGATGAGTGGAACGGGCGAGTCGTTCGGCACGGCCCTCACGGCCCGGTGAGCGGGCCGTGGAAGGACCGTGATGCTTCCCGGCGCCCGCGGCGACCTCACACGCGGTCCCGGCACCGGTCGGCCGCCGGCGGTGCTGAGGGGACATCACCACGGGGAGGGCGGGCGGGCTGTGCTTCGCCGGTGCGCATCACCCGGCAATTATCGGCGGAGGACCGCCGGCCCGCACGGGTACGGCCGAATGACACCGGCCGCGGGCGGGGACCAGGCATCCCCACCGGCTGCCCCGGCGGCCACCGGCACGCGCCGACGGCTGCGCCCCGGGGCGACGCTTCCCCGGCTGCCGCGACGCCAGGTTTCACCCGCCGTTCACCCCCACGGCGCGTGAAACCCGCGGACGTGGAAACACGGGCCGTCAGAGGTGCGCCGCGAGGGGCACCGCGATCCTCGCGAGGGAGGTGGCGACGATGTCCGGCACAGAGGGACGGGAGAACCCGCACGAGAGGACCAGCCCCCGGGTCAGGCCGTGGCGGACCACGGCCCGCCAGGTCCAGGAGGGAGGCGACCTCACCCTGGAGGCGACCTTCGGGTACGACCCCGACGACCCCTGGGCGATCCGGGCGCACTTCAGGGACGCACGGGGCGGGTCGGTCGTGTGGGAGCTCTCCCGTGAGCTGCTGCGCTCCGGCACCCACATGCCGAGCGGCCGGGGGGACGTCCGGCTGTGGCCGCTGTACCAGGGTCGGCGCGGAGGGCGGGTACGGATGCTGCTCGGCCCGCCCGGTGCCCGTGCCCTGGTCGACGTCGACCGGGCCGCGCTGCGGAGGTGGCTGGGCGAGACCTACGCCGCCGTCCCGGACGGCGGCGAGGCGGGCCGGATCGACTGGAAGGCGGAGACGACACTGCTCCTCGGCCAGGGAGGCTGACCAGGCCCTCCGGTACGGCTCCCGGGCCTCCCGCGCTCCGCCGTGCCGCGGTGTCGGGCACCGTCGGCGTGCGTCGGCCGGGTGGTCTCCCGCGGTCGCGCGCCGCGCCGCGCCGCCCCGCGCCCGACCGCGGACCAGGATGACCCGACACCCCTTCACAGGCGGGAGCCCCCATGCTCGAACGCAAGACGCGCAAGAACCGAGCCGAGATCACCTTCGTCCTGCCGGCCGACCAGCCGCCCGGCCCCGTGAGCGTGGTCGGCGACTTCAACGACTGGCGGCCCGGTGTCCACACGCTCCGGCCGCGCAAGGACGGCCGCCGCGCCGTCACCGTGGGCCTGCCGCTCAAGAGCGTCCAGTCCTTCCGCTATCTCGCCGCCGGCGACTACTGGTTCGACGACGAGGCGGCGGACGCCCACGACGGAGCCAACGGCCGGATCCACACCTGACGCGCACCGCACCCGAGCCGGTACGAAGCGACCCGGCTTCGGGGCGGCACCGGGCAGGAAGCACGGGACGCGACGGCATCCGGCCCTCCGGAAGCCCGGGGGGCCGGTGCCGGCCGATGCGGTCGCCTGAGAGCCGCGGAGGTCGTTGCCCCATACGATACGCAGGTGGTGACCACGGCACGGCCGAGCATCTGGTGCCGCGTCAGGCGACCCTCGCCCCGTGCGCGACGCCCGGCACGGCGACTCGCGGCGTTGCCGGGATACCGCCGCTAGCTCCGCTGCAGCGGCATCCCGGCGCCTTGGAACCGCACGCACCAGACCGCGTCCGCCTGTCGGCCGAAGGCCACCCGGCAGGCTCTCGGAGTCAGGGCAACCGCATGGGCCGGTGGCGGCCCCCGCCGGACCGTCCGTCGCCCCCGGGTCAGTGCGCGGGACTGCGCACCCCGTTGCCGAGGGTCTCGGCCGGCAGGGCGGTCCGCTCCGCCGGTGCGGTGGCGACGCGCGGCAGGGCGTACGGATGCTGACGCGCGAGCCAGGCGACGAGCTGCTCGCGTACGAAGCACCGGGTGGTCCACAGATCGCCCGAGTCCTTGGCGGTGACGACCGCGCGGACCGTGATGCCGGTGGGGCTGGTGTCCGTGACGGCCAGATCCCAGCCCCGTCCGTCCCAGGTCGGGCAGGTGTCGAGCGTCTCGCGCAGGTGCGCGCGCATCAGCGGCACGGGCGTGGAGTGGTCGCAGTGGATCAGGACGGTGCCGGTGATCTCCACGCCACCCCGGGACCAGTTCTCGAAGGGCCGGGACGTGAAGTAGGACACCGGCATGGTGACGCGCCGCTCGTCCCAGGTCCGGACGGTGAGGAAGGTCAGCGTGATCTCCTCGATCGTTCCCCAGGCGCCGTCGACGACCACGGTGTCCCCCATGCGGACCATGTCGCCGAAGGCGATCTGGAAACCGGCGAAGAGGTTGCCGAGGGTCGACTGCGCGGCCACGCCCGCCACCACGCCGATGATGCCCGCCGACGCCAGCAGGGAAGTGCCCAGTGTCCGGAAACTCGGGAAGGTGAGGAGCATGATCGCTCCGGCCACGACACCCACGGCGACGGTCACGACGCGCATGATCAGCGTGATCTGGGTGCGGACGCGGCGCACTCTGGCCGCCTCCCGGCTCCCCGAGGCATAACTCTCGTACGTGGATTCGACCACGGCGGCCACGATGCGGACCGACAGCCAGGCACCCGCGCCGATCAGGACCAGCAGCAGCGCGTGACCTATCGGTCCCTGCCGGTCGCGCACCGCCGGCCAGGTGATCGCGTGGTACGACCCGCGCAGCAGCGCCGCGAGCAGCACGATCTGGAAGGCCGTCCGGCAGCGGCGCAGCAGGCCCCACAAAGGGGTCTCCGGATGCCGGAGATCCGCGCGGCGCAGCAGGAAGTCGGCGAGCAGGCCGCTGGAGACGGTCAGGAGGACCGATCCCCCCACGACGATCGTCAAACGAAGAACGCTGTCCATGTCTCCTCAGTAAGGCTGTGGGCCGGTGTGCACCATCCTCGCCTGCCCCACTTCGCTGAGCGAAACCGGACGTTCCGCGGCCACCGGGCACCTTCCGGCCGTCGGCGGCCCCCGCTCCGGGCCCGGACGGCCACGGCACGGCCCCGCCCGACGGGAGCCCGCCGCGGAGATCGCACACCGGAGCGTCCCGGGCCATACTGGCGACGTTCCGGGCGCACCGGGACGGAACGGGTGCGAACCCGCCGCCCGTCCACCGCGGCGCCCACCGCTCCCGGAGGCGCCCAGGCCCGCCGCGGAACACGGAACCCGCCGCCCGGAACGCCGGGACGCGCGCCGCGGCCGGGCGCCCCGCGACCCGCGAGTGAGGACGGTCACGCATGACGGAGACGACGCCCCCCGCCCCCACGGCCCTCGCAACCGCCGGTGACCCGGACGTACCACGGGTCCGCCGGATCACTCTCGACGCGGCCGGAATCCCCCTGTCCGCGCTGCTCAGCGAGCCCGTGGACGGCGAACCGCCCCGTGCCACCGTCGTGGCGCTGCACGGCGGCGGCATGAGCGCCGGGTACTTCCACGGCCGGGCCCATCCCGACGTCTCCCTGCTGACGCTCGGCGCCCGCCTCGGCTGCGCCGTCCTCGCCCCGGACCGGCCCGGCTACGGAGCCTCCGCGCCCTACCTGCCCGACGGGCAGCCGCTCTCCGGCCAGATCGCCATGGTCCGGGCCGCCCTCGACGACGCCGGGGCCCGCTTCACCACCGGCCCCCTCTTCCTCCTCGCTCACTCCTTCGGGGGAAAACTCGCCCTCGGTCTCGCCGCCGGCGCGCCGGACGGCCTGTTCCTCGGCCTGGACGTGTCCGGATGCGGACACCGCCCGGCCGTCGACGCGGTCCGCCTGCTGCGCGAGCCCGACGGCGCCGCCCTGCGCCGGCTGAACTGGGGCCCGCTCCCTCTGTACCCCCCGGGCACCTTCCGGTCCGGTCTCGGCCTGGTCGCCCCGATGCCCCCGCGTGAGCGTGACACGCTGGCCACGTGGACCGCGCTCGCCCCCCGGCTGCTTCCCCGGGTGCGCGTTCCCGTCCGGTTCACCTTCGCCGAGCACGAGGGTTGGTGGCGCCACACCGACGCAGACCTCGCCGCACTCACCGCGCTGCTCCCCGGTGCGCCCCGGGTGCTCGTCGACCGCCTCGCCGGCGCGGGCCACAACATCAGCCTGGGATACGCCGCCCGCGCGTACCATCTGCGCGCCCTCGCCTTCCTCGACGAGTGCCTCGCGGCCGGGCACGGTCCGGCCGCGGCCGGACGGGGCGTCGGCCGGGCCGCCGTCGCGCCGTGACCCGGGCCGGCGCGCACCCCTTCCGCGCCCTGCGCGTCCGGAACTTCCGCCTCTTCGCCGCCGGGCAGACCGTCTCCGTCGCCGGCACCTGGATGTCGGTCGTCGCGCAGGACTGGCTGGTCCTGGAACTGACCGACGACTCGGCCGCAGCCCTCGGCGCCGTCACGGCCCTGCAGTTCACCCCGCTGCTGCTGTTCACGCTGTACGGCGGACGGCTGGCCGACCGCCACGACAAGCGGACCCTGCTCGTCGTCACGAACGTCGTGTCAGGGCTGCTCGCCCTGCTGCTCGCCGCCCTCGTCCTCACCGGCGTCGTGACCCTCGTTCGGCTCGGTGTGCTCGCGTTCGCCCTCGGACTGGTCAACTCCGTCGAGGTACCCACCCGGATGGCCTTCGTCGGAGAGCTGGTGGGCAACGAACTGCTGCCCAACGCCTCGGCCTTGAGCGCCGCCTACTTCAGCGTGGCGCGGGTTGCGGGGCCCGCGGTCGCCGGCCTGGTCATCTCCCTCGCCGGCGCGGGGTGGGTCCTGCTGGTCAACGGTGCGAGCTACGCCGCGACCGTGCTCACCCTGCGCCGGGTACGCCCGGACGAACTGCACCGTGCCACCGGCGCGCCGGGCCGGGCGCGGGTCACCGACGGCCTGCGTCACGTGTTCGGCCGCCCCGATCTGCTGCTGCCGCTCGCGCTGGTCGCGGGGGTGGGGCTGTGCGGCCTGAACTTCCAGCTGACGCTTCCGCTCCTCGCCAAGACCGTCTTCCACGCCGACGCCGCCTCGTTCGGGCTGCTCACCACGGCGTTCGCGGCGGGTTCGCTCAGCGCCGCGTTCCTCACCACCGCGCGCAGGGCCAGGCCCTCGGCGCGCCTGGTCACCACCGCGGCCCTCGTCTTCGCCGTGCTGGAGACGGCGACCGGAGGGGCGCCCGGCTACGCCGGCGCCGCCGTCCTGCTCTTCCTCACCGGCGGTGCCTCGATCTACTTCGCGCAGGCCGTCAACCACCGTGTCCAGCTCGGCAGTGCCCCGCGCTTCCGCGGCCGTGTCCTCGCCCTCTACACGCTGATCCTCCAGGGATCCACCCCGGTCGGCGCGCTCCTGATGGCGTGGGTCGGAGCGGAGTGGGGGGCGCGCGCCTGCTTTGTCGCGGGTGGCCTCGGCTCGCTCGCGGCCGGTCTCGCCGCCCTCTGCGCCCGCGCCGGCCGCACGGGCCCCGAGCCGCACGGGCCCGCCGTCCCGGCGGACCGTCCCGCCGCGGAGGCGGGGGCGGCCGCCTGGAACACGCGTCCGTGGACGCCCCCGCCGTGAGCGGCGCGACGGCGCGTGCGGGGGCTGAGAGCCTGCCGGGTGGCCTCTGACCGGGCGGTCACGCCCTGGCACGCACGCTGCCGGCGTTGCCGGGATACCCCGGTAGCTCCGCTACAGCGGCATCCCGGCGCCTTGGAATCGCACGCACCAGACCGCGCCCGCCTGTCGATCGAAGGTCACCCGGCAGGCTCCGAGAGCGCACCACCCGCCGGTTCCGGGCGGGCGCGCCGCCTGCCCGGACCGCGTCCGCCGGAGGTCCATGAGGTCCCGCACCGGGAGGAGACCTCTCCCCGGTCCCGCTCGACGGCCGTGAACATCGCCCGGCCGTCGAGCTCGGCTCGGCGGCCAGTCCCGGATGACGCGTCACGAAAGGAACCATCACCGTCATGGGTCGACGAGGCATCACCCTTCTGGTACTCGCCGGGTTGCTGATCCCGCCGCTCGCCGGTCCGCCCGCGGCGACCGCGGCCGACACCCTCGTGCCGGGCGGCCGCCCGGACGTCGGCGCCGCGGTCGCTCGCGGGGCGGCCCCCGCGGTGCCCTTCGGAAGCCGGCCCAGGCCGTACGCGGAAGGCGTGATCACGCCGTCCGGCTCCCCGGCGGCCCTCGATCGCCGGGTCGTCGCCCACTACGAGGACTGGAAGTCCGCCTTCGTCCGGCGCGACTGCGGCAACGGCTGGTACCAGATCCTCTCGCCCGACGCCGACCATCCGTACGTCGCGGAGGCTCAGGGGTACGGCATGGTCATCGCCGCGACCATGGCCGGTGCCGACCCCGACGCGAGGAGGATCTTCGACGGCCTGGTGAAGTGGACGATCGACCACCCCTCCTCCGTCGACCCGGACCTGCTCGCGGCGGAACAGGACGCCGACTGCCGCAGCGTCGACGGGGGAGACAGCGCCACAGACGGGGACATGGACGTGGCGTACGGTCTTCTCCTCGCCGACCGGCAGTGGGGCAGCGAGGGTACCTACGACTACCGGGACCTCGCCGTCAGGCACATCGCGGCGATCAAGCGGGGCGAGGTCGACCCGGATACGCACCTGCTCAGGCTCGGGGACTGGAGCGGCTCCGGCGACCGCTACCGGCAGGTCTCACGGACATCGGACTGGATGGCCGGCCACTTCCGTGCCTTCCGTGGGGCGACCGGCGACCCCGCCTGGGACATCGTTCGCGACGCGCACCAGACGCTGATCGCCGTCCTCCAGTCCACGTACGCCCCCGGCACCGGCCTGCTGCCCGACTTCGTCGTCGACACCCACACCACCCCCAGGCCGGCGCCCGGGGAGATCCTGGAGGGCCCCGACGACGGTGCCTACGGGTGGAACGCCTGCCGCACGCCGTGGCGCATCGGTGACGACGCCGTGACCGGCGGCGACGTCCGATCGCTCGCGGCGGCCCGGAAGCTCGATGCCTGGATCAGGGAGAAGACGGGCGGGGACCCGGCGATGATCGGCACCGGCTACCGGCTCGACGGAACGCGGATCTCCGCGGGCGAGTCGGCCGCGTACGTCGCCCCGTTCGCCGTGGCGGCGATGACGAACCCGGGGAGCCAGGGCTGGCTGGACGCCCTGTGGAGGAGGATGTCGGCCACCCCGGTCGACCCGAGCGGCTACTTCTCGGCGAGCATCCAGCTCCAGGTCATGATCACGGTGTCCGGAAACCGCTGGGTCCCGTGAGGTTCAGGACCGCCCCGGAGCGCTGAGGAGCCGTACGCGGACACGAGGGCGCCCGGCCGGCGCCCGGCACACCGCCCTCCCGCCTTGGCCGCGGAGTCTGTCGGTCGAAGGCCACCCGACATGCTCGCAGGCGGGGCGCGCGGGTTCAGCCCGCGGGGGCGCGGCGCTCCACCACGACGATCGCGGCGTCGTCGCCCAGGTGCCCGCCGACGTACGCCCGGAGATCGTCGCGCAGGCGGTCGAGGAGGGTCTCCGCGTCCTCGCCGGCCCAGGTCGCGAGCCGTTCCGCCAGCGGATAGAACGCCCGGGAGCCGTCGCGGGCCTCGACCACGCCGTCCGTGCACAGCAGCAGGACGTCGCCCTCGCCGAAGGGGAAGGTCTCGACCGTGGCCTCCCGGGACAGCAGGTCCGTCATGCCCAGGGGCGGGCTGGGGTCACGTGCGTCGAGGGTGACCACCCGGCCGTCGCGCAGCAACAGCGGCGACGTGTGACCGCAGTTGACGAGATGGAGGACCGGGGTGTCGTCGGGGATGTCCATGACCATTGCCGTGACGAACGCCTCCCGGGCGGAGTCCTCCCGAGGCGTGTCCTCCGGTGCCTCGGCCGCTCCGACGCCCGCCTCCAGCAGGCCGACCAGCTCGGGCAGTCCGCGCTCCCGGCCGGCGGCGACGCGGAAGGCGCCCAGCACCAGCGAGGCCTCGTTGATCGCGTCGAAGCCCTTGCCGCGGGCGTCCCCGATGAGCAGCCGGGTGCCCTCGGCCGTACGGGTGGCCGCGTAGAGATCGCCGCCCATCTGGGCCTCCTCCTCGGCCGCCAGGTACGCGGAGGCGATGCGCAGCGGACCGGCGCGCCGGGGGAGGGGGCGCTGGACCACGTTCTGTGCGGCCTCGGCGATCGTGCGGAGCCGCGTGACCTTGTTCTCCTCGCGCTCGCGCAAGCGGGCGAAGAAGGTGACGATCACGGAGATCAGGACCAGCGTCGCGATCTGGTACATGTGGTTCAGGTCGATGACGCTGGTGCGCACCCCGGCCACGAGCACCTGCGCGAGGACCGCGACGGCTCCGACGAAGGCCGTCATGCGGGGGCCGGCGAACGACGCGGTGACCGCCGGCGCGGCCACCAGGAAGGGCCCCAGGTGCACTTCCGGCGGCACCGAGACGTCGACCGCCGTGACGGCGGCGATGATCGCGAACGGCACGGCCATCAGCAGTCGCCTGCCGTGTTGTGACGGGCGCGGTGTGCCCTGTACGCCATCCCGGCCCTGTGCGTCCATGCGCCATGCATACAGCAGTTGTGACGATATGTCCCTTTTGGTCGTATCGTGGTGCGCCCCTTGGTGTCGGAGGGTCGGGGCGGTCAGCTCAACAGGGCTCCGGCGTGCCGTTCCAGGGGGGCGGTCCCCACCGAGTTGCTGACGTTGAAGGTGATGCTGCCCGCCCGGTAGCGGTCGTCGGTCCACTCGATGGGGCGCCCGGAGGAGTTGCTGGTCAGGTGGCGCTGGCGCAGGAGCGGGCTGCCGCGCCGAACCCCGAGCAGACGCGCGTCCTCGGTGCCCGCGGGCAGGGCGTCGATCAGGTGTTCGCCGTAGTGGGCGACGATGTCCGCGTCCCTCGCCATCGCGTTCATGATCGACACGCAGTCGTCGGGGAGGGCCTCGACGGCGGCGGCGACCCAGTCGGCGTAGGCCGTGCGTTCCACCATCACCGGTTCGTCGTCGAGGAGGCGCAGCCGCAGCACGTCCAGGATCTCGGCACCCGGGGGAAGGGTGAGTCGTCCCGCCTCCTCCACGGTGGCCGGGCGCCGGACCCGGTGCAGGAAGCGGCTGGTGACCCGGTACCCCATGGTCCTGGCCCACTGGGCGAAGCTGTGCAGGTCGGCGAAACTGTGCGGGCGCGCCTGTCGGAGCACGATGCGGCGCGCTCCCTGCCGCGAGCCGATCAGGCCCTCCGACGCCAGCAGGGTGACGGCCTGGCGCACGGTCCCCCGGGAGGCGGACCAGCGGGCCGCGAGGTCGCTCTCCGAAGGCAGTTGGGCGCCGACGGGATATTCGCCGCCGAGAATCGACTGGCGGAGCCCCGCCGCGATCTCCAGGTAGCGTGCCGCTCCCATGTGATCCCCCTTCGGCGCATGTCCTGTGTGCGATCGGTCGTGGACGGTGGTCGTCCCCGCGTTCACCCTAACCCGCCCGCCGGCCTGCGTCCGCAGCATGGTCGGACGTCAAGTGCAGCCCGTTCACCTGCAGTTCACCACCTCCGGCTCTTCCCGGAGCTGTGTCCTCCCTGTCATTCCCCGTTCATGTCGCGGACAGGGGCCGCAGGCGAACTGAGGGCGTCTTGTTCAGACAAGTTCCACCACTCGCCTCTGGGAGAACCCGTGCACAGAACCTCCGGACGCCGTGCGGCCGTCCTGCTGGGCGCCGCCGTCCTCAGCACCGTCACCGCCTGCGGTGCCGCCCCCGACGACGCGGCCGGTCCGGCCGGCGGCGGCGCCAAGTCCGCCACCGCCACCTCGGCCGCGGACTTCGGGGGGATGGACGCCCTGGTCGAGGCGGCGCAGAAGGAAGGCGCGCTCCACGTGATCGCGCTGCCCCCGGACTGGGCCAACTACGGCGAGCTGATCAAGGCGTTCGAGACGAAGTACAAGATCAAGGTCGAGAGCGAGAACCCGGACGCGTCCAGCGCCGACGAGATCGCCGCCGTCAAGTCCCGCAAGGGCCAGAAGCGCGCCCCGGACGTCCTGGACCTGGGCATCGCCTTTGCGCGCAGCGGAGCCGCGGAGGGCCTGTTCGCCCCTTACCGGGTCGAGGTCTGGGACAAGATCCCCGCCGCCCAGAAGGACGAAGCGGGCCGCTGGTACAACGACTACGGCGGCTACGTCTCCATCGGCTGCGACGCCCGCCGCATCGCCCACTGCCCGCAGACCTTCGCCGACCTCCTCAAGCCCGAGTACAAGGGCAAGGTCGCGCTCAACGGCAACCCGACCAAGTCCGGTTCGGCGTTCGCCGGCGTCTACGCCGCCGCCCTCGCCAACCAGGGTTCCTTCGCGGACATCCAGCCCGGCATCGACTTCTTCGGCAAGCTGAAGCAGAGCGGGAACTTCATCCCCGTCGAGTCGACCCCGGCCACCGTCGAGAAGGGCGAGACGCCCATCAGCATCGACTGGGACTACCTCAACGCCGGCTACGCCGACCAGTTCAAGGACAAGGGCGTCGACTGGAAGGTCGCCGTCCCCACCGACGGCGTCTACGCCCAGTACTACTCCCAGGCCGTCAACAAGGAGGCCCCGCACCCGGCGGCGGCCCGCCTGTGGATGGAGTTCCTCTACAGCCCCGAGGGGCAGAACCTCTGGCTCAAGGGCTACGCACGCCCCGTCCTGCTGCCGGCCATGACCGCCGACGGCACCGTGGACAAGACCTTCACGGCCAAGCTGCCGCAGGTCCCCGGCACCCCCTCCTTCCCCGCCTCCGCCGAACTCGACAAGGCCAAGGCCACCCTCGCCGAGAAGTGGGACAAGGCCGTCTCCTGATGTCCTCCGCATCCCCCACCCCCACGACGGGAACCGCCGGCGGCACCCGCCGCCGGCGGCGCGGCCCCCGCACCTGGCTCGCCGCCCTCCCCCTGCTCGGCTTCACCGGACTGTGCTTCGGACTGCCGCTCGGCGCGCTGCTGTTCGGCGCCGTGACCCGTACCGACCCGGACACCGGCGCCACCGCCCTCACCGGAGAACACCTCAGCCGCTCACTCCAGGGCCCCTACCTGGGGTCCCTGGTCGGCAGCGTCCAGCTCTCCACGCTCACCGCGCTCCTCGCCACGATCCTCGGGGTCTTCTTCGCCCAGGCCGTCGCGACCTCGCGGTCCCGGGCGCTGCGCGATGCCGTCCTCACCGCCTCCGGGGTCCTCGCCAACTTCGGCGGTGTCCCCCTGGCGTTCGCTTTCATCGCCACCCTCGGCATCTCCGGCGTGGTCACCCAGCTCGCCGACCTCACCGACCTCGGCTGGAACCTGTACTCGTTCGGCGGCCTCACCGTCGTCTACCTGTACTTCCTCGTGCCGCTCATGGTCCTGGTGATCCTCCCGGCGATCGACGGCCTGCGGCCCCAGTGGCGCGAGGCGGCGGAGAACGCCGGAGCCGGCGGATGGCAGTACTGGCGCCACGTCGGCATACCCGTCCTCGCCCCCTCGCTGCTGGGCGGCTTCGTCCTCCTCTTCGGCAGCGCCTTCGCCGCCCATGCCACCGCCGCCGCGCTCGTCGGCGGGTCCGTCCCCCTGGTGACCCTCAAGATCGCCGACGCGCTCTCCGGCAACGTCCTCGTCGGCCAGGAGAACGTGGCCCTCGCCCTCGGCCTCGACATGATCCTGATCGCCGGCCTGGTGATGGCGGTCTACCTCCCCCTCCAGCGCAGGAGCGCCCGATGGCTGCGATGACCCCGACCGCACCGGGCTCCGAGGCGGGCGCCACGGCGGGACCCGCCGCACAGGACCCGCCCGACGGCCACCTGCCCGGCCCCCGCCGGACCAGGTCCCGCCGGCCCCGCGCCGCGCTCCGCGTCCGTCGCGGACTCGTCCTGGGGCTCGGGGCCGCCTACTTCCTCGTCCCGCTCGTCGCGTCCTTCGTCTTCACGGTGCACACCCCCGGACAGGGCGTCTCCTTCGACGCGTACACCGCGCTGCTGTCCGCGGACGGATTCGCCGAGAGCCTGCTGCTCTCTCTCGGGCTTGCCGCCGCCACCATCACCCTGGCCCTGCTGCTCGCCGTGCCCGCGCTCGTCGCCGTACGGCTCGGCCCGCCACGCCTGCGCCCCGTCGTCGAGGTGATGTGCACGCTGCCGCTGGTGGTTCCGCCGATCGCGCTGGTCACCGGGATCAGCACCGTGCTGCGATGGGGCCCCGACCATCTGTCGCGCACCCCGCTCTACCAGACCTTCCTGGCGGTCCAGAACGAGGACTTCCCCTTCGTCCTGGTCCTCGCCTACACGGTCATGGCCCTCCCGTTCGTGTACCGCTCCCTGGACGCGGGACTGCGCGCCATCGACGTGCCGACGCTCGTGGAGGCCGCCCGCGGCTGCGGTGCGAGCGTGACGTACGCGCTCCTCCGCGTCATACTGCCGAATCTCCGGTCCTCGCTGGCCGGCGCCGGCTTCCTCACCCTCGCCCTCGTCCTGGGCGAGTTCACCATCGCCTCGATCCTCGGATTCCGGCCGTTCGCGGTGTGGATCGTCTCCATCTCCGGGGCTCATGCCCGGATGTCGGTCGCGGTCTCCCTGCTCAGCCTGGTCATCACCTGGCTCCTCCTGCTCGTGCTGTCCCGGGCGGGCACCGCACCGGCCGGGGCACCCGTCGCAGCCCGCGCGGACCGTCCCGCCCGCCTCCTCCGAGGGTCCTCCCTCGCCTCCCGCACCACCCGCAAGGAGCCCTGACCATGTCCTCCTCAGCCACGGCGGAACGGACGACCGCCACCACCGCCGGCGCCCGCGTCGAATTCCGCGGCCTGCGCCGCGCGTTCGGCGACGCCGTCGCCCTCGACGGGCTCGACCTCACCGTCGAGCCGGGCGAACTCCTGGCCCTGCTGGGCCCGTCCGGCTGTGGCAAGACCACGGCCCTCCGGGTGCTCGCCGGATTCGAACGACCCGACGCGGGCGACGTCCTCGTCGACGGCGCGGACATCACGCACGTGCCCGCCAACCGACGCGACGCGGGCATGGTGTTCCAGTCGTACAGCCTCTTCCCGAACCTCACCGTGCGCGACAACGTCGCCTTCGGCCTGCGGGTCCGCAAGGTCCCGGCCGCCGAGCGTCGCGCACGCGCCGCGGAGCTCCTCGACCTCGTCGGCCTGCCCGAGCACGGCGACCGCTACCCCCACCAGATGTCCGGCGGTCAGCAGCAGCGTGTCGCACTGGCCCGGGCGCTCGCCCTGCGTCCCCGTGTCCTGCTGCTCGACGAGCCGCTGTCCGCGCTCGACGCCAAGGTGCGGCTCAGCCTGCGGGAGGAGATCAGGCGGCTCCAGCTCTCCCTCGGCATCACCACCGTCTTCGTCACCCACGACCAAGAGGAGGCGCTCTCCATGGCGGACCGGGTGGCCGTCCTCAACGCGGGACGGCTGGAGCAGTGCGCCGCCCCGGCCGACCTCTACCGGCGTCCGGCCACGGCCTTCGTCGCCGAATTCGTCGGCACCATGAACCGGCTGCCCGGCAGCGCCGACGGCCCCGCCCACGTGAACGTCCTCGGCGCCCGGCTGCCGGTCGACGGCACCCTGCCGGACACCCCCGACATCGACGTCCTCGTCCGGCCGGAGAACCTCACCGTGACCGAGGACCCGGACGGCGAGGCCGTGGTCGTCTCCCTCTCCTTCTTCGGCGCCGTCAGCCGGGTCCACCTCGACCTGCGCGGCACCGACGTCAAGGCCGACCTCCCCTCCCTGGACGCGGCCGCCCTGCGCCCCGGCGCGCGCGCCGCCGTCACTCCGGCAGCGCAAGCCGTCCTCGCCGTGCCCCGGACGCGGGCGTGACGGCCCCGGCCGCCGTCCTCTTCGACATGGACGGCACACTCGTGGACACCGAGGTCCTGTGGTGGCAGGCCACCGAGGAGATCGCCGCCGCACTCGGCCACCGCCTCACCGACGCCGACGCACCCGAGGTCGTGGGCAGGGCGGTAGAGGACACCGCCGCCCACCTGGTCCGCGTCCGTACCCGTGCCGCCGGACCCGGCGGGGCCACCCCGCCGGACACCGGGCGCGCCCCGGGGCCGTCGACCGCGCCCGCCACGGAGCCCGAGACCGCGCGCGTCGCCGCCGCACTGACCTCGGCCTTCCACGAGCGGGTCGCCCAAGGCGCCCCGCTGCGCCCCGGTGCCGCCCGCCTGCTGGCCGAACTGCGACGGGAGAACATACCGTTCGCGTTGGTGAGCGCCTCGCCCCGGCTGGTCGTGGACACGGTCGTCGACGGCGCGCTCGGCCGGGCCGGGTTCGCCTTCACCCTCTCGGCCGACGACACCGTCCGTACCAAGCCGCACCCCGACCCCTACCTCGCCGCCGCCGCCCGGCTCGGGGTCCCCGCGGCGGCGTGCGTCGCGGTCGAGGACTCCCCGGACGGAGCCGCCTCGGCCGCCTCGGCCGGCTGCGCCGTACTGGTCGTCCCGTCACTGCTGCCCGTGCCCGAGGGGCCGGGACGGCTCTTCGCGGAGAGCCTGACGGACGTCACCCTCGCCGTGCTGCGCCGCCACTCCGAGAGGCCCGCGACGGCGCGTCCGGACGACGGCGCACCGCCCTGTCCGGACGCGCCGCCGCCGGCGGGCGGCTGAACGCAGCGGCGCCCCGCCCTGCGGGCCCGTGATCCGGGTGCGCCCCGCCCGGTGGGCCGGGCAGGGAAGGACGGCCGTCGGAGCGCCCGTCCGGTCAGCCCGTCGGGCGCGACGACGCCTCCCGCTCCTGAGCGGGCGGGGCCTCGGCCGCCTCGTCGGCCTCGTCCAGGAACTCGACGACGGCGAGGAGCCCGAGCGCCCCCAGGGCCAGCCAGAACGTGACCATGCCCGTCGGGTACGTCCACAAGGCGAACGCCACGGCGGCGAGGAGGACGACGCCCCCGTTCAGCCCGTTCTTGTGACGGTGTACCCAGCCGCCGACGGGTCCTGTGGACAGGCCCGCCGCGCCGCGGACGGCGCCGATCCCGGACCGCCACATCTCCCGCGCCCTGACGGCCCACTTCGACGGTCCGCTCAGCCAGGCGCCGAGGGCGACGATCGCGCCCAGCGTGACGACGGTACGCACACCGGCCCGGAGGAAGCGGATCAGCGCGTCGTACACCGATTCCGCGGCGGCCGGGTCGACCGAGGCGGGCAGGGCGTCCAGATAGAAGGTGCGCCCCACGGTGAGCGCGATGCCGAGCATGCCCACGGCGACCGCGACGGCGAGTGCGGTGGTGACGACCGCGCGGCGCCGGCGGGCCGCGAGCCAGACGCCACCGGCGGCGAGCAGGACGGTGGCGACGGGCAGCCAGACTCCCAGGACGTCCAGCAGCCGGGCAGCGGTCTTGATCGTCCCGACCTGGTCGGACGTCATCACCGTGAACTCCGTGTGCACTTCGGGGATCTTGGACGCCACCGTCAGGCCGCTGTCGACGAGCCGTTGCTTGACCTGGTCCACGACCGGGCCGAGGTCGATGACGACCTTGTCGCCCTGCAGCTGCACCGCGCCGTCCCCGCTGCCTGTGAGGGCCTTGTCGATCGCCTGATGGGCGCGGCGGTTCACATCGGTCCACACCGTGGCGAAGGCGTCGCTGGAGACGAACCTGGACGTGACGGACTCCACCAGGCCCCGCAGCGCACTGGTCAGGGGTCCTTGGAGCGTGCCCAGCAGGGCGTCCAGCCGGGGCCGGTCCGCCGGGGCCACCTCTTCGAGCAGGAGGGACACGTCCACGTGCTCCATGACGACGTCGGTGACACGGTTCGTGAGGGCCGCCTGCACGTCGGGGTCCGAGGCGAGCGGCGCCACCGTGGCGACGTAACGGTCGGTGTCACCCACGATGCTGTTGGTCCACACGGCGACGACGCTCAGCGGGGCCAGGATCACCGCCAGCGTGATGAGGACGGCCGACAAGGCCGAGCGCACCCGGTGTCGCCGCCTCGGAGCGGCGGAATCCACCTCGAGCGCCGCGATCCGGTCCCGCAGCTCCGTCAGTTCCGCTCTCTCGGAGGGAGACAGCGGACCGTTCCCCGTCCCGTCGGCTTGGCTCATGTGGTGTCCCTACGTGTCCCGGGAGCGCCCGGATGCAGTGGAACCAGCTAAAGCCCGCCGTCCCGCCCCCGCCATTCGGCATGGTGCGTCTCGGGGACGGCCGTACGGGGGCCGCGGTCCGCCGGGGTGCGCGCCCCCGGGTTCCCGCTCGTGGGGAGGGCGCGCGGGGGCGACGTGGACCAGGCCGCGGGCTGCGGCGGCCCGCCAGGCTCTGAGGCTGAGCCGAGAGCCTGCCGGGCCTCAGCGGACGCCGAGGAAGATGCCGCCGGGGGTGTCCAGGTTGTCGTTGTTGATGTGGAACGCCCGCAGCGAGCGGGCGATCTCGCGCTGCGAGAGGAAGGTGTCGCGGTCCAGGTCGAGCCGGCGGAAGGCGGGCGGTCCGAGCTCGTCGGAGACGTCCCACAGCGCGAGGTACGCGGCGAACTCGGCCTCGTCGACGCGTTGGTCGCCGTCGGTGTCCAGGATGCGGAAGATCGCTTTCGCGAGACGGTCCAGGACGTTCGGCCCGTCCTCCGCGTAGCCGGCCGACCGGTGCGCCGCGACGAACTCCCCCTCCGAGAGACGGTCGCCGCCGGGCCGGCCCCGGGCCAGCAGCCCGAGCCACAGCTCCCAGTACGCCCGCTCCAGTGCCTCGATCCGGGCGTCCGTGGCCGCCAGCCCGTAGCCCGCCGCGTAACGGGCCACGATCGTCAGATGGTCGGACCAGGTGACGAAACCGTCCCGGTCACCGTCCAGAGCGTCGAAGAGCCGTCGGAGCCTACGGGAGATCGGATCGGGTCCTGCCATGCTGCCCTGGTCCTTCCGCGGAGACGGCCGTGTGCGTGGCGCGGCCCCGCCCCCCGGCATCGGGGCCGTGGCCGCTTCGGCCTGTGAGACGCGAGGCCGCTCCCCGGGGTTCACTCGCCCCGCCGATCAGGTCCGCACGGCACCCGGCCCGTGCGCCCCTGGCCGTGCCGGCGGGGCGTGACCCTGCTCCTTCGAGCATCCGTCGCCGCGCGCCCACGGGCCCGGAGACGGATGCTTGAAGGAGCAGGGTCACGTCGCGGTTCTGCGTGGCCCGACGGTGCGAGGAGGCAGACCATGACACGGAACCTCGAGTGGAAGGTCGGCCTGGAACTGACCGAGGACAACGGCAGGACGAAGGCCGAGGCCCACCTGGACACCGGCACGGCCCACCTGACCGGCCGCGGCAGCGCCCGTTGCAACCCCTCGGACGTGGACGTCCCGGCGATCGGCGACGAACTCGCCGCGGGCCGCGCCATGAAGGACCTGGCCGGCAAGCTCATGCGCGAGGCCGACCGCGAGATGGAGGCCGCGGGCGCCGGGACGGTCCCGCAGCACACGGGGCCCGGATACGGCTGGCCCGAGGCTGTCTCGTAGATCCGATGGCTCCCTCCTTTCCGGCGCTGCCCGCGCGGCACCGCCCGGGAGCCCCCGTGACGCGGCGGGCCGGGACGCGGGAACCGTCAGGACGGGGCCGGGTGCACCGGGCCGGAACCGGCGAGCGGCCCTGTTCCCGGCCGCTCCCCGGACCCGCTCGCGGGCGCCGCCGCGTCCTCGTACGTCAGGCGGTCGACGACCTCCACCACCCCGTCCACGCTCTCGCAGAGCCGCACGAAGACCGGAGCCGCGCCGGCCCGTTCCAGGGTCCCGCTCAGTGTGACCCGTCCCTCGTCGACGTCGACGTGGAGCGACGCGGGGGACAGCCCGAGGATGCGGGTGACCACATCCTCCAGGATCTCCTCCTGGATCGCGCGGTCACGCCGAAGGAACAGCTGGAGCAGGTCGCTCCGGCTGAGCACCCCGATCAGCTGTCCGCCGGAGTCCACCACCGGCAGTCGCTTGACGCGGTGCCGCTCCATGAGCCGCACGGCCTCGACCGCAGTCCACGAGGGCCTGGCCACCACCACGGGGCTACTCATCATCGCCTCCGCCGTACTGGGGCCCTCCTTCGCGGTGTGCCGGCGCAGCAGATCGGCCTCGGAGACCACCCCCACGGGCCGATTGGCCTCGTCCACCACCGGTACGGCGGTGATCCCGTACTCGTCGAGCAGCCGCGCGATCTCCTTGAAGGACGTCCCGGGCTGCACGGCCACCGCGGTGGGAGTCATCAGATCGGCCACACTGCGGTTCCTCATGCGCTGTCACGTCCCTTCTCGGCTCTTTTGCCCATGATCCCTCACGTGGAGCTCGGCACCCGCGCGACGGGCGGGTGCCGGACCGGGGCGTCTCCGGGACCGGTGGCGGCGCGGGGGAGCACGGCGCGCCCGGACGCGGTCGCGGGTCGCCGCGTCCGGGCGGCCCGTCAGTCGAACGGGTCGAGCGTGAGGTACGCGCGCTGCGGAGCCCCGTCGTGGACCAGCGACTCGTGTGCGCCGACGTCGTCGAAGGCGAAGCCGTACGCCTTGCCGTCGGCCATCCGCGCGTGGATCTCCTTCGCGTACTGGTTGGTCACGGCGTCCTGGTAGAAGCCGGCCGCAGAAGAGTCCGGCTGCCGGGGGTTGGTCAGCAGCGTGGAACGGTTGAAGCCCGCGCACAGCGTGCGCGAGAGCGGGCCGCGCACCTGGTCGTTGGGTGCGTCGAGCAGCTTGTAGCAGCCGAAGACACTGTCCGAGTCCGGCTTCCGGAAGGAGGTGACGACGGCGCCCGAGCCGTCGGTGAAGTTCATGACGCCGCCGGAGACCCGGCCGTAGTACTTCACGGCCGGCCGGTCCTTGAAGGGGGTCACGGTCAGCGTCGTGCCCGCGTACCGGGCCCAGACGCGGTCGATGTAGTCGTCCATCACGTTCGGCGGGAGCGCTCCGGCCTCGATGCCGTGGCCCGGCGCCAGGGCCCGCAGGACCGTGCCGTCGGCGCGGGTCTGGACGAGGCCGGCCCAGCCGCCGGGCCGGGCGCGCAGCGCGTCGAAGAACCCGCGGTAGCCGCCGGGCCGGAGCCGTCCGGTGGTGGCCACGCTGCCGTCGGGGCGTCGGACGCCCACGGCGTACGGGGCGGAGAACATGTCGACCTGGGTGCTGTTGATCCACAGGCCGGCGTCGTTGAGGGTGTACTCCGACCAGTTGAAGAGGATGGAGCGGTTGGGGTCGCTCGGGTTCTGTATCGCCGGCTGCACCAGGCCGCCGGTCGCGACCTTGAGGGCGAGCTTCTGTCCGTAACTGAAGTAGATCCGGCCGGAGAACTTCGGCATGCGGATCGTCACGGACCGGCCTCGGGCGGGCCCGGGGAGGGCGGCGTCGGGTGCGGGTACGGGTACGGAGCCGCCGGCGGGCCAGGGGTGGAAGGTGCCGTCCGCGTCCGCCCAGCCCTGTCGGCCGGTCGAGAGCTCGGTACCCAGGTTGTACACGTAGACCTGGTCGTCGCGGCCGGAGTCGTTCGTGATGGTGAGCGGGATCGAGGCGGGAACCGCGGTGGCGGCGTCGGCGGCCCCGGGCTCCACGGTGCCTGCCTGGACGGTGGGGGACGGCCCGGCGACGGTCAGCGTGACACCGGTGACCGCGGCCAGGGCGAGCGGGACGACGAGCGTGAGCCTGCGGCGGTGGGGGGAGGGCATGAGGGCTCCTCGGAGTGGGGAATCCGTGCGGGAGGGTCGTGTTTCGGGCAGGGCGGCCCAGAAACCCTCTGAGAGCGCTCTCAGGATGGGGAGAGGGGAATGCGCCTGTCAATGGTTCGGGAGCCTTCCGCGTTCCTGCGGCGCTCGGCCGTGACGGCGCAACAGCCGTCACGGCGCGGCGACTCGGACGAGGCACGGCGACGTCGGACAGCGCGCGGGAGCGGCCGCCCGTTTCCGCCCTGCCCGTTCCCGTGCCGCCCGTCCGGTGGCCGGCCCGGCCGGTCCGTCGCCTCGGCCTTCCACGATCCCTGGCGGGCCCGGTGGCCCCCCCGTGATCCGGTCCCGTCGGCGGGGCGGAGTGACCGGCCCGGGTGCGGTATCCGGAAGGTCCGGGCGATGCCGGGACCTCAGCCCGCCGCCACCTTGTCCACGAAGGCGTTGAGGTGGGTCGTCGTGCGGGCGATCCGCTCGTCGACGGTGAGGGACTCCTCCTGGCGCCCCGCGCGCAGTCTGGGCTGCCGCTTGCCCCGGATGTAGAGGGAACAGGCCAGATCGGCGCAGATATACGTGCCGACGGTGTTCCCCTCGCGGCCCCGCGCGCCCGCCAGCGGCGCCGCCAGGAGGGTCACTCCCGAGGAAGCGTGGCCTGTCAGGCATATCTGGCAGAGGCTGGACTTCACCGCGCTGGTGCGCCCGGCGGCCGGTACCCGCAGGCTGATCCCGAGGGGGCCGTCCTCACGCGGCAGCACCAGGTGGGCGCGCAGAGGCGCCCCCGGATCGACCCAGCCGAGGAAGTCCAGGTCCTGCCAGGGAAGCGTGGCGAAGTCCAGAGGGAGTCGGAGTCTGCTCGCCTCGCCCTTCGTGCAGTTCACGAACGACGAGCGGATCTGTTGGTCGGAGAGAGGTTCCACTCGCTGCACCGTACACACGGCCCCCGGCGACGGCACCCGGATATTCCCGGCGTCGTCCTGCGCCTGTGGGAGCACCGGCCGACGGCGCGTCGCGGCGGCCGGACCGCGCACGGCCACCCGCGCCCGTGTGTGCGTCCGCCGTCGCACGCGTGTCCGCTCCGTCGCGGCGCCCGGGGGCCGGGCGTCGGCCGCACCGGCTGCCGGGCCGCGACGCCCCGGTGCGGCACACCGTCAGGGCGCGCTCACAGCACCGGCCGGGGGCCCGGCGGGAACCCGGCCTCCGTCGGCGCTTCCGCGCCGAGGGTGCCCGGGGAACTGCCGCCCTGCCGCGTGCCGCCGCCCGAGGCGGACCCGCCCGTCGTGCCGTCCGTGACGGTTCCCTCGGTCCCCGGCAGCGACTGCGGCGCGGGCGACGCGGGGGAATCCGAGTCCGGTGGCGGCTGCGGCGGTTCCGGTGAGACCGGCGAGGCGGGTGAGACGGGAGAGCGCGGAGTGCTGGGCGAGGAGGTGGATTTCGACGGGCAGGGGGTCGGGGTGACCGTGCCCCGGGGCTTCGGGGTCTCCGTGCCGGTGATCGTCACGCACGGCACCGGAGAGGACGGGGAGGTCGAACCGGAGTCCGACACGGAGGGCGACGGCGGTGCCGTCGGGGGAGTGGTGTGCTTGTCCTTGCCGCCCGTGTCACCCGGCTCGCGGGTGAACCAGTCGCCGTCGGAGGGGTCGAACACGACGAACACGTTCACCACCGTCACCGACGGTGCCACCACGACGACCTGCGCGGGCTGGTATCCGGGCCAGGCCGCTCCGGTGGTCTTCGGCGACTTCTGGGCGACGGGCGGGGTCAGCGGGTTCCCGCAGGCGCAGCGGACCCGGGGCACCCCGCGGTCGTCGACGAGCACCGCCGTACCGGCCTGGAGCACGGACTGGTACGCGGTGGCGGTGCCGTCCCGGAAGCCGTGGTTCGTCACCCGGGTGTCGACCCGGAGCTGGAGCGGCGTCAAGGAACGCAGATATCCCGGCACCTCGTTCGCGGAGATGCCGAGGACCGAGGCGAAGGACGCGTTCTGCGCGGGCGCGGCGGTCAGGAAGCGCACCTGCTGTTCCACGTCACAGCTCGCGGCGTTCCTGGTACCGCCGTACAGTCCCGGCGCCGCACCGGAGACGCTGCGCGTCGCGTTGGCGTCCGCCGACCCGGTGGGGCTGGGCAGCGTGGCCGCCGAGGGGGAGGCGTCGGGCGCGCGGGCCGTCGAGGGGGTGAACGGGTCGGGGCCGGTGGCGGAGGCGTTCTGGAGGAACACCTCGCCGCCGCCGGAGGCACTGCCGCCGCCCCCGTTGCCGTCCGGACGGGTCAGTACGACGACCAAGGCGACGGCGGCGACCAGCGCGGCCGCGATCGAGGCGACCTTCGGGACGGAGCGCCACCAGGGCCGCCCGCCTCCTCCGTCCCCGGAACCACCCGCGCCCGCACCGGGGCCACTCGCCCCGCCGGACGAGCCGTCCCCGCCGCCGGGCCCTCCTCCCCCGCCGGACCCGCCGCCCGGCCGGTCCGGCGGGGGAGGAGGGCCGGCCGAGCCCGGCGACGTGCTCGGGCCCGAGAGGGGGCCGGAGGGAGGGCCTGCGGGGGGAACCGAGGGGCGGCCGGACGGCGGGTGGGAAGTCACGTTTTTTCCCTTTCTTCCGTACCCGGCCCATTGTGTGCGCGGGACGGGTGCCGCCCGCAAGCGGACCGCGGCCGTCGGCATTAGCGTGAGCCGGGTGAACCGTCAGGTCCCCACCCCGCCCCGCCCGCCGGGCGGCGCGCACCTGGCCCGCCCGGCGGCCCAGGTGCTGGCCGCGGTCCTCGCGGGCTTCCTCGCCATGGCCGTCGTCGCCGCGCTCGGTCTGTGGGCCGCCGGAGCCGCCGATCTGCCCGGCGGCTTCGTCAACGTGGTCGCCGCCGTCGTCGTCATGGCGGTCGGCGGCCAGGTCGAACTCTCCGGGGACGCCGGCGCGCTCGCCGGCACCGACGTGGAGATCACCGCGATGCCGCTCACCGTCACCCTGGTGGGCGCACTCGTCACGGGATACTGCTTCCTGCGCCCCCTGCGGCACCACGCCGTCGCCCGCCCCGGCGAACTCCTCGGCCGTGCCGCCGCCGTGGTGGTGCTCTGGCTGGCCGCGCTCGCCGGACTGTCCGCCCTGGCCGGTCACGACTTCCCCCTCACCTTCTCCGGCGGTGACCGGATCGAGGGGCTGCCCGACATCTTCGGCCTTCTTCTCGACGCGGCGAACCCGACCGTGGGCTTCCGTACCGCACTCGGCCCGACCCTCCTCTTCGGCCTCCTGTGGATCCTCGGCGTCCTGCTCATCGCGCTGCTGGTCTCCCGCCGGACGCCTCTGCCACCGCGGTTCCTGCGGTACCGGGAACCGGTGCGCCCGGCGGCCTCGGCCATGCTGCTGCTGGTCCTCGGCTACGTCGTCATCGGCCTCGGTACCGGCGTGGTCGTCGCGGCCACCCAGGGGCACGCGGCGGAGACCCTCGCCGTGTTGCTGCTCGGGCTGCCCAACGTCGTCTGGCTCGCCCTCGGCGTCGGCATCGGGGGCGCCTGGGACGGCCGGGTGGACGGCCCGTTCGGACTGCCCATGCCCCCGATCCTCGACGCTGTGCTGCGAGGCCCGGACACCTCCGAACTGTCCACCGTGGACCTCTCCTCGCTCACCTCGTACGACGCCCGGGCCTGGTGGCTCCTCCCCGTCGCCGCGGTGCTCGTCCTCGTCGCGGCCTTCGTCGCGGCCGTACGTTCCCCGGCACGCTTCCGGCCCTGGCAGCACGCCGTGCACTTCGCGATCGCCTTCGCCCTCACCATGCTGGTCGTCACGCCGATCACGCTCGTGGAGGCGAAGGTCGGCCTCTCCGTCCTCGGGATCGGGGACCTCGGCGGCCTCGGAGGTGAGGTCGTACTCCGCCCGCGGGTGTGGCGCACCGCCGGTCTGGCCCTGCTCTGGGGCGCTGTCGCCGGATTCCTCGGCGGCCTGCTCGCCACCGGCGTCGACCGCCACGGCGAGGTCGGGGCGGGGCCCCCTCCGCCCGGCCGGCGACGCTGAGCGCGCCGCCTGCCGGTCCGGCTCAGGGCACCTGCCGGAACACCGGCAGGGCCCACCGCGGCGGCGCCGGCGGCGGACCCGGCGGCCGGGGCCCGGCGCCCTCCGGCGGCACCGGACCCGGGGCGGCCCCCTCCAGTGCGGCCCGCAGATCGGCCACGAACTCCAGGCACGTGTCGTAACGCTCCTCCGGCGCCTTCGCCAGTGCCTTCGCGAGCACCGCGTCGGCCGCCTCGGGCAGCCCTGGGCACTCCGCCGACAGCCGGGGCGCGGGATCGTACTGATGGGCCCAGAGCAGCGCCATGTCGTCGTCGCGGCGGAACGGCGGCACACCGGTCAACGTCTCGAACACCACGCACCCGAAGCCGTAGACGTCGCACCGGCCGTCCACCGGCTTCCCCGAGATCTGTTCCGGGGCGACGTAGTCCAGGGTGCCCACGAACTGACCCACCGTCGTCAGGCCCGTCAGCGACAGCGACTTCTTCGTGAGACCGAAGTCCGTGAGGTACACGTGCTCCGGATGGTCGCGGTCCGTACCCTCCGCGACCAGGATGTTGCCCGGTTTGACGTCCCGGTGCACGAGGTCGTGCGCGTGCGCCGCGTCCAGCGCCGAGGCGACCTGGACGGCGATCCGGCCGGCCTTCGCCGCCGGCAGCCGCCCCTCCCGGTCCAGCAGCGCGCGCAGGTCCTGCCCGGCGACGTACCGCATCGCGATGTACAGCACGCCCTCCGTCTCCCCCGCCTCGAACACGGGCACGATGTGCGGATGGTCGATCGCCGCGGCCACCCGTGACTCGTGCGCGAAGCGTTTGCGGAAGGTGTCGTTGCGGGCCAGTTCGGGGGCCAGCAGCTTCAGTGCGACCGTGCGGTCCAGCCGCAGGTCGTGGGCGCGGTACACGACGGCCATCCCGCCGCGTCCGATCTCGGCCTCCACGACGTAGCCCGCGATCTGCTTGCCGACGAGCCCCGAGGGCCGGCCGGCCGGGAGGTCCGCGCCCCGGGTGGCCCCGGCCATCAGTCCTCACCCGTCGGGTGCGGACCGTTCACGACCTGGGTGGGCGGCGGCCCGGCGGGCGCGGCCGGTGGCCCCCCGGCCTCATCGAGCCCCTCCACGATCCGCGTCGGTTCGTGGCCCGGGACTTCCCTCCTGTCCGTACCGTCTGTCTCATTCGCCCTGTCCGTCTTGTCCGGCGCGGCCGAGACCGCGTACGTACCGAGCACCGTCCCGTCGCAGAACACCCAGCGTTCGTGCTCGGCGTCGTACAGCCACAGAGCCTCGCCGTCGACGACCATCCCCACCCGCAGCCCCCGGGTACGCCGGTGGAAGGCGTCGGCGTCGGCGCGTCCGGCCGCCAGCTCCTCCGCCGCGCGACGGTAACGGCCCAGCGACTCCTCGGCGCGCGCGATCAGCTGCCGCGGATCGGCCGTCCGGGCGAGCGGCTTGCGGGCCGCGGGCGGGTCCACCGGGACGGAGACGAGGAGTCGGGCGTCGACCCAGGCCGACCAGCCGTTGGAGCACAGGACCCGTCCCCAGTCGCCGACCCGCTCCATCAGTTCCACCGGCAGGAACGCGTCGAGCGGCTCGGCCGGAAGGCCCGGGTCGGGAGCCTCCCATGTCGACAGACCGTCCCGGGGCACGACGTGCGTCGGCCGGAACTCGGGCATCTCGTCCGGGACGGGGGGAGTGACGGGGATGGCCATGGGCCTCCTGTCTTCGCTGCGCGCGGCACGTCGGACGACGCCGGACGGGCGGGGAGCCGGGCTACTTCCGCATGATCGCGGGCTCGTGGCGCCGCAACAGCCGGGCGACCGCATAGCCCAGCACCAGGCAGAGCACGACCAGCATCCCCATGTCGAACAACCAGGCCTCCAGCGTGTGGTGCATCAGCGGATCCGCGGTCTTGTCGCTCGGCGCGACAGCGCCGATGTCGATCGTCGCGCCCATCGCGGCGAACGCCCACCGCGACGGCACGAGCCAGGCCAGCTGCTCCAGGACCGGCGCGCCGCGCACGGTCAGCAGCGCCCCGCAGAACACCACCTGCACGATGGCGAGGAGGACCAGCAGCGGCATGGTCACCTCCTCCTTGCGCACCAGGGCGGAGACGAACAAGCCCAGCATCATCGCCGTGAAGGCGAGCAGGGCGACGGCGAGCGTGAGTTCCACCAGCGGCGGGAAGAGCACACCCTTGCCGCCCGGCACGTTGAGCGGTACCCCGATGAGCGCGACCAGGGTCAGCACCACCGCCTGCACCACGGTGATCGTGCCGAGCACGACGATCTTCGACATCAGGTAGGCGGAACGCGAGAGCCCGACGGCTCTCTCCCGTCGGTAGATCGTCCGTTCCTTGACCAGCTCGCGCACCGCGTTTGCGGCTCCCGTCAGCACCCCGCCCACACACAGGATGAGCAGGACGTTCAGCGTCGACTCGGGGTTCAGACTGCCCTCGGAGAGCGCCCGCGCCATCGCCCCCATCACGAACGGCAACGCGACCATGATGACCAGGAACGTCCGGTCGGCGGCCAGGGCGGTGGTGTAGCGCCGGACGAGGGTGCGCAGCTGGGAACCCCAGCTCTGCGCCTTCGGCGGCGGTCCGGGCTCCGGGGCCGACACCGGTCCGGCGGCGGCCGGTCCGGGCCGCCGCATGGCGTCGGCGATGTACTGCCGGTGGAACCGGGAGGCACGGTACTGCCCCGCCCAGTCCCGGTCCCGGTCGTTCTCGAACGCCTCGAACGCCTCCGGCCACTGGCCGAACCGGAAGAAGCCCAGGGTGTCGTCGGGCGGACCGTAGTACGCGATCCGTCCGCCCGGCGCGAGCACCAGGAGACGGTCGCAGACGTCCAGGCTGAGCACGCTGTGCGTGACCACGATGACGGTACGGCCGTCGTCGGCGAGTCCCCGCAGCATGTGCATCACCGAACGGTCCATCCCGGGGTCGAGTCCGGAGGTCGGTTCGTCGAGAAAGAGCAACGACGGTTTGGTGAGCAGTTCCAGGGCCACGCTGACCCGCTTGCGCTGCCCGCCGGACAGGCTGTGGATGGGTTGGTCGACCCGCTCGCCCAGACCCAGTTCGCGGATCACCTCGTCGACCCGCGCCCGGCGCTCGGACGCCTCGGTGTCCTCGGGGAAACGGAGTTCGGCCGCGTAGCCGAGCGCCCGCCGCACGGTCAGCTGGAGGTGCAGGATGTCGTCCTGCGGGACGAGCCCGATGCGCTGGCGCAGCTCCGCGTAGTCGCGGTAGAGGTCCCGGCCGTCGTACAGCACCGAGCCCCGCTCCGCCGGCCGTTGTCCGGTGAGCGCGCCGAGCAGGGTCGACTTGCCGGCACCGGACGGGCCGACCACGGCGAGCAGGCACTTCTGCCCTACGGGGAAGGACACGTCCTCCAGCAGCGTCTTCCTCCCGTGGTCCACGGTCACGGCGAGATCCTGCACGTCCAGTGACACCTCTCCGGTGTCGGTGAACTCGACGAGATTGTCGCCCAGCAGGCAGAAGGCCGCGTGCCCGATGCCGACGATGTCGTCCGCCGTGACCCGGGATCGCTCGACGCGACGGCCGTTGAGATAGGTGCCGTTGTGACTGCCGAGGTCGTGGATCCAGTACGTCCCGTCGGGGTGGGCCAGGAGTTCGGCGTGGCGTCGCGAGACCACCAGATCGTCGACGACCAGGTCGTTGTCGGGGGCGCGCCCGATGCGCACGGTCCTGGTGGGCAGCGGCCGCACGGACGTCGGCTGCCGGAAGGTGCCGGTCGCCGCCGGATGCGCGACGGACGAGGGGCGGGGCGGTGTGCGGGGCGGGGCGGGGGCGGGCGGACGCGGCTCCGGATTCGGCGGCGGTACGGGCGTCGGTGGCTCCGGCTCACGCGGAGGCGCCGTGCGGGAGAGGACGGCGAGCGGTCCGTCCCAGGGGTGCCCGAAGCGGATGACCGAGCCCGGTCCCACCTCCTGGTCCGCCTGGACGCGATGACTGTCCGCGTAGGTGCCGTTCGTGCTGTGCTCGTCCTCCAGTGCCCAGTGGTCGCCCTCGACGTGCAGCACCGCGTGGTGCCACGACGTCCGGGCGTCGGCGAGCACGATGTCACTGGTGGGGTCGCGCCCGATGCGATAGACGCGGCCCGGACTCATCAGGGTCGCGTCCCCGTCGATCTCGAGGACCAGTTCGGGCGCGGCGGGCGCGCCGGGCCGCTCTCCCATGCGTGAATTTTATCTTCCGGTGCCCATCCGTGCCTGCGAGAGCCGCGGGTATCGTGAGGCGCCCGGAACCGGACCAAGGAGCCCACCCGTGCCGAGAGGTGTCACCAAGGGCCGGCCCCGCACCCGGGCGGCCTTGCTCAAGGCGGCTCTGGAGACCTTCGCCGAGCACGGTTTCCACGCCGCCACCATCGAGCAGGTCTGCGAACGGGCCGGCTACACCAGGGGTGCCTACTACTCGAACTTCGCGGGCAAGGAAGAGCTCTTCCTCGCCCTCTTCGACGAGCACAGCGAGCGCACCGTGGTCCGCCTCGCCGAAGCGATCGACGGGCTGCCGGCCGAGGAGTACACCCTCGGCCGGCTCGCGGAACTGGCCTCCCGCGTCGAGCCGGACGAACGGGACTGGTACCTCGTCACCACCGAGTTCACCCTGCACGCCATCCGCGACCCGCAGGCGGCCTGGGTCCTCGCCCGCCACGACGCCCGGCTGCGCGCCGAGATAGCCCGCGGCCTGACGGCCGTGTTGCGCCGGGCGGGGCGTGAGCTGACCGTGGACGCGGACCGGTTCGCGCGGCTGATGATCGCCCTGCGGGAGGGCGGCCTGGCGCAGAGCTACGTCGAACCGGAGGAACTCCCCCCGGGCGCGCTCGAGCGGGATTTCCTGGCCGGACTGGTCGGGGCGTTCACCCGCCCCGCCGAAGGGCCCTCGCCGGCCGGAGCGGGTGAGGCGGCCCGGCCGGGGGAGACGTCCGGCGCGGGCGGGCCGGGGGTGCCGCGGGCGGACCAGTCGAGGAGACCGGGGTCGGAGACCGCGATCTGACCGCGGAGCGGACGGGCCTGGAACCATCCGGCCAGGTGGGTACCGACCTGACCGCGGGTGATCAGCGACGTCTCGCGGTCGATGAGCCGCGGTATGCCGACGGCCAGCCGGTCCGTGGCGGACCGGGGCTCGGGGACGGCGGGTCGCGCGGCGGGGCAGGGCGCGGGAAGGAGGCGGGGGAGGCGCCCGGCTCCACGCCGCCCGGCGCGCACGGCCGTCCGGGTGCTCCCGTCACCCGCGCGCCTCCTCCGATTGCGTGTGCGCCCGGGGCGCGGGAGGGTTCCGTTGGAGTGGACGTCAGGAGGAGACGAGACATGGGCATCGCCACCGTGAATCCAGCGACCGGCGAGACGCTGCGCACCTACGACGCCCACGGGCCCGAGGAGATCGAACGCCGCGTCGCCGCCGCGCACGACACCTTCCGGGTCTACCGCACCACCACGTTCGCCGAGCGGGCCCGGCTCATGCGCCGCGCCGCCGACCTCCTCGACGAGGACACCGACGACATCGCCCGCACCATGACCACCGAGATGGGCAAGCCCATCGTGGCCGCCCGCGCGGAGGCCGCCAAGTGCGCCAAGACGATGCGCTGGTACGCCGACAACGCCGTGACGCTCCTCGCCGACGAGCACCCCGCCGAGTCCGACGTACGCGACTCCGGCGCCGCCTCCGCCCGCGTCCACTACCGCCCGCTCGGTACCGTCCTCGCGGTCATGCCCTGGAACTTTCCCCTCTGGCAGGTCATCCGCTTCGCGGCGCCCGCGCTGATGGCCGGCAACACCGGACTTCTCAAGCACGCCTCCAACGTCCCCCGGACCGCGCTGTACCTCGGTGACCTCTTCCGTCGCGCCGGTTTTCCCGAGGGGTGCTTCCAGACCCTCCTCATCGGGTCCGGCGCCGTCGAAGGCGTCCTGCGTGACCGCCGGGTCGCCGCCGCGACGCTGACCGGCAGCGAGCCCGCGGGGCGCTCGGTCGCCTCGATCGCGGGCGACGAGGTGAAGAAGACCGTGCTGGAACTCGGCGGCAGCGACCCGTACATCGTGATGCCCTCCGCCGACCTGACCCGGGCCGTCAAGACCGCCGTCACCGCCCGCGTGCAGAACAACGGTCAGTCGTGCATCGCCGCCAAGCGGTTCATCGTGCACCAGGACGTCTTCGACCACTTCGCCGAGCGGTTCACCGCCGCCATGAGCGCCCTCACCGTCGGCGACCCGCTGGAGGAGTCCACCGACATCGGTCCGATCGCCACCGAGCAGGGCCGCGCCGACCTGGAGGAACTCGTCGACGACGCCGTGGCCAAGGGCGCCACGGTCCTGTGCGGCGGAGGTCGCCCCGCCGATCGCCCGCGCGGCTGGTTCTACGAGCCCACGGTCCTCACCGGCATCACGCCCGAGATGCGCATCCACCTGGAGGAGACCTTCGGACCGGTCGCCACGCTCTACTCCGTGATGGACATCGAGGAAGCGGTGACCGTCGCCAACAACACCCCGTTCGGACTCAGTTCGAACGTCTGGACGCGAGACGACGGGGATATCGCGTTCTTCGTGCGCGACCTCGAGGCCGGCGGCGTCTTCGTCAACGGCATGACCGCTTCCCACCCCGCGCTCCCGTTCGGCGGAGTGAAACGCTCGGGCTACGGACGCGAACTGTCCGGCCACGGCATCCGTGAGTTCTGCAACGTGACGACGGTCTGGCAGCAGGCGTGACGCCCGCCGCCCCACCCCGCCCGCCGCGACGGCGGCGACCCGCCACGGGTCACTCCACCCCCTGTCCGGCCACGGTCACTCCCCCCGCGTCCAGGCCAGCAGCCGTTCCGCCGGCCAGGTATTGATCACTCGCTCCGGTGGCACCCCGCACTCCTCCGCCCGTGCACAGCCGAAGATCTGCCACTCCAGCTGGCCCGGTGCGTGCGCGTCGGTGTCCACGGCGAAGTGGGCACCCGCCGCAACCGCCCGCCGCAGCAGCCGACGAGGTGGGTCCAGCCGCTCCGGACGGCTGTTGATCTCCACCGCCGTCCCTGACTCCGCGCACGCGGCGAACACCCGGTCCGCGTCGAACACGGACTCGGGCCGCAGCCGGCCGCCACTCACCAGACGGCCCGTGCAGTGCCCCAGGACGTCCACCCGCGGATCACGCACCGCCCGCACCAGACGCCTGGTCATCGCGGGAGCGGCCATCCGGAGTGTGGAGTGGACGGAAGCGACGACCACGTCAAGCCGCTCCAGCAGCTCCGGCTCCTGATCGAGCGAACCGTCGTCGAGGATGTCGCACTCGATGCCCGTCAGCATCCGGAACGGCGCCCACTCCTCGTTCAGCCGCTCCACCAGGTCGAGTTGCTCGCGCAGTCGCTCCGGCGACAGCCCGCGGGCCACCCTCAGACGCGGGGAGTGGTCGGTCAGGACCGCCCACTCGTGGCCGATGCCCGCCGCCGTGCGCCCCATGTCCTCGATCGTGCTGCCGCCGTCCGACCAGTCGGAGTGCAGATGGCAGTCGCCGCGCAGCAGCGCCCGCAGCGCCTCGCCTCCGCGGGCCTCCGGCACCGGGACCTCCCGCTCCAGCCGTGCCAGGTACTCGGGCACCCGCCCGGCCAGTGCCTCCCGCACGACCGTCGCCGTCTTCGGCCCGAGCCCCTTGACCGACTCCAGGGTCCCCGCGGCGGCACGGCTCGCCGCCTCGCCTTCCGCCATGGCCGCCACGACGGCGGACGCGTGACGGAAGGCCCGGACCCGGTAGGTGGGGGCCTGGGAGCGTTCCAGCAGGAACGCGATCCGGTCCAGCGCGGCCACGGGATCCATCAGACGCCCCTTTCTTCCGCTGGTCGCCCCCTTCGTTCCGACGACGGCC
The DNA here is from genome assembly GCF_035994945.1 of Streptomyces sp. NBC_01216. NCBI lineage: Bacteria > Bacillati > Actinomycetota > Actinomycetes > Kitasatosporales > Streptomycetaceae > Streptomyces > Streptomyces sp. NBC_01216. Next base: position 6,759,673 of record NZ_CP108677.1, read on the forward strand.
GCTGCGCCGCCGGCCCGGCGCACGGCACCGGCACGCGGAGCGGCCCGTCGCTCAGGTGGGAGCCCGGCCCGACGGCGCCGCGCCCGCGCCCGCCCGCGCGTGGACCGGGCCGATCTCGCACCACACCGCCTTGCCTTCGCCCCGGGGCTCGACGCCCCACCGTGAGGCCAGCGCGTCGAGCAGCAGCAGCCCGCGTCCCGAGGTCGCCGCCTCACCCGGCGTGCGCCGCCGGGGCCACGCGCTGGAACGGTCCTGAACCGACAGCCTCACCCGCCGCACCGGCTCCGGCAGCACCTCCAGGGTCAGCACGGCGCCGCCCTCGGTGTGCAGCAGCACGTTCACCAACAGCTCACCGGTGAGCAGTTCGGCGTCGTCCGCCAGTTCCTCCATGCCCCAGTCCCGCAGTGCCTGTCCCACGGCGGTCCGGGCGTCCGAGAGGCCCTGCGGGTCGGCCTGGTGGATGTACTGGTGGATGCGCGGCGCCCGCGGTGTGCCCGGGTCCGGGCTCCGCCGCAGCACGAGCAGCGCCACGTCGTCACCCGAGCCCCACCGCTCCCAGAGCTGCTCCGAGAGGTGGTCCGCGAGCGCCTCCGCCTGCGGCGGTCCGCTGCTCATCGCACCGACCAGCGCCGCCAGACCCGACTCGATGTCCGAACCCGGCTGCTCGACCAGACCGTCCGTGTACAGCACGAGCGTCTCGCCCGGGACCAGGTCGAGCCGGGTCTCGGGGAACTCCTCGTCCCCGAAGACCGTCGCCAGGCCCAGCGGCAGCCCGCCGCGCAGTTTCGGCCGTCCGACCCGGCCGTCCGTGTGCCGGATCAGCGGCCCCAGGTGACCGGCGCGTACCGCGCGGACGGTGCCTCCGGCCAGGTCGACCTGGGCGTACGTACAGGTGGCGAAACGATTCGTGTCAAGTTCGGCCAGGAAACGGGACGCGCGGGCGAGCACCGTGGAGGGGGAGTGGCCTTCGCCCGCGTAGGCCCGGAGCGCGATGCGCAGCTGGCCCATGATGGCGGCGGCGTGGGTGTCGTGGCCCTGGACGTCGCCCACCACGATCCCGACCCGGCCGCGCGGCAGCGGGATCACGTCGTACCAGTCGCCGCCGACCTGCCGCCCGCTCCACGCCGCGTGGTAGCGGACCGCGATCTCGCCGCCGGTGATCACCGGGATGCGCCGGGGGAGCATCGTCTCCTGGAGGCCGGTGGCCAGATCCCGCTCCTCGTCGAAGAGGATCGCGCGCTGGAGGGACTGGGCGACGATCGCGGCCAGTCCGAGGGCGAGGTTGCGTTCGTCGGCGCTGAAGGAGGTGCGGCTCCGGTAGTACAGCGCCATGCCGCCGAGCGAGCGCGCCTGGGCGATGAGCGGCAGGTAGCAGGCGGACGTGAACTTCAGCCGGCCGAGATACGGTCCGAGCTCGGGGAAGTCCCGGCCCAGGCTCTGGAACGAGGGGGAGAAGCGGGGGCGCCCGCTCAGCACCGCCTCGGCCAGTGGCAGCCCGCCCTCGAGGCGCCGGGTACGGAAGTCGTCGAGTGCGTCCAGGGACTCGCCGCTCAGGGCGATGATGTTCAGCGACCCGTTCTCCACGAGTCCCAGCACGAGTCCGTCCGCGCCGAGCCGGGCGAGTCCGCCCGGGCCGGTCAGGGCGGCCGTGACGTCGTCGACGGTCACGGCACGCGACAGCGCGTGGGTGGTGCGCTCGACGATGTTCGTCTGCACCTCCCGGCGCTTCTCCAGGTCCAGCACGAAGGCGGAGTGGGCCACCTCGGCCGACGCGTCCCGCACGATGCCGACGATCCGGTGGGCCATCCCGTCCGACGCGCGCAGAATTCGTGCCTGCACATGCGTCCACTGGGGTGTTCCGTCGTCCCGCTCCACCCGGAACTGCGCGGTGTAGGACGTCTGGCCGCTCGTGACCGCGTGCCGGATGACGGCTTCCAGCCGCAGGCGCTCCTCCGGCTCGAGCCCCCGGACGAGCGTGGCGGGCAGGCCGTCGAACCCGTCGGGGCTCAGCCCGAAGACCAGCAGCCCGGCCTCGTCGACGTCGATGGTGCCCGTGTCGAGATCCCAGTCGAAGCTGCCGGTGCGATTCATGGCGAGTCGCTCGGTGGGCGCGATCTCGCCACTGCGCGCGCGCCCGTCGTCATCGGTCATCCCGTCCATTGTCGAACCCGCACCCCTCCGACGCCATGGCGGCGACACGGCGCGCCGGGGATTTCACCGGCCGGACGCCGCGGGGGCCGGAGCCGCCCCCGCCCCCGCGGCGCCATCCGGCCCCGGTCCGGGCGAGGTGACGGTGGACGCGCCGGTTCGGCGGGTCCCCGTGTCCGAGCCGTTCTCTTCGGCCTCTCCCGGCCCGGATGGCGGGACCGGGAGAGGCCGATGAGAATGGAGAGCCGGAAGAAGCCAGTAGGAGGCGGCATGAACGCTGAGTCCGACAAGACATCCCCGGGGGAGAGCCCGACGCCCGACCGCCTCTTGCATGCCGGGTCGGAGGGCGACTACACGGCGGAGGACATCGTCCTCGCCTCCGGACGTGACGTGAATCCGAAGAGCCTCGCGTGGGCGGAGCGACGCATGGCGGAGAGAGGCCGCGCCTCCCTCGACGAACTGCTGCCCTGAGCTGTCCCGCCGGAGGGCGTCCCGACGACGCGCCTGTCCGCGGCCTCGAACAGGGCCGCGGACAGGCACGTTCCCGGCCGGGCCCTGCCATCCTCCGCACGGGGCTTCCCCCTTGACGGAACGCGTTCTACCGTGGCCGCCGTCGCGCGCATGTTCCGGGACGCCGCCACGGGAGGCTCCATGCACCTCGAGTACACGCACGCCCAGCGCCGCCTGCGGGCCGACCTGCGCGCGTACTTCGCCGCGCTCGTCCCGGAGGACGTCCACGCCCGCTACGCGGAGCCCGCCGCACAGAAGCGGTTCTACCGCGAGACCATCCGGAGGCTGGGTGCCGACGGCTGGCTCGGTGTCGGCTGGCCCACCGAATACGGGGGGCGCGGGCTGAGTCCGATGGAACAGTTCATCTTCTTCGACGAGGCCGCGCAGGCAGGAGTCCCGCTGCCGCTGATGGCGCTGAACACCGTGGGCCCGACGATCATGAGGTACGGCACCGAGGAGCAGAAGGCCCGCTTCCTTCCGAAGATCCTCTCCGGCGAGACCGACTTCGCCATCGGCTACAGCGAGCCCGACGCGGGCACCGACCTCGCCGCCCTGAAGACCCGTGCGGTCCGGGACGGCGACACGTACGTCGTCACCGGGCAGAAGATCTGGACCACCAACGGCGACACGGCCGACTGGGTGTGGCTCGCCGTCCGCACCGACCCGGACGCCCCGCCGCACAAGGGCATCACCATACTCCTCGTCCCGACGACCGCCCCGGGCTACTCCTGCACACTCATCAACACCCTCGCCTCGCACGACACCACCGCCGGCCACTACGACGACGTGCGCGTCCCGGTCTCGCACCGCGTCGGCGAGGAGAACCAGGGCTGGCGACTGATCACCAACCAGCTCAACCACGAGCGGGTCACACTCGCCGCACACGGCACGATGGCGATCCGCGCTCTCCACGACGTCCGGCGCTGGGCAGCCGTCACCAGGCTGGCCGACGGGCGCCGCGTCATCGACCTGGGCTGGGTGCGCCGCCTGCTCGCCCGGACGCACACCCGGCTGGACGCGATGAAGCTCCTCAACTGGCAGATGGTGAGCGCCGTCCAGGACGGCACGCTCACCCCGCAGGACGCCTCCGCGGTCAAGGTCTACGGCTCCGAGGCCCGCCGAGACGCCTACGCCTGGCTCATGGAGGTCGTCGGCGCGCCCGGAGCCCTCAAAGAGGGTTCGGCCGGAGCGGTCCTGCACGGCGAACTCGAGCGGGGATACCGCTCGGCCGTCATCTTCACCTTCGGCGGGGGCAACAACGAGATCCAGCGCGAGATCATCTCCTGGATCGGCCTCGGCATGCCCCGGGTCCGCCGCTAGGGCGTTTCGAAAGTGCCGGTCACAGCCACTCGTTGATGGCTGTAGTGCCGTTGGCAGGCGATGTTCGCCCGCCAACGGCCGTCGCCCGCCCTGCGCGTGGTGCTCGTCCGTCGGCCTTGGTCGGCGTGACCGGGCGTGACACGCGCTGAGCGTGGTCGGCACCTGGGCCGGACGCCCGCCGGGACGCCGCTCGGCCTATCCCCTCGTCGGCGGAGAGGAAGAGAACGGCGGACAGCAGCAGGGCCGCACCCGTGAGGACGATCGCGTTGAGCCGCTCACCGAACACCAGGATGCCCACGACGGCCGCCGTGAGCGGTTCCACCAGGGCGACGACGCAGGCCGTGGTCGCCCGTACGACGCCGAGGCCGGCGAAGAACAACGTGTACGCCAGCGCCGTCGGCACGGCCCCCAGGTAGAGCATCAGGCCCAGGGTCCATGCCGGACGCTCCATGCCGGGGAGCAAGCCCTCCAGCAGGGCCGACGGCAGAAGGCAGACAGTGCCCACCGCGAAGCCGGTCACCGTGGCCTCGGACGCGCCACCGGCGTTCTTTCGGCCGGAGGAACGGCCCAGCAGAGTCACGCCCGCGTAGCCGGCGGCGGACAGCAGCGGGTATCCGATGCCGAGGAGGGGAGCCGGGCCGGTGCTCCCGTCCGCACCCCCCAGCAGCACCAGACCGGCCACTCCGCTCGCCACCACGGCGGTTCCGGCGGCGCCGGTGCGCTCGCCCAGCGCGAGGAAGAGGACCGCACCTGAGATCTCCTCGGTTGATTGCCATCACGATGTCACCGTGGGCGACCCGCGTAGCCACCCCGGTATCCCCGGGACGGCTCTGCATGACCGCCCGCCTTAGGCGGCGGGCGGCGGAGGCGTCAGACACAGTTGCATGTGATCCCCCTACCCGGCAGAGGACAGTCGTCCCGGCCTGGTCGGGGACCTGTCCACCGCTCTGGGACAGGTCCTGACATCGTGACCGGCGCGATCGTGCCGACCCCGGTCCCGTGGTTCGCGGTCGCGGAGCTCGCGGACCGGATGGGGATCACGTCCGCCGGCCCGGTCGGTGCGGGGCGGGCGGGGCCGTTCGCGCGAAGTGGCGGGTGGTGGGGACCAGCGCCGCCAGCGCCGGTACCAGGAGGCACGTGGCGGCGCAGAAGCCGAGGACGGCCGTGACCCCGAAGACGCCGACGGCCGGGGCGATCAGGGCGAGGCCGAGCGGGGCCAGGCCGTAGGAGACGAGGAAGTCCAGCGAGGAGACCCGGGCCAGTTTGTCGGGGGCCACTTCGCGCTGGGTCGCCGTGAACCAGGGTACGTTGAACCACTCGATACCGACCCCGGCGACGGCGTACGCGGCGACGACCACGGCCGGCGGCACCGGCAGCACCAGGCTCAACGGGGCGACGCCGTACGCGGCCAGGCCCGCGAGGGCGGCCCAGCCGGGGGACCGCGGACGTCGGCGGGCGATGAGCAGGGCGCCGCCGAGCGCGCCGAGGGTGTACGCGGTCATGGCCGCGGCCAGCACCCACTGCGTGCCGTAGCGGTCCCGGCTGATCAGGGGCAGTACCACGCTGGTGCTCGAGTAGCCGAGGGTGATGACGGCGGCCAGCGCGGCGAGTCCGGCGAGGAACCAGGGGTGGCGGCGTGCCTCGCGTATCCCCTCCAGGAACTCGGTCCGGAGGCCGGGACGCGCGGTGCTTTCGTCGGTGGCCGACGTCGGCGGGGAGTCGTCCGCCCTCGGAGAGGCGCCGTTGCCCGGAACGAACGCGGCGACCAGCCAGAGCAGACCGATGCCGAGCAGCAGGGTCCGGACGTCGAGGAAGGCGGCCAGCAGGGCGGTCAGCGCGGGGCCGCCGAGGGTGGAGGCACGCACCGCCAGAGTGGTGGCGGCGTTGGCCTCCTGACGGTGCTCGGGGGCGACGGTCTCGGCGGTGAGCGCCTGGAACGCCGGGCGGCAGGCTCCCTGTCCGGCGCCCGCGAGGGCCGCGGCGGCCGTCATCAGCGCGAGCGAGCGGCCCAGTCCGCCGGCCAGTACAGGGGCGGCGGTCGCGGCGGCGAGGGCGGACCAGAGGACCACGGCGCGGCGGGAGTGACGGTCGGCCAGCACCCCTCCGACGGCCACGGACAGCAGGAATCCGGCGGTGCGGGCCGCGAGGACCAGGCCGAGGCCGGCGGCGCCGAGGTCGCGGTGGAGGACGGCGAGGCCGAGGACGAAGGGCAGTGCCCAGGTCGCCAGCCCGGAGGCGGTGGTGCCCGCCCACAGGCGGAGGAACGCCACGTCCCGGAGTACCGAACGGGGCGGCGGCGCAGGGGATGTGCTCGTTGCGGGCGCGGGGGGTGTCGTCACGGTCTGGGGGCTCCTCGGAGGGGCGGAGGCCGGCCCGGTGGGCCGCCCCGACGTCGTTATTGAAAATGATTACCATTACAGTACCCTCTGCGTGGGGCACTTCCGCCCCGTGCACGACAACACCCCCGCCTGCCCTACCGACCGGAGGACCCGTGCGTCACCCCGCCCGACTCGGCATCGCCCTCACCCTCGCCCTCGCCACCGCGGGCTGCTCCACACCCTCCGGCCAGGACCCCGGGACCGATGCCCGGTCCGCCACGCGGGCCGCCGCCCCGGAGACCAGCGTCACCAGCTGCGGTCGGCGGCTGTCCTTCGCCGAACCCCCACGACGCGCCGTCGCGCTGGACCAGACGTCGACCGAGACCCTCCTCGAACTCGGCCTCCAGGAACGGATGACGGGCACGGCCAACCTCAAGACGAAGATCCCCGACACCTACCGGTCCGCCTACGACACGATCCCCGTCATCGCCGAGAAGATCGCCACCGGAGAACAACTCCGCGCAGCCAACCCCGACTTCGTCGTCGCCGCGTCCGCGGACCTCTACACCGGGGACCGGGCGGGCACCCGAGAGGAACTGGCCGCGCTCGACGTCCCCACCTTCGTCAGCGCCGTGGACTGCCCGCCCCGGAACCGGTCCGGCACGAGCCCCTTCGCGCTCCTCTTCGCCGACTACGAGAACCTGGGCAGGATCTTCGGCACCGAGGAGCGGGCCCACCGGCTCGCCGCGGATCAGCGCGCGGCGGTCGACGAGGCCCGGCGGAGCGCGGTCGCGCGCCCCCCGGGCGCCGATGTCCCCACCGTCGTCTTCCTCTACTCCGTCTTCGACGGCATGCCCTACGTCGCCGGCGGCAGCGGGCTGCCCAGCGAGATGAGCCGGATCGTCGGCGCGCGGAACGTCTTCGACGACGTCGACGAGGACTGGCCGGAGGTCTCCTGGGAGGAAGTCGCCGAACGCGACCCCGACATCATCGTGATCGGCGATCTCTCCGAGCGCGGCCGTCCCGGGGACAGCGCAGCCGAGAAGCGCGCCACCCTGGCCCGGCACCCGGTCATCTCGCGGCTGGCCGCCGTGCGCAACGACCGGATCATCGAAGTACCCGGCATCGAACTCGACCCCTCGGTGCGCTCCGTACACGCCCTCCGGCTGCTCGCCGACGGCATGCGGGAATCCGGCCATGGCCGCTGACACCACCGCCCGGAAGGAGCGGGCCGCCGACCTCCTGCTCCCCGCGGCCCGGGGACGGCGGACACCGGTCACCGCCACGCGCCGGCCGGACCTTCCCGGCGGACCGGCACCACACGGCCCGGCCCGGTCCGCCGCCGCCCGCGCGGGTCTGCTCCTCCTCGCCGTCTTCGCCCTGGCCGCCTCGGTCGCCGCCGCGCTGCGCCTCGGTACCACCGACGTGGGATGGACCGGCCTCGCCCGCGTCTTCGGCGGCCGGCTCGGCCTGGACGTCGCACCGTTGCCACCGCTGCGCGACTCCCTCGTCTGGGACCTGCGACTGCCCCGCGTGCTCATGGCGGCCCTCGTCGGCGCCACACTCGCCGTGTGCGGCACGGTGCTCCAGGCGCTCACCCGCAACGCGCTCGCCGACCCCTACCTGCTCGGCGTCTCCTCGGGCGCGTCCACGGGTGCCGTCACCGTGGTCGTCCTCGGGGTGGGCGCCGGCACCCTCGGAGTCACCGGCGGCGCGTTCGCCGGCGCGCTGCTCGCCTTCGGCCTGCTCCTCCTCCTGCTGCGCACCGGACTCGACTCCGGCCGCATCGTCCTCACCGGCGTGGTCGTCGGCCAGCTCTTCGCCGCGCTCACCTCACTCGTCCTGATGGCCTCCGCGGACGCCGACACCACCCGGGCCGTCACCCACTGGCTGCTGGGCTCGATGGCTCCGTCCCGCTGGGACACGGTCGCCGTCTGCGCCGTCGTCACCCCGCTGGGCCTGGTCACCGCGTGGTTGTGCTCCGACGACCTCGACGGACTCGCCTTCGGTACCGACACCGCCGCGTCCCTCGGCATCGCCGTCCGGCGCACCCGGCTCCTGCTGCTCGTGGTCACGGCCGTGCTGACCGCGGTCGCGGTCGCCACCGTCGGAGCCATCGGCTTCGTCGGGCTCATCGTCCCGCACGGGGTGCGGTTCCTCGCCGGGCCGCTGCACCGGGCGCTGCTGCCCTGGGCCGCGCTCGCGGGCGCCGTGTTCCTGGTGTGGACGGACACACTGGCCCGCGTCGCCTTCGCCCCCCGCGAGGTCCCCGTCGGCGTGATCACCGCCCTCCTCGGGGTGCCGCTCTTCCTGCTCGTCCTGCGCCGCCGGGGGCACCTGTGAGGATCACCGCCGAAGCACTCGGCTGGTCCGTGGCCGGCGTCCCGGTCCTCCGCGCGGTCGACGCCGACATCGCGTCCGGCGAGACGGTCGGCCTGCTCGGCCCCAACGGCTCGGGCAAGTCCTCCCTGCTGCGCTGCCTGGCCGGACTGCGCGCCCCGGCCGTCGGCACGGTCCGCTACGACGGCGTGTCCGTCCGGGACTGGAGCGCGCGCCGGATCGCCCGTCAGGTCGCCTTCGTGGCCCAGGACCCGGGCGCGGAGAGCGACCTCGCGGTGGTCGACGTCGTGGGCCTCGGGCGAACTCCCTTCCGGAGCCGACGGCACGGAGTCGGCGCCGACGACCGGGCCGTCATCGCCGCCGCCCTGGAGCGCGTCGGGCTCACCGCGCTGGCCGGCCGTCCGTGGCAGGCGCTGTCGGGCGGCGAACGGCAACGCGCCCACCTCGCCCGCGCCCTGGCGCAGCAGCCGTACGCCCTCCTGCTCGACGAACCGACCAACCACCTCGACGTCCGGCACCGGCTGGAGCTGATGGAACTGCTCACCGACTCCGGCCGTACAGCCGTGGTCGCACTCCACGACCTCTCCCTCGCCGCCCGCTACTGCGACCGGCTCTTGCTCCTGCACCACGGCCGCCTGATCGCCGCCGGCCCGCCGCGCGAGGTCCTCACCCCCGAACGGCTCGCCGAGGTCTTCGAGGTGGACGCCCACGTCACCGTCGACACCCTCGGACACCCCGCGATCGCCTACCGAGGGCCGCTCCGCGCCCCCGCCGCGGCGGCCCTCCCCAGCTCGTGAAGAGGGACCAGGAATCCCCATGACCACCACCCCACCTCGTGAAGCGAGACCAGGAATCCCCATGACCACCACCGTCCCCTCCGTCGACGCCCTCACCGAGGCCGTACGGGCGGGCCACCACGGCCCCCTCCCGTCCGGGACCGTCGCCACCAGCGTCTTCTGGATCCACCACGGCACCCGCCTCGCCGGCGGCCACACCACCTACCTCAACCAGTACGTGCTGGTCCGCCTCGGCGGCTCCTTCGGCGGCTGCGCCTTCGAGGACGGCGAGCTCAACCCGTCGGTCTGCCGGGAGTTCTCCGGAGCCCCGCTCGACGCCCTGCTCGGCGAAGCACCCCGCCCCCTGCGGATCGCCGCCCTCGACGCCTGCCTCTCCGAGGCGCGTCCGCACCGCCTGGCCGCCGAGACCGGCGAGGCCGAGCCGGTCGTCCTGCCCGCCGGCACCCCGGAGGTCCGCGCGCAGGCCCGAGACGCCGCCGTCGCAGGTCTCCTCGACATCGCGCCGGGAGCCCGGGTCGGCCTCATCGGCGTCGTCAACCCGCTGGTCGCGGCGATCCGCGCGCGCGGCGGCGAACCGCTGCCCTGCGACCTCAACCTCCGGGTCACGCGGTGGGGCGAACCGGTCACCGACGACATGCACCAGGTGCTCGACCGGTCCGACGCCGTCGTGGCCACCGGGATGACCCTCGGCAACGGCTCCTTCGACACCATCCTGGACCGCTGCCGGGCCCGCGGCGTCCCGCTGATCGTCTACGCGCAGAGCGGCAGCGCCGTCGCCCGCGCCTTCCTCGGCTCGGGGGTGACCGCCCTGTCCGCCGAGCCCTTCCCCTTCTCCCAGTTCAGCGCCGACCGGACGGTCCTGTACCGCTACCGCGCGGCGGACGGCTCGTGACCCCCGCCGCCCGCCCCGCCGCGACCGCCGCCGATGGCCTTCCCACCGGCACCGGCCACGCCCCGGGCCACCACGGCGAGATCCTCCAGGGCGTCTTCCTCGACGGCGCCGGGCGCCGGTGCGCGGGACTGGTCACCCTCCCGCTCCCCGGCCCCGGCACCACCGCGCGGTTCGTCCGCCGCCCCGGCACCCCGGCCGAGGCCCTCGACGTCCTCCCCGCCGACCGTGCGAAGGCGGCCCGCGCCGCGGCCCTCGCGGTGGCGGCCTGCGCGCGGCGGACCGGAGTGGAGCCCTGCGGCGGGGAACTGCGGCTCACCGGCGACCTTCCGGTGGGCCTGGGCCTGGGCAGCTCCACCAGCGACGTGATCGCCGCCGTGCGCGCGGTCGCGGACTCCTACGGCCTCCGCCTCGCCCCCGGCACCGTCGCCCGACTGGCGGTACGCGCGGAGACGGCCTGCGATCCCCTGATGCTCGACGGCCGCCCGTGCCTCTTCGCCCAGCGGGAGGGCCGCGTCCTGGAGGTGCTCGGCCCGGCCCTGCCACCCCTGGTCGTGGTCGGCTGCGTCCTGGGCGGCGGCACCCCCGTGGACACCCTCTCGCTCCCCGCACGCCCACCCGCCCAGGCGTCCGACACCGAGGTCCGGGACTGCGCACGGCTGCGCGCCCGGCTGCGCCACGCCGTGGCCACCGGCGACGCGCGGCTGCTCGGCGAGGTCGCCACCGCCAGCGCCCGGCGCGGCCAGGAGGTGCTCGGCCACCCGGAGTTCGACGTCCTCACCGACCTCGCGCGGGCATTCGGGGCGGTCGGCGTCCAGCTCGCGCACAGCGGCGCGGTCGCGGGCGTCCTCTTCGCGCCGGCCCCGGGGATGCGCCCGCGCCTGCGGGCCTGCCTGCGAGCCCTGGACGCCCACGGCATCCCCGCCGGACCGACCTTCACCACCATTACCAAGGAGACCGCGCATGGAGCGGCACGCCCCGGCTCATCAGTCCACGGAACATCTGCCCATGGACCGGCACAACGCGGAGTCGGTCGGCCGACCGGACCTGATACGCCTCGACGAACGACTCCTCTGCCTGCGCTTTGAGACGATGAAGGTGGTATCCGCCCTCGCGGCCGTACGCCACCTGCTCGACACCGGTGCCGTACGCCGAGGGGACACCCTGCTCGACAGCTCCAGCGGCATCTACGCCTACGCCCTCGCCCTGGCCTGCCACCGGTACGGCATGCGCTGTCACATCGTGGGCTCGACGACGGTGGACCGCGCCCTGGGCATCCAGCTCGCCGTCCTCGGCGCGACGCTGGAGCGGATGGAGCCCTGCGATGACCTCAAACTGGACCAGAAGCGGCGCGTCGAGCGGGTCCGGGAGATCCTCGCCGCGCACCCCGAGTACCACTGGATGCGGCAATACCACGACGACATCCACTACCTCGGCTACCGCGCCGTCGCCGACCGGATCCGCGAGGCCGTCGGCGTGGACGCGCTCACCGTCGTCGGCGGGGTCGGTTCGGGCGCCTCCACGGGCGCGCTCGCCCGCTACCTGCGCCGGGGCCCGGCGAACCCGGCGCGCTCCCAGTGCGGACCGCGGCCCTCCGGCCCCCGCGCCCACGAGCGTGTCAGGGGTTCCAGCGGACCGGCCGACATCCAACTCGTCGGGGTCCAGCCCTACGGCAGCGTCACCTTCGGCGCCGGACACGTCGCCGACCCCGAGATCATCATCGCCGGCATCGGCAGCTCCATCCCCTTCGGGAACGTCTCCCACGAGCTGTACGACACCCTGCACTGGATCTCCTTCGACGCCGCCCTGGCCGGGAGCGTCGACCTGCTGCGGCGGCACGCCGTGTTCGCCGGGCTGTCGACCGGCGCCGGCTACCTGGCCGCACGTCACGAACGCGAGCGCGCGCCCGAACGGACGGTCCTCTTCATCGCCGCCGACACCGGACACCGCTACGTCGACACCGTCTTCGCCCGGTACCGCGAGGCCGTACCGGTCACGGAACTCGCCCCGCGCGAGGTCCGGGACCCGGGCGAGCTGGCGTTGCCCTGGTCCCGGATGCGCTGGAACCGGACCCCGGCGGGGGAGTGGGGTCTTCCGCACCCTCGGCGGCACGGCCCGGCGTAGCCGGACGTCCATGACGCGGGACGCCGACCCCGGCCTCTTCGGTCCCGGCTCCGTCACCTGGCAGCTGCACGGCGACCCGGTGATGTGGATCGCCGGGGTCCGCGCCCCGTACCTCCAGGCGCAGCACCCCGCGGTCGTCCGCGGGGTGCTGATCAACAGCGGCTTCCGGAGGGACCCCTGGGGGCGGCTCCTGCGCACCGCCGACTTCGTCGGCACCCTCGGCTACGGCACGACCGAGGCCGCCGAGGCGGCCGGCGCACGCGGGTCCGCAGGATCCACCGGCTGCTCGGTGTCGACGACCCCGGCCTGCTCCTGCGGGTGCGCTGCGCGGAGGTCGACTCCGATCTCTCCGTCGTCCGCCGCTCCGGCATCGTGCTCGCCGACGCCCAGGCCGACCGCTCCGTCGACGAGCACCGCCGCTCGGCCCGGCTCGTCGGCCTCGATCCCGGGCGGGTCGCCGCCGACCGCGACGGACTCGCCGCCTACTTCGAAGCGGTGCGGCCGGAACTCGCCGCCGGAGAGGGCGCGCGCCGTCGACGCCTTCCTCCGCCGCCCGCCCGTCGACCGTGCTGATCCCGGCGCGCGCCGCGCTCTGGGGGCGCGTCGCGGCGCTCGCCTACGACACTCCGCCCGACTACGCCCACGCGCTGTACGGCCGGCCCGCGCCCGCTCCGGAGACCGTCACGCACCGCCTCACCGCCACGGCGCGTCTGCTGCGCTCCGTGCCCGCGCGGTTGCGCCGGCGGCTCCCGCCCGGCCGCATCCCGAAGGCGATGGCCCGCCTCGGCCGGGAGGCACGACCCGCCCCGTACAAACTGCGCAGCCAGGCAGCCATACTGGACGGGCTGGGGAGGGCGCAGAGAACCGACGGGGGCGATAGCACGCGATGGCGGAATCCAGGCTGATCCAGGGCCGGTACCGGCTGCACGACGTGATCGGGCGCGGGGGCATGGGCGAGGTGTGGAGCGCCACCGACGAGGCGCTCGGGCGCCGGGTCGCCGTCAAGTGCCTCAAGCCCCTGGGGCCGCAGCGGGGCGCCGACCTCGTGACCGTGCTGCGCGAGCGCTTCCGCCGCGAGGCGCGCGTCGCCGCCTCCCTGCAGCACCGCGGCGTCACCGTCGTGCACGACTTCGGGGAGTCCGAGGGAGTCCTGTTCCTGGTCATGGAGCTGCTGGAAGGCCGCAACCTCAGCCAGCTCCTGGAGGAGAACAAACAGAGTCCACTGCCGGTCCAGGACGTCGAGGACATCGCGGAGCAGGTCGCCGACGCCCTGGCCTACACGCATCGCCAGGGGATCGTGCACCGCGACCTCAAGCCCGCCAACATCATGCGGCTGGGCGACGGCGGTGTGAAGATCTGCGACTTCGGGATAGCGCGGCTGGGCGCCGACATCGGCTTCAGCTCGCGCCTGACCGGCACGGGCATCGCCATGGGCACCCCGCACTACATGTCGCCCGAGCAGATCAGCGGCGGCGAGGTCGACCACCGCAGCGACCTGTACTCGCTCGGCTGCGTGCTCTACGAGATCGCCACCGGCGCCCCGCCCTTCGACCTCCAGGACCCCTGGGCCATCCTCATCGGCCACCGCGACACGGTGCCCGAGCCGCCGCGCAGCCGCCGCGCCGAACTCCCCCACTACCTCGACCGGATCGTCCTCGACCTGCTCGCCAAGGAACCCGAGCGGCGGCCCACCGACGCCAACGACTTGCGCCGCCGGATACTCTCCGCCCGCGGCGGCCCGTCCCCGGTCCACACGCCCGCGCGCCCCCTGTCCCGGGACACGTCCGCCGTGTGGCCGGCACCGTCACGCCCGCCCGGTCTGCCGTCGTGGACCCGCGGGATGACCCCGGGGCATCGCGCCGCAGCGTCCTTCGCGACGGCGCCGGGCACCGCGTCCGATCCCGCCGCGGGGCTCACCGGCCGGTGGACCACCGTGACCGGCTCGTCGTCCGGGACGGCGTCCTGGCCCCGGGCCGACGCGGTCCCGGCCGAACTGCCGGCCGTTCTCGCCGGCCGGCACAAGGAAGGGCTCGGCCTCGGCCGGAACGGCCGCTGGGACGAGGCGGAGGGGCTGCACCGCGCGGTGGCCGTGGACCGCGAGCGGGTACTCGGACCCGACCATCCCGACACCCTCAGCAGCCGCTACGAACTCGCCTCCACACTGGGACGGCTCGGGCGCCGGGCCGACGCCCTGCGCGAGTTCGGACGCGTCGTCGAGGGCCGGGACCGCACGCTCGGCGCCGACCACCCGGACACCGTCGCGGCCCGTCAGGAGACCGCGTACCTCCTCGGGCGTCTGGGCCGCTACTTCGAGGCGCACCAGGTGTACGAGGCGGTCCTCGCCTCCCGGATGCGCACCTTCGGACCGGACCACCCCGACACCCTGCGCTGCCGCCACAACCTCGCCTTCAACCTGGGGCGGCTGGGACGCCTGGAGGAGTCGTACCGTACGGCCCTGGAGGTCGGCGAGGCACGGAGCCTGCTGCTCGGCCCCGGCCATCCGGACACCCTGGTGACCCGGTACGAGGTGGCCTACACCCTGGGGCGGCTGGGCCGCTGGGCGGACGCGCTCCCCGTGTACCGCGAGGTCGCGTCGGCGCGCGCCGACGTCCTGGGCGCGGACCATCCCGACACGCTGGCCGCACACTACGAGACCGGTATCTGTCTGGGCCGGCTGGGCCACGGTGCCGAGGCTCTGGAGGTGTACCGCGACCTCGTCGACGCCCGCACCCGGGTGCACGGCCCCGACCATCCCGAGACCCTGCGCGCCCGCCACGGCGTCGGGGTCAACCTCGGTCGGCTGGCCCGCTGGGAGGAGGCCCTGACGGAGTCCCGGGCCGTGTGCGTCGTGCGCGAGCGGGTGTTGGGCGCCGATCATCCCGACACGCTCGTGAGCCGCCGCGAGATCGCGGTCGGTCTCGGCTGGCTCGCCCGCTGGGAAGAGGCGCTCACCCTCTACCGGCAGGTCGCCGAGAGCAGGGAGCGCGTCCTGGGCCCGGAGCACCCGGACACCCTGGCGGCCCGTGACGACGAGGCCCACTGCCTGGAACGCCTGGGGCGCCCCCGGGAGGCCCTCGCCCTGCACCGCCGGGTGGCCTCGCTGCGCCGCGGCCACGGTGACCGCAGCACCCTGCACTGACCCCCGGACCCGCCGGCCCGGGCTTCGGGGCGCGCCGTCCCCGCGCGCTACCCGCGCCCTCCGAACGGCCGTGAGCCCAGGGTCCACAGCCGGGCCGTCAGATCGCGCGCGGCCAGGCCGGGTCGGGTGGCGGGGACCAGCAGGGACGCGACCCGGCCCACGGCACGCTGCCGGGGGGCCACCCGCGTGCGGTGCCGGGCCTCGTAGCGGTGGAACGCGGCGGCCGGGTCCTCCGGGGTGGCCGACAGCTCCGCCGCGAGGGTGTGCGCGCCGGTCGTCGCCAGCGAACTGCCCTCGCCGAACAGCGACACGGACGACGCGGCGTCGCCCACCAACGCCACCCGCCCGCGGGACCACGCCGGGACACGCACCCGGCTGACGGCGTCGAAGTACAGATCCTCGCCCGCCTCGCGGACCCGGTCCAGCAGTTCCGGCACCCGCCAGCCCGCGTCCGCGTAAGCGGCGGTCAGGAGCCGGCGGTGCTGTGCCGTGTCGCGGTGGTCGAACCCGGTGACCTCGGGACCGCGGTAGGCGAAGAACGCCAGCGAACGTCCGCGCACCGGATGGACCGCGGCGGCCCGGCCGGGCGTGTTGTGCATGACCACGGTCCGGGGGTCGCCGGCCGGTCCGTCGAGCGGGAGCGTCGCCACGTACATGCCGAAGTGGTGGACGAAGTTCCGCTCGGGGCCGAACGCCAGGCGCCGCACGGCAGAGTGCTGCCCGTCCGCGCCGACCACCAGGTCGAAGCGCCGCGGCGGCCCCTTCCGGAAGGTGACGTCCACGCCGCGGGCGTCGGGCCCGAGGGCCGCCACCGAGTCGTCGAAGACGAACTCGGCCTCGTCGCGGGCGGCTTCGTACAGGACGGTGGCCAGATCGGCGCGGGGTACCTCGACGGCGCCGTCGGCTCCGCCGAGGTCGCTCCGGGTCGGCAGCGTCGCGATCGGGCGGCCCCCGGCGTCGACGAGCCGCAGCCGCGTCACGGCGGTCGCCGCCTCGCGAAGCCGGGGGAGCACGCCCATCCGCCGCACCACGTCCAGCGCCTCGCCCGCGACGTCCACCGGGCTGCCGCTGGACCGCGGGCCACGCGCGTGCTCGACCACGGTGGGCCGCCATCCGCCGCGCGCCAGCCAGTAGGCGAGTACGGGACCGGCGATCCCCGCCCCCGAGATCAGGACCGTGCCCCGGTCGTCGTCCATCGTGCCCACCTCTCGCCCACGGCGTCTCGCGGCGACCCGGTCCACCGGCCACCTCCCCCGGCCGACGGCTCACCGACCACCGGTCCGCTGACCCACGGGTTCACTGACCGCCGGTCAGCGCCGACCGTACGTCCTGTCCGTCGGTCAGGCAAGGGGGGATAACCTCGCCGCATGACCGAGGAGGAGACCGGCACCCGGGCCCGCATCCTGAGGGCGGCGGACGAGGAGTTCGCCGCCCGCGGCTACCACGCGACCTCGGTCGGCCGGATCGCCGCCCGCGTGGGCGTCACCAAGGCGGCGGTGCTGTACCACTTCCCCGGCAAGGCCGACATCCTGGCGGCCCTGGCCGAGCCCCTGCTCCGCGACCTGGAGGCGGCGATGGCACGCGCCGCGGCAGCGGACCCCGGCGCCGCCCGCCGGTCGGCCGTCGAGGGGATGCTGGACGTCTGGCTGACCCATCGCGCGCTGCTCGGCGTCAATCTCCAGGACCTGGCGCTGGCCGCGCACGGCCGGGTCTTCGCGCGGTTCAAGGCCGCCATGCTGGAAGCGAACGTCCTGGTCGCGGGGCCCTCCCCGGACTTCGCCGGGCGGGTCCGCGCGGCCCAGGCGATCGCCATGCTGAGCGACCCGGTCGTGCTCTTCGCCGACGCCCCGGCCGAGCTGCTGCGTGCCGAGATCCTGAGCGGCGTGCGCCGGCTCCTCGGCGTCCCGGAGGGGCCGGGCGCGTGGAGGTGCCCGGAAGCGGCGCCCGGTCCCGGCACGGCCGGCCCCTCCGCTCCGGGCGGCACCGCCTCCGCACCCGCCCGCTCGGCCGGGCACCGCCGTCGTGGCCGCCCCGCCGTGATGGACGACGAGGCGGTCGCCCGGGCCCGACGGTGGTACGCCGCCGGTGCCACGGCCGCCGAGATCGCCGCCGAACTGGGAGTGTCCCGGGCCACGGTCTACCGTCACCTCTCTCCGGCCCCCGATAAGTGAGACATTAATGAGACTCTTTGTGGGACGCTCGGAGCGCGGGGTTCCATGCGCGATCCCCCCGTGCTAGCAAGAGGCATGCCCGCACAGCGCTCGTACGACGCCGTCATCGTCGGGGGCGGCCACAACGGACTCGTGGCCGCCGCCTATCTGGCCCGCGCCGGACGCTCCGTCCTCGTCCTGGAGCGCCTCGGCACCACGGGCGGCGCCGCCGTCTCCACCCGCCCCTTCACCGGGGTCGACGCCCGCCTCTCGCGGTACTCGTACCTCGTCTCCCTCCTGCCGCCCAAGATCGTGCACGAGCTCGGCCTGCGCTTCGCGGTGCGGAAGCGGTCCGTGTCCTCGTACACCCCCCAAGGCGACGGCGGGCTCCTCGTCGGCGGCGGCCCGGCCCGTACCCGCGCCTCCTTCGCCGCGCTGACCGGCTCCGACCGCGAGTACCAGGCATGGGAGAGCTTCTACGGACGTACGGGACGGCTCGCCCGGCGCGTCTTCCCCACGCTCACCGAACCGCTGCCCACCCGCGCGGAACTACGTGCCCGGGTCGACGACGAGGACACCTGGCGCATGCTCTTCGAGCAGCCGCTCGGCGTCGCCGTCGAGGAGACCTTCGCCGACGACCTCGTCCGGGGCGTCGTCCTCACCGACGCGCTCATCGGGACCTTCGCCGGCGCCCACGACGCCTCGCTGCTCCAGAACCGCTGCTTCCTCTACCACGTGATCGGGGGCGGCACCGGAGACTGGGACGTCCCCGTCGGAGGCATGGGCGCGCTCACCGACGCCCTCGCCGGTGCCGCCCGCGCGGCCGGCGCCGAGATCCGCACCGGACACGAGGTCACCCGGATCGAGAGCGACGGCGGCCACGCCGCCCTCACCTTCCGCACCGACGACACCGAAGGCGTCGTCGAGGCGCGCCACGTCCTCGTGAACGCCTCGCCACAGGCCCTCGCGGCCCTGCTCGGCGATCCGCCCCCGCCTCCGGCCGAGGGGGCCCAACTCAAGGTCAACATGCTGCTCACCCGGCTGCCGCGGCTGCGCGACCGGTCCGTCGACCCCCGCGAGGCATTCGCCGGCACCGTCCACATCGCCGAGGGCTACGGCCGGCTGGCGACCGCCTACGCCGAAGCGGCCGCGGGGCGTCTGCCGAGCGCCCCGCCCTCCGAGATCTACTGCCACTCCCTGACCGATCCGAGCATCCTGGGCCCCGAGCTCGCCCGGCGCGGCTACCAGACCCTCACGCTCTTCGGCCTGCACACCCCCGCACGCCTGTTCGCCGCCGACAACGACGCCACCCGGGTGGCGGCCCTCGACGCCACGCTCGCCGAACTCGACGCCCACCTCGACGAGCCGCTCGCCGACTGCCTCGCGCTCGACGCCGACGGCCGCCCGTGCGTCGAGGCGCGGACCCCGCTCGACCTCGAACGCGACCTGCGGCTGCCCGGCGGCCACATCTTCCACGGAGACCTCTCCTTCCCCTACGCGGACGAGGCCGGCGGCCGGTGGGGTGTCGAGACCGCGCGCTCCAACGTCCTGGTGTGCGGCGCGGGCGCCGTCCGGGGCGGCGGAGTGAGCGGCGTTCCCGGTCACAACGCGGCGATGGCGGTGCTCGGAAGCTGACGAGGTGCGCCGGCCGGCCAGGGGCGTGAAGCTGATCTGCGCACGCGCTTAAGAAAACCTCGATGGACCGCGGGCCCGGCATAAGGAAGATTTCCCTCCGGGGATCTTGGCGCGAAGCCGTGCCCGGACCCCCTCGGTCACAGGACACGCACGTCGGGAGCCACGGCATTGAAGGCACTGGTCAAGCAGAACGCGGAGCCGGGACTCTGGCTCACGGACGTGCCGGAGCCGGAGACCGGCTCCGGCGACGTACTGATCAAGGTGAAGCGGACCGGCATCTGCGGCACCGACCTGCACATCCGGTCCTGGGACGGCTGGGCGCGGAAGACCATCTCCACGCCGCTCACCCTCGGCCATGAGTTCGTCGGCGAGGTCGCCGAGACCGGACGTGACGTCGTGGACGTCAAGGTCGGGGACCTGGTCAGCGGAGAGGGCCACCTCGTCTGCGGCAAGTGCCGCAACTGCCTCGCCGGCCGCCGCCACCTGTGCCGCGCCACGGTCGGCCTCGGCGTCGGGCGCGACGGCGCCTTCGCCGAATACGTCGTCCTGCCCGCGTCGAACGTCTGGGTGCACCGCACCCCCGTCGACCTCGACGTCGCGGCGATCTTCGACCCCTTCGGCAACGCCGTGCACACCGCCCTGTCCTTCCCGCTCGTCGGCGAGGACGTCCTGGTCACCGGCGCCGGCCCGATCGGCATCATGGCCGCCGCCGTCGCCAAGCACGCCGGCGCCCGCAGCGTCGTCATCACCGACGTGAGCGAGGAGCGGCTGGACCTCGCCCGCAAGGCCGGCGTCACGCTGGCCCTGAACGTCGCCCGGGAGACGATCGCCGACGGCCAGCGCGCGCTCGGGCTCAAGGAGGGCTTCGACGTCGGCCTCGAGATGTCCGGCAACCCCCGCGCGATGCGCGACATGGTCGCCAACATGACCAACGGCGGCAAGATCGCGATGCTCGGCCTGCCCGCCGAGGACTTCTCCGTCGACTGGGCGAAGATCGTCACCTCCATGATCACCATCAAGGGGATCTACGGCCGGGAGATGTTCGAGACCTGGTACGCGATGTCGGTCCTCCTGGAGGGCGGTCTCGACCTCGCCCCCGTGATCACCGGCCGTTACGACTACACCGACTTCGAGGCCGCCTTCGACGACGCCGCGTCCGGCAAGGGCGGCAAGATCATCCTTGACTGGAGCACCGCGTCCTAGGACGGTCCCGTCCGATGCCCGCACGGCGTGTCCGCACGACACCCGCCTGGCCCGGCCCGGCCCGTCCCTCCAGCCCGCCCGACCCGTGAAGGAACCCCATGTTCGCGTCCGTACGTGAAGACCTCCGTGCCACCCTCGACGAGATCCGCGCCGCCGGTCTGCACAAACCCGAGCGCGTGATCGGCACCCCGCAGTCCGCCACCGTCGCCGTCACGGCCGGCGGCCGGCCCGGTGAGGTGCTCAACTTCTGCGCCAACAACTACCTGGGCCTCGCCGACCACCCCGAGGTCGTCGCCGCCGCCCACGAGGCGCTGGACCGCTGGGGCTACGGCATGGCCTCCGTGCGCTTCATCTGCGGCACGCAGGAGGTGCACAAGGAACTGGAGGCACGGCTGTCCTCTTTCCTGGGCCAGGAGGACACGATTCTCTACTCCTCCTGCTTCGACGCCAACGGAGGCGTCTTCGAGACGCTGCTCGGCCCGGAGGACGCCGTCATCTCCGACGCCCTCAACCACGCCAGCATCATCGACGGCATCCGGCTCTCCAAGGCCCGCCGCTTCCGCTACGCCAACCGCGACATGGCCGACCTCGAGCAGCGGCTCAAGGAGGCCGTCGACGGCGGGGCCCGGCGCAAGCTGATCGTGACCGACGGCGTGTTCTCCATGGACGGCTACGTCGCCCCGCTCGACGAGATATGCGATCTGGCCGAACGCTACGACGCCATGGTGATGGTCGACGACTCGCACGCCGTCGGCTTCGTCGGTCCCGGCGGGCGCGGAACCCCCGAACTGCACGGCGTCATGGACCGTGTCGACATCATCACCGGCACCCTCGGCAAGGCCCTCGGCGGCGCCTCCGGCGGCTACGTCGCCGCCCGCGCGGAGATCGTCGCGCTGCTGCGCCAGCGCTCGCGTCCGTACCTCTTCTCCAACACCCTCGCCCCGGTGATCGCCGCCGCCTCGCTCAAGGTCCTCGACCTGTTGGAGTCGGCCGACGACCTCCGCGAGGGGCTCCGCGCGAACACGGCGCTGTTCCGCTCCCGGATGACCGAGGAGGGCTTCGACATCCTCCCCGGCGACCACGCCATCGCCCCCGTCATGATCGGCGACGCGTCGGAGGCGGGACGGATGGCGGAGCTGCTGCTGGAGCGCGGCGTCTACGTGATCGGCTTCTCGTACCCGGTCGTCCCGCAGGGGCAGGCCCGTATCCGCGTCCAGCTGTCGGCGGCCCACTCGACCGAGGACGTCAACCGCGCGGTCGACGCGTTCGTCGACGCCCGCGCCGCCCTGCGAGACTAGGGGGCATGATCGAAGCGCGGCGGCTGCACATCCTCCGGGCGGTGGCCGACCACCGTACGGTCACGGCGGCTGCCGCCGCGCTCTTCCTCACCCCCTCCGCGGTCTCCCAGCAGCTCGCCGCGCTGGAACAGGAGACCGGCCACCGGCTGGTCGAACGCGGTGCCCGCGGCGCGCGGCTCACACCGGCCGGGGAGATCCTGCTCGGCCACGCCAACGCCGTCCTCGCCCAGCTGGAACGCGCGGAGTCGGAACTCGCCGCCTACGGTTCCGGCGAGGCGGGCACGGTCACGGTGGCGGCGTTCGCCACCGGCATCGGGCTGGTCGTCGCCCCGGCCATCGCGGGACTGGCCCGCACCGCGCCCGGCATCCGGGTCCGGGTCCGGGACGCCGAGGGCGACGCGTCCCTGATGATGGTTCTCGACCGGCAGGTCGACACGGCGGTGGCGGTCGAGTACCGGGGTGCCCCCGGGGAGGACGACGCCCGTCTCACCCGGGTGCCGCTGTACGCCGAACCGTTCGACGTCGTCCTTCCGTCCGGCCATCCCCTCGCGGAGCGCGAGCGGGTCGCGCTCGCCGTGCTCGCCAAGGACGCGTGGATCGGTCAGTCCGCGGGCAACCCCTGCCACGACGTGACGGTCCTGGCCTGCGAGTACGCGGGCTTCGCGCCCCGTCTGGAACACTCGTCGGACGACTTCCGGGCCGTCGTCGCGCTCGCCTCGGCGGGGGCGGGGGTGGCGCTCGTCCCGCGTTCGGCGCTGCGAGGGATGGAGCTCACCCGGGTCGAGGTCCGTGCGGTGGACGGCGTCGCGCCCACCCGCCGAGTCTTCGCCGCCGTGCGGCGCGGAGCCGAGGAGCACCCGCTGATCAGGCCCGTCCTGTCGGCCCTGCGTGCGGCGGCCGAACCGGCAGGCTGATCCGACGGCGCCGGGCCTGCCCACCGAGCCGGCTCGGCCGTCCTGGCGGGGCCCATCGCCGATACCCCCGCGTACGCGGCCGGGGCCGCGCGGCTCAAGGATTCCTTTCCGGCGGCGACCCGGGCGAGCCTCGACCGGTACGAGGCCGAGGGCAGGACCGGCGACGACGCCTGTCTCGAAGCCGCCATGGCCTTCCACGGGCTCTGGCTGTGCCGCGCGGACCCCTTGCCCGAACACCTCGTCCGCTCCGCCCTCGCCCTGCGGGAGGACGTGAACGCGGCCTTGTGCGGTCCGGAGCGGACGGTCGGCGGCAGCCTCAGGGACTGGAGCGTCATGGACCCGGCTGGGGGAGCGCGACCTGCCCGTGCAGGTGACCTCCGGCCGCTACGACCTGGTGACCTCCGAGGTGGTCCGCCCCCTCGTGGACGCCATTCCGGGCGCCGAATGGGTCCTCTTCGAGGAGAGTACGCACATGCCGTCCGTCGAGGAGCCCGAGCACCTCCGTCAGGTCGTCGAAGGCTTCGTCTCCGCCGTGGAGTCTGAGCCGCCGCGGCGGTAGGGACCGGCGGGGTCCCGTCGAGGGGTGCGGAGCGACGGGGCGCGGCGCAGGGGACGGGAAGGGCGGGGCGCGGTGGATCGTCTTCGCGGCGGGCGGGGCGCGGGTGGGGGAGTCCGCGCGGCGGCCGGTCAGTCCGCCGACCTGGTCCAGCCCGCGGCCTCGACGCGGGACGCGTCCGCGGGCCGGGAGTCGTCGAAGAGCGGGGAGCCCGTGGCGTCGAGGACGCGCAGTCCGTCCACGTACACCCCTCGTCCGACGAGGCGCCGGTCCGTCGTGTAGCGCCAGCGCAGCCGGACGCCGCCCGTGCCGTGGGCCGAGAGGTCGGCTGTGGCCTCGTGCCAGACCCGCCCCGACCAGCCGCTCACCGAACCGGCCGGACGCGTCCGCGGCTGTTGCCCGGGGCGCACGGTGGTGAACGGCAGTGGTTCCCAGGTGGTCCCGCCGTCCCTCGACACTTCCAGGAAGGCGGCGTCCGCCGTCGGCTCGGTGTCCCACCACAGCGCGCAGCGCAGCCGGACGGGGCCCGGGGCCGGGCCCGCGTGCGCGGTCAGCGGCGGCAGGGTGAGGGTGGCGGACACGTCGCTCTCCATCCCGGCGAACCAGGCGGTCCGCCCGCGCGCCGGACGGACGGCGACGGCGCGGGCGAGGTGGTTCGCCGCGGCGACCCGGGGCGCCGAGCCGGCACGCCAGCGGCGCACGGGGTGGACCGAGTTGCCGAGCAGGACGAGGAAGGTGTCGGTGCCCGGGTCGAGGACCAGGCTGGTGCCGGTGAAGCCGGTGTGCCCGGCCGTCCGCGGAGTGGCCATCGCGCCCATGTACCAGCGCTGTCCGAGTTCGAGGCCGAGGCCGTGCGCGTCATCGGGGAAGCCGGGGTTGAAGTCGGTGAACATCAGCTCCACGGACTCGGGCGACAGGATCCGGGCGGAGCCGTACGCCCCGCCGTTGAGCAGGGTGCGGGCGAGCACGGCCAGGTCCCAGGCGCGGGAGAACACCCCGGCGTGGCCCGCTACCCCGCCGAGGGCGTACGCGTTCTCGTCGTGGACCTCGCCCCACACCATGCCCCGGTCCAGGCCGGACCACGGACGTCGGCAGTCTTCGGTCGCGGCGATCCCCGGCCGCCAGGAGGGAGGGGGGTTGTAGCGCGTGCGGTCCATCCCGAGGGGGACGGTGACCTCCTCGTGGAGCAGCGCGTCCAGCCGGCGGCCGGTGACCGCCTCCAGGACCGACTGGAGGGAGATCAGATTCAGATCGGAATACAGGTACGCCGTGCCGGGCGGTCGCGTGAGGGGCTCGTCGGCCACCCGCCGCAGCATCGCCTCCGGCGTCGGTTCCTCGTACAGCGGGAGCCACGCCGGCAAGCCCGAGGTGTGGGTCAGCAGATGACGGACCGTGACGTCCCGCTTCCCGCCGACGCCGAACCCGGGGAGGTACGCGGTCACCCTCTCCTCCGGTTCCAGCGATCCGCGTTCGATCTGCTGGACCGCGAGGACCGAGGTGAACAGCTTGGAGACGGACGCCAGGTCGAAGACGGTGTCCTCGGACATGGCGATCCGCCGGTCCGCGGGCAGCTCGACGCCGGTGTCCGTCCGCTCGTCGTACGCCGCGTACCGCACCGCGGTCCCGATCGCGCGGTGCAGCGCCACCGTCCCGCCCCGTCCGGCGAGGAGCACCGCGCCCGCGTACCAGGGGTGGGCGGGGGAGGGGGCGAGGAACTCCTCCGCGTCCGTGACCAGACGATCCAGGTGCTCGGCCAGCAGTCCGGCACGCCTGGCGGACCCGCGACGCAGGGTCGGCCGCCCGCCTCGGTGGCCGGAGGCGGCGCCGGCCACCGGAGTCGAGCCGGCCATCAGCGCACCTCCCAGAACGAGGAGCCCGGCGCCGAACGCGCGACGGCCGATGCCCCGGTCCACCGATTCCTCCGCCATGCCCGGCCTCTCCCACGGCGCCGGAGGAACGCTCCGGGCACACGCGCACCACGGAGACTCTCTTCCCGGGCGGGCCGGCGTCAAGGAAGCGACGCCGTCCCAAAGAATCTGACCCTGCATCAGAAAATGTCTTCCCTCGGCCGACGGGCTGCGGCATCCTGCCGCCCATGAAGACGGAGCTGAGCCAGAGCCTGGGGATCGAGCACGCCATCTTCGGCTTCACGCCCTTCCCCGCGGTCGCCGCCGCGATCACCAGAGCAGGCGGATTCGGTGTCCTCGGCGCGGTCCGCTACACCGACCCCGACGAACTCGCCCGCGACCTCGACTGGATGCAGGACCACACCGGGGGGCTGCCCTACGGCCTCGACGTCGTCATGCCCGCCAGGAAGGTCGAGGGCGTGAGCGAGCCGGACGTGGAGGCGATGATCCCCGAGGGGCATCGAGCCTTCGTCCGTGACACCCTCGCCCGGCATGGCGTCCCCGAACTCGCCGACGGCGAGGTCTCCGGATGGCGCATCACCGGATGGATGGAGCGGGTCGCCCGCAGCCAGCTCGACGTCGCCTTCGACTACCCCATCAGACTCCTCGCCAACGCGCTGGGCTCGCCTCCCGCCGACGTCGTCGCCCGCGCGCACGCGCACGGCGTCCACGTCGCGGCCCTGGCGGGCAGCGCCCGGCACGCCCGCCACCACGCCGACGCGGGCATCGACGTCGTCGTCGCCCAGGGCTACGAGGCCGGCGGCCATACCGGCGAGATCGCCTCCATGGTCCTCACCCCGGAAGTCGTCGAAGCCGTCTCGCCGCTGCCCGTCCTCGCCGCGGGCGGGATCGGCAGCGGCGAGCAGATCGCCGCCGGCCTCGCGCTCGGCGCCCAGGGAGCCTGGCTGGGCTCGCTCTGGCTCACGACGACCGAGGCCGAGCTGCACTCCCGCGCACTCACCGCCAAGCTCCTCGCCGCCGGCTCAGGCGACACCGTCCGATCCCGCGCGCTCACCGGCAAGCCCGCCCGCCAGCTGCGCACCGAGTGGACCGACGCGTGGGACGACCCGGACGGCCCCGGAGCCCTCCCGATGCCCTTGCAGGGCCTGCTCGTCGCCGAAGCGGTCTCCCGCATACAGAAGTACGAGGTGGGGCCGTTGCTCGGGACGCCGGTAGGGCAGATCGTCGGCCGGATGACATCCGAACGCGGTGTCCAGCAGGTCTTCGACGACCTCACCCGCGGCTTCGAGAAGGCCGTCGACCGTATCGACCGCATCGCCGGACGGAGCACCCCGTGAGCGAACAGCCCAACGGATTCTGGTCCCAGGCCACCGCGAACCCGGAACGAACGGTCCTGGTCACGCCCGAGGGAGAGGAATGGTCCGCCGGGCGCCTGCACGCCGACGTCAACCGGCTCGTCCACGGACTGCGGGCGGCCGGAATGGGGCGAGGCGACGCCTTCGCCGTCGTCCTGCCCAACGGGGTCGAGTTCCTGGCCGCCCATCTCGCCGCGGCCCAGGCCGGCTTCTACCTCGTCCCCGTCAACCATCACCTGATCGGCCCCGAGATCGCCTGGATCGTGGCGGACTCCGGCGCGAAGGTCCTCGTCTCCCACGCGCGTTTCGCGGACGTGGCGACGGCGGCGGCCGACGAGGCGGGACTCCCCGCCACCCACCGCTACCTGGTCGGCGGCGGACCGGAACACCACGGCGACGGCTTCCGGCCCTTCACCGAACTCCTCGCCGGCATGCCGGAGTCGGTCCCCGAGGGCCGCACCCTCGGCTGGGTCATGAACTACACCTCCGGCACCACCGGACGGCCCCGAGGCATCCGTCGGCCCCTGCCCGGCAGACCGCCCGAGGACACCCCTCTCGGCGGGTTCCTCGGCATCTTCGGCATCCGGCCCTTCGACGGCAACGTTCACCTCGTCTGCTCGCCGCTCTACCACACCGCGGTGCTCCAGTTCGCGAGCGCGGCCCTGCACATCGGCCACCCCCTGGTGCTCATGGACGGATGGGACCCAGAGGAGATGCTGCGGCTCATCGACGCCCGTGCCTGTACCCACACCCACATGGTCCCGACCCAGTTCCACCGGCTGCTGTCCCTCCCGCAAGACGTGCGCGGCCGGTACGACGTCTCCTCGATGCGCCACGCCATCCACGGCGCCGCCCCCTGCCCGGATCACGTGAAGCGGGCGATGATCGACTGGTGGGGAAGCTGCGTCGAGGAGTACTACGCGGCGAGTGAGGGGGGTGGTGCCTTCGCCACGGCCGAGGACTGGCTGAAGAAGCCGGGCACCGTCGGCAAGGCATGGCCGATCAGCGAGCTCGCCGTCTTCGACGACGAGGGCAACCGGCTCCCACCCGGCGAACTCGGCACCGTCTACATGAAGATGAGCACCGGCGGGTTCGCCTACCACAAGGATCGGGCGAAGACCGCGAAGAACCGCATCGGCGACTTCTTCACCGTCGGCGACCTGGGAGTCCTGGACGAGGACGGTTACCTCTTCCTCCGCGACCGCAAGATCGACATGATCATCTCGGGTGGGGTGAACATCTACCCCGCCGAGATCGAGGCGGCCCTCCTCACCCACCCGGCCGTCGCGGACGCGGCGGCGTTCGGCATCCCGCACGCCGACCGGGGCGAGGAGGTCAAGGCCGTCGTCGAACCGGCCGACGGCCACGCCCCGGACGACACGCTGGCCGCCGAGATCCTCGCCCACTGCGCGCGGCGCCTGGCCGGATACAAGCGCCCCCGCTCGGTCGACTTCATCCCGGCGATGCCCCGCGACCCGAACGGCAAGCTCTACAAGCGACGCCTGCGGGAGCCGTACTGGGAGGGGCGCGAACGCCCGCTCTGAGCGACCAGCCCCGGCCGCCCCCCCGTCCGGCCGGTCGGCCTTCGCGCGCCCGGCCGCACCACGCTGGTGCGGGAGTCGCGCCGGGCCGCTTCGGCCGCCCCGCGCGAACGGGCCGCCACAGTCCGCCGTTCGGGCGTTTCATCCGCATATGGCAGGATGACGATCATGAGTGCGAGTGCGACGGGCATGACGCGGGAGTGGACGACCTGGGGACCGGTCGTGGCGGGGCTGGCCCTCGGTGTCGCCTGGGGACGCGGGCTGCCCGGGTTCGCCGTGGCGCTCATCGCGCTCTGCCTGATGGCCGCCGTCCTCGCCGCCGTCCATCACGCCGAAGTCATCGCCCACCGCGTCGGTGAACCCTTCGGCTCACTCGTCCTCGCCGTCGCCGTCACGGTCATCGAGGTCGGACTGATCGTCACCCTGATGGCCGGAGGCGGGGAGAAGACCGCCACCTACGCGCGCGACACCGTCTTCGCGGCCGTCATGATCACCTGCAACGGCATCGTCGGCCTCTCCCTGCTCGTCGGCGCGCTCCGCAACCGGGTGGCCGTCTTCAACGCCGAGGGTTCCGGCGGCGCGCTCGCCACCGTCTGCACCCTCGCCGCGATGACCCTGGTGCTCCCCACCTTCACCACGAGCCACCCCGGCCCCGAGTTCTCCACCGCCCAGCTGGCGTTCGCCGCCGTCGCCTCCCTCTGTCTGTACGGCATCTTCGTCGCCGTCCAGACGGTGCGGCACCGCGACTACTTCCTGCCGGTCCCCCGGCCCGACGCTTCCGGACACGAGTCCCATAACGATCACGCCGCCCCGCCGACGGACCGTCAGGCATGGATCAGCCTTGGCCTCTTGGCCCTCGCCCTGGTCGCGGTGGTCGGTAACGCCAAGCTCGTCTCACCGACGATCGAGGACGGAGTCGAGTCGGCCGGCCTGCCCAAGGCGGTCGTCGGTGTCGTCATCGCCCTGATGGTCCTGCTGCCCGAGACGCTCGCCGCCGTCCGGGCCGCCCGCCGGGACCGCATGCAGACGAGCCTCAACCTCGCCTACGGCTCCGCGATCGCCAGTATCGGCCTGACGATCCCGGCGCTCGCCCTCGCCTCGATCTGGCTGTCGGGCCCTCTGGCCCTGGGCCTGGGCGCCGTACACATGGTCCTGCTCGTCCTCACCGCCGTGGTGAGCGCCCTGACCGTGGTGCCCGGACGCGCCACCCTCCTCCAGGGGGGCGTTCATCTCGCGATCTTCGCCGCCTTCGTGTTCCTGTCGTTCAGTCCCTGACGCCGGGGCGGGGCCGTCCGGGACCACGGCATCCCGCGCCCTCCACGCACTTGACCCGTCCTCCGCGCGGTCCCAGGATCACGCCATGGAACGACGACTCCTCACCAGCACCGTCGACGGCGTCCTGCGCATGAGCGCCGAGCGCGTTCCGCGACGGAACGCCCTCAGGTACGCGGACCGCACCTGGACCTACGCCGAGCTGGACGCCGCGGTGACCACGGGCGCCGCCGTGCTCCGCGAGCGGTACGGGCTCGCGGAGGGAGACCGCGTCGCCACCTACGGGCACAACTCCGACGCCCTGCTGCTCGCGTTCCTCGCCTGCTCCCGTGCCGGTCTGATCCATGTCCCCGTCAACCACCACCTCACGGGCGATGACCTCGCCTACCTGCTGACCCAGTCCGGCAGCGCGCTGGTCCTCGCCGACCCGGGGCTCGCCGACCGCGTCCCCGACGGGATCGCCGTCCGGCCGCTGCGCGACGCCGGCGACTCCTTCCTCGCGGCGCTCGCCGATCCGGCCGCGTTCGACACCGGCCGCGACGCCCGCGCCCGCGTGCAGCTGCTCTACACCTCGGGCACGACGGCACTGCCCAAGGGCGCCGTGATGACGCACCGGGCGCTGGTCCACGAATACGCCAGTGCCATCGAGGCCCTGGACCTCCATGAGGACGACCGGCCGGCGCACGCGCTGCCGCTCTACCACTCCGCGCAGATGCACGTCTTCCTGCTGCCCTACCTCGCCGTCGGTGCCGAGAACACCCTGCTCGACGGGCCCGACCCGGCCCTCCTCCTGGATCTGGTCGAGACCGGCGGCGCCGACAGCCTGTTCGCCCCGCCCACCGTCTGGATCGGCCTGGCGAACCACCCCGGCTTCGCGTCCCGTGACCTGTCCGCGCTCCGCAAGGCGTACTACGGAGCCTCGGTCATGCCGGTGCCCGTGTTGGAACGACTGCGCGGACGCCTGCCGGGCCTGCGGTTCTACAACTGCTTCGGCCAGAGCGAGATCGGCCCGCTCGCCACCGTCCTCGGCCCCGACGAGCACGAGGGGCGGATGGACTCCTGCGGCCGGCCCGTGCGCTTCGTCGAGGCCCGGATCGCCGACGAGAACGGGAAGGACGTCCCCGACGGCACACCGGGCGAAGTCGTCTACCGTTCACCGCAGTTGTGCGACGGCTACTGGGAAAAGCCGGAGGAGACCAGAGCGGCCTTCCGCGACGGCTGGTTCCGCTCCGGCGACCTGGCCGTGCGCGACGCCGAGGGCTACTTCACGGTCGTGGACCGAGTGAAGGACGTCATCAACTCCGGGGGCGTCCTCGTCGCCTCGCGTCAGGTCGAGGACGCCCTGTACACGCACCCCGGCGTCGCCGAGGCGGCCGTCGTGGGTCTGCCGGACCCGCACTGGATCGAGGCGGTCACCGCCGTCGTCGTCCCCCGTGACGGGGTGACCGAGGACGAACTCCTCGCTCACGCCCGGGAGAAGCTCGCCCACTTCAAAGCCCCGAAGCGGGTCCTCTTCGTGGACGCGTTGCCCCGCAACGCAAGCGGCAAGATCCTCAAGCGTGAGCTGCGGGACCGCTTCGCGCACCACTGACACGGGCACCGAGGCTCCCGCCGCCGCACGAGCCCGTCCTCCCGTATCGGCGTACGCCACCCCCCGCGCGGGGACCGCACCCCCGGTCGCGGCCCCCGCCGGCAGGTCAGCCGCCGATCTCCTCGGTCACACAGAGGACGTTCCCCTCGGAGTCCTTGAACCAGGCGCCCCGCATCGTGTCCGACGCGACGACGCCGTCGACCGTCTTGAGGCCGGGCAGATCGTAGTCCTCGAACGTCACTCCCTTGGAACGCAGTTCCTTCATCTCCGCGTCGAGGTCGGCGACCTTCCAGCTCGCCAGCGTGTGACCGGCCTGGCCGCCGTAGGGCGTCTGGTAGAGACCGATCGTCGTACCGCCGGTCTCGAACCTGGTGTCCTCCTGCGACTCCCTCGTCAGCGGAAGGCCGAGAGTCTCGGCGTAGAAGCGCTTCGCCCGCGCCAGATCGTTGACCGGAATGATCACGGCTATGGGTGACTCCGCCAGCATCGCAACCACCTCCTTCCTCCAGGCTACGCACCCTGGAGCCCGGCCACAGGGCGAGCGGGGGCGCAACCCTGACACCGGGGGACACCGCTACCGGACGTGCCCGGACGGCTCCCCCGGGTGAGAGAGGGGAGCCGTCGCCCGTCGGGAAGCGCCGATGCCGTCCTCGCGGGTCCAGGGTCCTCCCCTGCTCCGGACCAATTCCGCGTGCGGCCCGGACGTCCCGGGCCGACGCTGTTGGCATGTCGCATCAGGAACCGCGGTCCGGGTGGGGCCGGTCGCCCTCCCCCAAAGGCGAGGGGGTGTCCCCGCCCCGTGGGCGCGATACGGGCAAGATCATCGGATTCTCCTGCCTGGGAGTGCTCGCCGTCGGGAGCAGCGGCCCGATCACCGACCACAGCTCGTCGTCGACTTCCCACGGCTTCGGCCGCGCCGTCCCACACCCCGGCTCCTCGGCCCCGGAGCGATCCGACCACATCGAAGATCATTCCGTGTGGAGTCCCCCGTGGTGCCCGAAACCGTCGACAGACGTTGCCCACCCTCGGCTGCAGAACCAGGGAGCCCTCGCCCGTCGGGAAGGCTCAGCCGTCGTCCCGGAGGTCGACAAGGCGCCTGATCTTGCCCACCGACCGTTCCAGTGTCTCCGGGTCGACCACCTCGACGGAGACGGAGACGCCGATGCCGTCCTTGCAGGCCACCGCGATCGCCCGAGCCGCCTCGGCGCG
Organism: Streptomyces sp. NBC_01216; assembly: GCF_035994945.1. Lineage (NCBI taxonomy): Bacteria > Bacillati > Actinomycetota > Actinomycetes > Kitasatosporales > Streptomycetaceae > Streptomyces > Streptomyces sp. NBC_01216. The sequence continues at coordinate 6,791,850 of NZ_CP108677.1, forward strand.
CTGATCCGCCGTGGCCTCGGGCCGGGCCTCCGCCCGCACCGTCAGCGTGTCGAGGCGGCTTGCGCGGGTCAGCCGCAACTGGAAGTGCGGAGCCACCCCCGGAGTCCGCAGCACGATCTCCTCGATCTGGGTGGGGAAGAGGTTCACCCCACGCAGGATGATCATGTCGTCGCTGCGGCCGGTCACCTTCTCCATCCGCCGGAAGACCCGCGTGGTACCCGGCAGCAGCCGGGTCAGGTCCCGCGTGCGGTAGCGGATCACCGGCATGGCCTCCTTGGTGAGGGAGGTGAACACCAGCTCACCCTCCTCGCCTTCGGGCAGGACCTCACCGGTGATCGGGTCCACCACCTCCGGAAGGAAATGGTCCTCCGAAAAGTGTGCGCAGGGCCGTACATGAAGCGCTAACGTGCTGCCATGCCTGTAGACCCCCAGTACCTGCACCTCGTCTACCAGGGGCCCTTCCCCGCCTTCCTCTACGGCCGCAACTCGGTCGACCCCCGCAAGAAGGGCCGCTCCGTCAAGGACCAGATCGACACCGGCCGGCGGCTCTGCGACGAGCACGACTGGCCGATCGTCGACGAGTTCAAGGACACCGGCCTCTCCGCCAGCCGCCACGCGCGCAAGAAGCGCAAGGACTTCGAGGAAATGCTGGAACGCATCAAGGAGAGAGAGGCCCGGATCGTCGTGGCCTTCGAGGCATCCCGGTACTACCGCGACCTCGAGGTCTACGTCCAGCTGCGCAACGCCTGCCAGGAGGCCGGCGTCCTGCTCTGCTACAACGGCACCGTCTTCGACCTGTCCAAGCGGGCCGACCGCAAGGCCACCGCAATGGACGCTGTCGCCTCAGAGGACGAGCTCGAGGGCATTCGGGACCGCAACCTGCGCACGACCCAGATCTGGGCCGACAAGGGCGCCCCTCACGGCCCGGCGCCGTTCGGCTACCGCCGGAACTACGACCCCGACACCGGTGACCTCGTGGAACAGGTCCCGCACTCGGAGGAAGCCGAGCTCGTGGTCGGCCTCTTCGAGGCGCGCAAGGCCGGCAAGTCGAAGCGGGCGATGGCCGCGGGGCTCAACGCTATGGGACGGCTCAGCCGCGGCGGCAAGCCGTGGTCGTCCCGGGCGATCACCATGGTGCTCCGGAACAAGGCGTACATCGGGATCCGGTCTCATCGCGGCACGGAGCACAAGGCGACCTGGCAGGGGATCGTTACGAAGGAGCTGTTCTACGCGGTGCAGGCACTCGAGGACGCGGAGCGGCGTAGGGGTGTCTCCACGGCCGTCAAGTACAAGTACTCCGGGCTGCCGGTCTGCGGGCACCACGAGGGCTGCGCCGATCGAAGCCTGTATTCGGTGAAGCGCACGTCCACGAACCGCGGCCGCATGGTCTACCGGTGCAACTCCCTCGACACGTCGGTCGACGCCGGACGGTTCGAGGCTTACGTGGACGAGGCCATCTTCACCTGGCTCGGCTCGCCCGAGGCGGTCGCCGCCTTCCAGAAGGAGGACAACAGCAGCCAGGACGTGGCCCGGGCCCGGGCTCGCCTGTCGGCCTATCAGGAGCAGCTGCGGGAGGCCCGCGAGCTGTCGCGGACGTTCGCGCCCGACAACAAGCCGCTCCTGTCGTCGCTTTCGCTGTCGGAGCTGGAGCGGGGGCTGGCGCCCCAGATCGAAGAAGCCAGACAGACGATCAAGGACGCGCAGGCGCAGGTGCCGGCGGTGCTCCAGAAGCTCCTCGGCAACCCGCAGGCCGAGGAGGCGTTCAACGCCCTGGACATCGAGCAGCAGCGGTTCGTCCTCGTCCAGATCGTGACGATCCGCCTGTTCAAGGCGCGCGCCCCCGGCGTCAAGCGGATCGAGCCGGGGCGCGTCGTCCTCTCGTTCTACGGCCAGCCGGGCTTCAAGGCCGAGCAGACGGACCGGCGGCGGCAGCTGTACGCGGACCAGTGAGCACGGGCCGCTGGGCAGCGGCCGGTAAGGCATCAGTGTCGACTGTCGAGGCGGCGTTCCGGACGGCGTTCCGGAGCGCCGCTTCGATCCGCTTTCGAGCGGCTGACGAAGCGCCGTACGGCCGGTCAGGCTTCTGCACCTGAAGCGTGGCCGCAGCGCGGGCGTCCGCGCGGGTGGATGAGCCAGCAGGCGTGGGGGAGACCTGAGGCTGCCGCGATGTGGCCGGACCCGGCGGTGAGACCTCCTGAGGGGAGTGAGCCGGGTCCCCGGCCGCCGCTGTAACCGCCGCTGCGGCGATTGCCAGTGCTGCGACGGCGCCCGCCGGTGCGGGATGGGCTTGGACCATCCGGGCCAGGGGCCGCAGATCGGATGTCCGTCTGTGGCCGGTGAGGCGTCGCTTCGTGCGTTCCGGGAGTTGCGGAGCGGGTCGTTGGTGGATGCCGGCCGGCGTGTAGCCGATGGCTTGCAGGATCTGTTCGCTGTCGTGTTCTACGCGGAGCTGAGTGAGCTGCCAGCTGAGTCTTCTGAGCTGCCGGAAGAGCAGTGTCACACCCAGTGCGACCGCCAAGACCACGCCCGCGAGGAGTATTTCGAGCAACTCAACCCCCACGAGATGACCGGTTGGTGTCTCATGCACTGTGCATGGACGTTGAATATGCACCGATCTCACTGTGACGGGAGCCACACATGCAGTAGCTGTTACCTAACCGTGACATGTTGTTCGAGTTGGCGTTGTTGACACTGCGTCACCCGATGTCATGTCAAGAGCCCGGATCACTCCTGACCGGATTCGTCCTGCTGCTCGATGTGCTCGGCCAGGGTGCGCAGGAGGAGGGCCTTCTCCCGCTTGGAGCGCGGCCGGTTGTCGAGAGCCTTGAGGATGATCTGCTGCTGCCACTCCTCCAGCTCGGCGAGGGCGGCCTGTGTGGCGGTCGGCGCCGGGGCCGGGCTGCCGGCGGATTCGATCTCCCGGAGGATCTCCGCGGCGTCGGCACGGCCGGCCGCCTCGAGTCGGTCGGCCTTCACTCCGAGCGTGCTCGCCATCTGGGCGAGGGTCGGCGCCGGGGCGATGACGGGATTCTCGGAGTCTCTGCGGTAGCCGGCCTCGATCTGGCGCCAGCGTGATCCCGAGAACCGCCCGGCCATGCGCGCCGCCGCGGACTCGGGGCTGAGGTTCGCGGCCTCGCGTGCGAGGCGGAGGAGGGTGGCCTCGGGCGGAGGGGTCGGCTTCGCCGGCATGGCCTTCCTTCCTGTGGGTCTCGAAGTATTGAACTTTCTTGAACTGTAGCGAACGGGGCGGCCCTTCCGCCTAGGGGACCGCACGCAATCTCCACATGTGGACACATCCCTCCGCGGCCCAAGCGGCAATGTCAGAGAAAGTCAAACTTACCGAGTGGTACATACTTGAACAGTGCGCTGATGTCTCGTACTGTCTAAGACATGAAAGCCCGTATAGACCCCAAGCGCATGGCGCGTCGGCGGATCGAGGCAGGGCTCAGCCAGACCGACCTCGCTGAGAAAGCCGACGTCAGCAAGCAGCTGGTGTGCACGGTCGAGGGCGGCAAGGCGAACTTCTCGCCCGGCAACCTCGCCAAGATCGCGAACGCGCTGGACTGCACGATCGCCGACCTGCTCCTGGACGACGACGAACTGTCCAACAGCCCCGGGAGCGCGGCCTGATGACCCGGGAGGAACGCCACCGCATCCTCTCGCCCGCCGAGATAGCCGACGCCCGCAAGCAGGCCACCGACGCCATCGCCGAGGTCGGCATCCCCGACGAGCTCATCGAGCGCATCCGCCCGGTCCTCTCGTCGGTGACGACCAACCTGCCGTCGATACCCGCGGCGGCCTGACATGCGGACCGTCTTAGCGGTGGCCTGCGCCTGGGTCTGCGACGCGTGCCACCACCGGAACCCCGTCTGGCGCATGGCCTGCCGCCGCTGCCGGACGGAACGCCCCCTCGGGGCCTGAAAACCGAAAGGGCCCGCCGGACGCACCCGACGAGCCCGGCCCACTGAGCACCAGCAAGGAAGTGGACCCGATGGAGTCCAGCATCCCACAACCCGCTGTCGAGCAAGTCTCGCGCCCCGCAACCCGGGTGGAGGCCGGCCATGCCTGAGCCGCTCAGCCCCGAGTACCTGCGCCAGGTGCAGGACCGCATCATGGCGACGCGCCCTGGCCCCTGGCCCATCGCGCCCGACGACGCCGGTCTCCCCGCCGGCTTCGGCCCCTTCTCGTTCGTCGAGGCGTGGCAGGACGACGAGCGGACCCCCGCCATCGACTTCTGCTCCCAGGCCCGCACCGACATCCCGCGTCTCCTGGGCGAGATCGCCCGGCTGAAGACGGAGCTCGCCCTGATCCAGGGCGCGCGAGTGCCGAGGCAGACGCGGGGCGGTGAGCACCTGTGACCAACAAGCCCCCCGGAATCAGCGCCGCCCGCCTGAAGGCCATCCGGGCCCGTGCCGAGCGCTGCCCCGGAGCGCCCGAGGGGCGGGCGCTGCGCGACCTCCTCGACGAGAACGCCCGACTCCTGAACGACCTGGTCGAGCTGACGGCCGCGCTGCCGCCGAACCCCCTGACGGTCGCCGAGCGGGCATCGCTCATTGGCGCCGCACGCGGTGAGACCCGCGCGCAGACCGGCGAGCGGCGCGGCGTGTCCTACGACACCGTCCGCACCCAGCTCGCCATGGTCCGGCGCCGCCTGCGGGCCACCAGCACCGCACAGGCCGTCGCTATCGCCTGCATCAACGGCTGGATCACCCGCCGCGACATCACCCCGGAGGACCCCCGATGACCAGCATCCGCGACTGGCCCACGACGAAGACGACGTACGCCGTCGTCGACGCCACCTTCAGCGGACTCGCCTTCCGCGATGACGAACCCGACTGGGAGTCCCTCCTCGGCCCCGAGGGCCGCGCGCAGGTCCGGCTCCACCCGAGCCTCGACACGACCGCCTGGGTCAACGACTGCGGCCTGCTCCTTCCCGAGACGTACGCCCGCAACGTCGTCGGCTCCTGCCTCCTCCTGGCCATGGGCGCCCGCCCGCAGCCGTACGCCGGGCCCGTCGTGCTCACCGGCTGGGACCACGCCGCCGAGGGCCTCGGCCCCGAGGTCCGCTCGCTCGCCATGCCCGCGATGAGCCTGCTCAGCCTGCACCGCCGGGTGCGCGCCGCCGTCGACGGCACCGCCCGGCCGAACTCCCTCGCCGAGCGCGACTGGGCGCGGTCCATGCGGGACTTCGCCGACTACGTCCGGGGCGCACCCGCCCCCCACCTCACCCTCACCCCCGTGCCCGTCACCTCCATGGGAAGGACCGACCGCTGATGGACGCCATCGTCTTCGACCTCCGCCCCCGCAAGCTGTCGCCCGCGCTCGACGCCGAGCGCGTCCTCGGCCAGATCGAACGCGGCGAGGTCCGCGCCGACCCCGACGCCGCCCGCGAGATCGCCGCCCGCCACGAGGCCGCCTACGGCAACGTGTGGCCCCGCGGCGAGCAGGACGACGCCGACACCCCGGCGAGCCACTGATGACCACCCGCCCGACGTCAACGCCGCCCGGCGCCGGCCCGCACGTGCCGCCCCCGGGACCCAAGGCCGGAGAGGGGAGCCGCTCCGACGCCCCGCTGACCCGGCCTGCGTCGGGCGGGTCCCACGCCACTCGCTCGGCGTCAACCTCAACAAGCAGGACGCCATCGAGATCCGCGACCTCTACTCCAAGGCGTACGCCAACGCCGAGCGGAACGGGAAGCGGGACTCCGCCTGGCACACCAACTTCGAGCAGCAGTGGGCCAAGAGCAGCGTGCGGCGCCTCGCCAAGCTGGTTCCCACCTCCCCGGAGGTCATCCAGCTCATCGACGCCGACAACGACGCGGACGCCGGCCGCGAGCACATCATCCGCGCCGTCCCCGTCGTCTCCTACACCGAGACCTCCACCCCCGACGGCGACAGCACCACGTGGCCCGAGACGACGCAGCCCGGCAGCGGCACCGTCCCCGCCGCCGACGACCTCGACGAACAGGCGAAGGCCGGTGAGCAGCAGTGAGCGCCGCCCTCACCCTCACCGTGTACGGCACCCCGGCCCCGCAGGGCTCGAAGACCCGCAATGCCTACGGCGCCATGTATGAGTCATCGGCGAAGGTCAAGCCGTGGCGCGAGGCCGTGAAGACAGCCGCGCTCGACGCGATCCACCACGACGAGGCATGGACGGCGCTGGACGGCCCGGTGTGGCTGGACATGCAGTTCACCCTGCGGCGGCCGAAGAGCCACTACCGCACCGGTCGGAATACGGGACTGCTGAAGGCGACCGCGCCGCCATACCCGACCGGCAAGCCGGATTTGGACAAGCTGATCCGCTCCACACAGGACGCCCTGAAGGACGCCGGGGTGCTCTCCGACGACAGCATCGTCGCCTCCCTCGGTGCCAGCAAGGTCTACGTGCTCTGGGGCGACGCCCTCCGCACTCCCGGCGCCGTCATCAAGGTCTGGCGCCTCACCGACTTCCTGAAGGAGCCCTCGGTATGACCCAGTTGAAGTTCGACGCCAAGGTCAGCGCGTCAGCAGCGGAGGCGCTGGAACCGCACACCCGGCCCGTGTACGAGAACCCGGGTGCCCGCCGCCTGTTCATCGGCGAGTTCGCGCACACCGAGCGCACGCAACCCGCGCCCGGCTCCGAGAAGGAACCCACCGCGAAGGTCCGCATCACCCACCTGGAGATCCCCAACCAGGACCAGGAGGGCTACGTACGCGAGGCCCTGCGTTTCCTGCACCTCCAGCGCACCGCCCGCGGAACCCTCGACGACGACGGCCAGCTCGAGCTCGACGAGCACACGCTCCGGCTCACCGGCGGTCAGCTCGCCTACATCGAGACCGCCCGCCTGAAGGCCGGCCTGTCGCAGTGGGCCTCCTACGCCCGCCGCGCGCTGCACGCCTCCGACCTCACCGTGTCCGAGATCCACCACGAGCTGAAGACCATCGCCGACGGTCTCACCGCCACCCTCAGCGGCGTCCGCGAAGACGGCGGCGAGTAGCAGCCCACCTCATCCCCAGCTCCACAACCGTCCAGCTCCACAACCCGCGAGGAGGTGACCACCATGACCAGCATCCGGCGCCAGCGCGTGCGCGTGCCCTGGCGGGTGATCGCCTCCTCGCACTACTCCGACGCCGCCCTCGCCGTCTACATCAAGATCGCCGCCCTCGGGCTGCGCCCGGAAGGCTGCACCGCCTCCGTCGCCTACCTCGCCGGCCTGCTCGGCCTGTCCATCTCCACCGTCGAGCGTGCCCTCACGCAGCTGATGCGGCCCGCGCCGGACGACGACGTCGTCGAGCTGACCAGCTACCGCCGGACGCAGAAGGGCGGACGCGGCACCACCGCCGTCCGCCGCGTCAGGAAGCCCGCCGCCGTCGAGGCCTACGTGTGGCTGCCCAGCGACCTTCCTGAAGCCCTCAGCCCCCGCCTGACGCGCCTGTACGCGGGCATCGCCTACGGGGCCGCCACCGGGCAGAAGACGACGCTCGCTGAGCTCGGCGACGTGCTGCGCCACCGCGACGGCAAGCGGGCCGGTCAGCCGCTCGACCCCCGCTCCGTGCGCCGCCTCAACAGCAAGCTCGCCAGCCTCGGCTGGATCAGCCTCGACCCGCGCGGCGGCGAACGCGGCCGCCACCTGTACCACGTCCACGACGCACCGCAGCAGCCCCCGCTCACTGCGGACATCCATGACGGATCGGGTGCGGATCTTGATGCTGGATCCCTCGCGACAGAGGAAGAACCTAGGACTGACTCACCCGATGACGAGCCCGCACTGGGGATCCGCCGTAGGCGAGAACAGGTAGTAGCGCGAGGCCCTGTGGAAAACCCGGGACCGTCGCTGCCCGCCGCGCTGAGGCGCCCGTACGCCGGGCCGCAGCTGAGTCTCGCTCCGCGGATCTGGCGAGTCCTCAAACCGGTCAAGCCTCTGCTGCCCGGCCTGTCGCCGTACGTCGTCCGCCAGCTGGCCCGCGAAGTCGGCCGCCAACTCGACCAGGGCGCCGAGCCCGAACGCCTCCGCTGGCGCCTGGAACACCGCTTCGCGTCCACCGACACCATCCGCGACCCCGGCCGCTGGCTCCTCGGCGCCGCGATCGTCCGCCACGGCTGCGGCATCACCGAGTGCGAGAGCGGCTTCATCTGGCGCACCGGCGCCGACTGCCACTGCTCCCAACTGCCCCCGACACGCCCCGCCGGCCCCGCACGACCCGACACACCCCGGCCGGCCCCCGGCCCCCGCAGAAGCACGCCCTGGTCGTGCCCCTGCCCCGACTGCCAGTCAGCACCCACCGGGAGCGTCCGATGACCCACCCACCCACCGACCTGCCGTGCCCAGCCTCCGCGGAACTCCTCGCCCTCGCCGCGAAAGCTCGGCCCGACTGGGACCCTCACGCCCTGCGCGACACCCTCGCCCAGGCCCGCCACCACGGCATGACGTGGAGCCAGGTCCTCGCCGTCACCGGCCGGCTCCTCGCCGACCCCCGCGCCACCCCCGCAGACCTCATCAGCGAGGCCCCGGAGCCATGGCGCCAGCGACGTACCGCCCCGATACCCGAAACCGCACACCGCGGAGCAGCGGCAGTACGAGCCGCGCTCCATCCCGACACCAACCCCACTTCCTGAGGGAGATGATGGCGATGGCCACAGCACACCGCGTCGCCGCACGCCGCTCCACCCCGCACCACCACGGACACAGCCCGCTCGCCGTCCTCATCCGCTGGACGCTGAGGCACTCCCGCTACGCGGCCCACTGGTACTTCGAGCACCTGCGGACCAGCCTGCCCGTCACCGACCCCGACCGGCACGCCCTGGAGAGCCCGGCCCTCGAGGACGCCTTCGCCCACCTCGCGATCGAACACCCCGACCTCGTCACCCCGGCCGACGGCGGCCCCGCCGCCCGCCAGGCCGACCGCGAAACCGTGCTCCTCGCCGCCTGCGACGCCTGGTTCCGCGCCTGCCACGGCCCCGAACAGTCCTGGACCCCGCAGACCACGTGCAGCTACCGGCGCCTCCTCGACGACGTCCACGCCTGCTTCACCAACCCGGCCGGAGGCGAGTCATGACCGTCTACGCCCGCCGCGCCGCGCAGGCCCCCCCGGACCTGCACGCCCTGATCACCGCCCGCGTTACGGCCCTCGCCGGCACCGGCATCGGCGAGCTGCGCCTCACCCCGTACCAGCGCGGCACCACCCGCTTCTGGTGCGTGATGGCCCTCGGCGTCGACCGGCGCGAGGTGCCCCTCCCGCAGGGCGCCCCCCGGCGCTTGAGCGACGCCCTGCGGGAGGCGTTCCCCGCCGCCCGCTGGGACCGCGCCCAGGACTACGACGTGCGCAGCGGCATCCTCACGGAGCACGTCATCGTGCTGCCGGAGATCCTGAAGGGCAGCGTCCTGTGAGCCCGTGGAAGACGACGCGGCCCCGCGTCGACCACCAGGCCACCGCCGCCCGGGCCGTTGCCGCGGCCGGACGGTGGGTGTTCGCCGGGACGTACGGGAGCTCGTACACCGCCGACTCCATGGCCCGCCTCGTCCGCACCGGCTCCGGCCGCCGGATGACCGCCTACGACCCGGCCGGCGCCTACGACGCCTACACCGAGCGCGTCGACGACGGCCACGCCCTGTACGTGCGCCACGTGCGCGGTGAGCACCGGTGACCGGCCGACGCATCGACGACCTCGACGTCCCGCTGTCCCGGCTCCAGGCCGACATCCGCGCGCTCGTCACCCGCCAGCGCGCGCACGCGGCGGCGGCCGACGCCGACTTCGCCCGGTCCATCGCGTCCGGGCTCACCGAGTCCTACGCCGACTTCTGCGCCCGCACCGGCGGGCCCTACACCCCCGGGAGCAGCCGATGAACGGCCCCGATCACTACCGCCAGGCCGAGCGTCTCGCCGACCAGGCGAACCACTTCACCTACGGCGACGGCGCGGACCCGGCAGTCGGCGCCGCCCTCGCGGCCGAGGCCCAGGTCCACGCGACGCTCGCGCTCGCCGCCGCGACCGTCGTGGCCGCCTCGGTCGACGGCCTCGAGCCCGGCATGTCCATCGAGGAGTGGAAGGCATGGAGCCGCGCCGTCGCGGTTGACCCCGAGGGGAGCGAGCCGCGATGACCAGCATCGAACGGGCCGTCGAGGAACTGGCCTACCCCTGCCGGCGGGTGGAGCTGCCGCCGGAGAACCGGCGGCAGAGCGAACAGGCCCTCGCCCTCGAGGCCCGGCTCGCCGACCTCCAGGCCGTGAACGAGGCCGCCTACGCCCGCGACTACGACGCCACCGGCGGCCCCCGCTTCGACACCGAGCAGCCGTTCGGGCACGAGGTGGAGCCGCAGCCCGGGCCCAGCCCGCGGGTCCACTACCGGTTCCTCGGCGGAAGGGGCGGGCTGTGACCGGCTACCTGATCGTCTCCGCGCTGATCGGCGCCGTGATCGGCGCCATGGCCGTCTGGCCGTCCGTCCGGCCCCGCATCACCACCAACGACACCCCCGAGGAAGGCGACGAGCAGTGAACCTGACCATCTGGCGCGGCACCGGCGCGCACCGCGCGGCCACGAAGGCCGACCTCCAGGCCGAGAACGCCGAGCTCCACGCCTTCCGCACGGCGGCCGACGACTTCTTCCTCCGCCTCATCGAGGACCGCGACGGCGTCTACAACGCCTGGCAGGCGGCGGAGGGGAAGGCCTCGGACGCCGAGATCGTCGTGGTGTGCCAGCAGGCCCAGCTCGAGGACGCCCAGGCCGAGATCGTCGCGCTGCGCGCCGCCCTCGCGAACGCCGGGGCCGTGAACGTCCCGCCCGCCCACCGCGACGTCGACGACGGCGACCACCCCACCGAGCCCACCGGCATCAACGTCAGACCGATCTGGGACGCCCTCGGCGCCTCCGCCCGCTGAACACCCGTCCCCGCCCGGGGCGCCACCCGGCGCCCCGGCCCTCACCCCAGGAGAACACCACCGTGCTCAACCGCCTCATCAACCGCCTGCGCCAGCAGCCCGACACCACTCCGCCCCAGCAGCAGGACACCCCCGCGGACCGCCCCGCCACCACCGCCGTTCCGCCCGGCCTCGTGTCTCTCGTGAAAAGCGCCGGCATCAGCCTCGAGAAGAAGGGCCTGACCGGCACGCGTGCCGCGGTCTACCTGGTCCTGGACCGCTCCTACTCCATGCACCCCTACTACGACAACGGCGCCGTGCAGCACCTCGCCGACCAGGCCCTCGGCCTGGCCGTGAACCTCGACGACGACGGCCGCGTGCCCCTCGTCTTCTTCGACACCAAGGCATACCCGCTCACCGAGGTCACCCTCCGCCGCCACGACGGCGTCGTCGCCGAACAGCACCGCACCCACGGCGGTGTCATCACCATGGGCGGCACCCGCTACGCCGTCGCCATGGAGGCGGTCATCAGCCACTACACGGCCTACCGGGCGGCCGGCGGCGGTGACCCGGCCCTCGTCATCTTCCAGACCGACGGCGCGCCCCAGGACCTCGCCGACACCCGTCTCCTTCTGGCCGAGGCATCCGAAGAGCCCCTGTACTGGTCGTTCGTCGGCTTCGGGCCCCGCCGCGTCCCGTTCCTCGAGCAGCTCGACCACCTGGGCGGCCGGCTCGTCGACAACGCCACCTACTTCCACGCCGGCGACACCCCGCGGCGCATCTCCGACACCGACCTGTACGACAGCCTCCTCGCCGGCTTCGCCTCGTGGCAGGCCGAAGCCCGCAGGAAGGGCCTGCTGTGAGTGCCGGCCCGAACTCCTGCCCGCTGTGCAACGGGACGATCCCCTGCCTCAAGCACGGCACCAGTCACACCCCCTGACCCCCTGCACAGGCGCAGCCCCCGCGGACTGCGCCCCCGGAGGACCATCATGAGCAGCACCGCCCACGACCTCACCGTGCTGACCGGCCTGCGCAAACACGGCGACGCCTGGCAGGACATGGGCCTGTGCCGGACGCAGGGCGAAGACCTTGAGACGTTCTTCAGCAGCGACCTCGTCGGCCGGGCCAAGAGCATCTGCATCCGCTGCCCCGTCATCGACGACTGCCGGGCGTGGATCATGTCCGTGGAGGACGGCCTGTCTGCGACGAGCCGGGACGGCGTCTTCGCGGCGCTCACCTCCGACGAGCGCGCCGCGCTCGACCCGGAGGTCCGACGGCGGGAAGCGGAGGCCGCCAAGCGGCGCAGCGAGAACAAGCCCGCACCGCGCCCCGACCGGCCCCAGCCCGCCGCTGCGCCCGTGCGCCCGCTGGACGAGCTGAAGGCCCTGCCCCTCGATGACCTCGACCTCACCGCCCGCGTCCACAACGCCCTGCGCCGCATGGACATTCACACCGTCGGCGACCTCATCGCGCTGACCGAGGCCGAAGTCCGCAGCATCCGGCTCTGCGGAGCCGGGGCCTTCGCACAGATCACGGACCGGCTGGCCGCCCTGGGCCTCGCCCTGCGCGAGCCGCAACCACGCGTCCGCGACGACCTGAAGCCGTGCGGCACGACCGCCGCCGCGAAACGCCACGAGCGCGCCGGTGAGCCGCTGTGCGCCCCGTGCCTCGCGGCCCGCGCCTCCCGCGCCCAGCGCCGCCGCGAGGAGCAGCAGGACGCCCTCGTGTACGCCGCCTGGATGCGCGGGCTGACCGACCAGGACATCGCGCACGCCACCGGCTTCGCGTCCGTCGTCGTCCGCCGCGCCCGCGCCCGCCAGGGCCTCCAGGCCCACGAGCGGCAAGGAGCACACGCGGCATGAGCGAACGCGAGCACGGCACCTACGCCAAGTACAAGCTGGACCACTGCCGCTGCTACCCGTGCTGCGCCGCGGTGAGCAGGTACGGGCGCAACCGCCGGCAGGCCATCGCCTACGGCCGCTGGCAGCCCTACGTCGACGCAGAAGCCGTCCGCCAGCACGTCCGCGCCCTCGGCGAGTTCGGCATCGGCTGGAAGCGCGCAGCCCACCTCGCCGGTCTCAGCGTCTCGGTCGTCGGGAAGCTGTTGTACGGCGCCCGGAGGGGAATGGCCCCGTCGAAGGTGGTACGCAGCCGCACGGCCATGCTGCTCCTGGCCGTCGAACCCACCCTCGACAACCTCGGGTCCGTCGTCCCGGTGGACGCCACCGGCACCCGTCGCCGACTTCAAGCCCTCGTCGCGGCCGGATGGCCCCAGGCGCGGCTCGCCACCCGGCTCGGCATGGGCCCCAGCAACTTCGCCAGGACCTTCCAAAGAGACCAAGTCACTGTCAGAACCGTACGGCTCACCCGCAGCGTGTACGAGGAGCTGTGGAACGCCGACCCTCGAGCGCACGGCGTCGACAACCAGGCATACGCGCGGGCCAAGAACCACGCGGCGGCCAACGGCTGGGCGCCGGCTGGCGCCTGGGACGACGACCGGATCGACGACCCCGCCGCTTTCCCGGACTGGACCGGGATGTGCGGGACCCCAGAGGGTCACCGGGAGCACCGCCGCGTCGGCATACGGTCCTGCCAGCCGTGCCGAGACGCCGTGGCAGCCGAGCGCCGCACCAGCCGGGCAGCCTCATGACCACGACCGCCCGTCCCAGCGCCGAGTGGCACACCCGGGCGGCGTGCGCGGGCGCGGACATGAACCTCTGGTTCCGCCCGCCCCGCGATGCGCAGGCGGCCCTCGACACGTGCTGCCGGTGCCCCGTGCGGGCCGAGTGCCTCCACGACGCTCTCACCCACGAGACACCAGGCGTACGGCGGTACGGAATCCGCGGCGGCCTGACCGGCCCCGAACGCAGCCAGCTACCGGACCTGCCCCATTCCGCCACCGAAGCGATCACCGCCCTCCACGAACTCCTCGCCACCCTCGACGAAAGGACACCCGAACCCATGACCACCACGCCTGTCCCAGACCCGGCGCCTGCCGCTGACCTTCAGGTCGCAGCCGGCACCGGCGACGGCAAGTCTCTGCCTGTCGGCAAGCTCCTGGCCTGGGGCGAGCAGCACGCCGACCCTGAAGTACAAGAGCAAGCCGCATGCGCCCGCGTGGCCCTCGCCACCCTCCGCGAGCGCCACACCGCAGACCAGGAACTGGCCGCGCTCACCGCCGAGCGCGAGCGCCTGGAGCAGCGCCTCGCCGACCTCGCCGCCCGCGAAGCCGAGCTGGCGCCGGCGAAGACGAAGAAGAAGCGCCGCCCGCACGTCCGCGACTACGACGCCCGCACGGTCCGCACCTGGGCCGCCGCCAACGGAGTCGAGTGCGCGTCGAGCGGCCAGATCCCCAAGCGCGTGCTGGACGCCTGGCGCGCCGCCACCACACCGGCTTGACCACGGCACCCGCCACCGCGCCACCACTGTCTGACCGCCGCCCACGAAGGAGCAGCACCGTGTACCCGACCCTCTTTACCACCCCCGGCGTCAAGGACTTCGCCGAAGCCATCGACGCCGAGCGGCAGGCCCAGCTCGCCAAGTTCGGCGACCAGAAGCACCCCGACGGCACCGGCCTCCCCTTCCAGAAGCACGCCGCCCGCCGCTACCGCCAGGCCGCCGACGACAACGCCGCGGCCGGCGTCCTGCGCTGGCGGGACGTCCTCCTCGAGGAGGTCCACGAGGCCCTCGCCGAGGCGGACCCGGCCCGGCTGCTCGCCGAGCTGGTCCAGGTTGCCGCCGTCTGCGCCGCCTGGGTCCGCGACATCGACACCCGGCCGCACTCCATGGTGTGCGGGCACTGCGGCCAGCCGATCCCGGTCATCGAGGGTCAGCACACGTGGCACGGCCCGGTGCCGCTGCCCGGCCAGCCCGAGTGCACGGTGCCGCGCTTCCACCTCGGCCGGGAGTACCCCGAGTGCCGGAATGCCAGCTGAGTACGCAGTAGCCCCCGCTCGCGGACATCGAGCGGGGGCCCACGCCGACCCTACCCACCACCAGGAGCCACACCATGACCTTCGAGTACCGCGACACCGCTGGCGACACCCTCATCGTCGAGAAGGACTTCGCCGGCCCGTTCGTCGTCTTCCACGCCCCGCCCAACGGTGTCGCTGTCGACCTGGCCCGCGTCGAGGAGGTGGTGGCCGGCATCCGGGATGCCGCCCGCCAGGCCGTGTGCTGCCACCTCCACAAGCCGGAGTGCTGCGACCCCGAGGACTGCGGCCCCTGCTGCGAGGACTGCCCGGCGTGTGAGGTCGGCATCGAGCACACCGAGCACTGCCCGACCCCAGAGACCCACAACTGGGGCTGCGGCTGCCCGACAGACGAGATGGCCCGCCAGACCACCGAACCGCCGGCCGCCGAGGATGACCTGTGCGCGCACTGCGGCGTCCCCCGCAGCAGCCACCACCACGCGTTCACCAGCACCGCTCAGTTCGACGCCGCCAACCCGTGCCGCCTCACCACCGACGGTCCCGCTGTCGGGCGGCAGGACGCCGAGGACTGCCCGGCGTGTGAGGTCGGCATCGAGCACACCGAGCACTGCCCGACCCCAGAGACCCACAACTGGGGCTGCGGCTGCCCGACAGACGAGATGGCCCGCCAGACCACCGAACCGCCGGCCGCCGAGGTGGAGGCCCCGCCCCTGCTCCGGCCCTGCTCCTGTGGTCTCCAGGCCCCGCACACGTTCTGCCCGCCGTTGTGGGGCCCGGCAGCCGAGGACACGCGCCCCGAGCCGCAGGACCACCCCGACGCCGAGCTGTACGTGCTGCTCCGCAAGGCCGGCGCGGACCACGAGACCGCGCAACAGCTCATCCACGGCCACGCCCGCATGGTCATCCGCCAGCACCAGGCGCTCAACGACGACGGGCCCGCCGTCGGGCGGCAGGACGCCGAGCAAGCCGCGCGCGACGACCTGTACGACGCCCTCGACCAGTCCTGGTACCGCTGGGACCCGCCGACCACGGCCAAGGGCACCGGCATCATCCGCCTCATCGACGCGTACCGGGCCGCGATCCTCAACAACGCCGCCGACACCTTCGACCTCGGGGGCGACACCCACGCTGGGGCGCGCCTCCACGACATGGCCGACCAGTACACCGAGCCGGGGGCCGAGTCGTGACCGCCGAGCCCGGCTCCCAGCCCACCAACCCGGCCGACCTCGACGCCGACGAGCAGGCCCACCTCGACCTCCACGAACCCCACACCGACCACCGGCCCATCACCACCATCAACCCCGGGGAGTACCTGTGACCCAGCAGACCATCAGCGACCTCCGCCGCGAGCTGGAGAAAGCCCGCCTCGCCCTCACCGACGCCCAGTCCCACCTCGCCGCCCACGCCCAGGCGAACGCCTCTCTCCACTGCGCCGCCGAGGTCTTCTACTCGCCGCTCCACGCGAAGGTCACCGCCGCCATCACGGGCGTCGAGCACGCGCTAGCACGCACCGACCAGCCGGCCAAGCCCGATCACGACGACACCAACTGCCCCTGGGTGTGGCTGATCAGCGACCTCGACCGGTGCGAGCACGGCCGCCACGAGGGCGACGCCTGCGGCGGAAGCTGCGGCAGCACCTCGAAGGGCAACCCGCACATGCAGCCGGGCGCCGTCATCGGCTACACCCTCCGCCGCGGCCCGCTCGTCATGCCGCATCGCGAGGACAAGCGCACCTTGTCGGCCTGGTACCAGAACGGGAGCGCCCGATGACCCAGCCCGACACCGACGACACCGCCCGCACCACCAAGCGGGTCACCGGCACCTTCACCCTCACCTTCCACGGCGACTACATCGACGCCGACGACATCCCCCGCTACTTCGAGCAGTGGGTGGACGGCGGCCTGGAGGACCGCGACGACCTCCGCGGCTGGTCCTTCGACATCACGGAGATCGACGAGGTCACCGGCGACCCGGAGGGATACGACTCATGACCCTCCTCGACCGCCTCCGCATCCTCGCCTCCCACACCCGCCGCGGCCTCCGCGCCGAATGCCCCCGCCAGTG
This sequence comes from Streptomyces sp. NBC_01216, assembly GCF_035994945.1. Lineage (NCBI taxonomy): Bacteria > Bacillati > Actinomycetota > Actinomycetes > Kitasatosporales > Streptomycetaceae > Streptomyces > Streptomyces sp. NBC_01216. The sequence continues at coordinate 6,808,680 of NZ_CP108677.1, forward strand.
CGCCGAAGGCCACACCTACCGCCGGCCCTGCGCCCTCGCCCCGACCCGGAGTACCCGATGAACCCCACCGTTCCCCGCCGCTTCTACCTCCACCGCACCACCGACAACACCGGCGTCTCCGGCACCGGCCGCGTCGCCGACGGCATCCTCTGGACCGACGGCACCGTCTCCATCCGCTGGCTCGGAGAGCGGCCCTCCACCGTCTTCTGGAACTCGATCCACAACGCCCTCCACGTCCACGGCCACGGAGGCGCCACCCGCGTCGTCTGGCTCGACTTCGAGGAGACCGAGATCGAGAACGACCTGCCGTGCCTGCACTGCATCGACGGCCACGGTGCGCCCGACCGTTGCACCTGGGGCGTCCGAGTCGGCCCCCAGCGCGACGGCGACGGCCAACCGGTACACCTCATCGTCGGGCCCACCGACGGCCAGCACGTCGCCCCCGAGGACGCTGCGTGGCTCCGGACCGTCATTCACCACGCGCAGACCGGAGACGCCCGATGACCCAGCCCAGCCCGGACGAGGCCAAGGCCATCGACGAAGCCCTCCGAGGCCAGCGGCCCGCGATCGTCTGCTACGCCCAGTGCGAGTCCTGCCAGTGGGGCATGTGCTACGACGACCCGACCCCGCACCCGTGGGCCGGCCCCGACGACATCGAGCACGCCCGCGAGACCGGCCAGCCCGAGCCCACCGAAGTCTGTGCCTGCCCGTGCGCCCACCCCGCCGCCGACACCCCGCCGCCCGCCCCGGCCCGTCACCCCTACACCCACGCCGACACCAGCACCCCCGACGACCCGCCCGTGACCGACATCCACCCCGAAGGGAAGTACCTGTGACCATCCAGCCCGAGATCACCATCAGGGTCGACCGCGGCCCCCAGCTCATCTACACCAGCTACGACCAGGCGGACGACAACAAGCTGACCCGCGTCCCCGTCGACCGCGTCCCCGTCGACGACCCCCGCGAGCGTGCCCTGTGCCGCGCCCTCCTCCTCCACGCCCTCACACTCCTCGACGCCAGCGAGCCGACCCGCACGACCGGGAGCGCCCGATGACCCAGCCCAGCCCCGCCGCCGAGCCCCGGCACACCGCCGACACCACCACCTCGAACGCACTCAACCAGCTCCACGCCCGCGCCGAGAAGGCCGAGGCCGAGCGGGACGCCTACCGAGACGCCTGGCACTCCGCCAAGGACCGCGCCCGCAAAGCACACACCGCCCTGGCCGCGCTCCACGAAGGCGAGCAGCCCCGCGACGACGAACGCATCGTCCCCACACCCGGACAGTGGATCTGGCAGTGGAACCGCGCCACCCCAGAACAGCGCCTGGAGTTCGCCGCACGGCTCATCAGCGGCAGCGAACGGGCCGACCGCTGCGTACTGGAGCACCACCCGGCACAGATCGAACAGCTCAAGGACCGCGCCGCCCAGGCCGAGGCCGCTATCGATCGTGTCCGCACCTATGCCGCCGACCTCGACCGCGCCGGTTGGACCCAGGCCGCGATCGCCCGCCGCATCCGCGCCGCCCTCGACGAGCCCCACAACCAACCGGCCACCACCGGCCACGACTACCTGTCCACTGGCTGTCTTCACGGCCGCCACGACTACTGCAACAACACCCGCGGCATCGCAGGACCCAAGACGCCCGCGCAGTGCAAGTTCTGCGCGGCGCAGTGCGTCTGCCACTGCCACAGCGAAAGGCCGCACCCCGATGGGGAGCAGCCGGCGGCCAGCGCCCGCCCGGTCCACCCCGATGGCACGCCCTACCGGTATTCCGAGATCGCCGCCGAGGGCTGGGAGCACTGCGACGGCTGCGGACAGTGGGGCCGCGGCTGGACATCAGCCTCTCCCCACGACTGCCCGAACCCCCCGAAGGCCGCAACCGAGGAGTAACCGTGAACCAGCCCCAAACGCCATACGCCTACACCCTCCACGCCATCAACGAGACCGCCCAGCGACTCAACCTGATCACCGGCGGCAGGTCCGTCCCTGGTGACGTCGCTACCCGCGCGCTCATCGCCCAGTCCAACCTCGCCATCGCGGGCGGGCTCCTCGCCATCGCTGATGCCCTCCGCACGAGCCAGAGCACGGAAGCGACCGAGCCCCGGACATGAGCAAGGGGCGCGCCTCCACGACCTCCCCCCACCGGGCCACCCACACACGGTGCGCCCCTGCCACGCCAGGAGAACCGATGATCCGCCGCCTACGTATCCTCGCCAGCCACCTCCGCCGGGGCCTCCGCGCCGAATGCCCCCGCCAGTGCGCCGAAGGCCACACCTACTGCCGGCCCTGCGCCCTCACCCCGACCAGGAGCGCCCGATGACCCAGCCCAGCCCCGCCGCCGAGACCCTCCGCGGCCTCGTCCGTACCGCCCTCCACGACGCGGGCATCAGCCAGGCCGAAGCCGCCCGGCGACTCGGTCTCTCGACCAAGCACATGAGCCACATGCTCACCGGCCGGGCCGTGCTGACCCTCGACTGGGCCGAGCAGATTCTCGGCCTGTGCGGGCGCCGACTGACCGTGCGCTCCGTGTCCGCCCGCCGAGACCGCCGCATGACCGAGGAGACCGACCAGTGACCCAGCCCAGCCCCGCCGCCGAGCAGCTCCGCGAGCAGATCGCCGCCGCGATCTACGAGCAGGCTGCCCAGCCGCACAAGTGGCCGGACGCCCACCCCGACGACGTCCTCGCATACGGCGGCGACGCCCAGGCCGTCATGGCCGTCGTCCAGCCCCTCCTGGATCGCGCCGAACGGGCCGAAGCCGAGATCGAGCGGATGAAGCTCCTCGTCGCAGCCAGCAACGAAGACGGACAAGCCATCCGCATGGCCGCCCGGTGCGCCGAGAAGGCCAACGAACAGCGCACCCGCGCCGAGAAGGCCGAGCGCCGCGTGGCCGAGTACCGCGACTCCCGCCGCCGCTGGATGGAAGCCGCCTACGCCGACCGCCGCACCGCCAACGAGCAGCACGCCCGCGCCCAGGCCGCCGAGGCCGCCAACGAACGCGTCCGCGCCGAGTGCACGGCCACCCTAGAAAGCCGGCACTCCCACCAGTTCCGACGCGACCAGTGCGAGCGGATCCTCGCCGCCCTCGACCCCCGGGAGCCCCAGCCCGGGGCCGACACGAAGGAGAACTGACTCATGGCCCGCGTGTTCTACGACTGCGAGTTCATCGAGGACGGCCGAACCATCGACCTCATCAGCATCGGCATGGTCCGCGAGTCCGACGGCGCCGAGCTGTACCTCATCAACTGCGAGGCGCCGTACGAGAGGATCGTTCACCACACGTGGCTCCGGCAGAACGTCCTGCCCACCCTGCCGATGCGCTGGCCGCTCGGCCGCGAGGACAACCCGGGTGTGTGGGCCTGGGACGACAACCACCCGGACGCCTCGTCGCTGGCAACCCGCATCTACATCACTGACCGCGTACACGACTTCATTCTCGACACCGACGACCCGCAACTGTGGGCCTGGTACGGCGCCTACGACCACGTAGCTCTCGCCCAACTGGCCGGGCCCATGGCGCACCTCCCCGACGGGATCCCCATGTGGACCAACGACCTGAGGCAGGAGGCCCAGCGCTTGGGGAACCCGCAGCTCCCGGAGCAGCCGGCCGGCGTTCACAACGCGCTCGCCGACGCCCGTCACAACCTCGTCCGCGCCCAGGCCCTCGACAAACTCGCCGCCCCCGCGTCGGCTCGGCGCTGCGTCGCGTCGCACTGCGTAGAGAACGACCACATCTACATGGCCGGAGACACCGAGCGATGAGCCGAACCCTCATCATCCAGACCGAGCCCGTGGAGGAGATCGCGGTCGCGCCGGAGACCCTTGACCAGCTCACGGCGACCCTGCGCGCCGCGCTGGCCGACCGGCTCGGCGAGCCCGTCACCACGGCGGAGATCGGCAACTACCGGGGCCTGCCGCTCATGCCCGACGCCACGATCCGCCCCGGTGTCGTTCACCTGCGCCCGAAGGAGAGCACCCGTGGCTGAGCTCGACGGCCTGGTCGCCGATCTCACCGACCGGTGGACCGGCGACGCCACAACACCCGGCGACGGAGGACCGGGCCTGATAGCGAGGCTGGACTCCCTCGGCCTGCGCACCCGGCAGCCGCGGCAGGCCGGCGGGCACACCCCGCCCGGGTCCCGGCCGCCGACGTCCCTGGAGGCGGTCAGCTGGTCGGAGCGGATCAAGGCCGAGGCCGTCGCCCTGGACCGGGAGCTCCGCGGTTCGCAGCACGAGCAGCTGTGGTACCGGGCGCTGCGCGCGCTGGCGCCGGGCGCGGAGAACGCGGGCCGGGTGGGGGAGGTAACGCGTACCGTCGGACGCTGGCACGGCACTGTCCTCACCGTCCTGGGCCTGCGCGGGCCGTCCGTGCACTTCCGGCACGCCCTGTGCCTGGCGTGTGGGCAGCGGACCGTGTACGGCCGCGCGGATGATGATCGGCCGCGGGCCTGGTGCGTGAACGATGCGTGCGACGACGAGGAGACCGGGCAGCCCGCGCGCTACGAGGGACGCCGGCTGTACCTGCTGACGGAGCACCGGACGGTGTGAGCGGGGGAGGCCCGGAGAGTCCGCCGGGCCTCAGTCGTCGTCGGCGAGCCGGCGGACGGTGGGCTCGCGCCGGCGCTCGATGCCCCCGGCGCGGGCGATCCGGCGGAAGTATTCGGTGCTGAGCCCGGTCAGCCTGGCGAGGTCTCCGACGGTGGCGCCCGCGTCCCGCATCTCGCGCACGGCCATCTCCCGCAGCGGCTCTTTGATCTCGGCCTGGTCGTCGACGAGGCGCTTCTGCTTCCGGAAGAGCTTCGCTGCTTCGTCGGAGGGTTCGTAGTTGCTGCGGGCCATGTCGCCCATCGTCGCACGGGAAGTGATCTGTGTGGGCCGCACTGTTGGCCACCTCCTTGGTAAAGAATCATGGACCACGCCCCCTTAGGCCATTCCATAGGCCAACATGTTGTCCTATACTGAAGGGGAAGGCAAGAGAGACCACCTCTCGAAGGGGGCGTCATGAAGCCGCAGCTGAGCCGCCGTATCACCGTCGCGGAGTACCTCGTCCGGCAGGGTCTCCCGGCCGACTGGCGCTACGCATCCGCCTACGGAAGGGCCGCCGCCCGGGTCTACCGGCAGACGTACCGGCGCGAGCCCGGCAAGGCATTCCGCATGATCGGCCTCCGCTTCTACCGCGTCATGGCCTACCGCCCCGCCGAGGCCCACGTCCTGGTCGCCGCCTGGGACCAGTACCCGCGCACCGCATCCCTGCCCGTCCCGGTCCGCTGAGGAGGCCCGCCATGCCCACTGTCGACCCCGCCGCCCAGGCCCGCTTCGACGCCCTCATCGACGAGTACGAAGAGGTCAGCCGGACCGTCGCCGGAGCGACCGCCGTGCGAGGCCCCAACGAGTACCGCGCGCGCACCCAGCTGTCCTACGCCCGCCGCGCCTTCCGGCTCGCCAGGCTCATGGCCCCGGCCGAGGGCGAGCCCCGCGCCGACTTCGACCGCCAGCTCGACACCGTCCGCACGTCCATCGACGCCGCACGGCGCCTGATCACCGCCTGAAGGGGGCACCCATCATGAGCACCGACGTGAACCAGAAGTTCAACGACCAGCGCCGCGCCCTCGTCTCCGCCGCCCGCGCCCGCCGCCGCCCGGACGGCGCCTACGTCTCCACCGTCGGCTACGACGACGGCGAGGTCATCGGCCGCGACGGCCTCGACACCACACGCGGCGAAGCCGCCCTCTACACCAGCACCCCCGCGTGGCACGGCCTCGGCACCGTCATCCCCGGCGGCACCAGCAGCGTGGACACCGTACTGCGCGCGGGCCGCATCGACTTCGACGTCGACAAGCGGCCCGCCGAGTTCCTGTTCAACGGCACCCGCCGCATCGTCCCGGACCAGTTCGTCAACGTCCGCACCGACACCGGCGACCCCCTCGGCATCGTCGGCGCCCGCTACACCCCCTTCCAGCAGCGGCAGGTGTTCGGCTTCCTTCAGGACCTTGCCGACAACCACAACATCCTGTGGGAGTCCGCCGGAGCCACGCGCGGCGGTCGCCGGGTCTTCATCACCATGCAGATCCCCTCCAGCATCGTCATCGACCGTGGCGGCCTGGACGACGAGATCCGCCTGTTCATCGTCGCCGTCAACTCCCACGACGGCTCCTCACAGATGGAGGTCCTGGCCACCCCCTGGCGGGTCGTGTGCGGCAACACCGAACGCTTCGCCCTCCGCGACGCCGTCTACCGGTGGTCCATCCGCCACACTGCCGGAGCCCTCGACCGCCTCGAGGAAGCCCGCCGCACCCTCGGCCTGACCCTCCGCTACGCCGGACGCTTCGAGGCCGAACAGAACGCCCTGGTGCGCACCGACCTCGCCATCGACGACTTCCACGCTGTCATCGCCGCCCTGTGGCCACTCGACGACGATGCCACCGACCGGGCCCGCCGCTCCGCGCAGCGCCGCACCGACCGCCTCGACGCCATGTTCCGCACCGAGAGCACTCGAGTCGGCCGCAACGCCTACGCGGGGGAACGGGCCATCACCGACTACCTCGACCACATCGCCCCCCGCCGCCCCGGCCAGACGATGAGCGAGGAGATCGCCCGCGCCACCGCCCTCATCGAGGACACCGACGGCGCCCGCAAGACCCAGGCACACCAGCGGCTCATGCTCCTGCGCCGCTGACCCCGAACCGGCGGCCCGGCACCCCCCGGCCGGGCCGCCGCCCCCGGGGCCGCGCCCACGACCGGCCCCTCCCCGGGCGCGGCCCACCAGCCTCCGTAGCTCAGTGGCAGAGCAGCGGTCTTATACCCCGCAGCGCGCCGGTTCGAGTCCGGCCGGAGGTACGCCAGCACCAGGAACGGACGTGCCCATGAACCACTCACCCGCCACCCCGCCCGACGTCGCCGCCGCCGTCCTCGACGCCATCCTCGCCCGGCCCGACACCTTCAACATGGCCACCTGGATCGACGCCGACGGCCCCCTCGCCCCCGACGACGAACCCGACTGCGGCACCACCCTGTGCGTCGCCGCATGGGCCGCACACCTCACCGGCTGGACCGTCCACAACGACACCGCCACCCGCAACGGCGAAGCCCGCCGCATCGAGGACGTCGGCCGCGAAGCCCTCGGCCTCACCCACGAGGACGCCAACGCCCTCTTCCTCGCCGGCCCCTTCACCGCCACCACCACCCTCAAGTTCCTCGCCAAGCGCAGCTCCTACGCCCCGCCGACGGCCCCCCGCACCCGACGCCGCCGCACCCCGGAGTTCGCCCCCCACTTCCACGGCCTGGCGCCGACGCCACCTCACCCCAGGCCGGCCGACACCGACCACCCCACGGAGGCCCCCGCATGACCCCGGCCACCCTCACCCGGTGGGCCAGCGAGCACCCGGCCGCAGCCACCACCGGCGCAGCCCTCGCCCTCACCACCACAGTCCTGCTGCTCTGGCTCACCGCACGTACCCTGCGCCGCCGCACCTGGCCGCCCACCCCCGTCCTCGTCGCGGCCGCCGGCGCCGCCGTGTGCACCGCCTACAGCGCCGACACCAGCTGGCGGTTCGCCGCGCACCAGCTCGGCATGCGCGACATCACCGAACGGCTCGTCATGTTCGCCGCGGCCGAGCTCGCCCTGTTCGGCTGGGCCGTGATCGCCCGCGCGAACAAGCGGGCCACCGCCACCGCCGAAACGGCCGGATCGCCGGGCGCCGCCGGGGCCCTGATGTGGGTCATCACCGGCGTCCAGGTCATCCCCGCCTACTCCGAGTCCGGGATCGTCGGCGGCACCGTCCGCGCCGTCATCGGCCCGCTGATGGCCGCGCTGCTGTGGCACCAGGCCATGGGCCTCGAGATTCGCATGGCCCGCCCGGCGACGCTCTCCACGGGCCTGCTCGCCGTCCTTGGCCGGGAGGCCCGCACACGGCTGCTGTCCTACCTGGGTGTCGCGGCGCGGAACCGTACCGCGGAGCAGATCACCCGCGACCGGGCTACCGCTCGCGCCGTACGCCTCGCCTCCCGGCCCACGCTCCGCGCCTGGGGCCGCCGCCGCCTCGAGGCCGCCGTCGCCCGAGCCGGCGTCGGCGCCGACGAGGAGCAGCGCACACGACTCCTCGAGGACCTCGCCGCCCGCCGCCACGCCATCGAGCTGGCGACCGTACCTCTCACCTCCCCTTGGACAGGTACGCCCGCACCCGCCCCGGAACCCGGACCGGAGTACGCCCGCACCCCTCTCGGCGTGACCGGCGCGGAGCTACGCACCGTGCACCCGCTCGATGCGGTCCGCACCGCGCCCGCCGAGCTCGCCTCGCTGTGCACGGAGTACGGCGTGCCCGTCTCCGAGGCGCAGGTCCGGGTGGCGACGGTCGCCGGACCAACGCCGCCCGCCCGCGCCGCGGCCCCGCGCCGCACCGGCCCGGCGACCGCCCCCGCGCTGCACCTCGACCTCGTCACCGGCGAGGAGGTACACCCCGAGGCGCGGTGCCGTGTGCCCGTCCTCGAACTGGCCCGGCCGCCGCGAGGCCGCACGGTCCACGCCCGCGTGGACGCACCGGCCACCGCCCCGGACGACCTCATGTCCCGGGCCCGCGTCATCGACGACGAGTACAGGGAGAAGTACGGGCGGGTCGCGTCAATTCGCGCGCTGAAGACCGGCCTCGGCGTCGCACAGGACACGGCCCGTCAGGTTCAGGACCGCCTCCGCGACAACTCGGCGGAGGCCCGGCCGTCGCCGGTCTCCCCGGCGGCCTCCGCTGGCTCGTAGCCCGGCGTCCCGGGGCGCCCGTCCGGAGCAGTCCGGATGCGTCCGGCGCTGTCCGGGCGCACGCCGAACGTACGAACTCTCTGGAAAACACGTTGGCCTTCAGCCGGCGTGTAGCTACGGTGAAGCCCACAAGCACCTCCCGGTGCGCAGGACACGGTTACTTCTTCAGGTGAAACACCGTGCCCCACCTTGATCTCGGGAGGCATAAGCATTGGGGTGCCCGGTGCGCAGGCAACGGTTACTTCTCCTGCTAAGAGAGTGACCCGGGTTCGAATCCCGGCCACCGGTCCTTCCGGAGGTAGCTCAGCGGCCCAGAGCGCTTCGTCACCGTCGCCGACTTTGATCTCGGGCACCCCACGCTTCGTCTCCCCCTCCACGTGAGGGGTTTTCTCATGGCTCGCTTCAACCTCCGCGGCACCCGCCCGGCCGCCAGCTCGCCTGTGACCACGACCGGGGAGCAGGGCCGCACTCACGAGGGCGGCACCGGCTACCTCCGCGACGAGAAGAGTGAGCTGTTCCTCCTGGCCGTCGCCAACACCGTCGGCACCGACACCTTCTACGAGAAGGCGGGCGCCCGCGACGACCGGTATGCCGCCCTCGTGCGGAAGCTCGCCGTCGACGACCCCGCATGGACCGCCGGCCTGCTGCGGTGGCTCCGCGGCGACGGCAACATGCGCACCGCGTCGCTCGTCGGCGCCGCCGAGTTCGTCCACGCCCGCCTCCAGGCCGACGGCGCCGCCGCCCGCGTGCCGGGCCCGATCGCCGTCGACGGTGCAGCAGCCTGGTCGAACCGTGCCGTCATCAACTCCGTCCTTCAGCGCCCGGACGAGCCCGGCGAGCTCCTCGCGTACTGGACCGGACGCTACGGCCGGCGCCTCCCGAAGCCGGTGAAGCGCGGCGTGGCCGACGCCGTCCAGCGCCTCTACACCGAGCGGGCACTCCTCAAGTACGACACCGAGGCCAAGGGCTACCGCTTCGGCGACGTCCTCGAGCTCGTCCACGCCGCCCCGCACCCGGACCGGCCCTGGCAGGGGGCTCTGTTCAAGCACGCCATCGACCGACGCCACGGCCGCGGCAACGACATCCCGCCCGGCCTGCACATGCTCACCAACCGGGCGTGGCTCCACGCCCTCCCGCTCGACGACCGGCGCGCCGCGCTCCGGGACCGGCAGAAGCTGGACGTCCTCGAGCAGGCCGGGATGACGTGGGAGGCCCTTGCTGGCTGGCTCCAGGGCCCCATGGACGCCGAGGCGTGGACGGCCGCCATCCCCGCCATGGGCTACATGGCGCTCCTGCGGAACCTGCGGAACTTTGACGAGGCCGGCGTCCCCGACCAGGTCGCAGCCAGCGTGATCGCCCGCTTGGCCGACCCGGAGCAGGTCGCGCGGTCGCGGCAGTTCCCGTTCCGGTTCCTCGCCGCGTACCAGCACGTCCCCTCGCTGCGCTGGGCCTACGCGCTGGAGACGGCGCTCGGGCATTCCCTCGCGAACGTCCCCCGTCTGCCGGGCCGGACGCTCGCCCTCGTCGACCGGTCCGGGTCGATGTTCGGCGGGATCTCCGAGCGGACGAAGCTGAACCGGGCGGACTCTGCCGCGGTCTTCGGCGTCGCCCTCGCCGCCCGCGCCGAGCAGGCAGACCTGGTGGAGTTCGGCTCCAGCAGCCGGCCGGTGCCGTTCGCGAAGGGCGAGTCGCTGCTCCGTGTCCTCGAGCGCTTCCACGACCTCGGCGGCACCAACACCACCGCAGCAGTGCGCGCGCACTACGCCGGGCACGACCGCGTCGTGATCGTCACCGACGAGCAGGCCTCCTACAACTGGGCCGGGAACCCGACGGACCAGGTGCCGGCCAACGTGCCCGTATACACCTGGAACCTCGCCGGGCATCAGGCCGGGCACGGCCCGTCCGGCCGGAGCAACCGCCACACCTTCGGCGGTCTCACGGACGCCGCGTTCGGCATGATCCCGCTCCTCGAGGCCAGCCGCGACGCCCACTGGCCCTGGGAGCAGCGGCCGTAGCGCGCGTCGGGGCGCCGGCGCGGATGGGCAAGCGCCCTCTGATCCCGGTGTTCGGGATCAGAGGGCGCAGCCGCGTAGGCCGTCGCTACGGGCGAAATCCCCATCCTGAGTCGTTCGTCATCGCTCGCTCCTTGCTACCTGCCGCACGGGCCGGGCTGGCCGGTGTGCCGTGACCGCACCCGCAGCACCGAGCCGAGGACAGGGGCGCCGCGTTCTTCGTCAGCGTGGGCGACCATGGGACTCATGATCAGCGCCGCCGACTCGGGTCACCGTCCGCTCGTCACGACCGCCATGGCCGCCTACTCGCTCGGCATGACACCCGCCTCGTTCCGCTCCTGGGCGCGCCGCCACGGGATCACCGCGGCCGACTACCGGCGCGCGCCCGGCAGCACCGGGCAGGCCACCGCGCTCTGGGATCTCGCCGACCTGCGGAAAGTTGTCCTCAAGGACGCCGCTTGACCGATCACGCAGTGCCACGCATCATCAGCCATGGTGCAGGTAGTGCGTCATGGGGCCCAGCCATTCAGCGGGGCCCCATTGCGTTCCGCTTCAACTCGCCAACGTCCAGGCGGCGTTGACTGGGCGGGTCACCGCATCCCGTAGCTGTCCGGACCGCGCGCCGTGTGCCCCCTGACCGAGAGGAGGGGGCGCCTCGTGCGAGTTCGCCGTGCCCTCGCCGCGTTACTGCTCGCCGTGACCACGCTCCTCACCGGCGCCGCCCCGGCCGAGGGGACACCCGGCCCCGCGCCGGCCGCGTTCACCATCAGCGGTGTGGACCTGCACGACACCGTGATGCGCGAGTACGACGGGACCTACTACCTGTACGGCACGATGTACGGCTGCGGATTCCGCTGGGGCACCAGCGGCACGCCCTGGTGCGGCTTTGGAGTGTCCACCGCGCCCGCATCCACCGGCCCCTGGACGCAGCCACAGGTGCTGTTCGACCCCGCCAGCCTCGACCCGTGGGCGCAACGGTCCTGGCAGACCACCTGCGGCGGCACCGGCCAAGGCTGCTTCAACCCCCGCATGATCCGCCGCACCGGCTGGGGCGCCGACGACGGCGTGTACATCCTGTGGTTCAACGCACCGAGGCACTGGTCCGACTCCTACGCCAACGCCTACAACGTCATGGGCTGCGCAGGCCCGTCCGGACCCTGCGGGCAGGGTGCCGTCCCGAACGGCTCCTACAACAAACCCGCCCTGTCGATCTGCGGCGGGAACGGGGACTTCGGCCTCATCGACTCCGGCACCCCCGGCGGCCGTCCCGCGATCGTCTGCACCCAGCCCGGCGCCACCGAGCTCCGCATTGAGCAGCTGAACCACTGGGGCAGTGGGGGCACCGGCGTCGGCGTCCGCCGAGTCGCCGGACTCGGCGGACACGTCGAAGGGCCCGGCGGCTGGTGGGACCCCGAGCAGCAGCAGTACGTGCTCACCTACTCCGATCAGGGCTGCGGCTACTGCGCCGGCACCCCGATCGGCTACGCCACATCCCCCAGCCTCTACAGCGGCTGGACCGCCCCCGGCAACGTCGGCTGGGGCGCACCCGCCTACGCCCGGCGTACGTTCAGCACCGCGTCCTGCGGCGGCCAGCCGCGCACCGTCACCGTCCTCGACGGACAGCCCTGGCAGATCATCGACCTGTGGCTCGGCACCGAGAACGAGACCGCGGCCCCGACCCACCTCGTGCCCCTGCACTACACCCCGACCCCCGGCACCCCCGGCGACGGCCAGGTATGGCGGCCCCCGCTCACCCTCGACTGCTGACCAGCGACTCCGCCGTCCGGCGAAGGGGCACACGCCCCGGCCCCTCGAAGGCCCGCGACCCGGACGGCGGCCACACCCCCAGGAGGTGCCCATGCCGTTCCCCTCCGGCACCCCCACCGTCACGCTCGAGGGCACCCTGCCGTCCGCCGTCGCCGGGACCGCCTACACCGGCCGGATCGTCCTCACCCCGTCCGCCACCCTCGTCGACGCCGACAACAACGCGATCTACCCCGGCGGCGGCCCCGTCGCCCTCGACACCAACGGCCAGTTCAGCGTCGAGATCCTGCCCTGCGACGCCGCAGGCATCGAACCGGCCGGATGGCTGTGGCGCGTCGACCTCCAGCCCACCGGCGGGCGCCGCCAGACATACTGGGCCAACATCATCGGAACCGGCACAGTGCAGCTCGCCGACTTCACGCCCGTGGACGCCCCCGACGGCACCCCGGGCGGCGGCACAGATGCGGCACTTGCCGCGCACATCGCCGCCACGACCAGCGTCCACGGCATCGCAGACACCAGCGCCCTCGAGACCCAGACCGGGGCACAGACCAAGGCCGACGGAGCCCAGACCGCAGCGACTACGGCGGCGTCCACAGACACCACGAACAAGATCACCGCACACGCAGGGGCGACCGACCCGCACGGCGACCGGGCATGGGCCACCGGCCAGTTCCTCGCACAGGCCAGCAACCTGACCGACCTGGACGACGCTGCCACGGCGCGCACCGCACTCGGCCTCGGCGGCTACGCCACGGCCACCCCGCCAGACCACGTCTTCGACATCACCGACCACGGCGCCGTCGGCGACGGCCAGGCCGCCGCCGACGGCGCCATGAGCAGCGCCTCCACCACCCTCACCTGCGCCAGCGGACCGTTCCAGCCCGCAGACGTCGGCAAGGCCATCCTCGTCAAAGGCGCGGCCGTCACCGGCGTCACCTCGCTCATCACCACCATCACCGCCTACACCTCGGCCACCGAGGTCACCCTGGCCGACGCCGCAGCACTCACGGTGTCCGGCGCCTCGGTCATCTGGGGCACCGACGACACCGCCGCCATCCAGGCCGCCGTCGACGCCGCCGAGAACTACCTGACCGCCGGTGCCACACACGCCCAGGTGTACTTCCCGCCCCGGCCCTACATCGTCGCCGGGCCCCTCGACAACACGCGGTCCGGGAACGGCCAGCTCGTGTTCGGGTCCATCGCCACCTCCGGTGTGAAGAAAATCCTCGAGTTCCGAGGCGCCACCGACGGCGCCGCAGCCGTCCGGCACTGGCAGCAGACCGTGCCCCAGTTCGCCGGATCGTGCCTGATCAGCCTCGGCGTATTCGCCTCCACCAGCGCCCAGACCACGAACCTGAACTCCGACGGCAACCCCGGCGTCATCAGCGGCCCCCAGGAAGGCTCCGGCTACGGCCAGGCCGCGAACTTCGCCAACATCATGGCCGTCATCCGCAACCTGGCCATCCTCACCACCCACAGCGCCTACGGCCTCACCTACGGCGCCTTCAACCTCTACGGCTGCGCCAACGCCCACATCGAGAACGTCGGAATCGGCACCGCAGGCACCGTCGCCGCCCCGAGCAGCGACTACACCAGCCCCAACGTCTTCGGCACCGGACTGTCCGTCGGCGCGCTGCTCCCCGCCCCGGGCAACAACGACCACGTCATGGTCAACAACCTGTCCGTCGGCGGCGGCTACACCTACGCCCTGTTCCTCACCGAGCACGCCCTCGTCACCCGCTACATGGCCCTGTACTGCTGGGCCGGGCTCGTCGCCGTCGGCACCTACGCCGGCAGCGTCGGCTCCGTACACGCCATGAAGGTTCTCTCGGCGAGCATCGAGGCGTGCACCAACCAGATCTACGTCATGGGCGCGGGCTCCGGCGGCGTCGGCCCCACCCTCGACATCGACCAGCTGTCCACCGAGTCCGGAACACCCACCTTCTCCGGCAACTCGTCAGCGGCCATGGCCGCGGCGAAGGGCATCATCCGCCTCACCGGCCTGTTCACCGAGTCCGGCGTGACCGTGTCCAACCCGACCGGCCTCAGGCTCGTCAACGGCCAGGTCGCCTACCCGGTGCGCACCGTGACCGGCGACACCACCGTCCGCGTCATCGACGAAGTCCTACTCGTCGACGCGTCCGGCGGGCCCGTCACCATCACGCTGATCAGCGCCGTCGCGACCCCGAACCGGTACCTCGTCAAGAAGACCGACAGCTCGGGCAACGCGGTCACCGTCGCCACCACCGGCGGCGAGACCATCGACGGCGCCGCCACCAAGGTGCTGTCCGCTCAGTGGGAGACCACGACCGTCATCCCGTCAGGGAGCAGCTGGTACGCCGTCTAGTCGTCCTCGCTACGCCACGGCCGGTTCTCGCCGCCCGGGCGCAGCGTTACATCGGGCGCCGGGCCCGTCCGCCGCTGACGGGCAGTCGCCGCGACCGCCCCGATCATCAGCAGACCGGCCACCACGAAAACCCAAACCGTATAGCCCGTCAGAATCCCGACGAACACCAGCGCCACACCCACCGCGACCACGCCCACCGCCGCGTCAGGCCCTGCCTTCTCCGCCATCGCACACCCCCAGGTTCGAGGGCCACACCATAGCGACAGGGGGTTGCAGATGCCCAGACGTGCAGGCTGGCGGGTGTGCTCCACCCCCGGCTGCCCCGAGTACACCGACCAGGGCGGCCGCTGCGTCGACCACCGGGCCGAGGCAGAGCAGCGCCGCGGCAGCGCCCGGCAACGTGGCTACGGCCGCGGGCACGAGAGCCGCTTCCGCCCCAGCGTCCTGGCCCGCCACCCCGTCTGCGTCATCTGCCGCACCGCCCGCAGCGTCCACGCCGACCACCACCCCCTCAGCCGGCGCGAGCTCGTCGCCAAGGGCCTCGACCCAGATGACCCCCAGTACGGGCGCGGGCTCTGCGGCCCCTGCCACTCCAGCGAGACCGCGCACCACCAGCCCGGAGGATGGAACCGATGAGCGACACACGCGTCGTCCTGCTCAAGCCCGGCGACCTCCTGCTCATCGGTAACGTCGGCAGCCTCGGCGATGACGACGCCATCCTCGAGGCCGCGAAGATATCCCAGGCGCTCAAGGAGAAGCTGGGGCTCGGCGGCCTGGTCATGTTCGAAGGCGACATCAACCTCGACGCCGCCAAGGGCCCGCGAGCATGAGCGGCTGGGACGAGAACGCTGACACCCCGCTGCGGAAGATCGGCGACGTCATCGACGGCCTCGGCATCGAAGCCACCGTCCGAGACGGCGAACTCGTCTCCGCCGCCCTCGTACTCCTCAAGGTCATCGACACCGACGGCGACACCCGCCTCAGCCTCGCCTACAGCGACGGCCTCGGCTGGATCGAGCGAGCCGGCATGCTCCGCATCGCCGAGACCATCGAGAACGCATCGAACTACCAGCCCCCGGAGGACCAGTGACCCAGCCGCTCACCATCCCTCCGGAGGTCGTCGAGGCCCACCGGGCAGAGCTCGCCGCCTGGGTCCAGGCCAACGGCATCGCCCCCTGCGACATCGCAATGGGCCACCCCCTCCACCTCTACCCCGGGGATGGGCACGGCGTCATCGTCTACCAGGCGTTCACACGCGACGCCCACGGACACAAGCAGCTCAGCCCCGACCGCACGGACGTCCTCACCGACACCCGCACCGCCCCCTGCCTGGTCCCGCTCCCGCCCCTCGCCCTCCTGCCCCACCCCAAGGGGTAGCAGGCAGCACACCCCACCCCACCCGCCGCCTCGGCCGCGCACCGACCGCACGCCGCCCCACACCACCACCCGCAACCAGCCACCCCAGAACAGCCACACACCACACCACAGTCGGCACCCACACCCCACGCTGCGCCACACCACAACAGCAGCAGCAGCGCAGCCGACCGCCGAGCTTGCCGACGAAGCACTCAACGCGCCGCTTCAGCGCGCCCTCAGCAGCGTCACGAGCCGGCCTCGACGCCGACGAGATCCACACGGCCGTCACCCTGAGTGACCTGGGCCTGGGGGGAGGCCCCCGACCATGATCGTCTGGCGGACCGCCGGGGAGGGCGATTCCTCCGTGTACGGGTCTGGGAGACCTGGGAAACCGGCGACCGGTGACCCTCCGCAACACCTGGCACCGCCGCGATGGCGGGGCCGAGACGTGCCGCGACGGCACAAGGAAGGTGAACCATGGCTGGAATGGGTCCGCCGCCGAAGAAGAACGCGCAGCGGCGCAACGCAGGTGTGGCCATGACCCGCTTGCCGGCCGAGGGACGGAAGGGCAAGGCTCCGGCGTGGCCGCTGACCGCGGACATCGTGACCGAGGCCAGATTCGAGGCGGCGGAGGCCGCGGTCGCCCGGCTGACTGACGAGCTAGCCGACGGACGGCTGACCGGAGCCCGTAAGGGCGCCGCGCAGCGCAAGTTGGAGGGCGCCCAGCTCGAGGCCGCCGTCCTGGCGAAGCGAATCGAGGGTCAGCGGGCCCTGGAGCTGAAGCTGTGGCGCGAGCTGTGGAGGACGCCCCAGTCCGTGGCGTGGGAGCGAATGAGCTGGACCCGGGACGTCGCCCAGTACGTGCGGTGGAAGGTTCTGGCCGAGATGGGCGATCTGGACGCGGCCAAGGAAGCTCGACAGCTGTCCGACCGTCTCGGCCTGACTCCGCTCGCGCTGCTCCGGCTCCGCTGGGAGATCGCCGACAGCGAAGCGGACGACCGGACGACGACCGGGCGCCGGAAGTTCACCCCGTCCACGGCGGCCGGTGACCTGGAGGACCCGCGGTCCCTGTTCCGCGTGGTGTAGGCGATGGGCGTACTCATCGTCCCCGGGGCAGATGAGGAGCCGTGGCCCACCCTCGGGAAGCAGGTGTGCGACCTCCTCGAGGTGCACTGCGTGCACGGCCCCGGTGACCTGCGGGGCCAGCCGTACCGCCTCGACGCGGAGAAGCGGGCGCTGATCTACGCCTGGTACGAGGTCTACCCGCAGGATCACCCGCGGGCCGGGCGGCGCCGCTACAAGCGGGTCGGCCTGTCCGTGCGGAAGGGCACCGCGAAGACCGAGCTGGCCGCCGCGGTCGCGTTCGCCGAGCTGCACCCCGAGGGTCCGGTGCGCTGCGACGGATACGACGCGCACGGGCAGCCCGTCGGCAGGCCGGTGACCGACCCCTACATTCCGATGGTCGCCTACACCGAGGAGCAGACCGAGGAACTGGCCTACGGCGCGCTGCGGGTGATGTGCAGTGAGGGCCCGGACGCCGATCTTTTCGACGCCGGCCTGGAGCGCATCACCCGGATCATCGGTGACGGGAAGGCGGTCGCCCTGGCGGCGGCGCCCGACTCCCGTGACGGGGCGCGCACGACGTTCCAGCATTTCGACGAGACGCACCGCTTCGTTCTGCCGCGGTTGAAGGCGGCGCATCAGACGATGCTGGCGAACATCCCGAAGCGCATGCTGGCTGACCCGTGGTCGCTGGAGACGACGACCACGTACACCCCTGGTGAGGGGTCGGTGGCCGAGGGGACGCACGAGTACGCCGAGCTCGTCGCCCAGGAGAAGACCAACGACCGGACCCTGTTCTTCTTCCACCGCGAGGCCACGCCGCGCGACGACGAGGACCTCACCGACGACGAGCAGCTGCGCGCCGCGATCCGCGAGGCGTCCGGGCCGGCGATCGCGATGTGGCCGGACTTCGAGGGCCAGGTCGACTACGTCGCCTCGCTGTACAACCAGCCGGACACGGACCGGTCGTACTACGAGCGGGTGTGGCTGAACCGCCGGGTGCAGGCCGGGCGGCAGGCGTTCGACGTCCTGCGGTGGCGCGAGGGCCTCGCGGCGCCGGACCTGGTCGTCCCGGACGGCGACGCCATCGCGGTCGGTTTCGACGGCGCCCAGTTCCACGACGCCACCGCGTTGGTCGCCACCCACCTTGAGACCGGGCACCAGTGGCCGCTCGGGATCTGGGAGTGCCCTGCGGACGCCAAGGAGTGGGAGTGCCCGGAGGACGAGGTCGACAGCACCCTGGTCGCCGCCTTCGACCGGTGGCGTGTGGTGCGCGTGTACGCCGACCCGCCGTACTGGGACGGCATGATCGTCCGCTGGAAGGGCCGGTGGGGCGAGAAGGTCGTCACGGAGTGGTGGACGAACCGGCTGAAGGCCATGGCGTACAGCCTGCGGGCCTACCAGCGGGCGATGAAGGCCGGGGACGTCTCGCACGACGGCAGCGCGGACCTGGCCCGGCACATCGCGAACGCCCGCAAGAAGAAGCTGAAGATGCTCGACGAGGACGGGCAGCCGCTGTGGGTCATCGAGAAGGAACGCCACGACTCCCCGTTCAAAATCGACGGCGCGATGGCCGGATGCCTGTCCTGGGAAGCGCGCTCCGACGCCCTGAAGGCCGGTCAGGGCCGCCCGAAGAAGAAGTCCAAGATGATCGTCCTGCGGTGAGAGCGAGGTGAGCCATGGAGCGCACCGAGCAGCAGTGGCTGACGCACCTGATGCAGTGCCACGACCGGGAGAAGCCCCAGCTGAGGCTGATGGACTCCTACTACGAGGGCGAGCAGCCGCTGTCGTACCTGGCGCCGGAGCTCCAGGCAGAGATGGACGACCGGGTCCGCCAGGTCGTCGTGAACTGGCCGATGCTCGTCGTCGACGCCATCGAGGAGCGCCTGGACGTCGAGGGTTTCCGCTTCCCCGATGAGGCGGAGGCCGACACGGAGCTGTGGCGGATCTGGCAGGCCAACCGGCTCGACGCCCAGTCCCACCAGGGGCACCTGGACGCTTTCATCCAGCGCCGCTCCTACGTGATCGTCGGCGCCCGGGAGGACGACCCGGCGACGCCGCTGATCACGGTGGAGTCCGCAATGGACGTGTACGCGGAGCACGACCCGCGGACCGGCGCTGTGGTGGCCGGGGTGAAGCGCTGGTGCGAGGAGCCGGAGGGGGCTTCGCCGGTTGATCACGCCACGCTGTACCTTCCGGGCGTCACGTCGTGGTGGCTGAAGGGCGAGGACGGGGTGTGGCGGGAGGACCCCGGCTTCGAGCGGGACGAGCATGAGCTCGGTGAGGTGCCGATCGTGCCGTTGGCGAACCGGGCCCGTCTGAAGAAGCCCGGCGGCGTGTCCGAGCTGAAGTCGGTGATTTCGCTGTCGGACGCCGCCTGCAAGATCGCCACCGACATGATGGTGTCCGCCGAGTACCACGCCACCCCGCGCCGGGTGGCGTTCGGGTTTGGCGAGGAGGACTTCCAGGACCAGAGCGGCCGGCCCGTCTCGGCGTTCTCGCGGATCATCGGGCGGGTCTGGGCGACCGAACGGCGCCGCGGCTCCGGCGAAGACGGCGGCGCCGACGTCTTGCAGTTCCCCGAGGCGCAGCTGAAGAACTTCCACGACACGATCAACCAGCTGGCCCGGCTGGTCGCCTCGCTCGCCGGCCTGCCGCCGCACTTCCTGGGCTATTCCACGGAGAACCCTGCCTCCGCCGACGCGATCCGCTCCTCGGAGTCCCGCCTCGTCAAGCGGGCCGAGCGTCGGCAGCGGGAGTGGGGCGAGGCGTGGGAGCAGGTGATGCGCCTGGCGCTGCGGATCCGGGACGGCCAGTGGGACCCGCGGGTGCTGTCGCTGGAGACGATCTGGCGGGACGCCTCCACGCCGACGGTCGCGCAGAAGGCCGACGCCGCGGTGAAGAAGTTCTCGGCGAAGATCGTGCCGCTGCGGCAGACCCGCGAGGACCTGGGCTACACGCAGGCGCAGATCGAGCGGATGGAGGAGGCCGACGAGCAGGCCGCCGCGAGCGCCATGCAGCGCATCCTCGCCGGGGACATGGCCGCCCTGGAGGCCGGGACGAAGCCGGCCGACGACGACCCGGCCGACGACCCGCTGCCTGAGCCCGAGCCGGCTGGTGCGGCATGAGCGTGAGCTCGCCCGAGTCGCTGACCACGACGCAGCTGGCCGAGGCGTACTACGCGGCGCTCGCCGGGGTATCGCGGCGGGCCGCGGACCGGGTCCAGGCCCTGTGGCGCGAGCTCGACCGCCGGAACCTGACCGGCTCCTGGGACCAGCTCGTCGGACCGCGCGTGCTCGAGACCGTGACGGCCGGGCAGGCCGCAGCCGCCGCACTCGCCGACCCCTACCTGGACGCGGCCGTCGCCGCCGGCGGCGGCCCGGCGGCGGAGGCCGCCCCCCGGGTCCGCCCGGGCGGGTACGCCGGATACGCGGCGGACGGCCGGGCGCTCGACTCCCTCCTATACCTGCCGGTCATCACCACCAAGCAGGCGGTGGCAGCCGGGGCCGACGACGTCGAGGCGATGATGCGCGGCCTCAACCAGCTGCTCCGCATCGCCGCCTCGGAGGTGACGAACGCCGGCCGGACGGCGGCCGGCGCCGGGATCGCCGGGCGGCGCACCATCTCCGGCTACATCCGCGTCGCGACCGCCCCGTGCTGCGCCCGCTGCGCGATCCTGTCTGGGAAGGAGTTCGGCTGGAACGCCGGATTCCAGCGGCATCCGCGGTGCGACTGCATCCACGTGCCCGCAACGCTGATCGCCCGCTCCAGCCTGCGCCGGGGCTCCCTCGACCGCTCCGAGTTCGCGCCGACCGTCGGCCGGGGCGGGCCGCGCGGCTTCGTCGACCCCGACGTCTACTTCCGGTCGCTGTCCCGCCGGGAGCAGGACCGGATCTTCACCGCCGCCGGCGCCCGGGCGATCCGGGACGGCGCCGCCATCACCTCGGTCGTCAACGCCCGACGCGGCATGACCACCGCTACGGCGTACCGGCGACAACTGCGCGCCACCCGCGAGGGCGTCACCCGCCGCGGCGCCTACTACCGGTCGGAGCGCGCCCGGGCCATCGCCCGCGGCCAGGTCCCCGCCAGCGGCCGGGGCTTCCAACTCCGCTCCCCCCGTCTCCTGCCTGAGGAGATCTACAAGCTCGCCGAGTCCCGCGATGAGGCCATCGCGATGCTCCGGCGATTCGGCTACCTCGACTGAGGCAGCCGCCGTTCACCGGCCGTGCGCGACGCCCGGCCGTTCCCTGATCCCGCGACGGGAGACACACCGCATGAAGCTCCACAACCGCTGGCTGTCCGCTGCCCGGGGCACGGACTGGTTCAGCCTGTCCCGCCACGACGACCCCGATCCGGCCGCCCCGCCTGGCGGCGGAGACCCCGACCCGGCGCCGGATCCGTCCGGCGGCGGAGACCCGGACCCGGACCCTTCCGGAGACGACCCGCTCGGCGACGCCGGGAAGCGCGCGCTCCAGAAGGAGCGTGAGGCGAAGGCCGCAGCGAAGAAGCTGGCCCAGGCCGAGAAGAAGCGCGCGGACGACCTCGCCCGCAAGGTGGCCGAGTTCGAGGACCGCGACAAGTCCGAGCTGGAGAAGGCGACGACCGCCGCCGAAGCCGCCGCGAAGCGCGCCGAGGCCGCCACGAAGCGCGCCGTGCGCGCCGAGGTGAAGGCCGCCGCGGCCGAGTTCGCCGACCCGGACGACGCCGTCGCCTTCCTCGACCTGTCCGCCTACACCGACACGGACGGCGAGATCGACACCGAGCAGATCACCGCCGACCTGGCCGACCTCCTCGAGCGCAAGCCCCACCTGAAGAGGCAGGCCCCGGCACCGCAGCAGCCGAAGCAGCCGAAGCCCGACCCGTCGCAGGGGCCGCGCACCGACCCGCCGCCGGTCGACTACCGCACGGCGTCCCGCGAGGACTTCACGAAGGAGCTCGCGAAGTACGGGGTCAGGCTCCGCTCGTGATCCGAGTCCGCGCCCGCCTGGGCGACGGCCGCACCTCGATCGAGGTGCACGGCCACGAGGAGCACGCCGAGCAGGGGCGGGTCTGCGCGGCGGTGACCGCCATCACCCACACCGCGCTGCTGGGCCTGGAGCAGATCGCCCTTCAGCACCCGGACCTCGTGTCCGTCGAGATCACACAGGAGTAGAAATGATCACCAAGACCGTCGCCCGCGCCCGCGCGCGGGCTTGGTTCCAGCTCGGCCGTCACGACGTCCGGTCGACCCTCCCCGCCGCCATCCAGGCGATCATGCAGGACGGCATGCTGGAGCGGATGTTCCACGAGTCGCTGCTGCCCGAGCTGCTCTTCCCGCAGATCGCGGAGGTCGAGGCGTGGCAGGCCGGCCTGGGCGACACGCGCATCATGACCCGCAACGGGCTCATGACCCCCGACCCGACGCCGACGACCGGCTCGGACCCGTCCACCGGCTCCTACGACGTCGAGCAGTGGACCGTGACGATGGACCAGTACGGCAAGTCCGTCGACACGAACATGCTCCAGTCGCGCATGACGCTGGCGTCGAAGTACCTCAACGACATCTCGCGCCTGGGCATCCAGGCCGGTCAGACGCTGAACCGGCTGGCCCGCAACAAGCTCTACGCCGGGTACGCCGGCGGGCGGACGTGGTGCACCACCACCGCCACTTCCGACTCCACGATCATCGTCGCGTCCACGGACGGGTTCACCCACGTCCTCGTCGACGGCGTGCCGACCGCGGTCTCCGCGTCGAACCCGCTGACCGTCACCATCGACGGCGTCGCCAACACCGTGACCGGCGTCGACACGGGCACCAACACCCTCACCCTGGGCACCGGCCGCGCCGACACCGCCGGTGACGCGGTCGTCTCCGCGCAGGCCCCGTATTCGGTGCGCGCCGGCACCTCCAACGACACGGCGTTCGACCTCGCGGGGGGCGACATCATCACCTTCGCCGACTTCCGGGCCGCGGTCACACGCCTGCGCCGCATGAACGTGCCGGCGGCCGAGGGCGGCAACTTCATCGCCCACATCGACCCGGTCACCGAGTCGCAGCTGTTCGACGACACCGAGTTCCAGGCCCTCTACCGCGGCCGCGCCGACTCGCCCACCTACCAGGACCTGGCGCTCGGCACGTTCGGCGGCCTGACCTGGGTCCGCAACAACGAGGTCCCGGAGCTCGCCTCCGGGGTCGACGGCCTGAGCACGACCGTGCACCGGCCGGTCGTCGTCGGCGCCGGTGCGCTCGTCGCGGCGCCTTTCGCGGACATCGGCGGATTCCTGCGGGAGACCGGCGTGGCCGACGTCCCGGACATCTCCATGGTCAACGTCGCCCCGGGTGCGGACGTCGCGCTCATCGTCCGCCCGCCGCAGGACCGGCTGCAGCAGGTCGTCTCCACGACCTGGTCGTGGGTCGGCGACTACGGCGTGCCGTCCGACAGCCTGGCGAACGGCGACCCGGCCATGTTCAAGCGCGCGGTCGTGCTGGAGCACTCCGCCAGCTGACCGCACGCCCCGCCCGGGCCCGACCCGGGCGGGGCCACAGGAAGGAGGGTCTCGTGCGCGTCCGCGTCAGCGAGAACATCAAGATCTTTCATGGCCACCGGTCCGTGCGGCTCGCCGCCGGCCAGGAGGTCACCGGCGAACTTGCCGCGCTGCTCCTCGAGCGCGCCCCCGGCAAGGTCACCGACCTCACCCCCGCTCACGGCCCGGCGGAGGGGACCGGACCGGACGGCGGCGGCCCGGAAGGGCCGGAGGGCCTGGACATCGAGGCGTCCGTGGCCGCGGTCGTCGGCTGGGTCGGCGACGACCCGGAGCGCGCCGCCGAGGCCCTGGCGGCCGAGCAGGCCAAGGACTCGCCGCGCTCCACGCTCGTCAAGCAGCTCACGGCCGTCGTGGGCGAGGCGTGAGGGGAGGCCGCCGTGGCTGATCTTCCCCCGCTGGCGACGGCGGCCGACCTTGAGACCGCCATGCAGCGTGAGTCGGGCAGCATCTCCACTGCGGCCCTGGACCTCGCGCTGCGGCGGGCCTCGGCCCGCGTCCGCTCCTTCACCCGCCAGGACCTCACCCTCGTCGAGCACGAGACCGTGGTCCTCGGCGGTGGCGGCCGGGTGCTGGCCCTGCCGCAGCGGCCCCTGGTCGTCGACGACGACCACCCACTGACCGTCGTCGAGCTCGCCGACCCGGGCGGCGTCGAGGTCACCGCGGTGGAGGACGTCGACTACACGCGGCTCGGCAGCGAACTGACCCGCGCCTACCCCTACTACGCGCCCACTCGGACGATGGGCTGGCCCTGGACGCGGCGAGGGGTGTGGGCGCCGCGCGTGCGGGTCACCTACTCGCACGGCGAGGCGGACGTCCCGGACGACATCGTCGACATCGTCCTGGAGCTGGCGTCCATGAACCTGGCCAACCCGGAGAACCTGCGCTCCGTCAGCATCGACGACTATGCGCGGACGTTCGCATCGGAGACCATCGGCAACGCCCGCCTCACCCCCGGGCACCGGGCCGACCTGCGCCCCTACCGGCGCACCGCGTTCTCGGTGGTCCTGTCGTGACCGCGCTGGACGAGGCGCTCGCGGCGGGCCGCCGGGAGGCAGAGGCCCTGATGCGGGAGACGATCACGATCTTCCGGCCGGGCCCCGACATCTTCGACCGGACGACGGGACTGAGCGTCCCCGGCCCGCCGGTCGTCGTCTTCTACACCGGCGCGGCCCGGGTGAAGCCGGCGCAGCTCGCCGACAGCGAGGTCCAGGCCGGGGAGCGGGAGGTCGTGCTCCGCCAGTACCGGGTCACCCTGCCTTTCGCGACCGAGCTGCCCGCGTCGGGGGAGCGGCCGAGGGCAGGCGATGTCGTCGACGTGGCCGCTTCGCCGGACCCGCGGCTTGCCGGGCTGCGGCTGTGGGTGACCGGCGTCCACTACGGCAGCACCGCCACGGCGTGGCGGATCATCACGGAGGAACGCTCGTGATCAACGCGAACACGCGTCAGCTCGACGCCCTCGCGGGGGTGCTCCGCGGCAACGCCGTCCGGGCGCAGGCGCAGGTGCAGGCGGTGGTCGAGCGGGGCGCGCTGAACGTCAAGAACGGCTGGCGCGGGAACGCGTGGGCCTCGGCCGGACGGCATGCGCGGCTGTACCCGTCGAGCATCAGCTACGACATGCGTCCGCACCCGGGCGGCGCGGCGGCGGAGATCGGGCCGGACAAGTCCCGCCCTCAGGGCCCGCTGGGCAACCTGCTGGAATTCGGGTCGTCGAAGAATCCGCCGCACAACGATGGCGGCCGGGCTTTGGCGGCGGAGGCCGCAGCTTTCACGGCCCATGTGGCGGCCATCGCGGCGCAGATGGGCCGCGGATGAGTGCCCCGAGCGTGCTGGACCACCGGGACGCGATCGTGGCGGCGCTGGAGGCCGTGGACTTGACGGTCGGTACCGGCGGCGCGCCCGATCCTCTGCCCGCTACCGGGATGTACGCGGTGGTGTACATGTCGCCGGGCCGGTCGGTGTCGGAGTCTCTCGCCGACCAGCGCACGTCCTTCGACGGGCTGTTTCAGGTGACGGCGGTCGGCCCGAGGGAGGAGCAGTGCCTGTGGGTGGCCGACAAGGTCCGCTCGGCGCTGCACGGCGGCGTGACGGTCGCCGGACGCAGCGCGTGGCGGCCCGAGGAGATCGGCGGGCCGCCCGTCATCCGCGACGACGACGTCACCCCGCCCGTCTTCTTCGCCCCCATCCAGTACATGATCCGCTCCCTCGCGTAGGAGGTCCCACTGTGGCCACCCTGACTGTCCAGACCATCCCCGCCGGCGGGCTCAGCCCCGTCTACAGTGCCGCGGCCGGCGGCGGCGACCAGCTCAAGCCCGGCAAGACCACGTTCCTGCACGTCGTCAACGGTGACGCGTCGCCGATCACAGTGACGGTCGCGACGCCCGGCACCGTCGGTGGTCTCGCCATCGCCGACCGGGCGGTGCCCGTCGGTGCGTCCGACGAGCAGATGATCCCGATCCCCGCCGACCTGTACGGCGACCCTGCGGACTCGGGTCTCGCGTCGGTGTCGTACTCGGCTGTCACCAGCGTGACCGTCGCCGCCCTGCGTATCTGACCCAGCCCGCTCCACCCCTTGTTGCCCGGCCCCGCCCTTGACGGGGCTTTTTTCATGCCCCGAAGGAGGCACTGCCGTGTCTGATGTGATCAACGACGGCAAGACCCGGGTCGCCTGGGTCACCAGCATCGCCGACATCTCCGCGCCGACCGTTGCCGAGCTGAACGCGGGCGACGATTTCACCGAGCGCATCACCCCCGACGGCCTGAACATCCCCGCCGAGACCGCCAATGTCGACAACTCCAGCCTGGCGTCGACGTTCACGACCAACCGCGTCGGCCGACGCGGTTTCTCCCCCGAGGTGACGTTCAAGCGGGGCGACAACCCGACCGACGACCTGCCGTGGACGACGCTCACCTACCAGACCGTCGGCTACCTCGTCGTGCGCCGCATCCTGCCCTACACCACCGCCTGGGCCGCGGACCAGGACGTCGAGGTCTACCCGGTGGAGGCCGGCGAGCGGAACACGATCCCCCCGGCGCCGAACGAAGTCGCGAAGTTCACATCGATGCTGATGCTGCGTGAGGAGCCGGACACCTCCGCGGTGGTGGCCGCCTGATGCCCGACATCGAGGACATCCTCAAGCGGGCACGGCCGCGCGAGCACACGGTGCGCGTCTGCATCGCCGGGGACGTGGCGGCCGAGGTCGACCGCCTGGAGGCCGAGCTCGCCTCGCTGTCCGACTGGAAGCCGGGCAGCATGGCCGATCAGCACCCGGGGATCGAGCTGGCCGAGCGGATCTCGGCGGCCCGGGAGCAGATGCGGGCCGCCGAGGTTTCGTTCACTTTCCGCGCCCTGGGGCGCCTGGAATGGTCCGATCTGGTCGCCCAGCACCCGGGGCAGACGGCTGATGAGGCGTGGGACTCGAAGACGCTGCCGCTGGCCCTCGTCTCAGCCTGCGCCATCGACCCCGTCATGACACCGGAGCAGGTCGACGACCTGTTCGAGACGCTCAACGAGGCGCAGCGTCAGCAGCTCATCGAGGCCGCGTGGCAGGTCAACGGGGAGGGCACCTCTATCCCTTTCTCGCTGCACGCCTCCGCGATCCTCGCCTCCCGCACCGACGGGAAGTAGAGACCGCGCGGGCGTGGGGAGTCCCGCGTTCGATTTTCCTGGGTCGCCCGTGGCCGCAGCCGGGTGAGCCGCTATGGCTCGACGACGACCGGGGCTGGGCCCTCGCGCTCCAGCAGGTCGAGACAGAGCGGTGCCCGGACTGCGGCCAGGACTGGGCCGCGGCCACCGACCCACAGAGCGAGGGCGCCTGGCGCGGCCAGGTGATCAGGTGCCACGCCTGTGCAGCCGCGTCCACGGCCATCGGCAGCTTCGAGAAAGCGGGCGGCGACACCCGCGGTCTCCACGTCCACGTCACCAGGGGGTGAGTCATGGCCGTCCGTACCGTCTCTGTGGCACTGACCGCAAATGTTGCGGCATTCCAGGCTCGGATGCGCGATGCCGCGCGTGTGGCCGGGCAGACGTCGAACCGCATCCGGGCCAGCATGCGTGATGCGGGCCGGTCGATGACGGCGATGGGTACCAACCAGCGCAGGTCGCTGGAGGCCGCCCGCACCGGGTCGCTCGCCCTCGTCGCCGCTTTCGGATTCGCCGTCTTCACCGCGGCAAAGTTCGAGAAGGCCATGAGTAACGTCGCTGCTGTCACGCAGGCGTCGGCCGGGGAGATGGCCCGGCTGCGGTCCGCAGCGCTGGAGGCTGGGCGCACGACCGCGTACAGCGCCAGCCAGGCCGCTGAGGCGGAATTCGAGCTGGCCAAGGCCGGTATCTCGGTCGCGGACATCGCGGGCGGCGCCCTGAAGGGCTCCCTGTCGCTGGCCGCTGCCGCGCAGATTGACCTGTCCGAGGCGGCGGAGATCAGCGCGACGACGATGACGGTGTTCGGTCTGAAGGGCAAGGACGTCGGCCACGTCGCCGACGTCCTGGCCGCCGCGGCCAACAAGAGCGCCACGGACGTCCACCAGCTCGGCCTGTCGTTCAAGATGGCCGGTCTCGTCGCCGCTCAGACCGGCCTGTCGCTGGAGGACACGACCGGCACTCTCGCGCTCTTCGCCGCGCAGGGCATGAAGGGGTCCGATGCCGGTACCAGCCTGAAGGTGATGCTCCAGCGCCTCACCCCGAACTCCAAGGAGGCCCAGGCGACGATGGACCAGCTGGGTCTGTCGGCCTACGACGCGACCGGCCAGTTCGTCGGCCTGCACGAGCTCGCCGGCCGGATGAAGGAAGCGTTCGCCGGCCTGACCCCCGAGGCCCGCAACTCGGCGATGGGCGTGATCTTCGGCAGTGACGCGGTGCGCGCCGCATCCATCCTCTACAAGTATGGCGAGGAGGGTGTGCGCCAGTACACGGACGCCGTCAACGACCAGGGCTACGCCGCGGCCGTCGCTGCTGTGAAGATGGACAACTTGATCGGTGACCTCCAGCTGCTGAAATCGGCGCTGGAGTCCGCGCTGATCGAGTCCGGGTCGGCTGCGAACGCGGCGCTGCGCGACATGGTGCAGTGGGTCACCCGCCTGGTCAACATCTACAACGGCCTGCCGCCCGGCGTGCAGCGGGTCATCGGCGGTCTGACAGGTGTCGTCGGTGTCGTCGGTCTCGTCGGCGCATCCATGCTCCTGCTCCTGCCCCGGATCATGCTCGTGCGCCGCGAGATGACCGCCCTCGGGGTGACGGCCGCCTCCACCCGAGCCGCCCTGATGACGCTGGGCCGCCTCGGTCTGGTCGTCGGCTCGATCATGGCCGTCGGCTGGGCCATCGACACAGTCGCCGACCGGTTCCGGGCCGCGCCGGCGGACGTCACGAAGATGACCAACGCCGTCGTCGACTTCGCGCAGAAAGGCAAGGTGGCGGGGGAGCTGACCCGGAACTTCGGCCAGGATCTCGACGGATTCGGCGACGCTGTCGCGCGCATTGCGCATCCCGGAGTCCTGGACCGTATCGAGGATTTCTTCGGCACATTCGACCCCGGCACGGATGTCGGCGGCCCCGGCCTGGACAAGGCCGTCGAGAAAGTGAAGGCGGTCGACGAGGCGCTTGCGCGGCTCGTGCAGTCCGGCAACGGAGAGCTGGCCGCCAACAGTTTCAAGAAGTTCGCGGCGGAGGCGGAGCGCGGCGGGACCTCGGCTGACAAGCTGCGCACGCTGATGCCCCAGTACACCGAGGCTCTCGTCGGTGTCGACACCGAGGCGAAGTTGGCGGCCGGTTCCCAGGGCGACCTGGCCGATGCTGCTGCTGTGACCGCTGATGAGATGGCCGATCAGCGCACGATGGCGGAGAAGCTGTCCGACGCCCTCGACTCGCTCAACGGTTCCTCGATCTCTGCGACGGAGGGTCAGATCGCTTTTGAGGCGAGCCTTGATGACCTGACGAAGACCGTGAAGGAGAACGGCCGGTCGCTGGACGTGTCCAAAGAGAAGGGGCGCGACGTTATGAGCGCGTTCCTCGACGCCGCGAAGGCCGCCCAGAAGCACGCCGCGGCGGTCGCGGAGCAGAAGGGCTCCGTAGAGGCCGGCAGCAAGGCCCTCGGGGAGCACATCGCCGCGCTTCGCAAGACGATGAAGGCGGCGGGCTTCACCGACAAGCAGATCGACGAGCTGATCGGTACCTACGCCCGGCTCCCGGAGTCGAAAGCAACGGGCGTGGATGCCCCGGGGGCGGTGGAGGCGCGTCGGCAGATCGACCACCTGCACAAGGCCGTGGCGGGTCTCCAGCCGGGCAAAACAATCACGATCAAGGCGCCGACCGGCGAGGCGATCCGGGCGTTGAAGGCCGCCGGTTACGCGGTGAAGACCATCCCGGGCAGCAAGGACGTGCGCATCACCGCCCCGACCGGGTCCGCTGTGGCGAACGCGCAGGCGCTGAAGCGGGAATTGGACCGCTTGAAGAGCAAAACGGTAACCGTCCACACCAGGTTCATCAGCAGTACGGGCGAGGTCCGGCAGCTCGGCAAGATGGGTCATTTGGCCGGGGGCGGCCAGGTGCGCCGGTACGCGGCGGGCGGCGGTGTCCGCGGATTCCCGTCCGGGGGCATGGTCCAGGGGCCGGGCTCCTCGACGAGTGACAGCATCCCGGCGATGCTCTCCAACGGCGAGTACGTGATCCGTGCCGCCGCTGTCCGAAAGTACGGCCTGGGGCTCCTCGACGGCCTCAACGCCATGAGCGCACCGTTGTCCGGCACCCGCTACACCCGGCCCACTCCGGCCCCTGCCGCACAGACGGGTCCGACGGAGGTGCGGGTGTTCGTCGGCGACCGGGAGATCCGCGACATCGTCCGCGTCGAGACCCGACCCCTGATCCGCGAGTCCGAGCAGCGGCAGGCGTACCGGGCGAAAGCGGGGCGACGGTGACAATCTCCTACAGCGGCATCGGCGCAGTCGCGGAGGCGACGTCGTCGATCACGCCCGCACTGCCCGGCAGCGCGGCGGCCGGTGAGCTCGCCGTACTCCAGGTCGTCTCCGCGCACACGGACGCCTCCATTCCGTCCGCACCGTCGGGGTGGACGCTGGCCGGGACGCTCTCGGGCGGCGGCGGTACCTACGGCGCGGGGACCGGGCCGCGCCGGCTGACCTGGTACACCCGCGTACTGCTGGGCGGGGAGGCCGACCCCACTACCGCGCTGCCCGCCGGGGACGGTGACAGTGTGCTTGCGGGCCGGGTCGTCACGCTGGCCCGCAGTGCGGGCACGGGCTGGCGATGGGCGGTCACGTCCGGCGAGGACACGTCCTCGGGCACTGGATTCTCCGCCACGGCAGCAACGGCGCTGACCTGGGCGCCCGGCGACTACGCGGTGGTGGGCTACGCCCTGCCGGTGTCGACCGCGGCCCTGTCCGCGGAGGCGGTGACAGCAGCGGGCGTCACGTTCGGCACGATCACCGAGCGGGCGGACGACGCTGTCACCACCGGCCACGATGCCCGCCTGGGCATCGCGACCGGCAGCGTGTCCTCGGGCACCGCGACCACCGCGCCGACCGTGGCCGCGACACTCAGCACCGCCGCGACCGGCACGGCGGGCGTGCTGCGTGTCCGCGAGGCATCCGCCGACCTCCAGGCCGCCGCACAGAGTGTTTTCCCGCCCCGGAATCTGGTGTCTGCTACCGGACTGGCGGCAGAGGACATCACCACCGTCACCATGTACCGGCAGGTCGGCTCCGCCCGCGACGCGGTACGCGCCACCTCAGACATCGACGTGACCGGCAGCGACGTCCTCCTGCGTGTCGACGGCGAGCAGCCGTTCGGAGTGCCCGTCACCTACGTGGCCGTCCTGACCGACGTCACCGGCGCCCGCTGGGAGGTGACATCGGACCCGCTGACGTCGACAGTGTCCAGCGACGTCCTCAGCGACGCCATCACCGGCACCGGCGCGGCCGTGCGGATCCTCGCCGGCCTCGCCAGGAAACGTGACCGCGCCGCGGCCGTCCTCAACGCCGGCGGGCGGCTCGTCGTCGTCTCCAAGGCCCGGTCGACGGCCACCTCCACCATCACCGTGGAGACCGCCACCGACGGGGCTGGTGACGACCTCGACGCCGTCCTCCAGGGCGCTACCGAGGGTGTGCTGCTCCTGCGTCACCGCACCCAGCTCACCCGCCTGGACGGCCACTACGCCATTCCGGCCGACGAGGAAGACCCCGACTGGTACGGCCCACACCGCCGCTGGACGCTCGACGCCATCGAAACCGAGCCCTGGCCTGACGTCCTGGAGGCCGCGGGCTACACGCTTCAGGACATCGCCGACAACTTCACCTCGCTTCAGGATGTGGCCGACGCATTCAGCCCCGGCACGCTCCTCGACATCGCCCTCCACGATTTCGGGGAGTGACCCATGCTCGACATGTCCGACCGCGCCCAGGCGGTCGTCCAGCGCTCCCACACGATGCACATCCGCGCGGAGGCGTGGCTCGGCGGCCGGCTCCTGGCCGACTCCATCCCCATCGCCGACGGCACCGAGACCCGCGACCGGTCCCTCGCCGTGCCCGAGCGGATCACGCTCACCGTGCCGCGCACCGACCGCGGCACCCGCTGGGACCCCATCGAGCCAGACGCGCCGCTCGCCGCCTACGGGCAGCAGCTGCGCATCGACTACGGCGTCGACACCGGCGGCCACACCGAGTGGATCAATCGCGGCTGGTTCCTGGTCAGCGAGGCAGAGACCGACGAGGAGACCGTCACCGTCACCGCCCTCGGCCTCCTCGCCCTCATCGACGAGGCGAAATTCACCGCCCCGTTCCAGCCCGCCTCCGGCGACACCCTCGCCAGCACGGTCCGCGCGCTCGTCGAACCCGCGCTGACCGTCCTCGTCGACAGCTCCCTCACCGACCGCGCCGTCCCCCTGGGCATGCAGTGGGACGACGACCGCATCGCCGCCCTCCACGAAGTCCTCGGCGCTTGGCCCGCCGACGCCCGCGTCACCGAGGACGGCTACCTCCAGATCGAGCCCCTCACCGACACCGGCACACCGCTCCTCGACCTCACCGACGGCGTCGGCGGCACCGTCGTCCACTGGCAGGGCACCGCCTCACGCGACGGCGCCTACAACGCCGTGGTCGCCGCCGGCGAGGACGCGGCCGGCAACCAAGTCCAAGGCGTCGCCTACGACCAGACAACCGGCAGCCCCCTGCGCTACGGCGGGCCTTTCAGCCCGCTGCCCGTCCCGTACCACATGTACTCGCCGCTGCTGCGCACCATCTCCCAATGCCGCACGGCCGCGGCCACCACCCTCACCCGCCTGCGCCGCACCGCGTCCCGCAGGCTCACCATCACGTGCGTCCCCCACCCCGGGCTCATGACCGGCGACGTCGTCACCGTCACCGGCGCGGGCCTCGTCAGCCAGCCGTGCGTCATCGAGTCCCTGTCCCTGCCGTACTCGCCCGGCGCGATGACCCTGACCGTGAGAGTGATCTGATGGCCGACCTCGCCGACACCCGCGTCTCCCTTGCCGGCCTCGGAGCCCTCCAGGGCGTCGCCCTCACCGCCTCCGCGTCCGGCGCCTGCATCGCCCGCGTCGGCGGCATCGAAATCACCGCCCGCGTCGTCACCGGCCTGACCGTCGCGGCATCCGACCAGCTGCTCCTGCTGCGTCGTGGCCCCACCTACTGGGCCATCGCCAAGGCCCCGGCAGCACCGTCCAGCGCGCCGACACCACCTGCGGCCGGGTCCGGCCCGGACGGCGGCGATACCTCACCCGACCCCAAGCCGACCATCACGACCGGCAAACTTGTCTGTGCGCCGGTTGCGACCGCCACCTACCGAGACGGCGTCTGGCGCACCGACATCGGGCCCGTCAACAGCGCGGACACCTACCAGGGCCGCTACAGCGGCTCCAGTTACGGCCGGATGACGGGGTGCGCGTTCTACGGCTCCGCGCCGCGCACCCTGGCCGGCGCGACCGTCACCGGCGCCACCCTCCAGGTCCGCCGCCTGACAGCCGGCGACTACGCGGCCCGCACCGCCACCCTCCGCCTGGTCTCCCAGTCCACCCGCCCCTCCGGCGCCCCCACCCTCAACGAGACCACCAGCGGCCCCTCGCTCGCCGTCGGCGCCACGAACAACAGCTTCGCGATCCCCACCTCCTGGGCGCAGGCAATGGTCGACAGCACCCGCGGGGGACTGGCCATCAGCATCTCCACCGACTCCCCGTACATCCGTCTCGCCGGCCGCGCCTCCTGGTCCGCCGCATGGACGCTCACGATCGCCTGGAGGCGAGGATGACTCAGCAGACCGCCAAGGGGATCACCTATCCCGAGTCCACCGACCACGTGCGGACCTGGGAGCACTGGCAGCAGATGGCCGAGGACATCGACGGCCTCATCACCGTTGCCACGGGCGAGGCCGAGGACGCCACGACGACCACCGTGACGAGCACCAGCTTCACCGACTCCTCCGGAGGCCCGTTCGCGGCGACGATCGTGGTACCCCCGTCAGGCACGGTGATCGTCAACATTCGCTCCACACAGCGCAACAGCACCACCAACAACACCATCACGCACTTCTCCGCGTCCGGGTCCGTGTCCGGTTCGGTGTACGGCGCGTCCACCGTGGCCGCGCTCATCGTGCGAGGCACCGACAACCTGTCCTTCAGCCTCTGCAAACGGCTCACCGGCCTGTCACCAGGCGAGACGCTGACCGTGACGATGCTCCACCGCGTCAACACCACGTCCACCGGCACGATGGACTACCGCCACATCCTCCTCGAAGGCACCCTCTGACTGCTGCCACCCCACCCGTTCGCCCCGTGCCGCTCCGGTCCGGGGCTGTCTCATGTCTGGAGCACCGCATGGCCATACCTCTCACTGCGGATCGGCTCCTGGCCGCGCTGCGCGCCGAGGGCGTCACCGTCGTCGAGCATTTCGGCTGGCGTACCCACAGCCGGAACCACGTCGGCGGCTGGGGCCCGGTCAACGGCGTGATGATCCACCACACCGTCTCCAGCGGCACCGCGTCGTCCGTCGAGCTCTGCTACGACGGCTATGCGGGGCTCCCCGGCCCGCTGTGCCACGGCGTCATCGCCAAGGACGGCACCGTGCACCTCGTCGGCAACGGGCGTGCCAACCACGCGGGCGGCGGCGACCCGTCCGTCCTTGCCGCAGTCGTCGACGAGCGGTACGGGACCCGCCCGCCGACCCCGCATCAGCATCAGGGCAGCGCGGGCGCTGTCGACGGCAACGCCCACTTCTACGGCTTCGAGTGCATCAACCTCGGCGACGGGAAGGACCCCTGGCCCCCGGAACAGCTCGACGCGATCGAGCGCGTCTCGGCCGCTATCTGCCGGGCGCACGGCTGGGGCGCCAAGTCGGTCATCGGGCACCTGGAATGGTCGGACTGGAAGAGCGACCCGCGTGGCTTCGGCATGCCGGGCCTGCGCGACCGGGTCCAGGCCCGCCTCGCCGCCGCCCCCACCAAGACCACGCCCGTACCTGCCCCTGAGGAGGACCCCATGGCCCTGACCGATGCCGACGCACGGAAGGTCGCCGACGCCGTGTGGGCGACACCGCTCGTCTCACCGACCGCGCCGCCAGGCACGTCCCCGCTGCGCACGGCCGGGACTTTCCTTCGCTGGGGTGACCAGCACACCGTCGACATCCTCGCCCGGATCGGCGCACTGTCGGCCGCCGTGACCGCGCTCGCCGAGGTCGGCGGGCTCGACGCATCCGAGATCCAGGCCGCCGCCGAGGCCGGGGCCCGCGCGGCACTCGCCGAGCTCGGCGACCGCCTCACCACCGACCGAACGGATCCTCTCTCATGACCGATGCCACCAAGCGCACCGTACGCACCGTCGTGCAGACCGCCGTCGGCATCGCCGTGGTGCTGCCTGCGATCGTCGACGCCTCGGGCATCCCCGCGTCCCTGCCATGGGTCGCCGGAGCGCTCGCCGTCGCTGGCGCCCTGACACGGGTCATGGCTGTGCCCGCCGTGCAGCGGCTCCTGCCCGGCTGGCTGCTCACTGAGGGTGCGCAGGACCGCGAGTGAGTACGCCGCCGTCGGACCCGGGCGTCTATATCAGCCCGGCGCAGACCTACCAGGAGGTGAGGGGCCTGTCGCAGGCCGTCGGTCGTATCGAGGGCAAGTTGGACCAGGCCCTCAGGGAGAACGCCGACCTGCGCGGCGATGTCCAGGACCACGAGGACAGACTCCGCACGCTCGAGGCCGCTCCCAAGACGACGGATCTCGCGCCCCGGGTCCAGGAAGTGGAGAGACTGGTCTGGCGGGCTGCCGGTGCTGCCGGGGTGGTAGGCGCCGCGGCTGGCATCTTCGTGCCGCTCCTGTTCCGCTGAGCTGCTGCGCCCCCTCTCGCCTGCGGGCGGAGGGGGCGGTTTCGTTGTGTCAGGTGTTGGGCAGGATGCGGTTGATCGTGCTGCGAGACGCACCCGTCGTCTGTTGCACCTCGGTGCGGGTCAGCTCGGCCTCCCCGACCGCCCACGTGATCAGCGGGTCCCGCAGGTCCCGAACCGATGCCCACCCGGCCAGCAGATCCCGAGCCACCGCCCGCGCCAGGCTCTCACCCGGCATCCCGCCCAGGCCCGGCAGCTCCCACGCGGGATGGATCGGCCGCGCGGCCGGGGCCGGAGCGAACGCAAGGGACTTCCGCAGGCCCTCACCGATCTGCCGCTCATGCCGGGCGACGACGAGCCGGGCGAGGGGCGCCATGCCGTAGTCGCTGCCTGGGTCAGCCTGGTCGCACTCCTGCGAGGTAGCCATGGCGCGCAGGGTCGGCGCGTCGACCTCCCCCAGCGGGGCGCCATGGCGCTCGGCGTCGTCCGCCTCGGCGAGCAGGCGCCCGGCGGTGTCGAGGTGGCCGCGCAGCCGCCGCACCACGGCGAGGTACCGCAGCGTCCTCGTCCACGGCTCGATCGCCTCGGCCTCCGCAGCGCCCCGCTCCTCGGCCGCCAGCGTCCCGCCGACTTCGAGCGTGCACACGGCGACCGGCTGGAGACCGTCCATCAGGTCCAGGCGGACGCCGTGCGCCTGCCAGGAGTCCTCCGGCCAGGTCTGGGTGCCGACGGTGCGGATGACGTACACGCCCGTGTCGCGCGCTTCGGTCGTGATCTCCACGGTGGGGTCTCCTTGCTGGGTGTGGGCGGCGGTCAGGCGGCGAGCTGGGTGCGGATCTGGGCGGCGAGGTCGAGGACGTCGTCGACCGAGACGAGCGGGTGCCCGCCGTGGTAGCTGGTGCGCAGCCGGCCGCCCTCGCGGGCCTGCGGGTCGCCGTCCCAGTCGGCGTCATACTGGTCGCAGATGACGATGGTGGTGGTGAGGAAGACGTTGACGGCGTGCGCGCGGTCCCCTGCGTCGGGGATGGTCGCGAGCTTGTTCGCGAGGAGCGCGACCCAGTAGTCGATGCTGATGATGCGGGCGCCGGTGCGGCGGTCGGTGCGGGTCTTGATCCTCGGTGTGATGGTCCGCGGCTCGCCGTAGCCGGGGGTGGTGATGGTGGCGGTGAGGTCGAGGCCCTGGCCGGCCAGTGCCTTCCGGGACGTGGCGGTCCGCATGGCGCCGATGGCGATGCGGCGGGCGAGGGAGGCGGTGTCGATGATCCACCGGCCGGCGGTCTTGGTGGCGGAGATGACGCCGCGTCGACACCAGGCGCGGATGGTGTCGACGGTGACGCGGGCCTGGGTGGCTGCGGTAGCGGTGTTCATCAGATCCCCCTCGCTGTATCGAGTGATACGACTCTAATGTATCGATCGATACATTCGCAAGGGTGGAGTTCAGCCCTACCCAGGGCCTTGCCCGCCGAACGCCATATGTCTACGGCTCATTCGCACACCCCTGGCGCCACACCGCACGACAGGTGCACGCTGTTGGGAGGGCCAAGGCGCGCCCGCGACTCGCGCACCCTGCATAGGCCCTTAGGCTCAACGGATGATCGAGACCATCGCTTTCGACATCGGCGAGACCCTCGTCCGCGACGACCGCTACTGGGCATCGTGGGCCGACTGGCTTGATACACCCCGCCACACCGTGTCCGCGCTCGTCGGCGCAGTCGTTGCCCAGGGCCGCGACAACGCCGACGCCCTCCGCCTTATCCGCCCCGGCCTCGACGTCCGCGCCGAGTACGCAGCCCGCGAGGCCGCCGGACGCGGCGAGCACCTCGACGAGACCGACCTGTACGACGACGTACGCCCAGCGCTCGCCGAACTGCGCAGCCTCGGCGTCCGTGTCGTCATCGCCGGCAACCAGACCGTGAAGGCCGCGCAACTGCTGCGGGCCCTCGACCTCCCGGCCGACCTCATTGCCACGTCGGGGGAGTGGGGCTGCGCGAAACCGTCCTACGAGTTCTTCGCCCGGGTCCTGGCAGCGAGCAGCAGCGCCCCGTACGCCACGCTCTACGTCGGTGACCACCCGATCAACGATGTCTACCCGGCGCGCGCGGCGGGGCTGCTGACGGCGCATCTGCGGCGCGGCCCGTGGGGCTGCCTGTGGGCGGACGACCCCGAGGTCGTGGCGGCGGCCGACTGGAGAGCTGGCTCCCTCGGCGACCTGATCGCGATCGTCCGTGAGCAGAACGGATAGTCGGCTGGGCCCTGTTCGGCATATGCCGGGCAGGGCCGATTTCGTTTGCTGAGGGTCGGCAGGCGGTACCGTTCGCGTGACGCCCGAATGGAGCCGGTATGCCCACCGACACCCCTGACGAGGTAGGCAAGCGGATCGCCGCCACCCGCCAGTCCCGCCGCATGACCCAGAGTGCCCTCGCGCGCGCCTCGTACCTGTCGCTCGCCATGGTCAAATCGATCGAGGGGGGACGGCGGTCGCCATCCGACGCCACCCTCGAATCGATCGCCGCGGCGCTCGGTGTCGACGCCTCCAGGCTGGTCATCGGCCACAGCGGTACGGAACGCCGTGTGCACGCCGCTCTTCCCGAGCTGTCCGCAGTGCTCGCCGCGTACGACATCCCTCTCGGTCCTCCCCGCCGGACCGGCCTCGAGCTCGAGGCCGCCGTCGAGGAAGCCGCCGGCTGGCGCCTGGCCGCGCAGTACGGACGGATCGCCAGCGGGATCCCTGCGCTCCTCCAGGACACCCTCAGTCAGCTGCACGCGACGGGCCGGCCCGAAGCCGCGCGGCTTGTCGTCTCTGCCGCCCGGACAGCGGACGCTGTCGCCTACAAGCACGGTGCGCACGATCTGTCGGCCCGCCTGATCGACCTCATGCGCTGGGCGGCAGCGCGAGCGGACGACCCGCTGCTCACAGCGACCTGCGCCTATGTGCGCACCGAGACGTTCTTCGCGGCCAGCGCCTATCAGGCCGGGCTGCACGCCCTGGAGATGGCCGTCGACGCGGCGCCGCCGCCGGACTCTTCCCGTACGGCCGCGGCGTCCGGCGCCCTGCACATGCGTGCCGCCGTCATCGCGGGACGTGCTGGAGACGCGTCCACGGCCGGTGCTCACCTGGCCACCGCCCGACAGCTCGGGCAACGGGCGCCGGAGGGCGTGTATCAGGGGACGGCGTTCGGCCCGGACTCCGTGCGTATCCACGAGGTCTCCGTGGCCGTGAGCCTCGGAGGAGACCACGTGGGCCGGGCGTTGGACGTCGCAGAGGAATGGAAGCCGCCGGAGAACCTGCCTGATGAGCGCCGCAGCGGGTTCTACATCGAGCTCGCGCGCGCTCAGCTGTGGTCAGGGCTGCCTGGTGACGCCTT
Organism: Streptomyces sp. NBC_01216; assembly: GCF_035994945.1. NCBI lineage: Bacteria > Bacillati > Actinomycetota > Actinomycetes > Kitasatosporales > Streptomycetaceae > Streptomyces > Streptomyces sp. NBC_01216. The sequence continues at coordinate 6,848,186 of NZ_CP108677.1, forward strand.
CGAGTCGCTGAAGGTCGCGCGGGCCATTGCGCCACAGCACACCCGGGAGCACCCGTGGGCGCGTGCCGACGCGACGACGCTGCGCCGCCTGAAGCGCGCGGACGCTGAGAGTCTCACCAGCTTCGCCGAGTGGATCGGAGCGGTCTGACCTGCTCGGTCAAGGGATACAGGGGTGACACCTTGTACACCTTGTGACCCTTGTCTGCACGCATCATCGGTTCGTCGCAAGAGGAACGGACCGATGGGAGCGTTGCCATGTCGGAAGCCGCACCGCCCCGTCAGGTCACCGGGCGTGTGAGTATCGCGCGTCTGCACGGCAAGGCGTGTTTCTGCTGCGGGGCTGTAACCCGCGAGCTCGCGCCGGCGGGCGCCGTCGTCCTGCCTGGACGCAAGCGCGCATGGCCGATCGTCACCTGCGGGTGTTGTGACCGTCCCCTGATCTGCGACTCCCGTACGGCCCCTCACGAGACCCCGGCGACCGCGCACACGGCCCCGGGGCATGGCCAACGCTGACAAGGAGCGTTCGACGTGAAGCAAAGTACCGCCACTGAGGCCGAGTTCGCAGGCGAGTGCGACGTGCGCCCCCTCGACATCACCATCATGCGGAGCACGGCGCAGCGGACTCTCGCGCTGGGCGAGGCCCCGCCCCTGGCCGAAGACCTTGAGACGCTGACCAGCAGGCTGCGAGGCCACATCCAGCTGCTCCTGCCTGAGGTCCGCGGACTCATCAGCGCCCAGCCCGCGACCGACCAGCCCGCCATGGCCGCGCGGGTCGGCGTTGAGGAGGCGCACCGGCGGCTGACGACGACGAAGGGGTTCGGCCCGGACGCTGCGTACCGGCACGCTGCTCGCCTGGCCCGCTCGGTACACGCCCTGTGTGACCACTACGAGACGCTGAACCCGCCGATTCGCTGACCGGCACGACACCCAGGCGACCGCATTCGGGTCAAAGGTCGCACCCCATGAACGCTCGCCCCGGCCGGTGGACCGGAAGCCCCAGTCGGGGCGAGCTCGAACGCCCCCGCCCCGGTACGCCGTGGCGGGGGCGTGCCGTCCGCAGTGCGCCACGGCACGTAGGACACCGCCCGGCCGAGCACCTCGCCAGGAATCCGGCCGGGCGGCCACCACCCATCGGACAGCAACAGGAGGCAGCGCTTGAGTACCACAACGACAGCTACCGCCAGGGACCCCCGGACACTCATCACCGCGGACGAGTTCTCCGGCGTCGCGGCCACGGTCTTGGACAACAACCCGGGGATGGATCCCGGCGACGCCGACCGCATCGTCGAAGAGGCCCTGAAGTTCGTGGCCGCCGCCGTCATGTTCCCCGGCGGCATGCGCCCGTCCCGCACTGTGGACGAGGGATGGCACGCGCTGATCCTCCACACCCTCGTCTACGCGCGGCTGTGCAAGGACCTTGGCCTGTTCGTGCACCACGTGCCCGAGCGCCCCGACAGGAGCAGGCACAACCCCGGCGCCCTGGAGGAGACACAGTCGCGGATCGTGGCCGCCGGATTCGCGGTGGACCGCACGCTGTGGCTGGGCCCGTCGAACGGCAGTGTCCCGGTCGCTGCCGAGTGCGAGCACACGAGCTGCGGTGACGCCAACTGCGAGCTGAACTGCTCGACCAGCCACCCCAACTGACCACAGCTGACTACGCTGACAGCCGTGAGCACCCAGTGGCAGAGCCCCGAATACGGCAACCTGATCGGTCACCTGGCCGGCCTCCGGCGTCAGCGCCGGTTCCTGTCCACTCGCAGAGGGCCGGGCCGGTGCCGTAGCTGTCACGGCACGCAGCGGGTCGTGATCGTGGACGGAGGGCGCAACGTGACCTACAGCGAGCCGTGCCTCGCCTGCCGCGGTGAGGGGCGTCCGGAGACTGCGCGCCGCACAACGTGACCGCACCCTTGTGTGGCGGCCCTGCCGGGTTCTGACTCAGGCAGGGCCGCTCCTCGTTTCGGTCAGCTCTCCGCAGCCTCCGTAGGCTCCGGCTCGGGTGGCCGCAGGACGAACGTGCCCTTGCTCGGCAGTGTGACCACCAGGCCGCGTTCGCGGAGGGCCTGGACCGCCCGGCGCGCCGTGCCCGGGGCGACACCGTAGGCCGTGGCCATAGCCCGCTCGTTCGGCAGGCGTGCCCCGTAGGGAAGCTGGCCCGACCGGATCTCTGCCTCGACCTGGTCGGCCACGCGCATGTAGACGTACTGGAACTCGGCGCCCGGAAGATCGCTCATGGGCGGAACCTATGGCTCTCCTATACCCCCGGCGTCGGTAGGTGGCGACCTGGGGCGGCATGGAGCGGCCTGTAGCGGATGTTAGGGTTCCGCCGTGCGACGGCGCAGGTCGCACCCACAATCGCCCGTCCCGGGGCAGCTCCGGAAGACTCCCCGGGACGGGCTTCCATGTTCCCCCGGCCGGGTGCCCGCCGGGGAAGCGAAGAGCCCCGCTCGGCCGGATGTCTCCGGCCGGCGGGGCTCTTCGCGGTTCCGCACCCGATCCCGCGATGTACGTACCCTCTTACATTTCTCATCCCAGACGTGCAGACCTTCCTTGGTCTCCACGCACTCCTGGGCGACGCCTGGTCCCATCACCTCGGACAGTCCGTAGATGTCGACCGCGTCGATGGCGAACCGCTCCTCGATCTCGTGCCGCATCCGTTCCGTCCAGGGCTCGGCTCCGAAGATGCCGGTCCGCAAGGAGGTCGACCGAGGATCGACACCCTGGCGTTCGAATTCGTCGAGCAGCGTGAGCATGTACGAGGGCGTGACCATGATGATCTCGGGCCGGAAGTCCTGGATCAGCCGGACCTGGCGGGAGGTCATGCCGCCGGAGGCCGGGACGACGGTGCAGCCGAGCCGCTCCGCGCCGTAGTGCGCGCCGAGACCGCCCGTGAAGAGGCCGTAGCCGTAGGCCACGTGGACCATCTGGCCGGGCCGGCCGCCCGCCGCGCGGAGGGACCGTGCCACCACGTCGGCCCAGACGTCCAGATCGTGGGCGGTGTAGCCGACGACGGTCGGCCGTCCGGTGGTACCGCTGGACGCGTGGACGCGCCGGACCCGCGACCGGTCGACGGCGAACATGCCGAACGGGTACTGCTCGCGCAGGTCCGCCTTGGTGGTGAAGGGGAAACGTGCGAGGTCGGCCAGGGAGCGGCAGTCGGAGGGGTGGAGTCCCGCCTTGTCGAAGGACCTCCGGTAGAAGTCCACGTTCTCGTACGCGTGGTGCAGCGTCGCTCGCAGCCGTTCCAGCTGGAGGGCCTCCAGCTCCGCGCGTCCGAGCCGCTCGCCACTGTCCAGCAGGTCCGTCATGGGCCGTGTGCTCCCGTCCTGTCGCCCCGGAACAGGCGACCGATCATTCGGTGGAGGTCTTCGGGGCCAGTACATCCACTCCGACCCGGTTCCTGGCAAGAGGCGGGCCCGGAATTTCCCGTCCACCCGGTACGGCCGTCACGTCCCGCCCGCCGGCCCGGTGTCCGCCGCGCCCGCGGAAAGTCGCTTGCGCGAGCCTGAACCCGGTGCTGCGGTCCTCGCATGGATCTCCGCGCGACGCTCGCCGCACACGACCGCCGGCTACGTCGGGGGGCGCGCCCCGACGGGCCCGGCAGCCGCATCGAGCGCGACGGGTCCGTCGTGCGTCAGACCGGGCCCGCACACGCCTGGAACGGCGTTCTCTGGTCCCGCGTCGACGAGACCGACGCGGACCGGGTCATCGCCGAACAGATCCGCCACTACGACGCCCTCGGACTCGCCTTCGAGTGGAAGGCGTACGGGCACGACGGCCCCGCCGATCTCGCCCGGCGCCTGCTCGCGGCCGGCTTCACCGCCGGGGAGGAGGAGACCCTGATGGTCGCCGAGACCGCTCGGCTGACCCGGTCCGCCGTACTGCCCGAAGGCGTCGCACTGGTCCCGGTCACCGACGCGGCCGGCGTCGACCTGGTCGCCGAGGTCCACGAACGCGCCTTCGGCACGGACCGTTCGCACCTCGGCCGCCGCCTCCGCGAGCAGCTCGCGAGCGCGCCCGGCGAGGTCGCGGCGGTGCTCGCCACGGCCTACGGCGAGCCGGTCGCCGCCGCCCGCCTGGAGCTGTACCCCGGCACGGACTTCGCCGGTCTGTGGGGCGGCGGCACCGTGGACTCCTGGCGGAGCCGGGGGGTGTTCCGTGCCCTGGTCGCCTATCGCGCCCGCATCGCCGCCGCGCGCGGCCACCGCTACGTCCACGTCGACGCGGTGGACACCAGCCGGCCGATCCTCCTGCGCCTCGGCTTCGTCCCGCTCACGACCACGACGCCCTACGCGCACGCCCCCGTCCGTCCCGAGGGCCCCGGGCATCCGCCGGCATGCCGGAGGAGTTCGCCGGACCTCCTCGGCCGGTCCGGTTCAGGCGTGCGCGTTCCAGTGCGCGGGACGCTCGAGCCCCTGGGGCAGCCGGGTCGCCCGGTCGCCGCGCGCCGCGTTCAGCTGGGGCTGGGTGAGGAAGAGCGCGCCGGTCAGGTCCGCCCCCGACAGGTCGGCGTCCCTCAGGTCCGCGCCGATCAGGTCGGCCAGGGAGAGGTCCGCGCCGGAGAGGTCGGCCGCGATCAGCAGCGCGCCGCGCAGGTCGGCGCCGCGGAGCTTCGCCCCGCGCAGCCGGGCGCCCATCAGATCGGCGTTCCGGCGGTCCTTGGGCCTGCCGCCCGCCGCCGCCCGTGCCAGCGCGCTCGACCGGGCCAGCAGCGGATGGACCTCGGCCCGGACGTCCGTCAGGTCGAGTTTCTCGAGCAGGTCGGCGGAGCCCTGCGTGAGCCGCTCGACCCGGCTCAGGGCCCGGCGCAGCTCGTCGTGTACCGGACGGGCCGCGGGCAGGGCGAGCGCCTCGCCGAGATGGCGTGCGGTCTCCTGGAGGCGGAGCATCACCAGGAACACGCCGAACATCTGTTCCGAGGTCTCGGGCGCCTCGCGCCAGGAGACGCCGCCGAAGGTGACCTGCGAGACCTTCTGCCCCGCGCCGAAGCAGTCGAACACGGTGCACCCGGAGAAGCCACTCGGGCGCAGTTTCGTGTGGATGCCGCAGCGGAAGTCCGTCCGGAGGTTGCCGCACGGCTCGCCGGGGGACTTGTCCCTCGCGAAGTCCGCGGACCTGGCGAAGGGGAGCGCCACACAGCAGAGCCCGAAGCAGTTCGCGCAGTCTCCGCGCAGGGGGTCGGACATGGCGGTGGGGTTCCTTCGCGGGTCGGGGATGGATCTCCACCGTATCGCGCCGGTAGCCGCCGGTCCCGGGACCGTCTACGCCCCGGCGCCCTTCTCGGCCGCCACCGAGCGGGCCCAGCGGTAGTCGGCCTTGCCGCTGGGGGAGCGCTGGATCCGGTCCGCGAGCACCAGTCTGCGCGGGACCTTGTAGCCGGCGAGGCGGGCCCGGCAGTGCTCCTGCACTGACTCCAGGTCCAGGGCCGGCGCTCCCTCGCGCAACTGGACCACGGCCGCTACGCGGTTGCCCCACCTCAGGTCCGGGACTCCGGCGACCAGCGCGTCGTACACGTCCGGATGGGATTTGAGCGCCTGCTCGACCTCCTCCGGATAGACCTTCTCGCCACCGGTGTTGATGCACTGCGAACCGCGGCCGAGCACGGTGACGATGCCCTCCTCGTCGACCGTCGCCATGTCGCCGAGCAGGACCCAGCGCTCGCCGTCCTTGCGGAAGAAGGTCTCCGCGGTCTTCGCCGGGTCGTTGTAGTAGCCGAGCGGGACGTGGCCGCACTGGGCCAGACGGCCCGGTTCGCCCACGCGCACGGGTTCGCGGGTGGTCGGATCGACCACCCGTGTACGGGCGTTGACCTCCAGCCGGAATCCCCGCTCGGGGCCGGAGTCGTCCGTCGCCCTGCCGTTGGAACCGGACTCGGACGAACCGAAGTTGTTCAGCAGGAGCACGTTCGGCGCGAGTGCCTGGAACTGGGCGCGGACCGTCTCCGACATGATCGCGCCGGAGGAGGAGAGGCTGAACAGTGAGGAGAGGTCGGTCCCCCGCAGTGGACCGCGCAGCGCGTCCACCAGCGGCCGGAGCATGGCGTCGCCCACCAGGGACACGCTGGAGACCTTCTCCCTCTCGATGGTACGGAGCACCTCCTCGGGCACGTACTTGCGGTGGACGACCACGCGTTGCCCGTAGTGGAAGGCGATGAACGACGTGAGGGTGGACGTGCCGTGCATCAGTGGGGGAGTCGGGAAGAAGGTGATGCCCGCGCCGCCCGCGGCGACGCGCTCGGCCAGTTCCTCGGGCCGCGCCACCGGGTCGCCCGCCGGGTCGCCGCCGAAGAGACCCGCGAAGAACAGGTCCTCCTGGCGCCACATGACGCCCTTCGGCATGCCGGTGGTGCCGCCGGTGTAGATGACGAAGAGGTCGTCCGGGCTCCGCCCCGGGAAACCGCGCGCCGCGGAGCCCGCTGTCTCGGCGTCCGTGAACGCGACGCAGCCGAGGTCCGGCGCGTCCTCGGGCGGGGTCCCCACCCGCACGAGGTGCCGCAGCTTCTCCGTCCGCGGCAGCGCGGCCGCGACCCTCTCGGTGAACTCGGCGTCGAAGACGAGTGCCGTCAGGTCGGCGTCCCGATAGAGGTAGACCAACTCCTCCGCCACGTAGCGGTAGTTCACGTTCACCGGCACGATGCGGGCCTTGAGGCAGGCGAGGACGGTCTGGAGGTACTCGATGCCGTTGTACAGGTGGAGCCCCAGGTGTTCGCCGGGACGGACGCCGGAGTCGAGCAGGTGGTGGGCGAGCCGGTTGGCGGCGGCGTCGAGCTGCGCGTAGGTCAGCCGTCGTTCGGCTCCCGTGCCAGGGTGGTCGACGTACACGAGGGCCTCGCGGTCCGGGACCACGTCGACGACCGACTCGAACAGGTCGGCAAGGTTGTACTCCACCGTTCCTCCTGACCTCGTGATCGACGTGGCCCGAACGGGCCCGGCGGTCATTAGAGCGCCGACCGGCGGAGGGCGGAAGGGGAGACGCGAAAGAATCTGACTAAGTGTCAGAAAACTATTGAACTGGGCCCGCGCCTCCTGCAACCTGTTCCCGTCCGGAGACGGGAGGACGTCCATGGGTGACACCGAACACCTGACCGTGCGGCGCGAGGGCGCCACGCTGGTGCTCACACTCGACCGGCCGGAGGCCAGGAACGCGCTCTCCCTGCCCATGCTGGTGGGGCTGTACGACGGCTGGCTGGAGGCCGATGCCGACGACGCGATCCGCTCCGTCGTCCTGACCGGCGCGGGCGGGGCCTTCTGCGCCGGCATGGACCTCAAGGCGCTGGCGGGCAAGGGGATGGAGGGCGAGCGGTACCGCGACCGGATGAAGGCCGACCCCGACCTGCACTGGAAGGCGATGCTGCGCCACCATCGCCCCCGAAAGCCCGTCATCGCCGCCGTCGAGGGACCCTGCGTCGCGGGCGGCACCGAGATCCTCCAGGGCACCGACATCCGTGTCGCGGGAGCCTCCGCCACCTTCGGGCTCTTCGAGGTCGCACGGGGACTCTTCCCGATCGGCGGCTCGACGGTCAGGCTGCCCCGCCAGATCGCCCGCACCCACGCCCTGGAGATGCTGCTCACCGGCCGCCCCTACGACGCGGACGAGGCGGCCCGGATCGGGCTCGTCGGACGGGTCGTCCCCGACGGCGCCGCGCTGGACACCGCCCTCGCGATCGCCGAGCGGATCAACGCCTGCGGACCCCTCGCCGTCGAAGCGGTGAAGGCGTCCGTCTACGAGACCGCCGACCTGGCCGAGACCGACGGACTCGAGGCCGAACTCCGGCGCGGATGGCCGGTCTTCGAGACCGCCGACGCGAAGGAGGGCGCCCGTGCCTTCACCGAGAAGCGCCCACCGGTGTACCGCCGGGAATGACCGGCCCCGCCGACGGGGCCGCCACCCGACCGCACACCGACCTCCGAGGAGGAGCCCGCCCATGACAGCCCACCCCGAGACCCTGCGCGCCCCGCTCGTCGTCGAGTTCCCGTTCACCCGGTCCCTCGGCCCCGTCCAGTCCGCCTTCCTGACCGGTCTGCGCGAGCGGACGGTCCTCGGCGTGCGGACCGGTGACGGCCGCGTGCTCGTCCCACCCGTCGAGTACGACCCCCGGACCGCCGAGGAACTGGGAGATCTCGTCGAGGTCGCCGCCACCGGAACCGTCACCACCTGGGCCTGGACGCCCGAACCCCGTGCCGGCCAACCCCTGACGACGCCCTTCGCCTGGGTCCTCGTCCGGCTCGACGGTGCCGACACCGCACTCCTGCACGCGCTCGACGCCCCCGGTCCCGAGGCCGTGCGCACCGGCATGCGGGTCCGGATCCGCTGGGCGGCCGAACGCACTGGCGCCATCACCGACATCGCCTGCTTCGAACCGGCGGGGAGCGAGCCCGCGGCGCCGGCGGCGCGCGACCACGACGGAGTGTTCGCCGACCCCGTCACCCGCATCGTCGCGCCCGCCCGCCTCGACTACGTCCACAGCACCGGCCGCGCCCAGTCCGCCTACCTGCGCGCGCTCGCCGAGCGCCGGACCGTCGGCGAGCGCTGCCCCCTCTGCGCCAAGGTGTACGTCCCGCCCCGCGGCGCCTGTCCCACCTGCGGCGTCGCCACCACCGACCGGGTCGAGGTCGGCCCGCGCGGCACCGTCACCACCTTCTGCATCGTCAACATCAAGGCACGGCAACTCGACATCGAGGTGCCGTACGTCTACGCCCACATCGCCCTCGACGGCGCCGGGCTCGCGCTCCACGGCCGGATCGCCGGCATCCCCTACGACCAGGTCCGGATGGGCCTGCGGGTCGAACCCGTGTGGACCCGGAACGCCCGCTACCCCGACCACTACCGGCCCTGCGGCGAACCCGACGCCGCCTACGACACGTACCGGGAGCTGCTGTGACGCCGGACCGAGAGGTGGCGGTCGTCGCCTTCGCCCAGACCGTCCACCGGCGTCGCGCGGACGACATCTCCGAGGTCGAGATGGTCATGCCGGTGCTCCACGACGTGCTGCGGCGGACCGGCCTCAAGACCTCCGACATCGGCTTCACCTGCTCCGGGTCCTCCGACTACCTGGCCGGGCGGGCCTTCTCGTTCACCATGACCCTCGACGGGGTGGGGGCCTGGCCGCCGATCTCCGAGTCCCACGTCGAGACGGACGGCGCCTGGGCCCTGTACGAGGCATGGGTCAAGCTGCTGACCGGCGAGACCGACACCGCACTCGTCTACGCCTACGGCTCGTCCTCGCCCGGCTCCATCCGTGACGTGCTCACCCGGCAGCTCGACCCCTACTACCTGGCGCCGCTGTGGCCCGACCCCGTCGCCCTCGCCGCACTCCAGGCGCAGGCCCTCGTCGACGCGGGCGACACCGACGAACCGGCCCTCGCGGACATCGCCGCCCGCAGCCGCCGGGACGCCGCCGCGAACCCGCACGCCCAGGTGGCCGGTGCCCGTCCGCAGGGTGAGTACCTGGTCCGGCCGCTGCGCACCGGCGACTGCCCACCGGTCGGGGACGGCGCCGCGGCCGTGATCCTGGCCGCCGGGGACAAGGCCCGCGAACTGTGCGCGCGCCCCGCCTGGATCCGCGGCATGGACCATCGCGTCGAGGCCCACTCCCTTGGGGTGCGCGACCTCACCGACTCGCCCTCCACCCGCCTCGCCGCCGAGCGCGCGGGCGCCTTCGAACGGCCGGTCGACACCGCCGAACTCCACGCGCCGTACACCGCGCAGGAGGTCGTGCTCCGCAAGGCACTCGGCCTCGACGCCAGAGTGCGGGTCAATCCCTCCGGCGGCGCACTCGCCGCCAATCCGATCATGGCCGCCGGGCTGATCCGGATCGGCGAGGCCGCCGCCCGCATCCACCGGGGTGTCTCGCGCCGCACCCTCGCCCACGCCACCTCCGGGCCCTGTCTGCAGCAGAACCTGGTCGCCGTCCTGGAAGGAGACCCCGTCCCGTGAGCGGGGGGCCCGAGGCCCCGGGTCACGGCCGCCACCGAAACCGGCACCGTCGTGCCGCGCGCCCATGGACGGCGGAACCACCGGGGCGCCGGTTCGGGGGAAGCAACGAGAAGGAGGCAAGGTGTCCAAGGAACCCGTGGCCGTCGTCGGGATCGGCCAGACCAAGCACGTCGCCGCCCGGCAGGACGTCTCGATCGCCGGTCTCGTCCGCGAGGCCGCCTCGCGCGCTCTCGCCGACGCCGAGCTGACCTGGGCGGACGTGGACTCCGTCGTCATCGGCAAGGCCCCCGACTTCTTCGAGGGCGTGATGATGCCGGAGCTCTACCTCGCCGACGCCCTCGGCGCGGTCGGCAAACCGATGCTCCGCGTCCACACCGCCGGCTCCGTCGGCGGGTCGACCGCGCTGGTCGCCGCCCAACTGGTGGCTGCCCGCGTCCACCGCACCGTCCTCACCCTCGCCTTCGAGAAACAGTCCGAATCCAACGCCATGTGGGGCCTCTCGCTGCCCGTCCCGTTCCAGCAGCCGCTGCTCGCCGGTGCCGGAGGGTTCTTCGCCCCGCACGTCCGGGCCTACATGCGCCGCACCGGCGCCCCCGGCACGGTCGGCTCCCTCGTCGCCTACAAGGACCGCCGCAACGCGCTCAGGAACCCCTACGCCCATCTCCACGAGCACGACATCACGCTGGAGAAGGTCCAGGCGTCCCCGATGCTCTGGGACCCGATCCGCTACTCCGAGACCTGCCCTTCCTCCGACGGGGCGTGCGCCATGGTCCTCACCGACCGGGCGGGCGCCGCGCGCGCGCCGAGCCCGGCCGCCTGGCTGCACGGCGGCGCCATGCGCAGCGAGCCCACCCTCTTCGCGGGCAAGGACTTCGTCTCGCCACAGGCCGGCAAGGACTGCGCGGCCGACGTGTACCGGCAGGCCGGCATCACCGAGCCGCGGCGGCAGATCGACGCCGTGGAGATGTACGTGCCCTTCTCCTGGTACGAACCGATGTGGCTGGAGAACCTCGGGTTCGCCGAGGAGGGCGAGGGCTGGAAGCTCACCGAGGCCGGGGTGACCGCACTCGACGGCGACCTGCCGGTGAACCCTTCGGGCGGTGTGCTCTCCACCAACCCCATCGGCGCCTCCGGCATGCTCCGCTTCGCCGAGGCGGCGCTCCAGGTCAGGGGGCGGGCGGGGGAACACCAGGTGGACGGCGCACGAAAGGCACTCGGGCACGCGTACGGAGGGGGCGCGCAGTTCTTCTCCATGTGGCTCGTGGGCGACCGTCCGCCCGGCGCGTGAGGTCTGTCGGCGCCCGGAACCGCTCGCTACGCTGAGGTCCGGACGACGACCATGCGTGATGCGGGAGGAGCACGGACGTGGCGGAGAGCACCACCACCCAGCGGGCGTTCTCGGGCTGGGAGAAGCCGGAACTCGACCTCAGCGGGGCCGACTGGCGGTCGGGCACCCAGGGCGCGGGGGACGTCCAGATCGCCTTCGTGGAAGGCTTCGTCGCGATGCGCAACGGAGGCCGTCCCGAGACGCCTTCGTTGATCTTCGCCCCGGCCGAGTGGCGGGCGTTCGTCGTCGGCGCCCGCGAGGGCGAGTTCGACCCGACCTGAGTCTGACCGAGACGCCCCGAGCAGCCAGGCGACGGCGAAGCTCCCGGACGATCCGTACCAGCTAGACTTGCAGAGTTATGCAATTTACGAGTTCTGGATACGGTGGACGGGGGTCGCGGTGTGGCCGGGTTCGAGGAAGCGGCACTGGAACGGGTCCGCGAGGCGCGGGCTCGTCTCCAGGCTGCACGGGAAGCCGATGACGTCTTCGAGGAGGCACAGGCCGCGGAGGAGCTGGACGACGCCGTGCGCGTGGCCCACGACCACGGCGTGGTCACCGACGCCGACGAGAGCCGGTGAACCGGAAGGTGTCACCAGCCGGTCCGAGACTCAGTGGCGGCCCAACGGGCAGCGGGCCGTCGAGGCGCGCAAGCACGCCTCCGGACACGTGCTGGGCACGGTGGCTGACCTGGCGCGTGCGTTCGGCGGCGACCTCCGCCCTTCTCCCGTCGGGCCCGGCGACAGGTTGTCGTCCGCCTCGTCCCGCCGGAAGGTACCCCGCCGACCAGCAGGGACCACAGGGCCGTCCGGCCGTACGAGATCACCCGCCGCGGAAGCGGCTGGGCCGAGAGCCTGTCGGGTGGTCCGGCCGGCGTCCGGTCGAGGAGCCGGCACGAGGAAGGAAGACGCGTCATGACGGACGACCTGCCCGAGAAGGACACCGCTGCGGACCGTGAGAGGTGGAAGGAGAAGGGCGTCGCGATGCGGGCCTTCTTCTACATCTTCGGCACGCACGTGTTCGCCGGGTTCGTCTGGCTGTTGTTCTACGTGGGCCAGCACGCCCAGAAGTGAGACCCGCACGATCCCACAGATCACCGGTGTCGCGAGGACCGTGGGAACCCAAGCAGGAGACGGTACTGCCACGTCCGGGGGCTGAGAGCCTGTCGGGTGGCCTTCGACCGGCAGGCTCCGAGGCGGCCTGCCTCGCCGTGCCGCAGCCGTTCGGGGCGGGCTGCTCCGGTTTCACGCACGTCACCTGTCCCGGGGCGCCGAGGAAGCTGACCGTCACCGAGGAGTCGGTGGAGGATGCCCTGATGTAGATCGGGTGGCCCGCAGTCGTTGCGCAAGCGCAGGTCGAGGCTCCCCCAGGCCAGGGTCGCCTCCCGGCCGGCCGGGTAGCGCTCGATGCAGGAGGAGTGGGCCCCGTGCTCGACCGGCTCGACGCCGGCGAAGACGAGCGCGTTGCAGACGGTGGTGGCGACCGCCGAGACACCGCCGCCCGAGGTCCTTCAGGTACTGGCCATCCATGATCATCGTGCCGTCGACGAAGCCGTTGTCCGGCGTGCGTTCGCCGACCGTGCGGTTGAAGCTCCACACCTCGCCCGGCTGGACCACCGATCCGTCGATCAGCTCGACGGCCCGCCCGATGTTGGTCGTACGGTACGGGGCGGCCGGGAAGTTCACGGTGAACGTCGGCATCTGCTCGGTGATGCCTGCTGGCACGCACGCTGCCTGCGTTGCCGACATGCCCCGGTAGCTCCGCTACAGCAGCCTCCCGGGCGCCTTGGAATCGCACGCACCAGGCCGCGCCCGCCTGTCGATCGAAGGCCGCCCGACAGGCTCTAAGGTGGCCGGGTGTCCTCGTCCTCGCCGGCCCCCCGGCCCTCCGGCCCCCGGTCCGTCGACCGTGCCCTCGCCGTCCTCGACGCCGTCGCCGACGCCGACCGGCCGGTCAGCGCCAAGGCCCTGGCCCGGACGCTCGGCTGCGCCCTGTCGACCGTCTACCACCTGACCGGTCCGCTGATCGCCCGCGGGCACCTGGTACGCACCCCCGACGGGTACGTCCCCGGCCCACGGGTCCCCGCCCTGCACCGCGCGTTCCTGCGGCACCACGGCCTCGGCTCCCCGGTCGCCGGACTGCTCGCCCGGCTGCGCCGCGCCTCCGGCGCCGAGGCGTACTTCACCGCGTACCGCGACGGCCGGATCGTCGTCGTCGACACCACGGCGCCGGTGACCGACACCACCCACCCCTTCAGCCCCGGCCCCGAGGTCCGTGCCCACGCCACCGCACACGGCAAGGCCCTGCTCGCCGGGCTGCCGCGGGCGCTGAGCCGGAGCTATCTCGACGCCCACGGGATGGCACGCTTCACCGACCGTACGATCACCGGCCCCGAGCGCTTCGAGGCGGAGCTGGCCCGGGTCCGGGAACAGGGATGCGCCGTCTCCGTGGGAGAGGCGGACCCCGCGTACACCTGCTTCGCGGAGGCGCTTCCGAGGCCCGGTGACGGCAGTGCGTACGCCCTGTCCGTCTCGCTGCCCACCGCCGACTTCCGGCGTCGGCACGGAGAGGTCCGGGCGGCCCTGGCCCGGGCGGTTCCCCTGCTCGCCGAGGTCCTGCGGGGAGGTCCTTCCGAGGCCGCCCAGACATCCGTGGAAGCGCGTTTTCCGGCCCTGCCGGAATTCTGACCCGCCCGAATGGCCCGGGTGCCGCCCGTGCCGCACGCTCGTCCCATGATCTTCATCGCCGTTCGTTTCACCGCACGTCCCGAGTACGCCGACAGCTGGCTCGACCGCGTCGCCGACTTCACCCGCGCCACCCGCGAGGAGCCCGGCAACCTGTTCTTCGACTGGTCGCGCAGCGTGGACGACCCGAACCAGTTCGTTCTCCTGGAGGCATTCGCCGACGCCGAGGCCGGCGCGGCGCACGTCGCCTCCGCGCATTTCGAGGAGGGTCTCCGGACGATGGGCGAGGCGATCGCCGTCACTCCCGAGATCATCAACGCCGAGGTGCCCCAGCAGGGCTGGGGTCCGATGGGTGAACTCGCCCGCTGACCGCTGACCGCTGACCGCTGGTCGCCCGGCGTCCGCCCCCGCGCCTTCGTCCGGCGCCGCGCGGGCCCCTCCGGCGCGGGCCCCTCCGGCGCGGGCGCCCGCGCCGTCCCCCGTCGCGTTCGCCGTTCGTGTGCGGGCTCTCACCGCCGGTGCGCGCGGGTGCGGCCCCCCGTCGCACCCGACAGACTGGACGGACACGAGACTGGACGAAACACGCCGCACGCGGGTTTGGGGGTGGTCGACGATGCCGCTACGAGAGATGTCCGGCTCGCTGCGCCGCTGGACCCTCCTCTACGTACTGTTCGTGGCCGTCGTCACCATCGCGTATCTGACCGTCCCCGCCCGGCACACCGCGTTCTGGGCGCTCATCGGCCTCAGCGGCGTCGCCGCCATCCTCGCCGGCGTCCATCTGCACCGGCCCGCCCGCCGCTGGCCCTGGCTGGTGCTCGCGGCCGCCAACGTCACCTTCGTCGCCGGTGACACCACGTACAACGCACTGGAGGCGTTCTTCCACCAGAACCGCCCTTTCCCGTCGCTCGCCGATGCCTTCTACCTCGCCACCTACCCCCTCTTCGCGATCGGCCTCTACGGCTTCATCCACCGCCGGGCCGCCGGCCGCGACCTGGCGGTGGCGCTCGACGCCCTGATCCTCACCTCGGGCGTGGCACTGCTGTCCTGGGTGAACCTGATCAACCCGCTGGCCACCTCCCCGGACATGACCTGGGTCGAGCGCGCCATCTCCGCCGCGTACCCCCTGGGCGACGTCCTGATGCTCGCGATGCTCGCCCGGCTGCTCGTCCCCGGCGGACTGCGTTCGCGGGCCGTGCAGCTGCTCACCCTCGGCACCTGCGGCATCCTCTTCTCCGACGTCGTCTACAGCGTGAAGCAGCTGGACGGGACCTGGCAGGTCGGCACCCCCTGGGACCTGGGCTGGGTGGTCTTCTTCACCGCCTGGGGCCTCGCCGCCCTCCACCCCTCGATGACCGGGCTCACCGCGCTCGCGCCGGAACCGACACCCGAGATCGCCGAGCGCCGGCTCTTCCTGCTCGCCCTCGCCTCCCTCATCGCTCCCGCCCTGCTGCTCTTCCAGTCGCTGCGCCAAGAAGCCGACCAGGACATCGGAGTCATCGCGATCTTCTCCGCGGTCATGTTCCTGCTGGTCCTGATCCGGCTGTGGGGCATGATGACCGACCACCGCAAGGCCGAGTCGCGTGAGCGGAGCCTGCGGGTCGCCGCCGCGTCGCTGGTGGCGGCGCTGAGCCCGCGCGAGGTCGCCGCCGCCGTCGAGACCGCCGCGGCCACGCTCTTCGGCGCCGGAACCCCGCACCACACCGTGCTGCTCACCCGGGACCGCCGTGGCGGGCTGACCGCCGTGTCGACCGGCCGTCGGCCGGAGAACCTGCGGGTCATGGAGATAGGAGGACCGGGCGGCGGCCCGTGGCGCGAACAGCTCGGCGACGGCAGCCTCCTCGTCCCCGTCGACGCGCTCGCCCCGGCCGTCGCCGCCGCGCTCGCCCCCGAGACCCACGCCCTGCTCTGCCCGCTCGCCCTCCAGACCCCCGCCGCCGGTGAGTCGTTGCTCGGCGCCGTGCTCCTCGCCGGGTCGGAGAAGAAGCTGTCCGAGATCGCCGGCTCCGCCCAGTCGCTCGCCTCCCAGGCCGCGCTCGCCCTGGAGCGCTTCGGGCTGAGCGAGGAGGTCAGCCGCCGTACGAGCGAGGCGTACTTCCGCACCCTGGTGCACAACACGTCCGACGTCATCCTCATCGTGGACGACGACGACACCATCCGGTACGCGAGCCCGTCCGCGGAGAGCATGTTCGGGCACTCCCTGCTGCCCGGCACCCCGCTGACCGGACTCCTCGCCCCCGGCGACTCCGGCAGTGCCCTGCGGATCCTCGCCGGCGTCCGTTCCCGGGGGAACGTGGACGCCCGTGACGACTGGAAACTGCTGCACGGCGGCTCCGCCGACCTGGAGGTCGAGGTCCGGTGCAGCAACCTGCGGGACGACCAGACCGTGCACGGTCTGGTGCTTACCCTCCGGGACGTCACCGAACAGCGGAAGCTGGAACGCGAGCTCACCCACCGTGCCTTCCACGACTCGCTGACCGGTCTGCCCAACCGGGTCCTGCTCCTGGAGCGCATCGAGCGGGCCCTGCTGCGCGGCCGACGCGAATCCACCCTGACCTGCATGCTCTTCGTCGACCTGGACGACTTCAAGGTCGTCAACGACACCATGGGGCACTCGGTCGGGGACGAACTCCTCGTCGCCGTGGCCCGCCGGCTCACCTCCGTGCTCCGGCTCACCGACACCGCCGCCCGGCTGGGCGGCGACGAGTTCGCCGTGCTGATCGAGGGCGCCCGCGAACCCGGCGACGCCGAGGTCCTCGCCGCCGAGATCGTCAGCACCCTCAGCCAGCCCTTCCACCTCACCGACGGGGCCGTGTCCGTCTCGACCAGCGTCGGCGTCGCCACCGTCCTCGACAGCGCCCACGCCGAGGAACTCCTCGGCCACGCCGACCTCGCCCTGTACGCCGCCAAGGCCGCCGGGAAGAAGCGGTGGCGGCGGTTCCGGCCCGAGCTGCACTCCCGGCTCGTCGCCCGCCACGAGCTGCAGGCAGGGATGGACAACGCGATCGCCCAGCACGCCTTCGCCCTGCGCTACCAGCCCATCGTCACGGTCGACGACGCGGACCTGGCGGGATTCGAGGCCCTCATCCGCTGGCCGCACGCACGACGCGGCATGGTCCCGCCCGAGCAGTTCATCACCCTCGCCGAGGAGAGCGGCCACATCATGCCGCTCGGCGCCTGGGTGCTCGACCACGCGGCCCACGACATCGCCCGCTGGCAGCGCGCGCACCGCCGGATGCCGGCGCTGTGCGCCAACGTGAACGTCTCCGCCCGCCAGTTCCGCGACCCCGGCCTGCTCGACGTGGTCCGGCGCACCCTGCGCT
Source organism: Streptomyces sp. NBC_01216 (assembly GCF_035994945.1). Taxonomy (NCBI): domain Bacteria; kingdom Bacillati; phylum Actinomycetota; class Actinomycetes; order Kitasatosporales; family Streptomycetaceae; genus Streptomyces; species Streptomyces sp. NBC_01216. Next base: position 6,865,447 of record NZ_CP108677.1, read on the forward strand.
CCTCGGGGCTCGCCCCCGGCTCGCTGGTCCTGGAGCTCACCGAGTCCGTCCTCATGCACCACGACGAACAGATCGGCACCACCATGCGGGCCCTGAAGGACCTCGGGGTGTCCATCGCCATCGACGACTTCGGTACCGGTTTCTCCTCGCTCAGCTACCTGCGCGAGTTCCCCATCGACGTGCTGAAGGTCGACAAGTCGTTCATCGACGACATCACCACCGACGGCCAGCAGGTCGCCCTCGTCGAGGGCATCGTGCGGATCGCCGACGTCCTCGGGCTCCAGGTCGTCGCCGAGGGGATCGAGAACGAGGACCAGCGCTCCCTGCTCGCCGACATGGGCTGCCGCTTCGGCCAGGGCTACCTCTTCGCCCGTCCGATGACCGCCCATCAGGCCGAGACCTTCCTGCACCGGCCGCCGACGGCGGGAGCGCCCGCCCGCCCGGCCCGCACCGCCCCGGCCGTACGGACCGCCCCCGCCGACGCGCCCGCCGACGGCGCCCCGGGCCCGGGCTCCCGAGCGGCCCGTCTCGACGCGCGCTGGCGGGACCTGGAGCGGCTCAAGCACACCAGCAAGATGTGCGACGCCGTCATCGACGAGATCGACGGGCGCAGGCTCCGCGTCGGCGACCACTGGCTGATCGACTTCGCCTCCTGCAACTATCTCGGCTTCGACCTCGACCCCGAGATCATGGCCGCCATCGACCCCCAGGTGCGCACCTGGGGCACCCACCCCAGCTGGTCCCGGCTCATCGGCAGTCCCCGGCTCTACCCGCGCATCGAGGAACGCCTCACCGACCTCCTCGGGGCACCCGACACCCTGCTCCTGCCGACCATCACCCTCATCCACCAGTCGGTCATCCCACTGCTCGCGGCCGGCGGCCAGGTGTTCGTCGAGGCCCAGGCCCACCGCACCATCTACGACGGCTGCGTCGTCGCCCGCGGGCAGGGCGCCGATCTGCACCGCTTCCGGATCGACGAGCCGTGGGAGCTCGACGCGATGCTGCGCGACGCCCCCGGCGGCGCCCGCCTCGTCTGCATGGACGGCGTCAACAGCATGACCGGCAACTACCCCGACCTGCGGACCACCGCCCGGATCTGCCGTGAGCACGGCGCCCTGCTCTACGTGGACGACGCCCACGGATTCGGCGTCATCGGCGAACGCGGCCCGCAGGAGACCAGCCCCTACGGGGACCGTGGCAACAGCATCGTGCGCCACCTCGGCGAGACCTACGACGGCATCGTCCTCGTCGGCGGATTCTCCAAGGCGTACTCCTCGCTGCTCGCCTTCCTCGCTCTGCCCCGCCGCCTGAAGGACCACCTCAAGGTGGCCGCCGCCCCGTACCTCTACTCCGGCCCCTCGCCGACCGCGTCGCTCGCCACCGCCCTCGCCGGACTCGACGTCAACGAGGAGCGCGGCGACGCCATCCGGGCCGATCTGCACCGCAGGACCGCACGGGTCCTCGACCACGTACGCGGCCTCGGCATCGCCACGCCCAACACCGACGGCCTGCCGATCATCGAGATCCCGCTCGGAGACCCCGCCGAACTGGAGTCCGTCGCCGCGTTCCTGTGGGACCGGGGCATCTACGTCACCCTCGCCAGCTACCCCCTCGTCCCGCGCGACCAGGTGGGTTTCCGGGTCCAGATCACCGCCGCCAACACCGACGAGGAGATCGAGGAGCTCAACGACGCCGTCACCGAGTTGTCAGCCCGCTTCGCCCTGCGACGCCTCCCTGGCGTCCGGCCCGGCACGATCCCGGCCGGACGGGCCGATGAGACGTGATGGCGACGGCCGGGCGAGAGGTGCGCAGGAACCGCGACGCGGACTGGAACGCCTGGCCCGTCGCGGAGTACCTGGCCGAGAACTACCGCCGGCTGCACCCCTGCGACCGGGACGTCATCCGCCACCACTCCGCCTTCTACCGCCAGTTCCCCCCCGACTCCCTCGCCCGTACCCTCGAACTCGGCGCGGGCCCCAACCTCTACCCGCTGATGCCGGCCACCGCGGCCGGCCGCCGCGTCGAGGCCGTCGAACCGAGCGCCGCCGGCCGCGCCTACCTCCGGCGCCAGCTGACCCACGGCCCCGAGGACAGCTGGGAGCCGTTCTACGCGCTGGCCCGGGCGCTCGACCCCGCGCTGCCCCGCACCCTGGCCGAGGCCCTCACCCGTGTCCACGTGGTCCGCGGCGACGCCGGCACGCTGACCGAGGGCCGCTACGACACCGCGTCGATGAACTTCGTCGCCGAGAGCGTCACCGAGGACTTCGGCGAGTTCACAGCGCTGTGTGAGGCATTCGTCCGCGCCGTGCGGCCCGGCGGCGGGCTCGTCGCCGCCTTCATGGCCGGCATGCCGAGCTACCGCATCGGCCAGGGGCCGCTCTGGCCGGCCTGCCCGGTGGACGAGCCCGCGCTGCGCGCCGTCTTCGGCCCCCACACCACCGCCCTGCGCGTCACCCGGCTCGCGAAGGACCGCACCCTGCCCGAGTACGGGGACGACGGGGTGCTGCTGCTCACCGCCCGACGGACCACCCCTTGATCAGCTCGGAGTACGTGTCGAGCGAGGAGCCGAGTGTGCCGTCGTACAGCTGCTGGTCGAACGCCCACATCAGGCCCTCGAGACCGCACGTGCCGAGCTGCCGGAAGGCCGCCGCCATCACCCCCGGCCGGTACGCCGCCACCTGCGGCCCCGCACTCTCCCCGGACAGGTGCCGGAACCCCTCCGCCCGCGCCACCGCCACCACCCAGCGGGCCGAGGACCAGGTCCGCACGGTCGCGTCGGGAGCCGACCCCACCGCACCGGAGTCGCCCGGCGCGCAGCCATTGTCGGTGGGCCGGCCGGTGCCGTCCACCAGGGCGGTGGTGGTGATCTGCACCTGGTCGCGGTGCTCCACCAGGCCGAGTGTGGCGAAGAATCCCACGCCCTGGCCGATCAGACGCGCCCCGTCGCCGCGGCCGTCCAGGTAGGTGGCAACGGCGGCGTCCCGGTCGGCCGGGTAGAAACCCGCCCCTGGCACCAGCAGCTTCAGCGGCCCCCGGTGCCCGAGCCCGGTGTAGAGCTCGATCTGCCAGTTGACCGCGTCGGCGAGCGACCCCAGGTACCAGTCGTACCAGCGCCGCACCTGGCGTTCGGTGAACGACGCCCCCCGGTAGCTGTGCTCCCCGGGACGCCAGCCGGGGTACGGGCTCGCCGCCTGGGCCTGCTGGTCGTACGCCCAGAAGGCGCCACCGTCCCGCCCGTCCGGGAGCGGCCGTGGATAGCCGAACTCACCGTTCTCGTCGGTCCCGAGCCGGAGCGCCCACACGTCGTCCAGACCGATCCGCTCGTCCACCTGCCGTACGTACGCGGCGACCTCCGCCCGCACCGGCGCGCTGAACACGAGGTTCGGGGTGTTCGTGGAACGCTCGCCGTACTGGTTCCGCCACACCGACTCCGGGTGGGCGTCCGCGAGCCAGGCCGGCGGGTGGTTGAGCCCCAGCCCCGCCTCCACCCGCAGGCCGGCGTCCCGGAACGACGCCAGCCGTTCCCGCACCTGCCGTGCGTACGCCTCGTCGTACACGCCCCGCTCCGGTTCGAACCGGTCCCAGGCCACCTGGAGATGGGCGACCCGCAGCCCGTGCGCGTACTCCTCCGCCGCCCGCTCCGGATCGGTTTGCAGGGTCCCGAACAGCGGCACCGGCGGCTGCTCGTCCGGGCGCAACGGCCCGAACGCGGCCGCCGCCAGCACCAGTACGGTGAGCAGCGCCGCCCTCACAGGCGGACGCGCCGGGTTCATGGCAGCAGCTCCCGGTACAGCGAGGCGTACTGCGCGGCGAACCGCTCCGGACCGAAGTGCTCCTCCACCGCGAGCCGGCCGCGCTCGGCGAGGACCTCCCAGGACCGCGGCTGGTCCAGCAGCCACACCAACTGGTGACCCGTACGGCGGGCCTCGCCACCGGGTGCCCGCAGCACCGCGTTGCCGAAGTCGGCGAACTGCGGCAGATCACTGAGGATCACCGGTCGCCCGGTGGCCAGCGCCTGGAGCACCGTCAACGGGATGTCGGCCTTGCCGCCGATCACCGGCGGCGGGAACAGGAAGACGTGCGCCGAGGTGATCAGCGCCCGCATGTCGTCGACGTACCCCCGGACCTCGGTGTCGACCAGGCCCCGGGCCCCGGCCCGCTCCCGCAACGCCTCCTCCAGGGAGTGCAGATCCTGCCCGGGCCGCCCCCGCATCGCCAGCACCAGCCGGAAGCGGGCACCGGCCCGGACCGCCTCCGCCGCCGCGTCGATCGCCGTCTCCGCCCCGCCCTGCGGGTCGTGGTGCCCGGCGTACAGCACCAGGGGCAGGCCGGGCGGCCGGGGCCGGAACGGCCAGTCCTCGAGCGGGATCATCGGCGGGATCACCCGTACGTCGCCGAAGTGCGCGGCGCGCAGCCGTCTCGCCATCGACTCGGACAGGGCGACCGTCGTCCCCAGCGGCCGGGTCCGGGGCAGCAGCCGCGCGTCCATCACCCCGGGCACCGTGTGCACCACCGGGCGGGCCCCGAGGAGCAGCGGACGCAGCCAGGAGAACGCCGGGAAGATGCGCCCGATCGTCAGGAACGCGTGCACCAGGTCACAACGGCGCGCCTGCACCGTCGCCGCGACCGCCGACTGCGCCCGCTCCGACAGGTGCGGCACCCCGTCCCGGGACAGAATCCGCACCGCGTGCCCGCCAAGCGCCACCCGAGGTGGGTGGCCGCGCCGGTGCGGCCACTGCGAGAACCAGGTGAACTCCACGTCCGGCAGGGTCCCGAGCACGTCGGAGGCGAGCCGGACGTCGGCCCCGTCGGCCCCGTCCAGCGGACTGCTGGTCAGCAGCAGGACGCGGGGCCGGCGCGGGGTGGTGCTCATCGCGGACCTGCCGCGGCCGGGGCGGGCGGCAGTTCGTACAGCGCGAGCGTCCCGTAGGTGGGCCCGCGGAAGGCGTACAGCAGCCGGGCATCGCGGGTGAGCCCGCGCACCTCGGCGGGAGTGAAGCGGCCGTAGCCCTCGTCGATGACCTTCCACGGCACGATGACGTACCGGGCCCGGTGGGCCGCCTGTTCGCCGGGCGTGATCCAGGGGCCGATCCGGTACGTGTCGCCGAAGGTCCAGAAGGTGACGCCGTCCGTGCGCAGTCCGTCGACGGACACGACGCCGCTGCCGGGCGGCACGTGCTGCCGCAGGTACGCCTGCATCCTGACGAGCCCGTCGTCCGGGGTTCCGCGATCGGCGGCGTAGACGACCGCGGGTGTCGCCAGGAGCGCCACGAGCCCGGCCACCGCCACCGCCCGCAGCGCGGGGCGGCGACGGGGCATCGGCACTGTCACGGCCAGCGCCACCAGGTTCGGCACGAAGAGCAGGTACAGCGCCTGCTCCTCCAGCGTGCCGATGCCCAGCGCGTAGGCCAGTGTGACGATCGCACAGGCGTGGAAGAGGGCGAGCAGCCGGTACACCGGATCCCGGCGGCGCAGCAGCAGGAACAGTGCCACCGGTGTCAGCGCGAGCAGCAGGTAGGTGACGGTGAACGCGGGCAGCTCACCGGCGAGCCGGCCGGCGAGCGACGGCGTGCCCGGGGCGTTGAACCCGGTCTCCTGCGTGAGGCCGAGCAGCCGGTCCAGACCCTGCGTCTTCTGCTCCCAGAACGGCGCCCAGTGGCCGAAGCGCACGACGAGCGACACGTACACCGTGTACGGGACCAGTGCGACGGCCAGGGCGAGACCGGTCAGCCGGCGCGGCGGCCCCCAGTTCAGCGCGAGTGCCAGGAGCAGGGGAAGTACCGTGATCAGTACCGAGTGGTCCTTCGTGAGCACCGCCAGGCCGAGGAGCAGTCCGCCGGCCGTCGCCCGCGCCCGGGGGCGCCGCGGCGGCTCCGCCCGGCACAGCGGCAGCAGCACCAGGAAGCCCGCGAGCACCCACGTCATGGTGGCGGTCTCCAGGAGCACCCAGTTGTTCTGCCGGATGCAGAACTGGTCGAGAGCGAAGAGCAGTCCGGCCACCAGACCGGCCGGCCGGGACCGTACCCGGGCGACGAGGAGGACGAGCAGCGCCGCGGACACACCGGCCAGCAGGGCGTTCAGCACGCGGAGCGAGTGGACCTGGGCGATGACGTCCTGGTGCTCGCCGAACAGGCGCATCCACCCGGCCTCCAGATAGAAGAACCCGGGCGGATGGAGGAAGAACAGCCCGCCCGAGGTGTGCGGGAATCCGCCCTGCGCGGCGCTGCGGCCCAGGTCCTGGTAGATGAGCTCGTCCACGAACAGGTCGCTCGCCCGGTCCACCCGGATCAGCCGCACGACCACCGTCAGGACGGCCGCGAGCAGCGCGTACCCCGCCGTCGGCACCGAGCGGGCGGCCGTCATGCGGGGCGGTGGGCCCGGGCGCCGCCCCGGCCGCTCGGCGGGTGGCGCGACGGAGGACCGGGGGAGGGTCATGACACCCCTCCCGCCGGGTGGACAGGGGGAACAGCGGGAGCGGCAGGAGAGGCGGGGACGGCCTGAACGCCGCCGGGCAGCAGGTACACCTCGGGGACCCGCGGGATCGTGCCGTCGGGGAACAGGGCGTTCACCTGGGTGCGGTAGCCCCGGATCAGCTCGGCCTTCGCGCCGAGTCCCCGGTCCCAGGACGCCTCGGTGGCCGCGAGCCCGGAGACGAAGTCCGGGTCGGGCGCGGCGCGCAGATTGTAGGGGAAGTCGCTGTAGTAGACGACCGGCAGACCGCTCCGCTCGGCGGCCGTCCGCACCAGCAGGTGATCGGCGTGCCCGCCGACACCGAGCGGCGCGAGCACCAGCCCGCGGCCTCCGGGCAGCAGTTCCCGCACGGTGTCGGTCACCTGCCGCACGGTCTTCGCGTCACTGGGCGCGAGATACCCGCGCGACAGGTGCAGCCGGTGCGTCGGATACACGTGGCCGAGCTCGGGCAGCAGCCGGGCGGCCAGGCGGCGGCCCCGGTTCTGCGCGGCGACACGGCGGAAGAGACCGTCCACGAAACCACCGTGGAACCGGTCGACGCCGAGCTTCGCCAGTACCGCCCGGTCCTCGGCACGCCGCTCCATGTACAGCTCCTCGGCGTTCGCCGCCCCGGTCTGCCGCAGGAACTGGCGGGCCGACAGCGTGTACGGCGGAGGGGCTCCCTCCGTGAAGACCGTCATCACCGTCACGGAGGAGCGGTCCCGCAGCTCCCCGAGGAGCGCGCCGCAGGACAGCACGGCGTCGTCCGGGTGGGGCGAGAGCACCAGCAGGACTCCGCAACGGGACAGCGCGGTCAGCGCGTCGACTGCCATGACGTTCTCCGGTCCTTCCGCGGCCGCCGCCGCAGGGCGGGGCCGTCGACGAGCCGACGGGTGAGCGCGAGATAGGCGCTCGTCATCTCGTCCCATGTGTAGTGCTGTGCGGCCAGACCCGCCTGCCGTCCCAGGCGTCCCCGCAGTACGGGGTCGGAGGCCAGCGCCGCCATCCGTTCGCCGAACGCCGCCGTGTCGAAGGGGGGCACGGCCACGTCGCCGCCGCCTCGCATCCAGCGCAGCGCCGGCAGGTCGAAGTGGAGCACCGGTTTGCCGTACGCCATGCCCTCCAGCGCGACCAGGCCGAAGGACTCGTGGCGCGAGGGCATGACCAGGAAGGCACTGTCCCGCAGCAGCCGCCGCTTCAGTTCCTCGTCCGCGTACCCCACCCAGCGCACCCCGGGCCCCCGCGCCTGCAGGAGCTGCGAGAGCCGGCGTTCCTCGGCGGCGGTGCCCCGGCCGGCCAGCACGAGCTCCATCTGCGGCCGGCCGCTTCCGTAGGCGTCCAGCAGAAGGTCGAGCCCCTTGGTCCAGGTGTCGATCCGCCCCAGGAAGAGAATGGAGTCCCCGCTGCCGACCCCCGTGTCGTCCGGCCCGCGCTGCTCGACCCCGTTGGCGATCACATGCACGGAGGCGCGTGGGCTGAGCCGGCGCACCGCCGAGGCGTCGGCCTCGTTCAGTGCCACGATGTTCCGGTAGCAGCGCAGCCCGACCCGCTCCACCAGGAAGAACGGCAGATGGTAGCGGCGCCACAGGGCCTCGGCGCTGCGCCCCTGGTCGATGCCGACGACGGGCGACCGGGACACCAGCGGCAGGAAACTCGTCGAGAACGGCGGCGTGAAGCTCTCCAGCCACACGTCGTGCCGGATCCGCCGGGCCACCAGTGGCAGCAGGGCCAGGAACAGCAGCTGTCCGGCCCGCGGCCCGGCCCGGCACACGGGCAGCATCACGTAGCGGACGCCGTGGCGTTGTTCGGACCCGGCGTTGCGGCCCGCCGTCACCACGGTCACCTGGTAGTGCTCGGCGAGCCGCCGCGCCACCTTCTCCACCACGAGGGCGCCGCCACCGCGGTACGCGGAGTTCCCCGCGTCGTCGTAGACCGAGACGACGACCCGCTTGCGGCGTTCGGTGCCGGTGCCGGAGGGGAGACCGGACGCCCGTGCCGGGTGGCGCCCGGCACCGCGTGCCGCCGGGTCCGAGGATGGCGGCACGATGTCGAGGACGCTTTCCAGGGCGGCGGCCGCGACCGCGTCCGGCGGCCGCTCGCCGTCGAGCCCGGCCACCCGCGGCAGCCGGGCCGCCCACGTGCGATGTCGCGCCCACCAGGAGGCCGGTGAGCCCGCCGCCGCCTCCCAACCGCGGTGGGCCAGCGTGTCCGGCAGGGTCTCCGGGACAAGGGTCAGGTCGTAGCGGTCGGAGATCCGGAGGAAGCGCCCGCTCGCGGCGCCGCCGGCCGGCAGGTCGAACTTCACCAGTCCGTCCAGTGGCCCCCGGTCGGTCACCACCACGGCGGGCCGGCCCCGGGCCACGACGGCGGCACCCAGCCGGGCCACGCGGATGCGCAGCGCGAGCTCGCCCGCGTCGACGAAGGCGTGGGCACGGCGGAGCCACGGTCCCCGGTGCGCGGGCCGCGGTGCCCACTCACCCACCCCCGTCCTGCCCGGCTCCCCCGCCACCCTCACCCGTGGGGGAACCGGGAACCAGCGGCAGAGCACACAGCCGTAGCAGTGCGCGGTCACCACCGCGTACCCGCGGCGGCGCAGCCCTCCGGCGAGGGCGCGCACCAGCGACGACTTCCCGGTGTGGTCCGGCCCGGACACCGCCACGAGCAGCGGCGCCCGTCGTACGTCCTCGCTGCCGCTCCGTCGATCCGTCATGGCGCTCACGACTCCCTCCTCCGGACCCGCTTGGCCACCACCAGCGGAACCCGGAGCGACGCCTCACGCGCCGCGACGCGCAGCCGGCCCTGGCCGAGGAGATGACCTGAATGTTCCGCCCCCACCCGCAGGGAGGTACCCACGGACAGCGGCAGCGGCAGCCGCACCGCCTCCCCGCGGTCCAGCCGCGCCATCGCGTCCCGTGCCGCGCCCAGCGCCAGTCCGCCACCGGCCGACCAACCCTCACGAGCCGCCTCCCGGAGCGCCTCGGCGACCACGTCGGGGCGCAGCAGCGGCCGGAGGGCGAGCAGTTCGGACAGGTCCAGGGTGAGGTTCTGGAACAGCGCGTGTGCCAGCCAGATGCGCAGGCGGTCGGCCGGGCAGGGGATCAGCCAGTCGGGGCGGGGGTCCCGCGCACGCCCGGCGGCCACGTCGGGATCGCCGCTCCCGGCGGGCAGCGCCCGGGCGAACAGGCGGTCGGTCGGTACCACCGGAACCCCGAACCAGGAGACAGCGGTGTGCAGGTGCGCCGCGGGCCCGCTCGCCGGATCGAGCAGAACCTTGGAGGAACGCTCCAGCCAGTACCGCTCACGGCGCACGTACCAGCCCGCGAGGACCTCCTGCGCGTGCTGCCAGCGTCCGTACGGGACGACGAGGTCGAAGTTGCCGTACACGTAGTCGCCCGACAGGTCGGCCTTGATGAGGACCGTGGGGATGCCGGCGCTCCGCAGGCGGCCGGTCGACTCGAACAGATTGCGCCGGAACAGGCCGGTGGCGGCGGCCACCTCGGCCCGCGTGGTGGCCAGCCGTTCCGGGTAGGCGCGGGCGAGCACGCCTTCGACCTGGTTGCGCCGGGCCAGCGCGAGCGCGCCCAGCAGCTCGGCCTCCGTGGCGGGCCTGGGCCGGCCGTGCCAGACCGCGTCCACGAGCACCCGTACGGACCGTTCCCCGTCCGGCGGTTCGGGGGTGTGATGCCCGGCCGGGTGCGGTGCCGCCGGCGGGCCGGGCGAGGTGTCGCCCGGGGCGATCGGCGGCAGGTCGCCGGTGGGCTCACTGTGCCGTCCGAAGAACCACCGCAGGGCGAGTGCCGTGACGACGGCTGCGACGCCGAACCACGCCACCGGGAAAGGCCGCAGCAGGACAAGTCCTCCCGCCAGGGCGAGCAGCCACAGCGGCCGGGGGCCCAGGAGGGCGCGCCGTGCCCGGAAACCGTGGACGCGCGCATGGCGGACCCCGAGTACGAGCAGCGCCAGCAGCGTGCCGGCCAGACCGCCCACCGCCATGCCGACGACACCGTGCGCCGACCAGCCGTACCCGAGCCCCGTCACGTACACGGCGAGCCCGGCGAGCAGTGGCTTCAGGCAGGCGTAGTCGTTGACGGCCTGGCAGAACGTCACGAGCAGCGCGAGGGCGCCGAGTGCGAGGCCGGTCACGGCCGTGAGCGAGAGCAGGACGCCGACCTCCGTGTAGCCGGCGGGGAAGACGCGGGACAGGAGGGATCCGGGCGTGGTGGCGACGACCGCCGTCATCGGCACCGCCACCTTGAGATACATCCGCAGGGCGTCGCCGGTGAGCGGCGCGCCCGCCCGGCGTCGCGAGAGCGCCGGCAGGAAGGCGATCGAGACGGCGCTCGCGAGAAAGAGCGGCACCCGGCCCAGCATCACCGCGGCCTGGTAACTCGCCGCCTCGGAACGGTCGGTGGGGAGCGTCGCCACCAGGATCACGTCCACCGCGGCCATCAGGGCCACCACACCCTGCAGCGAGGCCACCCCGACCGCTCGGCGCCACAGCGCGCGGTTGGCCGTGGCCGCCAGCCACGGCCGTCCGTGGCCGCCGCGGAACCCGCGCGGCCGGACGAGCAGGAACGGCAGCACACCGACCCCGAACGCCGCGAGCGCCCCCGCCTCGCCGAGGCCCAGGGCGGCGACGAACACCAGCCCCACGGCCGTCTTCAGCACCGCCTCGGCGGTCGTGACCACGCCGAGGGTGCGCAGGCGCTCGGTGCCCTGCAGCCAGCCCGCGCTGACCCGGGTGACGTAGATGAGGAAGGTGGCGCCCGCGATGACCAGTGTGGTGGAGGTGCCGGCGAACTGCGCGGCCACGAGGGCGACCACGAGCGCCGCGAGGACGCCGCCGATCACGCCGGTGACCACCGCGAACCGGACCGCCTCGGACCGCGCCGCCTCCGACTGGGCCCGTGCGAGCGCCTGGGCGAGCATCCACGGCACGGTCACCACGGCGATCGCCGCCGTGCACACGACCAGGCCCTGCCCGGCCGCGAACACCGCGTAGTCCCCGACGTCCAGCAGACGGGTCAGCACCAGCGCGTACGCGTAGTTGAGCACGCCGACCGCCACGGCGGCGGTCGCGATCCACCGCGCACCGTGCACGGCCGTCACCGCGTCCGAGCGGGCGGGCGCACGCCGGGCCGTTGACTGGGCGGACTTCACGGCCCGGCCCCGGTCCTGGGGGCGGAGCGGGGCAGCGGGCCCCGCAGGGGACGGGCCGGGGGCGCCGGCGTCGGCCGCCCGGCGCCGGTTCCGGGCGTCCGCACGGGCGGCGTGGTGCCCTCACCGGGCCCGGACGGGGCCTCAGCGGTTCCGGGGGAGGGGGGCGGGGTCCCGAGGCGCCGGGAGGGCCCTCCCACCAGGACGTCCCGGACGCCGGCCAGGGTGACGGTCGCGTCGTCGATCCCGAGCCGGGCCAGCGCGCCGAGTGCCTGGACCTCGTCGCAGCCGTGCAGCAGCACCTGGAAGGTGTCGTCGTCCCGGCGCCAGACATCGGTCCGCCGCAGGGCCTCGCGGACGGCCCGCTCGGTCGCGGCGGTGTCGCCCGTGGTGAACCGGGTGACCACGGCGAGGTCGTTGGCACCGCGCCGGGACCTCCGGTGCCGGCGGACGCGGTGCATCTCCTCCAGCAGGACCTGGGCGAGCCGCTCTGCGCTCGCGTCCCAGGAGAACGCGGCCGCCCAGGCCCGGCAGCGGGCCGCGGTCCGCTCGCGGGCGGCCGGGTCGGCCAGTTCCTCCAGGGCCGCCGCGACGCCTTCGCCGAGATCGGCGGCGGGGTCGAGCAGGCGCCCGTTGACACCGGGCTGGACGGCGTCGCGCAGCCCGGGTACGTCGTAGGCGAGCGCCGGGGTGCCGACCGCGTTGGCCTCGATCACGGTGAGGCCCCAGCCTTCGGCGACCGACGGCACCACTGTCAGCCACGCGTGATGGAACAGTTCCTCCCTGCGCGCGTCGCTGACGTGCCCGTGGAAGGTGACGGCGGACGTCACTCCGAGGGTCTGCGCGAGGGTGCGCAGCGCGGGCCGTTCGGGGCCGTCGCCGCAGATGTCGAGGTGCAGCGCGGGCGTGCGGCGCAGCAGCGCGGGCATGGCCTGTACCAGCAGGTCCACGCGCTTCTGCGGGACGAGCCGGCTGACCACGGTGAGCGCGGGGGTGGCACTGCGGGTGCCGCCGGGCGGGTCGGGCAGGTCGACGGGGCGCCCGTTGGGGACGATGTGCAAGGGGTTGCCGAAGCCGAGTTCGCGGCGGGCGCCCTCCCGGGTGGAGGGGGAGACCACGACGAGCGGCCGTCCCCGGTAGACCCGTCGGCTGACCTGCTTCTCCAGGAGCCGGCCGAGCGCGTTCAGCGGCCAGCGGAAGCGGACGTCGAACTGCTGCTGGTGGATGTGGTGGATGACGCACAGGTCGGCCGTCCAGTGCGGGGTGAGGAGGGGGGAGAAGAACGGGATGCCGTTCTGGAAGTCGATCACGGCGTCGTAGGCGTGCCGGTTGCGCAACAGGTGTGCGGCGGCCGCCGCGTAGACGCCGAAGGTTCCGCCGCCGCGCACGATCCGCATCCCGTCGCGGTGCTCGCGCGCCCGCGAGCCGGGATAGCGCGAGGAGACGAAGGTGACGTGCGCGCCGACGGCCGAGAAGCGGCGGGCGATCTCGTGCGCGTACGCCTCCGCACCACCGGCGTCGGGGTGCCAGGGGTCACGCCAGTTCAGGAAGGCGAGATCGAGGCGGTCCAGCCGGTCGAGGGCGGCTGCGGGGGTGGGGCTCGGTGCGGTCATCGTGGTCACCTGGTCAGGGAGATGCGCAGCAGGTCCGTCATGGACCGCAGTCCGTCGCGCCGTGCGGAGAACGTCGACCCCTCCTGGTCGGTCCAGTCGACCGGCACCTCCACGACGTCGTGTCCGGCCTTGACGACACGGGCGAGCAGTTCGACGTCGAAGGCGAAGCCGTCGACGTGGCAGTCGTGGACGATCTCCCGGCCGAGCGGGCCGGGGAAGAACTTGAAGCCGCACTGGGTGTCGGCGACGTCCGGCAGCGTCAGCCGGGCGAGGGCGCGGAAGACCGCGCCGCCACCGCGGCGCAGCCTCGGCTGCTCGACGGTGAGGTGCGCGCCGGGCGCGTGCCGGGAGGCGATCACGGCTCCGTGGCCCGCGCGCAGCAGGGCCATGACGGGGTCGAGGGTCTCGATGGGGGTGGCGTTGTCGGCGTCTGCGTAGCCGACGTAGCGGGCGGCGGAGGTCTCGATGCCTCGCCGCACGGCGGCGCCCTTCCCCCGGTCTCCGCAGCCGATGACGTGGAGACCCACGGAGCGTCCCATGGCGGAGGCGGCGAACCGGTCGAGGCAGTCGGGGGTGCCGTCCACACTGTTGTTGTCGACCACGACCACGGCGGAGGACCAGGGGCGGCGGGCGAGGAACCGCAGGGCACCGGCGACGGTGGCGGGCAGCCGTTCGCGCTCGTTGAAGGCCGGGATGACCAGCTCGAGTTCGACCGGGGGCCGGGTGAGCGAGCGGGGGAGTGTGGCATGCGCGTCGACGTGCGTCATCGCGCCTCGCCTCCTCGGGGGCGGGCGCGGCACACGGCTCGCGCGGGGGTACGGGGGATGCGGGGAAGCACGGCGGGCTCAGGTGTCCGCACCCGTGGTCCGGCCAGGACCGGGAGCCGGGTGGTGGCGGCGCTCGTCAGGTCCCTCCGGGGGCCGCGTGCGGTGGGGGTCCTCAGGGGCTCCGGGCAGCCGGGCGGCCGTCCGCCCCGACGGCACGGGCGGCCATGGCCGGGGTGGCCACGGTACGCGCGGGCACCGTCGGGGTGGCCACGGCCGAGGTCGGCACGTCCCGGGTGGTCGTGGCCGGGTGCGACAGGGCTCGGGTGGCCGGGGAGCGGGCGAGCCGCGCCGACGGGACACCGGACGGCATGCGACGGACCCCATGCGCGTGATCGGTCTCCCCACCCACCGGGGGAGTGCTCACCCTGGCCCGCCCCTGGCCGGTCTCCGCCGCCCCGCCCGGCGCTCGGACCTGGGCCCGACGGGCCCGCCGAACGCCGTCGGCCGCCCGCGGTCCGGGTCCGTACGGGACGGGAGCGCCTGCGGCGGGCGGCGCCCCGGGGCCGACGGGACTCGGCCCGTCGGCGGCAGCGCCGGTCGGCCTCCCGCAGCCGGTCGGAGGCGCGCCGGGCCGGATGGGATGAGGTGCGGCGGGGACTCCCGCCCGGGGAACGGCGGCGCTCGGCGGCCGGCCAGTCGGTCACCCGTCGCAGCGGATGCGGTGCGGGTGGCACCGGCGCTCGGTCGATGGGGAGGAAGGTCATGACGCGCCATTTCCGACAACCGACCCTGCCGAGGGTCTGGGACGCACTGCCGTGTGCAATGCCTGACTTCCAGCCCTATCACCCGTTTTCGACCCCGTCAACCGCTGCCTGCGGCAAAACGGTGCAGCGTGTTGCGCGGGCGCTCGGTGACCAGGGTCCGCAGCACCCGGCTGCCGTCACGGATCGTGCGGGAGTGCGACGGCCCGTGGCGGCGCGGGAGTTCCAGGCTCGGGACCTCCGCGATGCGCAGGCCGTAGTGCAGGGCGTGCGTGACGAGTTCGGCGCCGAGTTCCACGCCGTCCTCGCGCAGGCCGAGCAGGTCGAGGAACTCCCGGCGGAAGGCGCAGAACCCGTACCAGAGATCGGTCAGCCGCTGCCCGTACAGCTGTCGGGCGAGCCGCAGCAGCGCCTGGTGCCCGAGTCGCCGGACCAGCGGGTAGGACGCCGTGTCCCCGCCGGCGATGAAGCGCGACCCCTTGACGAAGTCGAATCCGCTGTCGAGGTAGTGCAGATAGTGCGGGATCTCGGCGGGCGACATGCTGCCGTCGCCGCCGATGAGGACGACGTGGTCGCCGGTCGCGGCCAGCAGCCCGCGGTGCGGGACCTCGCCGGCCGCGCAGTCCCAGGGACCCAGCCGACGTACCGGGACCCCGCGCGGGGTGCGCTCGAGGCCGTCCGCACCGGCCCCGACCAGCACGACCTCGCCCACGGCGGGCGGCAGCCGGGCGAGCAGCCACTCCGCGTCGGGGTCGTCCGGCCGCACCGCCACCACCAGGCTCGCCGTTCGAGCGTTGCCCGGCGGGTCGTGGTCCGTGGCGCGGCGCATCGGGTGCGGTTCGCCGCTCGTGGGACTCGTGCCGCTCATCGCTCGTCCTCCGGGGTTCCGCGGACGCTTTTCATGATCGGCCGGGTTCGCCGGCCGGTCAAGGGACGCCCGGAGGCCCGCGGCCGCGGGATCATACGGAGCGCCGTGAATCCATCGTCCCGCCACCCGGCCGTGCCAGCCAGGTGGCGGACCCCGCGCCGCGTGTGCCGCGCGGCGGTCTGCCCGCCCGCTTCTGCGGGCCCCGGCGTGCGGGAATACAATCCGTTCATGGCAGGGCGAATTGAGGACTACGCCCTCATCGGCGACCTGGAGACTGCCGCCCTTGTCGGGCGGAACGGCTCGATCGACTGGTGGTGCGTACCGCGTTTCGACTCGCCCGCATGCTTCGCGTCCCTTCTCGGCGACGGCGGTCACGGCCACTGGGCACTCGCCCCGGACGGCAACCGGCGATGCAGCCGCCGCAGTTACTGCGGC
The DNA here is from genome assembly GCF_035994945.1 of Streptomyces sp. NBC_01216. NCBI lineage: Bacteria > Bacillati > Actinomycetota > Actinomycetes > Kitasatosporales > Streptomycetaceae > Streptomyces > Streptomyces sp. NBC_01216. The sequence continues at coordinate 6,881,498 of NZ_CP108677.1, forward strand.
GACACCCTCGTCCTCGACACCGTCTGGGAGTCCGTGACCGGTACGGTCCGGGTGACCGACTTCATGCCGCCGCGTCAGGGCGGCCCGCTGATCGTCCGGGTCGTCGAGGGAATCGCCGGACGCGTCGACATGCGGGGCGAGTTGACCGTGCGCTTCGACCACGGGCATGTCGTGCCCTGGACCCACCGGATCGACCGGCGCACCGTGGCCTCGGTGGCCGGCCCGGACGCGACCCGCCTGCACTGCGGTCCCGGTGCGGGCGAGCCCGTCGTCACCGCCGACCGTACCGCCTTCGCCTTCCCCGTCACGGCGGGCGAGCGTGTCACCTTCGCCCTTGGCTGGCACCCCTCCCATCTGCCCGCGCCGCCCGCGCCCGACGCCCCCGCCGCTCTCGACCGGACACTCGCCCACTGGAACGACTGGGCCGCGGGCCTGCGCTACGAGGGTCCCGCCCGCGAGGCCGTCATCCGCTCGCTCGTCGTGCTCAAGGCCCTCACCTACGAGCCGACCGGCGGTGTCATCGCCGCCGCCACCACCTCGCTGCCCGAGTGCCTCGGTGGCCGGCGCAACTGGGACTACCGCTTCTGCTGGCTGCGCGACTCCACGTTCACCCTGTCCTGCCTGCTGCGCAGCGGATACCGTCGGGAGGCCCTCGCCTGGCACGACTGGCTGGTGCGTACCGTGGCCGGGGATCCGGCCGACCTCCAGCCCCTCTACGGTGTCGCCGGACAGCGCCGGCTGCCGGAGACCCACGCCGACTGGCTCCCGGGGTACGAGAACTCACAGCCCGTCAGGTTCGGAAACGCGGCCGTGGGTCAGTTCCAGCTCGACATCTACGGCGAGGTCGTGAACACCCTCTACTCCGCCGTCCGGGCCGGCGTCGCCATCGACGGACAGGTCTGGAGTCTGATGGCCGCGCTTCTGGAGTACGTCGACAAACACTGGCGCGAACCCGACGAGGGCATCTGGGAAGTCCGGGGTCCGCGACGTCAGTTCGTCCACTCCAAGATCATGGCCTGGGTCGCCGCCGACCGTGCCCTGCGGCTCGCCAGGGTCGCGGGACTGCGCGGATCGGTCCGCCGTTGGCAGGCACTGCGCGCCGAACTCCGCGCGGAAATATGCCAGTTCGGATGGAGCGAGGAGCGCGGATCCTTCACACAGTACTACGGCAGCCGTCGCGTCGACGCCACCGCCCTGCTGATTCCGCGCCTCGGCTTCCTGCCCCCTTCCGACCCCCGGGTGCTCGGCACGGTCCACGCCATGGCGGGACTGCGGGACCGCGGTTTCCTGCGGCGCTACGACGAGGTGTCCAACGGCGAGGTGCACGAGATCGACGGCCTGGGCGGAGCCGAAGGCGCCTTCCTCGCGTGCACCTTCTGGTACGCCGACGCCCTCGCCGTCACCGGCCGGCCGGGCGAGGCCCGGACCGTCTTCGAGCGGGTCCTGGACGTACGCAACGACGTCGGCCTCCTCGCCGAGGAATGGGACCCGGCCGCCGGCCGCCAGCTGGGCAACATGCCGCAGGCGCTGAGCCACGTCGCCCTCGTCGACGCCGCCTTCGTCCTGGACGGGACACGGCGCCGCGAACGCACCCCCGCCCGCCGTGCCGCCCTCGCCTGATCACCTCCCACCCCGGCGCGAGTGCCGCGTCAGGGAATGGCCGCCCTCGGCGTGGGCTACGGCATCGTGATCGCCCGCCGCTTCGGCGCAGCCCCCGTCGTCGAAGGGGACAAACGCCCGCCGGCGGTCGCGGCCGTCGTGGCGGTGCTGTTCGCCGTCGCCCTCGGGGCGGGCGCCGCGCTCGGGGTCGCCGCTCGACTGGACCGAGCCCTACCGGGTGCCGGAGCCGATCCTCATCCTGGTCCTGTACATCGTCATGGGAAAGCGCGACCGCATCAGAGGCAAGGCGATCGGTACCGCGGTCGGCATCGCAGCGGCCCTGCCGGTCGCGGTCCTCGCCCCCTCCGCCTGGGTCACCTCGGTCATCGCCACCGCCGCGTTCGTGGCGGCGCTCACCCAGGCTGACCGGTACTGGCTGATGTACGGCCTCCACACCTTCGCCCTCGTCCTCGCCGCCCCCGGCCAAGTCGCCACCGAGGCCGAGCACCGCGGCTTCGAGATCCTCGCCGACGGCGCCATCTTGGTCATCGGCCTCGCCGTCGTCCACGCGATCGGTGACCGCCTCCTCCAGCGGGCTCCCCAATCTGAACCCGCATCTGACGGGCACAGCGGCTGACGGCCGCTCGAAGCTGGTTCACCCCTCGTCCGTGGCCCGCGGCCCACGCTGGGGCCGCAGGCCCCTGGCAGCTCCGGCAGCTGGAAGGAGTAGCGGCCCACCATGTTGAACCACCCGTCTCTCCGGTCTGGTACCAAGCCGGAGATCTTGTGACGGTGTCCTGTCATCCTCGTCGACCGGGCGGGGACGACGGATGTGACGGCTGAGCAGAGAGCCGGCTGGGACGGGGAACTGTCCGAGCCGACCGATGCGTGGGGGCGGTTGTTCCAGCGGGCCGGGCATGTGACGCCGGATCGGACGCAGTGGCTGTTGAACGGCTCGGTCTGGGACGACCCGCTGCCCCGCCACCTCAAACCCTGGGCTGCCCACCGGCCGACCCCGCCGATCACCGACCCTCAAGATCTCCGGCTGTAAGACGAGGTGTGGCTGGTGGCGCGGAGGTCGGCCAGCAGCTCGGCCTGCCCTTCCAGGACGCCGGAGAGAATGCCGCGGGCGACCCGCAGGAGCTCGGCGATCTGGGGGTGGGTCACGCTGTAGTACACGTTCGACCCCTCCCGGCGGGTGACCACCAGGTTCGCCTTGCGTAGGACGGCCAGCTGCTGGGAAAGGCTGGCGGCCTCCACCCCCACCTCGGGCAGCATCTCGGCGACCGCGTGCTCGCGTACGGACAGGAGTTCCAGGACCCGGATGCGGACCGGGTGCCCCAGCGTCCTGAAGAATTCCGCCTTCAGCTGGTACAGCGGTGTGCTCACCTGGGTACCTCCGTCGTGACTGCCCATCTCATCCACCCGAAACCGTTCCTTCGGAGAGGCATCCGTTCGCCCCTGCTCACGCCTTGCGACCTCCACAATTGCAGATCCCTGCAACTCGCGGGACCCGGCGGGCGGCCTTGGTGACGTTCCCCCGGAGCGGTTCCTTCGCCGGTCAGGCCCTTTTGAGGAACTCGGTCCGCAGGACCAGGCCCTTGACCTTCTTGGTGTTGCACTCGACCTCGCCCGGGCGGGCGGTGAGGCGGATGTTCTTGACCAGGGTGCCGCGCTTGAGGGTCTCGGAGGTGCCCTTGACCTTCAGATCCTTGATCAGGGTGACCGAGTCCCCGTCCTCCAGGACGGTGCCGTTGGTGTCCTTGACGATGATGTCGCTCATGGTGCCGGTGTCCTTCGTCGGTGTTCTCGTGGGTGGTGGTGCTGGTCTCAGGGCCTGACGGGTGCCTCGGGGGACCGCGGGGTGGGCCAGTCGTCGGTGGTCCACTGCTTGACGGTGCCCTGGGCGCCGTGGGCGGCCAGGGCAGCGGCGAGGTCGCAGTGGACGGGGACGTGCGGGCAGGTGGCGTCCGGTACAAGGGAGCCGTCCGCGGGTATCGCGGCGAGCTCGAGCCGGCGTCCGCTCTCGGCGAGGCGGCGGGTGGCCTGGGTGACGGCGATCTGTCCGTCGGCCGACCAGCCCAGCAGGCCGGTCAGGTCGAGGATGACCGGGCCGGTGCCCCGCGCGAGCGCCCAGCCGACGGCGCCGGTGAACCGGCCGGCGGCGTCCGCGCCGAGATATCCGGCCAGGGACAGTACTCCCAGGTCGCGGCGGGTGGTGTAACGCCATTCGATTGTCATCGTCAGCTCCTTTGCTTCACAGGGGAAGGGTGATCCAGACGGCCTTGCCTCGCCCGTCCGCGTCCGGCCGCAAGACGGCGGTGCCGCCGAGCTCCATCGTCATCTCCACCACCGTGGCCAGGCCGCTCCCCGGGGCGGACGACGGCCGGTTCCCGCTGGATGTGGACGAGGCGGTCTCGGGCGGAGCCTTCGAGGAGTCACAGGGCCTCGGTGTCGGAGACCTCGATCATGCGGCGGTCGGCGGGGGCGGTCATCGTGCGGCCCTCCGGATGCGGTGCGGGCGGTGGTGCGTACGGGCCAGCAGGCCGGCCTGCTCCAGGTGTTCACGGGCGCCGGCGATCGCCTCGGGGGTGGTGGCGTACTCCCGGCCTCGCAGGCGCAGCGGCTCCAGGGCGCCGACCGCGTCGAGGGCTTGGCGCTGGCCGGGCCGGATACCGGAGGCCATCACGACGATGCCGCGCCGGTTCAGCTTCTCCACGGCGTCCTTGAGGACGAGGGCGCCGGTGGCGTCCAGGGTGGTCACCCTCGACATGCGCAGGATGACCACTCTCACGTCGGCGACCTCGGAGAGTTCGAGGAGGAACCGGTGGGCGCCGGCGAAGAAGAGGGGGCCGTCGATGCGGTAGGCAACGATGTACTCGGCGAGCAGGGCGTGTTCCTCGTCGCCGTGTTCGCCGGGCAGGTCCGGGCGGAAGTCGACCTGTTCCATCCGGGCCTGCCCCGCCACTGCCTTCAAGGCGAGCGCTCCGGCGACGACGAGGCCGATGACGACCGCGTAGACGAGGTCGAGGATCAGGGTGCCGGCGGCGGTCAGGACGAGGACGACGGCATCCGAGCGGGTGGCCTTCGCCATGGCTCTGAGCGAGCCGACCTCGACCATGCGGATCGCCGTCGCCAGCAGAACGCCGGCCAGGGCGGCGAGGGGGATCTTCGAGACCAGGGGGGCGGCGGCGAACACGATCACCGCGAGTACCGCCGCGTGGGTGAGCGCGGCGAGTCGTGAGGAGGCGCCACTGCGAACGTTGACCGCGGTCCGCGCGATGGCGGCGGTGGCGGGGACGCCGCCGAACAGCGGGGCCGCGAGATTGGCGAGTCCCTGCCCGAACAGTTCCTTGTCCGGGTCGTGCTTCTGGCCCACCGTCATCCCGTCCGCCACGGTCGCCGACAGCAGCGACTCCAGCGCGGCGAGCGCCGCGACCGCGACCGCCGGGGCCAGCAGCGAGCCGAGCGCGGAAGCGTCGAGGAAGTCGAGGGAGGGGGCGGGGAGCCCGGAGGGAAGGTCGCCGATCGGGGCCGCCGCGTCGAGGTGGAAGAGCTGCGTGGTCACGGTGGCGGCGATGACCGCGACGATCGAGAACGGGATCGTCGGCTTCCAACGCGCTCCGGCCAGCATCACCGCCGCGACACCCAGCGAGAGGCCGATCGCCGTCCAGTTCGGGAAGGCCACGAAGTCCACGAGTGCCCGCCACGCCACCAGCAGGACTTTCTCGCCCTCGGGCTTCTCGACCCCGAGCGCGTTCGGTACCTGCTGGAGTCCGATCACGCACGCGATCCCGAGGGTGAAGCCCTCCACCACCGGCGCCGGCACGTACCGCATGTACTGCCCGGCCTTCAGCAGGGCCAGGCAGATCAGGAGCACGCCGGCCGTCAGGCCCACGGTGAGGACGCCGCCGGGCCCGTACTGGGCGACGATCGGCACCAGGACCACGGTCATCGCACCGGTCGGGCCGGACACCTGGAGGTTCGACCCGCCGAACAAGGCGGCGAGCGCGCCCGCGACCACGGCGGTGGCCAGTCCCGCCTCCGCGCCCAGACCGGAGGAGACTCCGAATCCGAGGGCGAGGGGAAGGGCGACGATCGCCACGGTGAGCCCGGCGAGGAGATCCCGGCGAGGGCTGCGGGCCATGACCGCGTAGTCGGCCCGGGCCGGCAGCACGGAGCGGACCCGGCCGAGCACGGCCGTCAGCGCGGAGTTCACGCTCACGAGGCGGGTACCTCGGATTCGCGCAGTTCCTCCAGCAGCTCCAGAACGCCTGTCCGCACCGGGTGCCCGAGCATCCGGAAGAACTCGGCCTTGGCCTGGTACAGCGGAACCGGCACCGTCTCGCACCCTTCTCGCCACCCCGAGCGGGGCGCATGCCTGGTGCTGTGCCCGCGGCTACCTACGGACACAGCAATCACAGCATCTATGAAATTGCAGACTTATGCAATTCAAGGATTTCGCTATCCGTCATCGGTGCGTGAGCGCCCTGACCTGGCCCTCGCGCGGCGCGGTCGGCGCGCGGGGGAGGGGCCGCCGGTTCGCTTCCCCGCGCGCCCGGGGTCCCACGGTCCGGCCCCGCACCGGTCGGCCGTCCGTGCGGGGCGCGCGACATCCGACGTGCGCCCCCTTGGTGGTCCCCGGCGCGCGGCACCCCCGCACCCTCACCGGCGACCCCGCGCGACGCGCTCCGGTGCGGCGGCGGCACCGGACCCCGCCGGGCGGAGCCCGAGCCCCTACATTGGTGATCATGAGCGCAGAACGTGACCTGACCCGGCTGCTTGCCGGGATGAGCCCGGAACTCGACCCCGGGCGTTATGTCTTCACCACGGTGACCGGGCCGGTCCCGCCGGACGTCACCCCGCTCGTCACCGTGCGGGAGCCCGAGGGGCTCACCCTGGTCGTCGCCCAGCAGGATGCCGACAGGGCCGCCCTGCCCTACGACTACGTGGCCGGCTGGATCACCCTGCGGGTTCATTCCGCACTCGACGCGGTGGGTCTGACGGCGGCCGTCTCCCGCGCGCTCGCGGACGCCGGTCTGAGCTGCAACGTCGTGGCGGGATTCCACCACGACCACCTCTTCGTCGAGCACGGACGCGCCCAGGAGGCGCTGACCGCGCTGGAGGCTCTTTCGAGGGGTTCCACCCGGTCTGTCGATTGATGGTCACACAGAGCGCATCCGGGCGTACGCTGAGCTTTTCGCGGGGCCACGAGGCCCGGCCGCATTCGTCCGCGCGCCGGGCGTGCGCCCCCGGTGTGGGGGTGGAGCATGGAGCGATACGGCGGCAGGATCAGCCGCGGGAATCCGGGTCTCTTCGAGCGCGAGGCGGAACTCGCGGCTGCCGAGGAGGCGTTGAACCAACTGACCGGTCTGAGGGACGACGCCCCCGGGCCGCCGGGGCCCGAGCCCGATCCCGACGAACGGGAGCCGGACGAACAGGTCCCGGTCGAGCGGGTCTCGACCGAGCAGGACCCGGACGACGGCCACGCCGATCCACCCGTACCGCGGCCACGGGACACGGCGGCGCGTGGCCGGCGGCCGGCACGCCCGCAACACGGCCGAGCCCTGCACATCGTCACCGGCCCGGAAGAGCCCCCCGCCGTCACCGGCCCGGGAGAGCCCCCCGCCGTCACCCTGTCCGACCGGGCGGCCCGCCGGGAGCGGGCGACCGGGCCGGCGGATCGCCCGGCATCGCGGGGTCGCCCCTGGGCCCGGGGCTTCTCCGGCCCGCGAAGCCCCCGCGGGGGAGTGCTCGCCTACGCGGCCCCCGGCGGACTCGGCAAGACGACCCTGCTCGCCGAGATCCGCCGCCGCGCCGTCGCCAAGGGGTGCACCGTGCTCTCCGCGCGCGGCGGAGACCAGGAACAGCGGGTCGCCTTCCACGTGGCCCGGCAGCTTCTCCAGCCCCAGCTCGCCGCCGCGTCCGACACCGAACTCCGCCGTCGGCTGGGAGGTTGGTACGACATCGTCGGCCCCGCCCTCGGCCTGTGCACGGCCGCTGCCGGCGCCCCGCCGGACCCCCAGGGCCTGCGCGACGGTCTGGACTGGGTCCTCACCCACCTCGCCGTCCGGCGCGCACCGGTCGTCGTCGTGCTGGACGACGCCCACTGGGCCGACCAGGAATCCCTCGGCTGGCTCTCCGCCTTCGCGCCACGTGCCGAGACCCTTCCCCTGCTTCTGGTGGTCGCCTACCGGCCCGACGAACTTCCGGAAGCTGGGGAGGAGTTCACCGGAAGGCGCTCGGGGCAACGCCCCCTCGGACTCGAACCGCTGACCTCCGGAGCGGTCGCCGAGCTCGTCCGCGACGCCGTCGGCGTCCACGCGGACGACGCCTTCTGCCGCGAATGCTGGGCCGTCACCTCCGGCAACCCCTTCGAGGCCGTCGAGCTCGCGGCCAAGATCCGGGACCTCGGACTCACGCCCACCGCCGAAGGCGCGCCCCGACTGCGCGACCTGGCCGCCGCGGTCAAGGGCAGCGGCCTCATCTTCCGGCTCGAACGGCTCGGCACCGCCACCGTCCGCCTCGCCTGGGCCTGCGCCGTCCTCGGCACGGAGATCTCCCCGCAACTCGCCGGCGCGGTCGCCGGACTCGGCGGCGAAGCCGTCGCCGACAGCGCCGAACGCCTCCGCGACGCCCGCATCCTCGCGGGCTCCGAGACCCTCGAGTTCGTCCACCCGCTGATCGCCACCGCCGTCTACCGGGCCATCCCCGCCGCCACCCGCGTCGCCCTGCACGGGCAAGCCGCCTGGTGTGTCGTCGACGCGGGGCTGGGCCCCACGGCGGCCGCCCGCCACCTCCTGGAGACCCACCCCGAGGGCGACCCCTGGGTCGTCGGGAAACTCCGGGCCGCCGCCCGCGAGACCCTCCGCGCCGGCGCACCCGACACGGCTCGCCGGTACCTCGCCCGCGCGCTGCGCGAACCGCCCTCCCACGAGGAACGCGCCGCGGTCCTCTTCGAGCTCGGCAGCGCCTCCCTGCTCACCGAACCCGCCACCACCGTCAACCACCTCCGGGCCGCCCTGGAGGAGTCCGTCTCCGATCCGGCGCTGCGCCACGGCATCGTCTACCGGCTCTCCCAGGTCCTCGCCCACAGCGACCGGCTGGTCGAGGCGTCCGAACTCCTCGCCCGGGAGTCCCGGCTCACCACCGACGCCCGCAGCCGGCTGCGCATGCAGTCCGAGAAGTTCATGTGGGACGCCTTCCGCGCCGACGAACCCGACTCGCCTGCCCGCTCCCGCCGGCTGGCCCGGCTCGCCGACCGTCTCACCGGCCGCGACCTCACCGAGCGCTACGTCATCGGCCTGCGCGCCTGGGACGCCACCCTGCGAGCCGAACCCTGCGCGGTCGGCGTCGCTCATGCCGAGCGGGCCCTGGAAGGCGGCCTGAGCTGGGCCGACGACAGCCGAGGCTTCGAGGTCCCGGTCCTTGTCGCGCTGACCTTCCTCTACGCCGACAGGCCCGGCCGCGCCGAGGACCTCTTCGCGGCCGGCACCGCCGAGTTCGAACGCCAGGGCTGGCGCGGCGCCCACCTCTCCTTCGCCTACACCCTCCTCGCGTACATCCGCTACCGGCGCGGCCGTCTCGTCGAGGCAGAGGACTTCGTGCGCGCCGGGCTCCGCCTCGCCGAACGCGTAGGCCCCCGCACGCCCGCCCACTGGTACGCGGTCGGCGTCATGATCGAGGTACTGCTCGCCCGGGGCCGGGTGGGCGAGGCCGAGCAGGTCGCCCTGACCCACGACTTCGGCGAGCCCTTCCCCGCCGCCGTCACCTTCCCCGACTCGCAGACCGTCCACGCCGAACTGCTGCTGGCCGTGGGCCGCACCGACGAGGCCGCCGCCGAGCTGGCCTCGGTCGGCCGCCGGCTCGACCCGCGCGGCATGCGTAACCCGGCCTGGTGCCCCTGGCAGCTCCACCTCGCCCTCGCCGAGGTCCGGGACACCCCCGACCGGGCGAGGGAAACCGCCCTCGACGCCGTGGAACGCGCCCGCCAGTACGGTGCGCCCTCCGCGATCGGCCAGGCGCTCCGCGTCACCGCCGAGGTCGTCGGGGGCAGCGAGCGTCTGAAGCTGCTGGAGGAGTCGGTCGACTGGCTGGAGCGGTCACCCGCCGCGTACGAGCTGGCCCGGTCCCTGGTCGGCCTGGGTGCCGCCCTGCGCCGTACCGGACGCACCCAGGAGGCCGCCGAGTACCTCTACCGCGGCCTGGAGGAGGCCCAGAGCTGCGGCGCGGACGGCCTCGGCGAGGAGGCGAGGGCCGAGCTGGCCGCCGCCGGGCTCCGGCCCCGCACCCTGCGCCCGGCGGGCACCGACGCGCTCACCGCGCGTGAGCGCGACGCCGCCGACCTCACCGTCCGTGGCGAGGACGCGGCAGCGGCTCTGGACACCGACCACGCCGCCGTCACCCTGTTGTTGTCCGCCGTCTACCGCAAGCTCGGCACGGACCGGGCGGGCCTCGACCAGGCGCTGCGGCATACCGGGCGCGAGCCCCTGGAAGGCGTCCCGCACGGCTGACGACGGACCCGTCACCGACTCGCCCCGGCGCGCCGCACGCCGCGCCGGGGCACGTACCATGGCCGTATGTCCTTCCTCCGCCGCCGTAGCGCCGCCACACCCGCGGGCCCGGACTTCGACGTCCTGGCCATGGACCCGGGCGACTGGCCCGGCAATCTCGGCGCCGGTCTGCTGCCCGCCCCCGACGGGACCTGTCAGGGCGTGTTCCTCCGCTACGACCTGTTCGGCGGCCGGGGCCCCGCGATGATCATCGGCAACCTCCCGGAGGGCTCCCCGGCGCGCGAGCTCGACGACGGGCAGATCCCCTTCGAGGTCGCCCAGCTCCTCGCCGCCCTGGAGAACGACGAGCCGGTCGAGGTCCTCGACGCCGAGGACATGCCGGTCATGCAGGGGGACAACCTGCTGATCGTGCGTCGGCTCAAGCTCTCCGAAAGCCGGATCGCCTGTGTCCAGTTCGACCGCAGCGACAACGTCCTGGTGACGATCGCGAGTTGGGACCGCCCGATCACGGACGACCTGTACGCGCTGTTGAAGCCGCTGCCCGCCGAGCTGTTCCAGCAGGGCTGACGGGAGGCGGGGGCCGATGAGCGCACGCGTCGACAGCTGGATCTGGGCCGTCCGCCTCACCAAGACCCGGTCCCAGGCCGCCGCGGCCTGCCGCGCCGGCCACGTGAAGGTCAACGGTGAACGCGCCAAGCCCGCGCAGGCCGTCAAACCCGGCGACGAGGTCCGGATCCTCCACGGCGGGCGTGAACGGATCGTCGAGGTCAAGGAACTCCACACCAAGAGGGTCGGCCCCCCGGTGGCGGCGGAGGCGTACGCCGACAACAGCCCCCCGCCGCCCCCGCGCGAGCACGTAGCGCTCGCCGCGGTCCGCGACCGTGGTGCCGGCCGGCCCACCAAACGGGAGCGCCGGGAGCTCGACCAGCTGCGCGGACTCCGCCCGTAGCGGACCGTGGGTCGCCCCCGGCTCGCCGGAGGCGACCCCTCCCAGGGTCAGCGCGCGGCGGAGCCGAGGAGTGACGCCAGCCGTGCCGCCGAGGTGCCGAGCCCGGTGGGCCCCCGGCGCAGCAGCGCCGAACCGCTCCCCCCGTGCAGATCCTCCTCGGCGTAACGGCGCACCTTCCGGTGCCAGTTGAGAATCCCGGCCAGCCAGTCCTCCAACTCCCGCAGATAGGCGCCGAAGGCCGCCCTGCCCTCCGCGTCCAGAGCGAAGTCCTCGAACAGCCTGGGTACTTCGTGCTCCTTCACATGCTCGAACTGGCGCAGTCGGCCCCGCATCAGATCGTCGACCATCGCCACGGCGGTGGGGTAGTCGCAGTCGAAGAACTTCTGGAGCACCAGTACCCCGTTGTGCACCTCGCCCTCGACCTCGATCTCCTTCTGGTACGAGAAGAGGTCGTTGAGGAGTGTCGCGTAGTCCGCGGCCGCGTTCTCCAGACTCCGGACCGTGCCCGTGCGGTAGACCGCGGGATCCAGTGTGCTGCCGTGCCGCAGCCGGCACAGCAGCATCGTCAGGTCCGAACCGAAGGTCCGGCGGCGCATCTCGATGTAGTCCACCGGATCCGGCACCCGGTGCTGGGCCTGGTTGTGCAGCTCCCACATCCAGCTGTCCAGCATCCGGTCCATCGCCTCGCGCAGCTGGCCGCGTGCCGCCGGGCCCATCGGTCCGGCCGTCCGCGCCCACAGGTCGGCCAGTGCCCGCTCCATCGGACCGACGGCGAGTGCCGGCCCGGTCGCCGGTTCGTCCACCGGCATACAGGACTTGAGCCGCTCGGTGCACGTCTTGGCGCCGACGAGGTCGCGGGGTCGTCCGAACACGAGCGGGTAGTAGTCGTCGCCGTAGGTCCCCCAGGTCAGCCACTCGGCGCTGAGCTCCAGCTCCTCCGGCGTGGCATCCGGGTCGAGCCCCGCCGAGCAGAGCGCGAAGTCGAAGCCCTCCAGCATCGGCCGGTCCCAGATGTCCTCCAGCAGCCCCATCCGTTCCGCCCAGTCCACCGAGCGTCGCAGTGCCTCCCGGTGGTGCGGGCTGAGCGACAGGGCGTACGGCAGGTCGAACGCGGGCAGCAGGGAGGCCCCCACCCGCTGGTGCGGCTGATGGGTGAAGGCGCGGGTGCGTGAGGCCGCGGGGCGTCCGAACAGCGTCCGGACGTCGAGGGCCGAGGTGCCGATCACGCCGTCCCGTCGCGAAGGCCCGGCCGCGAGGCCCTCGTTCATGTAGCGGCTGGAGCGCAGATGCCACTCGTGACCGCCGGACTGCCAGTCCTGGAGACCCTTGGCGTAGGCCGCCACCGCCGCGCACTCCTCGGGGCTCAGACCCTTCTCCAGGCAGAGGCCGGGCACTTCGGTGAGCGCGGTGTTCTCGAACTGCTGTAGACGCGAGGTCAGCAGGTCGTTGACGGCCTCGGCCGCCTCCTGGGTCGTGCAGCCGAGGAACCTCTCCAGGACGAGGACGCCGTTGCTGTTCTCCCCCTCGTCCTCGACCTCGCGCTGGTACGAGAACAGGTCGTTGCGCAGGTGCACGGCGTCCGAGAACGCGTCCCGCAGCACGAGCAGCGGACGGCTGGCGGCCACCCGCTCGGGGACCTCGGCACCCGCCGCGTACTCCACGAGCCCCGCCGACCAGGGGGCACCGCCCACCTTGCGACGCATCTCGATGTACTCGACGGGATTGGCGACGCGCCCCTCGTTGATGTTGTCGAGTTCCCAGAGGGACTCGTACAGCAGCGCCTCCGTGGACTCGGCGAACCGTTCCCGCCAGGCCGGGGACATGGCCGGCACCGTGCGCCGCCAGAGGTCCGCGAGCCCGGCTTCCACCGGATTGGCGGGCTCGGGTGTCGCCGCGGCCGGGTCCATCGGCATGAACATCGGCAACCGGTCCAGGTAGACCTTGCCGCCCGGCCGGTCCTGGGTGCGCTTGAACACCTCCAGGAAGTGGTCGTCGAAGAAGAAGACCCAGGTGTACCAGTCCGTCACGAGCGACAGAGCCGCGGCGTCGCAGTCCGGGTGGGTGTAGGAACACAGCAGCGCGTAGTCGTGGGATTCGAGATCGTGCTCCTCCCAGACGCCGGATCCCTCCAGCATCCCCATCTTCCGTGCCCACGCCCGGGTGTGCGAACGAGCCTCCTCCACATGGGGGTTGAGCCGTGCCGGATACGGAACATAGAAATCCGGCAGAACGAAGGGCTGAGCCATGCGTGTGGGGCCTTCCGGTGAGTGCGGGGGATGTCCGGCCCAGCATTACCCGTCGCCCGGACGACCCACGCCGTCCCGAAATTAGTCATATCAACGCCGACGGGTGTCGGTGGATCAGTCCTTCGTCGACACCCCTCCCGGGCGCGGGTGTCTCCGCCTGAGCCCGGGGAAACCCGCACGTCAGCGGCGTATGCCGAGGTGACCGGCGGCCGGACCGGATCTCGCGGCGGTCCGGCCGGCGCCGCGCCGCCCGGTGCCCGCCAGTGTCGAACACCGGTGCGACGTGGCACTCGCCCGGGGGACGGACCGCTCAGCGGGTGCCGACGGCGGCACGCACCGCACGCCGAGCCAGGGCGCAGTCGTCGTGCAGCCGTCGCAACAGCCGCCGCTGCTCCTCACCGGGCGAGACCGCGCCGGACGGCACCGGTACCGAACCGGCCGGCGGCGCCTCCCTGATGGTGCGCTGCACCGCCGTCTCGTAGGTACGGATCTCCCGGGTCAGCACGATCATCAGGTTCACCAGGAACGCGTCCCGAGACGCCGGTCCGGCCTGCTGCGCGAGCTGGCTGATCTGACGGCGCGCCGCCGGGGCGTCGCCGAGCACGGCCCACACAGTCGCCAGGTCGTACCCCGGCAGGTACCAGCCGGCGTGCTCCCAGTCGACCAGGACCGGTCCCGTGGGAGAGAGGAGGACGTTGGACAGCAGCGCGTCGCCGTGGCAGAACTGTCCCATGCCCTGGCGGCCGCCGGCGTGCGCCAGGCCGTGCAGCAGCTTTTGCAGGTCGTCACGGTCCCGGTCGGTGAACAGTCCCAGTTCGTGATGGCGCGCGATCCGCGCGGCATAGTCGAGCGGCGCGTCGAAGGTACCGGCCGGGGGACGCCAGGCGTTGAGCCGCGCCACCGCGCCGAGCGCCGCGCGGACGTCGGACCGGGGCGGTGCCTCCACCGGGTGGCGGGCCAGCGCCGCCGCCCGTCCGGGCATCCGCTCGATCACCAGGGTGCAGTTCTCCGGGTCCGCGGCGATCAGCCGCGGTGTCCGTACCGGCGGGCGGTGCCGGACGAAGGAACGGTAGGCGGCTATCTCGTGCCGGAACCGCTCGACCCACGCGGGGGAGTGGTCAAGTAAGCACTTGGCGACCGCCGTCGTCCGGCCGGTCGTCCCCACGATGAGGACGGAGCGACCACTGCGCCGCAGTACCTGAACGGGGTTGAACTCCGGACAGATCCGGTGGACGGACGCGATCGCCATCCTCAACTGCGTGCCCTGCGGGCCCGAGAAGTCGATCCGCCCGCTGAGCGGCTGGGCGGCACTCCCCGCCCAGCGCCGGACCCGGCCGGGCTGTGTGACGGGGGCGAGATATGGTCCGCTGCCGACCGGCACGCTGCGGTGCTGCGGCCGGGGCGGTGCGGACACGGAGGACGATGCTGTGTACATGGAGGAGACAGATCCCTTCGTGTGCCGACGAGTTGCGTGCGTCGCCCCGCCCGGCCTCCGGGCCGCACCCTGGGGAATGTGGGCCGGTTGCCGGGGCGGGGTGGCGCGTTCCTACCCGACACCCGGGCGCGGGTGGCGGAACATCGGGCGCACCCTGGCGAACCCTGGCGAATAGTCGCCAGCCCTATGACACCGGGCTACTGTCAACTCAGCCGAGAACCTGGGGGCTTAGACGTGACCGGACAGACCAACACCCGCCTGGCAGACCTCTTCGGTCTCGCCGGCTGGTCAAAGGGCGAACTCGCGAGGCTGGTGAACCGGCAGGCGGCGGCCATGGGCCACCCACAGCTGGCGACCGACACCTCCCGGGTGCGGCGGTGGATCGACCTGGGGGAAACCCCTCGCGATCCGGTTCCCCGGGTGCTGGCAGCGCTGTTCACCGAGCGACTCGGCCGTGTCGTGACCATCGAGGACCTCGGGTTCGTACGACGCGGTGGTGCCGGGAGACGGCAGAACGTCAGGAAGACCGACAACCCTGACGGGCTGCCCTGGGCGCCCGAGCGTACGGCAGCGGTCCTCACCGAATTCACGGGAATGGACCTCATGCTCAACCGACGCGGCATGGTGGGCGCGGGAGCCGCGCTCGCCGCCGGCTCCGTACTCACCAGCGCCATGCACGACTGGCTGCACACCGACCCCGCACGTCCGTCCGCCGCCCCCCGCCGGGCCGATCCCCCGCACGCCGACCCCGCCGGGTTCGACCGCTACGAGGCAGCGCCCATCGGCTCCCAGGAGATCGAGGCGCTGGAGCGCTCGGTCGAGGTCTTCCGGGCCTGGGACGCGGCGCGCGGGGGCGGACTCCAGCGCAAGGCCGTCGTGGGCCAGCTCAACGAGGTGGGCGGCATGCTCGCCTACCACCACCCCGACCACCTCCAGCGTCGTCTCTGGGGCGTCGCCGCCAACCTGGCGGTGCTCGCCGGCTGGATGTCCCACGACGTCGGCCTCGAACCGACCGCCCAGAAGTACTTCGTGATCGCGGCTCACGCGGCACGCGAGGGCGGCGACCGGCCGCGGGCCGGGGAAGCGCTGTCCCGGGCCGCCCGGCAGATGCTCCACCTCGGCCGGCCCGACGACGCGCTCGACCTGATGAAACTGGCCAAGTCCGGTTCGGGCGACGAGGTGCTGCCGCGTACCCAGGCGATGCTCCACACCATCGAGGCATGGGCCCAGGCGTCCATGGGCAAGGGCCAGGCCATGCGCCGCACCCTCGGTGAGGCCGAGGACCTCTTCGTCTCGGACAAGGCGAGCGTGCCGCCGCCGAGCTGGATGCAGAACTTCGACGACGCCGACATGCACGGCATGCAGGCCCTGGCCTACCGCACCCTCGCGGAACACGACCCCGCCGCCGCCGTACCGGCGCAGCGCCACGCCAAGCTGGCGCTCGAACTCCGGCGCAACGGCCACAACCGCTCGAAGCTCTTCGACTACATCTCGCTCGCCTCGGCCTGCTTCATCGCCGACGACCCGGAGCAGGCCGACCGTTACGCCCGGCTCGCCCTGGTGTCGATGGGGGACACCTCCTCACACCGCACCTGGGACCGGCTGCGCGAGATGTACCGGCTGACCGGCCAGTACGCCGGCTACTCGAAGATCGAGGACCTGCGAGAGGAGATCGCCCTCGCCCTGCCCACACCCACCGACGGAAAGCCGGGGGCCCGCACGATCTGACGACGGCCATGGCACGCACGGCGGGCACAGGCCCACCGCACGGCCGGCCTCGATGGACGCGCACGCTCCGGCCGAGGGTCCAAGGCGGATTGCCGCCCCTGCCGACCGCGGCTTCGCCGCCCGTGCCCGACGTGGCCCCGACGGTGTCGTGTCCACGGTCGCCGACAGCGAGACGCCCGATGCCCGTGCGACCAGGTGTCGACTCCACCGCAGGGCACGCTCGCCCGCCGTCGGCCCCTACCCGCCGACCCTGACCGCCATCACACAGGCGTCGTCCTCGCGCGGCGTCTCGCCGAACGACTCGACCACCGACCGTACGCAGTCCTGCGCGTCCCGGGCTTCCGCCAGCCGGGGCGCCAGCTCCAGCAGACGCCGCGTACCCGAATCGTCCGGATGACTGCCGCGGGTCAACCCGTCGGTGTGCAGCAGGAGAAGGTCTCCCGGGAGCAGCCGGATGTCGGCCTCCCCGTAGGAGGCTCCGGTCGTCGCGCCGAGCAGCACGCCGTCCGGCCGGGGCAGTACCCGCCCCGTCCCGTCGCGGAAGAGCAGCGGGGCGGGGTGCCCCGCCTGCGCCCAGGAGAGCACTTGGCGCGACGGGTCATAGCGGCAGCACATCGCGCTGCCCAGCGCCGGCTGCCCGGAGGTCTCGAGCAGGCGGTTGAGGTGTTCCATCAGCGCCCCCGGACGAATCCCGGCGACGGCCATGCCACGCAGCGCGCCGAGGAGCATCGCCATGGCGGACGTGGCCGACACGCCGTGCCCCGTGAGGTCACCGACCGTCAGCAGCGCGTCCCCGTCGGGAAGCGCCAGCGCGTCGTACCAGTCGCCGCCGATCAGACCGGTGCTCGCCGCCGGCAGGTAGTGTCCGGACACGTCGAGCGGCGCCCCGGGACCGTCATGGGCGAAGCTCAGCGAACCGCGCCACGGCGGGAGTACGGCCTCCTGCAGCTCGACGGCGACACGCCGCTCGGTGTGCTCCAGATGGCGTCGGTGCCGGAGGGAGTCGCGGGATTCGCGGACCGCGCGCTCGCTGCGGCGCAACTCGCTGACGTCGCGTAACACGGCCCACATGGAGGCGGTGCACCCGTCGGCGTCGAGGACGGGCTCCCCCGTCATGTGCAGTGTGCGTACCCGGCCGTCGGTGCGAACGATCCGGAACTCGCCGTCGATCGGTTTTCCGTCGATGAGACAGTCGGTCACCATCGCCTGGAGGACGGATTCGTCCTCGGCGAAGACCAGGGACGGAAGTTCGTCGAGCGACATCGGGCCGCTCTCCTGCGTGCGGCCGAAGATCTGGTACAGCTCCGGCGACCAGCTGACCTCGTCGGTCAGCAGGTTCCACTCGGCGCTGCCGACCCGGCTGAGCAGCGAACCGGCACGGGCCCGCGCGACGCGGGGAGCGCCACCGCCGTACGCGGCCCCGGGCGTGGCCGGAGGGTCGTCGGGCAGACCGGCCCGGAGCTGGTCGAGATGGGCGCCGAGGTCGTCGAGTTGATGCACGGCCAGATCGCACAGCGCGCGCTGCCAGCGGTTCTGCGGGTCGTCCTCGTCCAGGACGGAGTCCCGGCGTACGGCGTCCACGTCTCCGCGCAGACGGCGCGTCTGTGAGATCAACGCGTCCACGGTGCCGGGCTCCGGCGGGTGGGCGGGACGATCCGCGAAGAGAGGGGACGGCATGTCGTACTCCGATACAGGCGCGGCGCGACCGAATGTGGAACAAGGCCCGGTAAAGACTGTTGCACAGGCGACGAGAGGCCGTAAGCGATTTGGCGACACTCGATACGGTGGTGCTGAGGGCATATGCCGGAGGCCCGCCGGGTATCGGCCGTCGCCGGAGTAACGGTACGTGCCCGTAGGAAGGTTACGGTGCTGCTGTGGCGAGCAACGAGGTGCACGAGGTGGGAACGGCGCTGCTGCTGGCGGCGGCGCCGGCGGGACGCGGACGGGCGGTGGACGCGGCGTCGGTGCTGCCCGCGCTGGCGGCGGTACCGCCCGGCGCGCTGACCGGCACAAAGACGGCGACGGTCGTGGAACTGGCCGACCCGCTGGACCCGCAGACCGTGCTGACCCGGCTTCGCACCGCGGCGATGTCGCCGGGGCCGCTGGCGGTCTACCTGGCGGGCCAGCTCCACCTCGACCGCCGCCAGCATCTGCCCCACCTGGCACTGGCCCGGACCACCGCCACCACCCTGCGCTACACCGGGCTGCCGTGGCACTGGCTCGCCGGCGAACTCGCCGCACGGCGGCCGGGCACGACGACCGTGGTGGTGGACCTGGTCGCGGAGGCGGACCTGTGGCGGCGGCTCCGCGACACGCCCGGCCTCCTCGGGATCGGCTCCGGCCCGCTGCTCTACGGGCGTGTCGTCCCGGCACCGCGGCGCGGCGGGCCGGTCACGCCGGAATACCTCCGCGCCTTCGCGACGATCTGGCGCACGGGCGCCCGGCCCTCGCTCGCCACGCTCCACGAGGAGGCGGCGGCCCGGACGGCCGAGCCGGACGTGCTGCTGCTCACGCCCGGCGGACCACCGGCGCGACCGCCCGCGTCGGCTCCGGGTCCGCTCCCTGCCGCCGCGCCGGGCCGGGTGGCCGGAGTGCCGGACCCGGGACGGCCCCCCCTGACGGCCGGCGTGACGTCCCCGGCGGGGAACGGGCCGGCGGACGGCGGCACCGGGCGCCCCCGGGCCGCCTCGGCCTCGCCGCACGGGTCCTTCACACTCCTGGAGGCACCGCCCACCGCGATCCTCCGGAGCGCTCCCCGGACACCCCGTCACGGCACCGGTCCCGCCTGCCCGCCGGACACCGGCCGGCCCGCCCCCGGGGAACCGGCCGGCACGGCTGCCGCGCCGGGGTCGGCCCAGGGCGCGGCTCCGCTGACCGCCCTGCGCGTGCCGCGCTCCGGACGCCCGTCGGGCGCCGCGCCGGAGGCCGGACCCATGGAGTCGGACGGTGCCCCGGGGCCGGTGGAGGCCGCGGACGGCTCGGCCGGAGACGGGTCCGGTGCCCGCGGCCCCGGGACGCCGGTCGCGGCGGCGGAGCCCACGCCCGTGCCGCGGCCGCCGACGCCACCCGTCCCGTCCGGACCGGTGACCTCCGCACCCGGGGGTTCCACGGCCCGGCCGCCGTCCCCGCCGGTGTCCGTACCCGTTCCGCCCGCGCCGTCGGCACCCCCGCGCCCGCCCTACCCCGTGTCCGCGTCCCCGGGAACGGATTCGCCTGCCGTCCCGATGTCCCCGGCCGGTCCGGCGGGGCGTCGGGCCGACATCAGCGGGCGCCCCGCCGGGCCGCCGGGGCCCCCCACCACCGGAGCGCGTCCGGCGGTCGCCCGGCAGCCGGCCGCCCCCGCCGCGTACGACCCGCACCCCGCGATCCTCGCCGCGGCGCAGGCGGGCCGGCACGGGGAGGCGGTGGCGGTGGCGGCGGCATGGGAGCAGGAGGCGCTGCGCCGCTGCGGGGCGCGCTCACAGGAAGCGGTGCACTGGATGGAGGTGCGGGCCGATCTCGCGCGGCTCGCCGGCGATCCCGCCCGCAGCTGCGAGCTGTGGATCACCGCTGCCCGGGCCCGCCTGGAGCTGCGCCAGGGGCCGGAGGACCCCGACGTGGAGGGCGCCGTCGACCGTGCGCATCACCAGTGGGAGCAGATCGAGGACATGCTCCGGGCACGGGAGGCGGCGCCCGCGCTCGTCGAACTGCGCGAACTCGTCCCCGGCCGGAAGGCCGGCGCGCTGGCGGCGATCCGGCGCAGGCTGCGCTGACGCCCCCTCGCGAGGGTTCGAAAGGTCCCGCACCGCCCCGGTGTTCCGGTGCGGCTGCCATGATCGGGGTATGGCTACCTCCTCCGCGTCGGCCGCGGAACACCGCGCCACGGCGACCGTCGTCACCGAGCGGTTGCTGCTGCGGCCGGTCCGTTCCGGCGACGTGCCGGCCGTCACGCGGCTGTGGACCGACCCCGAGGTGCGGCGGCACCTGGGCGGACCCGTCGCCGCGCAGGTCGTACGGATCCGGCAGCGGCGCGTCGTCGGCGCGCCGGGTGTCCACGCGGTCGTGCGGGCCGCGGACGGAGCGTTGCTCGGGCTGGTGACCGTGGAGCCGGAAGCGCGGAACGGGGAGACCGAGGTCTCCTACCAGTTCCTACCCGAGCACTGGGGGCAGGGGTACGCCCGGGAGGCGGTCGCCGCCGCCGTGGCCCGGGCGCTGGAGGACACGCCCGGGGTCGTGGCGGTGACACAGGAGGCGAACCACCGGTCGCGACGGCTCCTGGAAGCCGTCGGTCTGACCCATGCCAAGTCCTTCGTGGAGTTCGACGCCCACCAGGTGCTCTACCGCAGGCGAGTCTGACGACCGGTGGGTCCCGCTCCCTCGCGGCTCTTTCAGCGCACCTTCTCGCCCGCCGCGAGACGTGCCACCATCCGCTCCAGGCGGTCCGCCCGGCCCTTCGGCGTGCGTGCCTGCCACAGGCGCAGGATCACCATGTACTGGTCCGTCCTGCCGAGCGTCTCGTAGAAGGTCCGCGCCCGCTCGTCCGCCGCCAGCGCGGCCGCCAGGTCGTCCGGCACGGTCGCCTCGGCCTGGGAGGGGTAGGCCGAGGACCAGCGCCCGTCGTCCTTCGCCGCCTGGACCTCCCTGAGCCCCGGTCCGCGCATCCGGCCCGCCGCCTCGAGCGCCTCGACCTTGCGGACGTTCACCATCGACCACAGGCTCCGTGCCCGGCGCGGAGTGTACTTCTGGAAGTAGTAGACCCCGTCACCGCCCTTGCGGGTCGCGTCGATCCAGCCATAGCAGAGCATGCAGTCGAGCACTTCCGGAATCGTCAGCGACTCGCCCCCCTTGCCCTTCTTGGCGATCCGCAGCCAGACGCCGGGCGTGTCGGCATGGTGGCTTTCCAGCCACGCCTCCAGCTCTTCGGCCTTCGTGGCGGTGATGAGTTCGAGCCCCTCGTACTGCTCCACGGGACGAGTCCCCCTCTGTTCGTCGTGCATCGTCGGAACGGCTGATCACCAATCTATTCACACGGGTCCGCGCCCGGTCGTGACTTCTCGTCAACGGGCCGCTCCAGACGCTCCGGTAGGCCGCGAACGGGGCTCGGGCGGAGATGCGGTGGCCGGCGGAGGAGGCGGGCCGATCCCGGGGAGCGAGGCCGTGCGGTGGGCTGGAGTTCGGCGCACCACCCTCGTCGGCGGCCTCGTCGCCTACCGGGGCCCGGCCGTCCTGGTCGGCACATGGGGGCGAATTCCGGCCGCCGGTGCGCAGGGCGGGGGAAAGGCGGGACCGGGCCCGTCGCCGCACGGACCCGCCGAAGGCGTCGGCCGGGAACGCGGGAAGCCCCCGGAAGGATTCCTTCCGGGGGCTTCGCGCGAGTGACGTCAGTACGCCGGGGCCAACTTCGGGTTCGGTCCGTGGGCGTTCTCCTGCTGGTCACCTTCGCTCGCGCAGAACACCACGAGGACGATGAAGCCGACGAGCGGGATCAGACCGATGAGCATCCACCAGCCCGAGCGGCCCGTGTCGTGCAGGCGACGGGCGGTGACCGCCAGGCTCGGGATGAGGATCGCCAGGAAGTAGATGGTGCCCAGCAGCTGCATGCCGATCGCGCTGTCGACGATCGACAGGACGACCGAGGCGATGAAGCTGAACAGCACGAACATCCAGAATTCCTTGCGGCGCGCACGGCCGCTGAATACCGCGTACTTCTTGAGAACGTCGAGGTACCAGTTCACTTTGTCCCCCCAAGGACTGGGAATGCGAGCGGGAGCCTGTCCCTGTGGAGCAAGCTTACGCAGAACTTATGTGGCCGAAACTGCGTGGGTCAATTCGTTACCTAGTGGTGGCCGTTGAGGCATGGTGTGCGCCGTTTTGCGTAGAGCGTCGAGGGTGGGGCGAATCCGCGCGGAGAGGGGCGCCGCCTCCTCGCGGAGAGGATGCGGCGCCGCGGGGGGAGAGGTTTCCGGTCGTCAGCCCGACTTGCCCGACTTGCTCATGAGGAGGCCGCCCGCCGTGAGGGCGAAGAGACAGACGCACGCGCCGGTGATGACGTTGCTCAGGATCGCGCCGGTGCCGGCGTCCCGGGAGACCACCCAGGGCGAGACGATGAGCCACGCGCCGAGCAGCAGGACGACGAAGTTCAGGTCCTGGGAGCGGGCGGGGGCCATCGACATGCACAGGCCCAGGCCGGCGAGGGCGATGCCGACGATGAGGTTGCTGATCGCGAGTTCGGGTTTGGCGGCTGCGAAGTGAACCGTCCATGCGGAGACCGCGGCGTAGATGCCGGCGAGGATCACCAGCTCTTCGACCGCCGCGACACCTCGGGTCTGGAGTACACGTGAGTAGCGCTCGCGCATTTCCGATGCGTCGGGGTGTCCCGAGATATCACCAGGACGGTGAGAGACGTCGGCCATGCGACTCGCCTCCTTCTGGCGTCGTGCGCGTCAGTCCGCGCTTGCGGTAAGTGCACCGCGGTTTCATTGTGCGCTTATTTGGTCTTTATGTGTAGGTCTGTCCGGTATGGGATCCGTACAGAATGTGGCCGCCGAATATGAGGGGAACCGCCAAAGCGGGGGACGGTTCACGGCGCTCCGGCCCCGTCCCCGCCGGGCGCCGGCCGTTCCGTACGCCGACCGACGCCCGCCTTCTCCCGGGAACTCTCAGCCCGCGGCGGGGCGCGTGTACCGGTGAGTGATGATCTCCATGTTGTGTCCGTCCGGGTCGGCGAAGTAGGCGCCCCGGCCGCCGAAGAGGTGGTTCACCCGGCCCGCCTCGGTGTGGTGCGGATCCGCGAAGTACGTCACCCCGGCCGCCTCCAGCCGGGCGATCATGGTGTCGAAATCCCCCTCCGGCACCAGGAAGGCGAAGTGCTGGGGGACGAGGGTGAGTTCCGGATCCTCGTAGAAGTCGAGGGTCACCCGGTTGGCGAGGTCCAGGGGTACGAACGGGCCGAAGGGGGCGCCGACCTCCACGCCCAGGATCGTGGCGAGGAACAGCGCTGACCGGTGCTTGTCACGGGCGTGCACGACGGTGTGGTCGAGCGTGACGGACATCAGGGAGGGCCTTTCGAACGGCATGCGCCGGGCCGGCCCGGAGGCCCACCTCCGGCGCACACGGGATGTCTTCAGGATCGGGAAGCCCACCGGACCTGTTTCCCGGGCCGGGGCCCTCGCGTGCGGACACGGCACGCACGGAGGGCGGACGGGGGGCCTCGGGCCCGCCCCGCGGCGGTCACGACACGGCCGGGTGCCCTGTTCGATCACGGCTCACGGCCGACCCGGCAGTCATGACGATCATGCTATCCGCCGATTGTCGCGCCGTGCAATCGTGCGGGACGGGCCTGGCGCGCTGCCGACGGGACGGGCCCGGCATCCCGGCGTAGCCTGGGAAGTGGCCTCGGGGATGCTCATGTCCCACCCACCGCCGGGAGGTGGATGCCCTATGAGCGGAATCGTGTCCAGGAGCTTCGACTCCGCGGATGAGACCCGCCCGTTCGAGGACGGGAAGGGGCGGCTGGACCTCCTGACCACCCAACTCGGCGCCGTCGGCCGTGCCGTGTTCGAACCGGGCTGGAAGTGGTCCGAGCACGTCAAGCCGATCGCCGGCACCGAAAGCTGCCAGGCGTCCCACGTCGGATACGTCGTCAGCGGACGGATGAAGGTCGTCATGGACGACGGCGAGTCGGCCGAACTCGGTCCGGGCGACTTCATGGCCGTGACGCCGGGTCACGACGCGTGGGTCCTCGGGGACGAACCCTGCGTGGCCCTGGACTGGGCGGGCTTCGGCGACTACGCCGTACGCCCGGACGCCTGACCCGGAGTACCACCCGACCCGGGGGTGCCGCCTGCCCGGGGCTCGCCTCGCAGGCGGCGCACGGAGCGGCTCCCGCCGAAGCCGAGGTGGCGCCTGCGCCACCACAATGAGTCCGGTGCCGGTTCCCCGAGGGGCGGGGGGCCGCCTCACGGGTCGCGGAACACGCCGCGGGGCCCCTGTCCGGAGGGCCGGCCCGCGCGGAAAGACGCCGCTCATCAGGGGCGTTGGCCTGTTATCGTCGCCGGCATGCCCGAACTCGTCGCTCCCACGGCACGTCTCCACGCCTCGTGGCTCGAAGCCCACGCCGAGTGGCTCCCCGGAGCCCACCAGGACGGTGCGGGGATGCGGCTGGCCCAGGAGGACGCCTTCGCCGCCCCGGAGGTCTTCGCCTCCTGGGTGGGCCGCCTGCGGGAACAGTCCGACCCCGCCCGGCCGCTCGCGGAGGGCTGGGTGCGCGCCACGCACTGGTGGATCGTCGAGGACGGTGCGTACATGGGCGCCGTCGACCTGCGTCACTGGCTCAACGACTTCCTGCTGCGGGCCGGCGGGCACGTCGGCTACAGCGTCCGCCCCTCCGCCCGCCGGCGCGGCCTCGCGACGTGGGCGCTGGGCGCGGTGCTGCCCGAGGCCCGCGCCTTGGGGCTCGAACGGATCCTGGTGACCTGCGACGACGACAACATCGCCTCCGCGCGCACCATCGAGCGCAACGGCGGCGTCCTGGAGGACACGCGCCGGACGGAGATCGGCCTGAAGCGTCGTTACTGGATCGCGCTGTGACGCCCGCGGCGGCCGAGGGCTTCGCACACTCCGGATGCGGCACGGCGCGTCCACCGCGCCGGTGCTCACGTCCCTACGCGCGGTGTCGCCTCGCCGGGTGACCCGCCGAGGGACCGGATGATCGCGTCGCTGAAGGGCTCGAGGTCGGCCGGCCGCCGCGAGGTGATCAACGGGAATCCGCCCGCGTCGTCGACGACGACACTGCGGTCCTGCCAGGTGCCGCCCGCGTTCGTCAGGTCCGCGCGGAGAGACGGGTACGAGGTCAGCCGCCGCCCCCGGACCAGACCGCTGTCGACGAGCAGCCAGGGCCCGTGGCAGATGGCGGCGACCGTCCGGCCGGCGTCGGCGAACTCCGTGACCAGCCGCTGGGCCACCACGTCGGTGCGCAGTCGGTCCGCGTTGAGGGTGCCGCCCGGCACGACGACCGCGTCGAACAAGTCCGCGGACAGCTCCGTATAGGCGCCGTCGGGGATCACCGTGTCGCCCGGCCGCCGGTCCGACACCAGGGTCCGGACCGGCTCGTCCTTCTGGGCGGCGACAGTGACCCGGGCACCGGCCGCGTGCAGCGTGGCGACCGGCTGCTCCAGTTCGTCCTGCTCGGTGCCGTAGTTCGTCGTGATCACGAGGACCCGTCTGCCGTCGAAGGACACGGCCGTCTCCTCTCGTCGCCGGACTTCCATCATCCCGCGAGTCACCCCGTGGCGCGGTTCCAGACCGGGACGCCGCGGACCATGCCGGGCGGAGGCCGCACGGAGCCAGGTCGGCCGCCGGGCTCAGCCCGCGCGGAAGCCGACCGTCCCGTCCGGAAGCACCGCCTCCACCTCGGTGCCGTGCTCGACGGTGCGGCTGACGGTGCAGAACTTCTCATGGGTGAGCCGCACCGCGCGGGCGAAGACCTCCGCCGCCCGGGGGTTGCTCTCGGGCAGTACGAACTCGTAACTGACCCTGATCCGGCCCAGCCTGCCCGGGTCCTCCGACTCGGTGGCCGACTCCACGACGATGCGCAGCTCCTCGTGGTCCACTGCCCGTGCCGTGCGGTCCACCACCATGCCGCCGCAGCCGCCCATCGCCGCCAGCAGGAGTTCGACGGGGCTGAACGAGGGCTGCACGTCCGGATCGTCGGCCGCCCCGATCCGCACCTCCGCGCCGCGGTCGTTCCGTGCGGTCCAGCTCCGGTAGCCCTCGCGGACTGTCTCGATGCGGTACTCGGCCATGGCGGCGGTTCTCCTTCGCGTGCGGGGACGGTGCGGTCGACCGTGCCACGCCACCCGGCCGGCTCCGCACCGCCGAGCGGGCGAGCCGGTCCGGCGCGTACGACGGCTCGGGTACATGATCGCCCGCCGGTACGGCGGTGGACGGGTGAACGGCCGGACGAGAAGAACCGAAGCGCCGAGCTGCCGAGGGAGAGGGAGCGCGCGGCGCCACCGGGACGGTGGGCGTGCCGGGGAGGACGCGTCGGATATCCGAGTAGCGGGCACGGGTGGTCTGAGTACC
This sequence comes from Streptomyces sp. NBC_01216, assembly GCF_035994945.1. NCBI lineage: Bacteria > Bacillati > Actinomycetota > Actinomycetes > Kitasatosporales > Streptomycetaceae > Streptomyces > Streptomyces sp. NBC_01216. Next base: position 6,908,030 of record NZ_CP108677.1, read on the forward strand.
CCGGCGCATGCCGAGCCGTGGCTCCCGCCGGTCGAATAGGGCCATGATCTCGCGCGACCGGCACCAGCACCGCATACGGCACATCACCGCCACCGGCACGGCACTGGCCGCGGCCCTCGGCCCGCTGCTCGTGGGCGTGCTGCTCGCCAGGTTGGTCGGCGCCGACCCCACGACCCCGGTGAACGCGCTGATCGCCGGCGGCGGGCAGCGAGCCCGGATCTCCCGCGAGCAGATCCGCGGCTGCGGCGACCGGGTGCTGCGCCGGACGGCGGGTGCCGGCGCCCGGACCACGCGGTCGCCGCGCTCCGCGGGGACCCGCCCCACCGTGCCGTCGCGCCGGTGTGGTGCCGACCGCGGCTTCTCCGGACGGTCGGGGTCCGCGTGACCCCGCGCCGTATCGGCAGGCCGGCCGGCGGCCTCTTCGACGGCCGGCGCCGCCCCCACACGCGTGGCGCACGGACTCCTTCCGCACTGCCTCTTGTGGTGTTCGGGACGACTGCCTACTTTCGAGTAACTCGCCTTCTCCGTCGAGGTGGAGGGGCCGTCAGTCCGCGAAAGGACCTCGGATGTCCGCTGCCCGGAACCGCGGCGCGCGCCGCCTCCTGCTCGGAGCGCTCGTCACCGTGGCCGCGCTCGCCCTGGGCGTCGTCGGCGGGGGAGCGACCCTGGCCGCCGCACCCTTCGGCGCCCCGCCGTCCGGCCGGGCCGCCCCGCTCCGCACGGTGTCCGTGTCCCCCGCCACCACCGGCCTGCGCCAGGTGATGTTCGTCGGGAACAACTGGGACGGTACCGCCGACGTCATCGAGGCGACCGGCGCCTTCCGGAGGATCGGCCGCGTCGACGTCGTGCCCGACCGGGTCAGCCGGCTGTGGGAGATATCCCTCAACCCCGTCAAGCTCGCCTACTTCCTCGGCGTCCGCCACGGGCCCGGCGAAGGACACGATCAGTTCGTCGACGACATGTACTCCACGCCGGACGGCACGGCCATGGTCGTATCCCGCCCCAGCTTCGCCGACGTCGTCTCGATCGACCTGCGCACCGGAGCAATCAACTGGCGTTTCCCCGTGGCTGGTTACCGTTCCGACCACATGGCCGTCTCGCCCGACGGCACCCGTGTCGCCGTCTCGGCCTCCACCGCCGGCAAGGTCCATGTCCTCGACATCACCACCGGCCGGGAGCTCGGCTCCTTCGGCACCGGCGACACACCGCACGAGAACGTCTTCAGCGCCGACGGCCGGTACCTGTGGAACATGTCCATCGGCGAGGTCACCACCGCCCTCGACACGCCGTTCTGGGACTGGACCAAGGGTGACCGGCGCATCACCGTCGTCGACGCACGCACCTTCGAGCGGGTACGCGTCATCGACATGCGCGACCGGCTCGACGCCTTCGGCCGCAAGGACCTCTCCGACGCCGTCCGGCCCGTGGCCTTCACACCCGACGAGTCCACCCTCTACTTCCAGGTTTCCTTCTTCAACGGCTTCCTCGAGTACGACGTCACCACCGACCGCATCACCCGCCTCAAGAGCCTCCCGCGGAACCCGGCCACCGACCCGGACCGCACCACCTGGGTCAACGACTCCCGCCACCACGGCCTGTCGATGAGTCCCGACGGCAAGCGGCTCTGCGTCGCGGCCACCATGGACGACTACGCCACCGTCGTCGACCGGGCCACCCTCACCGAGGGCCCGCTCGTGGACGCCGACAAGCCCTATTGGGCGACCGTCAGCGGCGACGGCCGCGCCTGCGTCATCTCGGAGAGCGGCGCCGACCGGGTCACCGCCATCGACTTCGCCACCGGCAGGCCCGTCGCGTCCGTCGCCGTAGGGGACCACCCGCAGCGCGTCCGCCTCGCGCACGTCCCCGACGGCTGGACCGGGCCCGCCGGGGGATGAGACCGCCCCGCCACCGGCGGCGTCGGACGACGTGCCGCACGTGTACCGGGCGCCGTGGCGGGCAGCCTCCCTGCCGTGAACCACGACGAACCGGTGTCCGGACCGGCGCCCGAGCCACAGATCCGCTGGACGCCGTTCACCGCCGAGGACGAGGCGCGGCACCGCCAGGACTTCCTGGCGGGAACGGTCCACGTGACCGCCGCCGGGCTCATGACGCCGGACAACGGCACGGGCCCCGGACCCCCGTGCCCCGTGCTCGTCCTCCACGTCCACGAGGACGAGCGCACGTTCGCCGTCGTCCCACAGCTGCGCGAGGCATTCGACCTCCTCGACACGTACGGCGCCGTGGACCTTCACACCCGGACCGACATCGCCACCGGCTGGTCCGGTATGGGAGGTCAGGACCCTCTGGTCAAGCTCCAGTTGCGCTTCCTCGGCCCGCGACCGGTACCGGGCACCGGCCAACTGGTCGTCCCCGCCCGGCGCCACGCCGCCCTGTGGCAGCACGTCGTGGACGGCGGACTGATCGGCATCAGCTCCTCCCGGCGGATGGAGCGCGCCGCCGCCGGCGGCCACGCGACCTTCGCCGACGGCATCGGCGCCTGCGTCCTGCTGGCCACCGGCGCCTCGCCGGTCCTCGAACGGTTCATCGAGGGCTACGACTGGCCCCGCGGTCCCCGCCCCACGCCTCCCTGACCCGTGTGATCACGGAGTCCGCGTCGGAGCCGGCCCGGATGGTGCCGTCCGCCGGGGTGCGCGGCCCGTTCGCCCGCGCACCCCGGTCGGGTCGTCAGGCCGCCGGCGGAACCCGCGACGGCCGGCCGGAACCACGCGTCAGGGAGTAGCCGCCGATGCCGGCGAGCGCACCGAGCAGGCCGCCGACCGCTGTCCAGACCCAGCGGTCGGACCACCAGCCCGAGGACCAGCCGTCCTCGGGCGCCCGCGCCTCGACCGCCGACGGCCGCGCGTCGGCGGCCTCGGCCGCCTCCGCGGTGGTCGCACCCGGCACCAGGGGCGCCGCGAGCGAGCCGCCGCCCGCGTACGCGCCGCCCTTCTCCGCGGACACCGCGCCGACCTGCGCGGTGAACGGCTGGCCGAGGTCCTCCTCGGGAAGGCCGGTGACCGTCAGCCGGACGTAGTAGCTGCCGGGCAGCGGGTCGTCGTCCCAGGTCTCGGCCCAGGGCCGCACCGTACGCAGGGTGCAGGACAGCTCCACGGACGCCGCCTCGCGGGCCGCCGTCCGCGCCTGCGCCCCGTACACGCAGGGCTGCCGGCGGCGCAGCCCGTCGTAGACGTCGACCCGCCAGGTCGACGCGCCGTGGCGCAGCGACGCCTCGGGCAGGGTGACCGTGGCCCGTACCGTCGGCCGCTGCCCGGTGTCGGCCGGGAACACCCAGTACAGGTAGTCACCCGTGGAGGCGCTCGCCGTGGCCTGACTCCCCTGCCGGAACGCGGCCGCGTCACGGAAACCGGTGCCCGCCCGGGTGGGGCCCGCGGCTGCCTCCGCGCTCGCGCTGCCGGACGGTGTGGGAGAGTCGGCCGGGGCCGGCCCGGCGGCACCGAGCAGGGCGGAGCCCGCCAGCAGTGCGGTGGTCAGGGCGCGTACGGTACGCATCAGTTGCTCCTCCAGACGGCGACGCGCCAGCGGGACAGCCAGCCCCACAGGAGCCCGCCCACGAAACCGGCCAGTACGAGTACGCCCAGCAGCCACCAGCCGCGGCCGAGCCCGAAGGCGGCCACGTCGGAGGCACCGTCGGCCGCGTCGACGAGGCCCACGGTCAGCTCGACCGGCATGCCCGGTGTCGTCTTCACCGACGCGGGAGCGGAGAAGGAGTTGCTGACCTGCAGGCAGACCGTCTCGGCCGCGGGCTTCGCGTCCCCGTCGACGTCGTCCGCCGGAGGCTTCGGGTAGCGCAGGCCGGTCGAGATCACGTCCGTCCGGCCGTCACCGGCTTCCGAGCCCCGGACGATCTCCCTGCCGTGCACGGTCACCGCGCGGAGCAGGACGCCGTAGTCGTTGTCGACCGCGCGGTCCGCGGACACGCTCACGGAGGCCCGCAGCTCCTGTCCCGGCAGCACGTCCACCCGGTACCAGCGGTGCTGGCCGAAGGTCTCGCGGTCGGTGTACAGGCCGGGCTCCAGCCGGGGCGCGTCCGCGCACCGGCCGGCGCCTTCGGTGGCGACCGGCGTGACGACCGGCTCGGCCGCGCGGTCGACCAGCTCCCGGACCCGTCCGGAGAGCTCCTCGGTGTGCTGGACCGAGGTGTACGTGCCGCCGGTCGCTTCGGCGATGCAGGTGAGCTGCTGCCGGGTCTTGGCGTCCGGCACCAGCCCGAGGGTGTCGATCGTCAGATGGATGCCCTTGGCGGCGATCTCCCGCGCCACCTCACAGGGGTCGAGCGGGGCGCAGGTGTCCTCGCCGTCGGTGATGAGCACGATCCGGCGGGTGGCCTCACCGCCTTCGAGGTCCTTCGCGGCCCCGAGCAGAGCGGGACCGATCGGTGTCCAGCCGGTGGGAGTCAGGGTGGCGACGGCCGTCTTCGCCTCGGTCCGGTCGAGCGGGCCGACCGGATAGAGCTGCCGGGTGTCCTTGCAGCCCTGTTGGCGGTCCTGCCCGGGATAGTCGGCTCCGAGGGTCCGTATGCCGAGCCGTACCTCTTCGGGCACGGCGTCCAGTACCTCGTTGAACGCCTGCTTGGCGGCGGCCATCCGGGACTGGCCGTCGATGTCGCGGGCCCGCATCGAGCCGCTCACGTCGAGTACCAGCTCGACCTTGGGGGATTCCTTGGCCACCGGTTCGTCGGCGGCGGCGTGGGTCGGGACGAGCCCGACGGCCAGTGCGGCGAGCAGGGCACCGGCCCGGGTCGCCAGCCGTTTTCTCGTGATCATTGGCGGATCGTATGGAGGATCTACCGACAATCCAAAACGGCCTCGTGACCGCCCTGCTGGGGGACCGTCAGCAGCGGTCGCCGGAGACCACTGCGGGAGTCGCGCCCACCTCGCCGCCCCGGCTCAGGGCCCCGTCGACGCGCCCGGCCCGCGGCGAATTGCTCAGCGATGCTCGGGGTTGGGGAAGTCGGGCTTGCAGCCCGCGTCCCAGGCGGAGCGCTGGTTGCCGTGCGCCGGGATACCCCCCGCGCTCCTGATCAACGCCGCCAGATGCATCAGGTTCCACGCCATGAAGGCCGTGTTGCGGTTGGTGAAGTCGTTCTCCGGACCTCCGGAGCCGGCGTCGAGATACGACGGCCCGGGACCCGCCTCGCCGATCCAGCCGGCGTCCGCCTGCGGCGGGATCACGTATCCGAGATGCTGCAGGCTGTAGAGCACGTTCATCGCGCAGTGCTTGACGCCGTCCTCGTTCCCCGTGATCAGACAACCGCCGACCCGCCCGTAGTAGGCGTACTGGCCCTCGTGGTTGAGGATGCTGGAGCAGGCGTACAGGCGCTCGATCACCCGCTTCATCACCGAGCTGTTGTCGCCGAGCCAGATGGGACCGCACAACACCAGGATGTCCGCGGCCATGACCTGTTCGTACAGTTCCGGCCAGGCGTCCGTCGCCCAGCCGTGTTCGGTCATGTCCGGCCAGACGCCGGTCGCGATGTCGTGGTCGACGGCCCGCACCGTCGTGGTCGTCACGCCCTGCTGCTCCATCACGGCGCGACTGCGCTCGATCAGGCCCTCGGTGTTGCTGGTCTCCGGCGACCGCTTGAGCGTGCAGTTCACGTACAGGGCGCGCAGGTCGTCGTAGCGGTACGGAGTCGCGGGCATCGGCCGTCTCCTCATGGGGGTCGGATTCCCCCACAGCGTGCTGACACCGGGCGCGGCGGGCCACCCGGGACGGCCGAACGCGTGACACGGCGTGCCCGGGGCCGTCCCTCGGTGTCACCGTCGTTCCCGGTGCGTGTCCGGTGTCCCCGGTGTCCCCGGTGTCCACACCGGGACCGGCCTTCCGGCGGTGCGCCGGACCTCCCGGTGGGAGCGGGAGGCCCGGCGCGCGGCGCGGTGGGTCTACCAGATCGCCTCGACCCATTCCGGGTGGTCGATGAAGGGGTTGCGGTTGCCCTGGTAGGTGCCGTAGATGACGTCGTTGCGCCGTTCCTCGAAGGCGCTCGGAGGGTCCTGCTCGTTCCACTGTTTCAGGACCGAGAGGCGGCCGTGGTAGGGGGCGCTGCCGTTGGACGTCGAGTTGTTGGGCTCCAGGTCGGCCCAGGCGTCGTCGCCCTCGTAGCGCACGGCCATGTAGAGGATCATGCGGGCGACGTCGCCCTTGTCGGCGTCGCGTGGCTCGAAGGAGTCGGCGTCCGTGCAGCTGCCGGGGGCACCGCTGACGGGACTTCCGCCGTTGTCGAAGTCCTTGTTCCCGCGGATGCTGTTGACCTGTACGTCCGCCGGGCGCAGGTGGTGCAGATCGGTGCCCGGTCCGGTGGCGGTGCCGAAGTCCCCGTGGGACTTGGCCCACACGTGCTCGCGGTTCCAGTCACCCACGTTGCCGCCGTTGAGCGACTTGCTCCGCGAGGTACCGCTGTACAGCAGTACCACGTTGGCGCTGTTGTACGGGTCCTGGTCGGTGACCTTCAGGGCGTTCCATACCGCGCTGTACGAGATCTTGTTCTGGTTCTTGATGATGGTGTGCAGCGAGGACTTCAGGCTGGTGCCCGTCTTGCCTATCGCGGTCCGGTAGTACGTGCTGTCGTAGTCCGTGGTCGTGGCGGTGAGAGCCGCGCCTCCCGCGGGCAGGGCGCGGCCGACGGCGGGAGGGGCGACCGGCGTCGGTGAGGCGGTGGCCGTCGCGGGGGTGAGGCCGGCCGCGAGAAGGGCGGTGAACGCGGCGACAGCGGCGAGGGGGCGGGGGAGTCTGTCGAGTCCGGGCATCCGTCGTTCCTCCATGGGGGTGAGGGGCGGGCGGTACGTCTGAACGGGCGTGCGGGAACCCACTCTGCGCGCGTAGAAAGGCGTCGCACGGACGTGCGAACAGCGCGCCATTGAACGGTGCATGACCAAAAGGCGTCCAAGGAATGCCTCGCTCCACACCTGGCGGGCCCGACGCGCCCGCTCGCTACGGCCGCGAGCCGGTCGATCGCCTGTCTCCCGCGAGTCGCGGGGTGTCGAGCGGAACCGGTCGCCAGGCCGCGCCCCCCCCGGCCGGTGCCGAGCGGGTACGGGGCCGGCACCGCGGCCGTCCCGGTCCGAATCGAGGCGGCGCCGACGGGACGCCGCGTTCTCGGTGAGGAGAACCCGGCGGGGCCGCCGACGGGACGTCCGGCGAGCGGTTCGGCGAGACGTCCGCCGGGGCGCCGTCCCGACGGCCGGGGACCTACTCCCCGTCAGAAACGCAGCCGCGCCGCGACCGGCCGGTGATCGCTCCCGGTCTCGGGGAGCGTCCAGGTCTTCGTGACCACCGCGCCCCGGGCCAGGACATGGTCGATGCGGGCCAGCGGCAGACGGGCCGGCCAGCTGAAGGCGAACCGGCTCCGCTCGCCGTGGACCAGGGAAGTGACGGGTCGCCGCCCCCGGTCGTCCACGGTGCCGTTGAGGTCGCCGACGATCAGCAGCCTGCTGTGCGCCGGTTCCGCGGCGACCGCCCGCCCGAGCCGCCGCGCGCTCTCGTCGCGCCACCCTGTGGCGTATCCCTCGGCCGCCCGGATCCGTACCGAGGGAAGATGCGCCACATACGTGACCACCTCACCGTGTGGGCTGCGCACCAGCGTTCGCAGCCCACGCTCCCAGCCCTCGTCGGCATCGCGGGGTCTGATGTCCACCGCGCCGGAATCCGCCAGCGGATACCGCGACCACAATCCCACCGTCGTGTGATGGGGATGGGTCGCGGCGAGCGCCGAGCGGAACGCCGGCAGGCGCGACGGGGTCAGTTCCTCCAGGGCGATCAGGTCGGGCTCGGCGCCGAGGACGACCCGGTACGGAGCGGGGTTCTCGTCGCTCACGTTGTGCTGGACCACGGTGAACTCGTGCGGACCCGGGTCCGCGGACGGCAGCACCGACCGGAAGGTCCAGCCTCAGGCGACGAGGACCAACGCACCCGCCAGCGCCGTGGCGAGCGAACGACGCACGACGGCCAGGACGAGACCGCACACGCCCACCAGGCCGAGCCACGGCAGGAAGGTCTCCAGCAGGCTCATGGCGTTGCCCGGCAGCCGGGGCACGAAGGCGTGCCCCGGCTCAAGGGCGGCGGTCGGCACCATGACGGTCCCACCGACGACTCCGCGAGGCCATCGCCTCCGCGCCCCGGACTTTCCTGCGCCCACGGCACTCCCCTTCCCGCTTCCCGGGCTTCCGGCGCACACCCGAGACCGCCGTGCCCCACCCGTCCCGTGATCGGGAACGCCCGACCACGAGAAGCCAGTTCCGCGCCCGGCGTTGCCCCGCCGGGACGAAGAGCGCGTGTCAGGCGCGGTCCAGGCCCCAGGTCTGCAGGGAGTACGGCCGGCCCTTGTCCTCCCCTTCGATGAGCGGCACATCGAGCAGGCCGAAGCCCGCCCTGGAGGCCACGGCCACGCTGGACGTGTTCTCGGCCTCCAGCTCCAGGATCACCCGGTCCGCGCCCAGCTCCTCGAAGGCGTACGCGGCCATCACCCGCACCGCACGGGCGGCCAGCCCCTGCCCCCGGTGCGCCGGGCCGACCGCGTAGCCGAGTTCCGTCCCCTCGGGGGCCCGTCGCAGCATCACCTCGCCCAGTGGCGCGCCGCCGTCCACGGTGATCGCGAGCAGGATCGCCGTGCCCTCCGCCCGCAGCCTCCGGTCCGTGTCCAGCCGCCTGCGGGCCGCCGTCTCGTCGAAGGGGGAGACGATCGGCGTCCAGTACGCGATGTCGGGGTGATCGAAGAGATCCGGCATCGCGGCCACGTCCTCCTCCGTCCAGTCGCGCAGGACGAGCCCCTCTCCCGTGAGCTCGATCCGAGCGGGAAAGGGCGACGGGGCGCTGCTCATGGTGGGGGACCTCCCAGGTCTGTTCGGGACGGGGCAGGATATCCGGGCGGTCTTCACCGACTCACCGGAATTCGCCCGGGACGCGTTCTGCCGGTTGTGCCGCCGCCCCCGCCTCGGACGGGCACACACTCCGCCGCGAGCCAACCCGGCCGTGTCTCGCCACCCGCCGCACCCGAGAAAACCCGGTGCCGGTGGGACCGGCCGCACATGACAATGGGGCACCACGAACCAGGAGGAACCCATGAGCCAGGGACACCTGACTCTGCACGACGTGCTGCCCTCGAACGAGCTGGTGGCCGCCCTCGACGCGGGACACGTCACGCGTAAGTCACACCCCGAACTCCCGCTGTCGATCTACACCTACACGAGGGTCTGTCAGTACGAACGGGTCTGGAACCGGGTCACCACCCGCTGCCGGGGGCTGGTCGCCGACGACGTCACCGGCGAGATCGTCGCGCTGCCGTTGCCGAAGTTCTTCAACCTGGGCGAGCACGCGAGCGGTCAGCCCTACGCACCCGCGCTGCCCGACGAGCCGTTCGAGGTCTACGAGAAGGTCGACGGAAGCCTCGCCGTGGTCTTCCACTACGCGGGCCGCTGGCGTGTGGCGTCCAAGGGCTCCTTCATCAGTGCGCAGGCCACCTGGGCGCAGCGTCACCTCGATGGCGCGGACACCGCCGCACTGACCCCGGGCGTCACCTACCTGGCTGAGATCATCTACCCGCGGAATCGTATCGTCGTGGACTACGGCGAGCGCCGTGACCTCGTGCTCCTCGCCGCGTTCGGCAAGGACGGGACGGAGGTCCCGCTCGCCGAGGCCACCCCCGGCTGGAGTGGTGTCGGCTCGGCCGTGACCGTCTGGCCGGCCATGACGATCGAGGAACTGGTCGAGCTGACCGAGTCGAACACCCTGCCCGGTGGCGGGAAGGCGACCGGCGTCGACGCCGAGGGCTTCGTGCTCCGCTTCGCCTCGGGGTTCCGGGCGAAGGCCAAGCTGTCCGAGTACGTCCGCCTGCACGGACTGCTGACCGGCGTCACCGAACGCGATATCTGGCGCGGCCACGGCATCCAGCGCTTCGCCGACACCGCGGCCAAGCGGCTCGCCCAGGGCCTGGGCCTCTCGCTCCACGAACTCGGTGAGGTGAGGGCGGCGGGCGGACGCCCGCTGGACGACCTGCTGGCACGGGTGCCGGACGAGTTCGACGTCTGGGTGCGCGAGGTGATCGACCGCCTGGAGGACGAGGCAGCGGCCCGCGCACGCGCCATCGACGAGGCGTTCCGAAGCATCGCGCACCTCGCGGACGACCGCAGGGCGTTCGCCCAGGCCGTCAAGACCCTGCCCGTCGACGAGGGCGTCCGGTCGGCGATGTTCCCGCGTCTGGACGGACGGCCGGTCGACCTGCTCGTCTGGCGGGCCGTCCGGCCGCGTCCTGCGGACACCTTCACCGACGACGAGGAGAACTGACCCGTGCCCGACGTACACGTCATGACGGGACTGCCCGCCTCGGGCAAGACCACCGCGGCCCGAGAGCTCCAGGCGGAGTCGGAGGGCCGGATGCGCCGGGTCAACCTCGACGACCTGCGCCGCATGCTCGATGTCCCCACCCCCGAGCACGGCCGTTCACGTGCCCACGAGCGGACCGTGCTGGACATCCAGGACGCGGCGGTCCGCTCCGCCGTCGAGGGCGGTTTCGACGTGGTCGTCGACAACACCCACCTCACCCCGCACATCCCGCGACGGCTCATGGCCGCGGTCACCGGCCTCGACGCCGGGTTCGTCGTCCACGACTTCACCGACGTGGCGGTCGAGGAATGCGTGCGGCGCGACGCCCTGCGGGAACGTCCCGTCGGTGAGGAGATCATCCGCATCCTCGCCGACGCGCACGAGAAGGCCACCCGCGGGGGCTGGCGGCTCACCGCCGAATGGCTCGGAGCCCGCCCCGCGGTCCGGCCCTACGTCGCCGACCCGACGCTGCCCTCCGCCGTGATGTGCGACATCGACGGCACCCTCGCCCTGCGCGGCGACCGGGGGCCGTACGACTTCACCCGCTGCGACCTCGACCTGCTCAACGTCTCGGTCGGCGACGCCCTGCGCGCCTTCCGCCGGGCCGACGGCGACAGGATCGTGCTGCTGTCCGGCCGCGGCGAGGAGCACCGGGCGCTCACCGAGGCATGGCTGACACGACACCAGGTGCCGTACGACGAACTGTGGATGCGTGCGGCGGGCGACGGCCGTAGCGACGACATCGTGAAGGCCGAACTCTTCGACGCCCATGTACGGCACCGCTACGCGGTGCGTGTCTCCCTGGACGACCGCGACCGGGTGGTCGCGGTGTGGCGACGTATGGGTCTGCCGACCTGGCAGGTCAACTACGGCAGCTTCTGACCCGTCCGCCCCCGCCCGGGAGAGACGGGCGGGGGACGGTCGGGTGGGCGCGCCAGGGAGACCGAGACCGTCACCCCTCCCCGCTCGAACTCGTGGACCGGGGCGGGAAACCACCGAGAGGGTCAGACGACCGTGGGAGGAATCCCCCGGCCACGGTCAGCCCGGGGAGCGGAAGACAACGGGGTACGAATCGCTCACGGTCCACCTCCCTGAACCCCGGGCCACTCCGGCCCCGGCCTCGGCACCGCATCGCCGGGCCCCGCCGTCTACCCTGGACGCATGGGCACTGACCTGGTCAGGCTGTTCCTCAGCGGAGACGTGATGCTCGGCAGGGGAATCGACCAGATCCTTCCCCATCCCGGCGATCCGAGCCTTCCCGAGCGGTACGTGAGCGATGCCCGCGCCTACGTGTCCCTCGCCGAGACGGCACACGGCCCCGTCCCTCGCCCCGCCGGCTTCGGATACCCCTGGGGAGCCGCACGGGCCGCCCTCGACCGCGCGGCGCCCGACGCCCGGATCGTCAACCTGGAGACCGCCGTGACCCACGACGGGGCTCCCGTCCCGGGGAAGGCCATCCACTACCGGATGCACCCGGCGAATCTGCCGTGCCTCGCGACCGTCCGTCCCGACGTCTGCGTACTGGCGAACAACCACGTCCTGGACTACGGCCACCGCGGACTCGACGAGACCCTCGACTCCCTCGCCGCCGCGGGCCTGCGCACGGCGGGTGCCGGCCGCGACAGCGACCGCGCACGCCGACCCGCCGTCGTCCCCCTGCGCGACGGGGGGCGGATCATCGTCGTCGCCCTGGGCCTGGCGTCCAGCGGCGTACCCTCCGACTGGGCGGCCACGGCGCACCGGGGCGGCATCGATTTCGCCGCACGAGCGGACGACCGCACCGCGGCCCGCGTCACCACCCTCCTGCGGCGCCTGAAGAGCCCCGGGGACATCGCCGTCGTCTCGCTGCACTGGGGCTCCAACTGGGGGTACACCCTCCCCGCCACCCACATCGCCTTCGCGCACACCCTGATCGACGGCGGCGCCGACATCGTCCACGGACACTCCTCGCACCACCCACGCCCCCTGGAGACGTACCGGGGCAAACTCATCCTGCACGGCTGCGGAGACCTCATCGACGACTACGAGGGCATCTCCGGCCACGAGGAATACCGCGACGACCTGCGGCTGCTCCACGTCGCCTCCGTAGCCCGCGAGGACGGCCGCGTCAGGGAGGTGCGCCTCATCCCCCTGCAGGCCAGGCGCCTGCGGCTGGAACACGCCTCAGGACCCGACACGCGCCTGCTCCACGACCTACTGGGCCGGATCAGCCGGCCCCACGGCACAGGGATCACCGTGGCCCCGGACGGGAACCTCATCGCCCGCCCCGCCTAGCGGTCCCGCGTCCGCTCTCCGGAACCCCTCGGGAGCAGGAGGACGAGCAGACCATGTATTTCACCGACCGCGTCGACGCGGGCCGACAGCTCGCCGCCCGCCTGGATCACCTCACCGGCCGCGACCTCGTGGTCCTCGGACTCCCCCGAGGGGGCGTACCGGTCGCCGCACAGGTCGCCGAGGCCCTCGACGCGCCCCTGGACATCTGTCTCGTACGCAAACTGGGCGTGCCGCAGCAGCCGGAGCTGGCCATGGGTGCGATCGGCGAGAACGGCGTCCGGGTCGTCAACGACGGCGTGGTGCGCGAGACGGGGGTCATCGACCGGGAGATGGCGGCCGTCGAGGAGCGCGAACGCGCGCTCCTCGCGCAGCGGACACGCCGCTATCGCGGGACACGCGCACCCACGCCGCTCCGCGGCAGGACCGTCCTGATCGTGGACGACGGCCTGGCGACGGGCGCCACCGCGCTGGCCGCCTGCCGGGTCGTCCGCGCCCAGGGAGCCGCCCGGGTCGTACTCGCCGTTCCCGTCGCGCCCCGCGGTTGGCCGGACCGCGTGGGCGACGCGGCGGACGAGACGTTCTGCGTGCACGAGCCCGCGTTCTTCTACGCGATCGGCCAGTTCTACGAGGACTTCTCCCAGACCACCGACGAGGAGGTCCTCGACTGGCTGGCACGCGACCGCGCCGCGCACCGCGGGCCCGCCGCCCGCCCGGACACCGAAGGGGCCCCAGGCCCGGAGGCCACGGACACCGCTGTCCTCATTCCGCTGGGCGGCGACCGGGTCGACGGCCGTCTGACGGTGCCGACGGGCGCCGCCGGGACCGTCCTGTTCGCGCACGGGAGCGGCAGTAGCCGCCTCAGCCCCCGCAACCGCTCCGTGGCCGGGGCACTCCACCGCGCCGGCCTCGGCACTCTCCTCTTCGACCTCCTCACGGAAGAGGAGGCGGCGGACCGTTCCCTCGTGTTCGACACCCCCCTGCTGGCCGACCGCCTCACCGGCGCCACCCGCTGGCTGCTCGGCCGGCCGGAGACCACGAGCCGTCCGATCTGCTACTTCGGCGCCAGCACCGGCGCGGCGGCCGCCCTCTGGGCCGCGGCGGAACCCACCTCCACCGTCGCCGCAGTCGTCTCCCGCGGCGGCCGGCCCGACCTCGCGGCCCCCCGCCTCGACCGGGTGCGCGCCCCCACCCTGCTCATCGTGGGCAGCCGTGACGAACCCGTCGTCCGGCTGAACGAGGAAGCGCTGCGCGCCTTGCGCTGCGAGAACAGACTCGTCGTCGTCCCCGGCGCCGGCCACCTCTTCGAGGAACCTGGCACCCTCGAGCAGGTCGGCACCCTCGCGGGGGACTGGTTCCGCGAGCACGTCCGAACGGCCGACGGCCACGGCGAGACCGACGACCCTCCACCGACGTAGCGAGAGCGCACACCACGCGGTCCCGCCCCGCCGACTCCTGCCCGCTCCGGTCGACCGATGCCCTGGACGGGTGAGTGTGCCGCCGGACGAGCGGGGGAAGCCGGGCGCCGGGTACGGATGCCTACGTTGCCTTCCCCCTTTGGCGTCGGAGGATGCTGCCCCATGTCCGTCCGCAAAGGCGCGGCGTACGCGCTCATCGGTACCGTCTGTGTGCTGTCGCTGCTCCCCGGCTGCACGAAGGAGCCGGCCGCGCCCACCGGCCGTTCCGACGCCGCCAACCGCGGGGCCCCCGCTCCCGGCCCTCGGGAGACCCCGGCCGACCCCACCCCCGTCGACGTCATCCCGGGAGTCGGAGCGCTGACACGCGCACACGTTCCGGACGGGACCGGCCAGGCACTGGTGGTGTCCGGCGCGTCGCTCGACGCCAACGAGGCCACTGTGGTCCTCTACGAGCGCGACGCGACCGACCGCTGGCGTCCGACGGCGGGACCATGGCCCGCGCACAACGCGCTCAGGGGATGGACCGACTCCCACATGGTGGGCGATCTGCGCTCCCCGATCGGCGTGTTCCGGATCGGGGACGCGGGGGGAAGGCTCCCCGACCCCGGCGCTCGGCTCCCCTACGACCACGACGAGGCGTACGTCGTCCAGGGCACCGGATTCGTCGGGGAGCCCCTGGAGGGCTCCTTCGACTACGTGGTCGCGATCGACTACAACCGCGTGCCCGGCACGACGCCGCTCGACAGGTCACGGCCCCTCGGGGCGGAGAAGGGCGGTGGCGTCTGGATCCACGTCGACCACGGTGGTCCCACGCAAGCGTGCATCTCGCTGGACCGCGAGGTGATGCCCCGCCTGCTGCGCGCCCTGGACCCCGCGAAGGACCCGGTCGTCGTCATGGGACCCCGGGACGTACTCGCACGCTGACCCCGGGCCCACCCCGACCGGCCCGAGCCACCACGCGGCGGACCCCCGCCTGGCGGCGTGCCCGCGACGCCGCGGGCACCGTCCCACCCCCGTCTCGCGTCGGCCGTCCGTTCACCGCGACACACCGCCCACCACGACTCCGCGGCCCACCACGCCTTCGTCTTCCGCCGAGGAACGCCGGAGCCCCGTCCGTCGACCCGACCGGGGCCACGCGATGATGGGGAGGGTGCGCGCCCGCCCCGCTTCGGTACGACGGCCGCACCACCCGGCACCAGTGACCACGCACGACGCCGACGGCCCGCGCACGGCCCGTCGGCATGAGAGGGAGACACCCTGATGGACGTCCGGCACTTCGAACGCATCCACGCGTTCATCGAGGCACGCCTCCGACCGCTCTTCGACGCCGAGACGGGAAGCGAGCACGGCTTCGGCATGGACGACACCTCACGCGCCCTGCGGGCGCTCCTCGGGACCGTCAAGGCCGCGGGCGCCGTCAAGGGAATGGCCGAGCAGCGGGCCGCGGCCGACACGACGCTGCGCCACATCATCGACCAGGCCCTGGAACACAACTGGGACGTCCTGCGCGGCATCGCCCGCAACTGGGAGGACCACCCGGACTTCGCGAGGGACTTCAAGCGTCACGCCTGGGAGCTCGCCGAGTCCCCGGACACCCCCGCCCCTACCACGACCGCGCCTTCCACGACCGCCCCCGCCACGGCCGTCTGAGTCCACCGCTCCGGGCTGCCCCGCTCGGAACACCCGACCTCCCCGGCGGCGCGCCCGGCCTTGCTCGTCGGCCGAGCCCGTCGCCGGGGAGGCCCGTGCCCCCGGTACCGGCGACATCACCGCCTCCGCTCCCTGACGGGCCCGCCCCGCCGCGTCGCCCCGCCGCCCCGCGCGGCACAATGGCGATCATGCTGCTGTCCTTCCTGCCCGTCCTCGAGCGCATCGCCGAGGAGATCGAGGGCCTCTCCGACCGAGGCCGGGCCGCCGACTACATTCCGGCACTGGCCGCCGCCGACACGAGCCGCTTCGGGATGGCCGTCGCCGAACTCGACGGGACGGTGTACGGCGTGGGGGACTGGCAGGAGCCGTTCTCCACCCAGTCGGTCACCAAGGTCTTCACGCTCGCTCTGGCCCTTGCCCGCGAGAAAGACGTCCTCTGGGAACACGTCGGCAGGGAGCCGTCCGGCAACCCGTTCAACTCGCTCGTCCAGCTCGAGTACGAGAACGGCATCCCCCGCAATCCGTTCATCAACGCCGGCGCCCTCGCCGTCACCGACCGGCTCCACCGCCTCACCGCCGACGCCTCGGGCACCCTCCTCGACTTCCTGCGGGAGGAGAGCGGCAACCCCGATCTCGACTTCGACCGCGACGTCGCCGCCTCCGAGACCGACCGCGGCGACCGGAACGCCGCACTCGCCTACTTCATGGCCTCCTACGGGAACATCGTCAACCCCGTGCCGACGCTGCTCCGCCAGTACTTCCGGCAGTGCTCGATCGCTGCCTCGTGCGGTGACCTCGCGCTCGCCACCGGCTTTCTCGCCCGCCATGGCATCCGCGCCGACGGCTCACGGCTGCTGACCCGGAGCCAGGCCAAGCAGGTCAACGCCGTCATGCTCACCTGCGGAACGTACGACGCGGCCGGGGACTTCGCCTACCGGGTCGGGCTGCCCGCCAAGAGCGGCGTCGGCGGCGGCATCATCGCCGTGGTCCCCGGCCGGTGCACCCTGTGCGTCTGGAGCCCCGGCCTCGACGAACGCGGCAACTCCGTCGCGGGTGCCGCGGCCCTGGACCGCTTCACCACCATCACCGGCCTGTCCGTCTTCTGACCGCGCTCCACAGCGGGGCGTGGCGCGGCCCCGCCCCGCTGTCCGACGGTTCAGGCCCCAGTGGACCGCAGCACGACGAACGGGCCCCGGCTCCGGCCACCCCCGGGCGCCCGCCACCCCGCCGTCACCGTCCCACGGACGGCCTCGCCGGTCCTGTCCCCCGCGCGCAGCACCCGGGTCACCTCGACGACGAGCCCTGGTACGCCGGGCACACCGAGCACCGTCGCCTCCGCCGTCTGTCCGACGACGCTCGGGGTGCCCTCCGCCGCGGCGAACGCCCCGCCCTCCGGGCCGGACCCCAAGGCCCACGTCACCGAGTGATCGGGGACGCCGGACTCACCCTGCGCCTGCGGCTCGGCGCGTCCCTGGAGCAGCGCCAGCAGCTGCGCCGCGACCACCGGATCGTGGGCTCCGTCGTAGATCCACCGTGTGCCCAGCACGCCGTGCTCGGACGTACCGACGAGCGCGGGCCCGCCTCCGTCCAACGGAGCACCGCGGTATCCGAGCGGCACGTGGTACGTGACGGGACGGACGCCGGACGTGTCCGTGACGACCATGAACTCGATGCCCACCTCGCCCTGCGGATCGTCGAGGCGGAACCCGCCGACCCGGTGCAATTCCGGGGCGCTCCCGCTACCGGCGTACCACGGCTGGGTGGGAAGCCAGCCGGCGAGCAGCGCCGTCTTGCCGGGATTCATCGTGGTGTGGTGAATGACTGCCATGCCGGGTGAACTCCCGTCGGCCGGGCGGGATTCCCTTGATCCGGACGAGGCGGGGAAGGAAGCGGGCCGGGAGCGAGCCCTGGGGGAGCGGGACGGCTAAGGCAGAGGGACCGCGCGACCGGGCAGGTCAGGGCGTTGGTGCCCACCGCTGGCAACCATGCGCACGTGGCCGTGTTCGTCGATCTCGGCCTGGACGATGCCGGACTCGTCGGCGTAGACCGGGTGCCCGCCGGCTCCCTTGCGCTCGGTGCGGGAGACCACGATGGAGTCACCTGACACGGGGAAGGTCAGCTCGTAACGCTCTCTGCGTCCCATACACCCTTTATACCGATGTACGACCCCGTGGGCCTTTTCCGCGGCCCGGCCGATCGAGGAGCCGGGACCGGCCGGCCGGGCTCCGGGGGAGGCGAGCGAAGGCCCGGGAACACGGAACCCGGGGCCGTCACCTGGTCAGGAACGCGACCCGTGCTCCTGCGTGTCCCGCTTCTCGGCCTTCTCGGCGTTCTTCTCCTTGATCCGCACCGTCTCCTTGCGGACCTCGGCCTGCGTCGCGCGCTCCTTCCGGAGCCACTCGGGGTCCTCCGTCTTCAGCGCGTCGATCTGCTCGGTGGTGAGAGGTTCTGTGACCCCGCCCCGCGCGAGACCCGCGATGGACACTCCGAGCTTCGACGCCACGACGGGCCGGGGGTGCGGGCCGTTGCGCCGCAGCTCCACCAGCCATGCGGGCGGATCGGCCTGGAGCCGGTTCAGTTCGGTGCGCGAAACGACACCCTCCCGGAACTCGGCGGGGGTGGCTTCGAGGTACACACCCAACTTCTTCGCCGCGGTCGCGGGCTTCATCGTCTGGGCGCTCTGGTGCGACGTCATGCCGCCAAGGGTATCGAGCATGTGCGCTGTCTCTGACCACGGCCAGTAAGCTGGCGACGTGACCAGCTCGGAAGAATCCCCGTCGTTCCGGCTCGCCTACGTACCGGGAGTGACGCCCACGAAGTGGGTGCGGATCTGGAACGAGCGGCTGCCCGAGGTACCTCTGACTCTCGTCGGTGTCCCCGCCGCCGACGCGTCCGGCGTGCTCCGCGCCCGTGAAGCCGACGCCGGCTTCCTGCGCCTGCCCGTCGACCGGACGGAACTCAGCGCCATCCCGCTCTACAGCGAGACAACCGTCGTCGTGATCCCCAAAGACCACGCCGTGACCGCGGTCGAGGAGGTCTCCCTGGCGGACCTCGCCGACGAGATCGTGCTGCACCCCCTCGACGACACCCTGGACTGGGAGCGTCCGCCGGGACGCCCGGCGCTCGAACGCCCCGCCACGACCGCGGACGCCGTCGAGCTGGTGGCCGCGGGGGTCGGCGTGCTCGTGGCGCCCCAGTCGCTCGCCCGCCTCCACCACCGCAAGGACCTGACCTACCGGCCGGTCCTGGACGCTCCGGAGTCCCGGGTCGCCCTGTCGTGGCCGGAGGACGAGACGACCGACCTGGTAGAGGAGTTCATCGGGATCGTCCGCGGCCGTACGGTCAACAGCACGCGGGGCCGGAAGCAGGCCACGACCCAGCCCTCAGGCAAGGGCACCGAGGCGGGAGGTGTCCCGCGCAAGCCATCGGCCGCCAAGTCCGGCGGCAAGGCGGCGGGGGGACGGGCGGGCGGGGGAAAGCCGGCCTCGGGGCGAGGCGGACGCGGGGCCGTGGGAGGTTCCGGCGGAGCCAGGGGAAGCAAGCGGGGCAAGCCACGCCGTCGCGGATGACGCGTCCGGCCGCGCCGAGTGCCGAGTGCCGGGCGCTCCCGTGCACCCCGTGTCCCCGGCGCCCCCTGTGCCCCGGCCTTCCCGACGGCTACGGTGGCCGGGAAGATCCTTTCCGGAGGGGAGCGGCACGACCATGCGACTGAGTGAGGGCCTCGACCACGCGGAGTCCGTACGGTGACCGCCACCGGGGAACCGCACGTCCTGCTCGACACACGAGGCCGGGCGGGCTTCATCACCCTGAACCGTCCGAAAGCCATCAACGCCCTCACCCACGCGATGGTGCGCCGGATCGACGAGGCCCTGACGGTGTGGGAGGACGACCCAGCCGTCGAGACGATCGTCATCACGGGCGCCGGGGAACGCGGACTGTGCGCGGGCGGCGACATCCGGGCCATCCACGACGACGCCCGTGGCGGCGGCTCGGCGTCGGTCGGCTTCTGGCGTGACGAGTACCGCCTCAACGCCCGCATCGCCCGGTACGGCAAGCCGTACGTGGCCTTCATGGACGGGATCGTGATGGGCGGCGGCGTGGGCGTCTCCGCCCACGGTTCCGTGCGCGTCGTCACGGAACGCTCCCGCGTCGCCATGCCCGAGACGGGCATCGGCTTCGTCCCCGACGTCGGGGGGACCTACCTGCTCAGCCGCGCTCCGGGCGAGCTGGGTACCCACCTCGCCCTGACCGGCACGCCCGTCGGTGCCGCCGACGCCCTGCTCGCCGGCCTCGCCGACCACTACGTCCCCTCCGCTGGACTGTCCGGGCTGGCGAGCGAGCTGACGCTTTCTCCGGCACACGAGGCACTGCCCCGCTACGCCCGGCCCGCGCCCGCCGGAGCCCTCGCGGATCACCGGGACTGGATCGACGCCTGCTACGCGGCGGACACGGTCGAGTCGATCATCGACCGGCTGCAGGACTCCGGGCGTACGGAGGCGAAGGCAGCCGCCGACACTTTGCAGTCCCGGTCCCCGCTCGCCCTGAAGGTCACCCTCGCCGCCCTCCGTCACGCCCGGACACTCGACTCGCTGGAAAGCGTCCTGGACATGGAGCTCCGGCTCTCGTGTTCCGCACTCCGCTCCCGGGACCTGGTGGAGGGCATCCGCGCACAGGTCATCGACAAGGACCGCAGCCCCCGGTGGTTCCCGCCCACACTCACGGAGGTCACGGACGAGGTCGTCGCGCGCTACCTCGCCGGCCCGCGGGACCAGGCCCGGCGCCCGGAGCGGGCGACTTGACCCGGGCATTCCGGGTCGGGTAGTGTTCTCCGGGTTGCCACGGGACGGAACGGTTCCGTGTCAGCCACTCCCGCCGCAGCAGCGGCACCTCAACTCCGTACGGTCTCCCTCACGGGATGAATTTCGGCATGCCGGAATTCATGTCGAACGACTCGATTATGAGTCACGGGGGGAAAGCGTTAGAGTTCGAGCGTCGGAACTGCCCAACAGCAGTGATGACAAACCCCTCTGACTGGGAATCAGGCCCGAAAGGATCTGATAGAGTCGGAAACGCCGGAAGGGCCCGGAGCGAAAGCGAACGGGACCGGAAAGCACCGAAGAAATCGGACCGGAAAGGTCTGGTAGAGTCGGAAACACGAAATACCGAAGGGAAAATGCCCGGAGGAAAGCCCGAGAGGGTGAGTACGAAGGAAGCGTCCGTTCCTTGAGAACTCAACAGCGTGCCAAAAATCAACGCCAGATTAGTTGATACCCCGTCCATCTTCGGATGGTCGTGGTTCCTTTGAAAGTCCTGTCGGCCCTTGTGGTGGGCAGGCGACATACACAGCGAGGACGCTGTGAACGACCGGTCTTATTCCGACTGGTCGTTCCGCTCTCGTGATGTGTGCACCCGCGGCCCTTCATCGGGCATTGGTCGGGTAAACATTCACGGAGAGTTTGATCCTGGCTCAGGACGAACGCTGGCGGCGTGCTTAACACATGCAAGTCGAACGATGAAGCCCTTCGGGGTGGATTAGTGGCGAACGGGTGAGTAACACGTGGGCAATCTGCCCTTCACTCTGGGACAAGCCCTGGAAACGGGGTCTAATACCGGATAATACCGGCTTCCGCATGGGGGTTGGTTGAAAGCTCCGGCGGTGAAGGATGAGCCCGCGGCCTATCAGCTTGTTGGTGGGGTAATGGCCTACCAAGGCGACGACGGGTAGCCGGCCTGAGAGGGCGACCGGCCACACTGGGACTGAGACACGGCCCAGACTCCTACGGGAGGCAGCAGTGGGGAATATTGCACAATGGGCGAAAGCCTGATGCAGCGACGCCGCGTGAGGGATGACGGCCTTCGGGTTGTAAACCTCTTTCAGCAGGGAAGAAGCGAAAGTGACGGTACCTGCAGAAGAAGCGCCGGCTAACTACGTGCCAGCAGCCGCGGTAATACGTAGGGCGCAAGCGTTGTCCGGAATTATTGGGCGTAAAGAGCTCGTAGGCGGCTTGTCACGTCGGGTGTGAAAGCCCGGGGCTTAACCCCGGGTCTGCATTCGATACGGGCAGGCTAGAGTGTGGTAGGGGAGATCGGAATTCCTGGTGTAGCGGTGAAATGCGCAGATATCAGGAGGAACACCGGTGGCGAAGGCGGATCTCTGGGCCATTACTGACGCTGAGGAGCGAAAGCGTGGGGAGCGAACAGGATTAGATACCCTGGTAGTCCACGCCGTAAACGTTGGGAACTAGGTGTTGGCGACATTCCACGTCGTCGGTGCCGCAGCTAACGCATTAAGTTCCCCGCCTGGGGAGTACGGCCGCAAGGCTAAAACTCAAAGGAATTGACGGGGGCCCGCACAAGCAGCGGAGCATGTGGCTTAATTCGACGCAACGCGAAGAACCTTACCAAGGCTTGACATATACCGGAAAGCATTAGAGATAGTGCCCCCCTTGTGGTCGGTATACAGGTGGTGCATGGCTGTCGTCAGCTCGTGTCGTGAGATGTTGGGTTAAGTCCCGCAACGAGCGCAACCCTTGTCCTGTGTTGCCAGCATGCCCTTCGGGGTGATGGGGACTCACAGGAGACCGCCGGGGTCAACTCGGAGGAAGGTGGGGACGACGTCAAGTCATCATGCCCCTTATGTCTTGGGCTGCACACGTGCTACAATGGCCGGTACAAAGAGCTGCGATGCCGTGAGGCGGAGCGAATCTCAAAAAGCCGGTCTCAGTTCGGATTGGGGTCTGCAACTCGACCCCATGAAGTCGGAGTTGCTAGTAATCGCAGATCAGCATTGCTGCGGTGAATACGTTCCCGGGCCTTGTACACACCGCCCGTCACGTCACGAAAGTCGGTAACACCCGAAGCCGGTGGCCCAACCCCTTGTGGGAGGGAGCTGTCGAAGGTGGGACTGGCGATTGGGACGAAGTCGTAACAAGGTAGCCGTACCGGAAGGTGCGGCTGGATCACCTCCTTTCTAAGGAGCACAGTACCGATTGCAGGCAAATGTTCTGCACGGTCAGCTCATGGGTGGAACGTTGATTAGTTGGCACAGTGGGTTTGGGCGAGTTCGTTAGTACTGCTTCGGCGTGGAACGCGGTGATCGTCTGGACTGGCTGTGTTTGGCACGTTGTTGGGTGTCTGAGGGTGCGGCCGTGAGGTCGTTGCCTTCGTGATGCCGGCCCCAGTGAACCTGTTGCTTGTCGACGGGGTGATGGGTGGCTGGTCGTTGCTTGAGAACTACACAGTGGACGCGAGCATCTGTGGCCAAGTTTTTAAGGGCGCACGGTGGATGCCTTGGTACCAGGAACCGATGAAGGACGTGGGAGGCCACGATAGTCCCCGGGGAGCCGTCAACCAAGCTTTGATCCGGGGGTTTCCGAATGGGGAAACCCGGCAGTCGTCATGGGCTGTCACCCATGCCTGAACACATAGGGCATGTGGAGGGAACGAGGGGAAGTGAAACATCTCAGTACCCTCAGGAAGAGAAAACAACCGTGATTCCGGGAGTAGTGGCGAGCGAAACCGGATGAGGCCAAACCGTATGCGTGTGATACCCGGCAGGGGTTGCGCATGCGGGGTTGTGGGATCTCTTTTTCACAGTCTGCCGGCTGTGAGGCGAGTCAGAAACCGTTGATGTAGGCGAAGGACATGCGAAAGGTCCGGCGTAGAGGGTAAGACCCCCGTAGCTGAAACATTGACGGCTCGTTTGAGAGACACCCAAGTAGCACGGGGCCCGAGAAATCCCGTGTGAATCTGGCGGGACCACCCGCTAAGCCTAAATATTCCCTGGTGACCGATAGCGGATAGTACCGTGAGGGAATGGTGAAAAGTACCGCGGGAGCGGAGTGAAATAGTACCTGAAACCGTGTGCCTACAAGCCGTGGGAGCGTCGCATGCAAGCTTGCTTGTATGTCGTGACTGCGTGCCTTTTGAAGAATGAGCCTGCGAGTTTGCGGTGTGTTGCGAGGTTAACCCGTGTGGGGAAGCCGTAGCGAAAGCGAGTCCGAATAGGGCGTTTGAGTAGCACGCTCAAGACCCGAAGCGGAGTGATCTAGCCATGGGCAGGTTGAAGCGGAGGTAAGACTTCGTGGAGGACCGAACCCACCAGGGTTGAAAACCTGGGGGATGACCTGTGGTTAGGGGTGAAAGGCCAATCAAACTCCGTGATAGCTGGTTCTCCCCGAAATGCATTTAGGTGCAGCGTCGTGTGTTTCTTGCCGGAGGTAGAGCACTGGATAGGCGATGGGCCCTACCGGGTTACTGACCTTAGCCAAACTCCGAATGCCGGTAAGTGAGAGCGCGGCAGTGAGACTGTGGGGGATAAGCTCCATGGTCGAGAGGGAAACAGCCCAGAGCATCGACTAAGGCCCCTAAGCGTACGCTAAGTGGGAAAGGATGTGGAGTCGCAGAGACAACCAGGAGGTTGGCTTAGAAGCAGCCACCCTTGAAAGAGTGCGTAATAGCTCACTGGTCAAGTGATTCCGCGCCGACAATGTAGCGGGGCTCAAGCGTACCGCCGAAGTCGTGTCATTGCAGTATGTACCCCCAACGGGGACTGTGATGGGTAGGGGAGCGTCGTGTGCCGGGTGAAGCAGCCGCGGAAGCGAGTTGTGGACGGTTCACGAGTGAGAATGCAGGCATGAGTAGCGATACACACGTGAGAAACGTGTGCGCCGATTGACTAAGGGTTCCTGGGTCAAGCTGATCTGCCCAGGGTAAGTCGGGACCTAAGGCGAGGCCGACAGGCGTAGTCGATGGACAACCGGTTGATATTCCGGTACCCGCTTTGAAACGCCCAGTATCGAGCCCATTGATGCTAAGGCCGTGAAGCCGTCCTGGATCCTTCGGGTGAAGGGAAGTGGTGGAGCCGCTGATCCAAGGTGGTAGTAGGTAA
Organism: Streptomyces sp. NBC_01216; assembly: GCF_035994945.1. Lineage (NCBI taxonomy): Bacteria > Bacillati > Actinomycetota > Actinomycetes > Kitasatosporales > Streptomycetaceae > Streptomyces > Streptomyces sp. NBC_01216. The sequence goes on from NZ_CP108677.1 coordinate 6,932,597, forward strand.
GCGATGGGGTGACGCAGGAAGGTAGTCCAGCCCGGGCGGTGGTTGTCCCGGGGTAAGGGTGTAGGCCGTGTGATAGGTAAATCCGTCGCACGTTAAGGCTGAGACCTGATGCCGAGCCGATTGTGGTGAAGTGGATGATCCTATGCTGTCGAGAAAAGCCTCTAGCGAGTTTCATGGCGGCCCGTACCCTAAACCGACTCAGGTGGTCAGGTAGAGAATACCGAGGCGTTCGGGTGAACTATGGTTAAGGAACTCGGCAAAATGCCCCCGTAACTTCGGGAGAAGGGGGCCATGTCTGGTGATGAGTCTTGCACTCTGAGCTGGGTGTGGCCGCAGAGACCAGCGAGAAGCGACTGTTTACTAAAAACACAGGTCCGTGCGAAGCCGTAAGGCGATGTATACGGACTGACGCCTGCCCGGTGCTGGAACGTTAAGGGGACCGGTTAGTGATCTTTCGGGGTTGCGAAGCTGAGAACTTAAGCGCCAGTAAACGGCGGTGGTAACTATAACCATCCTAAGGTAGCGAAATTCCTTGTCGGGTAAGTTCCGACCTGCACGAATGGCGTAACGACTTCTCGACTGTCTCAACCATAGGCCCGGTGAAATTGCACTACGAGTAAAGATGCTCGTTTCGCGCAGCAGGACGGAAAGACCCCGGGACCTTTACTACAGTTTGATATTGGTGTTCGGTTCGGCTTGTGTAGGATAGGTGGGAGACTTTGAAGCTGTGACGCCAGTCATGGTGGAGTCGCCGTTGAAATACCACTCTGGTCGTGCTGGATGTCTAACCTCGGTCCGTGATCCGGATCAGGGACAGTGTCTGATGGGTAGTTTAACTGGGGCGGTTGCCTCCCAAAGAGTAACGGAGGCGCCCAAAGGTTCCCTCAGCCTGGTTGGCAATCAGGTGTTGAGTGTAAGTGCACAAGGGAGCTTGACTGTGAGACCGACGGGTCGAGCAGGGACGAAAGTCGGGACTAGTGATCCGGCGGTGGCTTGTGGAAGCGCCGTCGCTCAACGGATAAAAGGTACCCCGGGGATAACAGGCTGATCTTCCCCAAGAGTCCATATCGACGGGATGGTTTGGCACCTCGATGTCGGCTCGTCGCATCCTGGGGCTGGAGTCGGTCCCAAGGGTTGGGCTGTTCGCCCATTAAAGCGGTACGCGAGCTGGGTTTAGAACGTCGTGAGACAGTTCGGTCCCTATCCGCTGTGCGCGTAGGAATATTGAGAAGGGCTGTCCCTAGTACGAGAGGACCGGGACGGACGAACCTCTGGTGTGCCAGTTGTCCTGCCAAGGGCATGGCTGGTTGGCTACGTTCGGGAGGGATAACCGCTGAAAGCATCTAAGCGGGAAGCCTGCTTCGAGATGAGTATTCCCACCTCCTTGAGAGGGTAAGGCTCCCAGTAGACGACTGGGTTGATAGGCCGGATGTGGAAGCCCAGTAATGGGTGGAGCTGACCGGTACTAATAGGCCGAGGGCTTGTCCTCAGTTGCTCGCGTCCACTGTGTTAGTTCTGAAGTAACGAACTCGCCTTTTTGCTGGCTGGAGTTTGTTTTCTTCATAGTGTTTCGGTGGTCATAGCGTTAGGGAAACGCCCGGTTACATTCCGAACCCGGAAGCTAAGCCTTTCAGCGCCGATGGTACTGCAGGGGGGACCCTGTGGGAGAGTAGGACGCCGCCGAACAATTTTTAGCCTCAGTCCCCGGACCTCGTGTCCCGGGGACTGAGGCATTTTCGCGTTCAGGGCCCGTTACGACACAACCGCGGCCGGACAGCGGACACCTGTTCCCGGGTCCTCGGCCGTCCCACGGACATGAGGTGCACGGCGACGGGTGCGACGTGCACGGAACGCGCCTTGACAGCGCCGGCACCCCGCCCGCCGCCGAAGCCGGCCGTCACGGGGGACACGAGACAGCCCTCAGGGGTACGTCCGTACGTCGTCGTTGTACTCCTGAGCCCGGTCCCGTACCAGGGCGGGCAGCGTCCCGGCCGCCAGATCGGCGAGCGTCGTGCCCTCCAGGATTTGGCGGAGACTCGCGCGTACGGCACGCCACACGTCCGGCATGGGCGCCGCCGCACCCTGGTACTCCAGCCCCGTCAGTTTCAGGTCGCGCACGCTCACGAGCGGTCCGTCCATCGCGCGGATGACGTCCGCGAGGGTGATCTCGCCGGGGGGTCTCGACAGGCTGTACCCGCCCTCCGGACCGCGCACACTCCGGACCAGCCGCGCCTGGCGCAACTCGCTGAGGACGACGAAGAGAAACCGGACGGGTATGTCCTGGCGACTCGCGATGTCCTCGGCCTTGAGGGGGCGGTCGGGGGAACAGGCCAATTCCGCCATGGCCCGGACCGCGTAGTCCGTTCTTGCTGAGATCCTCACCGGCTCAATGTCTCATGGTCGGCGGGATAGCGTCCTTCCCCCGTCCCCCGACCACACCTCCGACGCCCCGCCGATGCGTCATTTCACGCCAACGACACGCCGTCCAAGGAGGGTTGTCCGGTGGGGAGGGGTTGTCACTTCATATTGTTCATCGACATAGTGAACTTCACTCGGTGGCCGAACAGCCGGCGGTCGGGCACGCGCACCCGCCCGACCCGCCCACGGACTCGCACGTCCGTGGCGCACCCGCCCCTAGTACGTCCCACCCCAGACCCGCCTTGGCTCGGAGGTATCAAGTGGTGACCGCTCATCCGCGATCGACCGTGGCAGTCGTCGGCGCAGGCGCGGCCGGAGCGCTCGTCGCCGTCCAGCTGTGCGAGGCGGCGGCCCGCCGTCGCACCCCCCTGGAACTGCTCCTGATCGACCCCGCCGCGGAGGCGGGCCGCGGCACGGCCTACGCCACCGAGGTACCCGAGCACCGGCTCAACGTCCCCGTAGGCGGCATGAGCTGCTACCCGGACGACCCCGGCCACTTCCGGCGCTGGCTCTGCCGGCACGGTGAATCCACCGTCGACGCAGGCGACTTCGCCTCCCGGCACCGCTTCGGCTCCTACCTCGCCGACACCCTCGGACGCGCCATCATCACGGCCCACGGCACCGTCACCGTGCGCAGGCTCCGCACGAAGGCGACACGGTGCACCGAGACGGCCGACGGACGGCTCGCGCTCGCGCTCGCCGACGGGGACACGGTCACGGCCGACAGCGTGGTCCTGGCGACCGGACCCGCCGCGGGTCAGGCGGGCTGGGCACCGGCCGGGCTGACCCGCTCCCAGCGGTTCATCGGACGTCCCTGGGCACCGGGGGCGCTCGACCCGGTGGGCGATGGCGACGATGTCCTCCTCGTCGGCACCGGGCTCACCGCCGTCGACCTCTCCCTCGTCCTGGACCGACCCGGCCGCACGGTGCACGCGGTCTCGCGCACCGGTCTCCTGCCCCGGCCGCACGCCGTCGCGCCGCTGCCCCCCGTGCCTCCGCCACCGGGGCTGAGCGGCCTTCCGCTCAACCGGCTCCGGTCCGCACTGCGGCGTCACTTCGCCGCTTCCCTGCGCGACCACGGCGACTGGCGGCCCGCCCTCGACGGACTGCGCCCCCACATCGTCCGGCTGTGGCAGGGACTCGGGGACGAGGAGCGGGCCGAGTTCCTCGGACGCGACGCCACCCGCTGGAACGTCCACCGGCACAGGATGGCACCGGCCACCGCGGAGACCGTCGCCCGGCTGCGGTCCACGCGTCGGCTGCGCGTGCACGCCGGCCGGATCGCCGGTGCCGAACCGCTGGACGACGGCGGGCTGGCCGTCCGCCTCGCCGACGGCCGGGAGCTGCGCGTGGCCTGGGTCGTGGACTGCACCGGTCCGGGGCTTCGCGCCGAGGGCGACTCCGACCCCCTGTGGTCCGGACTGCTCGCCGACGGTCTCGCCACACCGGGACCGCTGGGCATCGGAGTCGCCACGCACGCCGGACGGCTACTCGACGCCCGGGGACGCGACCCGCGCCCCCTGTTCACCCTCGGCTCGCCGCGACGTGGCGAACTGTGGGAGACCACCGCCATCCCCGAGATCCGTGCCCAGGCCAAGGAGGTCGCGGAGGCCGTCCTGGCCCCGCTCGCGCCGACGCGGCGGCCCACCCGCCGTCGGCCCACCGACCAGTTCGGACTCTCCCTCTCCACCCACGCCTCTGCGGCCTCCTCCTTCCGCAGTGGCCTCGCCCGCGTCGTCACCGTACGGGCCAAGGCCGCCGAGGCGTTCGCCCGCGCGACCGAACTGGACCCCGGCTTCGCCCTGGGACACGCGGCGCTCGCGCTGCTCGGCCACGAGTGCGGCGCGGACGTCGACGTGGCCCGCGAACTCGCCGATGCCCGGCGCAGTGTGCGGGAACGCGGCGACGACCGGGAACGCTCCTTCGTGGACGTCGTCTCACGCCGGATCGCCGCGCACGGGGCGCCGGGCGGCGGGTGCGCGGGAGGCGGGTGCGCGGGAGGCGGTGCGGGCGGCGACGGCGACCTGGCCCTCATCGACCACCTCGACCGCTACCCCGGCGACGCCTTCGCCCTCAGTATCGCGGTCCCCACCATCGCCTTCTCCGGCGTCGGAGACCTCGACGGCACCCTCGCTCAGCGGCTCGTGGAGCAGACCGCGCCCGCCTACGACGGTCACTGGTTCCACACCTCGCTCCTCGCCTTCCTCCGTCAGGAACAGGGACGGATCGACGAGGCGGGTGCCCTGGCACGGGTCGCGCTCGCCGCCGAGCCCGCCTCCGGCCACGCCGTGCACGCCCTCGCGCACGTCCACTACGAATCGGGCGACCACCGCGCCGGCCGCGACTGGCTGGACGGCTGGATCGGTGGTCACGGGCGCGGCGCCGTGCACCGGGCGCACTTCTCCTGGCACGTGGCGCTGCACGAACTCGCCCTCGACGACTCCGCCGCGGTGCGCCGACGCTGGTTCGCCCAGCTCGCCCCGCGCCAGGTGAACGGCGTGCGCGCGCTGGTCGACTCCGGATCGCTGTTGTGGCGGGCGCGGATGGCCCGGAACTGGACGGGCCGCGTGCCGGTCGACGCGGTACTCGACGCCGTCGCCCGCGACCTGGTCGAACGGCCCGCCACCGCGTTCACGGCACTGCACGGCGCCGTCGCCCTCACCGCGGCCGGCGACCTTCCCGCGCTCCGCCGGCTGCGCACGCACGCGGCAGGCGCCGACGCGGTACAGCGAGAGGTCGTCGTACCTCTGTGCGGTGCGCTGGAGGCGGTCCTCGAGGAGCGGTGGACCACGGCGGTACGGGAGTTGCGGGCCGTGCTGCCCTCGCTGCGGCGGGTCGGCGGGAGCGCGGCGCAGCGCGAGGTGGTCGAGGAGACCCTGCTGTACGCGATGGTGGAGGCGGGCCACAGCGACACCGCACGTGTTCTGCTGGAGGAGCGCCTGGACCGACGGGAGTCGCCGTTGGACCGGCGGCGGCTGCTCGACCTGGGCACGGCGGCCGGTACCCGGGGCGGGCCGGCTGGACCGCGTGGGGCGGACCGCGCGGAACTGGCCGACGCGCGCGGGTGACCGCAGGCGTCCGAGGACCATCAGGCCCGAGCCCGGCGCGGGGGCCGCTTTCCGGGGGTGGTCCTCCCGTTGGCGTCCGACCACCCCGCCCGTGCGCGCCGGGGTGCCGAAGCCGTCCCGCACGGCGGGACGGCTTCGGCCCTGCACAAGGCGACGGCCGGCACGCTCCGGATCACGAACGTCGCTCCGTACACGATCCGCCTCAACGCGATCGTGCTCCGTCAGCGTCAGGCGGCCGCGGCCGCCTGACCGCGCCGGCCGCGAAGCGGTGCGCGCGACGCCGCTGTGGCGGTCCCGCCCCACGGTCCCGGGTGGTCCCAGGGCGACACGCCCGCCCCGCGGCAACCGGGAAACTAGACTGGGCCGATGGCGAAATACTTCGACGTGCACCCCGAGAATCCTCAGCGGCGCGTCATCAGCGGCGTGGCCGACAGCATCCGCTCCGGCGCGCTGGTCGCGTACCCCACGGACTCCTGCTACGCGCTGGGATGCCGGCTGGGCAGCCGCGACGGGATCGACCGCATCCGCGCGATCCGCAAGCTCGACGATCGTCACCACTTCACCCTGGTGTGCCAGAACTTCGCGCAACTGGGCCAGTTCGTACACATCGACAACGACGTGTTCCGCGCGGTCAAGGCGGCCACACCCGGCAGTTACACCTTCATCATGCCCGCGACGAAGGAGGTCCCGCGGCGCCTGCTCCACCCGAAGAAGAAGACGGTCGGCGTCCGGATTCCCGATCACGCCGTCGTCCAGGCCCTGCTGGCGGAGCTCGGCGAGCCGCTGCTGTCCAGCACCCTGCTCCTGCCCGACGAGGAGGAGCCGCTGACGCAGGGCTGGGAGATCAAGGAACGGCTCGACCACGTCGTCGACGCCGTCCTGGACTCGGGCGACTGCGGTACCGAGCCGACCACGGTCGTCGACTTCTCCGGCGGGGACGTCGAGATCGTCCGGCGGGGTGCGGGCGACACCAGCCGCTTCGAGTAGCCTCCGCCGCCGCGCTGCCCCGGGGCCCGAGCAGGGGCTGCCGCCCGGCGGGAGTGGCGCGGCACACGGTCACGCCCTCCTCCCCGCGCGCCAGTGTGGCGTTCCACCGGGTCCGGGCCGGAAGAGGCCGGGGGCGGACGATACGCGGACCCGAAGCGGCCTGGCGACCCAGGTATGACCCCCGAAGCGGTCTCCCACACCTTCCGCAGAGGCGTTTCCGAGCGGTGCTCGGGCCGCTCGCGCCCCGGCCGGACGGCCGCCTGCCGGACGAGATCGTCCGGCCTATGCGGTCCGGCCTGCCACGGGCCTTCACGTAGCCGCGGCATGGCGGATGGTCAGCGGATCCAGCCGCACGGTGCGCCCGGCAAGGACAACAGGTACTGGCACGGATACCTCGGGTCTTTCACGCAGGGGAATCCCGGGCCGATTCCCGGCACGGGACAGGTGAGGTGGCCGCCGGGTGCCGGGAGCGCCGCCAGACCTGCGAACAGGCAGGCGGGGCCGGCCGGGAACCCGGTCGTTCTTCCCCGTGACGGGTGAACCGCCCCGAAACCACCGGCGTGAGACCCTCGGCCCCGGAACACCGACTCCGGATCCGCTGGCCGAGACACGGCGGCCGAGCACCGGGCGACGGCCGCGAGGGCCCGGCTCACGCGGTGGGGTCGGCGGACGGTCCCGGAAGCTTGGGCCCCGGACCGGTGGACTTCTCGCCCAGGCGCGCCGCCGCCGTGCGCCACGCCGCCGTGACCGCGTGGTGGGCGTGCGCCGTACGGCGGGAACAGTCGACCTCGGACAAGTCGACCGGCGCGCCCACGTGGACGTGCAGCCGGGGCCGGCGCAGCGGGGCGCTGAACAAGCCGGCGAGCTGCTTCGTGCGGCTGCCCGAGGTGATGCGACGGGCGCCGGCCTGCCCGAGCGGCACGACCGGCGCGCCCGTCCGTTCCACCAGGCGCGCGAGACCGCTGCGGAAGGCCTCGGGCGCCGCCTCCGCGGCGTCCCTGCGCCGCGGGAGGCCGCCCTCGCCGTAGATCAGGACGACACGTCCGCGTTCCAGCGCCCGCGCGGCTCCGGTCAGGGAGTCGGCTGCCCGGCGGTCCCTCCGGTGTACGGGAACGTGCCCTTCGCGGGTCAGGGCGCGGCCGAGCAGCGGGACGCTCCACAACCCCGCGGTGGCCAGCACGACGGGCTCGACGTCGAGGCGGCGCAGCGCGGCGAGGACGATCGCGGGATCGGCCAGTGAACTGTGGTTCGCGACGACGACGCTGCCGGGGGCGAGCGCGGCGCCGGGGTCCGCGGTGACGGTCAGACGTCCGAAGGCGGGCACCAGTACGTCGGCGAGGCGGCTCAGCATCTGCGCGGGTCTCCTGAGGTCGGCGGGACTGATCCCATCCTCGGTCCGGGGGTGGCCACGCGCGTGAGTAGTGGTACTCAACCGTTCCGTTCGTCCTACGCAGACCCCGCGCGTCGCGCTATCCGGTTTCGGCACGCGCGCGGTCCGGCGCCGGCGGCCGGTCCGGCTCACTTCACCGCGTCGTCCCAGGCTTTCGCCAGGCCCTCCAGCCAGGCCGGGGGCAGTTCCGCGGAGTCCCAGGCGGCACGCAGGTCCTCCGGCACGGTGCTGAGTCGTTCGAGGACGGCGATGCCGCTGGGGGAGTGGGCCAGGGAGTAGCGGCTGTGGATCCCGACCGCGCTGCCCGGCCCGAAGTCCGCGTACAGGCGCGTCAGCCGATCCCCGTGGGCGTGGGTGAACTCGTCGAGGCGCCCCGCGTACGCCGCCCGTCCCAGGGCGCTCATGGTGCCGAGCACCGCGGTGAGCACACGGTCGGACTCCTCGGGGTCGAAGTCGGAGGCGTGGGTGAAGGCGAGGTAGAGCGGTGTCACCGCGACCTTCGCCCGCTCCACGTCCACGAACCCGACGGGCGGACGGCTCCTCCCGCCGGCCGCCGCGGAGTCGTCGTGCGGTGCCGGGGCGGTGGCCTGTCGCAGGAGACGGTCGGCGACGCGGCCGAGCTCGGCGCCCACGGCCTGGGCGCCGTCGGACCAGCCCTCCGCGTAGTCCCCGTCCCTGCCGCCCGGGACCTCCCCCGCGACCTTGCCGAGTTCGCTGTGCGCGTCTGTGAGCGCGCCCGCCTCCACCAGTGCGATCAGCATCTCGGCCTCGTCTTCGAACACACCGGCGCGCCCGAGGAGTTCGAGGACGGTCTGCTTGGTGTTCAGGACGCTGGCGGAGTTCAGCGGGTGCCGTGCCTCCTCGGCCGGGTTCACGGTGTGCTCCTTGTCGTCGTGACGGACTCGTTGCGCTCACTGCGTCGTCCCGGACCCTCACCCGGGCGCCGCCGGCGCCGGGCGACGGCCCTCGGTCACCGCGTGACCCGCGGTGGCCTCCCTGTGCGGACCGACATCACCCCATCATCCACGACGTCACGCCCACGACGGGGTGTGGGCACGTGTCATCCGGAGTGCGCCCGCTGTCGGTCCGGGGAGGACGCGGACAGAACGTGCTGACGCTGTATCAGGTCATCTGTCCCGGACTCTTGACTCCGTTCGCGGTACTCGGGATTCTCAACCCAACCTTGCGCGGAACATGACAAGCTTCAGGACCGCGCCGTCCGCCGACCGAAGACGTGAGTGATGTCCATGACGCGACCCGCGCACAACAGGCGCAAGCCCCTGGCGGTGCTGTCAGTCCTCTTCGCCATGCTGGCCGTACTGCTCGCTCCCACACCCGGTTCCGCCGCGGACGGAGCCTGGTGGGATCCCGTCGCCCGGCCCGCGCCCGACTCGCGGATCAACGTCCAGGGTGAACCCTTCACAGGCACCGACGCGCAGGGCGAGGTGCGCGGATTCGTCGACGCGCACAACCACATCATGTCCAACGAGGCGTTCGGTGGCCGCCTCATCTGCGGGAAGGCGTTCTCCGAGGGAGGTGTCGCCGACGCGCTGAAGGACTGTCCCGAGCACTACCCCGACGGCTCGCTGGCGGTCTTCGACTTCATCACCAAGGGGGGCGACGGCAAGCACGACCCGAACGGCTGGCCCACGTTCAAGGACTGGCCCGCCCACGATTCGCTGACCCACCAGCAGAACTACTACGCCTGGGTCGAGCGCGCCTGGCGCGGAGGCCAGCGGGTGCTCGTGAACGACCTCGTCACCAACGGTGTCATCTGCTCGGTGTACTTCTTCAAGGACCGCGGCTGCGACGAGATGACCTCGCTCCGCCTCCAGGCCCGCAAGATGTACGAGATGCAGGACTATGTCGACACGATGTACGGCGGCAAGGGGAAGGGCTGGTTCCGGATCGTCCTCGACTCGGCACAGGCCCGTGACGTGATCGAGCAGGGGAAGCTGGCGGTCGTCCTCGGCGTGGAGACCTCCGAGCCGTTCGGCTGTAAACAGATCCTGGACATCGCGCAGTGCGACCGTGCCGACATCGACCGGGGCCTCGACGAGCTGCACCGGCTCGGCGTCCGGAGCATGTTCCTGTGTCACAAGTTCGACAACGCCCTGTGCGGGGTGCGCTTCGACCAGGGCGCGCTCGGCACCGCCATCAACGTGGGCCAGTTCCTCTCCACCGGCACCTTCTGGCGGACCGAGACGTGCAAGGGCCCGCAGCACGACAACCCGATCGGACTCACCGCCGCGCCCGCGGCCGAGGCCGAACTGCCCGCGGGCGTGTCGGTGCCCTCGTACGCCTCCGGAGCCCAGTGCAACATCCGGGGTCTGACGGACCTGGGGGAGTACGCCGTCCGCGGCCTGATGAAGCGCAAGATGATGCTCGAGATCGACCACATGAGTGTCAAGGGCGTGGGCCGCGCCCTGGACATCCTGGAGTCGGAGTCGTATCCCGGCGTCCTCTCCTCGCACAGCTGGATGGACGCCGACTGGACCGAACGGGTCTACGCCCTCGGCGGCTTCATCGCCCAGTACATGCACGGATCCCAGGGCTTCAGCGCGGAGGCGAAGCGGACCGAGGCCCTGCGTGACAAGTACGACGTGGGCTACGGCTACGGAACCGACATGAACGGTGTCGGCGGCTGGCCGGGTCCACGGGGCGCGGACGCCCCGAACCCGGTGCGCTACCCGTTCCGCAGCACCGACGGCGGTTCCGTCATCGACCGGCAGACCACCGGCCTGCGGACGTGGGACCTCAACACGGACGGCGCCTCGCACTACGGTCTGGTGCCCGACTGGATCGAGGACATCCGGCTGGTCGGCGGCCAGGACGTGGTCGACGACATGTTCCGTGGCGCCGAGTCCTACCTCCGCACCTGGGGCGCGTCCGAGCAGCACCGGGCCGGTGTGAACCTGGCCGCCCGCGCGCCGGCCTCGGCCTCCAGTTCCGAGTGGTGGAACCCCTTCGTCTCCTTCGTGCCCGGCCGGGCCGTGGACGGTGACCGGCGCACCCGGTGGGCGAGCGAGTGGAGCGACGCCCAGTGGCTGCGGATCGACCTCGGTACCTCGCAACTCGTCAAGCGCGTGACGCTCGACTGGGAGGCCGCGTACGGCAAGTCGTACCGCGTCGATCTCTCCGACGACGGCAGCACATGGCGGACCGCCTGGTCGACCACGGCCGGAGACGGCGGACTCGACACGGCCCGGTTCACGGCCACCACGGCCAGATACGTCCGGATCAGCGGAGTGCGGCGCGGTACCGGGTGGGGCTACTCGCTCCACGAGGTCGGGGTCTACAGCAGCTGACGGCACCGCGCCCCGCTTCCGGACCGCCCGATTCCGGACTTCCCAGGCCCGGACCTGCGGGCCCGTCCCGACGGGAGCGCGGGCGCCGGGGGAACGGGCGGGGAGGGAACGGACAAGCCCATACCGGGGTGGGATCGGCCGGCCGATCCCACCCCGCCACGGGCGTACCACCGAGAGGAACGGCACATGACCCGCATGCCGCTCGCCGCACGGCGCCGGCAGCTGACCGAGGCTGCGATCCGTGCCATGGCCCGCGACGGCGTCTCCCGGACGACCACCCGGTCCATCGCCGCCGAGGCGGGCGTGTCGCTCAGCGTCTTCCACTACTGCTTCGACTCCAAGCAGGCGCTGCTGGAGTCGGTGATCACAGCGATCACCGACCACTACGTGGGCGTGGTGAAGCGGGCACTGCGGCCCCGCGACACCCTGAGGGAGACCGTCCGGGCCGGCTTCACCGCCTACTGGGACCATGTGCGCGCCCACCCCGATGAGCACATGCTGACCTACGAACTCACCCAGTACGCGCTGCGCACCCCCGGATGCGAATCCCTGGCCCGCCGCCAGCACGAGCGCTACGGCGAGATCTACCTCGACCTCATCGAACGGCTCAGCGGTGCGGTGGCTTTCGAACCGCGTGTTCCCGGCCCGGTACTGGCCCGCTATCTCGCCGCGGTCACCGACGGGCTCACGCTGGACTTCCTGGTGGTGGGCGAGGACGAGACCGCCTTCGCGACGATGCTGGACATGATCAGCGACCAGGTCGCCGCGCTGACGCAGGGACCCGACCCCGGCGGGAGGGGGCCGGCCGTGCGGCCGTGACCGGCGGCCACCCGGACGGGCCCGCACCATGAGCCTCGAACGCGCCTCGTATGCGCACGCCCCGTACATGACCTACGGCGTGCCCGCGCGCGGGCGCCGTGCCGCCCGTCCGTGCACCTGTCCGCCCCCGGGCCTGGGCGGCGCCGCTCAGCGTGACCGCAGGGCGCGCCGGTGGGCGATGAGGAGTCCGAACAGGATGCCCACCAGGAGAGTGACCGTGAGGACCGCCCAGAGTGGCAGCGTCACCGTGGGAACCCAGAGTTTGATGGTCACGGAACCCGTATTGGCCGCGATGAACCAGATGGCGAGCGCGACGAGGACCACGAATCCGATGGTGCGCAACCGCATGTCGCGGCCCTTGACGGTCAGGGTCGGCGGGGAGTGCGGCGCGGATGCCTTCTGTGCCATAAGGCTCATTATCGGACTAATCTGCGTTTTCTTCGAACGCGTGGCGTGAACGCGACGGAGAGCCGTGGACCGGCCCCGTCCTCAGGCCCCACCGACCGCCCCGGACCCCACCTCCTGGCGTGCGGACCCACGAAGGCGGCTCCCGCCCCCCCCTGGCGCCGTCGATGGGCGACGGACAGGGGACGGGAGCCGCCCGGACGCAGTGGTCACGCCCCCGGAGGGCTCAGCCGGCCGCCCGGTACGCCGCGGTCAGCTGCGCGACGGCGCCCTTCGGGTTCCCGGACAGCAGGAGATGGTCGGCCTCGGCGAAGGGCTTCGCCACCTCCTCGGTGATGTTCCCGCCGATCTTCTGCTGCACGATGATCCGCGCCCTGTCGACCAGCCGCGCTGCCTCGGGTGACGATCCGCGACCGGCGGCCTGGAGCACCCTGGCCGCGAGCCCGACCGCCTTGAGGACGTGCTCCCCGCCGACGGCCGGCGGAGGCGGGCTCAGCGTGGTCAGACCCCAGCCGTAGGGGAACTGCGGATCGTAGGAGGCGTCACCGACGTTGATCGGCAGCTGCGCCTCGGACTTGGGCCAGGTGACCGGGAGCCGGCCGGTGAACGGGCGCTTCCCGTAGAGGACGTCGGCGACACCGTCGCCCTCGGTGCCCGGCAGCCACGAGGCGACGAGCGCGTCGAGGGAGCCGAGCCGGTCTCCGATCAGCTGCGGCCGGCCGGAGACGACCAGGACGGCGCACGGCATCGCCGCGCAGACCTTGTCGACGGCCGCCTTGTCGGCGGCGGTCAGTTCGAGGTCGTTGCCGTTGCCGACGTCCCCGAAACCCTCGGCGTAGGGCGTCTCGCCGACGACGACCACGCCCACGTCGTATCCGTCGGTGGTGGCGGAGGCGTCCGCGGAGTAGGCGACGTCCGCGGACGGCGCGGCCTTGCGCATCCCCTCCAGGATCGTGGTGCCGGTGGTGGTCCTGCCCGAACCGCCCTGCCAGCTGATGGTCCATCCGCCGGCCTGGCGGCCGAGGTCGTCGGCGTTGGAACCGGCCACGTACACCTTCTGCGACGCCTTCAACGGGAGGACGCCGCCCTCGTTCTTGAGCAGCACCTGGGATCTGGCGGCCGCTTCCCGCGCGACCGCGCGGTGCTCGGCGGAGCCGACCGAGGCCAGGTGGGTGGTGTCGGCATAGGGACGCTCGAACAGACCCAGCCGGAACTTCTGCGTCAGGATCCGGGACACCGCGTCGTCGACGCGCGATACGGGAACGCGTCCGGCCGCCATCTCGTCCCCGAGGGTCCTGGTGAAGCCCTGGTAGTCGGTCGGCACCATGATCATGTCCAGGCCGGCGTTGACCGAGGTACGGACGTCGCTCGGGTAGTCACCGGGAATCTGGTCGATGGCCTGCCAGTCGCTGATGACGAAGCCCTCGAAACCCATCCGGTCCTTCAGCACACCGTTGATCATCTCGGCGTCGGCGTGCATCTTCACCGGGCCCCGGCCGTCGCCCAGGATGTCCAGTGAGGAGTACGAAGGCATGACCGTGCCCGTCCCGCGCTTCACGGCCTCGGCGAACGGCGCCAGGTGCACCGCTTCCAGTTCCTCCCGGGTGACCCGGGTGACGCCCTGGTCGATCGTGTACGAGCCGGTCGTCGAGGAGCCGAAGGCGGTGCCGCCATCGCCGACGAAGTGCTTCGCGGTCGTGAGTACCTTGTCGTTGCGCGCCAGGTCCTTGCCGTCGCGGGCCCCCTGCATGCCGTTGATGACCGTCTCCATCGCGGTCACCAGGGCGGGGTCCTCGCCGAACGCCTCGTAGGAGCGGCCCCAGCGCTCGTCGCGCGTGACGCACAGGCAGGGGGCGAAGTCCCACGGGATGCCGGTCGCCCGCACCTCCTTCGCGGTGACGGCGCCGGTCCGCTGAGCGAGCTTCGGGTCACGCCCGGCGCCGATGCCGATGTTGTGCGGCATGATCGTCGACCCGATCACGTTGTTGTGACCGTGCACGGCGTCCACGCCGTAGATCAACGGGATCTGGAAGCGTGTCGCCCGCGTGCGCAGCTGGTAGGCGTCGATCATCTTCGCCCATGCCTCGGGTGTGTTCGGGCTGGGCACCGACCCGCCTCCGGAGAGCAGCGAACCGAGGCCGTACGCGGCGATGTCGCCCTGGGAGCGCAGCGCGTTCCGCTCGGCCTGGGTCATCTGCCCGGCCTTCTCCTCGGGGGACATCCGCCCGAGGAGGTCGGCGACGCGCTTCCGTACCGGCAGCCGTTCGTCAAGGTACGGCAGACCATGGGCGTTCACCACGACCACCGGGTTCTCGGGCGGTGCCTTCGCGCCGGCGACGGTCAGGGCGAGCGGGATGGTCTCGGCGGGCTCGGCGGAGCCGTCCTTCAGGGTGGGCACGGCGATCGAGCGGGTCTCGCCCGAGGGGCTGCCGGCCGGGAAGGTGACGCTGCCCGAGACCGGCGTGTAGTCCCGGCCGGACTGGGCACTGCCGCCCCCCGTCGCGTAGGTGACGGTGACAGGCTCGGCGATCGGGCCGGAGCCGGTGGTGGCGACGGAGACCTCCACCTCCGCGGTGCCGCCCTCGGACACGGGATACACGGCGGCGGCGGTGACGACCTTGGTGGTCAGGGCCGGTTCGGCCGCGCCGTACAGTTCCACGCCGTCGAGCGCGAAGGAGCCGGGCGCGCCGGGCGGCAGGGTAAGGGCGTACCCCCACATCTCGTCGAGGCCGAGGACCTGGTCGATGCCACCGACGGGCTGGTAGTCGGTCCGGTACTCGAAGTCGGCGAACGGGATCTCGACGAGGTGCCAGCCCTCCCAGTCGTCGGTGAACGAGGTCGTCCACAGCTCGGACGCCTCTCCGTTCGCGCCGCCGTCCTTGAGCTCGAAGTGGATGCGCTTGCCCGAACCAGGTGGCAGCGGAGCGGTGTTCCGGCCGAACCACCAGAAGCGGATGCCCTTGGAGGCCGTCCAGTTCCTGGGCGGTGCGTCGAACGCGAAGTCGTGGCTGAAGCCGCCCCAGCCGCTGATGTCGTACGTGCCTTCCAGGACTCGGCCACCCTCGGGGGCGTCGGGCCGCTCGACGATCCGCAGCTGTGGCGGATCGTCGGCGTCGCTGCCCCAGGTGAAGATGCCCTCCGCGGGCGGACTCGCGAAGGGGACCTCGCCCTCGAAACGGTCGACGGCCACCGGCGCGGGTTCCTCGGCGGCGGAACTCGGCAGGGCGCCGGCGAGCAGTCCGGCGAGGACGGCGGTGGCGGTGACGACGGCCGTTCTCGTCCTCTTCCGCAAGCGGCTCCTGCGGCGATCTCGTGGCATTACGGCTCCTTCTGCGGGACACGGAGGTGCGGGTCACGGAGGTGCGGGTCACGCGGTCGACGGCCCCGTGTCGCCTGAGGACCTGTCGGGTGGCCTTCGGCCGACAGGCTCTCAGGCGGTGGGTGCGGAGCGGCGGACGACGAGTTCGGTGGGCAGGACGACCGGTTCGGACGGGATCACCTCGCCGGCCAGCGCGGCGAGCAGGAGGCCGGCGGCCGTCTCGCCCATGCGGCGCATGGGCTGGCGGACGGTCGTCAGTGGCGGTTCGGTGTGGCGGGCCATGGGGATGTCGTCGAAACCGACGACGGCGACGTCGTCCGGCACGGTGCGGCCCGCCGCGCGCAGGGCGGCCAGCGCCCCCGCGGCGATCAGGTCGTTGTGCGCGAAGACGCAGTCGAAGGCCCGCCCTTCGGCGAGCGCCCGTTCGACTCCGGTCCGGCCCGTGTCCTCGGTGAACTCGCCGGCGACGACGCACTCGGGGCGAAGCACCTCGCCAAAGCCCTCCAGCCGCTCGCGCACGCAGCCGAACTCCCGGCGTCCCGCGATGACGAGAGGGCGTGAGCGGCCCAGGGCGCGCAGATGCCGTGCGGCGGACGCACGACCGGCCCGGTTGGTGATGGCGACCGAGGGGAACCCCGGGCGGTGGCCGCGGTCGTCGATCAGGACGACGGGCAGACCGCGCCGGTGCAGCGCCGAAAGAGTGACGAGGGTGCCCTCCGGTGCGACGACGAGCAGCCCGTCGAAGGCGCGGGCCGAGACCTGGGCGGTGAAACGGCCGATGGAGTCCGCGCTCCGGTCGCAGGTGAACAGCAGCAGGCCGTAGCCGGCGCGCTCGACCGTGTCGGCGACGCCCTGGAGCACCTCGCCCATCCACGGCCAGGTGAGCGAGGGGGTGAGCATACCGATGACGCGGCTGCTGCCACGGGCCAGGCCGACCGCGCCCGAGCTGGGCACATAGCCCAGACCGGCGATCACTTCGTGAACCCGGGCGGCGGTACCGGCCTCGACCTCGGCTCCTGAGTTCAGGACCCGCGAGACGGTGGTCTTGCTGACACCCGCCTGACGTGCGACGTCGGCGATGGTGACACGCATCGAGGGGCCTCCGCGTCGGTGACGGACAGCGGCCCGGGTGCCGGACGCCGTCGGCTGACATCGCTGTCGGAACCGCTTCCGGTGCGGTGCGGCCTGGTGCGGCGAGTCAACAGGCAGGCCCTCGTGTCGTCAAGAGTTCACGCTGACAACGGGCTCTTCGCAAGTTTACGAGCCGCGAGGGGAGTTGTGCGTTCAAGCCCTGAACGGACGACGTCTGTACGGGTGTCCCGGGGCGCGCTGTGTTCACGGGGGACCATCGTCCGGGGCCCGGCGGCCTCGCGGGGGACACGTCCGGCTCCCGGGAGCCGTGGACCATAGCCGTCTCGCGTCGTCCGACAAGATCGGGCCAATGGGTGTAGGTGCGGGACCAGACGGGGAAGACT
The DNA here is from genome assembly GCF_035994945.1 of Streptomyces sp. NBC_01216. Lineage (NCBI taxonomy): Bacteria > Bacillati > Actinomycetota > Actinomycetes > Kitasatosporales > Streptomycetaceae > Streptomyces > Streptomyces sp. NBC_01216. The sequence goes on from NZ_CP108677.1 coordinate 6,949,786, forward strand.
GGGGCAGGCGCTCACAGAGCGCGCCGCAGCGGCCGTCCGGGCCGCTGCTGAATTGACCAGAGGGACAGGCATGGCCAGCGGCACCGTGAAGTGGTTCAACTCCGAGAAGGGCTTCGGCTTCATCGCCCAGGACGGAGGCGGACCGGACGTCTTCGCTCACTACTCCAACATCTCCGGCAACGGCTACCGTGAACTGACGGAGGGCGAGACCGTGACGTTCGACATCACGCAGGGCCAGAAGGGCCCGCAGGCGGAGAACATCATTCGCGGCTGATCGCTCGGCCCCGCTTCTCGTCTTCGACGGCGCCCGTACCCCGTACGGGCGCCGTCGTCGTGTCCGCGGCGCCGGGCCGAGTCGGCGACGCGGGGCCGCGGTCGGCGGGCGGTACGCGGCGGAGGTTCTCCCGGCTCTTGACGGTCACTTAACTTACTTCTTAAATCATGGGGGCGATAAAGAAGCGGTTCTCTTCCGGAGAGGATGTCATGTCATGAGCATGGCATTCGACTCTCCGTGGGCCCGGCGTCCCCGGCCCCGGCGGTTCCGCGCGTCCCCCCACATCCGACGGAAGTGAGAGCCATGCACTCCTCCCGCTCCCCGCGCCGCTCCCTGCGGTCGGCGCTGTCCGCCCTCGCCGGCGCCGCCCTGCTGCTCGGCCTCGCGGCAACCGCCCCCGGGCCCGGCGCCGCGGGCCACGACGCGCCACCGGTACCGGCGGCCCGGGCCGCCGCCGTCACCTTCTCCGACGACTTCGACGGGCCCGCGGGCGCCGCCGTCGACGGCAGCCGATGGCGGCTCGAGACGGGCGACAACGTCAACAACCACGAACGGCAGTACTACACGTCCGGCACGACCAACGCCGTCCTCGACGGCCAGGGACATCTCGTCATCACCGCGCGCCGGGAGAACCCCGCCGACTACGCCTGCTGGTACGGCCGGTGCGAGTACACCTCGGCCCGCCTGAACACCGCCGGACGCTTCACCGCCCAGTACGGTCGGGTCGAGGCGCGGATGAAGGTCCCCCGCGGGCAGGGCATGTGGCCGGCGTTCTGGATGCTCGGCAACGACCTCGGCCAGGTCGGATGGCCCGACTCCGGTGAGATCGACATCATGGAGAACGTCGGCTTCGAGCCCTCCACCGTCCACGGCACCCTGCACGGCCCCGGCTATTCCGGCGCGGGCGGCATCGGCGCGGGCTTCACACTGCCGGGTGGCCAGACGTTCGCCGACGCCTTCCACACCTTCGCCGTCGACTGGGCGCCCGGCCGGATCACCTGGTCGGTCGACGGCACCGTCTACCAGACCCGTACCCCCGCCGACCTCGGCGGCCGGACCTGGGTCTTCGACAAGCCGTTCTTCCTGATCCTCAACCTGGCCGTCGGCGGCTACTGGCCCGGCGACCCGGACGGTTCCACCCCCTTCCCGGGCCGACTCGTCGTGGACCACGTCCGTGTCACCACCGGGGACGGCCCGGCCACCGGAAGCCGGATCACCGGGCTCGGCGGCAAGTGCGTCGACGTCGCCGCCGCGAACACGGCCGACGGCACCCCGGTGCAGCTCTACGACTGCAACGGCACGGCGGCACAGAGGTGGACGATCGGACCGGACGGCACGATCCGCGCGCTGGGCAAGTGCCTCGACGCCGCGTCCGGCGGAACGGCGGACGGAACCCTCGTCCAGCTGTGGGCATGCAACGGCACGGCGGCGCAGCGATGGGTCGTCGCCGCGGCCCGTGACATCGTCAACCCACAGGCGGCCAAGTGCCTGGACGCCACCGGCAACAGCTCCGCCAACGGCACCCGGCTCCAGCTCTGGACCTGCTCCGGCGGAGCCAACCAGAAGTGGACGGTCGGCTGAGAATCTGTCGGCCGAAGGCCATCCGACAGGCACTGAGGAGCGACCACCCCGGCGGCGCAGACCGCGACGTCCCGTGCCGTCGGGGCTGACACGGAACCTCGTACCGGCCGCAGGGCCCGCCCTTCGGCCGGTACCGGCGGGACGGACCTGAGACCTGCCGCCGGTTCTCAGGCGGGGCGCTCGGCCATGACGACCACTCCCGGCCCGCTCACCTCGTCCGCGGGGAGCCGGAGTTCGGCGACCGGGCGCAGGCCCGCCCGCTCGATCAGGTCCACGAGCTCATCCGGCCGCCACTTGTGGGTGGTCCAGCGCACGGACACGCCTCCGTACGCCTCCGTGCGCAGCACGTCCTCGTCGCCGACGTGCGTGGCGGTGATGAAGTGGCCGCCCGGCTTCAGGGCGCGGGCGAACAGGGCGAGGACCCGGGGGAGGACGTCCCGGGGGAGGTTGAACAGCGACCACCATCCGAGCACGCCGCCGAGGGACGCCTCCCCGAGATCGAGGTCGGTGGCGGAGGCGACACCGAAGCGGCACTGCGGATGAAGACGGCGCGCGTTCTCGATCATGCGGGGGGAGAGGTCGACCCCGGACACGTCGAGCCCGCGCTCGGCGAGGTAGGCGGTGACCGTGCCGGGGCCGCAACCGACATCGAGGACGGGCCCGAGCCCGCTCACGGTGTCGGCGAAGACGTCGATCGACGCCTTGAGCCAGGGATGCGCACGGATGTCGCCGATACCGGTCGTGGTCACCATGTGGGTGTAGTTGTCGGCCACCCGGTCGTACGAGGAACGGACCTCGTCGAGATCGGCTGGGCGGTCGATTCGGTCGGCGGGCATCGGCCGATGATAGGACAGGTGCCGGCGCCCCGTCTGCCCAGGACCGTCTGCCGAAGGTGAGCGCCGTGCAGCGACGGCGACACTCCGCGGTCCACCGGCTCCACCGATCCGGTCCGCGGCGGCACGGCCGGGTGCCGCGCCGCCGAGTGGCTCCGGCGCGTTCTCCGGGACGCGCGAGCCATCCGGAGCGGGGGTGGGCGACGAATACCATCCAAAGAGGTTTGGGGTGTCGTTCCATGACTGTCGTCGAGGCGTGTACGTACGCACCGGAAAGCATGTGCGTGGTACGGGGACGGGTCCGTGCCGGGCTCCTGACCGGCGGGTTCTCCGCCGTGGTCGACGACGTGGTACTCGTCGTCGCCGAGCTGGTCGCGAACGCGGCCTTCCACGGAGGACCTCCGGTCACCCTCCGTGTCATCGCCGACGAGGCCGGGCGAGCCGTGCGCGTCGAGGTCGGTGACGCCGGGCGCGGCATGGACGTGTCGCTGGTACGTGCGCGGTGGCGCCATCCGTCGTTCACCCTCGCGGAGCGGGGCCGGGGCCTGTTCCTCATCGACGCGCTCTGCTCCGGCTGGGGTTCGGACCTCACCGACGGCCGGCACACGACCTGGGCCGAGATCACGCTGCCCTCCGATGCCCTGCTCGGCGGCGGCGGAGGCGTGCGGACCCTGGTCCGGGGGCCCTGATACGGAGCCGGCCGCCCGGCCGCGAGCCTGGCGGACCCTGCTTCTCCCGCGGCCCGTCGGCGGCCGGACCGGTGTCCCCGGTCGGCGGTATCCGTGGCCCCGGCCGCGTCGGCGGCCGGAGGTCGTCCTCGGGACCCGGGCGCGCCGCAGCCCTCCCGTGGGGAGCCGGGAGGGGCGACGCGGTCCCGCCTGCTCGGGGCGGGCGGGACCGATGCGTGACGCCTCTCCGGGAGTGGACGGAGAGGACCGCGCAGGGACACCTTGCCATCCGGATCCGCGGGTGCGACAGACTCGTGCGCGGAGGAACTTCGGCATATGCCGGGCCTGTCGTTCCGCCCCGCCCCGCCCCGCCTCGCACCCTCGCCTCCGGCCACCGTCGCAGAGGCCCGGACCTCCGCGGGGGCGCCGCCGGGCCCGGGCGCTCCGGCGGCTCCCGGTGCGGCGGGGCCGTTCAGCAGTCCTCGTCCGAGAGCACCACCCCGAACGTCACGGACCGGTCCCCGGAGACGACCCCGGGCCACCGAACCGAAGGAGCCCGGTCGACGCGCCGTCAGGCGCCGACGTAGGCCGCGAGATGCCGGCCCGTGAGTGTGGACGCGTCGGCGACGAGTTCGGCCGGCGTGCCCTCGAACACGATCCGGCCGCCTTCGTGACCCGCGCCGGGACCGAGGTCGATGATCCAGTCCGCGTGTGCCATCACCGCCTGGTGGTGCTCGACGACGATGACCGACTTGCCGGTGTCGACCAGCCGGTCGAGCATGCCCAGTAGCTGCTCGACATCCGCCAAGTGCAGTCCGGTGGTCGGCTCGTCGAGGACGTAGACCCCGCCCTTGTCCGCCATGTGCGTGGCCAGCTTGAGCCGTTGCCGCTCGCCACCGGACAGGGTGGTGAGCGGCTGGCCGAGGCTGATGTAGCCGAGTCCCACGTCGTCGAGCCGGCCGAGGACGCGCCGCGCGGCCGGTGTGGCGGCCTCGCCGTCGCCGAAGAACTCCATGGCCTCGGTCACCGGCATCGCCAGCACCTGGCTGATGTCACGGCCGCCGAGGTGGTAGTCGAGTACCGAAGCCTGGTAGCGCTTGCCCTCGCACTCCTCGCAGGTGGAGGCGACACCGGCCATCATCGCCAGGTCGGTGAAGACGACCCCGGCCCCGTTGCAGGTGGGGCAGGCGCCCTCCGAGTTGGCGCTGAACAAGGCCGGCTTGACCCCGTTGGCCTTGGCGAACGCCTTCCGGATCGGGTCGAGCAGCCCGGTGTACGTGGCCGGGTTGCTCCGTCGTGAGCCGCGGATCGGGGTCTGATCGATCGACACCACAGCCTCGTCGGCGGGAATCGACCCGTGGACGAGGGAGCTCTTGCCGGAGCCGGCGACGCCGGTGACGACGGCGAGCACCCCGAGCGGGATGTCCACGTCCACGTCACGCAGGTTGTTCGTGGTGGCGCCGCGGATCCGCAGCGAGCCGGTCGGTTTCCGGACGGCCTTCTTGACGGTCGCCCGGTCGTCGAAGTGGCGGCCCGTGACCGTGCCGCCGGACCGCAGACCCTCCACGGTGCCCTCGAAGCAGACGGCGCCGCCGCTCGTCCCGGCGCCTGGTCCGAGGTCGACGACATGGTCGGCGATCACGATCGTCTCCGGCTTGTGTTCCACCACGAGCACCGTGTTGCCCTTGTCGCGCAGCCTGAGGAGCAGGTCGTTCATCCGTTGGATGTCATGAGGGTGGAGCCCGGCCGTCGGCTCGTCGAAGACGTAGGTGACGTCGGTGAGCGAGGACCCGAGATGGCGGATCATCTTGACGCGCTGCGCCTCGCCGCCCGACAGCGTGCCGGCCGGACGGTCGAGCGCGAGGTAGCCGAGACCGATCTCCACGAACGAGTCGAGGGTCTGCCGGAGCGCGGTCAGCAGCGGTGCCACCGACGGCTCGTCCAACCCGCGGACCCAGCCGGCGAGGTCGCTGATCTGCGTCGCACAGGCGTCGGCGATGCTCATCCCCTCGATCTTCGACGACCGTGCGCCCTCGCCGAGCCGCGTGCCGTCGCACTCGGGGCAGGTCGTGAACGTGACGGCACGCTCCACGAACGCCCGGATGTGCGGCTGGAGCGCCTCCTTGTCCTTGGACAGGAACGACTTCTGGATCTTGGGGATCAGTCCTTCGTAGGTCAGGTTCACCCCCTCGACCTTGACCTTCGTCGGCTCCCGGTAGAGGAAGTCGTGCATCTCCCTCTTGGTGAACCTGCGGATGGGCTTGTCCGGGTCGAGGAAGCCCGACTCGGCGTACACCCGCACTGTCCAGAAGCTGTCGGACTTCCAGCCGGGGATGGTGAAGGCGCCCTCGGCGAGCGACTTGGAGTCGTCGTAGAGCTGAGTGAGGTCGATGTCGGAGACGGAGCCGCGGCCTTCGCACCGGGGGCACATGCCGCCCGTCCGGTGGAACGTCGCCTTCACCGCCTTCTTGTTCCCGCGTTCCACGGTGATCGCGCCGCTCGCCCTGACCGAGGGTACGTTGAAGGCGTACGCGCTCGGCGGACCGATGTGCGGCGTGCCGAGCCGGCTGAACAGGATCCGGAGCATCGCGTTGGCATCGGTGGCGGTGCCGACCGTGGAACGGGGGTCGGCGCCCATCCGCTGCTGATCGACGATGATCGCCGTCGTCAGACCTTCCAGCACGTCGACCTCCGGGCGCGCAAGCGTCGGCATGAACCCTTGGACGAAGGCGCTGTACGTCTCGTTGATCAGCCGCTGCGACTCCGCGGCGATCGTGTCGAACACCAGCGAGCTCTTCCCCGACCCGGACACCCCGGTGAAGACGGTCAGCCGCCGCTTCGGGATCTCGATGCTCACGTCCTTGAGATTGTTCTCGCGCGCTCCGTGCACGCGGATCAGATCGTGACGGTCGGCATCGTGCGTCGCGGACGGCGTCGCGGTCGTCCTGGCGGCCCTGCTCATCATGTCTCCATCCGTCGGCCGGGGACACCTTCCCCGGCTCCGTGGCGTTCCGCCCCCGCCCGGCACGCCGGTCCGCGACGCCGGCCCCACCGACGCGTCGCCCGAGCCCCTCACTCCTGGCGCGCCCCGCCGTACCCCCGCGTCCCGGAGGCGTGGCGGCCGTGGCCGTCGCACGCGGGTGCCGCTCCGGGCCCGCCGTCGACGGTTTCCGGGGGACGCGGCCCGGGTGCCTCTAGAGGTCCACGGCCGTCACGCTAGTCTCGGCCGGGCGACCGTGCTTCTCGATTTCTGATCGGTCGCGTGACCTGCTTCGACACGCATGACGGCAGCTCCGGCGACGCGGGAGCCGACTCCCGGCGGTAGGCGCTGGGCGGCATCCCGACCAGTTCCGTGAAGCGGCTGCTGAAGGTGCCCAGCGACGCACAGCCGACCGCGAAGCACACCTCGGTCACGCTCAGGTCGCCACGCCGCAGCAAGGCCATCGCCCGCTCGATGCGGCGGGTCATGAGGTAGCTGTACGGCGATTCGCCGTAGGCGAGCCGGAACGCCCGGCTCAGATGCCCGGCGGACATGTGGACGCCGCGAGCGAGCGCCTCGACGTCGAGCGGCTGGGCGTACTCCCGGTCGATCCGGTCCCGGACGCGCCGCAGCCGCGCGAGATCGCGCAGGCGCTCCTGCGTGGTGGGTCTGCTGGTCACTCTCGGAATCGTGCCACAGCGCCGTCGCCGTTGGCCGGTCGACGGCGAAACGTTCCGACGCGGAGGGCCCCGGGGACCGGGCCGGGGCGCCGGGTGTTCGGATCGCTCGTCTCAGCCAGGCGTCGATCGCCGCGTAGTCGGCATCCGACAGGCCCCGGCGCGGATCGACCCGGTGGAGCAGCGCACCGGCGGGGCAGTGGACGGCTACCCAGTCGCGATCGGCGTCCGTGAGCTCGTCGTCGACCCAGACGAACGGGCGTCCGCCCGCCCACGCCGCCAGGGCGCGGGTCTTCCAGTCCAGGCCCTCGCGTGCGTCCCGCTCGTCGGCGTCGGACGGTTCCGGCCAGCGCACCACGGCCGGCCGCGGCAGCCCGAGCCGGGGAGCGACGCACTCGTTGGCGTCCTCGTCCCAGGTGGTGGCCCAGATCAGCTCGCAGGGGAGCGCCGCCAGCCGGGGACCGTGAGCGGGATCGACCCTGTCGAGCAGGGGGTTCGCGGCCGAGTCGGACGGTTCGCCACCCGTCACACAGCGAGGGAGACGGGGCGGATCTCCCCCGAAGGGGATCAGTGGCCCGTCCACGTCGAGGAAGAGCAGGGGGCGGCGCGGGGAGTGGTTCACCCCGGCACGGTATCGGCCCCTCGCGGGACCGGCGGTCCGACCGGGAGGCGGCCGGACCCCGATGGGTGCGGGAGCGCGCCCCGGACACCCCCTGCCCGTCGCGACCGGGCTTCGCGTGGAAGGTCGACGTCGAAGGCCGTGCACCCCCCCGGGCCCGCGGCCGGTCGGGTCAGCGCTCTCCCGTGAACTTCCACGAAGCGATGTCCCGGTAGCGGATCGGCCCCGGGCCGCGGCCGATGTTGCTGGCGACGAGGTGGAGGCGGTCGGCCCGCCAGGGCCGGCCGGTGAAGGAGGCGATTCCGTCGGCGGCCTCCACGACGCCGGAGAGATCGTCACGACGAGCGCGGGCCAGCGTCAGATGCGGACGCAAAGGCCTTTCCTCGAACGCGATCCCGCACTCCCTCACCACGGTGCGGACCTCGCCGGCGAGCCGGTGGAGCCCGTCGAGGTCGCCGTCGATCCCGCTCCACAGCACCCGCCCGTCGAAACTTCCGGAACCGCGGAGCGCCAGGTCCACGGGCCGACGGGCTTCCGCGAGATCCGCCAGCGGTGGACGCAGCGGCGGAACGGCCGCCACCGGGAGCTCGCCGAGGAATGCCAGTGTGACGTGCCAGTCCTCGACGCGGTTCCACCGCAGACGGGGATACGCCCGGTAGGCGGGTTCGAGCTCCCGCGCCAGTTCGTCCTTCGCGTCGTCGGGCGGGGCGAGCGCTATGAACACGCGGACGGTCGAGGAAGGGATCTGTTCGTTCACGAGGGACTTCGTACACCACCGTCCGCCGCGCGTGTCGCGTGGCCCGCCCGGAAGGCGCCCACCCAGCGGCGCTCCGGTCCGTCCTGACCGGTCTCGGAACCCGCCCGTCGGGTCCGCCGGGCGGCGACGGTGATCGGCCGGGTCTGCCGGGACAGGAGGAGGGAGAGGACGTGTCAGGGCGCCGACAGGGCCGCGTGCACGGCGCCGTGGACGGCTCGGGCCAGGCGGGCACCCCACACCGAGCGAGGCCCGGCGACGCCCGGCCACCGTGATCGAGGTCCCGCCGCCGCGCGCCTGCGCCCATCACATCGCCCCAGCTGCCCGGCCAACGGCAGACGGCCGTGCGCCGCCAGGCTCAGGGCCAACCGCAATCAGTCGGCCTCCAGGGCGTCTGCCCGCCTCGTCAGGTCCGCTGCGATGCCATCCCAGTCCGGTCCGTACAGCCACAAGTTCTCGGCAGCCTCGCGCATCAGCGCCGGCTCATCAGGTTGCTGCAGGAGCACCAGCCGATAGGAGAGGTTGCGCACCCAGACCGGGAGACGGCCATCGACCAGGTGCGGGCTGAGCTCACGGAGCATGGCGAGGATCGAATCCGCGTCAGCGAATGTCAGTTCCTCGATGAAGTAGTGCTCCCGGTGGTCGAGATCGCACTCAGGCGCCGGGCGGTACTCGTCTCCGTAGAGACACCGCGCGTGGTCCGTCAGGGTGCTGTGCATGTCGTGGAGCCTATGACGCCTTGACCTGCCGGGACGAACCTGGTCGTCGCCGAGGGCGAGAAGGATCACGAAGAACTCGGCAGTGGTTCCGGCAACGACGACGTCGATACCGTGCCGGGTGATGGGCGTCCACGCACGGCCGTTGCCCATGCCCTCCGTGTTCGTGACCCATCTCGTGCCCCGGCCGAGCGGTTTCGCCGCCCTCGTGGCTGCCCGCCCGGAGTGATCGGGATCCCGGAGAGGAGGGCGCGAGTAGAGGGGATCGGGCCTTCCCCCGCATCGGCAGGTGGATCAGCGACCGCGGTGAGAGGGCCGCGAGCGTTCATAGCCCACCGATTCGGTGGGCGGCATCCTGATCGAGGTAGGTGTCCAGGTGTCGATCGTGGTCGATGAGCACTGCGTGGACCAGGGGGCGGGCGGGTCGGATGACCTTGAACTCCGTGGATCCGAGCCGTGCTTGGTGGATGGTGATGGGCAGCTTCATCGGTTCTCCGGGTCTCGAGCGTGCTCGACAGCAGACAAACGCGGGGTTTAACCAGTTGACCGGGTGGCAACGGCTGGGCAGGCTCCAGCACGACCCGCCTGCCCCTACCGGGAGACCTACGGATGGCTTCGCACCTCTACGCGCTCTGCTTCGACGCGCACGACCCGCTCCGTCTCGGGCGCTTCTGGGCGGACTTTCTCGGCTGGGAGACGTTCGATGACACCTCCGACGGCATCACACTGCTTCCCAGCGATGACACCGGGTTCCGGCTCCGCTTCCGTCCGACCCAGGAGCGGAGGACAGGCCGGAACCACATGCACTTCGATCTGACGAGCACGTCCTTCGACGACCAGAAGCAGGTGGTGGAGCGGGCGCTCCGACTCGGCGCCCGGCACATCGACATCGGTCAACGCCCCGAGGAGGGCCATGTGGTGCTCGCCGACCCCAACACGTCTAACTACCAGTTCTGAGCATACGCGCACGTCAGAGAACACAGAAGCCCCGCACGGCAGTTGAGCCGCACGGGGCGTTTTGCCGTCTGCGAGGGGCTACGCGCCCCGCTCAAGCTCTCCGGGCAGGGGACCGGGGGGCAAGTTCCGCCGCGTGGTCCGGGAACGCGTAGAGGGTCGTTCCGGGGCCGCTGGTGCTCTGAATCCAGCGGACTGCCACGGGGGCGTTCGTGAGCTTGTGGCACTTGATGCACAGCGCCACCGTCACGGCGGGCACGCCGGACAGTCCCTCGGGGCTCACGCTGCCACCCGCTCTCGCTTCACGAGACTGCCGAGCGGCAGCGTCGGATAGTCGTAGTCCACGCCGAGCGCGGCGAACTCGGCAGCCCACACCCGTTCGCGCTGTAGGTCGGGCAGCTCTCGCGTGTGCTCGTTGCGGAAGATGGCGCGCACCTCTTGTGATGACGGTCCGCGCCACGGGCGGGACCAGGGCGACACGGGTGCGGGCTCGGGCTCGGGGGTCTGTGCGGCGAGGAATTCCGCGCTGTGGCGTCCGGGCTTGCGGGGGACGAGTAGGGCGAACACCCATGAGAGGGTGCGGGCGATATTGAGCCGAAACTCATCGGTTGCCTGGTCGTTGATCGGGTGTGATCGAGGGTGGGGATATGCGTCGGCTGTCGCCGGATGCGCAGGAGGATCTTCGGCTGCGGGTGGTTGCGGCGCTGGAGTCGGGGCGGGTGGCGACGTACGGCCGGGCCGCGGAGATGTTCGGCGTGTCCGAAAGGTCGGTGGGCACCTGGTGGCGGGCCTTCAAGGCTGGTGGCAGGCCGGCGCTGCTGGCGGCGGAGCGTGAATCGCGGGCGGGGAAAGGCGAGTTGCTCGATAGCTGCGCACGCGGTGCGGTGTTGCGGGCGATGCGGGACTACACCCCGGCCGACCTGGGGCAGAACGGGGTGATGTGGACCCGTGCCTCGACGAGAGCCTTGATCCGGCTGGTGTGTGGGGTGTCGATGACGGAACAGGGGGTGGGCAAATGGCTGCGTCGGCATGGCTTCACGCCGCAGCGTCCCGCCCGCCGCTCCTACCGGCAGCAGCCCGCACAGGTGCGGGCCTGGCTGGAGGAGGAGTACCCGGCGATCGCCGCACGGGCCCGACGGGAGAAGGCCGAGCTGGTCTGGGCCGACCAGTGCGGCCTGCGGTCCGACACCGCTCCGCCCGGACGCTCCTGGGCCCCCGCCGGGCACACCCCGATCGTGCGGGTCAACGGCCGCCGCTTCAGGGTCAACATCATGTCCGCGGTCGCTTCGCGGGGCGCGCTGTGGTTCACCGTCTTCCCCGGGAAGTTCACCGCGAAGGTGTTCTGCGCGTTCCTGGACCGCCTCGCCGCGCAGGCCCGCCGGAAGGTTCATGTCATCGTCGACCGGCACCCGGTCCATCGCAGCAAGGCCGTCAAGGAGTGGCTCGTCGAGAACGCCGAGCGGATCGAGCTGCACCTGATGCCCGGCTACAGCCCTGAACTCAACCCCGACGAGCTGCTGAACGCCGACCTCAAACACCACATCCACGCGGCCCGCGCCACCTCGATCGACGACCTCGCCCGCGAAACCCGGCGCTTCCTACACCGCCGACAGCGCCAACCCCACATCGTGTCCGGCTACTTCCACGGCCGCCACGTCCGCTACACGATCCAGTAGGAAACCCATCAGTTTCGGCTCAATAACATCGCGCATGGTCGGTTCAGCTCTCTACTAGCTGTCTCGGCAAGCCCCGGCGGACCGGTCCTACGCGGTTCGTCGGGGCGTTTCTCTGTCGACGGTAGCCAACTCCTATAGCAACGTCTACCCACGTATAGGTACGGCCGTCGGCGTGGCCGGTTGTCTACTCTCTCCCTATGAGCCCGAGCATTGACTACGAAGCCCCGATGCCGCCGTATCAGCAGATCGCGGCAGAGATCATCCGGGATATCGAGTCGGGCACTCTCCCGGTGGACCGTCCGATTCCCTCCGAATCGGCACTGATCCAGCGGTGGGGCGTAGCTCGGGACACCGCCCGCCGTGCGGTGCGCCACCTTCGGGAACTCGGGTACGTCTACACCGTGCCGCAGCGGGGCACCTACGTGCGCGACCGCAGCGGCACGGGTGCACGGTAGACCCGCCTATGCACCACGGGGCAGCACAAGGGCGGGACAGTACCGGGGTTCAGACGGCTTTGCGGTGCTCCGACCAACGCTGTGCCGCATCAAGAACCATGGCCGTCCATGGGTCCGGATCGGCACCCGCGATCTCTTCCCAGAGGTTCGCCGTCGCCAGGGCGAAGGCCGTGACAGCTTCCTGCGCTCCGGTCTGCCACGCTGGAATTCGCGCCGCCCACTTCTCCGCCGACTGGGGGTCATGCTTGCCCGCTGCCATGAGCCATACGACCCAATAGGCAGCGTCAAGCCATGCAGCACCACGGGATGCCCACGCCCAATCAACGAGGTAGGCGGAGCCATTCACCATGACGTTCTCGTTGTTCAGATCCGTGTGAACCAGTGAGTTCCCCGCGAAGTGCTCAACGTCAGTGGGCTTGGCCGCGTACGCCGCAAGGCGCTGGTCCGCGCGCCGCAACTCGATATCCGGGCAGGTGACTCCCCCGAGCCGGCGTAGCAGGTCAACCACCTTTGGAAGGTCCGCAGACCCCGGTGAGTAGTCCGCGTGGTGGCCGCTAAGTGCCTCAAACCCCAAGAGCACCCATCCGGCGTCTTCCACCTGCCAGAGAAGCGCGGGCGCGATTCCTCGTAGATACGGATTGACTTCGGCTTCGCGGCGCTGAGTCCATACCCGCTTGTGGTCGGCTCTCAGACCCTTGACGAAGAAGGAACCGCCAGCGGTGAAAATTCGCGCCGCGATTTCGCTATTAAAGCCCTGCCGTACCGTTTCGGTCTTGATGATCTCCCCGGCGCGAGATTCAACGCCATCAAGTACGGCGGACGGTAGATCATCGAATGACATTCGCTGAGTTGCCACGGTCCCCAGACTCTCACACGACGGCCCGCACGGGCCCCGCAGCGGGTATACGCCATGAAGCCCGCACGGAGTCCCACGGGTGTACCGGCGCGGCTACCGGTACGGGTTGTCGTCGTTGCAGCCCGGCACGGTGCCTTCGGTCAGCGACTCGACGTCGTCCACGATGACCAGTCCGGCCGGTTCCGGGGTCGTCGGCTGGTCGCCCGTGGCCGGTACCAGGCTCACCGCCGGGCGGGCGGTGATTTCGACTGCTACAGCGCTCATACTGTGTCGTCTCCATTTCCGTGTTGACAGTAGGTGTTCAGTGGTGCCTTCGCTTCCTGGTACGCCTTAGCGAGTGGCCGACATACCCGGCATGTAGCCGAGAGTTGGCAGCCGCTACAGCCACCGGAGCGAAGCATTTGGGCATCTGCGATTGCCGGCAGACGCGAAAGGCCGTCCAATCCCTCAGCCATAAGGCTTACAGGGTTTTCACGGCCAACCTTGCACATGGTGGCGAACCCGTGGGGGTCCACGTGAAAGAACGTGTGTCCAGCCGGGCAGCCCTGAAAGACCGTGGACTTATCCAGGAAGCCGGGAGCCTGAGCGGCGAGCGGTTCAGGGTTGCCGTCATAGGTGGGCGAGATGTTCGCGTATTCGGTGTACGCCGCTGCGTACTCTCGTGCGATTTCTCGCATGGTCTCAACTTCGTGCGCGTTGTGCTTGGTGACGATCAACGCGAGTTCGAGCGAGACGCCCGCCTCCTTGGCTGCTTTGAGCCCTTTCATGAGAAGCCGGTAAGCCCCCGGCTTGCGCGTGAGGGAATCGAAACTCTCGGCACTTGCGCCGTACAGGGAGACCGTCACCTTGTGCGGGGGCAGCGAAGAAAGAAGCTCGATGGTTTCCGGTCGGTGCAGTCGAGACCCGTTCGTCAGAATCTCGATGAGCATTCCCAACCTGAAGGCCGTCCGATAGGCGTGCGGGAAGTCCTGGTCAATGGTGGGCTCTCCGCCGGTGAACTGGAGCCACAGCACCCCCGCGTCACGGAGCATGGAGAGCAGACGGTCCTTCTCTTCGCACGGCAGTCCCTCAAATTTCCGTTCGGCAAGGTAGCAGTGCTCACAGTTGAAGTTGCAGCCCTTGTTGATCTCCCACGTTGCCCGGCTGTAATTCAGCGGGGTGAGGGGGCGAACCAGAACGGTTCCCTTGGCTCGGCACCCGGCAAGGTCAATCCCCCATGCCTGCCGTGCAGCGTCGGCCATCCATCCCGGTACCGCCTGCCCGCTGGCCACGGCACCGGCAAGCTCCTGGTGCATGGCGTACGGAACGTGCATTCCCTTACGCGCACCGGGGCGCGCAATGATGAACTTGTCACCTTGCGGACTGGCAATGACCTGATGCATTGGGGATTCCTCCGGGGTTGTGGTTCCCCGCCCGACTACGGCTGTCCGTTCACGTAGCCGGGCGGAGGATTGCCCCGCCCCTGCCTTGAGTGGATTTCCGTGGGAACTGGAGATCCGGTTAGACCCGACAGGGGCGGAAGTTTCAGAGGCGAATTGCCGTTCCGATGACGAAACCGCATGATCCGCTGATAGCGATGATCAGCAACGGTCCCGCGTAGGCGGCAATTCGGCAGTAGAGGGTTCTCACGGTGCGTTCTCCTGGTCTCGACACCCGCGCTTGCATGACTCCCACCGGCACGGGACGTGCTTGGAACCGGGCGGGAAGTAGACCACTCCGGATTTCACGTCCAGCGCTCCCCCGTATTCGGTCCACCAACCTTCGGGACTGTTTTCGTACGGGGTTCCGGCGAAGGGGTCCACGGTGGCCTTCTCTACCGTCTGAGCGTTCACAGCAGCCGCCCCAGCGTGCCCAGCCGACGCCGACTCTCGAAGTCCTCGCGGATGCGCTCACGGAGCGCCGTAAGGGTCGGGCTGTCCGCCTCTTCCCGCTCGTGCTGGACGTTTGGGGGCCTCTTGAGCTTGCAAGTCGGGTCGGGGCACTTGCACGGGCCGAAGCCTGCGGACGGCATCCGGCCCCATTCGACCGTCACTGTTTCGCCCCCTCGTCCTGGTCGGCCCGGTGGGGGGGGTGCGCAGAGATCACCCGGTTGAAGTGGGTAACGCGCTGGGGGGGGCCTGTTGTGTCCGTGCGGCCGTCCGGCCCCGGTCCGCCGCGAAGCACACCCGGCAGTCAGGATGCGCCACGGGCTCAAGGGCCGGCCTGGCGGCTGCCGCCGCCAGCTCCTCTATGCCGCGCGTCCGGGCGGGGCTCGTCGGCCGGTCGGTCATGGTGTTGCCGTCCCCTTCGTCTGCGGGTACTGCTGTCTGTAATGACGCACTCACAGAGTCGGGCTTTGGCTCTACGCTCGATAGACGGCAGCGCTGGACACTGCAAACTGTCCAACGATCAAAGGGCGTTCGTTCGCATGAGTGTCGAAAACGAGAACGATGATCTGACCGACCCGTCAGCGTCTCCCTTGGTGCACTTTGGCAGCGAAGTGCGCATTGAGCGTGAACGTCTCGGTTTGTCCCGCAAGGAGTTAGGCGCGGAAGCGCACTGCGGGTACTCCCTGGTGGCCAAGATCGAAGCAGGCGAGCGCGTACCCGCGTTGGAGTTCGCGGAAGCGTGCGACCGCGTGTTCCCCAACGCCAACGGGCGCTTCGTTCGACTCTGGCCGTTGGCGCTTCGCTATGCGTTCCCGCCCTGGTTCCGTCGGTACGTGGAACTGGAGGCGAAGGCGACCGTGGTCCGGATGTTCCACCCCACGCTCCTGCCGGGGTTGGTGCAGACGCGCCCCTACGCCGAAGCGGTCTTGCGCACGGGGCGGCCGTCCAACCTTGAGGACTTGCTGACTGCCCGGATGGAGCGGCAACGCATCCTCACCCGCGAAGACGGCCCCGCTCGCTTGTGGTTGGTGTTGAACGAGAGCGCCCTACGCAACCCCGTTGGTGACGCTGCCGCCATGCGCGCTCAGCTTGAGCACTTGCGGGACCTTGCGGAGATCCCCCGGCACCGGGTGCAACTCGTTCCCCAGCGCAAGGCGAACAACCTGGTGGTCAGCCCCTTCGGTTTGCTCGGGTTCAAGGAAGGGGCCGACGTGGTGCACGTGGACGGCTTCCCAAGGGGGTACATCCTTGCTGAGGAAGCGGACGTTGCGGCGGCACAGGATGCCTATGATCTGCTGACCGCCATGGCTGCGCCGCCGGATGAGACGGCAGACATGATCAACACCATTGCGAAGGACTGTTACTCATGACGCACAACCTTGTTCCCGACTGGACCAGTTCGAGCTACAGCCAGAGCAACGGCGGTGAGTGCGTCGAGTGGGCCCCGGAGTACGCGCGCGCCACGGGTGACTTCCTGGTCCGTGACAGCAAAGACCCGAACGGCCCTCACCTCGCCCTGACTGCCGAAGGGTTCGCCGGTCTGGTGGCCTTCGCCAAGTCTCAGGGCTGATCGCTTCCGCAGCATGCGGGGGGGGGGAGGATCAAAACCCCCAAAAGGAAATGCCCCGCGCTCTGGCGTCCAATCCGACGCCAGCACACGGGGCATTTCTAGCTCCACAGAAACGCTCAAATGAGCCACGCGAGTTTTTTGCCTCCCTGCCGTGCTTCCAGGGCTCGGGGAGGGGGTCACCCCCTGGTCGGGGGCTCGGGCAAGCGAGGACGGACACGCTCGGCAGCCCATCCACCGGGCTGGTGCTTCGCGGTCTCGCGGTTGTGACACGACGTACACAGCGGACGCAGCCGCGACCACGCATCCGGATCGGACACGCCACGCGCGAGCAGCGAACGACGCGACTCCGGGAAGTGGTCAGCCACCGTCGCCGGCTTCGTGCACAGCACGCACCACGGATGGGCGTAGAGGTAGCGGCGCCGGATGTTCGGCCACCGTCGCCCGTACGCGCTCGTCCCCGGTGTCTCCCGCTGTGCGTTCGCCTCACGCTCGTGAGCGGCACAGCGGCCACCACGGGCAGTCAGCTCGGGGCACCCGGGTACCGAGCAAGGGGGGCGGGGTCTACGCGGCATGGTTACGGCAGCATCGGCAGCGGATCACCGCGCTAGTGGGCGGTGCGGTGTCTTCCGGACCGTCTGCGGAAGTGGCCTTCCCGAACTCCGTGCTCGTCTTGAGCTGGTGACACCCTCGGCACAGCACTTGAACGTTGCCGTCCGTGTCGGTCCCTCCCATCGAGAGGGGCCGCACGTGGTCCACGTCCACGTCCACCGCGGGGAAGTCGTTCAGGCACCAGTCACACCACGCGGTCCCCTTCCGCTCGATGATCCGGCGGAGCCGTGCAGCAGCATCGTTCCGGGCCGCTCGTCGTCGGCTCCGTGCTCGCCGTGTGCGGACGGTCGGTCGTCGCTCGTACGCCGCGTGGTGCGTCTTGCAGCGGCCCCGATGGGTCGCCGGCTCCGTGCAGTCGATACAGCGCATGGCGCCCCCTCGATGTCGTCGGCCTGGTCGTCGTTCTCTGCGTGCCCACCCCCGGACTCGAACCGGGAACCTTCGCGGTCTAAGCGCGACGCCTCTTGCCATTGGGCTAGGCGGGCTCCGATGGGGTGAGGGACCGTTTCCCCACCCCGGGGCATTCGTTCAGCAAGACATGAAGAAGATCGTTACTGCCGCAGCACTCGCCCTCTCGGCGCTCGCTCTCGCCGCTCCCGCCCACGCCGCAGATGACCCGGACCTCTCCGGTGCCATCAGCGCGGCCGACAACTGGTCGCACGTCCCTGGCCTCACCCCCGTGGCCCCGACCGTGGACCAGGCAGCCGCAGGTATTGAGCCGAAACTGATGGGTTTCCTACTGGATCGTGTAGCGGACGTGGCGGCCGTGGAAGTAGCCGGACACGATGTGGGGTTGGCGCTGTCGGCGGTGTAGGAAGCGCCGGGTTTCGCGGGCGAGGTCGTCGATCGAGGTGGCGCGGGCCGCGTGGATGTGGTGTTTGAGGTCGGCGTTCAGCAGCTCGTCGGGGTTGAGTTCAGGGCTGTAGCCGGGCATCAGGTGCAGCTCGATCCGCTCGGCGTTCTCGACGAGCCACTCCTTGACGGCCTTGCTGCGATGGACCGGGTGCCGGTCGACGATGACATGAACCTTGCGGCGGGCCTGCGCGGCGAGGCGGTCGAGGAACGCGCAGAACACCTTCGCGGTGAACTTCCCGGGGAAGACGGTGAACCACAGCGCGCCCCGCGAAGCGACCGCGGACATGATGTTGACCCTGAAGCGGCGGCCGTTGACCCGCACGATCGGGGTGTGCCCGGCGGGGGCCCAGGAGCGTCCGGGCGGAGCGGTGTCGGACCGCAGGCCGCACTGGTCGGCCCAGACCAGCTCGGCCTTCTCCCGTCGGGCCCGTGCGGCGATCGCCGGGTACTCCTCCTCCAGCCAGGCCCGCACCTGTGCGGGCTGCTGCCGGTAGGAGCGGCGGGCGGGACGCTGCGGCGTGAAGCCATGCCGACGCAGCCATTTGCCCACCCCCTGTTCCGTCATCGACACCCCACACACCAGCCGGATCAAGGCTCTCGTCGAGGCACGGGTCCACATCACCCCGTTCTGCCCCAGGTCGGCCGGGGTGTAGTCCCGCATCGCCCGCAACACCGCACCGCGTGCGCAGCTATCGAGCAACTCGCCTTTCCCCGCCCGCGATTCACGCTCCGCCGCCAGCAGCGCCGGCCTGCCACCAGCCTTGAAGGCCCGCCACCAGGTGCCCACCGACCTTTCGGACACGCCGAACATCTCCGCGGCCCGGCCGTACGTCGCCACCCGCCCCGACTCCAGCGCCGCAACCACCCGCAGCCGAAGATCCTCCTGCGCATCCGGCGACAGCCGACGCATATCCCCACCCTCGATCACACCCGATCAACGACCAGGCAACCGATGAGTTTCGGCTCAATATCGCCCGCACTTACCCCGCCTGTCGGCAGCGCCGTACTCCCGCAGCCGTAACCCGTGCCCACCCCGGGACTCGAACCCGGAACTCTGCGGCCGATATCCCCGAACCGGGGCCGGTACCGCGCACCTCTACCGATTGGGTCAGGTGGGCTCTGGTGGCAGGCGATCCGCATCACCCCCGCCTCGGGCACCCCGACCTGTCGCCGTTCGGTGCCGTTCCCCGTCGTCCTGGTGGCCCTCGCCGGCTCGGCCGGGTCGGGCCACTCCAGAAGTTGCCGATTCGCCCCGTGAGCGAGTTTCTCTAGGGCATGATCGTTAACGGTGCGGGCAGCAGGCCCGCCCATAGCACCTGGAGCGAATATGTCCGAACGTCAGAATGGCGTAGTGAAGTGGTACAGCGATGAGAAGGGCTACGGGTACATCACACCTGAGAACGGCCCGGACCTGATGGCTATGCGCGCGCGCATTCAGAACTATGGTGCTGTGCCGATCGTCGAAGGCATGCCTGTCACGTTCGTAGCGACGCAGACTCATCAGGGCGTTCTGGCTGACCAGGTTATTCTCGGAGGCTGATCCTCCCCGCTCGGGGACTGCACGCGCTTACAACCCCTTCCGGCGACTCGTAGACGAGCCGGTTACTCATGGGCGGTGTGGTCTCCCCGCGCTCTGCCTCACGACCCCTGCGGCCACCCTCGCGGGTGCGTGGTGCACGGGCAGAGCTGGTGTGAGGGTCGGGCACTCAGTCCGCCGATTCCGGGCTAGCGGGGTGCGCGGTAATCCCTGTCCCTCTGGAAGTAGTAGGGACGGAGGGATTCCCGAGCCCGGCCCATGACGACATGGCGGTTGGGATGCCGTCTTGGGTTTCTCTCTTATTTTTTATGTGTAATGCGAGAACAACCCTTAACCGTCATACCGTCATGGCTCCGCCCGCTGGTCGCCCCGCTGCGGGCACAAAAGAGCCCCGGCGGGTCTCGGAGACCTACCGGGGCTGTTCAGGGGCGTTCGTGAGGGCTACGCGGCGGCGGGGACCAGCTCGGGGGGCGTGCTCGGCGAGCCGTGCCGCGCTGCCCGGTGCCGGGGGCGCGTCGTTGCGGGTCTCGGCTTCCTGGTCCGCCACGGTGGCGATAGCGGCTTCCGCGGCGGGGTCCAGCTCTCCGCGCATGGTGAAGTCCACGCGGCGCGTGTCCAGCTTCCGCCACCCGCCACGGGTGCCGCGCCGTACGTCCAGCCGAACCCCGGCTTCAATGAGCACGGTTCGCCGGCCCGCAGTGTCCTTCTCCGCCCACTCGTCGGCGAACGTGCGGCCCGTGGGGGTCACGATGCGCTGTGCCTCGCGCTTCTCTCGGGTCTCAAGGTCGGCAATGCGTGCGTCCAGGGCATCCGCGCGTTCCTGCCATGCCTGCCGCGCGTGACGGGACTTCTGGCGTCCCTTCTGTTCCTGGTGCTCGTTGAACTCGGCGAGGGTGGCGCGCAACTCGGGTTCGGGGTCGTAGCCGGGAATCTCGACTACGTGTGTCGTCTGGACGGAGCCGACCAGCCGCAGGAACTCGGCGGTCACGTACTCGTCCGTCCAGTCCCCGCGGATGTTGGCGAGCGTCGCACTTGTCGCCCCGCGCGTGGCTGTTGCACTTGTACGTGGGGGCTTGGTTCTTCTTGCTGTCTTGCTTGTTCAGGTACATGCGGCCCCCGCAGTGCGCGCAGTGGATCACGCGCAACAGCAGTGCGTCCGTGTCGGACCGGTCCGCGTTGTTGATGCTGCGAGAGTCGAGAACCGCGCCGATCCGGTCGAACTCTTCGCGGGTCATGATCGGCTGTTCCGTCTGCATGACCGGGTTGCCCTCGGCGTCCCGGACGGGCTTGCCGTTGTGCATCTTCCAGCCGATGAGCGAGGGGTTCCGGAGCATCCGCGTAATGACCGCGGGGTTCCAGAGGAACGCGTCTTTGGTGTTGCCCTTGACTCCGCCGGTCCGGCCCCCGGTCTTGCGACCGTTCTTCACTGCCCAGTGATCGCGCGGGCTCGGCACCTGGTCCACGTTGAGCCCGATAGCGATAGCGGAAACGGTCTTGCCTTCCAGCAACTCACGAACGATGCGCTCAATGACCTTGACGGCATCCGGGTCCGGTACGAGCGTCCAGCCCACTCCGCCGTGTTCCTTGGGCATGGGGGCGGGCATGTAGCCGTACGGGGGACGACCGCCACCGCGCCACCGAAGGGGCATCTTGCGGATTGCCGCCATGGCACCGGTTACCCGGTCCTTGATGCTCTGTGCCTCCACCTGCGCGGCAAAGGCAAGCATCATCATCATGAGTTCGGACGTGGGGTCCATGGGGTTGCGGAAGTCGAACGTGAGGCGACCCCCGCCGATGCCCTCGGCAAAGACGAGCATCTTTCGATGAGCCTTTGCCCACTTGGCTAGTACTCCAGTTGTAGATCGCGATCTTCATGTCCGGTCGACTTAGCATTGATAGTGGCTGGCCTGAGATCTGGCCTGGTGGCGGCATCGCCAGCGGGACCAGACGAAACGGTGGGCCGCGTCATGGACGGACTGGACGATGATGGTCATGAATACCGCTGGATTTCGTTGCAGGACTGCGGGATCAGGTCGGTGGGGCCGGCCACTGTGGGCGCTTCTCCCTACCCGCCTTCGACTCCATGAGTCATCCACCATGCCTGGCCTGACCTACTTTGACAGGGCATGGGGGTACACCTCCGAGTACAGGGGTCAATTCGCGCCACCAAGCTGACTTCCGGCCCTCTTCTCGAGAGTGATGGACTGGTGCCGCTCCGTGATGCGACGCTCTGGCCGGGTCGGTATTGCGCCGGCAAGCAAGGAGAGGCCATGACTGAGACCACGCCCGACGCAAAAGGACCGGCCCCGGTTCAGCTCACACCTGAAACAGCGGTTCCGGCGCCGATCTCGGCTGACGAGGTCAAGCCCGAAGACGTGGGCACACTGTCGATCGAGTACCGCGACAGCAAGCCCGTGATCGTCGTTAGCGGAGGTAAGTACCTTCCGGCGGGGCTCATGGTCGTGAACGAGTCTGGGCCTGTTGCGATGTACAAGGCAGAGCTTGTCGCCGCGCGCGTGGCCACCTGGCCCACGAATTTGATCGTTTTCGACAATTACCGGTGATCATCGGTGTGTGAAGACAGAAGATCAGACGGTGGCCGCGGGTCACAGTATAGATCCTGCCCGTTGGCAGGAGGCGTTCGAGGCCCTGATGGGCCGTATTGCGGGACGGTTCGTCCGGGTGGAACCCCGGCGCCGGGCACGGGCGTTCGTGCTCGGGTTGTTGTCGGGCCTGCCGCGCAAGAACTGCTGGACGCTCGCCGAGCATGCTGGGGACGCGGCCCCGTACGGTCTGCAGCACCTGCTGTCGAGGGCCAGGTGGGACGCCGACGCGGTACGCGATGACATCCGCGGCTTCGTCGTTGAGTACCTGCACCACGAGGACGCGGTGCTGGTCGTGGACGAGACCGGCGACCTGAAGAAGGGCACCGGCACGGTGGGCGTGCAGCGCCAGTACACCGGCACCGCAGGCCGCATCGAGAACAGCCAGGTCGCCGTCTACCTCGCCTACTCAACCCCGCTCGGGCACGCGGCGATCGACCGGGAGCTGTATGTTCCGCGCTCCTGGACCGAGGACCCGGCCCGCTGCCGGGCCGCCGGGATACCCGACGCCGTCGGCTTTACCACGAAACCCGCCCTCGCCGCCCGCATGATCGGCCGCGCCCTGGATGCCGGCGTTGCCGCATCCTGGGTGGCGGGCGATGAGGTCTACGGAGGCAACCCGCATCTGCGGACCGAGCTGGAGAGACGCGAGACCGGCTACGTGCTCGCCGTGGCCTGTGACCACCAGATCGCCACCCGAGCGGGCAAGCTCCGCGCCGACGCCCTGGTCAAGATGCTGCCGAAGCGGGCCTGGCAGAAACTCTCCGCTGGTGCCGGCGCCAAGGGGCACCGCTTCTACGACTGGGCCCTGGCCGACATCGCCGACGACCGGCCGGGCCACCGTCAGCTGCTCGTCCGCCGCAACCGGCGCACCCGTGAACTTGCCTTCTACCGCTGCTACTCGGCAATCCGGGTTCCGCTGTCCACTCTGGTGCGGGTCGCCGGGCGCAGATGGACGGTCGAGGAGACCTTCCAGTCCGGCAAGGGCCTGGCCGGACTGGACGAGCACCAGGTCAGACGCTGGACGTCCTGGCACCGCTGGGTCACCCTCGCGATGCTCGCCCACGCCTTCCTCACCGTCGTCCGCGCCGACGAACATGCCCGCCACTCGAAGCCGGACGGGCTGATACCGCTCACCTGCAACGAGATCCAGCACCTGTTCACCGCGCTCGTCGTCCGGCCCGTCCACGACGCGGCTCACCGGCTCGACTGGTCCCACTGGCGACGCCGCCACCAGGCCCGATCCCAGGCCAGCCACTATCAGCGACAAGCCGCCCAGACATGAAGATCGCGATCTACAACTGGAGTACTAGGTCGTGCATGTCGCCCATGGACCGGATGGCACGGTCAAAGCGCCACCACACCAACACGTCAAACTCGTCCGGACGGGCGAGCCACGACCCGAGGGCGGGACGGTCGAACGGGGAAATCTTGCTCGCGGACACGTCAAGGTCCACGGCTTCGCGGAGCCCGTCACCCTCGCCAAAGTCGATGTTGAGCGCTGCCGCGGCTATGTCGTCTGCCTCGCGCTGCCGCTCGGGGCTGGTGGTCTCGTCGGTGAGCACGGAGAGCCGGACGCACCGCACACCCCGAAGGGTCTCGGTGTAGACCGTGCCCCCGAGCGGGTTCCTTGGGGTGCTAGTCGTCATCCCCTGTGTAGGGACGGACGGGTTCCCGTTACCAGGCTTGACCAGGACCGATGCCACCATGCCGACACTCCAAAACCGCTAGAACGGAGTGTTGGGAGACCCCGACGGTCACGAGTTCTGTGTGCTGACCCCCCGATAAGCCCGCACCTCGGCCTCCGTCGCGGTGGAGACCGCGTTGACGAGGGCGGCGTGGTGAGGGCCACCGGCAGCGCGACGACGATGTCGATCGTGCCGGGGCCGCCCGTCGCGGGGGCGGGTTCCCCGGCCACCGCGGCCCCTCCGCGGACCCAGATGCCGGCGGTCGCGACGACTTCGGCGCCGTCGTCACATGTGATCGCGTGCCGGCATACGTCGGCGGCCGTCATCAGTCCGGTTCCGGTGCCTCGTGCCCCCGCTGCCCGGGGGCGGCGCGGGGTGACGGGACAGCGGGGGAAGGGCCGGGCTCCAGAGGCGAGGTCGGTGATCAGTCGATGGTACGCGCGCTCCCGCGGCCCGCCCCCTGTCCCCGCTCCGCCGGCCTCAGGCTCCGTCCGCGGCGGCGATCAGCGCCGCCACGTCCAGCTTCCCCATGCCGAGCATGGCCTGCATCGCACGCTGGGCGCGTGCCGGGTCCGGGTCGGCGAGCAGGTCCTCCAGCACGGCCGGTACCACCTGCCAGCTCACGCCGAACTTGTCCTTGACCCAGCCGCACGGTCCGGGCTGCCCGCCCTCGGACAGCCTGGCCCAGTAGGCGTCGACCTCCTCCTGGTCCGCGCAGCCGACGAGGAACGACACGGCCTCGTCGATGGAGAACTCGGGACCGCCGTTGAGGGCGGTGAACGGGGTGCCGTCCAGTACGAAGTCGACGGTCAGCACAGTTCCGGCCGGGCGTGGTCCCGCCTCGCCGTAGAAGGACACCTTCCTGATCTCCGAGCGGGGGAAGACCGAGCAGTAGAATTCGGCGGCCTCCTTGCCCTGCGTGTCGAACCAGAGGGTGGGGGTGATCCGGGGCATGCCGTCCTCCTGAAGGTCGTCGAAAAGCGCCGGGCCGTGGCGCCTCCTCATCCGTACAGACCGCCCGGCAGCCCGGGACTCATCGGTCCTCGCGGTCCGGATCGGCGGCCCTCTCGCGGGGCAGGGGGGAACACGACGGGGCGGGCGAAGCCGGGGCGAGGGGACGCACCGGACACCGGGTCAGGTGCGCGGAACCCGTGGCTCGATGCGGAAGTCGAAGGCGAGCGTGCCCGGGTCGAGGGTCGTCGCGCCTCCGTCGACCGTGAGTACGGCCCCGTTGACGAAGGAAGCGGCGGGTGACAACAGCCAGGCCACGGCCTCGGCGACCTCGCGCGGCTCGCCGGGACGTCCAGCGGGCAGGACCCGCGTGACCTCCTCGTAGGCCACCTCGACACCGTCGTCTCCCAGGCCCGCGTCCTCGGCGAACCGGTTCATCCGGCGGTCCGCCATGTCGGTGCGTACCCAACTCGGGCACACCGTGTTCGCGCGCAGCCCCGCGGGGCCGTAGTCGACCGTGAGCGAGCGGCAGAGCTGGAGGAGCGCCGCCTTGGAGGTGGTGTAGGCGGCGCTGCCCGCACCGTTGCGCAGCGCGGCCACCGAGGCGACCGCGACCACGGCGCCGCGTGCGTCGAGCAGGTGGGGCAGCGCGGCGCGCAGCAGATGGAACGGGCCGGTGAGATTGGTCCGCATGACGGTCTCCCAGTCCTCGAGCGTCACGTCGCCGACGCTTCCGCCGCGCCCGATGCCGGCGTTGAGGACGAGACCGTCGAGGCGGCCGTAGGTGGTGACGGCCGTCTCGACAAGCGCGCGGACCGCGTCGGGGTCACCGATGTCGGACGGTACGGCCAGTGCTCCTGTCTCCTCCGCGACGAGTCTCAGTGGTTCGGGCCGGCGCCCCGAGACCACCACACGGTGTCCCGCGTCCCGCAGCAACCGGGCGGTCGCGGCTCCGATTCCCGTGCCGCCGCCGGTCACGAGGTACACCCGCTGGTCCGCCATCGTCGAGCCTCCGTCGTGGATCGGTCGTCCGGATCGTCGTCCGCCGTACGGGCATGCGCCGGGGGCGTTCGCGCGGCTTCATGATCACATGTCCGGTGGTCGCGGTCCGCGCGAACCTCCTCCACGGTGGGTCATCCGGTCCCGGAAGGACCGACGGCGGGTCGGTCCGGCCGGGGTGGCGCACGCGACGAGAAGAAAGATGCTACCGACCGGTAGTGAAGAGGTCGCCTGGCGGTCATCATGTTGCGCGAGCATGACAACTCCTTCGGCTCGGTCCCCGGATCGCGCCGTCGACAGGTTTCACACCCCAGGAGACCCCCCATGCACCCACGCCCCACGGCCTCACGCGCCGCCGCGGCACTCGCCGCGACCTTCGTCCTCATCGCGCTCCCCGTCACCTCGGCCGCCGCCGCGGAGCCGGTCCCGGCCCGTGCGCCCGCCGCGACCGCGCACGCCCTCTCGGCCACGGCCGGCGGTCAGGCGGTCGACTACGCCGCCTGGCAGCGGGACGTCGCCGCCGTCGTCGCCGAGGCGCGCCCCTGGATCGAGGCGCGCACCGCGAACGCGGGCACCCGGAAGCAGGCCATCGTGCTCGACATCGACAACACGTCCCTGGAGACGCACTTCCACCCGTTCTGGCAACTGCCCACCCCGGCCGTCTCGTCCGTCCGTGACCTGGTCCGCTACGCCGACTCACGGGGCGTGGCCGTCTACTTCGTGACGGCCCGGCCGGGCATCATCCGCTCCCTCACGGACTGGAACCTGAAGAAGGCCGGTTATCCGGTCGACGGGTTGTACGTCCGTGACCTTCCCGACCTGTTCGCCGAGGTCAGCGCCTACAAGACGGAGAAGCGCGCCGCGATCGAGGCCAAGGGCTACACGATCATCGCCAACATCGGCAACAACACCAGCGACCTCGTCGGCGGCCACGCTGAGCGTGCGTTCAAGCTCCCGGACTACGACGGCCGACTCGACTGACCGACTGGGCCGCCCCGAGAACGTGGCGGCGGGCGCGATCCCGGCCCCGTACCGTCCGCGGCGCCCGCACCGGCCCCCGTGTCCACGGTCGGGCGCACCCCGGGCCGGTGGGCGGGTGCCGACGGCCCGGCGGAAATCCGTGGCGGCGCCGATGCCCGGCGTGCGAGGCTTCACCCACCGAAGGGGTGTAGCTCAGAGGCCAGAGCGCCGGTCTCCAAAACCGGATGCCGCAGGTTCGACTCCTGTCACCCCTGCCGAGACCGTGCCGGACCCCCGCCCGTGGCGCCCTCACCGCGCCTCGGCCGGGAGTCCGGCACGGGCGGCGCGTCTGCCGTCCGTGCCTTCTGTCGTCCGAGGGAGCGGGGCCGCGCGACCCGGCGAGGCGTCGGGTGCCGCTCCCACCACGGTGACACCGACGGGCACCGCCCGCGGCGCTCGAGCCGTGCACGAACCGGCCCGACCTGGCGCGCCGGGTGAGCGGACCCGAAGGGGGCAGCGGAGGCGACGCCGCCGGTCCCGCCGCGGACATCGGACGCGGACATCGGACAGGGCTCCGGTCATCGACGCGTGCGGCCCGCCCCGTGCACGGCGGCCAGGAGCAGCACGACGACCGCGACCGGCAGGAGGACGCCGGGTACCGGCCACCCCAGGTGGATGAGCGACGCACCCAGCAGCCCGCCGCCGAACATCGCCGCGAGTGATACCGCGCGTCGGTGCACGGAGGCGCTCCCGGTGCTCAGCGCGGGGTCGCGGCCGAGGACGGAACCGCTCAGCAGGGCCGTCATGCCACGCGTGACCACGGTTGTCGGCATCTCGGGGATGTTGATCCGTAGCGCGGTCACGTTACGGATGCCCATGGCCAGGGCGAGGAGCCCGATGACGACGGCGTGACGAGCGGAAGGGGCGCCGTGCGAGGGGGCGAGTCCCCAGCCGACGAAGCCGGCGAGGGCGATGAGCAGCCCTTCGGTCACCAGCGCCGTCACGAACCACCGATGGCGGTGGGCGCCGAGCCGCGCGTCGATCCGGGCGGCGATCACCGCTCCCGCGGCGAACGTGCCGACCGACACGGCCGGGGCCAGGACCGACAGTCCGCCCACTCCCACCAGGCCGAAGGCGAGGAACAACAGGCTGCCCGTCTGGGCCGCGGTGAACACCGGTCCGAGCTGCAGTACCGACACGGCCTCCACCACGCCGGTCGTCAACGTCAGGACGGCCATGAACGGAGCGAGGATGCGGATTCTCTGGTTCGCGTCCGTGTCCATGGTGGCTCCTCCGGTGCTTCGGCTTCCCCGAGTCTCGGCGCGGCGCCCCGACCGGCGTGGCATTACGCCGATCAGGGGCAGCGGCGGGACCAGGCAGTGCCGGCAGGAGGGCGTGTACCGGCCCGGATCGTCGGACTCCGCGCGGGTCCGGACTCCCCGCGGTTCCGGCGAACGGCCGCGCGGGCAACGCTTCCGGCCGTTCTCGCATGGGTGCGTCACCCGCCGCATCCGTACCGGGCCGGACGGCGGTAGGAGGGTAAGCGGCCCCCACCTCCTGACGTCGGCGGAGGTGGGGGCTCGCGTGCTCGCCCGTCCGGCGGGCCGCGGTCATGGCGGGGGAGGCACGCACAGCACCGGGACGGTCGACAGATGCAGGAGGCGGTGCGGGGTCGATCCCAGGAGTGCGCCGCGAAGGGGGCTCTCCCCCCGGCTTCCCACCACGATGACGCGTGCCGCGTGCCGGTCGGCGGCGTCGGTCAGGGCCTCGGCCGGCTTCGCGTCGAGCACCTCGACGACGCTCCTCACCCCCGCCAGGTCGGCCTCCCGGACCGCGTGTTCCAGCGCGGTCCGGCCGGCCTGGCGGATGGCCTCGTGGTGGGCGCGGTGTTCCTCGCCCGCGGTGCCGGGGACGGCGGCCCCGTAGACCAGGACGAGCCGCTCGTCGAACGCAGCCGCCACCTCGATGGCCAGGCGCAGGGCCGGGACGGCGCCCGGCGACTCGTCGTATCCCAGTACCACCGACATCCTCAGTTCTCCTCGCCGAGTACCAGCCGGGGGTCGACGACACCTGGGCGCTCCGCCCAGAACGCGGGTGCCCGCAGCCGCCACACGCACATGACGACGACGCCGACGAGGGCGATGCCGATGCCGATGACCAGTGGGGGCCCGAGGCCGAGCCACGAGGTGCCGCTGTAAGAGTTCGCCGGATCGGACATGTCGGCGACCGAGCGCACCAGGAGCCATCCCAGGAGGGCGGCCCCGGCCACGGGGCCGACGCCGATCAGCAGGAAGTCGCGGACGCTCCGGAACAGGTGCCGGCGGTAGTAGACGGCACAGGCGATGCCCGTGAGCGCGTAGTAGAAGGCGATGAGGAGCGAGAGGGCGGTCAGCGAGTCGAAGAGGGCGTTGGCGCTGATCTGGTTCACCGCGAGGTACCAGGCGATAGCGATGCCGGCGACCCACCAGGTACTCACGTCGGGTGTGCGGAAGCGTGTGCTGATGTGCCCGTAGTACGCGGGTAGCGCCTTGCGGCGGGCCATGGACAGCGCGGTGCGGGAGGCGGGGATGATCGTGGTCTGGGTGGAGGCGATGGCGGAGGTGGAGACGGCCAGCAGGAGGATCCAGTCCCAGCCGCCGAGCACGTCGGTGGCGAGCTGCGCGAAGATGAACTCCTCCTCCTCGGCGTTCTCGGCCAGGAACGCCGGACCGGCGTACGCGACGACCGCGAACCCCACGGACACGTACGTGACCAGCAGGATGACGGTCGACCAGACACCCGCCTTGCCCGGCGCGGTGGCGGAGTCCTCCACCTCCTCGGTGAGGTTGACCGCCGATTCCCAGCCCCAGTAGATGAAGACGCCCAGGAGGAGCCCGCTGGTGAGCGCCGCACCACCGGCTCCGAACGGGTTGAGCCAGTCGACTGAGGGTTCTACCGAGTCGTAGGCGCTCGTGCCGGCGTACACGCTGTACAGGGCCACCCCCACGAAGACGAGCAGGAAGGCGACCTGGGCCAGGATGAGGACGTTCTGTACGTGGGCGGACAGTTCGGTGCCGATGACGCAGAGGGCGGTCATCACGAGGATGACCAGCACGGTGAGTGACTGGCGCACGAAGGCGTCGTCGACCCAGGAGTCGAGGCCGACGGCGAGCAGGGCGAAGCTCACCGCCACGTCGGCGAGGGAGCCCACGACCAGGACCCCGGTCATCGTGATGGCCCATCCACCGAGCCATCCGGCCCAGGGGCCCATGGCGCGTGTCACCCAGGAGAACGTCGTGCCGCAGTCCTGGTCGACCTTGTTGAGGTAGTAGAAGGCAGAGGCGATCAGGAGCATCGGTACGAACGACGCGAACATCACGCCGGGGGCGTAGATCCCGACCAGGGCGACGATCGGTCCGATGACGGCCGCGAGGGAGTACGCGGGGGAGGTGGAGTTGAGCCCGATGACCAGCGCGTCGACGAATCCGATCGCGTTCGGCTTCAGGCTCGCGGACCGGTCCGCTGGTGCGGCGTCGTGCGCGGCCATCGATTCCCTCGTTCCGTTTGCGCCTGACAGCTCTCGAAAGAAGGGGCGTCAGGCGATACGCCGGACTTCAGGGTAGGAAGCTGTGGTTCCGTGCGCATGCCAGGAACGGCCGCACGGGTGGGAGGGCGAAGAGGCGCCGCTGCTCGGGCGCGCCTCACGGTGGCATGTCCGGAGTCACCGGGCCCGGGCGGACGCGTCGTCCCGGGTCCGCACGAGGTGCGGTCCCGGGAACTCTCCGCCGGGAGCTGTCCGGTGCGAGCGGCCGTGAGCGTTCACGGAATCCGGACCAGGAAGACTTCGTCCGGGAAGCACCAGGCCCATTCCTCGCCCGAGGCGAGGGACACCGCGACCGGATGCCCCGTCGCGAGATGGTGCGCGTAGGCGTGCGCGCCACGGGAACTGTCGCAGCATCCGACATGGCCGCACGTCGCGCACCAGCGGAGCCGTACCCAGCTCCAGCCGCGCCTGACACACGCGCCGCACGTCCGGGAGACCTCGTCCGTCGGAACGCTCGCGGTCCCGGCATGAGCACACGTCCGCCCTCGCGGACGTCCGCCGTCTGTCGCGACGGTCCAGGCCGCCGGGTGCCGGGGAGGTCCGGGGGCGTCATCGGCCTGATGCGCGGCGGAAGACATGAAGCACCCCTCGTTCGTCGTCGTCCCTCTTTCCGGCCCGGGATGTTCCCGGATGCACCAGAGCCCCGCCGCCCGCCCGGGCGAACCGGCCACACGGCCGCCCCCGGGTATCCGTCGGACGTCCGTCCCGTGCGGCGCGGCCCGGTCCCCGGAGCGGGTGTCGTCACCCCCGGTCGGAGTACAGGGTGTCCCGGTGCCCAAGCAGGAAGCGGGCGTAGAACAGGTGGCCCACCACTTCGGCGGTGATCAGGAGGACCACGAGCCACGGTGCCAGGTGATCCGACCCGGCCACCACCAGCAGGGGGATCGCGATCCCGGGCACCGCCCAGACGGCCACCGACCGCGCCGGCCGGCCGAAGCGGAAGGCGATCGCGGCGTGGGCGGCGTGGTAGAGGGCCAGGCCGCCGGCCAGCGCCCAGACGGCGCCGCGCGGC
This sequence comes from Streptomyces sp. NBC_01216, assembly GCF_035994945.1. Taxonomy (NCBI): domain Bacteria; kingdom Bacillati; phylum Actinomycetota; class Actinomycetes; order Kitasatosporales; family Streptomycetaceae; genus Streptomyces; species Streptomyces sp. NBC_01216. The sequence continues at coordinate 6,981,064 of NZ_CP108677.1, forward strand.
AGGTGCGCGTGCCCGGCGTCCTCCACCGCGGTGGCCAGCCCCGCGGCCATGCACAGGACGGCCGCCGTGACGAAGAAATGCAGGAAGCCGGCGACATCGCGCGCCAGCAGATACAGGTCACGTCCCCGGGCTGCGCCGAACGTCAGCTCCGCGGCGGTGGAACCGAAGTCGAAGTACGACCACCACAACGCCGCCAACAGCACGAAGCCCAGCAGGGCGACGATGGCGGCCCGCCGCGTCCAGTCGGCGTCGAGGGAGGTCACGAGCGCGATGACCGACTCGCCCAGCACGATGATGACGTAGAGACCGACCCGCTCCACCATATGACCGGCGTCCAGCCGCCCGGGAACCCCCTGCCCCCGCGCGGTCAGCAGCAGCACCATCTCGGCGAGGAGTACCGCCGCCCACATCCCGTACCGCCAAGGCGAGGGGACCACGGCGGAGACCGCCCACAGCACGGCTGAACCCAGGCAGTAGCCGAGGGGCCGCCAGCGTGGGACCCGCAAGGGCTCGGGGTACTTCGTGGCCGGCCACCACAGGCCGAGGAGCACCAGGCGCGTGCCGGCGTAGCCGAGCGCGTAGGCCGCCGCCCGATCGCCGGCCGCCTCGGGCACCGCCGCGGCCATGGCCGCCAGGCACAGCATCGCGAAGAGCATGAGCAGGCGGCGCCGTGCGGTGTCCTCGACGAACAGGTTCGCCGAGACGGTGAGGTTGATCCACATCCACCACGGCGGGAAGTACAGCGCCAGGAACCGGGCGAAGTCGCCGAGATCCGGATCTCCGTGGAGCTGGTGGGAGAGCTGTGCGGCCAGCGCCACGAAGACGAGATCGAAGAACAGCTCCAGCCAGCCGGCGTGCCGTGGCTCACGGGCCTCGGTCTCCACGCCCGCCTTCGCCTGGGGTCCGTCCATGTGTTCCGTCCGGTCCGCTTGGAACCCGCGCGGGTGCTCTGCCTGCGGCGCGGGTGCTCTGACTCCCGTATGACACCACGACGCGCCCCGTGGCGCCTGCGACGCTGCGCCGTATCACGCCCGCGCCCGGGTCCCGCGCCCGCCGGGTCCGCGTGCGCACCCGGAGACGTCCCCGGTCCGCTCCGGCGACGGACGCGCCGCCCGGTCCGTACCAGCGGCCTGCCCCACACGGGCGGGTCTGAGGGGGTGCCCGGAGTGTTCGGCCGGAGCGAGGGCATCTTCCGGACATAGTGCGAGGCATGACACGACGTCTTCCCCCCACACGTCTGCGTGCCCGTGCGCGCGCCGCCCGCAGAACCCTGCTCTGCGCCGCGCTCCTCGCTCTCACGGCCCAGACCACCGCTGTCGCGCCCGCGTTCGCCGGAGACCCCGGCCGCCACGGCGCACGCGACTGCGTGCGGACCCGGCACCCCCTCAGCGGCCAGGCCCGTCAGATCCTCGACATCACCCGCAAGGCCAAGGACGAACTCCGGCTGAAGGCCGTGGAGCTGCGGGTCACCATCGACGGACGCGAGATCGTCACCGACGCCCTCGGCGAGACCATGACCGGCGTCCCGGCCGAACCGGACATGCACTTCCGCGCCGGGTCCGTCGCCTTCGCCCAGATCGGGACGGCCCTCCTCCAGCTGGTCGAGGAGCGCAAGGTCCGCCTCGACGACACGGTGGAGCGCTGGCTCCCGCGCCTGCCCAAGGCCGACCGGATCACGCTGCGGATGCTGGCCACCAACACCAGCGGCCTGCACGACTACGTCACCGACCCGGACTTCCTGGCCGAGCTGGACGCCCACCCGTTCCGGCACTGGACCCCCAAGGAGCTGGTCGGCTACTCCCTCGACCACCCGTTCTGGTACGAGCCCGGCACCAGCTGGAACTACTCCCACGCCAACTACGTACTCCTGATCAAGGCACTCGAGAAGATCACCGGCACCCGGATCGACGTGCTGCTGAAGCAGCGGATCACGGAACCCCTGGGACTCCGTGACACCCGGAACAGCTTCACTCCCGAGATCCCCGCTCCGGTGCTGCACGCCTTCACCTCCGAACGCGGCACCTACGAGGAGTCCACCTTCTGGAACCCCTCCTGGACCACCGGGCCCGGCGCGGTCATCACCACCCACGTGTGCGACCTCGCGCGCTCGGCCGAGGCGCTCGGCGGCGGTGAACTCCTCTCCCCGCGTGCCTACCGCACCCTTCTCAACCCCGGCACGGTCGGTCTCGGCGGAGGCACCGCGACCTGCCCGGAGACGGTCTGCCAGAAGCAGACCGAGGCCACGCACTTCGGCCTCGGCGTCATCGTCCTGAACCGGTGGGTGATCCAGAACCCGTCGTTCTCCGGCTACGCGGCGATCCAGGCGTACCTGCCGTCCGAGCGCCTGGCCATCGCGGTCTCCACGACGAAGACCGAGGACACGCCCGACGGCAACACGGCAGGAGTGATCGCCGGACGTATCTCGCGGGCACTCGCCCCGGAGGACCCGCTGGTCACCGGCTGACCCGCCACCGGGGTCCGGGGGCGGAGGAGGCCCGGGGGGGCCGGCACGCCCGGGACGGGCCCGCCGGTCCCGGACCCCGCCCGCACGGTGTCCGGGCGCGGGGCGTCCGGACGGACGTCAGTCGACCCGTTCGACGACGAACAGGGGGATCTCCCGGTCGGTCCTGAGCTGGTAGTCGGCGTAGTCGGGGAACGCGGCCACGGCCCGCTCCCACCATGCCGCCCGTTCCTCGCCGTGGACGACACGGGCCTCCATGTCCCAGGTTCGCGTGCCGTCCCGCAGCTCGACCCGCGGGTTCGCGACGAGATTGTGGTACCAGACGGGGTGTTTGACCGCGCCGCCGTTCGACGCGACGAGCGCGTAGGCACCCTGGTGTTCCACCCGCATCAGGGGCGTCTTGCGGACCTTGCCGCTCTTCGCGCCCAGGTTGGTCACCAGGACCACGGGAAGGCCCCGCATGGTGGTGCCCCGCGTCCCCCCTGAGGACTCGTAGAGCTCGACCTGATCCCGTACCCACGTCGAGGGACTGGGCTCGTACTCCCCTTCGAGCGGCATGTTTCTCCTTCCCCGGGCGACGGCCACGCCGTGATCCTCGGCAGGCCACGACCGTATCGGAGGCACTACCCGGTGGCGACCCGCCGACGCCCCTCAGCACACCCGACAGCCCCTCAGGCTCCGGGCGCGCCCACCGGCAGCCGCAGGCCCCCGGCGTCGGGACGCGGGACGCCGGTCGCCCGACGGCGGGTCCACCCGCCCACCCCGACGGCCACCGCCGCCACCGCGTACGCCCATGTCGTCGCACCCGGCACGAGGTAGGCGACGGCCCCCGCCGCGGCGACGCCGAGCCACTCCCAGCGTCCGTCCAGGGCGACCAGAGCGACGAGCAGGAGCGCGTACCAGGAGTATCCGGGGGTCAGCAGAAGGAACGCCGTCCCCACGGTCACCATCGCGCCGCGCCAGGGTTCTTCGGCAGGTCCCCGCCACCAGACCGCCACCGCGAGGCCGGCGAGAGCGAGCAGTACGGCGGGCAGGGCCCACGCGTCGGGCAGCACGAGCCGCACCAGCGCGTACCGGCCGCCGGCGGAGGCGTCGTCGTAGCCCTCCTCCTGCGTGTATCCCCCGAGGTAGCCGAGGACGGAGCCGTCCGAGAGAAGGACGTACGGGAGATACAGCGCGGTGACCGCGGCAACGACCGGTACCAGTATCGCCAGCGCGGCGCGCGGCCTGCGCGCCCCGGAAAGCGCCCCGGGCACCAGCAGCGCGGGCAGCAGTTTCGCCGCGACGGCCACACCGAGGAGCACCCCGCCCGTGACCCGGCGCCGTGCCACGACGACGAGGGCCGCGACCGAGAAGAGGACGGCGAGGACGTCGACATGGGCGTTGTTGACACCCTCGACGGGGACGGCCGGGCACCAGGCCCAGAGGGCCGCGAGCCAGGTGGGGCCCCGACGGCGCAGGACGGCGACCAGCAGTCCGGCCACGGCCAGGCACAGCAGGGCGCCGCCGGCCTGCAGGACCTTGTGGCGGACACCGGTCGGGGACAGTTCGTCCACCAGGAGGAACCAGCCCTCGGCGACCGGCGGATAGATGGTGTGCACGAAGGGCCGGTTGATCCGTGTGCAGCGACCGTCCGCGATCGGAGCCAGGTCCGGGTCCTTCTTCGCGCACACGGCGGCGCCCGGGAAGAGCCACGCGTCACGCAGGCCGGTGAGCGCCGGGTCGGCCGGGGCGTGGTCGTACGGGGAGATCCCGGCGGCCTGCACCCGGCCGTCCCACGCGTACCGATAGGAGTCGGTGCTCGTGCGCGGCCCCGCGACGAGACCGGTGGCGGTGACGGCCACCGCACCGGCCATGATCAGGGGAACGACCCTGCGGGCGGGGACGTGGCGCAGGACCACGACGGCCAGCGCGAACACCAGCCACGCCCCCGCGTACCCGGTCAGGAAGCGCGCACCGCGCGACTCCCCGTGGAGCAGCGCCGCCAGCGCGGCGGTCAGGGCCGTGAGCAGCAGCACGAGCGAAGCGGTGGTGACGGCGAGGCGCGGGCGTGTCATGGTCGCAGCCTCGCAGCCGCCCGGGCCGGCCGGGGGGTGACCCGACGGGGCGTTCGGGTTTCGTAAGGTGTCGCGTCGCCACAACGGCGGCCCAGGGCGGTGTCATGGACGGCATGACTTCCTCTCCGCGCCAACGGCGCCTCGCGCTGCCACCGCTCCGGCCGCCCGCCTTCACCGGGCGTCTGCACGACGCGCGTACGGCGACGGCCGTGGGACGGTTGCTCGGCGTGGCGTTCGCCGTCTGTTTCCTGACCGGTCTCCTCAGCCACTATCTGCAGCATCCCCCCGGCCCGCTCGCCGACCACCTGCCGGCACGGCCGGTGTGGGGCTACCGGCTGACCCAGGGCGTGCACGTCGCCACCGGGCTGGCCGCGATCGTCCTGCTGCTGGCCAAACTCTGGACCGTGTACCCGAGGCTGTTCGTCTGGCCGCCGGTGCGGAACGTACGCCACGCGCTGGAACGCCTGTCGGTCGCCGTCCTCGTCGCCGCGGCCGTCTTCCAGGTACTGACCGGACTGCTCAACATCGTCGAGTGGTATCCGTGGCCGTTCTCGTTCGTCCCGGTGCACTTCGCCGTCGCCTGGGTGGTGGCCGGCTCCATCCTGCTGCACATCGCCGTCAAGGCCCCGGAGATCAAGGCCCACTGGACCCGCCGCTCGGCCGGCACGCTCACCCTGCCGGCCGAGGACGCGGCCGACCGGCGCTCGCTGCTGCTGGGGGTGGGCGCCGCGGTCGGTGTGGTGACGCTGACGACGGTCGGCCAGTCCCTGACCCCCTTGAAGACGCTCAACCTGCTGGCGCCGCGCCATCCCGACCACGGGCCGATGGGACTGCCGGTGAACCGGACGGCCGCCGCCGCCGGAGTGTCGGCCCGCGACCTCGCGCAGTGGCGCCTGGAGGTCGCCGGCCCCCGCCCCTACGCGCTGACGCTCGACGCGCTGCGGGCGCTGCCCCAGGCGCGGTCACAGCTGCCGATCGCCTGCGTCGAGGGCTGGAGTGTCGACGCGGGCTGGGCCGGGGTGCGGGTGCGCGACCTTGTGGACATGGCGGGTGCCCGACCGGACGCGGCGGCGGTGCGGGTGACGTCCCTGGAGGAGAGTGGTGCCTACCGCGTGATGGACATGGGCACCACGTACGTCGACGATCCGCTCACCCTGCTGGCCCTCAGCCTCAACGGGCAGCCCCTCTCCCTCGACCACGGCTTCCCGGCGCGAATCATCGCACCCAACCGGCCCGGAGTCCTGCAGACCAAATGGGTCTACCGCCTGGAGGTGCTGTGAAACCGGTGAGTGTGCTCCGATGGGTGACCGGCGGCCTCGGGCTCGTGCTCGTCGGCATCGGCGCGTGGCTGATCGTGACGCAGCCGGCCCCCTGGGAGGTCCTGGTGTGGATGGCCGGCGCGCTCGTCCTCCACGACGGGATCGTGGCCCCGCTGGTCCTCGCCGTGGGTCTGGTGCTGCTGGGGCGCCGTGAGCGCGGCCTGTTGCGCGGGGCGTTGATCGTCGGCGGAGGTGTGGTCTTCGTGACGCTCCCGGTACTCCTGCGCCCGGGACCGGCGCCCAACCCGTCCGCGCTTCCGCTGCCCTACGGACGGAATCTCGTGATCGTGCTGGCGGCGGTGGCCGTGGCCACCGGCGCGCTGTTCCTCGTGCGGCGGCGGTGGCAGTGGTGGGAGGCATGGCAGGTGTGGCTGCGTGGACGAGCCGCCTCCGACGACTGACTGACGGACGGCGGGCCGGCCGGGGGAGCGGGGCCGTGCCGGGACCCGCGGTGCCGGGGGAGGCGTCGGAGCGCCCGCTGAGCGGAGCGCGCCGCCCGCCCCCGGAGGCCCGGCTGCCCCGCCCGTCCGCGCGGCCCCGGTCCGTCCGGCGTTCCGGCGGCGCGGGTGTCAGCTCACCGGCTCGCCGCGAGGGAGAGGAAGGTGCGTCCGCGCTCCGTCCAGCGCTCCGTCACCCGCCATCCGGTGCGCGACGCGTACCCGGTCAGAGCCCCGGCGCCCGCACGCGCCCATGGGAACGGCGCCCCCCGGGCCCCCCGCCCGTCGTCGACCCGCACCTCACAGCGCTCGTCGACCTCGATGGGCGCGCATTCGGCGATCACCAGACCCGAACGGGACACGACGCGCCGCAGCCGGCGCAGCAGGGCCGCCGGATCGCCGCCGATCCCGATGTTTCCGTCGATCAGCAACGCGGTGCCCCAACGCCCCTCTCCGGGAAGGGAGTCGAAGACCGAACGGCACAGGGCCATACCGCCCAGCCGCACCGTGCTGGCCACCGCCTCCGGACTGATGTCGATGCCCAGGGCCCGCCGGCCGTCCGCGGCCAGCGCGGCGGCGAGCCGTCCCGGACCGCAGCCGACGTCCAGGACCGCGCCCCGCGACCGCTCCAGCACGGAGCGGTCGGCCCGGTCCGGCGCCTCACACCAGCGCTCGACCTCAAGCGGAAGCAGCCAGCCGTCGTCCCGGCGCAGGAAGAGCGGTCCCTGCCCCGTGCGCAGGGCGTCGGTGTACGGATCGGCGAGCCAGGTGGTCGTCGCGGTCACGTACCCACTCCCGCGCCCGCCACCTCGTGGGCCGTCAGCGCCGTGTGCACGGCCGCGAAGCGACTGCCCGGTGCCAGCGCCGCGACCCGTCGGGCGTCCGCGGCCGTGTCGACGTCCCGGACGGTGGGCAGCGTGCCGACGCGCAGTCCGGCCGCTCGCAGGCGTTCGTACTGGACCGCCCCGGTGTCCGGCCGGGACATCGGCACCCCCCGGACGAGGGCGGGGTCCGGGGACGCGAGACCGAGGGCCCAGAATCCGCCGTCGGCCGCCGGGCCGAACCAGGCGTCGTGCGCGTCCCAGCGCAGCGCGGGCGCGAGGAGCGCCGGGGTGACCTGCGGGGTGTCCATGCCGATGAGCAGCGCGGGCCCCCGACAGGTGGCGAACGCCGCCGCGAGGCGCGCGTCGAGGCCGCCCGCCGCCTGGGGCAGCACGGCGAATCCGGCCGGAAGCCAGGCGCCGGGCTCGCCGTCGAGGACGAGGACGTGCCGGTCCGCCGGAACGCGGGCGGCGGTGGCGAGCGTGTCGGCCAGCGCCGCCTCCGCGAGAGCGGCGGCCTCCTCGGGCGTGAACGGGGGAGTGAGCCGGGTCTTCACCCGGCCCGGCAGGGGCTGCTTGGCGATGACGAGGAGCGTGGTCATCCGCGCCCACCGCCGACGGCCACCGGTTCGTCCAGGACCCGCCGCATGTCGTGCACGGCCTGCCAGGTGCCCTTCCACGTGCCGGTCACCTTCGACCGGCCCGCCCGGGGCAGGTAGGGCACGTCGACCTCCCGCACCCGCCATCCCGCGTCGGCGGCCCGAACCACCATCTGCAACGGGTATCCGCTGCGCCGGTCGGACAGGTCCAAGCCCAGCAGAGCCTCCCGGCGTGCCGCGCGCAGCGGGCCGAGGTCCCGGAGCCGCAGCCCGGTGCGGCGCCGCAGCAGCCGGGACAGGGCGAGGTTGCCCGCCCGCGCGTGCAGCGGCCAGGCGCCGGGCGTGGCGGGACGGCGGCGGCCCAGGACGAGATCGGCCGAGCCGTCGGCCACCGAGCCGACCATGCCGGTCAGCAGCCCGGGGTCCAGGGACGCGTCACAGTCGCAGAAGCAGACGAACTCGGCTTCACCGGCCAGCAGTCCGGCGTGGCAAGCGGCGCCGAAACCCCGACGGGGCTCCTGGACGACGGTCGCGCCGAGCCGCTCCGCCAGGGCGGCCGAGCCGTCGGTGGAGCCGTTGTCGACGACGATCGGCCGCCATCCGACGGGGACGTGGGCCAGGACCCAGGGCAGGGCCTCGGCTTCGTCGAGACAGGGAAGGACGACATCTACGGTCATGGGTGTCACACCTCCCACCGTAGGAAGCGGCGGGGCGATCGGGGCCGCGGAACTCCTTACGAAACGCGGACGTCGGCGTTCGTACGCCCGTGTGGCGGTGCGCCCCGGGAGCCTGTGCGACGCTGTCTGCCATGAACGAGCGCAGCGCCCGGGAGCCCACCGCCCGGATCCTGGTGGTGGAAGACGACCCGACGGTGGCCGAAGTGGTCACCGGATACCTGCGGGGGGCGGGCTTCTCCGTCGAGCACACGGCCGAGGGCACCGACGCCCTCAGGCGGGCCGCCGACCGGTGGCCGGACCTGGTCGTGCTCGACCTCATGCTGCCGGGTCTCGACGGTCTCGAGGTGTGCCGGCGGCTGCGTGCCACCGGACCCGTCGCGGTGATCATGCTCACCGCGCGGGGCGACGAGGAGGACCGGATCACCGGTCTGGAGGTGGGCGCGGACGACTACGTCACCAAGCCGTTCAGCCCGCGGGAACTGGTGCTGCGGGTCGAGTCCGTGCTGCGCCGCACCCGCGCGACGGCCCTCGGCGCGGGGGCGGCCCCGGTGGTCCTGCGGGCCGGCGACCTCACCGTCGACCCCGCGACCCGCCGGGCCACCCGCGGGGGTGAGCAGCTCGCGCTCACCCTGAGGGAGTTCGACCTCCTCGCGTACTTCCTGGAGTACCCCGGCGCGGCGCACACCCGGGAGGAGCTGATGCGCCGTGTGTGGGGTTGGGACTTCGGAGACCTGTCCACCGTGACCGTCCACGTCCGGCGGCTGCGCGCCAAGATAGAGGAAGACCCGGCCCGGCCTCGTCACATCCAGACGGTATGGGGTGTCGGATACCGCTTCGAAGCGGCTCGCGAGGCGGCGGACCAAGGGGACGTGGCATGAAGGACGTCCTGCTCATCGCCGCGTTCGCACTCGCCGGAGCGGCCGGCGCCGGGATCGCCGGGGCCGTGGTCCTGCGTCTCGTACGCCATCGTTCGGTCGCCCTCTCGCTCACCGTGGTCGCCGCCGTCACGGTCACCGCGATGCTCGCCGGCACGCTGGCGGTCGCGCAGGCGATGTTCCTGTCGAGCCACGACCTGTGGGTGGTGACCGTCGTCGTCGCGATGGCGGCCCTCGTGTCGCTGGGCACCGCACTGGTGCTGGGCCGGTGGGTGGTCGCCCGGAGCCGCGCGCTGGCCCGCGCGGCACGGGACTTCGGCGACGGTGGCAGTTTCTTCGCCCCCGACGGAGCCGCCACCGCCGAACTCGCCGCCCTCACCCGCGAACTGGCCGCCACCAGCGCCAAACTCGACGCCTCGCGGCAGCGTGAGCGTTCTCTGGAGGCATCCCGCCGGGAACTCGTCGCCTGGATCTCCCACGACCTGCGCACCCCGCTGGCCGGGCTGCGGGCGATGGCCGAGGCCCTGGAGGACGGGATGGCCGCCGACCCCGCCCGCTACCACCGGCAGATCCGTACGGAGGTCGAGCGCCTCACCACCATGGTCACCGACCTCTTCGAGCTGTCCCGCATCCACGCCGGCACGCTCGGTCTGAGCCCGAGCCGGATGTGCGTGTACGACCTCGTCGGGGACGCCCTGAGCGGGGCCGATCCCCTCGCCCGCGAGCACGGCGTGCTCCTCGTGGGGGAGGAGGTCGAGGCCGTCCCCGTCGAGGTCGACGGCAAGGAGATGACCCGGGTCCTCGCCAATCTGCTGGTCAACGCCATCCGTCACACCCCCGCCGACGGCACCGTGGCGGTCGCGGCCCGACGTGGCGACGACGCCGTCGTCGTCCTCTCCGTCACCGACGGCTGCGGAGGCATTCCCGACGAGGATCTGCCCCGGGTGTTCGACACCGGCTGGCGCGGCACCGAGGCCCGCACGCCTCCCGCGGGGGCGGGCCTCGGTCTCGCCATCGTCCGCGGCATAGTCGAGGCACACGCGGGCCGGGCCGAGGTCCGCAACGTCCCCGGCGGCTGCCGCTTCGAGGTCACCCTGCCGGCCGTCTGACCCCGGGTACGGCCCGGCCGTCCGAACCGGGCCGTACCCGGGAGAGCCGTGTGTCAGGCACGCGAGGGCTCCGGGCCGTCCGGCCGTGCCGGGCGACCGCGCCCGGACGCCGCGGCGTGCTCAGCGTCCGAGCGAGGCCGAGGCCCGCTGCCCGGCTCGGGCGAAGTCCGCCATCCCCTCGGCGAAGCCGAGCGCGGGACGCCAGCCCAGCTCCCGGCGCAGCCGGGCCGAGTCCGCAGTGATGTGCCGCACGTCGCCGAGCCGGAACTCCCCGGTGACCACCGGTTCCGGTCCGCCGTGTTCCCGGGCCAGGGCCGACGCCATCTCGCCCACCGTGTGCGGCTCCCCGCTGCCGGTGTTGTACGTGCTGAGCGAGCCGGCCGGCAGGCCGGGGGCCGCCTCCAGCGCGAGCACGTTCGCCGCCGCGACGTCCCGCACGTGCACGAAGTCCCGCCGCTGGCCGCCGTCCTCGAAGACCCGGGGGGCCTCCCCCCGCGCCAGCGCCGAACGGAAGAAGGAGGCGACGCCCGCGTAGGGGGTGTCCCGGGGCATCCCCGGCCCGTACACGTTGTGGTAGCGCAGACTGACCGCGGACCCGTCGACGGCTCGCGCCCACGCCGCCGCCAGGTGCTCCTGGGCCAGCTTCGTCGCGGCGTACACGTTCCGCGGGTCGGCTGGGGTGTCCTCGTCGACCAGCCCCGGCGCCAGCAGGGCTCCACACGTGGGGCAGCGCGGTTCGAAGAGCCCCTCCCGGAGGTCCTCGGCGCTGCGGGCGCCGGCCCGGACGCGTCCGTGACGGGGGCACTCGTACCGTCCCTCCCCGTACACGACCATCGACCCCGCGAGGACGAGCCGCCTCGGGCCCGTCTCGGCCATCGCCGCGAGCAGCACGGCGGTGCCCAGGTCGTTGCAGCCCACGTACGCGGGCGCGTCGGCGAAGTCTTTGCCCAGGCCGACCATGGCGGCCTGATGGCAGACCGCGTCGACGCCGCGCAGCGCCGCCCGGACGCTCGGCGCGTCCCTGACGTCGGCGCCCACGAACTCCACCCCCGGCGGCGGCTCCGGAGCGGTCGGGTGCGCGCTGGGCAGCAGCGCGTCGAGGACGACCGGCTCGTGGCCCGCCCTGCCCAGTGCCGTGACGATGTGCGAGCCGATGAACCCGGCTCCTCCTGTGACAAGTACACGCATGGCGGGGACGCTACGGAACGAAGGGCCGCGGCGGAGCGGCCCACGCCGCGCCGTAAGCGTTTCGTCATCACCGTGGCCCTCCCGTCCGGGCCCGTGTTCGCGTTGGATGGCCGAAGAGACATCCGGAACGGAACGAGTGGACGAGGAGGTGCGCCGTGGGGCGCGTCACGAGGAAGTGGTGGTGGACCGGGGCGGCGGTCGTGGCTGTGGCGGTCGCCGCCGGGCTGGTGTGGTTCAAGCCCTGGGCGCTGTGGGTGGACGAGACCGTGCACGAGGCGCTGCCCTCCGCGAGCGCGCCGGCCGCGCCGCCCGCCGCGACCGAGGCCCCCTCGTCCCCGCAGACCACACCGGCCGCCGGCCCGGTCACCCTCGCCGAGGGCACCTTCATCAGCCACGAGCACGCCACCAGCGGCACCGCGAAGATCGTCCGCCTGTCGGACGGCACCCCGGTGCTGCGCCTCGAAGGTCTGGACACCTCCAGCGGCCCGGACCTCCGCGTGTGGCTGAGTGACGCACCGGTCAAGGAAGGGAAGGACGGCTGGCGCGTCTTCGACGACGGCAAGCACGTGAGCCTCGGCAAGCTCAAGGGCAACAAGGGCGACCAGAACTATCCGCTGCCCGCCGACGTGGACTGGGAGGCATACCCGAGCGTCAGCATCTGGTGCGACCGGTTCGACGTGTCCTTCGGCGCCGCGGGTCTCGTACGGACCTGACGGGCCGCGTCTCCCGCGCCGGACGGCCGCGCGCCGTCCGGCCCGCCGGCGGGGACGCGTCCCGCGCGCGCCGGACGGCAAACCGGTCCGCCGTCGCGGCCCGACGGGTCCGTCAGGACAGTCCGGGAAGCGCCACGTCGAGTACCGGCACCGCACGCGGTGAGCCGTCGGCGTCGATCGCGACGAAGGTCAGGAACGCCGTGGCGACCTCGGTGGCGGGCCCCGAGCTGTTCCACCGCTCGGCCGTGACACGCACGCCGACGGTCATCGACGTCCGACCGGCGCGCTCCAGCCCGGCCTCGACGCTCAGCAGGTCCCCGGCCCGCACCGGAGCCAGGAACGTCATCCGGTCCACCGAGACGGTCACGGCCGGACCGTCCGCGTGGCGTCCGGCGGCGGCCGCCGCGGCGTCGTCGATGAGTTTCATCATCACGCCGCCGTGGATGGTGCCGTAGAGGTTGGTGTCGTGGTCGCTCATGATGTGGGCGAGGACCACCCGGGAGTCATCCGGGGTCTTGGTCGTACGTGCGGGGCGGGAGACGGTGCGATCGGCCACGTCAACTCTCCTTCGCGAGTCGCGGCGGTGCTGGGCCGCGCGCACGGGGTACCGGCGCGCGGGCAGCGGCAGGTCTTCGGACTCGCGGGCACGTCCACCGGGGTCGACCGGGGGACACCTAGTGGCCGTCGCTTCCCGGGCCGGTGCGGGCCCAGTGCGTATGACGGCGGTCGTTCCCGCTCACCGCTGCGGGGCAGTCCCGGATTCCCACCGGGTTCCCTCTCGCGATCCGGAAGTACCGAAGAGCGGGCTTCGCTCCCGGATCGTGTCGACGCCCGGCGGCCCCCGTGCCGGAGGCAGGGGGGAGCGGGGCGAACCAGCTGCGGGCACCACCCTACGTGCCGGGCGGTGACCGCCCGGCAGGTAGGGCCACCGGGAGGGCCGCGCTCAGGCCCGGCCCTCCCGGAAGGCGCTCAGGATGCGCTCCGCCGCGAGCGTCGCGGTCAGCCGCCCGTCCCGTACCTGGCGCTCGACCTCCGGCGTGAGCGCCCGTACGGCGGGATCGGCGTGCAGCCGGCCCAGCAGTTCGTCACGCACCATCGTCCAGGCCCAGTCCACCTGCTGGTCCCGGCGCCGGGCGGCCAGCCGGCCCGCCGCGTCCAGGAGCGAGCGGTGCCCTTCGAGGCGCTCCCAGATCTCCTCCAGGCCGGTCGACTCGCGCGCGCTGCAGCTGAGGACCGGCGGCGTCCACACCGCCTCCCGGCCGTGCATCAGCCTCAGCGCGCCCGCCAGTTCCCGCGCCGCGGCGCGCGCGTCGGTCGCGTGGGGCCCGTCCGCCTTGTTCACCGCCACGACGTCGGCCAGCTCCAGGACACCCTTCTTGATCCCCTGCAGTTGGTCCCCGGTGCGTGCCAGCGTGAGCAGCAGGAAGGAGTCGACCATGTTCGCCACGGCCGTCTCCGACTGCCCTACACCCACGGTCTCCACCAGCACCACGTCGTACCCCGCCGCCTCCATGACCACGATCGACTCGCGCGTCGCCTTGGCCACACCGCCGAGGGTGCCGGCGGTGGGGGAGGGCCGCACGAACGCAGCCGGGTCGACCGCCAGCCGCTCCATACGGGTCTTGTCGCCCAGGATCGAGCCGCCGGTGCGGGTGGAGGACGGGTCCACGGCGAGCACCGCCACCTTGTGCCCGAGGCCGGTCAGCATCGTGCCGAAGGTGTCGATGAAGGTGGACTTGCCCACGCCGGGCACGCCGCTGATCCCGATCCGCCGGGCCCGGCCGCTGTGCGGCAGCAGCTCGGTCAGCAACTCCTGCGCGAGGGCCCGGTGGTCCGGGCGGGTGGACTCGACCAGGGTGATGGCACGCGCGACCAGCGCGCGCCTCCCCTCCCGGACACCCTTCGCGTACGTGTCGATGTCGATGGCCATGGGGTCAGCGGCCGTGCCCCAGGTCGGCCGCCAGGCGGCGTACGAGGTCCGCTGCCGCGTCGGGGATGACCGTGCCGGGCGGGAAGACGGCGGCCGCCCCCATCTCCAGGAGGGTGGGCACGTCCTGGGGCGGGATGACTCCGCCGACCACGATCATGATGTCCTCGCGGCCCTCCGCGGCGAGTTCCTCCCGCAGCGCGGGCACGAGCGTGAGGTGTCCGGCCGCCAGCGAGGAGACGCCCACGATGTGGACGTCCGCCTCGACGGCCTGTCGGGCGACCTCCGCCGGGGTCTGGAAGAGGGGACCGACGTCCACGTCGAAGCCCAGGTCGGCGAAGGCCGTGGCGATCACCTTCTGGCCGCGGTCGTGCCCGTCCTGGCCCATCTTGGCGACCAGGATGCGCGGGCGACGGCCCTCGGCCTCCTCGAAGGCGTCCACCAGGGCGCGCGTGCTCTCCACGGACGGGGACTCCCCGGCTTCGTTGCGGTACACATCGGAGATCGTACGGATCTGGCCCGCGTGCCGTCCGTACACCTTCTCCAGGGCGTCGGAGATCTCACCCACCGTCGCTTTCGCCCGAGCGGCCCGCACGGCCAGCTCCAGCAGGTTCCCCGAACCTCCGGCGGCCCGGGTGAGGTCGTCGAGCGCGGCCAGGCACGCCCGCTCGTCCCGTTCCTCGCGCAGCCGTCGCAGCTTCTCGATCTGCCGGGCGCGCACGGAGGAGTTGTCGACCTTGAGGACGTCGATCTCCTCGTCGCCGTCCACGCGGTACTTGTTCACACCGATCACCGGCTGCCGGCCGGAGTCGATCCGGGCCTGCGTGCGGGCGGCGGCCTCCTCCACACGCAGCTTCGGGATGCCCGCGTCGATGGCCTGCGCCATGCCGCCGGCGGCCTCGACCTCCTCGATGTGCTGCCAGGCCCGGCGGGCCAGGTCGTATGTCAGCCGCTCCACGTAGGCGCTGCCGCCCCAGGGGTCGATGACCCGGGTGGTGCCCGACTCCTGCTGGAGGAGCAGCTGGGTGTTGCGGGCGATGCGGGCGGAGAAGTCGGTCGGCAGGGCGAGGGCCTCGTCGAGGGCGTTGGTGTGCAGCGACTGGGTGTGGCCCTGGGTGGCCGCCATCGCCTCCACACAGGTGCGGGTGACGTTGTTGAACACGTCCTGCGCGGTGAGCGACCAGCCGGAGGTCTGCGAATGGGTACGCAGGGAGAGCGACTTGGCGTTCCGCGGGTCGAACTGCCTCACCAGCTTCGCCCACAGCAGCCGGGCCGCGCGCAGTTTGGCGACCTCCATGAAGAAGTTCATGCCGATCGCCCAGAAGAACGACAGGCGCGGCGCGAACGCGTCCACGTCCAGTCCGGCCTCCCGGCCCGCGCGGATGTACTCCACTCCGTCCGCGAGCGTGTACGCCAGCTCCAGGTCGGCCGTGGCCCCCGCCTCCTGGATGTGATATCCGGAGATGGAGATGGAGTTGTAGCGCGGCATGTGCTGCGAGGTGAAGGCGAAGATGTCGGAGATGATCCGCATCGACGGTTTCGGCGGATAGATGTAGGTGTTGCGGACCATGAACTCCTTGAGGATGTCGTTCTGGATGGTCCCGGTCAGCTTGTCCGCCGGTACGCCCTGCTCCTCCGCCGCCACGATGTACAGCGCGAGGACGGGCAGCACGGCGCCGTTCATCGTCATCGACACGGACATCCTGTCCAGTGGGATGCCGTCGAACAGCGTCCGCATGTCGTAGATCGAGTCGATGGCGACACCCGCCATGCCGACGTCTCCGGTGACACGCGGATGGTCGCTGTCATAGCCCCGGTGTGTGGGCAGGTCGAAGGCCACCGACAGGCCCTTCTGTCCCGCCGCCAGATTGCGCCGGTAGAAGGCGTTCGACTCCTCCGCGGTGGAGAAACCCGCGTACTGGCGGATCGTCCAGGGCTGGTTGACGTACATCGTCGGGTACGGGCCCCGCAGATACGGCGCGACGCCCGGGTACGTGCCCAGGAAGTCCACGTCCTCCAGGTCACGCCCGGTGTACAGCGGCTCGACCGTGATCCCCTCGGGCGTCTCCCACCGCGGGTCGTCCCCGCCGGACGCCCGCTTCACGGCGGTGCGCCACTCCTCGGTGCTGCCCGCCGGAGACGGGGTCCCCAGTTCGATCCCGGTGAAGTCGGGGATTCCCATCAGGACACTCCCATACGGTCGAGGGTGGCGGAGAGCACGGCGACCGCGTCGCACCCCGAGAAGACGTACGCGTCCACACCGGCGTACGAGCCGGGACGGCCCGCCAGCGTGACGTGCCGGGCGCCCGCGGCGCGCAGGTCCGCGGCGGCGGACTCGGCCTGCTGCTCGTAGAGGGTGTCGCTGGAACACAGACAGACCTCGGCGGCCCCGCTGTCCTCGAAGGACCCCTCGGAGACGGACTCGACGCCGCCCGCCTGGAACAGGTTGGCGGCGAAGGCGAGCCGGGCCGTGTGCGCGGCGGCCGGCCCGAGCGGCGCCAGGAAGACCCGGGGCCGGGAGCCGGTGGCCGCGAGGTGGGCGTCGGAGCGGGCGCGCAGCTCCTCGTACGCCTCGTCGCGGCGCACGCGCGGAAGGCCGCCGTCCGGGCCGGCCGGTGCCGGCTCGCGCACCAGCGGCTTCTCCGCCAGGTGCGGGAACTCGCTGACACCGGTGACGGGTTCCCGCCGTTCGGCGAGCCGACGGGCCCGCGCCTCCCACGTCGCGGCCAGGTCCCGACGGAGACGACCGGTCCGCAGCGCGCGCGCCTGGCCTCCCGTGCGCTCGATCTCCTGGAAGAAGTCCCAGGCGGCCCGGGCCACCTCGTCGGTCAGTGTCTCCACGTACCAGGAGCCGCCCGCCGGGTCGATCACCCGGGCCAGGTGCGACTCCTCGACGAGGATGGTGGAGGTGTTGCGGGCGATCCGCCGCGCGAACGCGTCGGGCAGACCCACGGCGTGGTCGAAGGGGTGGACGGAGACCGCCTCGGCGCCCCCGACCCCGGCGGCCAGGGTGGCGATCGTCGTCCGCAGCATGTTCACCCACGGGTCCCGCGCCGTCATCATCACGGAGGACGTCACCGCGTGCTGGAGCTGTGCCCCGGCCGCGGGAGCCCCGCACGCCTCCGCCACCCGGGCCCACAGCCGTCGCGCGGCACGCAGCTTGGCGATCGTCAGGAACTGGTCGGCGGTGGCCGCGTACCGGAACTCCAGCTGCCCGAGGGCCTGCTCCAGCGTCAGGCCGCCGTCGGTGAGGGCCCGCAGGTAGGCGACGCCGGTGGCCAGCGCGGAGCCCAGCTCCTGTGCGGCCGAACCGCCCGCCTCGTGGTACGGCAGGGCGTCCACGGTCAGTGCCCGCATCCCCGGGTACTCCTCGGCGCACCGCCGCGCGAGACCGACGGCGACGGGGAAGCCGTCCGCGTCGTACGCCGCCCCGGTCCGGGCCTCCGAGCCCAGCGGATCGGCGCCGAGGTTGCCGCGGGCCGCCTCGGGGGAGACACCGCGGCGCGCCTGGAGGCGGAGCAGTTCGGACGAGGCCGCGGCGGTTTCCGGGCCCGCGTCCAGGACGACGGGAGCCAGATCGAGGTAGACGCCCCGCAGGACCCGGTCCAGCGCGTCCGCCGGAATGGCGTCCCGTCCCACGGACAGCCACAGGGAGGTGACCCCGTTCTCCAGATCCGTGAGGACCGCCTCACCGTCCGCCACCGCGTGCCGCTGGCGTACGTCCCAGCCACCCGCGGTGTTGCCCTCGGCCCGGCCGGACCGGACGAAGGGCGCGAACCCGGGCACGCCGGGGTCGGGTGCGCCGCCCCCGGCCGTGTACAGGGGGCGGGCGCGCAGGCCGTCCTCCAGCGCGGTGGACAGGACGTCCTCCGCCTCGGCGTCCGGAACGTCCTTGCCCGACCTGCTCAGCACACCCGCCACGAGGCGTTGCCACTGCGCATGGGTCGCTGCGGGGAATTCGGCGGCCAGAGAGAGGCCGTCGTCAGGCAGCACAGTCATGCTCGGATGCTAGGCCAGGCCCACAAAGGAGCGCAGGGGAGGTGGCTGTGACCTTGGCCTCCCCGAGGTGACCTTGATCGAGACGGGGGTCCGTGCTGGCCGGGCCGGCCCCCGGGCGCGGCGCCACCGCCCCGTGCCCCGCCCCGGGAGGCCGGGCCGGCCCCGCGACTCCTCGCGGGAGGAAACGGAGCCCTCGCGACGGCGCCCCGTAGCGGTCCGGGGGTGCGCGGCAGCGGCGCGGGAGCCGGTCCGCACCGGGACGGTCCCCCTCGCGGCGCGGGTCCCCGACGCGCGATCAGGTCCGTTCCTCGCGCGTGCCGTTCGCGCCGGCACCGGGTTCCGTGGCGTGCGGGGTCTCCCGCGTGCGGGCCAGTGTGGCCTCGGCGCTGTCCAGCAGCATCTCCAGGGCCGCCGGGTAGGCGCTGTTGTTCATGCGGGCCACCAGCAGGGGGGCCGTGGCCGCGATATGGGGGTGGGTCTCGGCGGGCAGTCGGGCGTAGGTGGCCTGCCAGACCGCTTCGTCGGCGGCCCTGGCGGCGTGCGGAAGGGCGAGGCCGGCCGCGTCCAGCGCGGCGAAGGCCAGCGTCTGGTCGATGAACGCGTGATAGATCCGCACCGCCTCCGGGGCGGGGAGACCCGCGGAGCGCAGCACTCCGAGGATCGCCTCGTCCGCCGCGATCTCGTGCGCCCGGCCGCTGACGCGGCTGGCCGTCAGCACGGCCGCCTGCGGGTGGGCCAGGTACGCGGTGTAGATGCGCACACCCAGGTCGCGCAGGTCGGTACGCCAGTCGCCGGTGCTCCGCCGGCCGTGCATGGCACGTCCGATCAGCGCGTCGGCGATCGCCAGCGTGAGGTCGTCCGAACCGCGGAAATAGCGGTACAGGCTGCTCGGGTCGGCGCCGAGCGCGGCGCCGAGCCGCCGCACTGTCAGCCCTTCCCTGCTGGGCTGCTCCAGTAGGCGCATCGCGGTCTCGACGATGAGTCGCTCGGACAGGACGACCCCCTGCTTGGTTGGTTTTCTTCGCCTGCGTGCCGCCTCGGGCACCACTTCCTTCGGCATCACACCGCCCTTCCTCGTGCTTTCCCAGGATATGCCAACAGCATTGACGCATGTGATGCGGGGGGCCTTCCATGTGCGCATCCGAAAGGCCTCGGCCTGTTGCAGATGAAAGGCAGCCCTGCCATGCGAGTACTGCTTGTGGGCGCGGGTGGCGTAGGCACCGCGATCACCCGGATCGCCGCCCGCCGCTCCTTCTTCGACCACATCGTCGTCGCCGACTACGAGCTTCCCCGGGCCGAGGCGGCGGTGGCCGCGCTGGGCGAGGCCGGGACGCGCTTCAGCGCGGCGCGCGTCGACGCCTCCGACCGGGCCGCGGTCGAGACCCTGCTCACCGAGCGACGCTGCGACGTCCTGCTGAACGCCACCGATCCGCGGTTCGTGATGCCGTTGTTCGAGGCATCCCTGGCGGCCGGGGCGCACTACCTCGACATGGCGATGTCCCTGTCCTACCCGCACCCGGAGGCGCCGCACGAGCGGTGCGGGGTGAAACTGGGCGACGCCCAGTTCGAGCGCGCCGACGACTGGGAGAAGTCGGGGCGGCTCGCGCTGGTCGGCATCGGAGTCGAACCGGGCCTCTCCGATGTGTTCGCCCGATACGCCGCCGAGGAGCTCTTCGACGAGATCGAGGAGATCGGTGTCCGGGACGGCGCCAACCTGACCGTCGACGGCTACGACTTCGCGCCGTCCTTCTCCATCTGGACGACCATCGAGGAATGTCTCAACCCGCCGGTGGTCTGGGAGAAGGACCGCGGCTGGTACACCACCGCGCCCTTCAGCGAGCCGGAGACCTTCGACTTCCCCGAGGGCATAGGTCCGGTCGAGTGCGTCAACGTCGAACACGAGGAGGTCCTGCTCATCCCGCGCTGGGTGGACGCCGGGCGGGTGACGTTCAAGTACGGTCTCGGCGACGAGTTCATCGAGACCCTCAAGACCCTCCACAAACTGGGCCTGGACCGCACGGAGAAGGTGACCGTGCCCGGCGGGGCCCAGGTCTCCCCGCGGGACGTCGTCGCCGCCTGTCTCCCCGACCCGGCCACGCTCGGGGACCGGATGCGCGGCAAGACCTGCGCGGGCACCTGGGTCAAGGGCACCAAGGACGGAGCGCCCCGCGAGGTGTACCTGTACCACGTCGTCGACAACGAGTGGTCGATGCGCGAGTACGGCTCCCAGGCCGTGGTCTGGCAGACCGCCGTCAACCCGGTCGTCGCCCTGGAGCTGATGGCCGCCGGCACCTGGAGCGGCTCCGGGGTGCTCGGCGCCGAAGCCTTCGACCCCCGTCCTTTCCTGGATCTGCTGACCGCGTACGGCTCCCCCTGGGGCCTGCGCGACCAGTAGTCGCCCGACCGGCCCCCGCCCCGGGGAGAGGGCCGGGGCGGCAGGAGGGCGTGCCGCGGCCGGTCAAGGGAGGAGGGGAGGCCGCACGGCCTCCCCTCGGTCAGATCGCGGCGCGCGTCCTGCTGAAGTCGACGGCGTGGTCCACCTCACGAAGGATCTTCTCCGCCGTCCGGCTCACCTCGGCCGGTATGTCGCCCAGTTCCTTGACGAGCCCCGCGTAGATGGGAGCGTCGCCGGGCGTTGCGTGGGCACGGTCCTGCAGATTCACGGCTCTCGTCCTTCTCCGTCGGTGGAAACGGCTAGCGAGTGTACGGGGGTGGAACACCCCGGCCGTCACGCGGGTTCCGCGCGCCCCCGCGCCCCCGCGCCCCCGCGCCCCCGCGCGCCCGCCCTGCCGGAACGCCCACCGGCGGGCCAGGCGTCAGCAGGCGAGCGTCCCCCTGCGCAGCGCGTGACCGTCGGTGTTGTCGTCGTCGGACCAGTAGACGGGCTTGGAGCCGCCGACGCACTCACTCGCGCCCGCCACCGTGAAGCCCTCGTTGTTGAGGTCGGACATCCCGCTGGGGCGGTCGAAGACGGCGGTGGTGGCGAAGCCGCCGGAGGCGTCGACCCGCATGGTCCGGTGCATGCCGTGGCAGGTGTCGTCGCAGACCACCCAGAGGCGCTGGGCCTGCGGCTCCCACTGGAGCTCCATCACCCCCGCCGTGCCGCCGGCGGCCGAGGTGACGCGGGTGAAGGCGCCCGAGTCCTCCAGGACGTAGCCGTGGACCATGCCGGTGCCCTCGACGCCGACGAAGAACACCCCGCCGCTGTGCGCGCCGTATCCGGCCGGATCGTAGGCCGCGCCGGTCGCCACGTCCGTGAGGCCGGCGCCGGTCAGGTACGCGTCCGGGACCCAGGCCACGCCCTCGAGCCCGAGGTTGGCGCCCACCGACGGCAGGTCTGAGGTCAGGTTCCACTCCTTGGCGGCCGTGAGGGTGGAGCCCGTGCCGTTCACGTCGTACCTGAGGACGGAGAGGCGGCTGGTGCCGGACGCGTTGCCGTCCCGCTCGCTGGAGACGAACACGCCGCCCGCGGACCCGGCGTCCGTGAGGGTGACGCCCTCGCTGTCGGGGACACCGGAGCCGCCCGGGAAACGGAGCGTCTTGCCGGACGACCAGCCGCCGGCCGTGTCCGGCGTCCAGCCGCCGGAGCCGTTCGGGAGCAGTCGCCACAGCCGGCCCGAGTTCTGGGCGGCCCACATCACCCCGGCCTCCTGGTACAGGCCGCTGAGGTCCCGGCCGAAGACGTTCGACGCGTCGGCGGTCGCCACCGAGCCACCACCCGGCCAGGCCCCCGCGGCGGGCCCGCCGCCGCAGGCGTTCGCGGCACCGAGGGTGACCGCCGCCGCCGTGAATCCACCGGTGCCGTCGGCGCAGCGCGACCAGGAGGGCGCCGAATGGGTGCGCCAGGAGAAGGAGTCCACCAGGGTGCCGCCGTCCGGCAGGTACAGCCGCGCCTTGTCGTCGGAGCCCAGGCCGAAGGAGCCGTGCACGTCGAAGGCGAGGAACGCTCCGGGTGCCAGGGTGGTGCCCGACGCGATCGTGTGGCGGGAACCGTTCTTCTCGTCCTTCAGGATCCAGCCGGAGATGTCGACCGAGCCCGTCCCCTTGTTGTACAGCTCGATCGAGTCGCCGACGTCTCCGGTGGTCACCACCTCGTTGATCCGGACGTCGTCGGCCGGCGCGGCGTGAGCCGGTGCGGCGGTCAGGGCGCCGGCGGCCAGCACCGGGCCGGCGACGAGGAGGAGGGCAAGGCTGCGGCGCCAACTGCGGTCGCGTGAGTCCGTCACGAATTTCCGTCCCGGGGTCGTTACGTCAGGGCGGCACGAGCGTCGCGGCACCGGCCGAACCGCCGCCCTCCGCGGGACGGGCGTGCGGTGAACGATGGGCCAACTGTCCCGTGGCCCCACCCTCGGCGCCCGGGGAGCCGGGCCGCCGGGGCAGGCGGTCCGCCCGCGCGCGACGGTGCCCGGCCAGGCGGCGGCCCGTGCCCCGGACCCTCACTGCAGCGCGCGCACCGCGGCCCGGAAGAGCAGCGGCGCACGGGAAGCCGCCGGCACGATCATCGCGGCGCGGCCCGGACGCAGGGCCGTACGCACGAGTGCCTCGGTCAGGAGCCGGTGACGTCTCGTCAGTCTGGCCCACCGCCGCGGATACTCCTCCGGGCGGCCGGCGACCAGACAGCCGACCGCCGCGGTGGCCGTCATGGCCGCCAGCGCGATGCCCTCGCCCGTCAGCGCGTCGACGTAGCCCGCCGCGTCCCCGATCAGCAGGACCCGTCCCGCCCGGCGCTCCCGCGCGCGGCTGCGCAGCGGCCCCGCGCCGCGTACGGTTCCGGCCTCCTTGCCCCGGAGTGAGGCGGCGAGGGCCGGAAAGGCGGTCAGGTGCTCCTCGTACGGGCGGCGCTCCCGGCTGAGCACCGCGACGCCCACCAGCCCGTCGTCGACCGGCGTCACGTACGCCTCGCCGTGGCGCGACCAGTGCACCTCCACGAAGTCCGTCCACGGGGCGATCCGGTAGTGGCGCCGCATACCGAAGCGCCGCCCGGCATCGATCCGTACGTCGAGCCCCAGCGCCCGGCGCACCGGGGAGTGCAGACCGTCGGCGGCGATCAGCCAGCGTGCCGTGAGGCCCGCCGCGCGGACCCGGTCGTCGCTCTGGCGGATCTCCGCGACCTTCCCCTGCTCGACGCGTACGCCGAGCTCGCATGCCCGCCGCAGCAGCGCCGCCTGCAGAGCGGTCCTCCGTACGCCGAGGCCCCGTGCGTCCCGGAAGGGCGCCTCGACGCGGCGCGTGCCGTCCGTGTACCGGATTCCGCGCAGCTCCCGGCCGGGCGGCCGGACCCCGAGGTCGCGCAGGGCCGCCACGCCGCCGGGCATGATCCCCTCGCCGCACGCCTTGTCGAGGAGGCCGGTCCGAGGTTCGACCACGACCGTGTCCAGACCGGCTCGCGCCGCCTGGATCGCGGCCACCAGTCCGGCGGGTCCGGCCCCCGCCACGATGAGGTCGATCACGCCCGCACGTCCGCGACGGCGCGACTCCCGGCGAGCGCCTCGTTCTCGCACCGGATCCGCACGCTGAAGAGCACGGTGTCGAGCAGGGTGAACACCACGGCGGTCAGCCAGGCCCCGTGCACCAGGGGCAGCGCGAGTCCCTCGACGGCCACCGCCACGTAGTTGGGGTGACGCAGCCACCGGTACGGTCCGCCGGTGACCAGCGGAAGGCCCGGCACCACGATGACGCGGGTGTTCCAGCGCCTGCCCAGCGTGCGGATGCACCACCAGCGCAGCGCCTGCGCGGCGAGCACGAGGGCCATCATCGGCCAGGCCAGCCAGGGCAGGAACGGACGCCCCGCCAGCGGGACTTCCACGAGGCACCCGGCCAGCAGGGCGATGTGCAGGACGACCATCGCGGGGTAGTGCCCCCGCCCGCTCTCGATGCCGCCGCGGGCCAGACTCCAGCGCCTGTTGCGTAGCGCGACGGCGAGTTCGACCCCGCGCTCCACGGCGACCGCCAGCACCAGGCAGACGTACCACAGCATCCCCAGCCCTCCGTCCTACCAGCTCAGCAGCACGAGTTCGCAACAGAACCCCGGTCCCATCGCCATCAGCAGGCCGGGCGTCCCCGGTGTGGGCCGTCGCTCCGCCAGCGTGTCCCGCAGCACGTGGAGCACCGACGAGGACGACAGGTTCCCCACCTCGGCCAGCGAGCGCCGGGTGATGTCGAGCGCTCCGTCGGGCAGTTCGAGCACCTCGGTCACGGCTTCCAGGACCTTGGGGCCTCCCGGATGGCAGACCCAGTGCGCGATGTCCTTCGGTTTGAGACCGTGGTCTTCGAGAAAGCCCCGCACGTCGTCCGCCAGATAGCGGCGCACGACGTCGGGCACGGCCGGGTCCAGGACGACCCTGAAGCCGGAACTGCGGATGTCCCAGCCCATCACACGTTCGCTGTCCGGGTACATCCGGCTGCGGGTGGCCACGACCCGTGGGCCGCCCGCGCCGTCCGCCGCGCGTTGTCCGCCCGTGGCCACCACCGCCGCGGCGCCGTCGCCGAACAGCGCGGTCGCCACGAGGTTGGCCGGCGTCGTGTCCTGGCCCTGGAACGTGAGGGAGCAGAGCTCGACCGAGAGCAGGACGGCCACGTGGGAGGGCCAGCCGAGCAGGTAGTCGTGCAGCCGGGCCACGCCGGCGGCTCCGGCGACGCAGCCCAGGCCGAAGACGGGCAGCCGCTTCACGTCCGGGCGCAGACCGAGACGGCCGACCAGCCGAGCGTCGATGGAGGGAGCGGCCACCCCGGTCACGGAGGCGAACAGCAGCAGGTCCACCTCCTCGGGGCGCAGCCGTGCCGCCCGCAGCGCGCCGCGCACCGCCTGCGCCCCGAGTTCGACGGCTTCACGGATGTACACGTCGTTGGCCGCTCCGAACCCGTGGAGTCCGCCGTAGCCCTCCAGCGGGAGCACGGTGTGCCGCGTCCGTACCCCCGCGTTGCGGTGGAGCCGGTCCAGAAGTCCGCGGTCCGCGCCCGGCGGCAGGCAGGTACGCGCCACCATGTCGGTGACGTCGCGCTGCGCGTGGCGATGCGGGGGGACGACGCCGTGTACGGCCGCGATGCGGGTCATCCTGACTCCTGAGGGTGAGGTGACATGGCGTCATCCTGCCTGCGCGGTCCTGAGGAAGGACGCATATTTCCCGCGCGTCAGGTCATTTCCTGCGTGTATCTCCCTTTTGCTTCGCTTCTTGGTGCCTACCATCGGGTCCGTGGACACACCGCACGTGCTGGACGCGCCGGGAGTCCGGGCCCCGGACGGGAGCCCGGCGCCGGGCAGAAGCCCCGGATGGCGTGCGCTGGCCCTCGCCTGTCATCCGGGGCCCGTCGTCGCGGTGACCGCGCTCACCACGGCCCTGTGCGCGGGGGCCGGTCTCGGCGCGGCCCGGAGCCTTCCGGTGTGCGCGGCCGTGCTCACCGGCCAACTGTCCGTCGGCTGGTGCAACGACGCCTTCGACGCCCGGCGGGACGCGGCGGCCCGCCGGGCGGGCAAGCCGGCGGCCGACGGCACGGTGGGGGTCCGCCGGGTGTGGGCCGCCGCCGCGGTCGCGCTCGCGGTGTGTGTCCCGCTGTCCCTGGCCGCGGGCCTCGCCGCGGGCTCGGTACACCTCACCGGGGTCGCCGCGGCGTGGCTGTACAACCTGCGGCTCAAGGCGACCGTGCTGTCCTGGCTCCCCTACGCGGTCGGCTTCGGCTCCCTTCCGGCCTTCGTCGCCCTCTCCCTGCCCGGCCACCCCCGTCCCGCCTGGTGGGCCGTCGCGGCGGGCGCCCTCCTCGGGGTCGCGGCCCATCTGGCGGACACGCTCCCCGACATCGCCGACGACCTCGCCGCGGGGGTCCGCGGCCTCCCGCACCGGCTGGGCGTGCACGGCACCCGGCTGCTGTTGCCCGTCCCCTTGGTGGCGGCGACGGCCCTGCTGCTGACGGGCCCCCGAGGGGCACGGTACGGAGTCTGGGAGGCGATCGTCCTGGGGCTGGTGGTCGTCGTCGGACTCGCGGGCACGCTGCTTCGCCGGTGCGGGCGCAAGGCCGCGCTGGCGGGGGCGGTCGTCGTGGCGGCGGTGGATCTGGCGCTGCTCCTCGCCCGGGGCATCACGATCGCGTGACGACGTCCGACGGCCCGTCACTTCACGGTCCGGGAAAGGCGTCCCGCGTGAACGGAGCGGCCCGCGTCCGCGGCCGGCCGGACCGGCCGCGCCGCCGCCTCCTAGACTCACGATCATGATTTCCCCCGACTTCGTCACCGAGCCGGACGACCCGGCGCTCTTCGCGACCATGTCGACCATGCGCGCCATGCGCCGCCTCAAGCCCGATCCGGTGCCCGACGCACTGGTCGACCGGCTGATACAGGCGGCCGTCTGGGGGCCCAGTGGCGGCAACATGCAGCGCTACGAGTACGTCGTCGTCACGGACCGCGCCGTGATGGCCTCCCTGGCGCCCCTGTGGAAGCGCTGCGTGGACGCCTACCTCGCCACCACGGGCAAGTACGCCCCCGAGGGCATGGACGAAGCCGCCTACGGACGCATGGTCGCCGCCATCGAGTACCAGCGCGACCACTTCGCCGACACCCCGGCACTGATCATCCCCTGCTACCGGTTCCCGGAGCCGAGGATCGAGGAGGAGGGGCTACGGCTCTACGCCGAGTCGCTCGGCGCGGAGGCCGTGACCCGCATGGCGGGGACACAGGACCGTTTCGCCGCCCTGGCGGAGGGTTCCTGCGTCTACCCCGGTGTGCAGAACCTGCTGCTGGCCGCCCGCGGGCTCGGGCTCGCCGCCAACATCACCATCTGGCACCTGATGCTCGAGGACGAGTGGAAGGCGGCCCTCGGGATCCCGGCGGACATGAACACCTTCGCGGCCATCCCGGTGGGATGGCCGCGCGGCCGGTTCGGCCCGGTCGGCCGGCGTCCCGTGGCGGACGTCGTCCACCGCGACCGCTGGTAGCCGCGCACGACGCCGCCCCGGGCGGGGCGCGGAACCCGCCGCGACGTTCAAGCGCCGGGTTGCGCGGCCGACGAGGCCGCTCACCGGTCCCGGAGCGCCCGGCCCTCGAAGCGTCCGGCCTCGGCTCGCTCCTGCGGAGAGGCACCGCCTCCGGCGTGGTGCTCAGGTCTTTCGGGCGAGGAAGGCGGGCCGGAGGGAAGGGTCGACCGGGTCGTAGTAGCGGTGGAAGACGGGGGTGGCGGAGCCGGAGAGCGGGGGGACGATCCAGCTCCAGTCGGCGGGCGTCGGCCTGCCCAGCCGGCTCTCCCGCTCCACGTGCCGCAGGAACCGCTCGGACTCGGTGTGGTGGTCGGCCATCGTCACCCCCGCCTCCTCGAAGGAGTGCAGTACCGCCACGTTCAGCTCGACCAGGGCCCGGTCCCGCCACAACGTGCGCTCCGACGAACGATCGAGCCCCAGCCGGTCCGCGATCAGCGGAAGCCGGTCGTACCGCCCGGCGTCGGCGAGGTTGCGGGCCCCGATCTCGGTCCCCATGTACCAGCCGTTGAAAGGAGCCGCCGGATAGCGGACTCCGCCGATCTCGAGGGTCATGTCGCTGATCGCCGGCACCGTGTACCAGCGCAGCCCCAGGTCGGCGAACCAGTCGTGATCCGGGTGCCGCAGTGTCACCTCGGCCACCGCGTCGTCCGGCAGCTCGTAGGGCTCCGGCCGCGCGCCGGGACGTTCCCGCACCATCAGCGGCAGGGGCTGGAAGGCGGCTTCGGACCGCTTCCAGCCCAGCGTGCGGGCGTACGCGGTCAGGGCGGCGCTGTGGGGGTCCCCGCACCAAGGGCCTTCGGGCGTGCGGTGTCCCGCGTAGCGGACCAGTTGGTCGTTGACGATCCTGGGCGCGGGCCGCTCGGGTCTGTCCGGCGCGAAGACCGAGATCACCGGACGGATCCGCCCGCCGTTCGCCGCTGTCCTCAAGTGCTCGAAGCACTGGGCCGCCACGCCGTCGGCGGAGGTGACGTGCCTCAGGTCGCGCACGACCAGACCGCGCCAGTAGAGCCGGCCTATGCAGCGGGCCGCGTTGCGCCAGGCGACGCGAGCGCCGAAGCGCAGTTCCTCCGGCGTGTGCTCGTACACACCGGTGCGGTCGATCGCGTCCCGTACGTCGCGGACTCTGTGCTCCACGTCTCCGGCGAGCGGCTGTTCGCGATGGAACTGGCGGATGAAACTCTCCGCCTGGTGCCGGTCCGTGAACTCCTGCGGTCGCGCGGGGCGGACGTCCGCCGCGGGGGCCGGGGTGTCGTGCGGGGCGCCGGACAGGGACGGGCACCCGCCGGGGGCGGGTGCGGACTTGCGGAAGCGGCTCAGATCGAAGACCACGATGTTCCTCCCGCGCCCATGAGTACCCGATGTGTGCGGGCGGGTGCGGAGAGTGGCGACTCTTCGTGTGGTGAGCGCGGCGCGCTGGTAAGGTGCCCGGCTTCAGGCGCTGTTATGGCGGTCACCGGCTTCTCGGAAAGCGGGCCGCGGGCCCGCGCTGTGCCCGCCCGGTCTTCCGGAGCGCCGGTCGGGCGGGCCGCACCCCGCGCTCAGTGCACCGAGAGCCCGCCGTCCACGAACAGCGCCTGCCCGGTGACGTAGCCGGAGGCCCGGCTCGCCAGGAACACCGCGGCCCCCTCGAAGTCCTCGGCCAGCCCGTTGCGTCCGACCATGGTGCGGGCGGCCAGCCCGGCGACCTGTGCCGGGTCGGACGCGAGGCGCTCGTTGAGCGGGGTCAGCACGAAGCCCGGCACGAGCGTGTTGACCGTCACCCCGCGCCCCGACCAGGCCTCGGCCTGCGAGCGGGCCAGCGACTCCAGGCCGCCCTTCGACACCCCGTACGCGCCCGACCGCACGAACGCCCGGTGCGCCTGCTGCGAGGTGACGTGGATGATCCGGCCGAAGCCGCGCTCGGCCATCCCGGGCCCGAAGCGCTGCCCGAGCAGGAACGGCGCCTCCAGGTTCACCGCCATCGTCCGGTCCCAGACCTCCTCGGAGAGCTCGGACAGCGGCGGACGCAGGTTGATCCCGGCGGAGTTGACGAGGATGTCCGGCTCGCCGTACACGGCGGCGGCCTCCTCGGCGGTGGCCCGCACGCCCGTACGGGTGCCGAGGTCGCCGCTGACCCAGGCCGCGGTGGCGCCGGCCTCGGTCAGCTCGTCGACGGCCGCCTTCAGCTCGGCCTCGCGCCGGGCGACGATCACGACCTTCGCCCCGGCCCGGGCCAGGGCGCGGGCGACGGCCTTGCCGATCCCCGAACTGCCGCCGGTGACCAGCGCGGTGCGCCCGGTCAGCGAGAACAGCTCGTCCAGATAGGCCATCAGATCCGCTCGCAGCGCGCGACGAACGCGCTCCAGGCGGCGGGCCCCAGCGCGAGCCGCGCGCCCTCGGGACGCTTCGAGTCGCGGACGTGCACGGTGCCGGGACAGGCGGCCACCTCGACGCAGTCGTCGCCGGAGCCGCCGCTGTAGCTCGACTTGTGCCAGGAGAGCGCCACTTCGACGCAGTCGTCGCCGTCGCCGCCGCTGTAGCTGCTCTTGAACCAGACCAGGTCGGTGCTGCTCATGTCGCTCCTCGCATCTGCCGCAACAGGCTCTGGGAGTCTTCCAGCGTAAGAGCCTGTGACCGCATCCTGGCATACCGCATCTGGAGGATGCCGACGTCTTTCGCCTCGGCGAGCAGCAGCCCGGCCCGCTGCCCCTCGCAGTACCCGTACCAGCGGTTCTCCTGGGTCTCCAGGAGGCGCATCGGCCCGTCCAGTCCCGCGTGGTGCCCCCGTCCCTGCGCCATCACCTGGATCTCGACGTTGCGCCGCTCGGACATCCGCAGCACGTGCTCCAGCTGGGCCCGGTGCACCTCGGGGCCGCCGGTCGGCCGGCGCAGCACGTGCTCCTCGATGATGAAGCTGTAGGCGGTGTTGGGGCGTTCGGTGAGCAGCTCCCGCCGCGCCGCGCGGGCCACCAGCTTCTCCTCGACCTCCGCGTCACCGAGCGGCGGTAACTGCTGCTCGAACAGCGTCCGCGCGTACGCGTCGATCTGCAGCAGCCCCGGCACGAGCCGGTTCTCGTACGTGTACAGGCACAGCGCCGCCGCCTCCAGGCGTGCCCAGCGCTGGAACCAGCTGGCCAGCCCCGGCTGCCGCGACAGGTGCTTCGCCGCCGCCCGCACCACCCCGAAGGCGTCGAGCAGCGCCTCCGCCCGCTCCACGAACGTGGGCGACGGGAAGCGCCGCCCCTGCTCCACCGAGGCGATCGTCTCCCGCGAATAGCGCACCTGCGCGGCGAACTCCTCCTGGGTCAGCCCCGCCCGCCTGCGGAACACCTTGACCACCTCCCCGAAGGCCCTCAGGCTGTCCGAGGTCTCCGGCTCCGCGACTCCGTCGGTCGTCGTCA
Source organism: Streptomyces sp. NBC_01216 (assembly GCF_035994945.1). Classification (NCBI taxonomy): domain Bacteria; kingdom Bacillati; phylum Actinomycetota; class Actinomycetes; order Kitasatosporales; family Streptomycetaceae; genus Streptomyces; species Streptomyces sp. NBC_01216. The sequence continues at coordinate 7,011,590 of NZ_CP108677.1, forward strand.
TCATGCGCACCTCCCACCCCGCATGCTCACGGACCGTGAGGAGTACTGTCCACCCTCCGGACTCGTACGCTCACGCAGCGTACGAGTTTCTGACCTGGGAACCCGCAGCCCGCCGCGCCACATTGGCCCCATGGCCACCCAGCAGACCCGCCAAGAGGCGGTTACCGTACGTGTGTTCACCCAGCGTTTCAGCTCCACCCCGCGCGGCGCCCGGCTGGCCCGGCGGCTCGCGCTCCACCAGCTCGACCGCTGGGGCCTCCCGCACGGCTGCCCGGTCTCCGACGCCGCCGCGCAGATCGTCGCCGAACTCGCCGCGAACGCCGTCACCCACGGGCGCGTGCCCGGCCGGGACTTCGAGCTGGCCCTCGCGTACCGGCCGGGCGAGCGCCTGCGCATCGACGTCTCCGACACACGCACCGAAGCCCGCCCCGGCCCGGTCCGGCCGACGGCCCCGCTCGCCGACGGCGGCCGGGGCCTGGCCCTCGTCGAGGCGCTCGTCGGCCGCTGGGAGGTTCTCCCACGCGTGCCCGTCGGCAAGACGGTCCGGGCGGAGCTGTACCTGGACGAGCGGGCGGCCTCGCCGGGCCGGACGCAATCGGGTGCGACGGCCTCGTGCCGAGCGGCGAGGGGTGTCCGCGACGAGGAGCCGGCAGGCCCGGAGGGTCAGCCGCTTGATGATCGATTCTGAGCGAGGAGCATGGGTCCGCTCTTGTGGCGCGTCCGTTCGCGGGGCGGCACGCGCTGCTCGGGCGGGTGGGCAGGACTCCCCGCGCGGACCGGTGGCCGCCCTCGCCGACGCCGTGGCCGTTCTCCGCACGGAACCGTGCTCAGCGGCGCGACCAGCCGCTGGTGACCCGGTCCCAGAGGGAGCGCGTGGCGCCGAAGCCGCTCTCGTGCACCCAGATGTGCGTGCACGCCGGGCACTGGAGGTGCAGCAGGCTGCCCGTGTTGGACAGCAGGTAGCGCCAGTGGTCGGAGCACGTCAGCCGCCGGCCGCAGGGTTCGCAGCCGTGCCCGTCGTCGCACGCGGGGCAGGCCACCCAGGCGCGGCGCCCCCGGTCCGCCTGCGGGTCAAGCGGCAGCATGCCCGCCCCCGCGCCGGGGGAGCACACCGGCCGCGACGAGCTCCTCGTAGAGGCGCCGCTGGTCCGCGTCGAGTCCGGAGTACAGCAGGTCGTACGCCGCCTCCTCGCCGCGCAGTACCTCGATCGGATCCCAGTCGGCGCCGACGGCGTCCAGGACGTGGACCTGTCGGAGCGCTTCCTGGGAGGTGAGGTCGAGGGTGAAGTCGACGAGCGAGAGGTCCGGGCGAGCGGACCCCTCAGGGTCGGGGGAAAGCGGAGAATGAGCCATATGGGCAACTTAGGTAACCCTTCATTCCCGCGGCAAGAGGGGGTGGGAGAAGTCACAGCCGCCACTTCACGCCCGGCGGAGGCCCCGAGGTCCCCGCGGGCGATTCAAACGCGCGCGGGCCGTCTTGTCGATGACACGCCTCGGCCGTTGTTCCGGCGCGTTCTCCTCGTTGTCATGACGACCGGCTTTTCCCTCGCCCGCCGGAGGCGTCGTTGAGCGTTCTCACCATCCTCGCCTGGGCCGCCGTCGTCCTCGCCTGCTGGCTCGCCGCCGGAGTGGCCGTCGTCGCCCTCTGGCACGTCTTCGTCCGCCGTCACAAGGACGGGGGCCCGCGCTGACCCGGTGGCTCCTGGCGACCTGACCAAGGACCCCGGCCGCGCCGGAGGCGGTCTCCCTCGCCGATCCGGTTCGGCCGGTCCAGGAAGACGGCGGGCCGCGGGTGCTGTCCGGCATCGGCGTGTGGCTCGACGGGGGCCGCGGCGCTGCTCGGCGCGCGGGCGTGGTCCCGCGGCAACCTTTCCCCGCCCGGCGGCAACGTGACGGTGCGGCGGAAGTCCGTCATGGCTCCGCCGGCCCTCCGCGCGCCCACCTGCCGGACCGGGAACGGATGCTCGCCCGGATCGAGCGGGGCATGGACGCCGCGGATGCCCCGCTTCGCGCGGCGCGTCCCGCACGCCCCGGCCCGTGGCCGCGGGTCCTCCTCCCGGGGCACGGCACCACACGGGACACCGCGGACCGCCCTCCAGCCCCCTCGCCTCCGGTCCGCCGCGGCCCCCCTCCGGCACGCCCCCCTCCTCCCCGGCGTCCCCGCCCGCAGCACGGCCACGCCGGCCGGGCGCACGAGCGGACCACTCTCCTCCGGTGGCTCCGTCAACCCCTACCGCAACGCCTACTGGGCGCAGAGCGACATCAGCGTCGAGACCGCGGCACCGTTGACCGCCCTCACCCTCGAGGTCGGCATCGCGCAGACCGGAGGGGTGGCCCTCACCGGCGCCTGGCGCACCCTGCCGGAGGAGGACTTCGCCTTCACCAGCGAGGAAGCCGGCGGCGTCCTGGTCTGCACATGGAGCCTCAAGGCGGGCCGCACCGTCCCGGCGGGGAAACACGTCTTCGCCGTCCAGTACGACCACGCCAGGGGCGGCCGGGACTCCGGCGGGGACACGTACACCGCGACGGGAGCCACCGCGGCAAAGGCGTACACCGTCGGCGGAGGCTTCTGAACCCGCTCGGTGCCCCGCGCCTCTCCCGGGCGCGCCGTTCCGGCGCCCGGGTCTACCGCCGGTCGGCCAGTGCCTCCCGGGCCGCGGCCTCGGCCGTGGCCCGGTCCGCCGCCACGAGACCGATGCGGGTGCGCCGGTCGAGGAGATCGGACGTGTCGAGCGCTCCCTCGTGGCGGACGGCCCACAGCAGTTCGGCCGCGGTGACGGGGTGGCCGGGGACGACGGGCCGGGCGAGCGCGGGGTCACCGAGGCCGAGGGCGTGCACGGCGGGAGCCTCGCTGCCGTAGCGGCGTACGAGACGCGCCGGGACGTCGAGCCGGGCGAGGGCGGCCGGCCGGGCGGCGCCGACCAGGGCGACGGAGGCGGTGCGGCAGGGGCCGGCGGTGAGCCGACGGCCGGCGACCACGGTGTCGACGGCGTCCTGGGCCATGCGCCGGTAGGTGGTGAGCTTGCCGCCCACGACGGTGACGATCCCGTCGGGCGAGGTGAGCACGGCGTGCCTGCGCGAGATGTCGGCGGTGCGGCCGCCCGGCCCGTCCGCGTCCAGCAGGGGGCGCAGCCCGGCGAAGGCCCCGATCACGTCGGCCCGCCGGACGGTGACGTCGAGGGCGGAGCCGAGCACGTCGAGGAGGAAGCCGATGTCGGTCTCGGGTACGTCGGGTACGTCGGGGACGTCTCCGTCGACGGGTTCGTCGGTGAGGCCCACGTAGACACGTCCGTCTCCCTGCGGCAGGACGAGGACGAAGCGGTTGGTCTCGCCCGGGATCGGGATGTGCAGGCCGGCGGAGAGCCGGCCGAGGTCCTCGGAACGCAGCACGAGGTGCGAGCCGCGGGAGGGGCGCAGCCGGACGTCCTCTACGAGGCCGCCCGCCCACACGCCGGTGGCGTTGACGACGGCGCGGGCCCGGATGCGCAGTTCCTGTCCGCTCGTCTCGTCGCGGACGAGCGCCCCGTCGCCGGTCAGTTCGAGGGCGCGCACGCGGGTGAGGACGTGCGCGCCGTGCGCGGCGGCGGTCCGGGCGATCGCGGTGACGAGCCGCGCGTCGTCGGTGAGCCGGCCGTCCCAGGAGAGCAGCCCGCCGCGCAGACCGGTGGGGCGCAGGGCCGGAGCCAGATGACGGGTCTCGACGGCGGACAGCGTGCGGGGTGCGGGCAGGGTGGAGCGGCGGGTGCGGGCGGAGGCGCGCAGCAGGTCGCCGGCGAGGAAGCCGGCTCGGGCGAGGGCGGCCTGGCCGCGGCTGACGAGAGGGGTGAGGGGCAGGACGAAGGGCTGGGCGCGGACCAGGTGGGGGGCGGTGCGTTCCATGAGGATGCCCCGCTCGACGGCGCTCTCGTGGGCGACGTCCAGCTGTCCGGTGGCGAGGTAGCGCAGGCCGCCGTGGACGAGTTTGGAACTCCAGCGGGATGTTCCGAAGGCCAGGTCGTGGGCGTCGACGGCGGCGACGCGGAGCCCGCGGGTGGCGGCGTCGAGTGCCACTCCCGCGCCGGTGGCGCCGAGACCGACGACCAGGACGTCGACCTCGGCGCCGTCGGCGAGCCGGGCCAGTTCGCGACCGCGGCGCGCGGCGTCGAGTGAGGAGCCGGGCAGGGCGGGGCTGCTCGTGGGGGTCATGGCGTGAGGGTCCTCTCCAGCAGGGTGCGCAGCTCGTCGAGGAAGGCGGCTTCGCTCAGTTCGGGATCGCTCTCGTCGGTCATGGTTCGCAGCGAGAGGGTGAAGGACTGGACGACGAGCAGGAGCGACCGGGCCTGCAGGTCGGTGCGCCCACGGCGTACCGACCCGTCCTCGTGACCCTCGTCGAGTGCCCCGGCGAGGAGCCCGAGAAGGGCCTCCTGGCTCGCGCCCCTGCGGTCGAGGATGTAGGGCAGCAGGAGTTCGGGGTCGACGTCGAGGATCTTGTGGAAGAGCGGGTGGGCGCGGAAGGCCGCGGCTCCCGCCACGAGCCCGTCGACGATCCGCGCCCGGACCGGCCGCTCCGGGTCGGCGCCGGGCATGGCGCCGGCGGCCACCGCGATCCATTCACGGGTCATCAGGTCGCCTACGAGGCTGCGCACGTCGGGCCAGCGGCGGTAGAGCGTCATCCGGGACACGCCCGCGCGCCGGGCGACGTCGGTCAGGGTCGTGCGCCGCACGCCGACGGCGAGCACGCAGTCGCGCGCGGCGTCGAGCACGGGATCTGCGTCCGAGTGGTTGTGACGAATGGGCGTCATCTGTCACAGTGTAATGCCAGTACGGGCCGAGCGGCAGCACCGTCCGTGAAACAAGACCGTGAGGAACTTCTCGAAGTGGACATGTTGTGGAGCGGCTGGGGAGACCCGGCCAAGGCAGCCCCGCTGCCCGACGCGGTGACCGGCCTCCTGCGCGACCTGCTCGGCGTCACCCCCCGCACGAGCGGCCCCTCGACCCTCGGCGACATCGAGGCACCCGCCCCGGCACTGCCGGACGAGGCCCGCGAGGCGCTCCGTGCCGTCCTCGCAGCCGAGGACGCCCTGTGCGACGACGCGGAGACCCGCATCCGGCACACCCGCGGCAAGTCGACCCCCGACCTGCTGCGCATACGGGCCGGTGAGATCGACGACATCCCGGCCGCCGTCCTGCTCCCGGGCAGCCACGACGAGGTGCTGGCCGTCCTGCGCGTCTGCGCCGGCCACGGTCTGGCCGCCGTTCCGTTCGGCGGCGGCACGTCGGTCGTGGGCGGGCTCGCGCCCGAGACGAAGCGGCCCTTCGTCGCCCTCGACCTGCGGCGCCTCGACCAGCTGCTCGCCGTCGACGAGGTGTCCCGTACCGCCACCCTGCAGCCCGGTCTCCGCGGGCCCCGCTGCGAGGCCCTGCTCAACGAGAGGGGCTGGACGCTCGGCCACTTCCCCCAGTCCTTCGAGTGGGCGTCCGTCGGCGGCTTCGCCGCGGCCCGTTCCAGTGGGCAGGCGTCCGCCGGGTACGGCCGCTTCGACGAGATGGTCCTCGCGCTGACCCTCGCCACTCCCGAGGGGACCCTCGAGACGGGACGGGCCCCCCGCTCGGCCGCCGGCCCGGACCTGCGCCAGCTGGTCCTCGGCTCCGAGGGCGCCCTCGGGGTGATCACCGCGGTGACCGTGCGCGTCCGCCCGCTGCCGCGCGAGCGGGTCTACGAGGGCTGGCACTTCGACTCCTTCGAGGCCGGTACCAGCGCACTGCGCCGGCTCGCGCAGGACGGCCCGCGGCCCACGGTGCTGCGGCTGTCGGACGAGACGGAGACCTTCATCGGACTCGCGCAGCCGGACGCCATCGGCGACGCCGACACCCCACCGGCCTCGGGCTGCATGGCGATCGCCGGCTACGAGGGCACCGAGGCGGAGACGGCCGCCCGGCGGGCCGCGGCCCGCGAGGTCCTGCTCGCCTGCGGCGGCCGGTACGTCGGCGAGGAACCGGGCGACCGCTGGGAGCACGGCCGCTACGACGCGCCGTACCTGCGCGACGCGCTCCTCGACGCCGGCGCGTTCGCCGAGACGCTGGAGACGGCCGGGTTCTGGTCCACGCTCCCGGAGCTGTACACGTCGGTGCGCGACGCCCTGACGTCGGCCCTCACCGAGGCCGGCACCCCGCCGCTCGTCATGTGCCACATCTCGCACACCTACGAGAACGGTGCCTCGCTCTACTTCACCGTCGTCTCCGCGCAGGGCGAGGACGCGGTCGCCCACTGGGAGCCGGTCAAGCGTGCCGCCAACGACGCGATCTTGGAGGCCGGCGGCACCATCAGCCACCACCACGGCGTGGGCACCGACCACCGGGACTGGTACGCCCGCGAGATCGGCCCCCTGGGAATCCGGATGCTGCAGGCTGTCAAGGCCGAGGTCGATCCGTCCGGGGTCCTCAGCCCCGGCGTCCTCATCCCCGTCCGCTGACCCCTTTCTGCCGTCCGGAGGCCCGATCCATGCGACAGTTCACCGCCGTCGTCAATCCCACCGCAGGGGGCTCCAGCGGGACGGCCGCCCTGCTCCCGCTGGCCCACCTGCTGCGGGAGGCGGGCGCGCGCCTCGACACCGTGTACAGCCGCAGCCTGGGCCACGCCCGCGAACTCGCCCAGCGGGCGGGGGAGCAGGGGCACGTCGTGCTCGCCGTGGGCGGTGACGGGATGGCCGGATGCGTCGGCGGAGCGCTCAGTGGCACCGGCACCCTGTTCGGCCTGGTGCCCGCGGGGCGCGGCAACGACTTCGCACGGGCCCTCGGGCTGCCGTCCGACGCCCCGCGCCTCGCCGAGCTGCTGCTCGAAGGCGAGCCGCGGGCCGTCGACACCATCGAGGTGGAATCGGCGACACACGACCGGGTCTCCGTCCTCGGCAGTGTGTACGCGGGCGTCGACGCCGTGGCCAACCGTCACGCGAACACCTCGCGTCTGCTGCGCGGCGCGGCCTCGTACTACGCGGGCGGGCTGCGGGCGGTCCTGGCCTGGAAGCCGGCCGCGTACCGGATCACCGTCGACGGGGTGCGGTACGAACGCGACGGCTACACGGTCGTCGCGGCCAACTCCGGCTTCTACGGCTTCGGACGGAACATCGCCCCGGGCGCGCTGCTCGACGACGGGCTGCTCGACGTCGTGGTGATCGGGGACGCTCCCAAGCGCCACTTCTTCGCGACGATGAACGAGCTGAAGACGGGTGCCCACGTGAACCGGCCGCAGGTCGAGATCCTCCGCGGCCGGGAGATCCGCATCGAGGCGGACCGTCCGCTCCCGTACGGGGCGGACGGGGAGGTCGACGCGACCGTCCCGGTGACGGTCCGGGTCCAGCCGGGGGCCCTCACCGTGCTGGCCTGACCCCCTTCCGGAGCCGGGCGGGCCCCACACCGCTCGGCTCCGGAAGAAGTGCCGGGGCCGGGCGGACGTCCGCCCGGCCCCGGGTACTCACGCCGCGGGTGAGACGGTGAGGACGGCCAGCACGGGTCCGGCCGCCAGGCCGAGTGCGAGGGAGGCCGCCGCGGCGCCGTGGGCGAGGCAACGGGCTCCGCGCTCCCCATCCGTGAGTGCCGCGTCGCCGCCCCGGGACAGGGCGGGCACGATCCAGCGCAGGTAGTAGAAGAGCGAGGCGACGGTGTTCACCGCAGCGAGGACGGCCAGCCAGGCGTAGCCACCGTCGAAGGCGGCGGCGAAGCTCTCCAGTTTGCCGACGAAGACGGCGGTCGGCGGGGTGCCCACCAGGCCGAGGAGGCACACGACGAGGCTGGCGGCGAGCAGCGGCCGACGACGGGCCAGGCCGCGGTAGTCGGCGAGCGCGGTCGCCCGCGGCAGGGCGCAGACCACGGCGAAGGCGCCCAGGTTGGTCACGGCGTACGCGGCCAGGTAGAAGAGCAGGGCGGGCCGGGCCAGCTCCGAGCGCCCGGCGACGACGACGGGCATCAGCAGGTATCCGGCCTGACTGACCGTCGAGTAGGCGAGCAGCCGTTTCGCCTCCGTCTGGAAGAAGGCGCCCAGATTCCCCAGCGTCATCGACGCGGAGGCGATCACGGCGACGAGCGGTGCCCACGGCACGGCGTCGTCCGTGAGGACCGCCTCGCCCAGCCGCAGCAGGGCGGCCAGCGCGCCGACCTTCGGAAGGGTGCTCAGGAACGCGGACACCGGAGAGGTGCTGCCCTGGATCACGTCCGGCACCCAGAAGTGCGCCGGCACGGCGCCCGCCTTGAACATCATGCCCGCGAGCAGTCCGAGCGCGCCGACGGCCACGAGGGCCCGTGGCGCCTCGGGCAGGGCGATGCCCAGCGGAGGGTAGCCGGTGGCCCGTCCGGAGGCGTACAACAGGGTGATTCCGGCCAGCATCAGGACGCCGAGGAGTGCGCCGACCACGTAGTACTTCAGCGCCGCCTCGGTCCCCGGCCCGTCCTTGCGGAAGCCGGCGAGCGTGTACGCGGGGATGCTCGCGAGCAGGTATCCCGCGGCGAGCAGCAACAGGTCCTGCGCGCCCGCCATGACGAGGACGCCGAGGCAGGAGAGCTGGAGCAGGACGTAGGTCTCGCTCTCCCGCGCGTGCCGGTGGAACGGCCCCGCGAAGAGGGCCAGCACGAGGAGGAGGCCGCCCAGGACGACGGCCCGCGCCGTGCCGGTGACCGGGTCGACGGTGAACGCCTCGCCGAACGCAGTCCGTTCGGGTCCGGCGGCGGCGACGGACGCCGAGACGATGCCCGCGCATGCCGCGGCCGCGGCCAGCAGCCCCACCAGCCACTGCCGGCCCCGCGGCAGCCAGGCTCCGAGGAGCAGGCCGGCGACGGCCGAGGCGGCGAGCAGCACCTCCGGCAGGAGAGCCTGCGGATCGGCGTTCATGTCGTTCATGGTGTTCATCGGGCGAGCTGCTCCAGGACCGTGCGGGAGGCCGGCTCGATGACGTCGAGGAGGAAGCGGGGGGCGACCCCGAGCAGGACCGTCAGCGCGAGGAGCGGCACGACGGCCGCGTTCTCGTGCGTCCGCAGGTCGGGGAAGACCCGCGCGGTGCCGGGCGCGTCCGGCAGTCGCAGCGGTCCCATCAGGATCCGGCGCAGCGCGCGCAGGAACAGCGCGGCCGTGAGAAGGATGCCGAGGACGGCCAGCGCGGTGGCCAGCGGACGCGGACCGAGGGCTCCGGTGAAGATCTGGAACTCCGCGACGAAGCCGGAGAACCCGGGGAGCCCGAGCGACGCGAAAGCGGCCACGCCCGTCAGGGCCGCGAAGACCGGTGCCGGTGCGGCGACGCCCCCGTAGGCGCCCATGTCGTACGTCCGTCCCCGCTCGTACAGCGCGCCGGCGAGGAGGAAGAGCGCCCCGGTGATCAGACCGTGGCTGACCATCTGCGTGACCGAGCCGGTGATCGCCAGGGAACGTGCCTGGGTCGAGGTGTCGGCCGTCGCGGCGGCCGCTCCCACCGCCAGGACGATGTACCCCATGTGGTTGACCGACGTGTACGCCACCATCCGCTTGAAGTCGGTCTGGGCGAGAGCCACCAGGGCGCCGTGCAGGACGGAGACGACCCCCACCACGACCAGGACCAGCGCGTACCGCCGCCACGCGCCGGGGAGCATCGGCATGGCGATCCGCAGGAAGCCGTAGGTGCCCATCTTCAGCAGCACCCCGGCGAGGATCGCCGAACCCGCCGCCGGGGCTTCGGTGTGCGCCGGGGGCAGCCAGGTGTGGAAGGGCACGGTCGGCGTCTTCACGGCGAGGCCGACGACGACGGCGAGCAGTACCAGGGAGGCGTAGGACGAGCGTCCCGCGAGAGGGTTCTGCCGCGTCAGTTCCACCATGTCGAAGGTGTGCGGGACGGCGGCCAGGTAAAGCCCGATAAATCCGAGCAGCAGCGCCAGCGACCCGACGAAGGTGTAGAGGAAGAACTTCAGCGCGGCCCGCTTGGCATCCCGGTGCCCCCAGCCGGCGATCACGAAGTACATCGCCACGATCGACAGGTCGAAGAAGACGAAGAACAGGATGAGGTCGAGCGAGACGAACAGGCCGAGACAGGTGGTCTGGAGGAAGAGGAAGAGAGCCGCGTAGGCGCGCGGACGGCGGCTCTCCCGCAGCGAGTACAGGGCGCAGGCGAGGAAGAGGACACAGGTCAGAGCGAGCAGCGGCAGTGAGAGGCCGTCGACGCCGAGGTGATAGCCGACGCCGGCGCTCGGGATCCACCGGGCCCGCACCTCGTACCCCGTCCCGCCCTTCGTGTCGTACCCCGCCCACACGGCTCCGGCCAGGGCGAGTTCGGCGGCGGTCGCGGCCACCCAGACGGCACGCGGCACCCCCGGGGGGACACGGGCGGGGAGGCACAGCAGCAGGACGGCGACCGCGGTCGGCGCGAACACGAGGACGGTGAGCAAGGGTTACCTCACGAGGACGAGCACGACGGCGAGGACGGTGAAGGCGGCGACCGCCTGGGCGAGGTACTGGTGCAGGAGGCCGGTCTGTGGCCTCCGGGCCCAGCCGCCGAGCCCTCTGGCCCCGGAGGCGACTTGCTCGGCCGCCCTGTCGTAGGCCCGCTCGAGTACGCGGTCGGTCCAGCGGGCACCCGCGAGCGTGGCCCGGGCCGAGGCGTCGACGGCCCGGTCCACGACGCGGTCGTCGAACGCCGCGGCGGCGTGCGAGACACGCAGCACGGGGGAGACGAGAAGGACGTGGGCGGCGTGTTCGAGACCGAGCCACCGCGCGCACGCGGACGCCGCCCAGCCGGGCAGCGGGACCGGCCGGACCCCGCGGACCCAGACGACGACCGCCGACGACAGCGCGAGCGCGGCGGAAAGGGCGAACTCCCAGACGTGGGGACCCCGCTGGTCCGAGGCGGCGAGATACCGGTCGAGCGCGTCCCGCAGCGGCGGGAACGCGACGGGGGTGAGGGCGAGGCATGCCAGGGCGGGCACAGCCAGCGGCGCGATCACCCCGCGGGGGACGCGGGACCGTCCCGTCGTCCGCGGGGGGGCGGGACGCCACACGAACCACAGGATCTTGACGCTGTAGACGGCGGAGACCACCGCCCCGGCGAGTCCGGTCATGTACAGCCACGTGTCGTCCCCCAGAGCTCCGGCGAGCAGCACGTCCTTCGCCGCCCACAGGGCCAGCGGAGGGATCCCGGCGAGCGACAGGGCGCCGACGGTGCAGAGCGTCCCGAGTACCCGGGACGACCGGGCCGCGCCGCGCAGTTCGGGGAGCTGCTGGGTGCCCCAGGACGCCAGCCAGGCGCCGGCCACCAGGAAGAGCAGGCTCTTCGCGGCGGCGTGGGCCATCAGCTGTAGCGTCGCCCCGGTCGTCGCCCCGGCCCCGGCGGCCAGCACGATGAACCCGATCTGCGCGCAGGTGGAGGCGGCGAGCAACTGTTTCAGGTCGCTCTGCGCGACAGCGACGAGTCCGAGCAGGACCGCTCCGGCGGCTCCTGTCCAGGCGGTCGCCGCCGCGCCCCACCCCGAGGCGTCGAGCAGCGGTCCGACCCGCACGAGCAGATACGCCCCCGCCACCACCATGGCGGCCGAGTGAAGGAGCGCTGACACGGGGCTGGGGCCTTGCATGGCGCGCGACAGCCAGAAACTGAAGGGGAGCTGTGCGGACTTTCCGAGGGCGGCGACGAGGAGGCCCGCCGTGACGAACGACAGCCACGGCTCGTCGGCGTCGGCCAGCCCGGACAGGGTGAGCGGGCCGGGCCGGGCCGCGAGGGCGGCGCCGGCCGCCAGGTAGAGTCCGAGATCGGCCGCGCGGGTGGTGAGGAAGGCGGTCTCGGCCGCGGCCGTACGGACGGGCTCCCGCCACCAGTAGCCGATCAGGGCCCACGAGGTGGCGCCCATCAGCTCCCAGCCCAGCAGCAGTGTCGGAAGGGTGGCGGCGGTGACCGTGACGAGCATGCCGCCCACGAAGAGGAGCATCAGTCCGAAGAAGCGGGACCGGGCCTCCTCCGGGCCGAACTCGGCCGCCGCGAAGAGCAGCACGACCAGGGCGACCGCGGTGACGGTGACCACGAGGACCCCGGACAGTCCGTCCACGGCGAGCCGGACGGGTAGGCCGTTCAGGAAAGGCGCCTCGACGGCCGGCCGGCGCGTCGCGGCGTCCGCCGCCAGCGCGACCGCCGGGCCGAGAGCCGCCGTCACGGCCCCGACGGCCGTGCCGGCGGCCCAGCGGTCCGTCCGGACTCCGGCCAGCGCGAGCAGGGTTCCGGATACGAGGGGCAGGAGCACCAGTGACCACAGCAGCGGGCTCACTCTCTCAACTCCGCGGCCATATCGGTCATGTCCACCTCGCGGGACCGGAACAGCGCGGTGACGACCGCGAAACCGATGGCCATCTCCAGGGCCATGGCGGTGATGGCGACGACGATCAGGACCTGGCCGTCGGCCGTGGCGGGAGCGATGTGGTGCCAGGCGGCGCCCGCCGCCAGGATCACCCCGCCGAGCATCAGCTCCAGGCCCATCATCAGCATGACGACCGACTGCTGGGTCAGCGCCCCGAACAGACCGGTGCAGAACAGCGCGGCGGCCAGGACCAGGAACAGCTCCAGGTTCACCGGCCGACCCCGCCCCGGACCGGGTCGTCGGGCCGCGTGGCCCGGAGGTCGTCCCCGTAGCGGTCGTAACGTCCGCGCCGGGTGGCCAGGACGACGCTCGACACGATTGTCGCGAACAGCGCCATGCCGAGCGTCGTCATGGTCAGCATGTGGGGCCCCATCAAGGAGAGGCCCAGGTCCGCGGTCGGATCCGGGGGTGCCGTGCCGCGTCGGGGCGGCCAGGGCACGAGGAGGACGCCGGTGACGAGCAGCGCGAACACCACGGCGCAGAGGAAGCCCGCGCCCCGGGTGTTGTGCGTCATCGTCATGGGCATGAGCCCCGCCGGGTTCATCATGAACATGATCATGAAGACGGCCATGATGGCCATCTCGATCGTCATCATCAGGACGGTCACGATCCCCAGGTAGTCCAGACCGAGCACGATCAGTTCCCCGCCCACGCACAGCAGCGAGGTCAGCAGCGAGAACGTGGCGCGCGCCATCGAGTCGAAACGGAAGACCAGTACCCCGCTCGTCACGGCGAGCACTCCCAGTACCCAGAACGCGACCACGCTCACCGGCCCAGCACCACCAGCGCCACCACCAGAGCCTGCGCCACCGCCAGCGGTGTCAGCACCACCCAGGCCACCTCCACGTACCGCTCCGTTCGGACGGTCGGCATCCGGCGCCGCACCCACAGCAGGAAGGCGAGCACGGCCGCCGTCTTGATCCCCGTCCACGCCCAGCCCGGCAGCAGCGGCCCGTTCCCGCCGCCCAGGAACAGCGGTACGGCGAAGGCCGCGGACACGACGAACAGCAGCCATCGCCCGCCCAGGAACAACAGCCGCTCCACCCCGCACAGCTCGACGGCCGCCCCGCCTGCCGTGTCCGTCCCCACCGGCTGGTCGAAGGGACCCCAGAACGCCATGGCGAGCGCGCTCGACAGATAGATCCCGAACGCCACCGGCATCCACAGCGCGAACCACACCCCGTCCTGCGCCTCCACCACCGCTCCCACCCGCAGGGACTCGCCGCCCAGCGCCGCCGTGGTGATCGCCAGCATGTGCGGGAGCTCGTAGGCGAGGCCCTGCGCGAGGAACCGGTACCCGCCGATCAGCGACAGCGTCGAGTTCGGGCCCCACCCCGTCAGCCACACGGCCGCCCAGGCCAGCGCCTCCATCGCGTTGAACCACACGATGCCGTCGGGCAGATCGCCGACCGCGCGGAAACCCAGAGGCACGACTGCGGCGGCGAGGACGGCGGCGACCGGCAGCAGTCCCGTTCCCAGTCTGACGAGCGGCACGTCCGACGCACGCACCATCCGCCGCTGCTGCACGAGCAGTGCCAGCGCGCGCCGGCCGCTTCCCGACGGCCCGGCGTCCACCGCGGCCACGGCCCACACGAGGACCGCAAGCCCGGCCGGGACGACGAGGACCACCCACAGCGGAGCGTCGTCAGCCATGCGCGCGACCCCCCGGGACGTCGGGCGCGGGCGGTTCGTCGAGATCGGGATCGACGCTCGCCACGATCAGCCGCGCGCAGGCGAACTCGGTGCCCCGCAACAGTCCGGGAAGCGCGTCCAGCGGCGTCCCGGACGCCCGGCCCCGCGGGTCGACGGGACCCCGTGGTCCGACCGGCGCCAGGCCGGAGAGCGGATCGCGGCTCCCGAGGTCCGCGAGGCCGCGCTCGACCGCGTCCAGCCAGAGGATCAGCCTCCGGTGCGCGTCCACCCCGCCCGGCTCCTCCCACGACGCGCCGACACCCGCGGTCAGCCACCGCAGCGTCCACGATCCGCGCAGCCGGCGTGCCAAGGGCGTGACACGACCGCGGAGTTCGTCCTCGCCCGCCCCGGCCAGCGCGCGATCGCGGGCCGTGCGGGCCCGGACCGCAGCGGTGCGCCAGCCGGCCACCCCGAGGAACCGGCCGAGACTGTCGAGATGCGCCGCGCACGTCCGCCGGGCGGCCTCGCCGACCGTCACCGGCTCACCCGCCAGGGCGCGGAGCCACGGCTCGTTCCAGAACGCGGGGCGTGCCGGAGAGGCCCCCGGGACGGTGTCGACCTCGGCCCCGCGCACCACATCACCCTGGAGCTCCAGGTACACCACCAGGCCCGCCGGCCATTCGGTCAGCGCCGGGCCGAGCGGTACGTGCAGCAGATCGAGCCGCAGTCCGTCGCGGTCGTCGCCCCGCTCGGCCAGGGGAAGACCGGCGACGCCCCCCATGGCGTGCGCGTGCCCCCCGGGGCCCGCGTCACCTGACCCCACCGACCGGTGCCCGCCTTGACGGTGGTCGGGGGGACCGCCGTGACCGCCGTCCGGGCCGTGCGCGTCGTCGCGACCGGGCCCGTCGTGGGGGCCGTGTCCGACCTCCCGGTCGGGGCGCCGCCCGGTCCGGCCGCCCCGGCCTCCGGAGCTCTGCCCGGCGGCGGCGAGGAGCAGCGCGTGCCCACGGTCCAGCGCGGCTCCCGCCCCCTCGGCCTCGGTGATCGTCACCCGGGCCTTCGGCCCCGGTACGGCCCGCCACACGCGTTCCGCCCAGTCCTCCCCGCCCAGCCGGCGCGGGGTACCGGCGAACACCAGGAGATTCGCCGAGGCCGGTGCGTCCGCCCGGGACCAGCCCCTGCGGCCGATCTCGGCCTCCACGGCCAGCCGCTCGCGAGTGGCCCCCGGACTCGCCGTCAGGAGCACTGCGGGCCGGGCCAGCGCGGCCCTCGCGACCCGTGCCCTCAGGTCCACCGCAACGCCCCCTCGCGCCAGGCGTAGACGACACCGGCGAGCAGCACGCCGAGGAACAGGAACATCTCGACGACCGCCGAGACCCCCACCTCCGGGACGATCTTCGTCCACGGATACATGAACAGCATCTCCATGTCGAAGGCGAGGAAGATCATCGTGACGGGGTACCAGCGCACGTGGAACCGCGAGACCGGATGCTCCCGTGGCTCCAGGCCCCCGCTGAACGGGCCGGTGCGCTGCACGTCACCGCCGCCGCGGACGACCGCCCCGATGCCGTACAGCAGGAACACGCCCACCAGGGCGACGGCGAGCAGGGCGATGACCGGCTGCCACTGCGCCGCTTCCACGTGATCCCCTTCCGGCGCGCGGACCGCGCGCCCGGCGTCGGCAGGCAGCATGTCAGCGGCCACTCCAAAACAAGCGGAGCAACACGGACAAAACCTGATGTTCGCGCTTTGGTGTGTGCCGCCCGGCCGCCGCGAGCCCCCGGCACGAGACGCCAGGGCGGGCGCCGGTACCGGCGCCCGTGACGCGTCCGCTTCGACGGCTCGCCCTGGCCACCCTGGACCGCCAGTTCCTGCTCGAGCGCCGGAAACTCGACATCGCGGAAGCGGTCCGCCGGGTCTGCGCCCTGCAGGCGCAGTCACCGGCATCGCCGTACCTCGCGATGTGGAACCGGCTGCGGGACTTCGCTCCCGAAGACCTCGACGCGGCGTTCGCGGACCGACGGCTCGTGAAGGCGAGCCTGATGCGGATCACGCTCCACGCCGTGCACGCCGAGGACTACGCGCCCTACCGCGCCGCCATGCTGGGCACGCTGCGGTCGGCCCGGCTGTACGACCGCCGCTTCACCGCCACCGGCCTGACCGTCGCCGAAGCCGACGCGCTGCTCCCCGAGCTCACCCGGTTCCTGGTACACCCCCGTACCGGCGCCGAGGTCCAGGACGAGATATCCCGCCGCTTCGGCGCCCACGCGCACCGCGTCTGGTGGGCACTGCGCACCTACGCGCCCGCACACCACGCGCCCACCGGCGGTCCCTGGTCCTTCACCGGGCCCCACGCCTACCTCGCCTCCTCGGCCGCCCCCGCTCCCGGCCCGCGGGAAACTGCCGCGGGCGTGCGACGACTGCTGCTCGCCTACCTCGGGGCGTTCGGCCCCGCCTCGGCCCGGGACTTCGCCCGCTTCACGCTGCTCACCCGCCCCGTGATCACCGGTGCGCTGAACGAACTCGACGACCGGCTGGTACGCGTGACCGGCCCCGACCGCGTCCCCCTCTACGACCTGGCGGAGGCCACGGTGCCACCCGAGGACACGCCCGCGCCGCCCCGGCTGCCGCCGATGTGGGACAGCACCCTGATGGCCCACGCCGGTCCCGGTCGCCTCGTCCCCGAGGAATACCGGCCCCTGGTCGTCCGGCGAGGCGGCGACACCCTGCCGTGCCTGCTCGTCGACGGGCAGGTCGCCGGAGTCTGGCGGGCGGGCGACGGCGGGCTCGAACTGACCGCCTTCCACAAGCTCGGCAAGGCCGCCTGGCAGGGTCTGACCGAGGAGGCGCGGAAGCTCTCCTCCCTGCTCAACCACCGTGACCCGGCGGTCTACCGGCGCTACGGACACTGGTGGGACAAGGGTCTTCCCGGTGTCGAGAGCGTCACCGTCACGGCCTGAGCCCACCACCGGCACCCCAGCCCACCACCGGCGCCGCTCGGTGCGCGCTCCTCGCCTAAGTGGCGCGGGTGTCCTCCCGACGGTGTCACCCCTCGGGAGGACACGACCGCCGGCCGGTGCGCGCTCAGTAGCCGCAGTTGGTGACCCACTTGTGCGACGAGATGCGGTCGTTCCACTCCCACGGGATGTTGCCCGAGCCGCCGTTGGGCGCGCAGGTCGAGGCACCGGTGTAACCGATGTTCTCGTAGACACGCACGTCGGCGTAGGCCCCGCCGTAGCCGGAGTTCCGCCAGGAGGAGGCCCGGTCGTTCATGTTGAACCGCCCGCCGAACCCGCAGGTGCGCCAGTCGCTGTCGTTGCCGGACCAGCCGCACTTGCTGCCGCCGAAGGCGGTGTGCTCCCACACCCAGTAGTTGCCGTCCGCGGCGGCGACGTCGGCCTCCGCCGTGGCGGCGGCGGCCGGGCCGGCCAGGACACCCGGCGCGGCCGACAGGGGCAGCGTCAGCGCGCAGGCGGCCAGGACGGAGCGAAGCCTATTCATGAGATCCTCCGGAGTTGTCGTGGTGTGCCGTGGATGGTGCGGTGTGCTGTGCCACGACGCGCCGCGCCAAGGGCAGCGCGCCTTTCTGGAACCGCCACCTGAGCCGGAGCTCGTCCCGATAGCGGGTACGCAGCTCCGCGCCGTAGGAGCGGTCCAGAGTTCGTGCGACGCGAGCCAGCGGGGTGCCGGTCGCGCAGGTCGCCTCGGCGACGGCCAGCGTGGCGGCGGCGGCGTCGGCCTCCCGTACGGGGAGACTGTCGGCGAGACCGGCGGCCGCCTGCCGACTGTGGTCGGGAGTCGGGTAGGGCCACCCCGCCGCCCGCATGCAGGCCGCCCAGCGGGACACCGCCCGCGTGTAGCGGGCGTCCTCGTGCACCCGGGTCTCCCGCAGGGGGCGCAGGTTCATGGTGATGACCTTGACGCGGAACCAGGCGGCCAGATCGCCGTAGAGGGCGCGCTGCGCGGCGGCGACGCAGCCCTTGTCGGACGCGGTGATGGTCGTTCCGGTGGGGGCCTCGGCGGACAGTCCCACGGGCGACGCCCCGATCAGGGCATCGCGCGCGGCGGCCCGCCGGGCGGCCGGAAGGCCGCGGAGCCGCCGCTGGTTGGGGTCCGCTTCCCGGGCCCGCTCGACGAGCCGCTCCTCGCGGGCGCCGTATCCGTGCGACCGGGCCCACGCGACGTCGTCCACCACGTAGGGAAACGACCGCTCGTCGACGTCCGGGGGCTCGGTGACGACGTACACGAACCCGTGCCCGGCCATGCAGTCGCTGATCAGCACCTGCTCGGCCCGGTCGAGCAGGCGCGTCTGCTGCGTGGTGGGCTCGACGGCCGGGGCGGTGGGGCCCGCGGGGCCGGTCAGGTCCTGCGCCGTCCGCACGGCCGGCCCGCATCCGCCGAACACCACGGCCGCCGCCGTCACACAGACCGTGGTCACCAGCTGTCGCCTCATCTCCGGTCCTTACTCCTTCGTGGAGTCGTCGGGGCCCGCCTCTTCCGTATCGCGGGTGACGCGGTCGGCGGTGCGCGGAAAAGGGAACGGCCGCACACGGGTGCCGTTTTCGCACGGTGAGCGGAAACACGGCTCCGGAGGGGCCGAGGCTGGTCTCCCCTTTTCCGTGAAGTCGTTCGCCAATCCCGGCGAGAATGTCCCGCGGGCCGTTCGAAACGTTCCGCTTCACGCGTCGGCGTCGTTCGGTGACGTGCGGCGCCGGTGTCATGACGGGCAGGCGGATTCGCCGAATTCGGGCACGTCGCACGTCGTGATCGTGGTGAAGCCGTCCCGGTTCTGATGACGGACCGTCATCCCGGTCGTCGATTCACGGAATTGTGCCGGCTGGAGGTCTTCTTCTCGTTTCGCCTTCTTGGGCATGTCCCGACTGTGCAGTGCGCGGAGGCGAGAGGGCAACCTATTCGAAGGGGATCGAAAAGCTTGACGAGGCCCGGCTCGCGGAGAATTCCCGTCGCGCGGTGCCACGCCGGCCACCAGTGGCTTGTCGAAGCCCCCGCCTCACGCCAGTGTGAGCCGGCGGCCGAGGGGTGTCGGCAGATGACTCACGCCGACGCCGGTCCGTTCGGTGCGGACCAGCCCCGCGGAGCGGAGGGCCGCCACATGGTGGCTGACGGTCGCCGGTGAGATTCCGAGCCGGCCGGCCAGGTCCGTCGTACCGCCCCGGTGCTCGGCGGCGATCGAGCGCAGGACCAGAGCCCGGGTGGCGCCGAGCAGCGGGGCCAGGCTGTCCCGGTCCGGCCGCGTGCCGGGATCCGGCGGCCGCCAGGCCGTCCCGTGCCCCATCGCGAACACGATTGTGCAGGGAAGGGTGGTGTCGGCGTACACCGTTGGAACCTCCGGACAGAAGTGCGAGGGCAGCAGGTGCACGCCCCGTCCGTCGAGGTGCACATCGTCGTCCTGGCCCGGCCTGTCCAGTTCGAGTACCGGGTCCCGCCAGTGGATGCGCTCGTGCAGGTTCCCGAGCAGGGCCTCCAGACCGCCCGTCAGGAGCCTGCCGACGGATGGTGCGACAGCCTGCTCGAAGGCGGCGCGCACGTGCCGGTCCAGGGGGGGCGATGACCGCGCCGTGGTAGGCGCGCAGGACATCACCCAGCTCGGCGAGCGCCCGCGCGCCGCCCTCGGCGAGGGCGCGTGTCAGCGGGGACGGCGGGTGATTCCGGGCGTCCGCCAGAAGCAGGCCCAGCTCCTCGCGGACGCGCCGCCGCGGGGTGCTCAGTACCGCGTCGATCCCGGCCTCCAGCTGCAGGCCGGTCTCCGGGGGCGTGAGCAGGTCGGGAAGATAGCCGACCGGTGGTACCAGGCTCCGCACCAGCCGGGTGGCGTGCCGGGCACGACCGTTCGCCCAGCGCTGCCGGTCGGACGGCGGGTCGCCCCGGCCCGGCCGCAGCGGTGCGCGGAGGCTCATCACCGTCTCCCACAGCGGCGCCGGGCCCTGAGCCAGCGTCACCCGTTTCAGGTCGTCCTCGGTGAGATGGATCCTCAGCCCCATGGAGTGCTCCCGCTTCTTCCGGAGTGTTCTCTCCTGACGTGCGGGAGGACGAGGAAGGGGCGGGCCGGGTGCCGGTATTTCCGGCCATCCGGGAGCTTTCGGAGGGACCGGGCGCCCCGGCGGAATCCGCGGGCGCGCGCGGGCTCTCCCGCGCGCGCGTCGTGCGCGACCGCACACCGGCGGTCCGACCCCCGACCACTTGTATCGAACATTTGACACAAGTGTGTTCCTGTCCGCACTCTGGTGTCTCGTCGTCCGTACAACAGGAGAGGGTGCTCCATGATCGACAGCGTGGAGACATCGCGCCGGCGCATGCTCGGGTACGCCGTGCGGTGGGCCGGACTCCTCGCCGGAGCCGCGCTCGCCTGGCCGGCCGGCACGCTCGGCCCACGGCTGGGCACCGGCTTCCTGACCGGCATCACCGCGTTCTGCGTCTGCGCCATGGCCGGGGTCCTGGCCGCGGACGGCCTGCGGGCCGGGCCGCAGGGCGCCGTGCGCAGAGCCACCCTGACGCCCCGTCGGGTACGCGACCAGCTGCCCCGCCGGACGACCGGCCTCCTGACCGTCCAGGCGGCCCTGCTCGTCGCCCTGCTCGCGGGTGCCTGGGCGGCCGGTTCCCCGGACGACGCGGGGCGTGCGGGCCGCGCGCTCACGGTCGCCTGCGCCGAGTACACCCTGACCAGGGGCCCGTGGCCCGGCGCCTACTACGGACTGCCCCTGCTGGGCCTGCTCGCCGCGGGCACCGTCCTGTGCGCCTGGACCCTGCGCCGCATCGTGCTGACGGCGGCCACCGACACCGAGGGTCTGCGGCATCGCGCCCGGACGGTCATCGCGGCCTGGGGCCTGTCGGTGACCGCCCCGCTGGCCGGCACCGCTCTCCTCATGTCCTCCGCGACGCGCGCGGCGGACTGCCTCGGAGCCCCCGCGCACGCCCTGGCCTGGACCCTGCTGCCGGTCGCCCTGCTCGCCGTCGTCAGCGCGGCCTGGTGCGTGGCCAACCTCGTCCCGCGCGGTCCGCGGCGATGACGGCACTCCGCGTCGATACCGGGAGCCCGGTCCCCGTGTACGAGCAGATTCGCGCCCAGCTCGCCGAACTCATCCTCTCCGGCACGCTGGCCGAGGGGGCTAGGCTTCCCTCGGTGCGTCAGCTCGCGGCGGACCTCGGCCTCGCGAACGGCACGGTCGTCCGCTCCTACCGCGAACTGGAAGCCGCCGGCCTCGTCCACAGCCGCCGTGGCGCCGGAACCAAAGTCGCCCCGCTGCCCCGGCCGACGGCTCCCTTCGCCGCCGCCCGCCTCGCCGACCACGCCCGCGCCTACGCCGACGCCGTCCGTCGCCTGGGCGTCGACCCGGACACAGCCGTGGAAGCCGCCCGCCGCGCCCTCACGGACGGGTGAGCGCGGCGGGGGCGGCACAGGCGCCGGCGGCCGACTCGACCTGCCCTGGCGGTGCGCCCGGGGCGGCGCTGGAGGCGGTCGGGTTCGCGGGCGAGCACCCTGCCGCCTGCGCGCGGAGCGGCGGTTCCCGGAATCCGCCGTGCCGTCCGTGCCTCGCGCACCCCGCTCGGGGCGCGCCGTCACGTCCCGGACGGATGCTCGAAGGGAAGGTGCTGGAGAATCACGCGGTCGGGCGTGATCAGCGAGACGACGGCACTGCGCACGGGGAAGTCCATGCCCACATAGCGCCGACTCATCCGGTCCGTGATCGCCAGGGCTTCCGGGCCGCCGACCTCCTCGGTGACGCGACCTCGGATCACCACACTCCGGTAGGGGTTGTGCTCGTCGCACACGGACAGGCCGACCCGGCCGTCTCGGCGCATGTTCCTCAGCTTGAGGTTCTCCTGCGCGGAGAACACCGCCAACCGGTCGCCCTCGACGGCGATCCACACCGGGGACACGTGCGGCGACCCGTCGCTCATGACGGTCGCGAGGTGAGCCATGTTCCGGTGAGTGAGCAGCTCGTGCACCTCTGGCGAGAACGCGTTCATGCCGTGCACGTTAACCGTCTGACGCCGCGTCGCACGGCTGACACGACGACCGACCGCCGCCCCGGACACCGTCACCCGACGGCCGGAGCCCGTGCTGCCCACGCTCCCGTCCCGCGGCCCGCGGCGGCACGGGGCCGCCGTGACGGACGGCGGCGACGCGCGTCACCCCGACCGCGGTGGACGCGGATCGTGGAGGGGGCCGTGCCCCGCCGAGTCCCCGGGCCCGTCGGCAGCCGGAGCCGGCGAGGGGATACCCGCGCGCTCCGCGGACAAGGGCCCCTCCGATCCGGAAGGCGCGTCCGGAGCGGGGAGGTTGACGGTGTCGGACCAGCGTTCGTAGGGGGCCCGGCGATCACGGCGCAGCACGACGGCGAGGGGCGGGGAACCCCAGACGACGGCCGCGCCCAGCAGCGCCGCGTACGGCATGAGCGGTCCCGCCGGGTCGGGAAGGGGGAGGGTCGCCGTGTGATGGGCGAGGACCATCCAGGCCAGGGCGAGGGGTGCGTACTGGACCCAGGTGCGTGCCGTGACGCGCAGCAGCCGAGGCCGGCGGCCGTCGGGCCGGGCGAGGCGGAGGAGGACGGCCCGACGGCCGGGAGTCGTGGCGAAGAGGGCGGGAAGGACCCAGAACCACAGCAGCCCGAGGGCCGCGCCCGCAGGCAGGGCGTAGCGTCGGCCGGTGGGCCAGTCCGTGGCGACGCCCAGCAGACCCGCGGTCAGGGTCCAGGTGACGAGCCAGCCTGCGAGGTCCGTCAGGAAGGCCAGCGCGCGGCGGGTCAGTGTCACGCGGTGGCCGTACCGGGTGCGCTCGAAGTCGGGTTCGTTGACGGGCAGCAGTCGGCTCAGGGGGCCGGCGACGAACCAGCCGACGACGGCGCCGGCGGTGTTGAGGGTCAGATCGTCGACGTTGAACTGCCGGTAAGGGCAGGCGTAGACGAACCAGAGCCCGGTGTACTGGGTGGTCTCGAAGAACAGCGACGTCGCGAACGCCAGGACCGTCGCCGGGAGGAGCCTCTGGCGGAGGTAGTAGCGCAGGTAGACGCCGAGGGGGAGGAGGAGTACGGCGTTGAGGACGGTCGTCCACGTGGAGGTGACTCCGGCCAGGGTGCCCACGGTCCAGTCCCCGTCGACGGTGGTGGCGATGCGGGCGTGGAAGGCGAACGGCTGCAGTTGCGGGCTCTCGGCGTACCGGACGGTCGCGCAGTGGGCGTCGGTGTCGGCCGGCAGCGGCATGACGGTCTGCAACACGGCGGCCAGGAGGTAGAACACGAAGCTGTAGAAGACGAGGACGGGCCAGCCGCCGGCGCGGCCGCGCCGACGGTACCCGTGGACGGCCGCGGGTCCCATGATCAGCAGGGCGATGAGCGGGAACAGCGTGACCGCGGCCTCGACGGGCAGCAGATAGGTCCGGAACACGGGGCGCGCCTTCTGCGGCCGAGTGCGCCGCGATCGGTGGGAGTGGGCCTCTTCGTACGGGGCACTGCGAGGTTCGCGGGGACAGTCGTGCGGGGGACAGTTTCCCGCACACCACCGCATGAGTCGAACGGCGCGGCACGGTCGGGACCGGCTCCGGCACCACGGCGCGGCACGGGTCGGGACCGGTGGCCGGGCAACGGACTCGAGACCGGCGGGCGGTGTCGGCCGGTCGGCTTCCGGCCGGAGACACGGTCGGTCACTCGGTCGGATTCCGGGCCGCGCGGGCGGCCCCGCGGGCACCCGCGCCGCTCCGGACGCCGAGGCACGGCGTGTGTTCCCGCCGCGCCGGGGGGCAGGGCCCGGCGGTCCGCCCGGACCGGGGGACCCGTCCCCCGTACGGGGCGCCAGGCAGGCGGCGTTGACGACCCGTCGAGGCCGGGCGGCGCCGTCGCGGACGGGAGCGCTGGGCGCCCCTCGGGAGCCGGGAGTCGCGATGCGGGAACAGGCGGCCGGGCGGTGCGAGTCGGACCCTGGGCGGCAGGGCGGGATGCCGCCACGGTCGGGTGCGACCGCCGTCCACCGCGCGGACGCGGCGTCGACCTCCGGCGTCGACTCATGCACACTCCTCGTGTGCGGGAGGCAGGGAGGGACCACGGTGAGGCAGTGGATGACGAGGACGAGCCGCTGCTGCGCAGGATCGTGCCGGTGGCCGCGGCCGTGGCCGTGCCCGCCGTGGGTACCGTCGGTGTGTGGGCGGGGCCGCTGGGGCGGGAGATCGCCGCCAGGGGAGGAACGTTGGTCCTGACGGCCCTGGTGCTGCTCCTGCTCGTCGCCTTCCTGTTCTGCGCGCTGGGGCTTCTGTGGGCCGTCGACCGTTTCTCCACCGCTCTGCGGTACCTGGTGAGAGGGCGCCGTGAGCCCGCGGACGGTGACGCCAGGCTCTGAGGTGTCCCGGCCGGCGGGGCGGCCCAGCGGAGGGCTCCCGCGCGCCGGGCGCCGTCACCGTCGAAGGGGCGGGGGGGACCGCCCCTTCGACGGGGCCCCGTGATGCTCCGTCATCGTTCCGGGGCGTCCGGGACCGCGACCCCGTCACGCCTCCCGGTGCGCGGCGAAGAACTCCGCCAGGACGGGGGCGAGGAACCCGGGTGCGATGTCGTGTTCCTGGCCCGGGAAGGTACGCAGGGTGAAGTGGTCTCCCAACGCCGCGAGTTCACGTGCGCCAGCCATCATGTGCGGGGCCCCCGCGTCCCCGCTGCCGACCAGGACGGGGATGGTCACCGACCGCCAGCGGTCCGCGGGCAGGGGGCGACCTGACATGGTGTCGCCCATGATCCGGCCGTCGTAGGGCAGGGTGCGGGCCGTCGCCTCCAACCCTCCCCAGAAGGGAGCCCGCCGCATCCCGGCGACGACCTCGGCGGGCATGCCCACCGCGGCGGTCATGAAGGAGGCCACGGCGTCGCCGTACGCCCCGCGCGCCAGCAGCCCCTCCAGGTGCGTGACGTAGTCGGACGGCAGCGGCGGCCGGCTGCCGTCCGTGATGAAAGGGGGTTCGTACAGGGCCAGCCGGGTCAGGGCGCTGCCCCGGGCGGCGGCCTCGAGTGCCAGAACGGCACCGGAGGACATGCCGAAGGCCATGGCCGTGCCGCCGGCACGGCCGATCACCGCGTCCAGGTCCTCCACCTCGCGCTGCACGTCGTACGCGGGCGCGTCCCCGCTGTCGCCTCGGCCCCGACGGTCGTACGTGACCACCGTGAAGCGACCGGCCAGGAGACCGGCGAGCCCGGCGGAATCGGCGCGTGTCATGAAAGCGCCGCCGACGAGCACCACCACGGGGCCCGTGCCCTGCCGCTCGAGAGCGATGGCCGTACCGTCGGCCGAGAACACCTTGTCCACGCCCATGGAAACCCCTTCGACGGGCGGCGCGGGGGCAGAGCACCGAGCCACTTGAGAACTGGACGGTACAGTACCCAGGTGGGTACTGATCGGTCCAGTACTCTGTGTCGGCGGGGTGGGACGGACCGAAGCGAGAGGGCTCTGATGACGGACGACCGGTCGGCACGCAAACATCAGGCGATCCTGGATGCCGCGACCACCGTGTTCCTGGCCAAGGGGTACGCGGGGACGAGCATGGACGACATCGCGAAGCTGGCCGCGGTGTCCAAGCAGACCGTCTACAAGCACTTCTCCGACAAGGAGAAGCTGTTCGCCGAGATCGTGCTGGGCACCACCGACCGGATCGACGCCATGGTCGACCTGGTCGCGGACATCCCCGCCGACGCCGACGCCCTCGAGGAGAACCTGACCCGTCTCGCCCGCCGGTTCCTCGGCGCGCTCACCCAGCCGCAGGTGATCCGGCTGCGCCGGCTCGTCATCGCCAACGCCGACGCTTTCCCCGAACTCGGCGCCACCTGGTACGAACGGGGCTTCGAGCGCGTCCTCGCCACCCTGGCGGCCACCTTCCGGGATCTCGCCGGCCAGGGGCTTCTCGACGTCGACGACGATTCCGTGCTGGCCGCCCACCACTTCGCCGGACTGCTCCTGTGGATTCCGGTGAACCAGGCCATGTTCCACGGCGGCGCCGACTTCGACGAGGCCGACCTCGAGCGCTATGCCGCCCGTGGCGTTCGCGTCTTCCTCGCCGCCTACGCCTGAGGGCCTGTCGGGTGGCCTTCGGCCGGCGGGCCGGCGCGGTCTGGTGCGTGCGATTCCCAGGCGCCGGAAGGTCGCTGTAGCGGAGCCACCGGGGCGTGTCGGTAACGCCGGCAGCGTGCGTGCCAGGGCGTGACCACCCGGTCAGAGGCCACCCGGCAGACTCTGAGGGCCGGTCGGGCCGTGGTGGCCGCCGGGGACCGCTCCTCCCGCACCAGGGTGACTCCCGGGGTGGCGCCCCGTTGGGGCCCCCGCGCCCTGATACGGCGCAGCCCGGACCGACGGCGGTGCCCCGCCGTCCGGCGGGAGGGTCCCCGGCCGGGGAGAGAGGTCCGACCGGGGCGCGACGTCAGCCCGCGGGGCACTCCTTCCAGGCCAGGTGGTAGACGGTGTTGATGTCGCCGTCGGTGGAGTCCATGGTCATGTAACTGGTGGCGGCCGGATTCGACGTGCCGGCGTTCACCCGGATCTCGGTGTTGATGTTGAAGTTCCGCTGCACACCGCAGGGCGCCCACACCAGCTGCGCCCAGTCCGTGTCGTCGGTGGCCTGCCAGTTGTCCTCGTGCGGGCCCTGGAAGGTGTGTGTCCGGGACTCGGTGTTCGGAGAGCCCTGGAAGTAGTAGGAGGCCTTCTCGGTGCTACTCGCGCCGGGTTGCAGCGACGCGTAGCCGCGGTAGTCGGCGCTGGCGATCGCGTAGGTGAATCCCTGGGGTACGTGCACCAGGAGGTTGAGCTGGCAGTTCTTGCGCGCTGCCGTGGGGGAGGAGTTGCCGCCCGCCTGCGCCAGGTAGTCGCTGTAGGTGACGGTAAAGGCGGTGTTGTCCTCGGACACGGCGATGGCGGCGGTGCCCTGGGGGCAGCCGGAGCCGTTCACCGTGGCGATGTCGATCACGATCCTGTCCGGGGGCGGGTCGGCGATCGACGACGGGGCCGCCTGTGTCGGCAGGGCCGAGGCGAACAGGGCGGCGATCGCTCCGCTCGCGAGCAGAGGGATTCTCATGTTTCTCCCATCCATTGCTTCGCTGCCGGGTGATCGCGGGAGCGCGGGCCTGCGTCCGGCCGCGGCCCGGGGCGCCGCCCGCCGAGGAGGCGGGCGGCACTCGCGGGGCCACCGCGGTGGACCGAGGCGCCGGCGCTGCGCAAGGGTGGTCCAACCGGCAACAGTTGAAATATCATGTGCATGCCAGGTCGTTCTCTGCTGCTCACCACCAGTGCGGGCGGCGGTGGTCGAATGCTAGGGGCCGGGGCGGGGGAGGGCAGGCGGGCGCCCGGCCAACAATTGCCCCGTGGAAGGCTCTTCTTTTGGCTCGGATCAGCCGATGGGACCTCACGAGCCCCCTGTGACCCTGGTTCCTCACGTGTCACGACTTGGTCGTAAAGGTGTCGGCGCGTCGACGCCCGTCGCGCGACGGCTTCGGGGAGCGGCCGACGAAGGCGGCCGAGGTCGCCGCTACGTGACGACGCGGAACCGCAGGACGGTCACGGCACCCGACCGGCTGGTCGAGAGCGGAGCCAGATCGATCCGGCCGAGTCCGGGGGAGGAGAACAGCCGGGTGCCGTCGCCGAGCAGCACCGGGAGCACGTAGACCAGGATCTCGTCCACCAGGCCCCGTCGCAGGCACTGACCGGCCAGGTCGGTGCCCAGGATCTCGACGTTCCTGCCGTCCGCGGCGCGCAACGCCTTGGCGACGGCTTCCTCGAGGTCGCCGGTGAGGAACGTGACCCGTGGGTCCGGCGTGTCCGGCGGCTCATGGGTCATGACGAACCGGGCGCCCCCGTCGTAGCTGTCGCCGGTCATGCGTCTGCCCACCTCGTAGGTACGCCGGCCGATGAGCATGGCGCCGGTGGCCGCCATGACCTCGGGGAAGTCGCCGGGCCCGAGGAACTCCATGATCCAGTCCATCGCGTCGCCGGGACCGGCGACGAACCCGTCGAGCGACATGCACCTGTTCATGACCACCCTGGAGTCGCCCACGTCCGGGTCGTTCACCGTCGTCCTCCTCGGGGCCGTCACGCGCCGTCGCCCCAGGCTGCCATGGACTCCCGGCCCGAGGGCGGACGCGAAGCCCCGCGGCTCCGGGTGTCGGACCCCGCCCGCGGGCGGGAGTGGTACTGGCGGGAGGGCGCGGCGGCGGCTCACGACCCTGACACGGGGCCGGGGTCCGGGCGAGCACGCCGTGCCGGTGGAGCCGGGTGGGGGCCACGGCCGGCCGTCATGCCGGTTCACGGCGACGATCGTCCCCACGCGGCGCCTACGTCACCCCGCGCAACGCTCCCGCGGCACCGGTCGACCCGTGTCGACGTCCGTCTCGCGCCCGGTACCGAAACGGCCGCCGTGGCCACCGGCCCGCCTGGGCCGGGTCCCGCGCGAGGGTGGGCCGACGGCGGGACGCGGATACCCGGCCGGACCGCGCGTGGGGCCGCCGCGAGACCGCCAAAGGTGAGCCGAGTCACTTTCGGTAATGCGTTGCGCATGGATTCCGCGGTTGTGGGCAGGCGGTCGAATCGCTGGGTCGGCAGACCGGCGGAGCAATCGGGACAGAGGGCGAGAGACGTGTCGGCAACGCAGAAGACCATCCATGTAGGCGGAGAGTGGCGGACGGCCGCCTCCGGCGCCACGCGGGAGATCATCGACCCCGTCGACGCGACGGTGTTCGCCGTGGTGGCGGAGGGTGGTCGGGCGGACACGGACGCCGCCGTCGCGGCGGCGCGGGACGCCTTCGACAACGGACCGTGGCCCTCGACCGCCGTCGCCGAGCGCGCGGCCCTGCTGCGACGGGTCGCGGCGCTACTGGAGCGGGACCGCGAGCGGATCGGCGCGCTCGAGAGCCAGGACGCGGGCAAGACCCTCGAAGAGGGGCGCGTCGACGTCGACTGCGTCCGCGACGCGTTCGTCTACTTCGCCGACCTCGTGATGAACGAGAGCGGTGGGCGGGTCGTCGACGCGGGGTCCGAGGACATCCACAGCGTGGTCGTCCACGAGCCGATCGGTGTGTGCGGCCTGATCACACCGTGGAACTATCCGCTCCTGCAGGCGAGCTGGAAGATCGCTCCGGCCCTCGCGGCGGGCAACACCTTCGTGATCAAGCCCAGCGAGATCACTCCGCTGACCACGGTCGCGCTGATCGAACTGCTGGTGGAGGCCGGACTGCCCGCCGGCGTCGCCAACATCGTCACCGGCGCCGGTGACCCGGTGGGTGCCAGGCTGGCCGACCACCCCGACGTGGATCTCGTGTCCTTCACCGGCGGCCTGGTCAGCGGCACCAAGGTCGCCCGAGCCGCCGCCGACAGCGTCAAGAAGGTCGCTCTCGAGCTCGGCGGGAAGAACCCCAACGTCGTGTTCGCCGACGCCTGCGGCACCGCGGAGGGCTTCGACACGGCTGTCGACCAGGCGCTGAACGCCGCCTTCATCCACAGCGGCCAGGTCTGCTCGGCCGGTTCCCGCCTCATCGTGGAGGAGTCGCTCCGCGAGCGGTTCGTCGCCGAGCTGGCCCGGCGGGCGGAGAAGATCCGCCTCGGCCGGGGCACCGACCACGGTGTCGAATGCGGCCCCCTCGTCTCCGCGGGCCAGCTGGCCAGGACCGAGGACTTCGTCGCCTCCGCTCTCGCCGAGGGCGCCGTCCTGCGCGCCGGCGGCGAACGGCCCGACGGCCCCGGCTACTTCTACCGGCCCACCGTCCTCGACCACTGCCACCGCTCCATGAGGGTGGTCCGGGAGGAGGTCTTCGGCCCCCTGCTCACGGTCGAGACCTTCCGTACGGAGGAAGAGGCCCTGGCTCTGGCCAACGACACCGAGTTCGGTCTGGCCGGCGCGGTCTGGACGGCCGACGCGGGACGCGCGCGGCGCATGGCACGCCGGATGCGGCACGGCACCGTCTGGATCAACGACTTCCACCCCTACCTGCCGCAGGCGGAATGGGGCGGCTTCGGCAAGTCCGGCAACGGACGCGAGCTGGGGCCCACCGGACTGGCCGAGTACCGCGAGGCCAAGCACATCTACCAGAACCTCGCCCCGCGCCCCGTGCGCTGGTTCGCGGGCTGAGTCAAGGAAACGCACCATGACCGACCAGATCCATGAGTACGACTACGTCGTCGTCGGCGGCGGCACCGCCGGCTCCGTCATCGCCTCCCGCCTCACCGAGGACCCCGACGTCACCGTCGCCGTTATCGAAGGCGGCCCGAGCGACGTCGGCCGTGACGACGTACTGACCCTGCGCCGCTGGATGGGACTCCTCGGCGGCGAGCTGGACTACGACTACCCGACCACCGAGCAGCCCCGCGGCAACTCGCACATCCGGCACAGCCGTGCCCGGGTCCTCGGCGGCTGTTCGTCCCACAACACCCTCATCGCCTTCAAGCCGCTGCCGTCCGACTGGGACGAGTGGGCGCAGGCGGGTGCCGACGGCTGGGACGCCGCCGCGATGGATCCGTACTTCGCGAAACTCCGCAACAACATCGTCCCCGTCGACGAGGCCGACCGGAACGCGATCGCGCGTGACTTCGTCGACGCCGCGCAGGGCGAGCTCGGCGTGCCACGCGTCGAGGGCTTCAACCGGCAGCCCTTCCACGAGGGAGTCGGCTTCTTCGACCTCGCCTACCACCCGGAGAACAACAAGCGTTCCTCCGCGTCGGTGGCCTACCTGCATCCCTTCCTGGACCGTCCGAACCTCCACATCGCGCTGGAGACCTGGGCCTACCGGCTGGAGCTGGAGGGCAAGCTGGCCAAGGGCGTGCACGTCCGTACCAAGGACGGCCGGGAACGGCTGGTCCGGGCACGCCGTGAGGTGCTGGTCTGCGCCGGCGCCGTCGACACCCCCCGGCTGCTGATGCACTCCGGCATCGGCCCGCGTGCCGACCTGGAGAACCTCGGCATCCCCGTCGTCCACGACCTGCCGGGAGTCGGCGAGAACCTCCTCGACCACCCCGAGTCCGTCATCGTCTGGGAGACCGACGGACCGATCCCCGAGAACTCCGCCATGGACAGCGACGCCGGGCTCTTCGTGCGCCGGGACCCCGTGTCCGAGGGCCCCGACCTGATGTTCCACTTCTACCAGATCCCCTTCACCGACAACCCCGAGCGGCTCGGCTACCGACGCCCCGCGCACGGCGTGTCGATGACTCCGAACATTCCCAAGCCCCGCAGCCGCGGACGGCTCTACCTGACCAGCGCCGACCCCGAGGTCAAGCCCGCGCTGGACTTCCGGTACTTCACCGACGAGGACGACTACGACGCGCGCACCCTCGTCGACGGCATCCGGATCGCCCGGCGGATCGCGGCCCGGCAGCCGCTGGCCGGCTGGCTGAAGCGTGAGGTCTGCCCGGGCCCCGAGGTCACCTCCGACGAGGACCTCAGCGAGTACGCGCGCAAGGTCGCGCACACCGTCTACCACCCGGCCGGAACCTGCCGGATGGGAGCCGAGGACGACACGCACGCCGTCGTCGCCCCCGACCTGAGGATTCGGGGCCTCGAAGGCATCCGGATCGCCGACGCGTCCGTCTTCCCGACGATGACGGCCGTCAACCCGATGATCACCGTACTGATGGTCGGGGAGAAGTGCGCGGACCTGCTGGGAGGCAAAGCCTGATGAGTACCCCACCGCCTGTCTTCTCGGTACGCGACCTGTGGAAGGTCTTCGGACCGAAGGCAGCCAAGATCCCGGCCGACCCCGCTCTCGCCGCCCTCACCCCCACGGAGCTGCGTGAACGCACCGGCTGCACCGCCGCCGTGCGTGACGTCTCCTTCGACGTCCGCAAGGGCGAGGTGTTCGTCGTCATGGGTCTGTCCGGCTCCGGCAAGTCGACGCTGGTGCGCTGTCTGACCCGACTCATCGAGCCGACGTCGGGCCGGATCGCCATCGACGGCGAGGACGTCCTGTCCATGGACACCACACGGCTGCGGGAACTGCGCCGCCACCGCGCCTCCATGGTCTTCCAGCACTTCGGTCTGCTGCCCCACCGCTCCGTCCTCGACAACGTCGCCTACGGCCTGGAGATCCAGGGCATGGGGAGGACCGCCCGCCGCGCACGGGCCTCCGACATCGTCGCCAAGGTCGGCCTGGAGGGCCTCGAACACCGCAGGCCCGGCCAGTTGTCCGGCGGGCAGCAACAGCGCGTCGGCCTGGCACGCGCGCTCGCCGTGGACCCCGAGGTGCTGCTCTTCGACGAACCGTTCAGCGCCCTCGATCCGCTCATCCGACGCGACATGCAGGAAGAGGTCGTCCGACTGCACCGCGAGGAGGGCCGCACCATGGTCTTCATCACGCACGACCTGAGCGAGGCCCTCAAGCTGGGCGACCGCATCGCCCTGATGCGCGACGGCCGGATCGTCCAGCTCGGCACTCCCGAGGAGATCGTGGGCAGCCCCGCCGACGACTACGTACGGGACTTCGTCCGCGACGTGCCGCGCGAACAGGTCATGACCGTGCGCACCGCCATGCGGCCCGCCGACGGCGAGGAGGCCGCCGACGGACCCACGCTCGCGCCCGGCGCGACCGTCTTCGAGGCGATCGAGGCCGTGGCCCGCACCGGGCGGACCGCACGCGTCGTGGAGGACGGCCGCACCCTGGGCGTGGTCGACCACACCGACCTGCTGCGGGTCGTCGCCGGCACGCCCGCCGTCACGGGAGCCGCCGCGTGATCCACAGACCTCACCCGGCACCGCACCGGCACGCCGACGCGAGGTGGTCGCGATGACCGCCGCCGTCTCCGCGCCCGCCACGCGGAAGAAGACCCCCGCCGTCCGGACGTTCCGTGACGCCCTGCGCCACCCGGTGAAGGGCAAGCTGTTCGTGCTCGCCGCCATCGCGGTCGTGCTCGTGCCCGTCGGCATCGCCCTCGGAGGCGGCGACTGGCCCTCCGCGCTGCACGTCGACATCTCCGGCCCGCTCGACGACGTCAACCGGTGGGTCATCGACAACCGGGACTCCCACCCGCTGTTCCTCTACTTCCTGCTGCACCTGTCGAACACCGCCACCGACGCCGTCGGCGGCGTGTACGACCTGCTGCACGCCATGGGCTGGCTGGGCGTGTTCGCCCTCGGCGTCCTCGTCGCCTGGCGCGCCGCCGGCCTGGGCCGCGGCGGCGCCAAGGTCGCCGGGACCGCCTTCGGCGCGTTCGCGCTGTGCGGGCTGCTGGGCATGTGGGACGCCACACTGCTGACGATCGCGCTGATGGTCGTCGCCGTGCTGCTGGCCGCGCTGCTCGGCGTCCTGATCGGTCTGGCCGCCGGCCTGTCCGACCGCGTCGACCGCGCGCTGCGGCCGGTACTCGACACCATGCAGGTCCTGCCGGCCTTCGCGTACCTGCTGCCGTTCGTCCTGGTCTTCGGCACCGGCACACCTGCCGCGCTGTTCTGCACCGTCATCTACGCCGCCCCGCCCATGGCCCGCCTCACGGCGCTCGGGCTGCGCGGCGCCGACCCCTCGGTACTGGAGGCGTCCACCTCGCTGGGCACCAGCCCGTGGCAGCGGCTGCGGACCGCGCGGCTGCCGCTCGCCCGCCGGCAGATGCTTCTCGGCCTGAACCAGACGATCATGATGGCGCTGTCGATGGTGGTCATCGCCGCCCTGGTCGGCGCCGGCGGGCTGGGCGAAGAGGTGTACTCGGCACTCTCCACCGTGGACGTGGGCAAGGCCCTCACCGCCGGCATCCCGATCGTGCTGATCGCCATCTGGCTGGATCGCACCACGGCCGCGGCCGGCGACCGTGTCGGCGGCGGCGCCCCGGGCAACGGACCGCTGCACGGCCGCGCCGGATGGGCCCTGGTCGGCGCGGGTGTCGCCGTCGCCGTCTGCGCCCGCTTCCTCATCGGCGGGGCGTGGCCCGAGGCGTGGACCTTCGACATCTCCACCCCGGTGAACAAGGCGCAGGGCTGGATCACCGAGCACTTCTCCTCCGGCATCCCCGTGCTCGGCGGCACCGAAGCCTGGTCGGAGAACTTCACGCTGTGGATCCTCAACCCGCTGAGGGACGGTCTGGTCTGGCTGCCCTGGTGGTCGGTGCTGCTGATCGTCGCGGCGCTGGCCTGGCTCGTCGGGTCGTGGGCGACCGCGCTGACGGCCACCCTGGCGATGTCGGCGATCGGCGTCCTCGGGGTGTGGACGAAGTCCCTGGACACCCTGTCCCAGGTGCTGGCCGCCCTGTTCGTCACCCTGGTCCTCGGCGTGTTCGCCGGTGTCGTCAGCGCCCGGATGGGCCGCCTCGAACGCTGGCTGCGGCCGGTGCTCGACGCCATGCAGACGATGCCACAGTTCGTCTATCTCATCCCGGTGGTGGCGCTCTTCGGCGTCACCAGGGCCTCGGCCATCATCGCCGCCGTCGTGTACGCGCTGCCGGCCGTCGTGCGGATCACCGCACAGGGCCTGCGCGAGGTCGACCCCGCGGCCATGGAGGCGGCGCGCTCACTGGGCGCGTCGACGCGGCAGCAGCTCTTCCAGGTACAGCTGCCACTCGCCCGGCCGGCCCTCCAGCTCGCCGTCAACCAAGGCGTCGTGCTGGTCCTCGCCGTGGTCGTCGTCGGTGCGCTCGTCGGTGGCGGGGCGCTCGGGTACGACGTCGTCAAGGGCCTGTCCCGCGGCGAGATGGGCCTCGGCATGACCGCGGGCCTGGCGATCGTCTGCCTCGGCCTCGTACTCGACAGGGTCACCCAGCCCGCCGCCCGTAAACGTCCCTGACCCCCCGTGCACCACCCCGAACCAACCCGCGACATCCCCGTCACGAACAGCAGGAGCACCCTCATGCGCAACCGCACCAGAGCCATCCGTACCGCCACCGCCGTCGTCGGCGCCCTCGGCGTCCTGTCCCTCAGCGCCTGTGGCGCCGCGGAGACCGGCAAGAACCAGGACGCGGGCAACGGTGACAAGACCGTGAAGCTGACCGTTCCGTCCTGGGTCGGCGCGCAGGCCAACACGGCCGTCGCCGAGTACATCCTGGAGAAGGAGCTCGGCTACACCGTCAAGTCCCAGCAGATGGGCGAGGTCCTCGCCTGGGACGCGCTCGCCAAGGGCGACGCAGACGCGATCCTGGAGGACTGGGGCCACCCCAAGGAGGAGAAGCGGTACGTCGAGGAGAAGAAGACCGTCGTCAAGGGCGGCGACCTCGGTGTCACCGGCCACATCGGCTGGTTCGTGCCGAAGTACTTCGCCGACGCGCACCCCGACGTGACGGACTGGAAGAACCTCAACAAGTACGCCAAGGACTTCGCGACCGCCGAGAGCGGCGGCAAGGGCGAGATCCTCGAAGGCTCGCCGGACTACGTCACCAACGACGACTCGATCATCAAGAACCTCGGCCTGGACCTGAAGACCAACTACGCGGGTTCCGAGGCGGCACAGATCACCGCCATCAAGAAGTACGTGAAGGACGAGAAGCCGTTCCTCACCTACTGGTGGACGCCGCAGTGGCTGAACGCCGAGGTCGAGCTCGTCGAGGTCAAGCTGCCCGAGTACAAGGAAGGCTGCGACGCGGACCCGAAGAAGATCGCCTGCGCGTACCCGAACACGCCGCTGCAGAAGTTCCTCAACGCGGACTTCGCCGAGAACGGCGGCGACGCCGCCGAGTTCCTGAAGAACTTCACCTGGACGACCGAGCAGCAGAACGAGGTCGCGCAGATGATCGCCGGGGAGAAGATGTCCCCCGAGGCCGCCGCCGAGAAGTGGGTCAAGGCCAACGAGTCGACCTGGAAGGCATGGCTGCCGAAGAAGTGACGCGCCCGGCGGGGAATCCCCGGCCCTGACGCCGCCCCGCTCCGACTCCGCCCCGCCCCCGGCTCCCGCCGGGCGCGGGGCCGGCGTCTTCCGCCCCCGGCCCGAGGCGGCGCGGGGGAGAGGGGCCGACCGGCTATTCGGCGCCGCGCGCCGACTCGACCGCCTGCGCCCCCTGCGCCAGAGCCACCGCCGACAGCAGACTCAGGCCGGCGCGTCGCAGCGCCCGCAGGAGGGAGGCGGTCTTCAGTACGTCCTCCCGGCCGGCGGGTTCCGTGGCGTCGATCCGCGCGAGCAGCTCGCGCTCCGCGGCGATGCGTGCGCGGGTCTGACGGATGAGGTCATCGACGAGCGCCGAGGGTACGAAGGCGGGGCCGTCGAGCGCGCGCCCGACCTCGCGCAGCGACAACCCCAGCGATCGCGGGCTCTCACCCGTGTGCCGGCCGTCTCGACGAGCGCGCCTCGATCGCCTGCGGCAGGCGCCACGCCGGCACGAGGAGATCCTGATGACCCCCATTGCCCCCTGAGTGCCCGCCGTCAATGGTCTTACGGTGCCGATCACTCGATGAGGTGACGAAAGAGCGGACAGTCACCCGAGGTTCGGCGCCGGTGGCCAGACTCGCGGTCGTGACCCACCCGAACGCTCCCGCGCCCGCCGGGCTGCCCGTCGTGCGCGACGACCGGCCGCACGAGAACGGACCACTCGCCCACGTCCGGGTCACACGGATCGCGAACCTCCCCACGATTCCCCGTCCCCAGCATCGCCCGTAAAGGAGACCCATGTCCGTCGTCCAGAAGACGAAGCAGGCCGGCCGCGACCGTGATCTGGCCCTGCACACCGGCTGGTTCCCCAGCGGCTGGCCCGAGTACCTGCCCCAGCACCAGGCGATGATGCTGTGCATGCTCTTCGGTACCGCCACGCTCCGGGAGCTGCGCGGCGACGTCGATGACGTCCTGCGGCAGCTCCTCGACGGCCGGCCCAGCGCCTTCTTCGGCAGGGACGGGGACACGCTCGACTCTCCCGTCATGTGGCTGGACCCGGACGAACTCGACTACGCGGAGACCGACAAGGAGAGGGAGCGGCTCCGGGCGGACGCCGAAGCCCGCCGGGTCAGGTGCGCCGACCTGTTCCGCGGCGCGGGACTGCCGGTCCCGACGACGATCCGCGAGCTCGCGGACACCATGCTCGCGCTGGGCATCGCCACCGTGCGGGACGGCGTGTGGTCCATGCCCGATGTCCTCCCCGGACCCGAGGACGTTCTGCCGCTGACCGACGCCGAGCGAGCCGACATCGAGAACATGCGGCGCGTCTGGGATATCGGGTCCGCGGAGAACGCGCTGATCGGGTACCTCACCGACGAGTTGGACCGCCCGGACGAACTCTTCACCTCCGTCGACCGACTGGCCAACGCGACGGGCCTCGACGAGGACGACGTCCGGCAGGTGCTGGGGCACATGATCACGGAAGGCGAGGTCCGGCTCGAGCGCGGCCAGGCCCGCGAGCAGGTGGCCCTCGACTGTCTCAAGGGCCACACGCGGTTCCATCTCGTGACGGATTGGCAGCACTTCGACGAGAACCGCGTCGTCATCGACCGAGGCTGAACCTCACCACCTTTACCGCGAGCCGGGGTCCACCCGACAGGCTCTCGGAGCCTGTCGGGTGGGCTCTGGCCGTGCGGCCTGGCAGGGAGCCGGGGCCCGGATCCGCACGGCCGCCCCCTCCGGTTTTCTTCTCCCGCGTCAGACGTGGGATCTCGGAGCACTGGCAGGCCGGGACGGCCCACGTCGCCTCGTCGTGTCGGTCCGAAGCAGAGGCCGCCCCCGGTCGTCTGGGTGCCGTTGGCGGCGATGCACGTACGCCGTCGTCCAGAGTGCCTGGGGATCGGACAACCGCGTCGGGCGAACACGTCCCCCCCCTATTGCGCAGCCGCAGTCCGGGGCGCTGCGGCACCGCGAACCCGCGGGCCGCGAGTAGCGGCCTCACCTCTGCCACCGCCCGGCCGGTCGTCGACCTGCCCAGCTGGTGGATACGCCCAGTGCCTCATGGGCGAGCCCGGGGACCTGTCCCCGAGTGGTGGACACCTCTGAGCCCGGCCCCGCCAGGGGCCGGAGAGGAGGGTTCTCTTATGGTGATGAAGGTCTACTCGCCCGAGTTCGAGGCGGACGCGGTCGCGCTGTGCCTGTCGGACCCGAGCCACACCTTCGACGGCATCCGGCATCCGGGGCCCGGCCGGATTCCCCCGGGCCCGCGGCGCGACGGTTGCCGGACGTCGTCCACGGGCCGCCACGTCGTCTCAGCGGAGGCCGGTTTGCTCACGGGAGCCCGGTGACCGGTAGGTTCGGCTCGGGGAAGGCCGACTGGGCGAAGCGTGCGGAGGCTGAGGTCCGTGACGATGGTGGACGAGGTGATGGCCGAGCTGGCCGGACTCGAGGACCCGAAGACACGCGCGGTCAACGAGAAGCACGGTGACGATCACGGCGTGAATCTCGGCGAGCTGCGCGCGCTCGCGAAGCGCCTGAAGACGCACCAGGAACTCGCGTGCCGGCTCTGGGCGACGGGCGACACCGCGGCGAGACTGCTGGCGATCCTGATCTGCCGGCCGAAGGCTTTCGAGCGCGACGAGTTGGACGTCATGATGCGCGAGGCGCGATTCCCCAAAGTGCACGACTGGCTCCTGAACTACGTGGTGAAGAAGAGCCCGCACTCGGAAGAGCTGCGCCTGACCTGGTTCGCCGATCCGGATCCCGTGGTCGCGAGTGCCGGTTGGTCGCTGACCACGGAACGGGTGGCGAAGAACCCGGCAAGCCTCGACCTCGCGGGACTCCTCGACGTCATCGAGAGGGAGATGAGGGACGCCCCCGATCGTCTTCAGTGGGCGATGAACCACTGCCTGGCTCAGATCGGGATCGAGCACGCCGAGTACCGCGCCCGTGCCCTCGCCATCGGCGAGCGCCTGGAGGTACTCAAGGACTACCCGACTGCTCCCGGCTGCACGTCGCCGTTCGCGCCCCTCTGGATCACCGAGATGGT
Source organism: Streptomyces sp. NBC_01216 (assembly GCF_035994945.1). Lineage (NCBI taxonomy): Bacteria > Bacillati > Actinomycetota > Actinomycetes > Kitasatosporales > Streptomycetaceae > Streptomyces > Streptomyces sp. NBC_01216. Next base: position 7,050,341 of record NZ_CP108677.1, read on the forward strand.
GCGCCGACGGCACGACGAGTAGGAGCCGGCCGGAGCGGACGTGGGCCGGCCCGGCTGGTGAGTACGCCGGGCCTCCCCGCAGTTGGTCAGCTCTCCCGGTGCCGGCGATGCGGCCCCGGAAGGCGCACGACGCACCAAGGCCGGAATGTGATCGATTTCTTGCTCTTGGGGACCGATTTGAAGTCGGTTTATGTCCGTGTAGTGACCAGCGGGGCCTGGCCTTCGGGCTGGGGCACATGGGAGACCCGAACTGGCTATGCTCCGCGATGTGTTGCACCGCGCTCACAGCGAGTCATGGACGCTGGGATGCGGGTGGACGGAGCGGGCCGCACGAGGGAGCAATGATCGAACGTGATCTCGATGCGACCCTCGGAGACCTCGTGAGAGCACACGTATCCGCTCTGCCCGAACGAAATCCGCCCCGTTCCTGTCGGCGCACCACCTTGCCCCCGGTCCGCTCGTTCCAGAATGATTAGGGACCCTTTGATGGTTAGTGCAGGTTCGACATCCAGAACCCGGTCGGCTCCGGTCGCCCGAGTATGGCTGCTCCCCTCGGGAGTTCTGGCCGGGGCCTCCGCCATAGCGCTGCTCCTCTCCCCTGCACAGATACGGGTCACGGTGGCCTGGTGCGGTCTCGCCGCCGTCGCCCTGACGGTCGTCGCCTCGGCCGTGGCCGCGCGTGGTATGCGCACGGCGGAGTCGACCCGCCGCGCCCGGCTGAGAGCCGAGGCGGAGGCATACTACGCGCAACGCGAGGCCGCGCTGATGGGGCGGATCGCCGACCAGCGGTCCACCACCGTCTGGCTCGCCGAAGAACTCCTTCCCGCGGCCGTCGCCCGGCTGAAGAAGGGCGATCCCTCCTCGGAGATCCTGCAGGCCGTCGCCTTCGGGGAACACCTCGACGCCGACTTCGGCGAGGCGCTCAAAGGGGCGCTGCAGACCCTCCTGGAGGCCGTGGAGGCCGAGGAGCACACCCGCGACGCCTCCCAGCGGACCCTGGTGGCCGTCGCACGCCGGGTCCAGGCCATCGTCCACCAGCTCGCCAAGGACCTGCGGGCCATGCAGATCCTGCACGGCAACGACGTGGTGGTCTCCCGCGGCCTGCAGGACATCGACCACCGGAACGCCCTGATCGGCCGTCTCGCGGCCAGCATCGCGGTCCTGGGCGACGCGCGGCCGGGACGCCAGTGGTCCAAGGCGATCCCGCTCTACGACATCCTCCGCGGCGCCATGTCGCGCATCGTGGACTATCCTCGCGTCAAGCTGCAGTCGGTGGCTGAGGTGGCGGTGACAGGCCCGGGTGCCGAACCGCTGATCCACCTGCTCGCCGAACTCCTCGACAACGCGACGACGTTCTCCCCGCCGCAGACCCCGGTGGAAGTCACCGCGAGCGAAGTGCCCTCCGGCATCGCCATCGAGATCGAGGACCGCGGCGTCGGTCTCACCGAGGAGGTCCGGCAGCGCGTAGAGCGCGTCATGTCGAACGCGCAGTCCGGGATCCAGCTCGCCGGCCTGGGCGAGGTGACGCAGCTCGGCCTGACCGTCGTCGGCAGACTCGCCCACGAGCACGACTGCCAGGTACACCTGCGCACCTCCGCCTACGGCGGCGTACGAGCCGTCGTACTCGTCCCCCGGCGCCTGATCACCACGATGCCCCAGCCGCCGGTACGCACCAGGGAGCCGGTACGGCGACGCCCGAGCGGCCCGGTACCGCCCGGTACGACACCGCCACCGACGCTCCTGCGTGACGCTCTCGCGGACAGTGGCGAGAAACCGAAGACCCCCAACGGGCTTCCGCAGCGCCGACGGGAGTCGCCCGTCCCCAGGCCGGTGGTGTCGGCATCGCCCACCCCGGCGCGGCCCGACACCCCGGCAGGCTCGCTCGGCACCTCCGGAACGACCCGTCAGCCCGGCCTGATGTGGGAGGCGTTCAACGGCGACAAGAGGCCGGGCGCCGCATCTTCCCCTTCCCCCAGCGAACCGTCGGATGAGGTCGAGTAATCATGCAGCCACTGCCCAACATGGACTGGATGCTCACGGAGCTCGTGGGCAGCGTGCCGCACGTGCGGCACGTGGTCGTGCTGTCGTCCGACGGCCTGAGCATCGGGCAGGCGAACACGGCGCCCGACACGGCGGACGCCATCGCCGCCGCCTGTTCCGGGATCCAGAGCCTGGCGCGGGCCATCGCCCAGATGTTCCCGCACGGTGACGGCTCCACGCGCATGGTCGGCATCGAGGCCGACGGCGGATACTTCTGCCTGATGGCCGCCGGCCCCGGCGCCTACCTGGCCGTGCTCGCCGACGAGGAGGTGGACGCCGGACTGCTCGGTGACCGCATGCGCACCCTGGTGGTCCGGATCGGCCGGCACATGACCAGTCCGCCCCGTGAGGACGTCGGGCAGGCGATGTGACATCAGAGAACACGGACCCTCCCTGGGATGAAGGCACCCCCGTACCGCTCTACGTCATCACCGGTGGCTCCGGCCCCTCGCCCAAGGCCTTCGACCTGGTCACGCTCATCGCGGCGAGGGATTCGCCCGAACCGTCCATGCAGCCCGAACAGGCAGCCATCCTCACCCTGTGCGCCTACCCCCTCTCGGTGGCCGAGCTCTCGGCGTACCTCACCCTCCCGTTCAGCGTCGTCACCGTCCTGCTGTCCCGGCTGGTGGAGGAGGAACGCGTCGAGGCCATCGCACCCGTGCCCGTCACGGCATACCCCCAACGCGAACTGCTGGAGGCGGTGATCCATGGATTACGGAAACTCTGACCCGCGCGCCGTCAGCCGGCACGACACGCCGCTGCTGCACGGCGCCAAAGGCGTCAAGGTGGTCATCGTCGGCGGCTTCGGAGTCGGCAAGACGACCATGGTCGGTGCGGTGAGCGAGATCCCGCCCCTGACCACCGAGGAGACCATGACACAGGCCGGCGCCGGGATCGACGACAACCCCGGTGCCCACGGCAAGAACACCACGACCGTCGCGATGGACTTCGGACGGATCAGTATCAACCGTGAACTGGTGCTCTACCTCTTCGGTACTCCGGGACAGGAACGCTTCTGGTTCCTGTGGAACGGCATCTTCGAGGGCGCGCTCGGTGCCGTGGTTCTCGTCGACACCCGCCGGATCGAGGTCTGCTTCGAGGCCATCACCCGTCTCGAGGACCGCCGGGTCCCCTTCGTGGTGGCCGTCAACGCCTTCCCCGACGCCCCGCAGTACCCCCCGTCGGATCTGCGCGCAGCCCTGGCCCTCGGCGAATCCGTCCCCATCGTCACCTGCGACGCACGGGACCGGGCGTCCTGCCGCGACGCCCTGCTCGCGCTGATGGCCTACCTGTACACCCTCGCCGCCGCCCAGGAGACCGCATGACCGTGCCACCCGCCGAACCCGACACCGCGGCACCGGGGCCGCTCCCGCCCCCGGGCTGCCCGGCCCACAACGCCACGGGGCCCGGAGGAACCACCCGGCTCTACGGACCCGCGGCGGAGACCGACCCGATGGGCCTCTACGAGCGGCTGCGGGCCGCCCACGGTCCGGTGGCGCCCGTCCTGCTCGACGGCGACGTGCGCGCCTGGCTCGTCCTGGGCTACCCGGAGAACCGCGACGTTGCCAGCCGGCCCACCCAGTTCTCCCGCGACCCCCGCGTCTGGCACGGCTGGACGAGCGGGGAGATCGACCCCGCCACCTCCCCCCTCGTACCGATGATCGGCTGGCGCCCCGACTGCGTCTGCGCGGACGGCGAGGAACACCAGCGGCTCCGCGGCGCGGTCACGGCCGGCCTCAGCCAGTTCGACCACCGGGGTGTGCGCCACCACATCACCCGCTTCGCCCATCAGCTCATCGACACCTTCTGCGAGCGCGGCGAGGCCGAACTCGTGGGGCAGTTCACCGAGCACCTCCCCATGCTCACCCTTACCCATCTGCTCGGGATGGCGGACGAGGACGGCCTCGGACTCGTGCACGCCGCCCGCGACCTCTTCAAGGCCACCGAGACCTCGCTCGCCAGCAACGCCCGCATCCTGGAGGCCCTCGACGAACTCGTCGTCGCCAAACGCGCCCGCCCCGGGCACGACATCGCCTCCGCACTGATGGCGCATCCCGCCGGCCTCACCGACGAGGAGGTGAAGCACCACCTGCGCCTCATCCTGCTCGCCGGCTACGAGACCACCGCCAACCTGATGTCCAACGTGCTGCGCATGGTCGTCACCGACCCCAGGTTCCGGGGCTCGCTCGCCGGCGGCCAGATGACCCTGCCCGAAGCGGTCGAGCAGGTCCTGTGGGACGAGCCGCCGCTCATGGTGTGCCCCGGCCGCTGGGCCAACGGCGACACCACGCTGGGCGGTCAGCAGATCAGGGCGGGCGACATGCTCCTGCTGGGCCTGGCCGCGGGAAACGTCGACCAGGCGATCCGGCCCGACCCCACGACCCCGGTGCACCACAACCGCGCCCACCTGTCGTTCAGCGCCGGCACCCACGAGTGCCCCGGCCAGGACATCGGCCGCATCATCGCCGACACGGGCATCGACATCCTGCTCACCAGGCTGCCCGACATCGCCCTGGCCGTGCCGGAGGAGAGCCTCGCCTGGCGCTCCTCCACCTGGGCCCGGCATCTGACGGCGCTGCCCGTGCGGTTCGCGGCACGCTCCCCGCGGCACCACGAACTGATCGAGCCACTCCCGGCGCCGCCCGCACCGAGCGAGGGGCGGCCGACCGCACCGCTCCGCCCGGAGAGCACACCCGATCCGTTGCGGCGATCCCCGAAGCGGAGTCCGCGCTGGCGGACACTGCTCGGGCGCCTGCTGGGCCGCCCCTGACGACCGGGCCCGCCCTCTGTCCGGGACGAGGGCGGGCGAGCGGGTCCGACGGCTCTTCGCCGCGAGGCCCTGCTCTGCCCGCTACTCCCGGTCCGTCGGGCTCGCCGCGGTGTAGCGAGGCGCACCGGTGTACCAGGCGTGGAGGCCGGAGAGGAATCCGCAGGCGCCGCGGAGCCAGGTGTCCAGCCGGTCCCGCTCGTCGGCGTCCAGACCGGACCGCTCCACGAGCGGAGGGATTTCGTCGCGTCTCAGGTGCTCGAAGTCCCGCAGCCGGGTGTTCACCAGAGTGAGCGCGGCGGGCACGGCGTCGTGGAGAGCGATGCCCAGGGAGGTGCCGATGACCAGGACCAGATTGTTGACGTCGCGCTCCTCGTGCACCTCCCGCTCGTAGGAGGCGATGTCGTTCGCCAGCCCCATGTAGTCCATGAAGGCGTCGAGTAGGGCGCGGACGGTCCGGCTGTCCCGGATCCGCTCGGGTATGCGAGCGCCTGTCGCCAGTTCGACGGAGTACGGGGACGTGGGGGCGGCGAAACTGTCGCGCCGGAACACGACGTAGTCGATCAGATGGGGGACCCGGCCGCTGCGACTGTTGGCCAGCTCCTCGACTCCCGCGTCGATGTACCGGGTCAGAGCTTGGTTGAAGTCCTTTCTCCAATGTGCGAGTTCGGGAGGGAAGAGCTGTTCCTGTAGATCCGCGATGCCGCGTTCCACGGCGTTCGCGGGCACCGGCAGCCGAGCCCCGGGCTCGGTCGGCAGGAAGGCGTGCAGCCGGTCGGTGAAGACCAGCGCGCCGGGGAGGTCGCCGGCCCGCTTGAAGGTGGTGGCGAAGTAGTCGTCCCACGCCAGCGCCCAGACGTTGAACCGGTGGTTCAGGCGCAGCCGCGCGAGAGAGGCGTCAGGCAGGGTCCAGGCGGTCAGCTGGTCGACGGTCATGGCGTGGAAGGCCGGCCTCGTCCAGATACCGCGGTGGTCCGGGTAGGCGTCCAGCATGCCCATCTCGCGGGCCCAGTTCTCGCTCTCCCGGCGCAGGGTCGGCAGATGCGGATTCACCCGCAGCGGATGGGGCATCCAGAGCTGCGGAAGCTCGACGGCACGCACTGTCATGGGACCGGCCTCCTCCTCGTCCTCGGCCCGCGTCGGAGCGCGGACCACCGTCGGGGCGTCATGCAGGCGCGGGAAAGCGGCCCACCCGTCGTTCCCGCCGCGCCACCGGGAGCCCGGACACGGTTCCGGACGGCACACCGCCGGATGCCTCCGACACGGCGGGGCACACCGTGTCCCCCACGTCCAGTGACGGCCGCCGTCGCGGCGGGGCCGACCAATTCCCGCCACGGGCCTCTGCAAACCTGCCCGCCCCGAACGATCGGCAATCCCGCGATCGTCTTCCATCGACGATCAGCAGCCGTCGCCGCGCTCCGAGGCGCAGGCGCGGTCGATCAGGAAGAACCAGCCAGAACGCCTCCGCCGAGTCCGCCCAAGAAGACGGCGCTCGACAGCGACGTCGGTGCGTGGCGCGCGATCCCGGGGCGGAGTATCCGCCACAGGCGGCGGACCGGTTGCTCCACCGGCTCGGCGACCGCAGGCGGCGGACCGACGCTTCCCGGCCGTGGAGCCGGATGAGCGCCGAGGCGATCCCCGCCGCCCCGGCCCCGCTGGGCTACCCGGCCGCGGTTCCCGCGGTGGTGGACACGCTCGGCGCCGCGGTGCGCCATGAGCAGCGGCATGATGCTGAACAGGTACTCCGGACCGGCCAGGGTTCGGGGAAGCGTCAAGCACTTCACAGCCGCGGTCGGGAGGGGCAGGAAGACCTGGGGAGGAAGCCCCACCTTCTGGCCGCCGTCAGACAGAGCAGCGGCGCCCGTCGTCTCCGGAATCAGTTGTTCCCACGGAAAGCGTCCGTCGAAGCGGGAGCACGCACGCATCCGCCGGCCCGTCAAACATGCCCTCGGCGTGGCGTGCCGCCCAACGGATGACGGTCGGGCAGGTGTCACTCATTGAGCCCTGCGAGTCCGGCTCCCCGGTGGCGCGACCGCGTGCGGGATCTGACGGTGGTGCAGTCGCCACCGCGTAGGGAAATAGCCGACGGACGGTCAGCTGACGCCGCTGGCGACGGAAGGAAGCATCATGCGCTCTGCCCGCATTCTTCTCGCCGCAGCCATCGCGACGGCTGCGCTCACGGTCGGCGGTTCCACGGCGACCGCCGCCACATACGCCGACTGGGACAAGGACGACTCGACCCACTCCAAGGACCACGACAAGGGCGGGAAGCACTCCAAGGAGCATGGCAAGCCGCACGGTGGTGTCCACACCGGTGGTGGTGCGCTGGGTCTGGTGTCCGGCGACGAGTGGGACAAGGACCACGACAAGGGCGGCAAGTACTCCAAGGAGCATGGCAAGCCGCACGGTGGTGTCCACACCGGTGGTGGTGCGCTGGGTCTGGTGTCCGGCGACGAGTGGGACAAGGACCACGACAAGGGCGGCAAGTACTCCAAGGAGCATGGCAAGCCGCACGGTGGTGTCCACACCGGTGGTGGTGCGCTCTCGCTCGTGAACGACGCGGACTGGAACAAGGACCACGACAAGAGCGAATCGTCCGCCGCCGACAAGAAGGAGCACGACAAGCCCCGTGGCGGCATGCACACCGGCGGTGGCGGTCTCGCCGACTCCGGCACCAGCCTGGCCGGCGCGAGCGTGCTGCTCCTCGGCGGGCTCGGAGCCGGCGCCTACATGCTGCGCCGCCGGCGGGCCGGCGTGGCCGCCTGAGCCCAGGCCCGAGAGGAATCCCCTGCGGTGAGCAGGGGCAGGCGGTGGCCGCCGTCCGGTTGGCGGCCACCGCGTCATGGGGCGGCGGGCGCCACGTACGCCTATCGACGGTGACTTGCTATGCGGAGGTGGCACATGGCCTCGGAACCGGACTTCCACGGCGAGAAGCGTGGTCGTCGACGAAGGATCGCGATCTTCCTGTGGACCCTGGCTCTGGGGGCCGTCGCCGTCCTGCTGCTCGGGAGACTGCCACAGGAGGAGACGGCCCCAGGGCAGGGGACGGCGTATGCCCGTGTACCCCCCGCGGTTCCGAGCCCGACCACGCAGCCTGCGAAGCGACCGCTTTCCCTGTCGAGGTCGGCACCCGTGCGGATCGTGATCCCGCGGATCGGCGTGGACGCTCCGTTCACCGACCTGGCGATCGGCGAAGGAGGCCACCTCGACGCCCCTCCGCCGAACGACACCAATCTCGTCGGATGGCACGCCGACGGACCGAGCCCCGGAGAGATCGGTACAGCCATCGTCGCGGGCCACGTCGACACCAAGACGTCCGCCGCGGTGTTCGCCGGACTCAGCAGACTCACCCCCGGTGACCGCTTCGACATCCGCCGCGCCGACGGCCGCACCGCCACCTTCGCCGTCGACACCCTTGAGACCTTCTCGAAGGAGGACTTTCCGAACGACCGCGTCTACGCCGATACAGACCGGCCGCTCATCCGCCTCATCACCTGTGCCGGCGTCTACGACAAGAAGGTCCGCGACTACAAGGACAACCTGGTCGTCTTCGCCCATCTCGCTGACGCCACGTGATGCCGGCTGACAGCGCCGCTGCGCGCCGTTCATCCTCTGCGCGAGCCCACCGGATGCTCGAGGGGTGCGGAAGGCAGGGCCTGGGCCGCGGTGTTCCCACCGCGTGACGATGCACCGGCGGTCGGTCCGGCTTCAGTTCAGGCCCGTTCGGCCGTGACGCCGCTCGGCGTGCCCTGTCCGTTCTTCAGGGTGAGGCGGTCGTCCGTGATGATCCGTAGGACGTCGTTGGCGAGCTGCAGCGGGTGGGCCTCCTGCCAGATCGTGCTCAGGGCCTCCTGGGTGCCGTAGAACATGTACCCGTCCGACTGCTCCACGCCGTCCGACTCCCTGACGACCATCCATCGCGAGTCGCCGCGGTAGAAGCTGTACTCCTCGGCGTTGGCCAGGATGGTGACGTCACAGCCGCACCCGCACCCTGCGTCGGACGAGGGGGCGTACTCGCCGTCCTCATGGCGTCGGTTCAGTGTCACCGTCTCGTCGAGCCGCTCGCTGAGCAGCGCCGCTACCGCTGTCAGGGTCTCATGGGCGTTGGGAGTCACCGGTGCCGAGGTCGGGGCTTCGTACAGGGCGCGTACGGCGGGAGGGGCGTGACGGGCGATCAGACCGTGGATCTGTTCGCGCACCGAGCGTAGCGAGGCGAGCGCGTCGGCGAGGTTCGCCGGTTGCCCGGCACCGGCCGGAGCGGGCATCGGTGTCTCCCCGCGGTCGGCGATCCGCTCGACTGCCTGCCCGGTTGCCTGGAGCGCGTCCGCTGTCCGCTGCAGCTGGACGAAGAGCACCGATGCGACCGTCGCGGCGTCCTGCGGGGTGTAGAGGGCCCAGGGACTCGACAGGGCCGTCATCACGGCCTCGGTGGTCCCGGCCGCCGCGCATGCCATATCCACTGAGTCCCGGGGGTTGTGCATGCCGTCGTGGATCATGGCGGACACCTCTCCGAGGAGGTCGCTCGGTTCCTCGGCGGCCCGCTTGTACAGGACACCGAAGGATGCGCTGTCGTCGGGTCCGGACAGTTGAGCCTTGTTGTTGTGCATGGTCGGAATCCTCCCAGATTGCGGCGGTGTCACGGGCGAGATTGCGAAGGTTTGCTCCGGGAGCGGCCCGACCCGGCCGCTCCCGGAGCCGTACCCGGATCACAGTGAGCCGTCCCGTGGTGGCCGGCGCCCGACTCCCTCCCCGTCAATACCGCCGCACCCGGACGCCGCGGGTACGGTCGCGGCCGGCCGTCACGAGGGTGGGGGTGGCCCCCTCGGCATCGGTCAGCCACACATCCAGCGGCCCGGACCGGGGCTCCCCGTGCAGGGGTCGGACTGGTGCCTGATCGTGGAGACATCGGTCCCCGGAGAGGGAGGCGAGGCAGCGGAGTTAGTCCGGCCGCGTCGAGGTGATGCCGGTCCACGGTGGGACCCCGTTCGCGGTTCATGTGGGCGGGACGGTCAGGGCAGTACGCGCAGAAGCGGACCCGGACACCGGCCGCCTCGTGCGGGAGGTCACCTTCGACTCCGGCCGGGTCCGGTGCGAGACCTGGTCCGGGAACCTCCGCCTGTCCGTGTCGTGACCAGCGCGAGGCGGGCACCAGGCGGCGCTGATGCCCCTCCCGCGCGGACCGCTTCCACCGCTCCGTCGCGTCGCACCCACAAGCCGTCCGATGCCGGTTCAGTCACCCGGCTCCGTCACTCGGAGCTGCCGCAACAGGCCGCCGTAGTCCTCGTCGTCGTCACTGATGAAGATCGGAAATGAGCCGGAGACCAACGCGACGCCTTCGACCTTGAGCCCCGAGCTCCGGGCGAGCATCTGCGGAGGTTCGACCGGAAGAAGTCTCGCGCCGAGGGGCCCGCCCCGCTGAACCGTGGCCGCGCGGTACACGGCGCTGTCGAAGGGACCGAGGTCACCGGGGTCGTACGCGGACGAGAGGTAGAGATTGCCCTTCGTGTCGATGTCGAGGCCCGAGGCAGGGCGCGCGCCCGGCGGCTCGGGCGCGGTGAAGGAGACTGACACCCATTTCCCGCCGAACGTGATCTCACCGCGCCCGCTGACCGTCAGGCGCGTCATGTTGATGCGCGTGGTGTCGCTTCCCTGCGCCCGCTCGGCGTACACGAAGTAGTCTTGCCCGCCGACCGTCGCGACGGCCGTCGCCTCGACGTTGGTGAGCGGCTCGGGTGTCCTCGGCCACGGTACCGAGCCGGCGATCTCGATGTGGAGGCTCCTGTTCCACCGTGCGAGATAGATGGTGGGGTCGGGGTCACTGCCGTCGGCGGCGCTCTCCACCAGCAGCGCTTCGTTGCGGCCGGGCAGCCGGGCGATGCTTTCGAGGTCGTTCGGCAGACTGGGAAAGTCCACGCGAAGCTCTTCGACGGCGATCCCGTCGGGGTCGACGGGTGTCCGTACGATCGCGAGGCGAGGCAGGTCGCGTTCGGCGTCGTTGTCCCTCGCGTCGTGGCAGACCAGGAAGACCTCTCGCGGCTCCGCGTCGCCCCGGGGGCCGGTGAACCCGCGCTCGGTGGCGAGCCAGGCGATGCCGCTGAACTCGCGCGGTGCCCTGACCCGGTCCCTTCCGGGGGACGAGACGTCGGTGGATCGCTCGACGCCGCACGCGGCCAGAACGAGGAGGTTCAGTCCGACGACAGCAGACGACAGAACCCGTGCCAGAAGCCGACGTCCCATCCTGTGTCCTTCCGTTGCGCGGTGTGCACTGCCACGGACCGCGGCCCGCTCGGGACGCTAGGACAGGGAACATCCGATTTCCGCCAGGCACCGCCGGAATGTCACCAGTCCGGCGGTGATCCGTCCGTGGACGGCTCCGTTATCCCGAAGCGACGCGGCGTGACATGGAGCTCTCCGCGGCAGAGCTCGGGTGTGCAAGAGAGCTCGGTGCGCAAGAGAGCGCCGACGGCCATGCTGCCGGGCGGCTGCCCGCGTCGTGATACGGACGGCCCCCGCTCACGGTCATCCGGTCCGGCTTGTCGAAGTGCGGCGTCGGCCGGTCGTGGTGGAGTTCGCGGTAGTCGACCACGAGCCGGTGGCCCGGGCAGCAGGCGTCGACCGGCGACTTCGCCGGCCGGCCGCTCACCTCGGGTTCCCCGGCAGCCCGTCGCACGTCTGCTGCGTCAGCGCTGCTTCGCCGAGGACCCGGTGGCGCAGGCCGACGACGTACGCTTCGTCACTGTCGTCTCTTGTTCCGATGACCAGGCATCCTCCCGCCAGGGACCGTCAGAGCCGTGCGGCGTCCCGGTCACCGCGCAGCAGGTGAGGCCGACATCCACCGGCGGGGGAGCGTCGCCGGCCGCCTCACCAACCGACGCGAACGGGCGATCGTCTTCCGGTCCCGGGTGACGGCGAGGACTCAGACGCGCTCGGGCCGGGGCGCGCCGTCGAGAATGGCCCGTTCGGTCTCGGTGGCCTGGCGTTTCCACTCGGGGGCTACGGCGGCGTAGGTGGTGACATCGTGCCAGCAGCCCTGGGTGCGGAAAAGCTGGCGGAGCGTGGCTTCGGGACGCAGGCCGGCGGCGTGCATCACCTGGGCCATGCGGTGGTGGTCGCTGCGGTGGCCGGCCCAGATGCGGTGCAGGCCCAGGTGCCCGAAGCCGTACGCCATCAGCAGGCGGCCTGCCTCGTGCCCGTGGCCGCTCACGGAGGCGCCCGGCAAGAGGACCAGGCTGGTGAGCATGGCGTTGCTGCCGTAGTCCTCGACGAGAAGTCCCATGGTGCCGATGAGGGTGTCGTCGTCCGGGGCGCAGACGGCGAGGGTGTACCTGCGGCGCGGGTGGGTGTGGGGCTGGGCGAGGTTCTGGGCGAAGGTGTCGTGGGCCTGGGCGGCGGCCATGCGGTCGACGCCCAGGTAGCGGGTGAGGACGCGGTGGGTGAGGATCCGGGCGAAGACGTCGTGGTCGCCTGCGTGTAGTTCCCGCAGTCGCAGGTGGTCGCCTCGGAGTTCGGGGATGCGGTTCACAGGGTGGCTCCGTGCGGTGCGGGCACGACAGGCATGGTGGGGACAAGCCTCTCGAGGTCGATGGAGTGGCGGCCCGAGGGCAGAGCTTCGCCGAGCAGGATGCGGCGGGCGGTGTCGGTGATGAGGGCGGCGCCGAGCATGACGCCGCTGGCCAGCTGCGGCCAGCTGGAGAGGGTGTGGCCGACACGGGTGAGGGCGTCGCTCATGGCGGGGCTCAGCCGCTGTTCGTCGACGACCCTGAGCAGGAAGCGGATGGCCTCCTCCCGGTCCAGGCCCGCGACGTCGGCGGCTGTCGTCGCCCCGATGCGGCCGTGGAAGAGTGGGCGGTCCTCTTCGAGGTCGAAGCGCTCGATGTCGAGTACGCCACGGTCGTTGGTGTCCATCAGGACGGGGACCCGCAGGCGGCGCGCGTGCTCGCGTGCGGCGACCTTCACCCACGGGGTGTCGCACTCCTCGACGAGCAGGTCCAGGCCGTGGGCCCGGTCGCCGAAGAAGTCCCCGACGTTCTCCTCGTTCACTCCTCCCCGGTGGACCTCGATGTCCAGGTAGGGATCGAGCTCGTACATGCGCCGGGCGCACAACACGCTTTTCTCCAGGCCGAGTTCGTGCACGCCGGCACGGAGCCGGTTCAGGTTCGACAGGCTGAGGCAGTCGAAGTCCGCCAGCCGGAAGGCACCGCCGACGCCTTCCATGGCGCAGGCCAGAGCGGCGCTGCTGCCCACCGACAGGCCGATGACGCCGATCCGGCGCCGCAACAGGCATTGTTGCTGCGCACGGGTGATCTTGTCGCGGTTGCGGTCGGTGCGGACCAGGCGGAACTCCGCCTCGGGCAGCACGTGGACCAGGCGCCCGGACCAGGGGTACCAGGCCCACCTGCCGTACGTGTCCGGCCGGCCCGATACGACCTGCTCGACCTCCCGGTCAAGGTCCTGGGGGCCGAAGCTCTCGCCAGGTGCCCGACAACGCACGAGTTCGGCGACCTGGTCCTCGATGCGGCCGTGCACCTCGCGCAGGACGGTCGAGCCACGCAGCGCCGACAGAGCCTGGGCGTCGGCAGGCCGCGACGGGTCCAGCAGCACAGGTCGAAACGATTCCTCGGCCTGGCGCGGCGAAGGAAGGACGAAGGAGTCCGGCTCCAGGCCGGAAGACAGCGACTGAGACACGACGGCGACGCTAACAATCCAAGATCACTGAAGCGGGCAGGTCACCCGTGGGGGCGCACTCGAATTGATCTTCTAGCTGAATGCGCCCCCTGCGGACTCGGGGCGGTGCAGGCCGGGTTGGCCGGGGGCGCGGTCACCGCGCAAGCCCCCCGAACGGGTGACTGTGGGCGCCCAGTCGATCTCGTTGGTCCCGGGCGCGTCAACAGCATCCCTGGACCGGAGGAATCGTGGATCGAAGCACCGGAAGCACCGTCCGCCGGCTGCGCAGACATGGTTTCGTGGCCTCGTTGGTCGCGCTCTTCACGCTGCTCGTCCCGGCCGTGGCGCACGCCGGCGCCAACGCGAACGTGCGCTACACCTCGCCCCCGTACGACGCGGCCATCCACGAGATCAGGGAGTCCCGCAGCCGGCAGTGCCTGTTCATCCGCGGCGCGTCCACCAATACCGGGGCAGTCATCCAGACGTTCGACCGCAAGGGCCGGCACCACCAGCGCTTCGATTCACCGGCCTCGTCCCGGCCACCGCCGGCCGCAGCGTCGTCGCCGCGGCGACCAGGGGTGTGCCGAAGACACCCACGAACTCCCCCTCACGGCCGGGGGCGCTTCCCGGCGGGCGCGACTGTACCGAGCCACATCCCCGGCACCCAGGTCCACATCCGTGGGTGACGCGGAGTCGACGCTCGGTCTGGTGACGCGGTGGTCCGGGTCAGGACCGTCGGGGCCCACCGTGAGCAACTCCCGGGTGAGCTGTTCAACTCTTGTGCTGAAAGGAACCGTTGATGACCGGCATCCAGGCCGGGGGGCGCTGTGAGTGGGCGGGCGCCGTGGATGACGGGCGGGTCGCCGAGCCGGTGGCCCAGGCTCAGGCCGGTGGGCTCCTCCCGCACCACCACGGGCGGACCGATGGCATCGGCGTCGGCACCCGCGCCAGACGGATCACGAGGCAGACGCCCGGCCGTGCGGGCTTCGACCTCCTCCGCCACCGCACCCTCCTGCACTGACCGTCACCCCTCGTGGGCTCGTTCCGCTGTGACGGAACGTCTGGTGTGTCCCGGCCCGCTTGTCGCGGACCCCGTGAGCAATCGATGACAACCCCGTACGCAGGAGGCGTCGTTGTGCTTGCATGGTGATCGAGGACACACCGAGGCGTCGAGCCGGGGGGCGGTGAGTTCGCTGCGACTGTGGGCAGCGTGGTCATGGAGTCAGGCGGGGTCGATCATCTTGGCGGCGATGGCCGTCGTCGCCGTCGTCCTTCTGTACCGTGCGCTACGCCGGGCCCGGCGGACGTCGGCCGCGACCGTGGACCGGCTCCGGAAGGCGGGCGACGCGGTGGTGGCGGGTGCCGAGTCCTTGACGGCGCTGTCCCGCAGCCTTGAGGCGATCACCGAGGAGTTCCGCTCGCGACGCGAACAGGACGCGTCCGCGCAGGCCCGGAGGGTCGGGTTCAGCAAGGGCGAAGTCTTCGCGGGGGAGGCGTCCTCCGGCGTCGGGGGGATCGCCATGGTCGTCGTCAGGAATCTCAGCAGTGAGATCATCTACGACCTGCAGGTCACCCCTCTCGCCGCGGGCCGCGACGATCCGGACCTCGAGCAGCGGGGCGCGGATGTGCTCGATCCGGGTCAGCTGCTCAACCTCGCCTTCCCACTGAACACCCACGACGGCTCCTCCCAGGGGGACAGGGAGTTCTCGCTGCTGTTCACCGACGCCTGGGGCCGGCCCTGGCGGCGGCTCACCTCTGACCCGGTCCCGTACCGGGCGGACGCCGATCCCGGCACCGACCGGTCTTCTGCCTCGGTGCGCGACCCGGCCGAGGAGGGAGGAGCCTGATGACGGCGCGTGACCGTCGGCTGGTTGAGATCACCTGTGGTGCGGGGACCGCGCTCTCACGGGGCACCGGGTATGTGGTGAGCGCGGGCGTCGTGCTGACCGCCGCCCACGTGGTCGTCGACTCGTGCGACAAGCCGCACGAGATCCGCCTGCGCAGGGCGCCGGACACCGGCCCCGAGGACTGGTTCTCGCCGACCGCTGTCGTGCTCGGCGGAGAGGCGACGGACGCGGCGCTACTGCTCTTCGCAGCCGGGCACGGTGAACCGAGCGACGTCCCCCCATGGGTCGTCCATCTGGACATCGACCAGCCTCTGCCGTTCCACGCTCCCGGATTCCCACGTGTCCAGCGGGAGGGGGAGGAGCGGGACATCGAGGTGGTGCGCGGGCTGACGGCCCAGGGGACCACCGCCCGGCGTGGCGCGCTCTCCCTGAACATCGATTCGGCGACCCCTCCCGGCGTCCCCGCCGCCCGACCCGGTACGGCCGAGACGGATGCGGCACCGTCCCCGTGGGCGGGACACTCGGGCGCACCGGTCCTTACCCTCGGTGGGTCGCTGGTCGGCATGGTCGTGGAACACCATCAGGGCTTCGGCGGTTCTCGGCTGGAGGCCCTCGCGGTGACCGAGATCCGCGACGACCCCGCCTTCGACGGAATCCTGCCCGACGCCTGGTCCGGGAGCCGGCTCCGCCCCGCCAGCAGCCTGGTCTCCTTCGCCATCGGTGACACCCGCATCCGGGTCGATCCCCCGTTTCAGAGCCTGGGGGAACAGGAACGCGCGATGCTTCAGCGTTCCACCGCCCTGCCCCTGCGGGCGCGATACCGCGTCGTACCCTTCACCGGCTCCGACCGCGGACTGGCGGAGCTCGCGCGGTGGTGCACCGGCGACACGAGCTCGGGCCACCCGGCGGGTTCCGGAAGCGTCGGGTACGCGCTGGTCTCGGGCGCCGGCGGTAGCGGCAAGTCCCGGCTGGCAGCGGAGGTGTGCCGCCTGGCCCTCGAGGCGGGGCTGGTGGCCGGTACGGCCACGGAGATCACCGGGACGGCAGGGACGTCCGGGATGGCCGAGCTCACCGAGCTCGGTGCTCGGGCACTACTGGTCTTCGACTACGTCGACTACCGCGCGGAGTTCGTCGCCACCGTCCTCGACGACTGCCGAGCCCGGGGCGCCGATGTCAGGCTGCTGGTACTCGCCCGGGACGGCGAGACGTTCCGCCGTCACCTCGACGCCCAGCTCGGGCTCGGCATGCTGAAACCGGATGTGGACATCACTCTGGACGACGGTGATCTCACACCGGAACTGCGCAGCGCGCACTACACGGCGGCGGCCGCCGCGTACCGGCGCCTGCACGCACCGGCGCAGCAGCGGGTCGAGCTCCCGGCCTCCGCAGCCGTCGACGCCTCCCCTGCGTTGGACAGTTGCACGACCCCGTTGCTGGTGCACGCCCGCGCCCTGCTCGACGTCCTGGGCGAGGCCGCAGGCCCCGACGCAGAGGACGACGACCCGCAGACGCCCGTGCGGACGCCCGGCGCCGAAGGTGTTCTGGCCGCCGTCGTCCACCGGGAGGCACGGCACTTCTGGGCTCCCGCCACCGAAGGACTCGGGCTCGGTCTTGAGACGCTGCACGACCTGATGGCCGTCACCACCCTGGCCGGGGCCGATACGCGCCTTGACGCCCTGGAGCTTCTGCGGGCGGTGCCGGAACTGGCCGACACCTCAGCAGACCGGCGCACGCGTGTCCTCAACGCCGTGCAGGGGATCTACCCGGGTTCCGCGGTGGTGCCCCTGGTCGAGCCGGACCTCCTGGGCGAGTACCTCGTTGCGACACGGCTGCTCCTGGCCGGGCCGTTGCCCGAGGTCTTCCGCCGGGCCGCAGCGCCCGCCCAGCGCTCCCGCATGCTCGAAGTGCTGCTGCGCATGGGTGACTCCCCGTTCCCGGCCGTGCGATCCGCGGTAGCCGTGGCGATCCGCGACCGCCTGGACGAGGTGCTGCCCGACCTGGTGGTGCAGGCCGACGAAGCGGCGGCCCGGACCGGGACGCCGGACGAGCGGCTGCTGCCCGCTCGTCTCGCCGCCGCCCTCGCCATCACCGACGTTCCCTCCGCGGCTGCCCGTGCCGAGGAGCGGCACCCGGAGTTCTCCACCAGCAGCGCCGTGCAGCCCTTGGCTGCCATTCTCTACCGGCAGGCCGCCGCGCACTGGCAGGCGCAGGGCGACGAAGGCCGGGCCGTGCGGTTGCTCTCCGCCGCGAGCCAGGCCCTGGTACGCCTCAACCGGCCCGACGCCGCGTTCGGGTTGCTCGATGAGGCGACCTCGGTCCTCTCCCGCACCCCGGACTTCAGCACCAGCCCCCAGCTCGGCCGGATTCTCAGCACCAGTGCTCTGGCCCGCCTGGAGACCGGCAACCACGAGTGGGCGATCAGTGCCGCCCGAGACGCGGTCGGCATCGCCCGCGGCGCCGCGGAGAGGGAACCCGCGGTCCATCAGGAGCAGTACACGGAGGCGCTGGTCAGCCTGTTGCTGGCGGAGTTGAGCGCTGCCGATCACACCGGTGCGCTGGGGACGGCAGTCGAACTCGTCCAGGCAGTCGCGGAGCTGGGTCCCCAGCGCCGAGCCACGGCCCTTCTGCTGCAGTGCCAGGTGCAGCTCGCCGGCGGCGACACCGAGGCGGCCGAGCAGGCGATGTCCACCGCCGAAGCTCTGCTGAGCGAGCTTCCCGACGAGGCGGCGCCCCGCGAACTGGCAGCCGCTCAAGCCGCCTTGTCCCTTGTCCTCGGTGCCTCCCCCGACGGCCTGCCGGCCGCGCGCGACCTGGCCCGCTCGGCTCTCGAACTGGCGGACCGGTTGCCCGACCCCGGTCACGAACAGTCCCGCCTCACGCGGGGGACCGTGCGCTTGCAGGTCGCCATGGTCCTGGAGCCCGACGACGGACTCCAGACGGTGGAAGAGGCCCATCGGCTCTTCGTCGGCCTCCGCGAGGAATACCCGGATATCTACGAGTTCTATCCCACCATCACGGCCTTGATGCGCGCCGAGCTGACCGCCGCCCAGGGCGACCTGGGCCGTGCGGCCCGGCTCGCCCAGCGCGCGGAGCGGGACGTGGCCGCCCTCTACCGAGTGAGGCCGAAACAGTACTACCCCTGGACCGCGGTGGCCGCGCTCACCTCGGCCTCGATCCTGTCCACGGCGGGTCGCACCGGCGAAGCCGTCGCTTCTCTGGAACAGGCGGTCCAGCGCTTCGAGCGACTGGGCGCCGAATCGGCGCTTCCTCTGCTCGCCAGGTTACGCACCGCTCGCTCCGTGGTGCTCATCGACGCCGGCCGACACGCGGAGGGAGCCGAGGCCGCACGCGAGGCGGTGGCCGACTACGAGTCTCTGGCCGAGCGCTCCGGTACCTGGCTGCCCGATCTCCTCGGCGCGCACCTCGTCAACATGGTCGGCCTGGTCTGCTGTGGCCAGGAGGAGGCCGCCCGCGCGGCGGGGGACGAAGCGGTGCGGATCGTACGCCGTGACGCCGAGGAGCACGACACCCCGGACACGCGCAGACTACTGGCCAGGGTTCTCGCCGCACGTGGCCAGTGGCTCCGGGAGATGCGCCGCTTCGCCGACGCCCTGGAGTCGTTCCGGGAGAGCAGCCGTGTCTACGGCACGTTCCGGCACACCAGGGAGGACGAGGCGGACCTGATGCTGCTGAGCGTGTGGACCGAGGAGTGCCGGGCGGAGATCGGCACCGGAACGGCGATGCCGGGGGTCGCCGACGCTCCTTCGCTTGATTCCCTGACCCTGGACCCCGCGTCTGACGCGATGACCGCGGCCCCGTCCGAGGCCGTGTCCGGAGCCGAGACGGAGGCCACGCCGCACAACGCCCGGTGGCGTATCGTCCTCGGACGGCGCGGCGGCAAGTTGGTGGCAGCCGCGCCCTTTCGTCCGGTGCTGGTCCTGGGGCCACAGCGTAGCCGCAAGACCACCGGCGTGGTGATTCCCTCCCTCCTGGAGTGGGACGGACCCGCCCTCGTCACCTCGGTCCGCACAGATGTCCTGGCCGGCACCGCCACCCGCCGCCGCGGCATGGGCGACATCTCGGTGTTCGAACCGACCGGCCGCCTGCACACCCACGGCGAACCGACCACGACCTGGAACCCGTTGGAGGTGTGCGACACCTGGGACGGCGCGGTCGCCACCGCCCGGTCACTCGCGGAGACGGCACAGCTCACCGGCGACAACAGGCGACTGAACGACCAGTTCTGGACGACGATGGCCGAACAGCTCCTCCAGTCCCTCACGTTCGCGGCCGGAGCCACCGGACAGACCATGGAGAAGGTCAGCCAGTGGGTGAAGTCGATGGACTCCGCGGAGGTCCGGGCACGCCTCAGCGTCGCCGGAAGCGCTGAGGCCATCCGGACCTTCCAGGGGATGCGGCAGCTGGCCGACGTCACCCTCTCCAGCGTCTACGCGACAGCCGGCACCCTCCTGCGCGCCTATGACTCGGCCGAGGTCCGGGCCCGTTCGGTGTCCGGCTTCCAGGTCGACGACTTCTTCAACGGCGCAGCCAACACGCTCTACCTGTGTGCGCCGCCCGAACAGCAGGAGCTGATGGCCCCGATCTTCACCGCACTCATCCGGCGAGTGATCAATGAGGCGTATCGGCGCCACGAGGCGGGAGAACGGACCCGACTGCTTCTGCTGCTCGACGAGGCGGGCAACATCGCGAAGATCGAGAATCTCGACACCCTCGCCACCACGGCCGCCGGTACCGAGATCCAGCTGGTCACGGTTTTCCACGACGTGGCCCAGGTCGAGGCGCTGTACGGGGCCCAGCGAGCACAGAGCATCATCAACAACCACTCGGCGATGCTCATTCTGCCCGGCAACCGGGACCCGCGCACCGGACAGCTCGTCCGGGACCTCCTCACCGGCGAACCCGTGCACGCCCTCAACCGCCGCCCGGTACGCCGGCTGCAGCCGGGGACCGCGCTCTGCGTCTACGAACACCTGCCCGCGGAGGTGATCGCCCTCCGGTCGGCCACCCACGACCAGGACCTCCTGGACATCGCCGCCCTCCCCGGCCCCGGCCCCCGAGTACCTCCTGCCGCTCCGCCGTCGGACTCCGTCACGACACTGGTCCTGCTCGCGGAGAAGCACGCCGCCGCCGGGCGCCTGGAAGAGGCGCTGGCCGCCGCCGACCGGGCCGTGGAGCTCGCCCCCGACGACACGATGGCGCGCCTGCGCCGCTCCAGCACCCGACTCTCCGCGCAGCGCCCGGGTGACGCCGCCGCCGACATCGACCACGTGCTCGCGAACAGCCCCCACGCCGCACTGGAGCTCGTCCTCGTCGCGGCGACCCTGCACCGTTGCGCGGGGGAGGACGAGAAGGCGCTGAGCGGCTACGCGCGCGCCCTGGAAGCCGACCCCGACAACCAGGAGGCGCTGATCGGACGCGCCACGGTCCTCTACTCGAACAACCAGAGGGAGCAGGCCCTCGCCGACCTCGACCGGGTCCTTCACCTCGCTCCCGAGAACGCCGAGGCATTGGCCGCTCGCGGTGAGATCCACCGAGTCGACGGGCGCCTCGAGCCGGCACTGGCGGACCTCGACCACGCCCTGAGACTGGAGCCCGACAACGCCTTCGCCCTGCGCGGTCGCGCAGACGTGCACCACCTGGCCGGGCGGTATGAGGAAGCCGTCGCGGACTTCGACGGTGCCCTGCGTCTGGAGCGCGACAACGTCTTCGCGCTGACGCGTCGGGGGGAGAGTCACCGTATGGTCGGGCGGTATGAGGAAGCCGTCGCGGACTTCGACGGTGCCCTGCGTCTGGAGCGCGACAACGTCTTCGCGCTGACGCGTCGGGGGGAGAGTCACCGTATGGTCGGGCGGTATGAGGAAGCCGTCGCGGACTTCGACGGTGCCCTGCGTCTGGAGCGCGACAACGTCTTCGCGCTGACGCGTCGGGGGGAGAGTCACCGTATGGTCGGGCGGTATGAGGAAGCCGTCGCGGACTTCGACGGTGCCCTGCGTCTGGAGCCCGACAACGTCTTCGCGCTGAGCAGCCGCGGTGAGCTCCACCGTGAGCGGGGGCGACTGGAGGAAGCGTTGACCGACTTGAATCACGCGCTGCGTCTGGAGCCCGAGCACGCCTTCGCGTTGGGCGTCCGTGGCCGCGTGCACCGGAGCGCGCAACGCTACGCGGAGGCCCGGGCCGATCTGGAACGCGCCCTGGAACTGAGCCCCGGATTCCAGTGGGTGCGGCGCGAACTCAACCGCGTTCCCCGGGGTTCGAAGAAGCGCCGCCCCTGACGCCCGAGCCTCCGCCCCGGCCTCACCCGCGGTCGGCGACCCGCACCCGCCTCCTGGGAGCCGGGCTCTGGGAGTCCTCGTGGTTCGCGGAGTTCTCGACGAACTGCGGCTCCAGCGTGAGCGTGACCCGATGCGTGGCGGCCGAGGCCCGCTCCGCACCCCCGCCCAGGGATACCACGTTCCACAGAGCGACCTTCGCCTCGCCCTTGAGCGCGGTGGTCACGGTCAGTTGCAGCTCCACCTGTATCGACTGCACATCGAAGACCAGGTCCTTCCCCTCGGCGGTTGCCACAGCCTCCCTGATCTGTTTCCGCAGACTCGCCAATGCGTCGGGAATACTCAGCCCCGACTCAGGGTCAATTTCTGGCATACCGTGACCTTCCTCCGTCTGTCGGTAGTCTTCTCTCGCGGCCTACCCCCTTGGGCGCCACCATGCACCCGAGGGGCTTCACCAGTCGGCGCTCGGCCGGCTCCTCGGCCGGTTCGGCCAAGCCGCGGACGGCCTGGTGGCCGAGGATCGGCGACGAGCCCTTGCCGGCGCGATCTCCCGCTCCGACTCGGTGGCCGCTCCGCGATCAGTGCCTCCGGCCCCGTCGAGCGGGCCGCGCCGAGCGCCGCCGCTCTTTGGGCGCGTGGGACGTGTGACCGGGGCGCGTGTGAGCGGGTGGAAGGGGACGGCGCCATTCCCCATATGCCCTCGTATGGCATGCAACCGTCCGGTGCGGTGAGTTGTCTCATCTGGTATCAGAGTTACGCGACCAGGAGCGAACAAAGGGGACATGATGCGGCGTATCGGAGCGGCGGTGGCGGTGCTCGTGCTCGCGGGCGGCACGCTGGGGATGGCGGGGAGTGCCGCGGGCGCGGCCCCGGCGGAGGGATCGCGTGGGGCGGCGGCCTGCCCGACGGGCTGGGGCAGCGGTGCCAAAGGCGGTGCCGCCATGGGGGCCGATCATCTGGTGGACATCAGGACCGGACGGCACGACTGCTACGACCGCATCGTGTTCGACGTGCCCGGCGGCGGTGACCGGATCGGCTACCAGGTCCAGTACGTGGACCGGTTCCACTCGGACCCCGTGGGCGAGGACATACCGGTCGCCGGCGGGGCGATCCTCGACATCCGCGTCGGCGCGT
Source organism: Streptomyces sp. NBC_01216 (assembly GCF_035994945.1). NCBI lineage: Bacteria > Bacillati > Actinomycetota > Actinomycetes > Kitasatosporales > Streptomycetaceae > Streptomyces > Streptomyces sp. NBC_01216. Next base: position 7,073,083 of record NZ_CP108677.1, read on the forward strand.
GGAGCTACGACCTGGAGGCCGGCGCGCCGACCTACCCGGGCGAGGTGGGTGAGCCCCTGCCCGGTGTGAACGTCAGCGGGTACAGCACCTTCCGGGACACTCGGTTCGGTGGCACTTTCGAGGGCCAGACGCAGGTCGGTCTCGGTGTGCGCGCCCGGCTGCCGTTCCGTGTGATCCAGTTGGACGACCGGGTCGTGGTCGACGTGGCCCACAGCTGGGCGAGCTGAGGGCCGGCAGACCACCTGTGTGTCGACCCGGCCCACCCGGCCGAACCAGGTAGCGCGCTCGGGCGGGGGTCAGGACGTCCCACAGCCGGTCGCAGTGGTCTGTGACCGCGCTTCCGGAGGTACCACGACGGGCCTCAAGGGAAATGACTTCGTCGTGGGGGCCTGGTAAGGGCATGATTACCACCGTGCTCGATGACGAGGACCATCGCGGGCGAACGCGGTACGCGCTGGCCGAGACGGAGCACGGGCATGCCTGGGGCGTCTGCGTCGAGGTGGAGGGGTTGTTCGGGGAACCCCGGCGCGGGATCTACGAGCTGTTCGGCTGGGTTCCGCGAGCAGAGGTGGGCGGCTGGGTCGGCAACCGGGTTTGGCTGGTGCCGGACGACGAGACACTCGACCCCTGGCTGCTGGAGGACGCGGAGAGCCCGGGGCAGCCCCTCGGGACAGGCAGTCTCGTGCTCACCGGCCTGGATGACCACGAAGGCCCGCCCGAGGGCCACAGGGGCCGTGTTCGGGTGCATGACGGGCACCGATGGCTGGGCGCCTGCCGGGAATTCGCCCGTGTACTGCCGTCCAATCGGCCGACGCCCCCGCTCGTCCTGCGGGGGCTAGCCGAGAGCGTTCAGCTGCGGTCGGCACGGGCGAAGGGCACCCGGCGGACACCCGTCCAGGAGCAGGCCGCACTGGAGATACGGGATGACCGGGGCGAGCTGCTTGCCGAACGCCTGCTCTGGGCCAGAGTCACTGCCTCGCGCCCCTCCTCCTACGGGACGGACCTGATCGACCTGGAGCTCGATGGAGAGCTCTTCACTCCCATTCCTGAGTACGCCCGGTCCATCTGGGAGCGGTGGCTCGCCGGGCCGCCGGACACCCTGGGTGCCTGGGCCGGCCTCGACAGCCGACGCCGCTGGGCCTGGCACGATCTCGTCCGAGACCGAGCTGCCTATCGTGCCCGCTGTGACCGGCCGCCCGGTCACGCCTACGAGCTCGACGGCCGGTACGTCACCGATGAACCGGGCCTCTATCTGGCGCTCGGTGAGGCGGTGAACGGGCCGGGTGGCTATTTCGGCGGCTGTCTGAACGCCCTCGATGACTGCCTGGGTGGCACCTTCGGCTGCACCGCTCCCGCAACTCTGCTCTGGCGGGACGCTGCCATCGCACGCGAGCACCTGTCCCAGGTCCTGACACCGGACGGCCGGCCTTACGACCTGTTCGGTGTGGTCCTCAAGGTCCTGGCCGAGGGCGGCATGCACGTCACCCTGGCGTGAGCCGCGGTCCGCCGGCCGGGGACAGGTCCCGCTTCGACAGGGGGTGGACAGCCATACCGGGCCCGGAGGCCAGGCACCCCGTTTCGGGGCCACGGAAATGGTGTCGGGGCGATGCCGTGCCGCACCCGTGACGCTATTTCACGGAGCCCGCCATCACCCCTTGGACGAAGTGCCGTTGGAACGCGAAGAAGACGACCAGCGGGACCACCAGTGACAGGAACGCCCCCGGTGCGAGGACGCCGATGTTGCTTCCGAACTGCCTCATCTGGGACTGCAGGGCGACGGTGAGCGGCTGCGACCCGGTGTCCGCGAAGAGCAGTGCCACGAGCATGTCGTTCCAGACCCAGAGGAACTGGAAGATGGCCAGGCTGGCGATGGCCGGACGGCCGAGTGGCAGGACGAGCCGGGAGAAGATCCGCCACTCGCTGCCGCCGTCCATCCGGGCGGCCTCCAGCATCTCGCGCGGGATCTCGGCGAAGTAGTTGCGCAGGAGGAAGACCGCGAACGGCAGTCCGTAGGCGACATGGAAGAGGACGACGCCCGCGACCGTCCCGAACAGGCCCACCGCGCCGAAGAGTTTGGCGACGGGCAGCAGCCCGATCTGCACAGGCACCACGAGGAGCCCGACGACGACGAGGAAGATGACGTCCCGGCCGGGAAACTCCAGCCAGGCGAAGGCGTAGCCGGCGAGGGCCGCGATGACCACCACCAGGACGGTGGTCGGCACGGAGATCAGGACGGTGTTCCAGAAGGCCGTCCCGATCCCGGAATCCTCCAGCAGCGCGCTGTAGTTGTCCAGGGACAGCTGCGAGGGATCGGTGAGCGCGGTCCACCAACCGTCCGTGGCGTTGTCCTGCTCGGAGCGCATGGAGGACAGGAGCAGGCCCGCCAGCGGCGTGATCCAGACGAGGGCGACCAGGATCAGGACGCCTTGGACGACGGAGCTGCTCAGCAGGCGCGAGATCCCGCCCACGCGCCGCGGCCCGGGTGCGGATCCGCGAGGCGTCGCGGAAGGCGGCGACGAGGAGGACGGGGACGAGGACGGGGATGAGGCGGCGGGCGGGACCGTCGCCGTCCGCCGGGACGGGTCGTGCCGCTGGACGGTGCTGTGGCCGCTCATGCTCCACTCCTTCGGAAACGCCGGACGTTGAAGACCATCGCCGGGACGACGAGCAGCAGGAGCACCATGCTGAGCGCGCTGCCGAGCCCTTGGTCGTTGCCGCCGCCGAAGGAGACCATCCACATACGGGTGGCCAGTACGTTCGCCTCTTCCTGCACCGGTCCGGGCGCGATGATCCAGACCAGGTCGAAGACCTTCATCACGTTGATCACCAGGGTCACGAAGACCACGGTGAGCACCGGTGCGAGCAGCGGCACGGTGATCTTGCGGAAGATCTGGCCCTCGGTGGCGCCGTCCATGCGCGCGGCCTCCAGGGCGTCGCGCGGGATGGCGGCGAGGCCGGCGCCGATCAGGACCATGGAGAAGCCGGTCCATACCCAGAGGTAGGCGCCGATGATCGCGGGCGTCACCAGCGCGGGACCGAGCCAGTTCACGCCCGGGTAGGGGGCGTCGAAGTTGGCCGCGGGCAGCCGGACGGCGTAGTCACCGTCGGGCAGCCCGGCGAAACGGAACGAGCCGTCAGCCGCCGTGGTGGCGGTCGCGGTCACCCGGCCGTCGCGTACGGCCTCGACCGTCATGCCGGGCAGTCCCTTCTCGCCCGGGTCGACCCTGCCCGGGGTGCCCGCGCCACCGGGGGCGAAGTCGAGGTAGACGACGCCCCCGATCGCGTCGCTGCCGGGCGTCGCGCCGCCCGGGGCGGCCGCGTCGGACGCGGGCTTCGCACCGGCCGGTATCGCGTCGGGTGCGACCCCGATGAACCCGAGGCTGAGCGAGTCCCCGGGCCGTACCGTCGCCGCCGTGCTGTACGGGCCGCCCGCACCGCCCGTCAGGCCGTGGCCCTCCCGGGCGCGGGCCGTCGGATACGCGGCGGCGTCGTCGAAGCTGTCGTGGACGGCGACGACGGCGGCGTTGAGCACGCCCCGGTCCGGGTCCTGTTCGTAGGCGAGCCGGAAGATGATGCCCGCGGCGAGGAAGGACACGGCCATCGGCAGGAACAGCACCAGCTTGAACGCGGTCGCCCAGCGCACCTTCTCGGTGAGCACGGCGAGCAGCAGCCCGAGTCCGGTGAGCAGGGTGGGGGCGACGACGACCCAGACGGCGCTGTTGCGGATCGCCTTGAGGGTGGCCGGGTCCCGCACGATGGCCGCGTAGTTCGCGGCTCCGACGAACCGGTCGCCGTCGGCGTCGAACAGGCTGCGGCCGAAGGAGAAGAGGACGGGATAGACGACCAGCGCGCCGAGCAGCAGCAGCGCGGGCAGGACGAAGACGACCGCGAGGCAGCGCTTCTTGCGCTGGGCCCGGCGCCGCCCGTCGGCCGCCGACCGGACGGTGATGGTGTCAGCCATGGCGGTCGCCTCAGTTCCGGTAGGCCTTGGCGGCCTCGGTCTCGAGCTTCGCGGCGGTCCCCCGCGGGTTCGAGGGGTCGCGCAGGAAGTCCTGGAGGAGTTTCCACTCGCCCGCGCCCTTGGTGCCGCCGAACGCGGCCGGGGCCTGGTCGGACATGTCGAAGCGGATCGAGTTGCCCGCCGCGATCAGAGAGCCGGCGGTGCTGCGCGTGGTGTCGTCGCCGTACGAGGCGAAGTCGACGTCCTTGTTCGGGGAGAGGAAGCCGCCCGCGCCGGCCCAGACCTCGGCTGCCTCGGAACTCGCCAGGAACTCGACCAGCTTCATGCCGGCCTCGCCGTTCTTGCCCTCCTTCAGGACGACCGCCGCGTCACCGCCGCTGACCACCGGCGCCCGGCCGCCGTCGACCGGGGGGAAGGGGAAGAACTTGGCGTCCTGCCCGAGCGTCCTGCCGAACTGCCCCTGGGCGATGCCGCCGACGAAGTCACCCTCGTAGACCATCCCCGCCTTGGGCTCCGGGCCGAAGACCTGCGCGACCGAGGAGGGGAAGTCGGTGCCCAGTGCCGCCTGCGCGCCACCGGCGACGAGCTGCTTGTCCTTGAACAGTTCCCCGAGGGTGGTCAGTGACCGCACGACGCTCTCGTCGGTCCACTTCAGCTCGTGCTGGGCGAGTCGGTCGTACTTCTCGGGTCCGGCCTGGGAGAGGTAGATGTTCTCGAACCAGTCGGTGAGGGTCCAGCCGTCCTCGCCGGCTATGGCGAACGCCGGGCGGCCGGAGTCCGCGAGGGTGCGGCCGGTCTTCAGCATGTCGCTGTAGCTCTTGGGCTCGCCGACGCCGGCCTGGGCGAAGGCATCGGGGGAGTACCAGACGGTCGACTTGTGGGCGGCCTTGAAGTAGAGGCCGTAGTACGTGCCGTCGACGGTGCCGTAGTTCTTCCACACCGGGGCGAGGGAGGACCCGGCGGTCTGGGCGGTCTGGGCGGACAACGGCTGGAGCCAGCCCTCCTTCGCGAACTGCTGGAGCACGCCCACCTGGGGAACCATCACCACGTCGGGCGCGTTGCCGCCTTCGATCTTGCTGCCGACGAAGGTGGAGACGTTGTCGCCGGACGGTACGAAGACGGTCTTGGCGCCGGTCTTCTGGGTGAAGGCGTCGAGGACCTTCTTGAAGCTCTGCTGCTCGGCGCCGGTCCAGACGCCCGCCACGGTGACGGTCTGGCCGCTGAGCTCGCCGCCGCTCGTGGGTCCGGTGGCGCTGCCGCAGGCTGTGGTGCCGAGGGCGAGGAGGAGGGCTGCCGTCGCGGTGGAGGCACTTCGGCGGGTCGCCTTGCCGGGTCGTCGCATGAGGAGTCCTTTCGGGGATGTCCGGGGCTGGGGAGGGGATGTCCGGAGCTGCGGGTGGGGAGACTGCGGCTGGAGGCCGCGGGACCTAGGGGGCTACGGCTGCCGGACCGCCGGGTCGGGAGCCGGGTACTCGCCCGCCCACCAGGCCGCGGTCGCCGCGGGGAGCACACCGTCGGGACAGGGGCCGCTGGCGAGCAGCGGAGTACCGGCGACCGGCGCGGGCACCGGTTCCGTGCCGAAGTTCACCGCGCAGATCAGGCCCTCGCCGCGGGCCATGGTCAGGACCTGCGCGGGCGCGTCCAGCCAGCGCAGGGCGCCTTCGCCGAGTTGCGGCAGGGTGCGCCGCAGCTGGAGACCGTCGCGGTAGAGGTGCCAGAAGGAACGGGTGTCGGCCAGGGCGCGGTCCGTCGCGTGCTCGGCGAACCACTCGGGCTGCGGCAGCCACGGTTTGACGCCGGCCGTCTCCTGGCTGAAGCCGAAGGGGGAGGCGTGCCCGGACCAGGGCAAGGGCACGCGGCAGCCGTCCCGTACGTGCTTGCGGCTGCCCGTACGGCGGAAGATCGGGTCGGTGAGGACCTCGTCGGGCAGGTCGAGTACCTCGGGCAGGCCGAGCTCCTCGCCCTGGTACACGTAGGCGGCGCCGGGAAGGGCGAGCATCAGGAGGGCCGCGGCGCGGGCGCGGGCGGCTCCCAGCCCGCTGCCCTCGATGCCGGGCTCGCCCGCGTAGCGGGTGACCGTGCGGACCTGATCGTGATTGTTGAGGACCCAGGTGACGGTCGAGCCTGTGCCGGCGATGTCGCGTATCGCCTCGGTGATCGTCGCACGGAATGCCTCGGCGTCCCAGGGCGCGCTGAGCAGGTCGAAGAAGAACGCCTGGTGGAGTTCGTCGGGGCGGACGTACTCGGCGTGCTCGCGTGCGGTAGGCACGGACACCTCGCCGACCAGCAGCCGCTCGTGACCGTCCTGGGCGGTGTACTCCTCGCAGACCGAGCGCCAACGGCGCCACACCTCGTGTACTTCGGGCTGGTTCCAGGCCAACTGGTTGACGGCGTCGCGGGCCCGTTCGTCCGCCCCGGGGTCGTCCGAGTCGGGCAGCTCGGGGTGCTTGAACAGCCCGGCGGCGACGTCGATGCGGAATCCGTCGACGCCTCGGTCGAGCCAGAAGCGCAGCACGCGCTCGAAGTCGTCGCCCACGGCGGGGTCGCGCCAGTTCAGGTCCGGCTGCTCGGGCGTGAACAGGTGCAGGTACCACTCCCCGGGGGCGCCGTCGGCCCCGGTGGTCCGGCTCCAGGCCGGGCCGCCGAACATGGCGCGCCAGTTGTTGGGCGGCTCCTCGCCGTCCGGACCGCGTCCCGGCGCGAAGTGGAAGCGGGAGCGCGGCGCGCTGCCAGGCGCCGCGTCGAGCGCCTCGCGGAACCACGGGTGCTCGCTGGAGCAGTGGTTGGGGACGATGTCGAGCAGCAGCTTGAGCCCGAGCCGGTGCGCGTCGGACACCAGCCGGCCGAACTCCGCGAGGTCGCCGTAGACCGGGTCGACGCCGCAGTAGTCGGCGACGTCGTAGCCGTGGTCGTGCTGCGGCGACGGGTAGAAGGGGCTGAGCCAGATGCCGTCGACACCGAGCTTCCTGAGGTAGGGGAGCCCGGCGCGCACGCCGGCGAGGTCGCCGACGCCGTCCCCGGTGCTGTCGAGGAAGCTGCGGACGTAGACCTGGTAGATCACCGCGTCGCGCCACCAGGGGGCGGAAGGGGCGGCACTGGGGGAGGGGTGACCGGTAGCGGCCGGAAGGGTGCTGAGCATCTCGCGTCGACCTGTCTGCTGAATGCGAGAGCGCCCTGGAGCAGGTGCGCTGTTATGCATGCATGTTAAGTAGCAGCGACGGGAAGATGTCAACGATGGGTCCAGAAACAGGCAAAAGCTGGGGTTGTTTATCCCTTAAAGTCCGATACATGCCAGAGGGCCTCTACTTAACATGTAAGTAGAGGCCCTCTGGGAGAGATGAGAGAAGTACGCTCAGTCCTTGCGGGACACGGCTCCGAGCTCGCGCGAGAGCCGCGCCACCGCTTCATCCGGCCCCTGGCGCAGCGCCATCAGGTCCTGCCCCACGGCCTGCACGGCGAGGCTCACCTGGTCGTAACGCGGGCTCTTGGGGCGCGGCACCGCCGACAACACGCTCTCGCGCAGGGTGGACAGGTACGGATACGCCCGTACCAGCTCGGGATCCTCGTACAGCGCGGCCCGCACCGGGGGCAGCGAGCCCTCGGTGAGGACCCGCCGCTGCACCTGTTCACTGGTGAGGTATGAGATCAGATCGGCCGCCGACTCCGGGTGCCGCGCGTGGCTGCTGACGGCGAGGTTCGAGCCGCCCAGCACGCTGCTGCCGGGCCCGTCGGCTCCCGGCAGCGGCACCGCGCCGAACCTGCCCGCGACCTTCGAGCCGGCCGCGCTCGCGGCCTCGTACACGTAGGGCCAGTTCCGCAGGAAGAGCAGCCGGCCGTCCTGGAACGCCTTCCGGGACTCCTCCTCCTTGTAGTCGAGCGCCTCGCGGGAGATCCAGCCGTCCCGCACGCCGTCCGCGAGGAACCGCAGGCCGGTGCGCGCCCCGTCGGAGTCCACGGTGACGCGGGCGCCGTCGTCGCCCAGGATCGAACCGCCGGCCGAGTGCACCGCCTCGGTGATGTTGACGGTGAGCCCCTCGTAGGGGAGGAACTGCCCGGCGTAGCCGTCCAGCCCGTGCTCCGGGGCGATCACGCGTGCCTGACGGGCCAGCTCGGACCAGGTCCGCGGCGGCTGCTCGCCCTCCAGGTCCAGGATGTCCTTGCGGTAGTACAGCAGGCCGGCGTTGGTGACGTACGGGACCGCGTACAGCCGGCCGTCGAAGGTCGCGGTGTCCACGACCGGCCGCAGGAAGGCATCCAACGGGAAACGGTCCCGTTCGAGCCGGGAGATCCATCCGGCGGCCGCGAACTCGGACGTCCAGGCGACGTCGATGTTCAGGACGTCGAACCGGTCGCGACCCGAGCGCAGTTCGCTGATCATCTGGGCCCGGGTCTCGTCGGCCGAGTCGGGCAGCTCGACGAGGGTGACGCGTTCGTCGGGACGGCTCTGGTTCCAGTCGTCGAGGAGAGGGCCGAGGTAGTCGGTCAGGTCGCCCGCCGTCACCAGCGTCAGAGGACCGCGGGCGTCAGAGGCGGCGGCGCCCCCGCCGGGGCGTACGCCGAGACCGGCGTACCCCGCCAGCAAGACCGCCACCACCAGGAGAGCCCTACCCGCGGCACGCATCCACCGCATAGATTCCTCCCAGGTGCACGATCCGGCTGCGCCGCCGACCATCGTGGCCTATATATACCCGTTAGGCATGGGCGATACTAGACGTCCAGGCAGACAGGACGGACCTCGGCGACATCCGGCCGTGTGTCAGTGAACGGTTGACTACTGAGCGGGAAGGAGGGGGAGCGAGTGCGGCTGGCGCTCCTTGCGCTCCTCACCCGTAGCCCTGCGCACGGTTACGAGCTCAAGCAGGACCTTGAGAAGCTCCTGGGCACCGCGTACCCTCAGCCCAACGTAGGCCAGATCTACGTCACCCTCGGCCGGCTGGAGAAGAGCGGCCTGATCGAGGGCGAGGACGTCGAACAGTCAGGCCGGCCCAACAAGCGCACGTACAAGCTCACGGACGCCGGGCGCGAGGCCGTCCTGGCCTGGTTCGAGAACACCGCGGAGGAACCCCGGGTACGGGACGAGTTCTTCATGAAACTGGCGCTCGCACCGCAGTCCGGTCTGGCCGATCCGATCGCCCTGATCAACAAGCAGCGGCGCCAGTACCTCAACACCATGCGGGACCTGTCGAAGCTGGCCGCGGCAGAGGACCGCGACAACAAGATCTCGCAACTGCTGATCGAGGGCGCCATGCTGCACCTGCAGGCCGACCTCGACTGGCTGGAACGCTGTCAGGAGGAGCTGGAATGAGCGACGACGCCACCGCCGCTCCAGCCGTGCCCATCGTCCGCGCCGAGGGCCTGAACAAGACGCATCGCGGCGAGGGCGCGCCAGTGCCCGCCGTCCGCGGCGTGGACCTGTCCGTCCAGCCCGGCGAGTTCGTCGCGGTCACCGGACCCTCCGGAGCCGGCAAGTCCACCCTGCTGCACCTGATCGGCGGCCTTCAGCGGCCCGACAGCGGCAGGCTGTGGCTCGACGGGGAGCGGGTCGACCAATACCGGGAGGCGCGCTGGGCCGTCCTCAGACGCCGCAGCATCGGCGTCGTCTTCCAGTTCTTCAACCTCGTCTCCAACCTCACCGTCGCCGACAACGTCGAACTGCCCGCCCTGCTCGCCGGCGTCTCCCCGAAGGCCGCCCGCGACTCCCGCGCCGAACTGCTCGCCGAACTCGGCCTCGAGGGCCGTGAACGGTCCATGCCCGGAGAGCTGTCCGGCGGCGAACAGCAGCGGGTCGCGCTCGCCCGCGCCCTGGTCAACCACCCCGCACTGCTGCTCGCCGACGAACCGGCCGGCAGCCTGGACAGCAAGGGCACCCGTGACGTGCTGCGGCTGCTCACGCGGTTCCACCAGCGCGGCCAGACGATCGTGATGGTCACCCACGATGCCCGGATGGCCAGCGCCGCCGACCGCGTCATCAGCTTCTTCGACGGCCGCATAGCCGACGACGCACAGCTCGACGGCGGACGCGCCGGGCCGGCCGGCGGTGTCTCCGGCGTCCTCGAACTGAAGGAGTGACCGTGCGGGCCACCCTGCGCTGGGCGCAGGCCGATTTCCGCGCACACCGCGGCGAAGCGCTCTTCGTCGTCCTGGCCAGCGCCGGGGTCATCGCCTCGCTCCTGCTGGCCGGCGCCCTTTTCGGCTACGCAGCGAACCCCTGGCAGCGGGTCTTCAACCAGTCTCACGGCGCGCACATCTGGTTGCACACCCGCGCCGGTGCGGACACGGACGCCCTGTCGGGCGTGGACGGGGTCGCTGCGCTGTCCGGCCCCTACCGCACGGCCGCGACCACGGTCGAGTCCCGGGGCGCGCGGGCCGGGGTGACGCTCCGCGCCGCCCCGGTGGAGCCCCCGCAGACCGGACGCCCGCTCATCGGCGCCGGCAGCTGGCTCGCCGCGCCGGATGGCGATGGCGCCAACGGGACGGGCTCCGGGACGGCCACCGGCACCGGCACGGGCTCCGTCGTGCTGGAGACCTCGGTCGCACGAGCCCTCTGGGCGGAGCCCGGCGACACCGTACGCGTCACCGGGCCGGACGGCGTCACACACCAGCTGCGGGTGAGCGGGACAGCCGACGCGGCCGAACCCCGCTACCAGCCGGGCGGCGCCGCGGGCATCGGCTGGGTCCTCCCCGCCACACTCGACGAGATAGCCCGCGGAGACTCAGGACAGAGTGTGGGGCTGCGTCTGGAGGACCCGGAGGACACGGACTTCATCGTCCAGCGCGCGGTCACCGTACTCGGCGCCGACCGTGTGGCCGAGGTCACCAAGTGGCAGCAGGCACGCGCCGACGCGGGCGGCGACGACCGGCTGCTCGGCGCGATGTTCGCCGTCTTCGGCCTCGGAGCCCTGCTCGCGGCGGCCCTGGCCGCCTCCGGCGCGATCGGCGCCCGCGTCCGGGGCCAGCTGCGGGACATCGCCATCCTGAAGGCGATCGGCTTCACTCCTGGCCAGGTCACCCGCGGCTTCCTCGTACAGCACCTGGCCTTCGCGTTCCTCGGCGTGGCCCTCGGCACGACGGCGATCGCACTGCTCGGTGCCCGGATACCCGGGCGGATCGGGGATGCCGCCGCCCTGTGGCAGGACCTGCCCGGTCACACCGCCCTGATGATCGGCATCCCCGTCGGGGCGGTACTGCTGATCGCCGCCTCCACCGGGCTGTCGGCCTGGAGGGCCGGCCGGGTGCCACCGGTACCGGTGGCCCGGGGCGCGCTGCCTTCCGCCGCGCCGATGACCGCGTTCGGCAGGCGGGCACTCGGCGTACGGGTGCCTCCCGCTCTCGTCCTGGGGTGGCGCGCGGCGTTCCCCCGACGTGGCCGGACGCTCGTACCGGTGGCCCGCCTCGCGCTGCCGCTGGTCCTCATCACGGTCGCTCTGGTCGCCTGGTCGACCCTGGACCAGTTCCGCAGTCGGCCCGCGCAGGTGGGACTGGCCGCGGCACTGACCGTACGGGCCGAGCGGCCCGCCGGAGTGTCGGACGCGGAGTTGGGGAAGACCCTCGCGACGGTCCGGGACATCGCGGCCGTCCATCCGGGCGTGGAGATGGCGGCGCTCGTGCCCGGACAGACCGGAACCATCACGCTGCGCGGACTCGGCACGGTCCGGCAGCCGTACCCCTCCGCGGTGGTGGAAGGACGCGCGATCGCCGGAGCGGACGAGGCGGTGGCGGGGCAGGGACTGCTGGACCTCCTCGGCGTCCGGGTCGGCGACTGGGTGCGGATGACGGTCGGTGGACGACCGCAGATCCTGCATCTGGTCGGCCGCACCATCGAGCCCGAATCGGGCGGCCGGGTGATCACCACGACCCTGGACGCACTGCGCGAGCGCGACCCGCAGCTCCGACCCGCCTACCACGCGCTGGAACTGCGCGAGGGGGCCGACCCCCGGGCTGTGAGAGACGCCCTCGCGACGCGGGCCGGCGGAACCCTCGAGATCCGTGAAACGCCCAACCCGGCCGACCGGCTGGAACCGGCACGCGGGGTGATCGGCGCACTGATCGCCGTACTGGCCCTCATCGGGCTGATCGAACTGCTGACCTTGATCGGCACGGGAGTTCGTGACCGGGGTCGTGACCTGCTCGCCCTGAAGGCGATAGGGCTGACGCCCCGGCAGATCGGGGCGATGATCGTGACGGCCGTCGGGCTGACCACGCTCGTCGCCGCACTGGCGGGGACGGCGGTGGGCGTCCTGTCCGGGACCTGGCTCGTGGATACGCAGGGGGCATCGAGCGGGATCGGGGCGGGCATCGCGCGACTGCCTCCGCCACAGGCGCTGTTGACGGTGATTGCCGGGGCGGTGCTGGGCGCGGTATCGGCGGCGGCGCTCCCCGCGACCCGGGCGGCACGACGGAGGCTCGCGGACTCGCTCAGCGAAACACTCTGATACGTGAGACGTGCCGGCACACCGATCGCGGGGTCTCGCCCGCGGACGGCCGCCGCCGGTCGGCCAGGCGCCCGCACTCCGTCGGGGGGGACGGCGTTCCGGCGGGTGTTCGCCGGCGCGGGTCGCTCACTCACACCGGCGGGTCGGGGACTGCCTGCTCGGTCCAGATGATCTTTCCCGTCTTGGTATAGCGCGTGCCCCAGCGCCGGGCGAGCTGTGCGACGATCAGCAGACCCCGCCCTCCCTCGTCCATGGTCCGGGCATGGCGCAGGCGGGGCGAGGTGTTGCTGGCGTCGGACACCTCGCAGATCAGGGCGCGGTCCCGGATCAGCCGCAGGACGATCGGGCCGGTGGCGTGACGGATGGCGTTGGTGACCAGCTCGCTGACGATCAGCTCCGTGGTGAAGGTCAGGTCTTCCAGGCCCCATGCCGACAGTTGCCGCGCGGCGACGCTACGGGCGTCCGCGACGGTGGCGGGGTCCGAGAGGAGGTCCCAGGACGCGACCCGGTCGGATCCCAGCAGGCGGGTCCGGGCGAGGAGCAGGGCGGCGTCGTCACGCGGCGGGACAGCCAGCAGCGCGTCAACGACGTTGTCGCCAGTCTCCCGCAGCGACGGGCGGGGCGCCCTGAGCCCTTCCTTCAGCCGGGAGAGGCCGACGTCGATGTCCCGGTCCGCGGCCTGGATAAGGCCGTCGGTGTAGAGCCCGATCAGGCTGCCCTCGGCCAGTTCCAGTTCCACGGACTCGAAAGGCAGGGAGCCGAGGCCGATCGGCGGTCCGGCGGGCAGGTCCAGGAACTCGACGGTGCCGTCGGGGCGGACGATCACTGGCGGGAGGTGACCGGCCCTGGCCATGCTGCACATCCCGGCGACCGGGTCGTACACGGCGTACAGGCAGGTGGCACCCAGCATCGCGGCGCTCACGCTCTCGTGATCGGCCGACGTCGCCCCTTCGCTGCCGGGCGACTCCATGAGGCCGATGACCAGGTCGTCCAGGTGGGCCAACAGTTCGTCAGGGGGAAGGTCCAGATTGGCGAGCGTGCGCACCGCCGTGCGGAGGCGCCCCATCGTCGCCGCGGAGTTGATGCCGTGCCCGACCACGTCCCCGACGACCAACGCCACCCGTGCTCCGGACAGGGGGATCACGTCGAACCAGTCGCCGCCGACGCCGGTCGGCGCATCCGCCGGGCAATACCACGACGCCACGTCCAGCGCCGATCCGCCGGTCACTTCCTGCGGCAGTAGATAGCGCTGCATCGACCGGGCAGCGGTTCGCTCACGGGTGAAGCGGCGCGCGTTGTCGACGGACACGGCGGCGCGGGAGACGAGTTCCTCCGCGAGACGTACGTCGTCCTCCCCGAAGGGCCATGCGCGGCGCCCGGACCGGACGAACGTCGCCGCGCCCAGCGTGACGCCACGGGCCCGTACCGGCACCACCATCACCGAGCGGAGGTCGAACCGGCGGATGGCGGGGCCCAGCGACGGATCCATGGCCACCCATGCCTCGGGTGAGTGCTCCAGGTCCTCCACCAGAGTCCGGCTCTCCAGAAGGCAGCGGGCGACGGGCGAGGACGGGGCGCGCTGGACCACTTCCCCCACGGCCAGCCGCGCCTCCGGGTTGCCCTTGCGGACGGACCTCTGCCCCGCGCGGCGGATGACCGGACCGAGGTCGACCGGCCCGGGAGCGGGCTCCTCGCCGCTTATCACCGAATCCAGCAGGTCGACGGCGACGAAGTCGGCGAGAGCGGGCACGGTGTTGTCGGCCAGTTCCTGCGCGGTCAGCTGCACATCCAGCACGCTGCCGATGCGCGCGCTCGCCTCGTTCAGCAGGGCGAGCCGCTCCTGTGCCCGTCGGCGCTCAGTGACGTCGATGATCATGTACCAGACACCCACCTGACGGCCGCGCCGGTCCTTCATGCCGAAGAACGAGGCCGAGTACGCCCGATCCCGGTAGGGCGCGCGATGACCGACGGAGCGGAACTCGTGGTCCATCACCGGAGCCCCGGTCCGCAGGACGCGCCGCATCCTCTCCTCGAAAGCCTCTGCCTCGGGCTTCGGCAGCACCTCCCTCACCTGGCGACCCAGCCTTCGGTCCTCAGGGATCAGCCGCCCCAGCACCTTGTTCACCCAGACGTAGCGCAGGTCGGTGTCGAGGACCGCCACACCGACCGGAGCGTCGGACAGGAACGGTACGAGCAGCAGCTGACTGACCCCACCCCCCGGCATCCGCCAGAAGGCTCGTTGCGGCGGCCGGCCGACAAACCTGCCGAAGACGAGGGCGGCGAGCGTGGCGACGAGCACGCCCGGAACCATCTCGTAGATGTCCGACTCGAGCGGCCCCAGCAGTGGATTGATCCTGTCCCACAGGAGCACCGTGGCCGCGCCCGACACGATCGAGGCCATGGCCCCCGCCCAGGTCATCCGCGGCCAGTACAGCGACAGCAAGACGACCGGCCCGAACGCGGCGCCGAAACCGGCCCAGGCGTAGGCCACGATATTCAGTACCCCGCCTCCCCCGAGCGCGATCACGCAGGCGACGACGATCACCACCACCACGGCCCCGCGCCCCACCCACAGCAGCGTCCGGTCGGACGCGCGCCGGTTGAGGAACGCGCGGTAGAAGTCCTCCGTGAGGGCGACGGACGACACCAGCAGCTGACTGTCCGCCGTCGACATGATCGCGGCCAGTACGGCGACCAGCATCAGCCCGGCGACCCAGGGGTTGAGCAGGGTCTCGCTCAGGACGATGAACACCGTCTCCGGGTTGTTCAGAGGCGTGTCGAGCTGAGCGATCCCCACAAGGCCGACGAGGGTGGCACCGGCGAGCACGACCACCACCCAGAGTGTTCCGATGCGCCGGGCCGCCGGGACCGCCCGGGTACTGCGGATGCCCATGAAGCGGGCCAGGATGTGCGGCTGGCCGAAGTAGCCGAGGCCCCAGGCAAGCAGCGACACGATCGCCACTGCGCCGAGCGACCCGCCCGCCGTCCACCGGCCGTCGACGAAACCGGCCTCCGCCCCGACGTCCAGCAGGCTCGGCGTCTTGCCGTCGAGGGATTCCTTCAGGGAACCGAAGCCCCCGAGCGCCGCGACGCCGACCAGGGGGAGCACCAGCAGGGCGACGAACATCAGAATGCCCTGCATGACGTGCGTCAGGCTGACGGCGAGGAAGCCGCCGAGACACGCGTAGACCACTATGACCAGGGCAGTCAGCACCACCCCGAGTCCGAAGGGGACATCGAAGACCTGCTCGAACAGTAGTCCTCCGGCCACCAGACCGCTGGCGACGTAGACGGTGAAGAACACGACGGTCACGGCGGCCGAGACCATCCGCAGGCTCCGGGTGCGGTCCTCGAAACGCTCCTCCAGATAGGCCGACAGGCTGACAGCGTTGCCGGCCCGCTCGGTATACGTACGCAGTCTCGGGGCGACGAGCAGCCAGTTCAGGTAAGTTCCGGCCGCCAGGCCCACGGCGATCCATCCCGCGCCGATGCCGGCCGCGTAGACGGCTCCGGGGAGGGCGAGGAACAGCCAGCCGGACATGTCGCTCGCACCGGCGGAGAGCGCCGCGACCGGCGCGCTGAGCCTGCGGCCGCCCAGCGCGAAGTCGGCGAAGCTTCGGGTCCGAGCGTACGCCCACACTCCCACCGCGACCAGGGCCATCACATAGACGATGAACGTGGCCAGGACCGGCGCGATCAGATCGGGCATGTCTCCCTCGATCAGGAGGCGAATGACCACAGGCAGCGTTGTCACCTGAGACTGCGGCTCCTCCTTGTATAAATGTACCGACTTCGGGCCCGCGAGGGCTGCTGGGGAGAATGCCCGAGTGGAACCCTCGATGTCGTGCGTCCCGTGGCGATGCACGACATCGGGTGGAGCCCGCTCGGTGCACTGGCTCCGCCGCGGTGCGGGAATGGAGCCTCACAGTCTCGATCACTGTCCGGTGAAGGTGGGTTCTTGCTTGTGTAGGAAGGGCATGCATGCCTTCCTGCTGGTCCTGCGTGGAGAGGAGTGCGTGGAAGGTGCGGCGTTCGAACAGCAGGCCGTCCTGGAGGCCGGTTTCCAGCGCGCGGTTGACGGCTTCGCGGGCGGCGAGGACGGCCGGTTGCCGTGGGAGGCGCTGGTGCGGCCGGTGACGATCACGTCCATGGCCCGGGCTTTGCCGATGGGGCGGGTCAGGCGTTGGGCGCCTCCGATGCCGGGGATGACGCCGAGTCTGATCTCGGGCCGGCCGATACGGCGTTGTCGACGGCGATGATGAGCTCGCACATCATGGCGAGTTCGCAGCCGTCTCCCAGTGCGTAGCCGGCCACGGTGAGGGGGCGTCGGTCCGCGTGGGGCGCCTCCGGCGCCCGGCCGCATGTCTCCCGCCGGTGTCCCGGCGCCGAGGCGTGTCCCGGCGCCGGGCGGCGGTCAGGCGCGCTCCGCCGCCTTCGTGTCCGGGTCGGTTTCGGGGCCGGGCCTGGGTCCGCCCGGCCCGCGGGCCTCCAGCCGGGTGTCCTTCAGTAGCAGGGCCAGGACCAGCCCGACCACGAGCACCGGGACCGCCGAGGCGAAGACCGTACCCAGGGCGTCGCCGTACGCCTGGGCGACCGCGTCGACCGTCTCGGGTGGGAAGGAGTCGACCTTCGCCGGGTCCCAGTCGCCCTCGGTCACGCTCCGCGCCGTGTCCGCGGGCAGCAGTCGGGCGGCCTCTGCGGCGAGCCGGGTGTTGAGGATCGAGCCGAAGACCGTCGCGCCGAAGGCGGTGCCGAGGTTGCGGGCCAGGCCGACCGTGGAGGTGCTGACGCCGATGTGCTCGCGAGGGGCGGTGCTCTGCGCGACCAGTGTCGTGACCTGGGAGGAGAGGCCGACCCCGATGCCCATGAGGGCCAGCAGCAGCGCCACCGTGGTGGGGCCGGTGCCGACCGGGTCGAGTGACAGGGCGCCCGCGGCGACCGCGGCCAGTGCCGTGCTCGCCACCGGGAACCACTTGTAGCGGCCGGTCTTGCCGATGACCTGGCCGGCCACCACGGTCGCCACGGCCAGGCCGATCATCGCGGGCAGGAAGAGCAGTCCGGTCCGCGAGGCGCTCACGCCGTCCACCGTGTGCAGGTACAGCGGAACGAAGTTGACGCAGCCGAAGAAGGCGAAGCTCACCGCGAACGCCACCGCCACGCAGATGGTGAAGGTGCGGTCGGCGAACAGGCCCAGCGGCACGACGGGCTCGGGCGCGGACCGCTCGCGCAGTACCCACGCCATGGCCAGCAGCACGGCCGCCACGCCGAACCCGATCACCAGGGGGTCGCTCCAGCCGCTGCGGCCGGCGAGGTCGGTCGACAGGACCAGGGCGGCGATGAGCAACGTGAGCAGTACGATGCCGAGGTGGTCCAGGCGCGGCCGGGCCGCCGCGCGGTCGTCGGCGGGCAGAAGCGCGCGGATTCCCATGAGGGCTGCCAGGCCGAGCGGGATGTTGACGTAGAAGATCCACCGCCAGCCGAGCTGGTCGGTGAGCACCCCGCCGACCAGCGGTCCGGCCAGGTTGGCCAGCACCATCACCCCCGCGAACCATCCCTGGTACTTGGCTCGTTGCCGGGGCGGCATGAGGTCGCCGAGGACCGAGAAGGCGCTGACCTGGAGTCCGCCGCCGCCGAGGCCCTGGAGCGCCCGGAAGACGATCAGCTGGCTCATCGAGTCGGCCGCACCGCACGCGATCGAGCCCGCCAGGAAGATGGCGATCGCGGTGAGGTAGACCGTCCGGCGACCGAAAAGGTCGCCGAGTTTGCCGTAAATCGGCATGGCGACGCTGAAGCTGAGCATGTACGCGGTGAAGGTCCAGCTGTACAGGTCGAGGGCGCCCAGCTCGGCGGTGATCCGGGGGCCCGCGGTCGCGACGATCGACTGGTCGAGCATCGACATCGCGCTGGTCAGCAGAAGCGCGGCGAGGAGCAGGGGGAAGCGTGGTGGCAGGGGGTGCTCGGTCGCGGCGGCGGGAGTCCGCCCCCGGGGGCCGTCCGCGCGGGGTCCGAACATCGTCGTTCCTCCATATAGGTAGGTCGCATGTAGGGTTGTTTATCAATTACATGCTTTTCTCATATGATTGCCCTGTGTAGCGTAACCTCGAAACCGGCTCCATGGGGAGGTTTCGGAAGTTCCCTGGTGGGTGGCGCTTGTTGAGTGCACCTCAAGCGAAGTTCAAGTGATCCACCTCACGCTCACGAAGCGCATCAGGCCGTAGGAGATGCAAGCCATGGGAGGGACAGTGCTGCAGATCGGGTTGCTGGGCACCCTGCAAGTCGTGCACGACGGCGTGAATGTCACGCCCTCCGCTCCAAAGGTTCGTCAGGTACTCGCGCTGCTCGCACTGCGGGCCAACAGCACCGTTCCACTGCATCAGCTGGTCGAGGAGCTCTGGGAGGAACGACCGCCTTCCAGTGCGGCCACCACGCTGCAGACCTACATCTACCAACTGCGCAAGCTGCCCGGCCTCAGTCTGGAGACGACGCCCGGCGGCTACCGCCTCGCGCTGCCCCCGGGATGCCTGGACAGCCTGCGTTTCACCAAGCTCGCCGCGCTCGGTCGCAAGGCCATGGAGGAAGGAGCCGTCGGCGAGGCCGCCGACCTGCTGCACCAGGCGCTCGACGTCTGGCGGGGCCCTGCCCTCAGTGACCTGACCCCCGGGCCGGTCGTGGGCATCGACGCGCTGCGCCTCGCGGAGCAGCGGTACGAGGTTCTGGAAGAACGCCTGGACGCCGATCTGCTGCTCGGCCGACACCACCGCCTGATCAGCGAACTGACCGCCCTGGCGGCGGACAACCCCACCCGGGAGGGCCTGCACGCCAAGCTGATGCTCTCGCTCTACCGGGCCGGCCGGCGGCCGGACGCCCTGGAGGCGTTCCAGCGCATCCGCCGGGTCCTCATCCGGGAACTGGGCCTGGAGCCCTGTTCCGAACTCCAGTGGCTGCACCAGCAGGTGCTCGCCGGTGACCGTGGCCTGGACCTGCCCACCGGGCGGGTCGCCGCGCAGGCTTCGCCGGCCGGTCGCTCGCCGGTGCCGCTTCCCGCGGACACGCCGCTGATCGGCCGCGAGGCCGACCTCGCCCGCGTGGGGCGGATGCTGGCGGAGCCCGCCGTCCAGGGCCCGAGGTGCGTCTGTGTGGCCGGCGAGCCCGGCGTGGGCACCACCGCCTTCACTGTCGCCCTCGCGCACCGGCTCGCCGACACCTTCCCCGACGGCCGGTTCTACGTCTCGTTCGGCGACCCCGCCGCCTCACGCCCGGTCGAGGAGGTGCTCGCGGACCTGTTAGAGGCGGTCGGGCACGCGCGGGCCACGCTGCCGGCCGACCGCGCTGAGCGGGCCGCGCTGTTCCGCGGCTGGACCGCGGGCCGACGGGTCCTCCTGGTCGTCGACGATGTGGCGGCGGCACACCAAGTGACCGACCTGCTCCCGGAGGGCACCGGTTCGGCCGTCCTGGTGGCCGGCTACCGACGCCTGTACGGCGGCCAGTTCGGAGCTCCGGTCGACCTGGCCCCGATCGGGCCCGAGCAGTCGCTGGAGCTGTTCCTCGGGGCCCTCGACCGGGACCGGCTGCTCGGCGAGGGGTCCTCGCGCGCCCTGCTCGACCTGTTCGGCGGCCTGCCGGGACCGATGGCCGAGGCGGTGGGACTGCTCGAACTGCGCCCGCACTGGTCGGTGCGGCAGCTCGTCGACTGGATGAGCCGCGACCGGCCGGCCGCACCCGCCCACGAGCGCCCGCACCCCTTCCACCACGTGCGCCGCCGCTGCGGCGGACTCGCCCTGCGGGGCAGCGACGCCCTCGCCAAGCTGGCCGGTGAGGGCGAGGAGGTGGTGACGGTGGAGCGGGCGGCCCGGATCCTCGGTCTCGGCCCGGACGCCACCGAGGAACTCCTGGAGGAGCTGGTCGAGTTCTTCCTGCTGCAGGTGGACCCGGTGCGCGACGACTCCTCCGAGCGCTTCTTCCAGTACCGGATGCCGCCGTTGCTGCGCATGGCGCTCCGCACGGCGCCGGTGGGGGTGCTGGTCTGATCCGGCGCCGCTGATCCGGTCGGGCGCCTGGCCGGTCCGCCCCCTCGGCCGGGGCGGACGGGCCCCGTGGGGCCGGGGCGCCCCGGCCAAGGGCGCCCCCTCCCGTTCACAGGTCCACGTTCTCCCCGTGCTCCGTGAGCCAGGTGTTCACCTGCAGGGCCATCTCGATGTTCATCCGGTGCAGCCAGTCCTGTGCGGTGGCCTGGCCCTCGGGACCGACCACCGCGCGCGCCTTCCCCAGGTCGAGCAGCGGCAGCACGGGGGACGAGGGGTCCGCGAGCACCTCGGCGAACTCCGCGTGCAGCGCCTTGGTGTACGTCGCGTCCTGGCTCACCGGGAAGGGGGCTTTGGGGCGTTCCAGGACCTGCTCGGGCAGCAGGTCGGCCACGGCCGCCCGCAGCAGGGACTTCTCCCGGCCGTCGAAGGTCTTCAGCTTCCAGGGGATGTCGTACGCGTACTGCACCAGGCGGTGGTCGCAGAACGGCACCCGGACCTCCAGGCCGGAGATCATGCTGAGCCGGTCGTTGCGTTCCAGCAGGCGCGGCAGCCAGTGCGTCAGGTGGAGGTGGCAGATCTCCCGGGCGCGGCGGGCCTCCGGCGGCTCTCCGGGCAGCCGCGGGATGTCCGCCATCGCCTGGGAGTAGCGCTCGGCGTAGTAGGCGGGCATGTCCAGCCGGGCGGCGAACGCCGGCGAGAGTAGGCCCTGCCCCAGTCCGTCGCGGGTGCCGGGGTGCCACTGCTCGAAGGCGACCCAGGGGAAGTGGTTCTCCTCGGCGAGGTCCGGGATGTGCACCCAGCTGTAGCCGCCGAAGATCTCGTCGGCGCTCTCGCCGGTCAGCGCCACCTTGGAGTGTCGGCTCACCCCGGCGAAGGCCCGGTAGGTCGAGGTGTCCATGTCGCCGAAGGGCGCGGGCACGTCCTGGGCCCGTAGCACGCTGCGGCGGGCCGCCGGATCGATGAGGTCGGCCGTGGTGAGCTCGACCTCCAGGTGGTCCGCCCCGATGTGCTCGGCCACCGCGCGGGCGTAGGGGGCGTCGGGTGCGCTGCGCACCAGGTCGGGTCGGAAGTCGTCGCTGTAGCCGCTGTAGGTGACGGTGGTGGTCCGGATGGGCTCGCCGCCCGAGAGGCGGCGGGCGCGGGCGGCCAGCGCGGCGACGGCACTGGAGTCCAGGCCGCCGGAGAGCAGGACGCTGAGCGGAACGTCGGCGACCAGCTCACGGGTGACGCTGCTCTCCAGCAGTTCCCGCACGGTCCGTACGGTCGTGTCGAGATCGTCCTCGTGCGGGTGGGCCTCCAGCCGCCAGTACCGGCGCACGGAGAGCCCGCCGTCGGGGCGGTAGGTCAGGGTGTGGCCGGGCGGCAGGTCGCGGATGTCGCGGTAGACGCTCTCGCCCGGGGCACGGGCCATCGAGAACAGCACCCGCAGGCCGTCGAGGTCGACGGCGGGCCGCACCGCCGGGTGGGCGAGCAGTGTCTTGGGCTCGGAGCCGAAGACCAGGCCCTCCGCGGTCGCGGCGTAGTACAGGGGTTTGATGCCGAAGCGGTCCCGGGCCAGGAACAGGGTGCGCCGGCGCGGGTCCCACAGGGCGAAGGCGAACATGCCCTCCAGGTGCTCCACGCATGCCTCGCCCCACTCCAGGTAGGCGCGGAGTACCACCTCAGTGTCGCACCGGGTGCGGAACCGGTGTCCGCGGCCGGTCAGTTCGGAGCGCAGCTGCGGGAAGTTGTAGACCTCGCCGTTGTACGTGAGGACCGCGGGATCCGCGTCCTCGGAGGCCCCGGGGGGCGGTGCGGCCATCGGCTGGATGCCGCCGGGGACGTCGATCACCGCCAGCCTGGTCTGGATGAGGGTGGCCGGACCGGCCACCCTGACGCCTTGCCCGTCCGGACCGCGGCAGGCCATGGTGTGCGCCATCCTCTTCGCGAGCCCGGGATCCTCCGTGACCGGGCCGCCCTCGCGGCGGACCCAGCCTGCGATACCGCACATGCGGTGCTCCTTCCGTGGCTTTCGGTTGACCTCGGCCCCAAGTTCCCGGGGGGCGCTCGAAGTCGTGTGGAGCGGCGCTGGACCGCCGGGGGGTGCCCCGGCCTTGCTCAGGCGGTCGCGGTGCTCCGGCGGAAGGCCGGGACGAGGATCGCGCCGACCGTCAGATGCAGCAGCACCAGGGTGATCTTGTTGCCCGTGGTCAGGCCCGCGCCGAACAGCGGCGCGAACAGCGAGAGCGCCAGGACCACCAGGGCCACGACGGTCCAGACCGTCCGGGCGCGTCCGGCGGTGAACTTCTCCAGGAGTGAGAGCAGGCCCCAGCCGAGCAGGGCCACCACGCCGGAGCCGATGACGACGGCCGGGAGGTAGAGCGGGCTGCTGGTGGTGGTTCCCGGACCATCCGGGATCCGCAGGTCGATGTCGAGGGCGGAGTGGGCGAGCAGCCAGATCAGCGAGTCGACCACCACGGCGGCCACGACGGCGAGCGCACGGACGCGCGTCGGGCTCTGGGGGCTGGATGTCGTGTTCATCTCGAAGCCTCCTGGGCGTCTCGGACGCCAGTAGTTGATTGACGGAAATATATGCGTGACTTACGCACATGATGTTCTCACGTCAAAGAATGTCTCGTCCAGTCACATGCAGGTAACCTGGAAGTCGTGAGCGCTCCGGAGACGATCGACGAGACCCACCCCGAGCGGGGGACCGAGCACGGCGGCGCCGCGGGCGCGTCCGCGGTCGAAGTCACGGTGCTCGACGCCGTGGAGTCCGCGATGATCCGCATCCGCCGCAGGCAGTCCCGCCGCAGCCTGGCCAGACCCGTCGTCATGGGCCTGGCCGAGCCGGTCGACCTCAACACCCTCGCGGTCGTCGACGTCGTCGACGAGGGCGCCGGCGAAGGAGGCCGCGACGTCACGGTCGGCTTCGTCGCCGACCGCCTGGCCATAGACCCGTCCCGGGCCAGCCGGATCGTCGCCGAGGCGGTCCGCTCCGGATTCGTCCGCCGGGTCGCCTCCCAGGAGGACGGGCGCCGCAGCTGCCTGGAGCTCACCGGGCTCGGACACGAGGCGGTGTCCGCCGCCCACCGCACCCGGCAGGGTTTCTACTCGGTCGTGCTCGGCGACTGGGGTCCCGAGGAGCAGCGGGACTTCGCCCGGCTCCTCACCAAGTTCGTCCGCTCCCTGGACGACGCCGAGCGCCGCTGACGGCCGCCGCGTCCCCAGGCCCCTGAGCCCGTCCTTCCCCAGGCGTCTGCGCCTGTGCTTCCTCGGCCCCCGGGGCTCGGCAACCCCCTCGGGCCCCCGCGTCCGTACCCCCTCGGGGCCGTCCACCGGCCTTCGAGGGGCCTTCGAGCCGCCCCGGTGACGCTGGGCCCACCAGAACCCCGCAACCGACGGCGCTCCGAAGCCCCCGCAGCCGTGGGGAGCCCGCGCCTGTCTTGAAGGAGGCGCGACGGTGAGTACCACCGACCGGACAGACCAGCGATCCCCGGCCGGACCGGGCGGCGGGGAACCTACCCCCGCCCGCGCGGGGGCGACCGGGGACCCCGCGGCGCCGCCCCGTCCCCCGGCCGCCGTCGGTTGGGCCTACGCCATGGTGATCGTGGCCACCCTCGCGGCGATCGCCAGCAACGTCTTCGAGATCGCCCACCAGGTGGAGACCGGCGTCGCCGGCGCGGCGACCACCGGTGACCTGGCCCTCACGATCGCCTTCTGCGCCCTGTTCGGCTTCTTCGCCGAGATGCTGCGGGCCGGCCGCCAGTGGGGACGGGTGCTGCTGACCGTCTTCACCGCGCTCGGGCTGCTCTTCACCGGCCTCGGACTCGCCGGACTCGGCGGCCGGCCCCTGGTCGGACCGCTGCAGGCGAGTCTCGCGGTGGCCAGCCTCATCCCCTCCGTCATCGGCCTCGTCCTGCTCTTCGTTCCCTCGGTCAACGCCTGGATGTCCGAGGTGCGGGAGAGCAGCCGGATAATCTCCCAGCGCCTGCGGAAGCTGGTCCTCACCTGCCACGTGGCCATCTCGGTCGGCTGGCTCGGACTGGTCACCGGCATGTTCGCCATGTCGGTGGCGGGCGCCACCACCGGCGACGCCGAACAGCAGGCCGCGATGTACCGCACCATGTCCATGCTCGACGAGATCTTCCTCGGCATGACCAGCATGTTCGCCCTGATCACCGGCATCGTCGTCGGTGCTGGCACCAAGTGGGGCCTGCTGCGGCGCCGTTGGGTCGCGGTGAAGTTCTACTGGACGATGGGCGTGATGGTGCTCGGCTTCTCCGTCATCCACCAGCTCATCCTCCAGGCCAATGAACTCGTCGACGCGGGCGCGCCGGTGCGCGGCGGCGAACTCGACACCGTCGGCTGGTCCATGGCCGGCTCGGCCGCCCTCGCCGTGCTCAGCCTCGTCTTCATGACGGCCGTCTCCACCTACAAGCCCTGGGGCCTCACCCGCCGCGGCCGCGCGGCCGCCCCCGCCGCTCGCGGCGCGGCCCGCTGACGCCCCGTGCCCGGACCGGTTCCCGCGCCCCGAGCGCCCCGCATGCCCGCAAGCCCGAAAGGACCAACGGCCACCATGACCAGCATCCCCG
Organism: Streptomyces sp. NBC_01216; assembly: GCF_035994945.1. Taxonomy (NCBI): domain Bacteria; kingdom Bacillati; phylum Actinomycetota; class Actinomycetes; order Kitasatosporales; family Streptomycetaceae; genus Streptomyces; species Streptomyces sp. NBC_01216. The sequence continues at coordinate 7,098,074 of NZ_CP108677.1, forward strand.
CCATCCGGGACACCCAGGAACTGCGACACAGCCGCCTGTGGGGCCTCGGTGTGTACCGGCCCGAACGGTCGGTGCCCAACACCGAGATAGCCGAGCGGACCGGACTCGACCCGGCCTGGATCGAGAGCCGCTCCGGGATCCGCTCCCGCAGATACGCCTCACCCGAGGAGACCCTGCCGACCATGGCGGCCACGGCCGCCGAGAAGGCGCTCGCCGCGGCGGGCATCGGCGCCGACCGGATCGGCACCGTCATCGTCGCGACCATCACCTCCATGGAGCAGATGCCCGCGGTGGCCGTCGAGGTCGCCCACCGGATCGGCGCCCGACAGGCCACCGCCTTCGACGTCTCGGCCGCCTGCGCCGGGTTCTGCCACGCCCTCGCGCTCGCGAACGACCTGGTCCGGCTCGGCCGCTCCGACTACGTTCTGGTGATCGGCGCGGAGCGGATGACGGACATCCTGGACCACTCGGACCCGGACACCGCCTTCCTGTTCGCGGACGGCGCCGGCGCGGTGGTCGTCGGTCCCGGGGACGAGGCGGGCATCGGCCCGGTGGTGTGGCAGGCCGACGGCTCCCGCAACGCGGCCCTGAAGATGACCAACCCCTGGCACGACGGCACCGGGGAGCGCCCGGACGACCGGCCCGCCATCACGATGGCCGGCTGGAAGGTCTACCGCTGGGCCACCAACGAACTGGTCCCCGCCGCCCGCCGGATGCTCGACGCTGCGGGCGTCACCGTGGAGCAGCTCGACGCGTTCGTCCCACACCAGGCCAACATGCTCATCACCGACGTCGTCGTCGAACAGCTCGGTCTGACCGAGCGGACCGCGGTCGCCCGGGACATCGTCACCAGCGGCAACAGCTCCGCGGCCTCCATCCCGCTGGCGATGGAGGAACTGCTCTCCTCCGGTCGCGCGTCGAGCGGCGACCTCGCCCTGCTGATCGGCTTCGGCGCCGGTCTCGTCCACGCGGGCCAGGTGGTCCGGCTGCCCTGACCCGGTCGGCTGCCCCGAAGCGGCGGGCGCCCGGAGCCACTCGGCTCCGGGCGCCCGCCGCTTCGCTCCGGCGGCACCCGGCGGGGTGGCCCGCCGTGAGGTCCGCCCCCTTCGGCCGGCCCGGACCGAAGGCGCCGCCGCCCTCGGCCGCCGCCCTCGGCCGCCGCCCTCGGCCGCCGCCCTCGGCCGCCGGCCCCCCCGTACGCCGCCCGCCGCCCCGGGACCGCTCCTGGGCCGTTCCCCCGCCCCTGGTCCGGAGGCGACGCCCACGCTGCCCATCCCGGTACCCGCCCGCCGGAGCCGGTGGCCGGGCAGCGGCCCAGGAGCCTCGCGCACACGCGGAGGCGCCGTGGGAGCCCGGCGGCTCACCACGGCGCCTCGTCCGGCCTCCGGCTCAGTACGTCGCGACCACCTCGAACAGGGAGAAGGGACTGGGGCGTTCGGTGTCCTGGTACGGCCGCAGCGGGGAAGTCGTCCCCCGATGGGCCGAGCCGGCCTCCCAGTCCCGGAAGGCGGCCATGCTCTCCCACTCGCTGAGCACCGCGTAGGCGCCCTCGTCGGTGATCACGCGCAGCAGCTCGTTGCCCAGCAGACCCGGCGTGCCGTCCAGGTCCTTGCTGATCCGGTGGTACGCCTCCGCGACCGCCGCGTCCTCGCCGGGAGTCGGCCGCAGGTGCAGCATGACGCGTACCCCGCCCGCGGCCCCGCTCATCCGGCGACCTCCACCAGGCACATCATCGCCAGCGAACCGCCGGTCCGGTACGGGTGCAGCTTCTCGCGGTGCGCCACGTGCTCCGGGCTGCGCTCGAAGGTCAGGAAGGACTCCTGGTCCGTCCAGTCGCTCACCACGTAGTACACCGACTCCTCGCCGGGCTTCGCGCTGCGCGCCAGGGTGTGCCCGAGGTTCGCCGCCTGCGCGGTGACCTCCTTGCTGCCCTCCGTCCACACGCGTTCGAAGTCGGCCTCCATGCCCGGCGTCACCTGGACGGTCAGCAGCACCCGGAACGACCCGGCCCGCGCCCCCACCTCAGACACCACCGTCGACGTGCAGCGTCTCGCCGTTGACGTACGTGGACAGGTCGCTGGCCAGGAACAGCACCGCGCCCGCGATCTCCTCCGGGCGGCCGAACCGGCCCAGCGCCATCATCCGCAGGTAGCGCTCGTTGTACGCCGCCCGCTGCTCCTCGGTCAGCTCGTCCGGCTCCGAGGTGTCGATCACGCCGGGCGCGACCACGTTGAAACGGATGCCCTTGCCGCCGAGCTCCTTGCACAGCGAGCGGGTCAGGCCGACCAGACCGGCCTTGGAGGCGGTGTAGTGGCCGCGCAGCGGGATGCCGGCCATCGCGCCCCGGGAGCCGATGTTGATCACCGAGGAGCCCTCGCGGAGCAGTGGGAGCGCCTTGCTGATCACCATGAAGGGGCCGGTGAGGTTGGTGGTGACGATCCGCTCCCACTCCTCGAACGGCAGCTGCGCGAACGGGACCTGGCTGATCACCCCGGCGTTGTTGACCAGGATGTCCAGCGTCTCGAAGCGGTCGCGGCAGGCCTGCAGCACGAGCTCCACGCCCTCCGCGGTGCCGACGTCCGCGCGGACCAGGGCGTGGTCGCCGCCGATCTCCTTCAGCTCCCGGGCGAGGCTGTCCACGGCCTCGCCCTCCTGCCGGTAGCAGGTCACCACCGTGGCGCCGGCCTTCGCCAGGGCCAGCACCGTGGCCCGGCCGATGCCCCGGCTGCCGCCGGTGACCAGTGCGTTCTTGCCGACCAGTCGCAGTTCCATGTCGTCTTCTCCGTCCTCGCGCGACCGTGGCCGCAGGGGTTCAGGGACTCAGCGGGCCGCCGGCGCGGGGCGGCACTCCAGGACCGCCCAGCGTCCGGCGACCGGTTCGTTCACGAGCTCGAGGCCCGCGGTCGCAAGCAGCGCGCGCCACTGCTGCTCGGAGCGTTCGCGTCCGCCGAAGCGGACCAGCATGTCCAGGTCGAGGAGCTTGCCCCGGTCCCATTCGTTGGCCGGGCCGACCAGGAACTCGCAGATCAGGAGGGTGCCGTCGGTGCCGAGCGCCTCGCGGACCCGGCCGAGGATCGCCGCCGCCTTCGCGTCGTCCCAGTCGTGCAGGACGGCCTTGAGGACGTACGCGTCCGCGCCCTGGGGCAGCTCCTCGAAGAAGTCGCCCGCCACCGCCTCCGCACGGTCCTCCACGCCCGCCTCGCGGAAGGTCTTGTCCGCCTCCGCCACCACCGAGGGACGGTCGACGAGCGTGCCGCACACCTCCGGGTGCCGGGCCAGCAGCTCGGCGAGGAACAGTCCGCGGCCGCCGCCGACGTCCGTGATCAGACCGAACCGCCCGAAGTCGTAACTGTCCAACAGCATCTGCGCGGTGGCCCGGCTCATCCCGGTCATCGCCCGGTCGAACAGCGCGCCCGCCCGCGGGTCCTGCTCCAGGTGTTCGAAGAAGGTGTGGCCGTAGGCGGCCTCGAAGGCCGGCTCGCCGGTCCTCACGGTGTGCATCAGCCGCCCGTACGAGCGCCACAGCATCTCGTCGCCGTTGTAGAGCACCATGTCCCGCTGGCTGCCCGGCACGCCCGACCGCAGACAGGCGCCCATCTCACCGAGCGCGTAGCGCCCGTCGGCCTCCTCGGTGAACACCCCGAACGCCGAGGCGACCCGCAGCACCCGGCCGAGCGCGTCCGCGTGCGCGTCGGTCCGCGCGGCCAGCTCGGCGACGGTGAGCGGGCCGTCCGACAGTTCGTCGGCGACGCCCAGCTCGGCGAGCACGTGCAGCACCCGGGATATCCGTTTGCCGTCGGTCAGCAGCAGCAGCCGTACGTGGGGCGGCAACGCGGCGGTCATCGCCGGGCCGACCACACCGGTCATGGTGTCCACACCTTCTCCTCGGTCCAGGGGCAGTGCTGGGGGTGGTAGCGGGGGTCAGATCAGTACGGCGGCCACGCCGACGTTCGCCAGCAGCGCGGTGACGGCCAGCGCGCCCCGCACCCGGTTCCAGCGGATCCAGCGCTCGCGCGGGTCGCGCCGCTCGAAGTCCGCGGGCAGCGCCTGCGGGTCGAGCGTCGAGAGCCAGCGGTTGATCGGCACGTTCTTGGTCAGCGACACCGTCACCGCGGCGGCCAGCAGCACCGCGCCGGAGCCGGCGAGCACCCGCACCGCGGCCGTCGGCCCGGTAGCCACCAGACCCAGGTCGCACAGCAGGCAGCTCAACAGCGAGATCGGCATGAACGGGTCGAAGCGGGTGACGAGCCCCTTGTGCACCGGGACGTACATGCCGGTGGGCAGGGTGGTGAAGAGGGGTGCCGCGAGCACCGAGATGGCGAGACCGCCGGCCGCGAGACCGCCGGCCAGCAGCGCCAGGGGCACCAGTATCCGCATCGGCTCCACCACACATCACCCTTCCGGAGCTGCCGCCGCGCCGCACGGCGGGACCACTGCGACGACTCTCGGTTCCGCAGGTCGAAGCCGACTCGAAGACGGCTCGACGGGCGCAGGCCGGGCCGTGAAGGACCGCCGTCGAGCACCGCTCCACAGCGATTCGAGCAGGTGGCAGAAGGGTGTCCGGGACATCAACCGTGAGCCGGGAGTCGTGATGCTTGAGGAAGTACTGAGCGGGGTCGTGCTGATCGGGACGGGGATCGTCACGGGAATCTTCGTGGCTGTCCTGGTCAGCGTGGTTCCCGCCATGTCGGCCATGGGACGCGCCGACTACCTCCGCGCCCATGTCCTGCTGGGCCGGGGCTACCACCCGCTGATGCCGATCCTGGTCAACCTGGTGACCGTCAGCGGGTTCGTGCTCGGCTGGCTCGCCGAGTCGCCGGGCAACGCGCTGTTCCCCCTGGTGGCCGTGCTGCTCATCGGCGTGCAGGCGGTCTCGCACCTCGGCAACGTGCCGATCAACCGCTCCCTGAGCGGACTTTCCGAGGACGGCCCCTGGGACGACCCGCGGCCGCTCTGGCGGGCCTGGCACCGCCTGCGCACGACGCTCGCCGCGCTCGCGCTGACGGCCGCCACCGTCGCGGTGCTCGCCGCCCCCTGAATCACCTCAAGCCCGAGGAGAAGGAACCGCCATGCCACTCGACGCCATTACCTACCGGGTCCGTCCCGGATGCGAGGAGGACCTGCAGGAGGTCTTCTCGCCGCACAACTTCACCCGGATCGACTCGCCCGTCATCAAGGACGACGAGGGCACGACCGTCGGAATGCTGCTCGGCACCGGCCTGTTCGTGCAGGGCGAGACGGTGATCCGGGTGATCCACCACGACGGGGTCAGCGCAGCCCGGGTCGCCCGGCACATGTCCGTGCAGAAAGGGGTCCACGAGGCCGAACGGGCGATCCTGCCGTTCCTCGTCGAGCCGCGTGACACCGAGACCCCCCAGGGTTTCCGGCAGCACTTCCACCGCAGCCTGATGACCGCCCTGGAACAGCACAGCCCCGACGAGCGGCCCGCGGCCGGCACCGTGGCGCTGCGCCACCAACTGCGCAAGGGTGCTGGACTCGCGCTGGAACGGGAGCGCGGGACGGTCAACCGCAAGGCGTCGCTGCTGCTCTCCCCGGACCACCCGACGATCATCCGCACGGCGCTCTTCCTGCACGAGGACACCCTCGTCCGGGTTGTCCAGTACGACGGGCACCCGTACGACGTCGTCGGCTACCTGACCGACCGCGGCTTCGGACAGGATGCCGACGCCTGGCTCGAGCCCTACGTGGAGGACTCCAAGCGGCCCGACCACCCGGACGCCTACCTGGCCCTCGTGCACGAGCAGGCCATGCTGTCCGTCGCGCACATGTCCGTGCTCGGCGTGGACTGACCGGCGGGCACCACCAGAGGACGAAACCGCCGCCGGGACAGGTCCCGGCGGCGGTTTCGTCGCTGTGTGCCGTCCTGTCACACCTCGGGGTGGTCGAACCACTCGCCTAGCTTGGTGCCCATCAGCGGGCTGCCGCGCAGCTTCAGCTTGCCGGTCAGGAACGCCTTCGCACCGGGCAGCTTGCCGACGCCCATCGCCAGCATGTCGGGGAACTTGATCCCGATGGTGATGTCCGGGCTGTCGTGCCGCCCCTTGTCGGTGCGGCACTCACCCGCCTCGACCTCGACGTAGTGGAGCTTCTGGCCCTCCGAGGAGGCGATGTCGAACTGGAAGACGCCCTTCTGTCCGGCCGCCTTCTCCGGGTTGAACTCCGAGACGAGGAGCTCGAAGATCAGCGTCAGTGCCGCGTCCAGACCGCCGTCCCGTTCGACGACGGCCGCCTCCAGCTGCTTGGCGGGCACCGACTCGACGAGCTCGATCAGCTCGGTCACCTGTTCCTGCTGCACACTCACCGGTTCCTCCTGGAACTCGAGGTCTGGGGACTCACGGTCCGGCCGCGACGGCCGGCGCGCTTTCGTGGAGGGGTTCGAGCAGGTGCATCTCGCCGCCCTCCCGCATCGGCCACAGCCGCTGCAGATAGGTCTGCTGCTCCGGGCTCTTCTCGAACGCCCGGAAGGCGGGCTCGTCGGTCCAGTCGGTCAGCACGGTGAAGCCGCCCGGCTCGCCGCTCTCCCGCAGCAGCTGCTGGCCGTGGTTGTCGGGGAAGGTCCGGACGGTTTGGGAGTGCGCGAGCCACAGCTCCTCGAACTCCGCCTCGTGCCCGGGCTTGATCCGGATCCGGAGCAGCACCCGCAGCCCCGGCCCCGGGCGGGTCACGGGCGCACCGCTTCCGGCCGGCCGGCCGCCGCCTGCTCCACCAGCCCCTTGATCCGGGCCATCTCCCGGCGGGTGTTGGTGTTCAGACGCTCGGCCATCTCCACGTCGCCGAACGGCAGGCCCGGGTGGACCGTGAACTCCTGCCGCCAGCACATCTCGACGCCGGCCTCGGTCTGCTCGTACGACCAGTACAGGTCCATGAACTCGAACGGCCCGGTCTCGATCCGGCGGGCCCGCACGGTCCGGGTCGCCGGATCGGGGGTGCGCTCGGAGACCCAGCTCCAGACCTGGCCGTTCTCGTCCGGGCGGAGTGTGAGCCGGAAGCGCAGGGTGGCGCCGTCCCGCTCCAGGATCTCGGCCGCGGCGTACTCGGAGAACAGCTCGGGCCACGACTCCACGTCGTTCGTCATGTCCCACACCAGGTCCATCGGCGCCGCGATGACGATGCTGTTGTCGATGACGGTCATGTCAGGCCGCCGCGAGGCTGTTGTTGACGTAGTCGATCACGGCCTGCGGCGAGTTCATCTCCTCGATGGCCTCGTCCGGGATGTGCAGGCCGTACTCGCGCTGGATCTGGCTGGCGATCTCCAGCACCGCGAGGGAGTCGTAGCCGATGTCGGTGAAGTCGGTCGCCAGGTGCTCCTCGGAGAGTTCCTCGGTGTCACCGGTGCACCGGCTCATAATCTCCTTGAGGTCGCCGAAGGTCATGGTGGTGCTGCTCATCTGTTCCTCCTGGGGACGGGGATGCTGCTGTGCGAGCGGTGGGCAGAGGGAAAGGAAGAGGGAACGGGCGCAGGCCGGTCCTCAGACGGAGCGCAGGACCAGCGCGGCGTTGAAACCGCCGTAGCCGCGGCTGAGGACCAGAGCGGTGCGCAGCCGCGCCTCGCGCGGCCAGTCGGTGACCAGGTCGAGCCGGTGGGCCCGGTCCGGGCGGGTGTGCACCGACGGGGGGATGACCTGGTCGCGCAGGGCCAGCGCGGCCGCCGCCGCGTCGAGCGCCGCGCCTCCGGCGTACAGCCGCCCGGTCATCGTCTTCGGCACGCTCACCGGCACCCCGGCCGGACCGAAGACCGAGGTGATCGCCTCGGCCTCCTCCCGGTCGAGCTCCGGGACGCCGTAACCGTCCGCGAAGACCACGTCGACGTCGCCGGGCGCCGCGCCCGCCTCGGCGAGCGCCAGCTCGGCCGCCCGTCGCAGCCCCGGCGGCCGGCCCGAGCCCGGCCGCGGGTCCATGGTGGCCGCGTAGCCGGCGATCTCGGCGTACAGCCGCGGGGCCCCGCGGCGCTCCGCCTCGGCCCGGCTCTCCACGGTGAGGATCGCGCCGCCCTCGCCCGGCACGTATCCGGCGGCCGAGGGGTCGAAGGGCAGGAAGGCCCGGTCAGGCCGCTCCTCCACACTGAGCCGCCCGTTGCTGATCTGGCACACCAGCCCGTACGGGGACAGCGAGGCGTCCGTGCCGCCGGAGACCACCAGTCGGGTGCCCTTGGCCAGCACCCGGCGGGCCTGCGCCAGCGCGTCCAGTCCGCCGGCCTGCTCCGAGCAGACCACACTGCACGGACCGCGCATGCCGTGCCGGATGGAGAGCTGTCCGGTCGTCGCCGCGTAGAACCAGGCGATGGCCATGTACGCGCCGACCGCCTGCGGTCCCTCCGCGTAGAGCTTCTGCAGCTCGCGCTGGCCGAACTCGACGCCGCCGGAGGAGTTGGCGGTGATGACCGCCGTGTCCAGGTCGGCGAAGGCCGTGGTGTCCACGCCCGCGTCGGCCAGCGCCTCGTTGGTCGCCGCGAAGGCGTACTGGGTCATCGCGTCGGTCTCGCTGACCAGCCGCTGCGGCGCGTGGTCCGCCGGTTCGAAGCCGTCCGCCTCGCCGGCCACCCGCACCGGGTAGCGCGCCGGGTCGAAGCGGGTGATGGGGCCGATGCCGGACTTGCCGTCCAGGGTGGCCTGCCACCACGCCTCCCGGTCCAAGCCGTTGGGCGCGACGACGCCGAGCCCGGTGATGACGGGGGAGCTCGTCTCTGCGGTCACTGGGCCCTCCGCGGTGAGGTGAGGACGACGGCGCTCTGGAAGCCGCCGAAGCCGCTGCCGACGCTCAGCACCACGTCGAGCTCCGCCTCGCGCGCGGTGCCCGGCACGTAGTCCAGGTCGCACTCGGGGTCCGGCTCCTCGTAGTTGGCGGTCGGCGGGATCGCGCCCCGGTCCATGGCGAGCGCACTCGCCGCGATCTCGATCGAGCCGATCGAGCCGAGCGAGTGCCCGACCATCGACTTGATCGAGCTGACCGGGATCCCGTACGCGTGGTGACCGAGGCTGCGCTTGTAGGCGGCCGTCTCGTGCCGGTCGTTCTGCTTGGTGCCGCTGCCGTGGGCGTTGGCGTAGTCGATCTCCTCCGGGTTGATCCGGGCCTCGTCGAGCGCGGCGGTGATCGCCTCGCCCATCTCCCGGCCGTCCGGACGCAGCCCGGTCATGTGGTAGCCGTTGGCGCGGGCCGCGTAGCCGGCCACCTCGCAGTAGATCCGGGCGCCGCGGCGCAGCGCGCGCTCGCGCTCCTCGATCACGAAGACCGCCGAGCCCTCGCCCAGCACCAGGCCGTTGCGCCGCCGGTCGAACGGCCGGCAGGCGTGCTCCGGGTCGTCGTTGCTGGTGGAGGAGGCGCGCAGGGTGTCGAAGCAGGACACGGTGATCGGGTAGATCGGGGCGTCGGTGGCGCCGGCCACCATCACGTCCGCCGAGCCCTCGCGGATCAGGTCCACCGCGTACCCGACGGCGTCGATGCCCGCGCAGCAGCCGGAGCTGACCACCGTCGCCGGACCCTCGGCGCCCGCCGCCCAGGCCACCTCCGTGGCAAGCGAGCTGGACATCACGTACGAGTACAGGTGCGGCTTCATGTAGCCCTGGTCGACCAGCCACTGGCGCCCGTTGTCGCTGACCGTGCGGTACTCCTGCTCCATCGAGATGGCGTTGCCGACGCCGTTGCCGACGCTGACGCCGACCCGGTGCGGGTTTTCCGCCGCCATGTCGATCCCGCTGTCGGCGAGTGCCTCCCGGGTGGCGACCAGCGCGAACTGGCCGGCCCGGTCGGTGCGCCGGATCTCCTGGTAGGACAGCCCGGACACCTCGGGGTCGAAGTCGCACTCCGCCCCGATCCGGCTGCGGAACGGCGCCGGGTCGAACAGGGTGATCCGCCGGGTCGCCGTACGCCCCTTGACGATCATCTCCCAGAATGCCTCGCGGCCCGGCTGCCCCGGGGCCACGACGCCTATCCCGGTGATGACTGCTCTGCCCGTCATCCGGCGCCCCCCACCTCGGGCAGGGTGCCCTCGCCGGGCAGCGGCTCGCAGTCGACGTGCCCGAGTTCGGGACGCGGGGCGAGCGGGCTGAGGAAGAAGGCGACGAACGCCTGTTCGTCCCCCGGGTTCTCGATCCGGTGCCGCACGCCGATCGGTACCATGAAGGACTCGCCCGGCTTCAGGACCAGCTCCTCGCCGTCGACCCGGAGCAGGATCCGGCCCCGGATCGTGTGGAAGAACTCCTCGGAGTACGGGTGGTAGTGCTCGGAGACGAACTCCCCGGGCTCCAGCGTGCCGACGCCCATGAACCCCGAGGTCGCGCCACAGGTCTTCGGGCTGAGCAGGACACGCAGATCGCCGCCGCGCTTGCGGTTGGGCGGCACGTCGTCGATGGCGACCTTGATGAGGTCGGTGGTCTGCATTGGGTGCTCCACAGATGGGGGACGGTGCGGCGGACTGCTCAGGGGGTCCAGGTGTAGAAGGCCTCGGCCATCGAGTCCTTCGGCTCCCGCCAGTCGGGGGAGTAGGGCGTCATGAACTCCTGGAGGCGCGTGTTGATGTCCTCGTAGAGCGGGTGGCTGCGGGCCCGGTAGAGGTTGCCGTTGATCGGCTGCTCCGCCTCGACCAGGTGGAAGTAGAGTCCGTGGAAGCGGAAGAGGGTGCGTCGCTGGACCCCGATCATGTGCGGGAGGTCGGTCGCGTCGGACTCGGCGAACAGCGCGGCCACCTTCTCCGCGTCGTCGTGGTCCATGCGCGCGACGATGAGGGTGCGATGAGACACGGGCACTCCTTGTGAATGTCGCCCGGAGCGGTCGGGCTTGCGGTGGCCGTGAGCGGTGCGGCCTGCCGAGAGAGATGATTCAGGCGGCGGCTTGAGACGGTGTCCAGCCCAACTCGACGTCATATTCGAGCCGTTCCGGGTCCGGAAGCGAGTGGCGCGGCGCCCGGCCCGCGCCGGTCCTCGCGCGGCAGCAGTACGGCCGTCACGGCGGCCACGACGGCGAAACCCGCCAGGTAGCTCCACAGCGGCAGCACCCCCACCAGCCGGGAGAGCTGGCCGCCCAGGCCCGCGCCCAGCGCGGCCCCGAGGTAGAACAGGCCCATCATCCGGCCGCGGTGGCCCTCCGGCGCGGTCTCCGCCGTGGTGCTCAGACCCACCGGCCCGAAGACCAGCTCGCCGCAGGCCACCCAGAGGAACGCGGTCAGCAGCCAGACCGGGGAGACCGGCCCGTCGTCGGCCGCCAGCCAGGCCCCGGTGGCGAGCACCGAGAAGCCGACCGCCGCGAATCCCAGGCCCACCGCGAACTTCCGCCCCCCGTCCGTACGCGCGCCCATCCGCAGCCACAGCCAGGCGAACCCCGGGGCGAGCAGCAGCAGGAACAGGGGGTGAGCCGACTGGAACCAGCTCGCCGGCACCAGGAAGCCGCCGATCCCGCGGTCGGTGTGTTCCCGGGCGAACAGGCTGAACACCGAACCGAGCTGCCCGAACATCGCCCAGAACAGCACCGACGGCACGAACACCCGCAGATAGCCGCGGACCCGTACCCGCTCGGCGGTCCCGAGCTCACCGCCCCGCAGCAGCCGCCGGAAGTACCAGACGGGAGCGATCAGCGAGCCCAGGCCGCACAGCGCGAGGACCGGGTGCAGCGCCGCCCCGCCGACCGCCAGCGCCCCGGCGGCGAGCAGGACCGCGAGGGCCAGTCCGGCCCAGGCCCCGCGCACCAGCCGGCGCATCGCCTCGGGCGGCAGCGGGCGGCTGGGGCCGGTCCGGGCGCCGCGCAGGCTCGGCGCGCCGTGCAGGTACTGCAGCACGCCGATGACCATGCCGACGGCCGCCGCCCCGAAGCCCAGGTGCCAGGCCACCCGCTCCCCGAGCGCACCGGTGACCAGCGGCCCGAGCAGGGCGCTCACCTGGACGCTCATGTAGAAGAGGGAGAACGCCGCCTGCCGTTGCGCGCTCGAGGCCCCCGGGTTCATCTGGTCGAAGATCACCGGAAGGTTCGGCTTCAGCATCCCGGTGCCGCAGGCCACCAGCATCAGCCCGCAGTAGAAGGAGGTCTGCGCGGGTACCGCCATGCAGGCGTGCCCGGCCGCGATCACCAGTGCGCCGCTCAGCATCGCCCGGTGCGTACCGAGCACTCGGTCGCCCAGCCAGCCACCGGGCATCGCCGCCAGGAAGGAGGCCGAGACGTACAGGCCGAAGAGGGCGCCCGCGGTGCCGTCCGACAGGCCGAGGCCGCCCTCCGACCGGGGCGCGGTCGCGTACAGGAAGAGCAGTGCCTGCATGCCGTAGAAGCTGAACCGCTCCCACATGTCGGTCAGGAACAGCGTGCTGAACCAGCGTTCGCGGAACATCGCCCGCAGCGGCCGCTCCGGACCGTCGGGCGGCCGCTCCGGGGCGTCGGCGGCGGTGCCGTGTGCGCTCATGGCCGTCCCCTCACAGCGCTATGCCGCCGTCGATCTGGACGACCTGCCCGGTGATGTAGTCGGCGGCGTCGGACAGCAGGAAGGCGACCAGTTCGGCCACGGACCCGGCGCTGCCGAAGCGGCCCATGGCCACCTTCCCCAGCGCCGCCTCCCGGGCCTTGGGCGACATCCCGTCGAGCATGTCCGTCTCGATGAACCCCGGCGCCACGGCGTTGACCCGCACCCCGTAGGGGGCGACCTCCTTGGCCAGCGCACGGGTGAGCCCGTTCAGACCGGCCTTGGCGGTGGCGTAGTTCGTCTGTCCCGGATTGCCGTACACCCCGATCACCGACGAGACGTTCACGATCGCGCCCGCCCTGCGGGTGATCAGCCCGCGCACCACCGCGCGGGTCGTGTGGAACGCGCCGTCCAGGCTGGTGCCGACCACCGTGTGCCAGTCCAGGGCCGACATCAGTGCCATCGGGCGGTCCTTCAGGACCCCGGCCGAGTTGACCACGGCGTACGGCGCGCCCAGCTTCTCCTCCACCTCCGTGACGAAGGCGGCGACCGCCTCCTGGTCGGTGACGTCGCAGACCACGTGGTGCACCGCCGCTCCCTCCTCGGCGACCAGACGGGCCGTCTCCAGGGCCGCCTCGTCCGCCGAGCGGGAGCAGAACCCGATGTCGTGGCCCGCCTGTGCGAGCCGGACCGCGACGGCCCGGCCGATGCCCCGCGAGCCGCCGGTCACCAGCGCAACGCGCCTTTCGGTCATCTTCACGTTCCCTTCGCGCAGCCGCGGCCGGGGCGGCTGCCGCGGCCGGCGGCGAGCATCGTCCAGTGGCCTCGAGGCAGACTCGAATGCCTCCCGCCACGCTGGCCGCATGGTGGAGAACCTCTTCGAACAGAACCTGTTGTGGGCCGTGCTGGCCGCGGTCTTCTGGGGCTTCGCGGCCCGCGGCGCCCGGACCCTGGCGACCCGGCGCACCACGCGCTCGCTCCGGCGCCGTGCGCGTCTCGGTCTCGTGCTGGTGTCCGTGTGCCTGCTGCTCCTCGCCCTGCGGGTGGGCCTCGCCGTCGCGCTGGGCGGTGCGGCCGAGTGGCGGGCCGCCGCCGACTTCCTCCTGTTCGCGGCCGTGCCGCTGACCCTCGCGGGCAGCGCCGTGGCGGCGTTGGCACTGCCCGCGTACCTGCGCGTCGTCCGCCTGGCGGTCCGGCCGGGACCCGCGCCGGCGGCCGCCGGGCGCGGGCCGCTCACGGACGCCGCGGGCGCGCGGCCGGTGCCGGTCGCGGCCGGCCGGGAGGCGGCGTCGGCCACGGCCGGGGCGTCCCCGCCCGCTGCCGGACCGTCGGTGCCGCCTGTGGCCGGCCGCGAACCCGGACCGGCCGCCGGCGGGCCGGCCGCGCCCGCCGCGTTGCGGCAGGCCGCCGCCGACCCCCGGCTGGTCGTGCCGGTACGGGCCTGCTTCGCCGTGACCGTCGTCACCGGCGCGCTCACCCTCCACCCGCCCGCCCCCTCGTGGACCGGCCCGTTCCTCCTCGAACTCGCCCTGCTCGCCGTGGTGGCGGGCGCGCTGCTCCTCTTCCAGCAGCGACGCCGCACCGACCTCGCCGCCCCCGGCTGGAAGCGGCCGTCCTGGCCACGCCGGGCGGTGCGCCCGACCGCGCTGCTCGGCGCGGTCGTCCTGCTGTGCACCGCGGGTGGCGCCGTGATGCAGCGGGAGAGCCGGCTGCCCGCCACCCTCGCCCACCACCAGCACCGCTACGACACCGGCGGCGGCCCGGACGCCGGCCGGGCCCCCGCCCGGGACCTCACCACCCTCGCCGGGCCGCGCGACGAACGCCCGGCCCAGCGGATCACGCTCACCGCCACGAGCCGCACCATGACCCTGACCTCCGGCGAGAAGGTGCACGCCCTCGCCTTCAACGGCTCGCTGCCCGGACCCGAACTACACCTGGTACGCGGCGAGCTGACCGAGGTCGTGCTGGTCAACGAGAACGTCGATGACGGTGTCACGCTGCACTGGCACGGCGTCGACGTCCCGAACGCCGAGGACGGCGTCGCGGGCGTCACCCAGGACGCCGTCAGACCCGGCGGGCGGCACGTCTACCGGATCCGTCCGACCCGCGCCGGCACCTTCTGGTACCACTCCCACCAGCAGTCCAGCACCGTCGTCGTCCGCGGCCTGTTCGGCGCGCTCGTCGTCGAGGAGCCCGGCGCCCGGCCCGCGGGTGTCGACCGCACGGTCGTCGCCCACGCCTGGCCCGTCGCCGACACCGACACCGACGGCGGGGAGCGGACGGCGGGCGGACCGCCCCGGGGCTCCGGTGGCGCGCTCAGCGGCCGGAACGGCCTCGGCGGCCTGCTGCGCACGGCGTTCGGCGACGACACGCGTCGCCGGACCGAGCGGGTCGCCGCGGGCACGCCGGTGCGGCTGCGCCTGGTCAACGCCGACAACTGTCCCCGAACCTACTCGCTGGCCGGTACCCCGTTCCGGGTCGCCGCGATCGACGGCAACGAGGTGAACCGCCCCACCGAACTCACCGGCCGCCAGGTGCGCGTCGCCGGCGGCGGCCGGATCGACCTCGCCTTCGTACAGCCCGCCGCACCGGTGCACCTGACCGTCGTCGGCGACGCCAACGCCTCCGCGGGCAGCCACGGCTTCGAGGGCTGCGGCGAGGACGGCGCCTACGGGGCCGGCCGCGTCGAGACCGCCTCACTGCTGCTTGTCCCGCCCGGGGTTCCCGCCACCGAAGCCCCGGCCGCGGACGGGCCGCTGTTCGACCCGCTGCACTACGGCACGCCCGCCGCGGCGCCGTTCGGCCCCGACACCCGCTACGACCGGGAGTTCCACCTCGTCCTCGGCAACAGCGTCGGCTTCTTCGACGGTCGCCCGATGATGCTGTGGACCATCAACAACGCGGTCTACCCGGACATCCCGGCCCTGCTGGTGGCCGAGGGCGACACGGTGCGCACCACCTTCGTCAACCGCAGCCTCGACGACCATCCGATGCACCTGCACGGGCATCGCATCCTGGTGCTCTCCCGCGACGGCGAGCGGGCCACCGGCAGCCCCTGGTGGACCGACACCCTCAACGTCGCGCCCGGCGAGCGCTACGAGGTCGCCTTCCGGGCCGACAACCCCGGGGTCTGGATGGACCACTGCCACAACCTCGACCACGCCCGCGACGGCATGGTGCTGCACCTCGCCTACGACGGGGTGACCAGCCCCTACCGGGCCGGCAGGTCGACGGGCAACGTGCCCGAGTGACCGCCGGCGTCCGCCGTACCGAGCAGCCGGTCCCGCGCCGCGCGCACGCTCCGCCGGTCCTCCTCGGGCCCCGCGGCCCGGGCGGGCAGCGTCGGCAGGACCACGCTGCGGCCCGCGCGCACCGCTTCGTGCGCGCGGGCCAGCACCGTCAGGCTCTGTGACGGGCCGGCCTCCACAAGGACCCGGTCCCGGTCGGCGAGGAGCCGGTCCAGGGTCGCCCAGAACAGCACCGGAGCGGTCGGCTGCCCGGCCCAGAACTCCGCGGACACCGCCTCCGCCGGGTCCAGCGGCCCGGTGGTGTACGCCGAGTGCAGCGGCGTCCGGGGAGCGCGTAGCCGCATCGTGCGCAGCAGCTCCGCCGTCGGCGCGACGAGCGGCGCGAGCGCGGGGCTGTGGTACGGGGTGCGCGAGGCCAGCTTCCGGAAGGTACGCCCGTCCGCCGCCAGGCGCCGCGCGACCGCTTCCAGCGGTGTGTCCGGCCCGGACAGCACCGTGTGCCGGGGCGCGTTCACCGCGGCCACCACCACGCCGGAACCGAGGTAGCCCGCCAGCTCCGGCGGGGCGGCGGCGACCGCGAGCATCCCGCCGCGCGGGGTGCCGCGCTGCAGCCGTACCCGTTCCCACAGCAGCCGCACCGCGTCCGGCAGTGGGAACACCCCCGCCAGCACGGCGGCCGCGAACTCCCCCATGCTGTGGCCGAGATAGGCGTCCGGGCGCACCCCCCAGCTCTCCACCAGCCGTCCCATGGCGTAGTCGACCGCGAAGAGCAGCGGGGCGGAGCGGGCGTCGGCCTCCATCGACACCGCCGGGTGCGTCGCCAGCCAGTCCGCGCGGGCGTCCGCGCCCTCCGGACCGAGCAGGGCGAGCACCTCGTCCAGTGCCGCGGTGAAGACCGGCTCGCGCCGGTAGAGCCCGGCCGCCATCCGGGCGTGCTGCGCGCCGGTCCCGGGGAACATCAGGACGACGGATCGGCGGTGAGGAAGAGTCATGCCGCCCAGCGTGGTCCGCACCGATCGAGCCGTTCTCCAGTGCCCCGTGGAGAAGCGTTCGAGCCCGCCTTGAGCAGGGCGGCGCATCCTGCACCGCATGACCGTTGTCGAGGAAACGCCCCCGAGACCAGGGAACACCACCGGCGCCGTGACCTCCGCGGACGGCTGTCTGCGCGACCGGGCGGCGGAGCTCGCCGTCCTGCACGAACGGGTGCGCCGGGGTCCCGGTGAACGGGCCACCGAAGCACAGCACGCCAAGGGGAAACTGACCGCGCGCGAGCGCATCGCCCTGCTCTTCGACGAGGGAACCTTCTCCGAGATCGAGGAACTGCGCCGGCACCGGGCGACCGGTTTCGGCCTGGAGGACCGCCGCCCGCACACCGACGGCGTCGTCACCGGCTGGGGCAAGGTGCACGGCCGCACCGTGTTCGCCTACGCCCACGACTTCCGGATCTTCGGCGGCGCCCTCGGCGAGGCGCACGCCCAGAAGATCCACAAAGTGATGGACCTGGCCGAGGCCGCCGGCGCGCCGATCGTCGGTCTGTGCGACGGCGCCGGCGCCCGCATCCAGGAGGGCGTCACCGCCCTCGCCGGCTACGGCGGCATCTTCACCCGCAACGTGCGCAACTCCGGGGTGATCCCGCAGATCAGCGTGATCCTGGGGCCGTGCGCCGGCGGCGCCGCCTACTCGCCCGCGCTCACCGACTTCGTGTTCATGGTGCGCGGCACGGCCCAGATGTTCATCACCGGACCCGACGTGGTGCAGGCCGTCACCGGCGAGGTCATCACCCACGACGCGCTGGGCGGCGCCGACGCCCACGCCCAGGTCTCCGGTGTCGCGCACTTCGCCTGCGACGACGAGGAGTCCTGCCTGGAGGACGTGCGCCACCTGCTGTCGATGCTGCCGGCGAACAACCGCGAGCTGCCGCCGGAACTGCCCTGCGACGATCTGCCGGACCGGCGCGCCGAGGCGCTGCTGGACCTGGTGCCGGCCGAGCCGGGGCGCGCCTACGACATGCGTGCGGTGATCGAGGAGATCGTCGACGACGGCGACTTCCTGGAGATCCAGGAGGGCTGGGCGACGAACATCGTGTGTGCCCTGGCCCGGCTCGACGGCCGGGTGGTGGGCGTGGTGGCCAACCAGCCGTCCGCGTTCGCCGGGGTCCTGGACATCCACGCCTCGGAGAAGGCGGCCCGGTTCGTGCAGACCTGCGACGCCTTCAACATCCCGCTGGTCACCCTGGTCGACGTGCCGGGCTTCCTGCCGGGCGTCGACCAGGAGCACGGCGGCATCATCCGGCACGGCGCCAAGCTGCTGTACGCGTACTGCAACGCGACCGTGCCGCGGGTGCAGCTGATCCTGCGCAAGGCGTACGGAGGCGCCTACATCGTGATGGACTCGCGCTCCATCGGCACGGACGTCTCGCTGGCCTGGCCGAGCAACGAGATCGCGGTGATGGGCGCGGAGGGCGCGGCGAACGTGGTCTTCCGGCGCGAGATCGCGGCGGCGGCCGACCCGGAGACGACCCGGGCCCGGCTGGTGAAGGAGTACCGAACCGAGCTCATGCACCCGTACTACGCGGCCGAGCGCGGCCTGGTCGACAGCGTCATCGACCCGGCCGACAGCCGGGCCCGGCTGATCGACGCGCTGGCCATGCTGCGGGCCAAGCACGCGCCGCTGCCGAGCCGCAAGCACGGGAACCAGCCGCAGTGAGCGGGGACGTGATCCGGGTGCTGCGGGGGGCACCGACGCCGGAGGAACTGGCCGCCTGCGTGCTCGTCCTCCAGACGCTGGTCGCCCGGCGGGGCGGCGCGGGACCGGGCGACGGCGGCGGTCCGTCCGCGGCGGGCTGGCCCCGGGCGGCCGAGCCGCTCGCCGTTCCCGCGCCGTCCTGGTCGTCCCGGCGGCCGCCTGCCTGGCGGGGCGCGTGAGGGCGGAACCTCGGCGTCGGGGAGGCCCTCAGGGGCTTTCCCCAAGGCCGGGTGGTTAGCGTTTTCGCAGGTTACGCCAGGGGGGGGGGCCGTTTCCTGTGTGACTGACGCGTAGCGTCCCGTACGGACCCTCTTGATCATTCCTTTCTCGGTCCAGCGGGCGAGTTGTCGGTGGGCGGCGGTGAGGGTGACGTCGCCGAG
Organism: Streptomyces sp. NBC_01216; assembly: GCF_035994945.1. NCBI lineage: Bacteria > Bacillati > Actinomycetota > Actinomycetes > Kitasatosporales > Streptomycetaceae > Streptomyces > Streptomyces sp. NBC_01216. The sequence continues at coordinate 7,116,847 of NZ_CP108677.1, forward strand.
GCGTTCGGCGATCTCCCTTGAGCGCCGGAGCGGTTCGGGTTCTGCCTGCAGGATGGCCAGGAGGCGTGTCATGCGGTTGCTGGTCTGGCCGGGGCCGGCGTACTGGGGGATCGTGGTCGTGGGCCGTGCGGGCTCCGGTGCCGGCGGCGGCAGGAGAGTGATCACCGTCGAGGTCACGGCCTTGCTGGCGTCGGGGCGGCCGTCCCGTTTCCTTTCCGCGTAGCGGGAGATGGGGGACTTCACCTTGTGAGGCCCCCTGTGACCTGGACGGCCTGATACTGGGACGGATGGTCCCGGAGGAAGTAGTCACAGGTAGTGAGCCGGAAGAGCAACACGAGTAAGCGGTACACGGCCGAGTTCAAGCGGGACGCGGTCGCGCCGGCGCTGCCGTCGGACAAGACCGTCACCGAGGTTGCCCGGGACCTGGGCGTGAGCCCGGAGGGCCTGCGGAACTGGGTCAAGCAGGCGAAGAGGTGCGCCACGAACGCGGGAGGCCGCAATGGGTAGTTGAGCGGCTGAACGCGATGCTCTGCGAGTGATGAAGGAAGGCCCTTCGGAGCCGCCCCGCAGGGCAGGGTCATTGCGTGAAGTGATCTTGTCCGGGTTCGTCAGGTGAGGCCGAGGGTGGTCAGGGGGCGACGGTAGTCGCGGGCGGCCTGGCGGAGGGCGGCGGCCATGTTGGTCTGGCCGTTCTGGTGGTGGACGCCGACGGCGAGGTTTCGCAGGGAGGGCATGGTGCGGGGCAGGTGGCCGGTGCGGATCTTGGAGTCGTCCTCGCGGAAGGTCCGGTCACGGACGTGGTGCAGGAGGTTTTCGATGCCCCAGTGCCTTCTGGTCCAGGAGGCGAGTTCGGTGCGGTCGCGGGAGGGAGAACGTCTGGTGTCCGGTGCCCCTGAACCTCGACCATCTGCCACTGAAGTTTGACCAGAGACCGCCGGTGCCACCGCGGGCGCGACTACCGTCTTGTGCGGGCGGTTCTTGAAGGTTGGCCTCGCGCCACCTGATTGATCTATAAATGCCTGGAGCGGGGCGCGGGTGGTCCTGCGGCAAAGATCTCTAGCGGGTGGGATCGATCGGGCGTGCGTCACCACTATCAGATCAGGAACGTGCCATGAGAGTGCCGACAAGAGGCCGGATATCCGGTTTGACCAAGGCTGCACTCATTTGCGCCGCACTGGCGGTGGCGGGATGCACCGCCGAAGGTGATGTCGAGACGGTAAGCGGGATGACGCCGAAGGCAAGCGCCTACCTGACTTCCGCGCTGGATGTGATGGAGAAGCACTCCCTCGTCACAGCAGACGTGGACTGGCCGAAGGTCCGTCGGAACGCCGTTGCTCGTGCCCGGAAAGCGCAGACACCTGCCGAGACCTATGGAGCGATCCGGCAGGCGCTGAGAGACCTAGACGACCGGCACAGCACCTTTTTCGACCCCCAGGAAGCGTCCCAAGCCCTGAATGCGCCGGCTGACGACCTGATGCTCCCCGAAGGCCGCCACCTCGCGGGCGCCATCGGCTATCTGACGCTCCCACCAGTCCCGTCCGACCGTGTTGCAGCCCCGTACGTCCGCGCGGCACGTTCGACCGTCAGCGCGCTCGACGAACAGGGCACCTGCGGCTGGGTCATCGACATGCGGAGCAACAGTGGCGGAGACATGTGGGGGCCGCTCGCCGCCGTGGGGCCTATCCTCGGCGACGGGACGGTCGGCGAAGCTGTCTACGCGGACGGCGAGAAGGCTCCATGGGTGATCGAGAACGGCACCCCCCGCCAGTACATTGACGAATGGGGCTCCACTCCGTCTCTCGCACGGCCGATGCCGCCGGTGGCCGTGCTGACCAGCCGGAGGACTGCGAGCGCCGCGGAGGCAGTCACCATCGCGTTCCAAGGTCGGCCCAACACCCGCACGTTCGGGCAGCCGACCGCCGGTGTCCCTACCGCGAACGCCCCGTACCAGCTCTCCGACGGCGCGCTGGTCATCCTGACCGTGGCCCGCGAGGCTGACCGGAATGGGTACCTTTACAACGGTCCCATCGCCCCCGACGTGAATGTCCCGATTACGCACGGACACGACCAAGTGTTGACGACGGCCACGGACTGGCTCAGAACTCAAGACGGCTGCCGCAAGGCTCCGTGACTACCGGGTGCTGGGCCTTGACCCCGGCTTCAGCGCCAGGTGAGGGAGTGTTCAATGATCGGCGGATCCGATGATCAAGGAGACGCCAGATGAGCGACACGACCATCGAGCAGATACCGGGCAGCGAGCCGACGGCGGGGGCCGTGGCGGCGAGTGACGAGCAGTTGGTTGCGATGCTGGTGGATCGGGCCCGGTCGGAGGGTCTGCAGCTGACTGGGGAGGGTGGGCTGCTGCAGCAGCTGACCAAGCGGGTGCTGGAGTCCGCCCTGGAGGGCGAGATCACCGATCACCTCGGATACGAGAAGCATGACGCCGAAGGTCGGGGCAGTGGCAACAGCCGCAACGGGACGCGGGCGAAGACGGTGCTGACCGATGTCGGCCCGGTCGAGGTCAAGGTCCCCCGGGACGTGGCGGGCACGTTCGAGCCGGCCATCGTCAAGAAGCGGCAGCGGCGCCTGTCCGGGGTGGACGAGATGGTGCTGTCGCTGTCCGCGAAGGGACTGACGCACGGTGAGATCTCCGCGCACCTGGCCGAGGTCTACGGGGCGAGCGTGTCCAAGGCGACCATCTCCACGATCACCGACAGGGTGATGGACGGGATGGCGGAATGGTCCAACCGCCCCCTGGACCGCGTCTATCCGGTGCTGTTCGTGGATGCGATCAACGTGAAGATCCGGGATGGTCAGGTGGCGAACCGTCCGATCTACGTCGTCATGGCCGTGACCGCCGAGGGACACCGCGACATCCTGGGGATCTGGGCCGGTGACGGTGGCGAGGGCGCGAAGTACTGGCTGAGCGTGTTCACGGACCTGAAGAACAGGGGCTTGATGATGTCCTGATGCTGGTCTGCGACGGGCTGAAGGGCCTGCCCGAGGCGGTGGAGGCCGTCTGGCCTCGAACGATTGTGCAGACCTGTGTCGTTCATCTGCTGCGGAACTCCTTCCGGCACGCGGCCCGACAGGACTGGGACAAGATCGCCAAGGCGTTGAAGCCCGTCTACACGGCGCCGAACGAAGCCGCCGCGACCGAGCGGTTCGGCGAGTTCCAGGAAGCCTGGGGCAAGAAGTACCCGGCGGTCATCCGGCTCTGGGAGAACGCCTGGGCCGAGTTCGTGCCCTTCCTCTCCTTCGACGTCGAGATCCGCAAGGTCATCTGCTCGACGAACGCGATCGAGTCCGTCAACGCCCGCATCCGCAAGGCCGTACGTGCCCGCGGCCATTTCCCCAGCGAGGCCGCGGCCATGAAGTGCGTCTACATGGCCCTCATGTCGCTGGACCCGACCGGCAAGGGCCGCAAGCGGTGGACCATGCGCTGGAAGGCGCCCCTGAACGCCTTCCAGATCGCCTTCGAAGGCCGGCTCACCCCGGCCGCCAACTGACCCCTACAAAAACTGGATCAGCCGTCTACTGGACACACCCGACCCACGGCTACTCGATCTGGCCACGGTCAGACCGCGGACAAGGGGGGCCGTGCACGCTGCTCCTTCGCCCCGACTACCCCGGCTGGGGCAGCGAAGGAGACCAGACGATGACGAGCACTCACCCGAGGGCCGGGCAGCGGCACCGCTCGGGCCGATCCTCCTGGAAGGCCGGCCCGCGTTGGGCAAGCCCAAGGGGCCTCCCTGGGTGCCCCCTTTGGAGGGCCCTTGGGAACTCCCTTTGGTGCCCGGCACCCGAGGCCGGAGGAAAACCCCCCTTGTCAGGGCCGCAATCGGCGCGAAAACTGCGCCGTCACAACCCTCTTCTCTCCTCTACATGTCCGTGGTGGAGGAGAGCATCGGGTTCCGGGGGGCCCGGACGCCCTCCCAGGCCGGGCGCGGCCAGCGCCCGCAGCGGCGCCGGTCGGCCGGCGGCCGGTCGCGAGCAACGAGGGAGCAGAGCTGGTGGCGGGGAAGCGGAAGACCAACCCGGCGGGGTCGACGAACAACTACCGCGGCGACGTGCTGCGCGTGCTCGGAGCGCTGAAGGTCGCGACAACGGATCAGATCCAGCGGATCGGCGCTCCGCACCTGACGTTCCGGCACGCCGACAAGGAGACCCCGTCGAAGCAGAAGCAGGCCCGTACCGCCTCGCACACGGCCGCGCTCTCCGACCAGCGGGGGCACGGCCTGTCCGAGAACGGCGGCTCCACCGAGACCGGCGAGACCCTGCGCAACCTGACCCCCAGGGGGCCTGCAGGCCGCCTCCTACGAGCTGAACCGGCCGGCGGGGGAGAGAGATGGGCTCCACCGCGCGCGGCGCGGGCTCGTCAGGGGCCTCCGACCCGATGGCCGTCAACGAGACGGTGATCGCGATGCTGCGCCCGAAGCCGAACATGGCCAGGCTCACCGTCGACCCGCCGCACGTCCAGGCCGCCGTCGACTATCCGGACGGCATCGGCACGATCGCCTCGCTCTGGACCGAGGTCCCGCTCCCGGCGACCGGCACGTGGAACGCGCCCGGCAAGGGCGGCGCCCAGGCCGACATCGTGCTCACCGCCCCGCAGGACGAGGTGCCGCTGCTGTTCATCGAGGTCGACAACTGCCACGAGACCGCCGAGGAACTCGCCGACAAGCTGGAGAAGTACGCCCGCTTCTTCAACCGGAAGGTGAAGGACACCGACGGCCGCGAGCGCCCGATGTGGCGTACGCGCTGGACGGTCCCCGAGGGCCGGTACGGCGATACGCCGCATCCGCCACGTGCTGCTGGTGTTCAACCGCGTCGGCGAGCGCAACCCCAACCACACCGTCCCGCGCCTGCAAGAGCTGACCCGCCACCTGTGGCAGGGGGAGCGGCAGCGCGGCGGTCACCACTTCTACGACGGGAAGATCCCGATCATCGCGACCGGGCTGAATCAACTGTGCCAGCATGGTCCGGCCGGCCCGGTGTTCTTCCGCTTCGGACGCGACCATCCGCAGCCGCTCCTGGAGGCGATCGGCAACCCGCGCCGCGAGGCCGCCGACATCCGCGAGCAAGAGGAGGACCAAGCCCGGGCGGCGCAGTACCAGGCGCAGGTGTGGCGGGCAGCCCAGGAGCCGGCCGCGAAGCAGGCAGCCGAGCGCGAGGCCCGCCGTCCCTTCTGCACCGGCTGCGGGACGCCCGGCTGCGACCGGCCGGGGACGCGGTCCACGCCGCGGTCCTCACCGCGCTGAAGAGCCTCGCCCGGCGCGTCAAGGAACTCACCGCCGAACATCAGGCCCTGACCCGGGCCCTGGACAGTGAGGTCACCGCCAACAACTCCGGGCTGCGGGCCGCCTACGGCGTCGGTCCCGACACCGCTGCCCAGCTGCAGGTCACGGCCGGAGGCAATCCCGAACGCCTGCGGACCGAGGCGTCCTTCGCCGCCCTCTGCGGAGTCGCCCCCGTTCCCGCCTCCAGCGGCCGCACGAACCGGCACCGCCTCTCACGAGGCGGCGACCGGGCAGCCAACGCCGCCCTCTACCGCATCGCCCTGGTCCGCATGTCCAGCGATCCCCGCACCCGCGACTACGTGGCACGGTAGACCGCCGCCGGCCGAACCAAGAAGGAGATCATCCGACTGTTGAAGCGGGCCATCGCCCGGGAGATCTTCCGCTGCCTGACCACCACGGTCACCGTCCCGGGCATCGCCGACCTGCGTCCCTTGAGGCAGTCGAAGAACATCACCCTCACTGCGGCGGCCCGCCACTGCGGCGTCTGGCCCGCCACGATCTCCACCCTCGAACGCGGACTCCGCCGAGACAACGACCTCGCCAACACCTACCGCGACTGGCTCACCGCCGCTTGACAGCCAATAGGAGCATCAGCGGCGGCCAGTTGGGTCATCTCGGAGCAGGCGGCGGTGAGCCGTGCCAGGAGATCGTGATGTTCGGCCTTTGCCCGCCGGGTGGGTGTATCCAACAGCGCGGGCTCGCTGTGGTTCATCAAGGCTGGACGCATGCTCCTGCCGGACAAGCTCATCGACGACCGCTACCTCACGCAGGACGACCGCATTGCGATCGCCGAAGGACTGCTTGCCGGCCGTACTCCCGGGCCGATCAGCCAGGAGATCGGCAAGCACCGCTCCACCGTCTACCGGGAGCTTCGCCCCCCCGACATCGGCTTCACGGCCGCCGCGAACACGACGGTCGCGACGGCGGTGGCATGTACGGCAAGAGCGCGGCGGACGCCGTTCCCGCCGCGTTCCGGGAGCCGGGGGCTCCCCGGGGTCGTCTGACGCAGTGCGGCCCGGAGTCGGCCGATCCGCCGCCTCCGGGCCATGTCAGTGGAGAGGCGCGACCTGTGCCGCACGCATGGATGGTTGACCGCGCGAGGGTGTCGGCAAGGCGAGGTGCCGACGCCGATCTGAGTGGCCGTCAGTGGCAGGCGCACTCCAGAGAGATCAATTGTGTATATGATGATATATTAAGAGATATGTCGGGGTAGGGAATTCTCTGCGGATGAGGCGGTGTGCGCTTGTCCTGCCGCCCCGGGGCCTCGTACCGCCGCTGGGACCATTCCTCAGGAGAAAGGCCCTCGTTGTGACGTGTAGTGACCCGGAAACCTGGCCGCGGGTCAGGCGCAGGTGGCCCAGCCCCCGCCGCGCGAAGACTCCGCCCGTACCGGTCGTCCCGGAACCCCTCGTGTGCTCACGTGCCACGCCCGCGTGGGAGAACCGCCGGAACGGCCGGCGTATCGGGGTGACAGCAACAGTGTGCGCTGTTCTCGTCGGCGCGGCGGCGCTGCCCGCCACCGCCTATTCCGCGGCCGCTCCACCCCCTTCCGGCAGGCAGGTGGCCCCGTCCGGAACCTACACGTTCGACTACACCGGGACGCCCCAGACCCTGGCGGGCGTCCCTGCCGGAGCCATCGTCACCGTTACCGCAGACGGAGCCGGTGGCGGCTCGTGCTTCGCCGGTACGGGCGGCACGGGAGCCCGGGTCACGACGACGCTACGGACCGCGTCAGTCACCACGTACACCATCAGGGTCGGTGGAACCGGTCAGCGATGCATCTTCGGCCCGGAGGGCGGCTTCAACGGTGGCGGGAGCAGTGGAGGCGGGAGCGGTGGCCCGCGAGGCTCGAGTGGAGGCGGCGCCTCCAGCGTCACTGCCGGCACGACCCTCCAGGTTGTTGCGGGCGGGGGCGGCGGGAGCGGCGGGGGGAGTGGCAGCGGCCGTGCGGGCGGGAGCGGCGGACAGCCGGACGGTGGGGCCGGAGGCGCCGGAACCGGCGAGGCCCCCGGCTCGGGCGGTGGCGGCGGTCTGACCAGCACCGGTGCCCCCGGCCCGGGGGGAGCCGGGGCGGGTGTCCAGGAGAACTGCACCAGCTTTTCCGGGGACGCTGGGACCGGTTTCGACGCGGCGACCGGCGTGGTCGGCACGGGCGGGCGCGGCGGTGACCTCGCGGGCGGATGCGCCGGAGGTGGCGGTGGAGGCGGCGGTGGAGGCGGCTACTTCGGCGGTGGCGGCGGCGGAGGAGGAGGGGACGACACGGGCGGCGGCGGTGGCGGGGGCAGCAGCTTCAGCAGCGGGACGGACACCAGCTACGGCCTGTCGACCGTCGGCACCCCGAGCAGCAACGGTCAGGTGACCGTCACCGTCACGGCCTTCCCCAGCCTGACGATCGCCAACGAGCACACCGGCCACTTCACCCATGGCAGGAACGGCGCCTACACCCTCACCGTCACGAACATCGGCAGCGCCCCCGACACCGCCGCCGACCCCACCACGATCAGGTGCGGGCGGGGCGGACTGTGAACCGTTCCGGGTTTGGTAGAGATCTCAGAGGGCATTTGATCTAGACGTATTGCCCTGTATGCCCTAATAGGTTCCTCGCCAGGTTGGTGTGGTCTCGTCCGTTATGCGCTTGGCGAGGTTGTCGATCGAGGCGATGTGGATCATTGAGCCTTTTCCAAGCTGGTTTCGTTGACCGCGAGCTGGACAGTCCTGCGCAACGACGAAGCTCCTGGTAGACGGGTTCTCGACCAAGATCACCCGTGTCTGCCAGGAGCTTCGCGTGCTTGTCTATCCGTCTTCGATCGATCTGTCCAGCCGCACCTTGCGGTTCCTGACCGGGCGGCTGACCGCCAGACGGCAGGAGATCGGCACGCGGTGGCGGCGGCTTCCCGCCTCGCGACAGGCTCTGCTGGCCCTGGCCCACCTGCGGTGCGGTGACACCTACGCCCAACTCGCGGCCGGTTTCGGCATCGGGATCGCGACCGCCTTCCGCTACATACGCGAGGCCGTCGACATCCTGGCCGCTCTGGCCCCGTCCCTGGCCGAGGCGATGAGGACGATCCGGACGAAGGCGTTCGTCATCCTCGACGGCACACTCTGCCGCCGATCGACCGCATCGCCGCTGACACCCCCTACTACTCGGGGAAGCACAAGCGCCATGGCATGAACGTCCAGGTCCTCACCGACCCGTTCGGACGGTTGCTCTGGGCCTCGCCGGCGCTGCCCGGATCGACTCACGACCTCACCGCCGCACGACAGCACGGCATCATCGAAGCCCTCACCGAAGCAGGACTCAAATGCTGGGCCGACAAGGCGTATCAAGGCGCCGGCGGACCCGTCCGGGTACCGTTTCGCGGCCGTCGCCTCAAGCGATGGAAGCGCCGCCACAACACCACCCATGCCAAGATCCGCTGCCTCGGCGAGCAGGCCATGGCCACCCTCAAGGGCTGGCGCCTCCTGCGGAAGCTCCGCTGCAGCACCAACCGCATCACCGACGTGGTGAAGGCCGTCCTCGTCCTTCACCACGCATCAGCGTGAGGTTGGAAAACGCTCAGTACCGCCAGCCGACCTACCAGCTCACAGCCATATACGGGACAGCCCTTACCAGGAGCTTCGTCGTTGCGCAGGACTGTCCAGCTCGCGGTCAACGAAACCAGCTTGGAAAAGGCTCATTCTCGAAAAGCCGTCTTCTGGTCAACCTGGTGTTCTCGGAGCTGAATCACACCGATTTCCTTTTCCTCTTCCCACCCCGCACCAGCAGGCTTCGCCATCGGCCCGTTCTTGTATGCGACAGGCTCCCCGAGGGTGACGGCAGGGGGTAGCGATCCCTGCCCCCGTGGGCCGGCAGTTCGTCCTCGCAGTCACACGCCGCTACAGCCTTCCACCCTCCACGCCGCAGTGTCTCCAGCACGTCCGTGACCGCGGCCACCACCGCACCGGACTCCACTCCCGCGGGCGCTTCGCACTCCAGCACGGTCGACCACTCGAGGAACTCGAAAGGGTGCGCCTTCCTGCCCGTGGAGTAGTCATTGCAGACGCTGCTCACCCGCAGCGGCCCCACCACCAGGCCGTGGCCCTCCTCTTCGGGGCCGAGACGCTCCTTCAGCCAGGCGATGACCGTCGAGCTGTCTGCGGCATCCACATAGATCGAGCAGTCCTCGTACGAAACTCCGGCGTTCTCCGTCACCGACACCCACCCCTCTCCAGCCCGTCATCAGCACACTGCGGACGGTCCGCCCTACCGCTCAGCCCCCGTTCTTGTTCAGCTGTTCTTCACCAGCCGTGCTCCCCAGGCCCTATGACGTCGTGTCCGATCTGCTGGGCGAGGTGCTGCGCCCGTTCGTCCTCCCCGGGCCGGACGTGGACGTACACGGTGTTGCCCGGGGCTGGCTCGTGGTTGGCGTCGGTCCTGAAGCACGCTTGTACTCCGGTCCGCGCATGCTCCGGACCGGCTGAGTTCGGGCACAGCCGGCCAACTGAGTGCCATCCACGCGATCTGTCCCCACCCTGCCTGACGCAGCACCTCCGGCGCTCTGTCCAGCAGATCACCCTCTACCGGCTCCTCGACCGAGAGCATCATCGGCAGCAGACGAGCCAGCACCGCGGCGTTATCCGGAAGGTCGACCCCACGGAAGTGCTCGCCGCCTCCCGAGAACCAGCCCTGCGGGAACACCTCGCGGGACCTCACGACGTCCTCGACCCGAAGCAACTCGGCATCGAGGTCGACACTCGCCCCCTCCCACAGCTCCCCACATCAGACCAGAGACACGGACACGGCGATTACCGCCGCTACATCCCCGTCCTCGCTCCGGTAGACCGGATATGCCCTCGCATTACCCACAGAGATCCCCTACCTTCCACACAGGGCACCAAACGGGGTATCCCTATCTTCTACCAACTGTACATGCTGCATCACTCTGAAACAGCTCCCGCAAACCCAAGCCGGCACCACCCTCCAGCCAGCCAGGCCCGCGACAGCAGGCCCAGACGGTCCTGGAGGCGTAGCCGGAAGGGCCGTTGAGGCGGGGGAGCGCAGCGGACCCGCCAGCTTGGGCAGAGCGAAGCGAAGCCCCAAGCGTAGGACGAAGTCCTATCCGCTTCGGAAGCACAGCGGACGAAGCCTCACTTCCCCTGCGAAGCAGGGGAAGTGAGCGGGCCGCGTAGCGGCCCACCAGAGCTCCCGCGGAGCGGGAGCGCAACACCCGCGCGCAGCGCGGGTGTTCGCTTGCACATCGCGCAGCGATGTGGTA